>JBNKVS010000031.1:0-153842 GCA_050299315.1 Polyangiaceae bacterium
GATGGCTCGAGGCGGGAACCTCGGGCCATCGTCTTTTCTGGTCCGTGAGCGAACCGTAGCGACGTCCGGACTCCTCGGCCCAGTTGTCGGGCACAGGCGGGAGCGCGTCAGATCCCTACGGTTTTACGTGGCCGTCGACACGCGTGACCCTGAGCGCGTAGATCAGGCGGCGGCAGCGTAGCCCAGAGCACGGACTTCGAGAGGGAAAAGCAACCGCCCCCTCACGGAGCTTGACCATCAAGTCCAGAGGGGGCGACCTCCTTGTTTGCGAAGACAAAGGAGGAACCTGGCGCCCAAAGTGGCCCCACGAACCGTCTGCGACCTGTATCGCATCCGGTGGGAAATCGAGCTCGACAACAAGCTCGACAAGTCCTGCCACCGTCTCGATCAGGTCGGTGCGCGAACCGGGCCGGCGGTGCGAGCGCTGGTTTACGCTTCGATCGTCGCGTCGATGCTGGTGTGCCTGTTGACCCATCGTCATCGACTCTCGGAGGTCCCCCCGCCACGCAAGGGTGCCGAGCGAAAGAAGCCACCGATTCACGCTCAGGGGGTCGCAAGAATGCTCGGCATCGCTGCGGGCTCGGTCGCCCGCGCCCTCGAGCTACGCGGAAAGGCTGCGGACAAGGAGTGGGAGCACATCGCGTCACTCCTCAATCACGAGACAGATCCCAACTGGCGCCGGCGTCCCTCGATTCTCGATCAGATGCGCGGATGGCGCGTGACACCCGGCGCTCCGCGCAAGGGCCGCGCCGGACGTGCGTCCGTTAAATGATCACTGATGCTCAATCACCTTGTCGTGGTCTGCCTGCACGAGCGCGAAAAACAAATTGTCGCTTCTCAAGGACGGCCACTTAGGAGAGTGATCGAATTTATATATCCAACTGCGCCCGCGGATGCAGCTCGTAGTTCCACTCGCCATGGAAGGCGTCTCGGTGCAGTTCGAGGGCTTCCATCTGCTGTTTCGTGACGACCACCGCCTTCTTGTAGGTTCTCTTGTCCAGCTTCGCCTTGACTCGTAGGCCCTTGGTGGTGCGCGTGTTGCCGATGAGGTCAACGATCGTCTCGAAGGAGCGCAGCGGCTTGCCTCGCCAATTCTGGGTGATGTGGCAGAACAAGCGGTGTTCGATCTTGTTCCACTTGCTCGTGCCCGGTGGGAAATGGCTCACCCGCACTCTCAGGTTTTCCGCGTCGGCAAACTTCTGCAACTCGTGCTTCCACGAGCGAGATCGATACCCATTGCTGCCTCCGGCGTCAGCGGTGATGTACAACGAAGAGGCGTCTGGATACGCATGCTTGCCCATCGAGCCCCACCACCGACGGATCGATGCCACGGCGAACTGAGGCGTGTCGTGGGACTTGCCGACGTTGACCCATGCCTCGTCGCGAGCCATGTCGTAGACTCCGTACGGGACGGCCTTGCCGATGGAATCTTGAGGAAAGTCGTGAACGAGCACGGCTTCAGGAGTCCCTTTGGGGTGCCATTCGCGCCCGCTGTTCTTGAAATTGCTCACGAGTTCCTTCCTTTTCGTGTCGACGGAGATCACGGGCTCGCCGCCAGACAGGTACGCATCGGCGGTAGCATTGATGTGCTCGAACTGCGCGTTGCGGTCGGGATGCTGGCCGGTCCCCTCGGTCTTCTTGCGAACTGCTTGAAGTCGGTAGCCCAGTCGGTTGAGCAAGCGCCCCACCGAGGTGGAGCTGACCGTCCAGCCCTCCTTCGTCAGGGCGGCTGCGAGTTTCGCTCGGCTCTTGCACGTCCATCGCAGAGGTGACATCGGATCCCCACGCGTGACCGGATCGACCAGTCGCTCCAATGCTTCCTCCAACCCAGGTTGAGTCGTCTGCAAGTGCGGTCTACCGGCACCCGGCCGACGAACGCGACCAGTCGACACCACCCCCGCCGTGATTTCCGAGCGTCCCTTCCGAATCGTCACTCGCGACAGTCCGGTCGCTGCTGACACGAGGGCATCGCCCCCATATCCAATGGCGCGCGACTCTGCCGCTGCCCACAATCGCCGACCCCGCTCGTCGAGCATACCCGACACGGCCGCAAATTTCTCTACCAGCGTTGCCTCCAGCTCCAAGTCGCGTCGCACCCGTCGCCTAAATCACAACTACCAGAAGATGGATAGTTAATTGAGGCCTGTGTCCTTAGCCCTCGACTGCTCTTCGTACCCCGGATCGAGCCCCTCGTGAAACTCAACAGTGTGACGATCGGCACGACCACGGCGCCATCTCGCGGGAATCGCGCAGAGAGCGTCGTGCGCCGGATCCTCGTGATTTTTGGGCCGAGCGGCGTCCAGGGCCACGGGCGCGTGCTCGAGCCGGGCGCGAGCTGCCCGCTGGGTCGAGCGGGCGAGGGCGGGCCGCGGCTGGACTCGAGCGACGGACGTCTGTCGCGACGCCACGCGCAGCTCGAGCCCATCGAGGGGGGCTACCAGCTCGTCGACCTCGAAAGGCGCAACGGGACGTTCGTCAATCGAGAGCGTATCGAGGCGCCCCGCAAGCTGCTCGCCGGGGACGTGATCCGAGTGGGCAACCACCTGCTGCTGTCCCAGGAGCTCTCCGCGGGGGAGGTCTCGAGCTTGCTCGGCGCCGATCCGGGAGCCAGCCGGCTGAGGTGGCTCGAGCGAGCCGCGCGCGAGGTCACCCGCCGATCTCGCGCCGGAGCCCGAGCAAGGTCAACAGCTCCATCCGAGCCGCCGAGTCGTTCAGAAAAATCCCGCGCAGCCGGCTGGTGGTCGTCCACGACCCGTGCTTCTTGATGCCCCGATAACACATGCAGAAGTGCTGGCACTGCAGCACGACCGCCACGCCCTGGGGGGCGAGGCTCTCCTCGATGGCCTGCGCGATCTGAACCGTGAGCTTCTCCTGCACCTGCAGGCGCTTGGCGAAAACGTCGACGACGCGCGCCAGCTTCGACAGCCCGACGACTCTGCCGTTGGGAATATAGCCGACGTGTGCTTTGCCCACGAAGGGCACCACGTGGTGCTCGCAGTGGCTGTAGACTTCGATGTCCGTCACGAGCACGAGCTCGTCGTAGCCTTGTACCTCTTCGAAGGTCCGCTCCAGGTGCTCGGCGGGGTCCTGGTCGTAGCCTGCGAAATGCTCCTGCATCGCCCGCACGTAGCGGGCCGGCGTTTCCAGCAGCCCCTCGCGTTCGGGGTCGTCCCCGATCAGCCTCAGCAGGGAGCGGATGTGGCCCTCGGCCTTCTGGCGCGCGTCGTCATCGAGCTTCACGCGCGCAGCCTACATCGCTGAGAGCGCTCTCGCACCGAGCGCGGCGCTCCCCCCGCGCAATTGCGCGACGATCGGGCGCAGGACACGCCCCGGCTCGCCCGCTGCGGTCGGCCACGGGGCGCCCGGGCGCGCAGGCCGGCGCGAGCCCGCGCGCGGCGAGCGGATCGGGGCGGCCCTGCGGTCCCGCGGCCGCCTTCCGGCGGGCGGCGGGGCCCCCGCGCACGCCCCGGGCAGTGTGCCGAAGTGAAACGCACCTGCCGGTTGCGCGCCGCGTGGATCGCTGCCCTCGACGAAGATCTTCGCGCGATGCGCAAGAATTTTCTTCAGCCTGCTCATTGCTTTCCGTGCATGCAGACATGGCGACCGCCGCTTTTTCGCTGGTCATCTCACACGTGACGCCCGAGTACGCTCTGGCGAAGTTCGGGCCCGTGCTCATTCAACTGTGGGAGCGTGGCACGCCGCTCGAGGGAGCTCGTCGAGCGCTGTCCCTCGCACGCTCCTACGCGACGACCACGGCGGGGCCAACGTGCACGCTGATCATCGTGCCGGCGCGGTCGGCTCCGCCCTCGGCGGAGGTTCGCAAAGCGCTCGGCGCCATGCCGGATGTGCTCCCCGGCTGCGCCGGGCTCGGCCTGGTGCGGGAGGGGTCCGGCTTTCGCGCTTCGGGCGTGCGCGCGGTGATGACGGGCATGATGCTGATGAGTCGTCACAAGGCTCCACACCAGGTGTTTTCTTCGACGCGCGCCGCCTCGTTGTGGCTAGCCAACCAGATGCCGGAGGGGCTGCCGGGCCTGCCCGTTGCCGTCGACGAGCTTCGGCATCGATACCTCCGCGGCGTCGGCGCGAGCGTTTCGCGAGCGAGCTGAGCGGGCCAGAAAGCGCGAATCCTGCCCCGCGGGAAAGGCCTGGCAGACGCCCCCCCCGACGTTTCACGCTCGAATGAGTCGCGCGATCAGCGACCCACGAGTGGGCAGCCCCGGGCCGTTGCTCGGTCGAGCAGCGCCCTCAGCCGTTCGCCGGGGCGACGTCCTCACGCCGAAAGGAGCCCCCGCCGCGATCGGCTGGGCCAAGTCGAAAGTGTCGCGCCGTGGCTCGGCGTATGAGTGGCCATGGGTGGCTAGCGCGGCCGAGCCATCGCTCGTGCAACGCGTGCCGCAGCGTATTGGTTGCTCCGCTCCGTCGGCACCGAGCTGACACGCGCCCCAGTCATCCACAGCGGAGCGGTTCAGCAAGCAACACTCGATCGCGCTGAGTACAAAGTGTTGCACGGATCGAATCTGCGGCTTGCACACCCCGCCTCCCATGTTGCACAGTCAGCGCCGAAGTATCATAGTCCGTTATGCAAAAGTGGCCCGTCCGGGGTCGCTGTGATCTGGAACGCGTTTCATCTGCGACCCGGGGAGGAGTTGGATGTCCACTGGAGAGGGCAGTGCTGTGGCTTGCGGCCACGCCACGTATGGAATCGTCGGTGCGGGCCCTGCGGGCGTGCAGCTCGCGTACTATTTGGGGCGGGTCGGTCTGGGCTACTGGATTGTCGAGCGTGGTAGTGCGCCGGGGGAATTCTTTCGCGCGTTTCCCCGGCATCGGAAGCTCATCTCGATCAACAAGGTCCACACGGGCTACGAAGATCCGGAGCGGAATCTGCGCTGGGACTGGAACTCGCTCCTGTCCGAGGAGTGTGGTCCGCTGTTCTCGGAGTTTTCCGAGCGGTACTTCCCCGCGGCGGAGGACCTCCTTCAGTACCTCGCCGAGTACGTTCGAAGGCATGAAATCGAGGTGGCGTACGGTTTCGACGCGGTGAGCATCGAGCGGGAGGTTGCTCCCGCCTCCGCTCCGGGTCGGTTTCGACTCACTGCGCGAGACGGTCGCGTGCTCACGTGCGATCGGCTGATCGTGGCCTCGGGGGTCTCCGAAGAGTGGCGCCCGAGCATCCCGGGGGCAGAGCTTTGTGACTCGTACGCCTCTGTTTCAGTGGACGCCGAGGATTTCACCAACCAACGAGTGTTGGTCGTAGGCAAGGGCAACTCCGGCTTCGAGACGGCAAACCACCTGATTGAAAAGGCGCGCTCGATTCACGTCGCGAGCCCCGAGCCCCTGGAGATGGCCTGGCGCAGCCACTACGTGGGTCACCTGAGAGCCGTCAACAACGATTTCCTGGATACCTACCAGCTCAAGTCGCAAAACGCCGTGTTGGATGCGGAGATTGTCGGCATCGAGCGCGAGGGCAGCGAGTTCGTCGCGACCTTCCGGTACGCCCACGCCCACGGAGAGGTCGAGATGCTCCGCTACGATCGCGTGATTTTCTGTACCGGCTTTCGATTCTCGACCGAACCCTTCGGCGATTCGTGCCGCCCGGCGCTCAGGGGTTGCGGCCGGCTGCCGCTGATGAGCTCCCAGTGGGAATCACCCAACGTGCCGGGCCTGTTCTTCGCGGGCGTGCTGACTCAGACTCGGGATTACAGGCGGTACATGTCCGCATTCATTCACGGGTTCCGGTACAATACCCGAGCGCTCGTGAGGATGCTCGAGGAGCGCTACCACGGTACGCGATGGCCTTCGCGTTCGACGCCCGCCACGCCCGCGGCCGTCGCCGAGGCGATGCTGGATCGAATCAATCGCTCGTCGGCGTTGTGGCAGCAGCCGGGGTTTCTGGCGGACGTCGTCGAGATCGACGCGGGCATGGGCCGAGCCGAGTATTACGAGGAGCTCCCCGTGGATTTCGCCCTCGAAGGGCGGGCGAGCGAGGGGCGCTGGCTGGTGGTCACGCTCGAGTACGGCACGCAGAAAGCCGTCGATCCATTTCGAATCAGCCGCGTGCACCGCAGCGACATCGATCGCGCCGCGCAGAGCCAGTTCCTTCACCCGGTGGTTCGCCACTATTTCGACGGCGAGATGGTGAGCGAGCATCACGTTCTGGAGGATCTGGCCGGGGAATGGGTCGAGCGGGAGCACGTGGAGCCGCTCGAGGCCTACGTTGCAGAGGTGATGTCGGCGGAGCCCGGCGTTCGCGTCGCTGAGGGCAAGATGGAGTCGGAGGTGGTGGCACGGGGAGCCAGCCTCCGGGGAGCGAAGTCGGCGTGAAGGAGACCTCCCGGGTCGAGCCAGACCCGTCCGAAGAGCGGGGCGAGGCGCACGGTCCGATGCACAGCCTGGTCGTGCCCAAGGCGGGCCCGGCGCCCGCGCCGCCGAACGTGGCCGCGCAGTTGGTCCAGCAGCTCGAGCAGCTCGGGGTGCAGCACGCGTTCGGGATCTTTGGCGGGGGAATCGGTCCGCTGTGTCGGGCGCTGGCGGACAGCTCCATCCGTCTGATGCACTGTCGGCACGAATCGGGGGCCGCCTTCGGCGCGATCGAGGCTTCGCTCGCGAGTGGCCGGCTCACGGTCGTCGTCGTCACCACGGGGCCCGGTCTGAGCAACTCCTATACGGGCATGCTCGCCGCTCGCTGCGAGGGAGCGAAGGTGCTCTTCCTCTCGGGGCACACCTCAGGGGAGCTGAGGGGGCGCTATGCGTTTCAGGAAACCAGCTCGAGAGCGCCGGAGCTCCCCGGCGTCTACAGCGCGGGCGCTGTGTTTCACCACGCGGCGATTCTCGAAAGCCCCGCGGAGCTGCGGTCGACGGCGCTGGTGCTGGCGCGCGGCGTGCAGCAGCCGGGTGGGTTCGTCGCGCATTTGGGCGTTCCACTGGCCGTGCAGGCGGCACCCGTCGCGCCCTCCGGCTTCGAGGGCTCGGTCGAGCTCGAGCCGGCGGCTTGCGGCCCGGAGTTGCTCGATCGCGTGGTCGAGATCGTCGAGCGTGGTCGGTTCGCCATCTGGCTCGGGTTCGGCGCTCGTCATGCCGCTGCCGAGGTGCGCCGCCTGGTGGACCTGACGGGCGCTCGAGTGATGGCCTCGCCGAGGGCCAAGGGCACCTTTCCCGAGTCGCACCCCGCTTATTTGGGGGTCACCGGGCTCGGAGGGCACTCTCGGGTGGTGGACTCTCTGGTGGCGTCCCGGCCCGAGCACGTGTTGGTTCTCGGGACCCGGCTCGGCGAGATGACCTCGTTTTGGCTGCCGGAGCTGAGCCCTTCCGAGGCGTTCGTGCACGTGGACCTGGATCCTGCCGCGTTCGGAGCCGCATACCCGAGCGCCCGGACGATGGGGGTCTGCAGCGAAATTGGGCGGTTCCTGCGCGCCCTGCTGGATCGCCTTTCGGCTCGGCAGGTGAAGCGTGGCGCCGCACCCCCGAGCGGAGGGGGCGGCGGCGCGTGGCCGCCCCCGTCGAATCGCCCCGGCGGCGCAAACGGCGCCGCGCGCGGCCCGTCGACGTACGAGCTCGTGCGCCCCAGCGCGTTGATGCACGCCGTTCAACGAGAGGTCGTCGAGCGCACGTCGTCGATCGTGATGACGGAAGCCGGCAATGCGTTTGCCTTCGGAACGCACTGGCTGCAGTTCGATCGACCCCTGCGCTATCGAGTGAGCACGGGCTTCGGTTCCATGGGGCAGGCGGTCGCTGGTGTGTTGGGGGCCGCGCTGGCCTCGGAGCAGCGCGCGGTGGCGATCGTCGGGGATGGGGCGATGCTCATGCAGAACGAGATCAACACCGCGGCCACCTACGGGATCGACGTGACCTGGATCATTCTCAACGACGCCGGCTACCGCATGATCGCCCAGGGGATGGAGTCCGTTGGCTGGCGGCCCTTCGAAACCGACTTCGTGCGGTGTGATTTCGTGCAGATCGCGGAGGCCATGGGCGCCCGGGGCGTTCGGGTCCGGCACGAGGGTGAGCTCGAGGAGGCCCTCTCGTGGTCCATGCAAGGGCGCGGCCCGTTCGTGGTGGACGTGTGGATCGACCCCGAGGAGAAGGCGCCCACGGGACAGAGAAACCGCGGGCTGACCCGGCAAGGGGTTGGAAAGCAGGCGGGGTGATGCGTCCCTGGCAGGGGCCTGTCGGCTGCCCGAAAGCGTCGCCCCGCGGGATGGCTACGTGGTGGCGGGTGGTGGCGTGGTGAAGGGCGCGGCAGAGCACGGGTTCATCGTCGGGCTCGGGCACGCGATCCCGGGCGCGGTCCGGAAGAATGACGATCCCTGCTTCGAGCCGCTGCGGCAGGATCGTTTCGCGGAGCTCTTCCACGGGTATCGAGAGCGGCGAGTGCTCGGCGCCGAGGCCTCTCTGGCGGGGCTGATGGCGCAGGCGTGCCGGCAGGCGCTTTCCGAAGCCGGGGTCTCGCCCGAGGATGTCTCGGCGCTGTTCGGCAACGCCTCCGTGAGCGAGTTCACCGCACCCAACGAGCTGTATGCCGTGCACGGGCTGGTCGGGCTGAGTGAGCGCGCTGGCTGCTACCCCATCGCGGACGAGTTCACGAGCTTCCTCAGCGGGTTGAGGCTTTCGAGCTTCGCCGTGGCTCGAGGTGTGGCGCTCGTCGCGTGCGGCTGCCGCTGGACGCAGAACGTGAGCTACACGGATCCGGTCGCGCTTTCGATTGGAGATGGCGCCGGTGCCGCCGTGCTGGCGCCGCGCATCCTGCCAAATGCCCGGCGGCGGCTGCGAGTGGTCGGCCACGAAGTGAAGGTCGCTCCGGCGCTCTACGGAACCCTTCGCATGACACCGCATCGTGGCTCTCGGCCCGCGACGCAGCAGGCTCCGGGAGAGCTGACCGCTCCGGCGTTTCACATGAGCGAGGAGAGCCACCGACATTTCCTTTCCTGGGGCACACGCGAGCCGGGCGAGCTGGGGGCGGAGCTGCTCCGGCGCCACGGTGTGCCCTCGAAGCAAGTGACCCTGATGGGGCACCAGGCGAGCCGGCTCTTGCTCGACGCGTGGGCCGACCGGATCGCGCCGCACGCCGTTAGCGACACGCTCGAGGAGCTCGGCAACATGACGCTCGCTTCGCTGCCCGTCACACTGAGCGTTCGCCTCGGCGAGGTGCAGACGCCCTACCTTCTGCTCGTCGGTCTGGGCCTGGGTGTCCACGTGCAGGCCTGCCTACTCGAGGTGCGCTGAGCCGGGGTGGGGAAGCGCGCTGCCGGCCGAAGCGACGCGGGCCACGTGGGCGCCCTGGCGGGCGCCGACGTGGCGGCTGCTCTTCACACGTCGAAGCGATCGAGATTCATCACCTTGCTCCACGCCGCGATGAAGTCCTGGGCCAGCTTGCTCGCGGCGTCGGCGCTGGCGTACACCTCCGAAAGCGCTCGCAACTGAGAGTTCGCCCCGAAGACGAGGTCGACGCGCGTGGCCGTCCACTTGCGCGCGCCCGTCTTGCGATCCCGCCCTTCGAACAGGCCCTGCCCGCCCTTGGCCGGTTCCCACCGCGTGCTCATGTCCAGCAGGTTGACGAAGAAATCGTTCGTCAGCGCCTCGGGCCGGTGGGTGAAGACTCCGGCCGGTGATTGCTCGAAATTTGCGCCGAGGACGCGCAAGCCTCCGACCAATACGGTCATCTCGGGCGCCGTCAGCGTGAGCAGCTGGGCTCTGTCGATCAGCAAATGCTCGGCCGAGTCGCGCGTGCTGTCGCGATGATAGTTGCGGAAGCCGTCGGCGATCGGCTCCAGAACCGCGAAAGACTCCGCGTCCGTCTGCTCCTGCGCAGCGTCCATCCTGCCGGGGGTGAACGGAACCTTCAGGTCCAGGCCAGCATTCTTCACCGCCCGTTCGACCGCCGCGCAGCCCCCCAGGACGATTAGATCGGCGAGGGAGACCTTCTTGCCGCCGGACTGCGCTTCGTTGAACGCGCTCTGGATGGCCTGGAGCGAGTCGAGCACTTTGGCCAATTGCTTCGGTTGATTCACCTCCCAGTCCTTCTGTGGCGAGAGGCGCAAGCGGCCGCCGTTCGCGCCTCCCCGCTTGTCCGACCCGCGGAAGGTCGACGCCGCGGCCCAGGCGGTGGCGACGAGCTGGGAGACGGAAAGCCCCGAGCTCAGGATCTCCGCGGCGAGGGAGGCCCGGTCCGCCGCGTCGATCAGCGGGTGATCCACGGCCGGGATCGGGTCTTGCCACAGAAGCTCTTCGGCGGGGACCTCGGGCCCCAGGTAGAGCACTCGAGGACCCATGTCGCGATGGGTGAGCTTGAACCAGGCTCGCGAGAAGGTATTGGCGAATTCCTCTGGGTCGTTCAAAAACCGCCGCGCGATCTTTTCGTACTCCGGGTCGAAGCGAAGCGAGAGATCCGTCGTCAGCATGGAGGGAGCGATGCGTTTTTCGGGATCGTGAGCGTGCGGAACGCTGCCCGCACCCGCGCCGCCTTTGGGCCTCCACTGTTGCGCACCGGCCGGGCTCTTCGAAAGCTCCCACTCGTAGCCGAACAGGTGCTCGAGGAAATCATTGCTCCATTGGGTTGGCGTCGTCGTCCAGGTAACCTCCAGTCCGCTCGTGATCGCGTCTGCCGCCGCGCCGGTGCCAAAGGCATTCTTCCACCCCAGGCCCTGCTCCTCGAGCCCTGCGGTTTCCGGGTCCGCCCCCAAGTTCGAAGCCGGGGCCGCGCCGTGGGTCTTGCCGAACGTGTGCCCACCGGCGATGAGCGCGACCGTCTCTTCGTCGTTCATGGCCATGCGTGCGAAGGTCTCTCGAATGTCCGCCGCCGCCGCGACCGGGTCGGGATTGCCGTCGGGCCCCTCCGGGTTGACGTAGATCAGCCCCATCTGCACGGCGGCGAGCGGGTTTTCCAGGTCGCGCTCGCCCGAGTATCGCTGCTGTGCGCCGAGCCAGGTCTTCTCCTCGCCCCAGTAGACGTCCTGATCGGGCTCCCACACGTCGGCTCGGCCCCCACCGAACCCGAAAGTCTCCAGCCCCATCGTTTCCAGCGCGACGTTGCCCGCGAGGATCATCAGATCGGCCCAGGAAATCCTGCTGCCGTATTTCTGTTTGATCGGCCAAAGCAGCCGCCGCGCCTTGTCGAGGCTCACGTTGTCCGGCCAACTGTCGAGCGGGGCGAAGCGCTGCTGGCCTCGCCCGCCGCCGCCGCGCCCGTCGCCCGTGCGATACGTCCCCGCGCTGTGCCAGGCCATTCGGACGAACAGTGGGCCGTAGTGGCCGAAGTCCGCGGGCCAGTAGTCCTGAGAGTCCGTCATGGTGGCGGCCAGGTCCGCTTTCAGCGCGGCGAAGTCGAGCGAAGCGAACTGCTTGGCGTAGTCGAAGAGTTCCCCCATGGGGTTGGACTTCGAGGAGTGTTGATGCAGCAAGTCGAGCCGCAGCTGGTTCGGCCACCAGTCGCGATTCGAAGTGCCGGCGCCACCCGCCGCATGTTTTAGCGGACATTTGCTCTCAGTCGTCATGTCGATTCCCTTCGCCAAAGAGCCGGTCGATGCCAGCATCGGTCCAGCCCTGATCGCTCACTTGTACCAGGCCCCCTGGGAGCTGTGTACGCCCGGCCCGTTCCCGCGAGGTCCGAGCTTGCAGCGGCGAGGGCGTTGGAGGGGTGGTCGGGGTCGATTCGGCAAAGGAGGCGCGCAAAGTCGTCTCGGTCACGGAACGTCGGCTTGGCGGGAGGGCTTGGTCCGGCTCATTGGCCCGGAGTGCCGGAACCGCCCGGCCCCCCCGCCTCGCTCCCGCCGCCGCGAGCGAGGGGCCCTCGGCGTCGAGCGTCCCGACGCTGGCTTGCCCGGGGTGAGGCTCGCCCGAGGGAGATCTCGCCGCGGGGCAGGCTCGTGCGAGCGCGCTCTCGCGGGGCATGCTCGGCGGCGGCTCGGGTCGAGCCGGCCGCGGTGGCGTGGGGCCCGGTCCCGCTCCTTTCGAGAGGTCCGGCGATACGCCCCGCCCCCGTTCTCTTCAGCGCCGGGGGCGGCGCCTGAAGTGGGGGTGCTCCTCGTCTGCGAACTCGAAGGGTACGTGGGTGAGCCCGAACGGGTTCAACCCCACGGTCACGGACCCAGCCGGGGTAGGAAGGCCCGTATCGGCGTCGACGGTGTAGATGGATACCTGATCCGCGCCGCCTCCGGAGTGCGAGACGTAGAGTTTCGCGGCGCTCGGATCGAGCACGATGTTGTGTGGCACGGCGAAAGGCGTATCGGTCACGCCCGCAATGGTGTGCGTCCTCGAGTCGATCGTCACGAGCCCGCCGACTCCGCCGGAGGCGATGTTCGTGGTGTAGACGAAGCGCGATTCGTACTCCGTGTTCATCGCGGTGCCATGTGCGCTGTCGACGGAAAGCGGGGGGACGCGGTCCGCGAGGCTGATTCTGTCGACCAGGCGCACGAGACCTGATTCTTGGGAATTGACGTACAGCCCATCGGGGACTTCCCGGCGTAGGCTCAGGTGGGGATCGCCGCCCAGAATGCGGCGCGCCTGCTCCTCGAACGTCTTGGAGGAGTAGCGAAGAACCACGCCGCCTTGCGCGCCACCGATCAGCGAGACGTAGGCGCCATCGCCCAATCGGTCCAGGTTCACGTCGTGCGGAAGGTAGCCCTCCGCCGTCAGATCGGCTGGCATGGGCACCGTTTCGGTGACCTGCAGCTTGCGGGTGTCGATCACGGAGACCGTGTCGTCGATGTCGTTGGTGACCCACAGCTGCCCCTCGGTTCGGTCAATCCAGCAGTGGAAGACGCCCGCACCCAACGGGACCGTCGTGACGAGGCTGAGGTCGCGCGCGTCGAACACGACCGCGCGGCTGTTCTGCCGGTCGGCAACGAACAGCCAGGAGCTCTGCGGTGAGTACGAAAGGTACATGGGCTCGCCGTCGTCCGGCATGGGCACGGTTCGCACCACCGCGTCCGTCCGCACGTCGATCACGCTGAGGCTGCGGCCCGCGCGGTTGGCCACGACGATGGACCCTCGAGCGTAGCTCGTCGCTTCGCAGCCGTGAGTCGCCCCCTTGGACTCGTTGCACAGGTCGCGACCTGGGCCGCCATCGAGCGTATCCCAGCCGGGGCCGCCGACCATCTCGTCCTTCCCCGCGTCGCCGCGGAGGCTGTCGTGGCCCTCGCGGCCGTCGAGGTAGTCGTCCCCCTCTCCGCCGCTCATGTAGTCGTCCCCCGCGTCCCCGAACAAGGCGTCTGGCCCGGGGCCGCCGTCGATTTCGAAATCGTCGCCCGCCCCGCCGCGCAGGATGTCCGCGCCCGGCCCGCCGAGCACCGTGTCACGCCCCGGACCCCCGTCGGCGAGGTCGTCGCCGCGCTCTGCGGAGAGCAGGTCGAAGCCCTCGTTGCCCTCCAGCGAATCGTCTCCCGACCCACCGGCGATGTCGTCGTCTCCCTTGCCGCCAACGAGGTAGTCGTCTCCCCGCTCGCCGTCGATCTCGTCATCGCCTCGGCCGCCCAGGATCAGATCGTCCCCTCGCCCTCCGAGCAGCACGTCGTCGCCGCCAAGGCCGAAGATTCGGTCGTTTCCCGCGCCGCCGTCGATGTAGTCGCGGCCGCTGGTGCCGATGATGCAGTCGTCTCCCGGTGTGCCCCAGGTGGGGCGACCCGCCGCCGCGTAGATGATGGGAAGGCCTTCACACGGAAGCTCCGGCTCCTGCAGCTCTCCCTCGCCGGGCATCGCAGTCGGGTGCCGCAGGCTCGGGCAGCGCCCTTCGGCTGGATTGGAAACTGCCCACGCTGCCGTACAGGCAGCGAGCACGCGCCACTTACAAGTCATGAGTCCCCTCCGATCTCTCTGCCGCGACGTCCGCGAGCAGTCCTTTGGTCGCAAGCGACCAGCCCCAGCCTCCAGCCTAGGGCGAAAGCGTCTTGCTTCGTGATCTTTCCGTCGCTGCGGTCGTTGCGCCGCGATACTGAAACGGAGGTCTGAAACGGGAGCGGCGGTCGAGCCACGCTGCCACGCTGGCGTGACGCCCGGGGCTCGGCACGCCTGCCGCGCTCTCTGCGCCGCGTCCCCCTTCAAGTCGCGGGGTTTCGGTGCCATACACGGATCCGTGATCGAGCGGCGACGGCGCGGGTTTCGGCCGAAGAAGGACAGCGCCGGCGAAGCGCCCGAGCCGGCCTCCGGGCGTGAGAGGGGGTGGGAGCCCGTGCGAGGGCAGATTGCCAGCATGGCGCGGCGCTCGGGTCGCGTCGCGCTGGCCCTCACGCGAAGGGGGCGGCCGCAACCCGGCACGATTTCGCTCGTGCCGGGGCTCGGCGTGAGGCCGCCGCGGTGTCACGTCGCCAGGGTCGAGGTTGGATTGGCTCGCGCTCGAGCGGCAACTTCTCCGATGGCCCCAGCGAATCGCCGAGGCACGGCGTCGCGAGGGCGACGCGCCCCGTGCCCGCGCCCCGGAAGGTGCCCGATCCTCTCGTTTGACGAGCGTTTCGCGGAGTGCCGAGGCCTCGGGCGACCGGTTGGGTGCTCTCGCGCGGCCCGAGTCGCCTTCGACCGAGGCGACGGCGCGCCGTCGCGTTTTCACCGCGGAGCTCCGGCTTGAAGCGCAAGCGCGTCCTATTCGTCGCGGAGAGCATTACCAGCGCGCAGGTGGTGCGGCTGGTGAAGCTGGCGCAGGCGCTCGATCCGACACGGTACGAGGTTCATTTCGCCAGCGGGGCCTTCTCCGAGTTGATTTTTGCCCAGACCGGTTTTCGCCGCCACCATCTGGAAACGCTTTCTCCCGCCCGCGTGGAGCGTTTGCTGGAAAGTGGTCGACGCCTCTACGGTCCGAGGATTTTGCGGCGCTACTTCGAGGCCGAGCGCGAGCTGATCGTCGGCGTCGAGCCAGCGCTGTGCGTCGGCGACTTCCGCTGGACACTCTCGACGACGGCGGAGACGCTGGGCGTGCCCTGCGCGACCCTGATCAACGCGTACTGGAGCCCGCATGCCGAACGGCCCGAGGGGTGGCCACTTCCGGACCACTTCGTCATTCGCGTGCTGGGGGAGCGGCTTTCGGCGAAGCATTTTCCCCAGGCCATTGCCCATGTCTTCCGCCACTTCACGGCTCCGCTGAACGCCCTGCGGCGCTCGTTGGGGCTGAAGCCGCTGCACAGCTTGCCCGAGGTCTTGTGCCATGGAGATCTCACACTCTACGCGGATCACCCCTACATCGTCCCGGTGCGGGGCGCTCCCGAAGCTCATCGCTACCTCGGCGTGGTGGATTGGGAGCCGTCGGTCCCGATACCGAGCTTGCGCGGCCCACCGGGCGATCCCCTGGTCTACGCGACGCTGGGCTCTTCCGGGAAGTGGCGAGCTCTCGAGCCGCTCGCCCAAGCGCTCGGCGGGCTGCCGGTGCGCGTGCTGCTCTCGATGGCGGGGCGCGAGGGTCACGGCGAGCTGCCGGCGAACTTCACGGTCGCCCCGTTCGTGCCGGGCAGCCGCGCCGCGGCGCTGGCGCGGCTGGTGATCTCCAACGGAGGCAGCACCACGGGCTACCAAGCCCTGGCCCAGGGCACACCCGTCTTCGGCTTGCCCTCGAACTTGGATCAATTCCTGGCTTGTCAGGCCATGGCGCGCACGGGTGCATCGGTGTACCTCCCCGCGCGCAATGCCCAGAGCGGGGATCTTCGAGCCCAGGTGATGGCCGCGCTCGAGAGCGAAACACTTCGCCGCGCCGCCGAGCGGGCTCGAGCCGAGCTTCGCCAGCTGGACTCGGCCACCCGCTTCCGCGAGATCGTCGGGGAGCTCGTCGGCGTCCCGCCCTTCGTGTCCCGCTCTCCTCAGAGCTCGAAGTAGCGCGTTCGTATGGCGGCGCTCGAGTCGACCCGGACGGCCAGCGCGGCGTCCTCGAAGGCGGGGGGACCCAAAAGCCCCATCGCGTCGCGTGAAAAGCCGTACCCCTCGAGCGGCATTCCGAGCCAGTTGAAGTCCATCTTGCCGTTTTCGTTCTCGTCGTGAAGCACGGCGACGGCATAGGTCCCCGGCCTCAGGTCCGCGAAGACGGCTGTTGCCTGGCGCCGCACGATCCGCACCAGCTTTCCGCGTAGGGCCCGCTTCTGATCGGGGAAGTCGCGTGGGTCGGTGAAGAGAGCCACCGCCAGTCGGCCTCGGTCGCTGCGCAGTTGCTTGATGTGCACCGTGAGCCGAAGCGTTTTCGATTCGCCGCGGGCTCGCGCGGCGGCGAGGCCCGCCAGGGCCAGCGCCAGCAGGCACACCCCAACGAGGCCAGGCCGCCGCCACGGCCGCCGGAAGGCCGGGCCACTGCTAGGCATCTCGAAGCGCCGCCAGGGTTTGCGCTACGCCCGGATACCCTGCGAAGTACCAAGCCCACCAGCCGAGCATCATCGTTCCGTGGCCGAAGAGAATGCCGACGTGGCTCCACATTTCGACCGGATCGGACGCCTGACGCATGTATCGCCTCCAGTGAAAAACTTCGTCCACGACGCTGTAGAAGAACGAGAGAAGCGTCAGCACCAGGGCCGGCACCCACACCCCCGAAAATGCGTGAGCCGCACAAAGCAGTACGCACGACGCCACTCCGCAGCCGATCGTGATACCGTGCACGAGGGATTCGGCGAGCTTGATCTCCAGCTTGTAGACCGTGCGATGCCCGATCGTATCGACCGCGATGCTCCAGGAGAAGATCGCCGCGCCCACCGGGACGCACCAGGCTTCGGCGGGGAAGCTCACGCCGACCGTCGTGCCGAAGGCCAGAAATCCCCCCGTCGCAGCGAGGAGCCCCAGCATCAGTCCCACCCATCCGACGTACACGAGCCAATCGACCCGGTCGAATTGCCGGATCCGGCCAACGTACACGGCGAGCTCACGTGGCAATCGGGCGTACATTCTTCCCGAAGAGAGGCAGGTCATCGGTGGGCTCGGCGCGGTGCTGACCGCGCAGCCCTCGCCAGGAAGCACTGAGCAGCGAGAGCAGGAAGCACCAGGCCTTTTGCCACGGCGGGACGAAGGCGCGAGGCAACATCACCGAGCATTTGCGGGCTCGGATGCGGGAGCCGATCGCGGCGTATACTCGCCTCGCCAGGTCGACCGAGAGCGCGCATCGCAAGGAAAGGTAGCGCAAGCCGAGCCGACCCGATGCGTAGTAGCGATCGGCCTGATCGAGGGCATGCTTCACGGTCGAGGCGAGCGCTTCCTCCCCGAGCACCTCGAGCCCCAAGGCGCTTCTGGGCCGCTCCGCGGCGCCTCCGTGCCGCGCGAGGGCAGTGCTCGGAAGGTACATCCTGCCTCGCCCCCAATCCTCGCGAACGTCGCGGCAGATGTTCGTCAACTGCATGGCGACGCCGAGGTCGGCAGCGTGGCGCAAGGCGCGCGGGTCACTGACGCCGAGCACGTGGCACATCATCAGCCCCACCGTGGATGCCACGCGGTAGCAATACAGCAGGGTGTCCTGCCAGTGGTGGTACTCGTGGCCCGAGATATCCATCTCCATCCCGTCGAGCAGCTCGAAAGGGTATTCGGGCGGGATATGGCGTCGCCGGGCGACCTCCTGGAACGCGCCCAGCACGGGGTCCGTCGTGGGCACGCCTGCGTAGATCGCACGAAGCTCTGCGCGAAGCCGCACCAAGGCGTCTCGCGGATCTTCGCCCCCCGGCTCGTCGATGGCGTCGTCGGCACGCCGACACCACGCGTACACGGCGGCCGCGTCCTCGTGGCACCGCGGCGACAAGAGCAGGGAGGCGAGCCAAAAGCTCCTGCTGTGGCGCGAGAGGCTTTCGCGGCAAGCTTTTCGTCGGTCGTCCACACCTGCCTCACGCCGCCCGGCGACGGCGCTCGTCCTCGAGCACCAGCTTGGCCGTAGCCTTTGCCGAGTTGATGACACCCGGCAGCCCCGCGCCCGGGTGCGTGCCGGCGCCCACGAGGTAGAGGCCGGGAATCGCGTCGTCGCGGTTGTGGGGGCGGAACCACGCGCTCTGCGTGAGCTTCGGGGCCACTGAGAATGCGGACCCCTGGTAGGCCTGCAAGTCCCGCTCGAAGGTTTCTGGGGTGATGAAGCAGGAGGTCACCAGGCGCTCTCGCAGATCCGGGAGCACCCTCCGCTGCAACACCTCGAAAATCATCGAGGCATAGCGCGGCCCCACCTCCTCCCAGTTCACCGGGGCGTTGCCCAGGTGGGGAACCGGGCTGAGCACGTACAGCGAGGAGTGGCCTGGCGGTGCCAGACTGGCGTCCGTCGCCGCGGGTGCATGCAGATAGAGGCTGAAATCTCGCGGTACCTCGGGGCCGGAGAAGATCTCGTCGAGCAGCTCCCGGTAGCGTGCTCCGAAAAGCACGGTGTGGTGGGCCACGTCGGGGTAGTGCCCGCGCACGCCGAAGTACAAGACGAACAGCGACATGGACCAGTCGAGGCGCTCGAGCCGGCGCGTCATGCGCTGGGCAGCACGCTGCTCCCGGTACAGGCGGGCGTAGGTGTGGTGGAGATCTGCGTTGGAAATCACGAAGTCGAAATCGCTCGCCTCTCCTCGACTGTGAACGCGGTGGACGGGGTCGCCTCGGCTCTGGCGGAGCTCGATGCGATCGACCGGCGCCTGCAGCCGGAGCACGCCACCGAGTTCTTGAAACAGAGTGGCGAGGGCCTGCACGAGCGCGCCGGTTCCGCCCTTGGGAAAGAAAACGCCCCAGTTGCGCTCGAGATAGTGGATCAAGGTGTATACCGAGCTGGTCTCGAACGGGTTGCCGCCCACCAGCAGGGAGTGAAAGCTGAAGGCCTGTCGCAGACGCTCGTCTTCGATGAAGCGAGCCACCGTCGAGTATACGGATCGATCCGCTCGGAGGCGCGCTAGGTCGGGGGCGACCCGTAGCATGTCGCGAAAGCGAAGGAAGGGCTGCGCAGCGAGCTCCTCGTAGCCTTTGTGAAACACTTGTCGCGAGTACTCGCAAAACCGGCGGTACCCTTCCACGTCTCGTGGATTGAAGCGCCGGATCTGTGCCTGCAGTCGGCCGGCGTCGCCGTCGTAGTCGAAGCGGCTTCCCTCGGGCCAGAGCAGGCGATAGAAGGGCGCCACGGGTAGCAACTTGACGTGATCCTCCAGCTTGCGCCCCGCCGCCTCGAAGAGCTCGCTCAGGCAGTGTGGAGCCGTAATCACGGTCGGCCCCGCGTCGAAGCGAAACCCGTCCTTCTCGTAGACGTAGGCGCGACCTCCGGGCTTGTCTCGCGCCTCGAAGAGTGTGCAAGAAAGGCCCGCGGCCTGCAGCCGGATCGCAGCCGCCAAACCTCCGAAGCCGCTGCCGATGATGGCGGCGCGACTCTCCGTGGGTTCAGCCATAGCTCTTCTCCATCGCAGCGACCAGGCTCCGCAGCTCGTCGAGGGCACCGGGGCGGTCCTGCTCTTCGCCGAGGAGACGAAACGTGCTTTCCACGTAGCGCCGCACGTGGACCCGGCCTGCTCCCTGCAAGCTCGCGCGCAGGTTGCGCGCGAGCCCCTCAGGGTGCAGCTCCCCCTTCAGCACCCGGCGCTCGTCCTCGATGAGCGCTCGGTACCTCGCGGGCGAGATGTCTCGCGAGAGCCAGGCCCAGGGCCACGTCGGGCGGCCGAGGACGAGATCCTCGTGCCCTTTGTGGCAACGAGATTCGCTCAGCAGCCCGCCGAGGTCGTCCAGCATTTGAAGCGCCGTGCCCACCCGGCGCCCGAACCGGGCGACGTCGCGCACGGTTGCATTACCGGCTCCCGCGAGGATCGCGCCGTAGCTGCTCGCGAGCTCCAGGAGGCCACCCGTCTTGAGTGCAGTGGCCGCCAGGACCACGTCTTTCACGTCAGCTTGGGCGAGGTCCACGATCCTCGCGCCCAGATCGAGCGCCTGCCCCTGGTGGCAGCGCAAGAGGGCGGTGTGCGTCCGCCGGTACAGCTTCAGCTTGGTGCTCTCGGGTACGGTGATGCGCTCGAGCAACCGCAGGGCCCAGAAGTACATCCAGCTCCCGACGTTGATACTCGTGGCATTGCCGTAGAGCACGTGGAGGGCGGGTCCTCCCCGGCGCATGGGGCTCTCGTCTTCCACGTCATCGACGATCAGCGAGCCTGCGTGCAGAATCTCCAAGACGGTCCCGCTGGGCTCCGGGCATGCCCCCGCACCTCCACACAGCTCGTAGCAGAGCTGCATCAGGCGACCCCGCAGCCCCTTGCCCGGGCGCTGTAGGAACTCCAGCGCTGGGGCCGCGAGGGATTGCTCCCACACGGCCCGCGGAACGGCGCGCAGGTCTTCGTGCAGATCCAGCGAACCCGGGTCGGAGAAGTGTGCGAGCAACAGCTCGGCAAGCGGCGAGGCAGAGCTGCGCGCCGCGCTTGGGTCGTTCATGAGTGTCTCCTGGTGTCTGCGAACCGGCGCAGGGAGAAGCCCCGCGGCGGGGCCCCCAGCAGGATTCGCAGGTGATCTAGCCGAGACGTCTGCAGGGCGTAGAATCGTTCGATGAGGGGTAGCGGCCGCCTGTAGAAGCGCGCCAGCACCTCGATTCGGTGTTTGGGCTCGAAGGCGTTCAGCAGAAGTCGATTGAGCAGCGTGTAGTACGCGCAGCGAGAGAGGTGCTCGGCCTGCAAGGCTGCGAGGCGACGGGTTCGCTCCGCCTCCGATTCACCGAGCGATGCTGCGATCGTGTCCGCGAGCCGCAGCGCGACCGGCACCGAATAGCCCGTGGTTGGGTGAAACCAGCCGCCTCGGTAGCCTCCCACCAGGACACCGGGGCGCATTGGCTGCGAGCCGACCTCGAGAGGCAGGGGGAGCGCTCCGTGCTCCTCTCGGAGCACGCGATGGATGGTCATTCCGCGCTGGCGGGCGTATTCGGCGATGCGAGCGCCGCACAGCCGGCGATCCACGAGCGGGCTCGTCGAGTAGTAGGTGTCCTCGATCAAGACTCGCCCGGGCGAAAGGGGCAGCGTGTATACGAAGCGCAGGCCTTCTTCGCCCGCTACCGCGTCCAGCTGCGGCACCGTGGCGTCCATCAGGGTGGGCCGCTCGGGCGTCTGGCTCACACCGACTTCGACCTCGAAGCCGAGAAACTTCTGGTAGAGCTGCCGCTCGGGAGAATCCGTCACGCGGGGGCCCCGGGCGTCCACCACGAGGGCGCCGCGGCGGCGTTCGCCCGCGCGCGTGGTGACCTCCCCCGGCCGCACCGCGCACACTTCGCCCCGGAGCGCGCGGGCCCGCGGCGAGCGCTCGAGCGCTTGTTTCAGCACGCGGTTGAACCGCTCGCTGGTGATGGCGAAGTAGCGTCGCGGCACGATGCGGCGGTAGCCCGAAAAGCGCACCTCGTAGTCGGACCAGGTGTGCGAAACGAGCGCGCGCCACCAGGCGGCCGAGCTCTGGCGCACGTCTCCCTCGTGGAACGACCAGGTGTGGTTGCCGCCGAACGCCGGCTCTCTTTCGATGATCGTAACCTGGGCATCGGGCTGCCTGCTGAGCCGTGCGAGCGCGATCAGGCCGTTCTGCAGGCCGCCGCCGACGAGCAGCAACGAGCCCTTCGGCGCCCCTTCCCGGGCCGGGGGCGACGCTGATCGGTGGGGGGCGACCTGGGCGCATGCGACTTCCACCACCCCCCTTTAGGAGAGGGCCTTGTTCCGTCAAGGGAGCGACAGTGACTTTTTCGAGCCTGCTGCCGCGGACTCCGAGCCCAGGCCTCGCTCGCGCCGAGCCCCACGGCAGCGTCGCCCACGCCGGGTCGTCGGCGCCCGAGCAGGTGGACGCGGGCGGCAAACCGTTTATGAAGGGGGCGTGAAATCCAATGCTCACACCCCACCGCGCAGCGGCCTGAGCATCGGCGCCCTCTCCCAGGCGACCGGGGTTCCCGCCGAAACGCTGCGAACGTGGGAGCGTCGCTACGGTTTCCCCGAGCCCTTGCCCCGTGCCGAGGGCGGGCACCGGCGCTACCCGGCGGCGGCCGTGGGGCGCCTGCGTTTGGTGGTGCGCGCGCTGGCGCTCGGCAGGCGCGCTTCCGAGGTGGTTCCACGCTCGAGCGACGAGCTGCTATCGCTCGTTTCCGATGCCGAATCGCCAGCCGCCGGGGAACGCATCGCCGCTTCCGCTCGCATCGCTCATTGGCTGGGCTTGGTCACGGACATGCGCGCTGTGGATTTGGGCGTGGAGATGCGGCGCCAGGCCGCCGAGACCCCGGTCATCGCCTTTCTCGAGGATTTTCTCGCTCCGTTTCTGTGCGAGGTGGGCCGCCGCTGGGCTTCTGGGCAGGTCACGGTCGCCCAGGAGCACCTGGCCAGCGAGCGGGTGGTCGAGTTCCTCTCCCATCAGTGGAGCCCGATGAACGATCAGGCACCGGCCGGTACCCGTCCGATCGCGGTGCTCGCCACGCCGCCGGGGGAGCGGCACAGCCTCGGGCTGCACATGGCCGCGTGGGTGCTGTGCCTGTCGGGCGTGCGAGTGGTCTTCCTCGGTGTGGACGTGCCCGTCTCGGATGTGCTTTCCACCGCGGTGGTCCAGCGGGCCCGCGCGGTGGTGATGAGCATCTCGCGGGGGTACCGGGCCGATCCTCGCACGGTGCTGGAGCCGCTGGCCGCGCTCGCGAGCCGCGGGATCGATCTGGTGTTGGGGGGCGCCGGAGCGCTGCGCGGGCCGGAGCCTTGCCTTCTGTTGAACAGGTTTTCCGACCTCAAGACCTGGTCTCAGAGAATCTGTGAGTCGGCTCGGAATTCGTGAAGTTACCAACTTTCGTGAATCGTCGGGCCGGCCCCACGAAGTTAAAATCTGTTCATTATCAGGATTGAATCTGTTCAAAGTTGCTCGATACTGCTCGCAGGACGCTCCGCGGTGGAGCGCTCCGCGACCCCCCGACGAGCCATGCACATCGATTCCGACACGCGGCGCCTGATCGACAGCGCCCGGCGCGCACCGAAGCTGACCACTGCCGAAGAACGCGAGTGTCTCGAGCGCTTTCAGCGCTTCGGCGATCGAAGCGCGGCGCAGCGGCTCGCGCGGGCCAACCTCCGACACGTCGTCTTCACCGCCCTGCGGTACCGCGGCTACGAAACGTCGCTGGCAGATCTCGTCAGCTCCGGCAACGTGGGGCTGATGAAAGCGATGCAACGCTTCGACCTGACCCGCCCCGTTCGTTTCTCCACCTATGCGGCCTACTGGATACGGGCGTACGTCGTGGGGGAGTTGGTGGGCAACTGGAGCCAGCTTTCGGGAGGCGGGGCGCTGAGCTCGGGCATGTTTTTTCGCATTCGGCGCGAGCGCGCGCGGTGCCGGGCGTCGACGACCCAATCCGAGCAGACCCGCGAGCTCGCCGAGCGGTTGGGGGTCTCGGAGCAACGCTCGCGGCAGTTGCAACAACACCTCGACCATCGGGGGGTCTCGCTGGACGCCTCGCGTGGGCCCGCGGACACCACGCTTCACGACGAGCTGAGCACGGGAGAGAACCCCGCTTCGGCGCTTGCCAGAAAGCGCGAGGTCGAACGAGCGCGCTCGCTCGTGGAGCGAGCGCGCCGCCTGCTCGACGCCCGCGAGCGGTACATTCTCGACCAGCGGCTCGCTGCGGAATCCGGCGACCGGCTCACCCTCGCCGAGCTGGCGGAGCGCTTCGGGGTATCGCGCGAGCGCGTTCGCCAGCTGGAGGAGAGAACCAAGACCAAGCTCCGCACCTTCGTCGAGGCGGCCCAGGGGGCTTTCGTCGCTCCCCGCGAAGCGCCCGGCGAGCTCGCTGCCGCCCCCGCGCCGTACCTGCTGTCGGGCGTCGCGGGGGGGGAGGGGGTCAGCGCGGCCCCGCCGCGGGTTTCCGGGCTTCGAAGAGCGGTCTGAGGCGGGGGCGGTCGGCGCGCCCCCCTCCGCGCCACCCCCCAATCCTCCAGGCCGCCCCGGCCGTACATTCCTGCATGACTGCCACGATGTGCGAGCCCGGTGCCTCCGCCGGCTCGTCTCGACCCGTCGCGCCACGCGGCCCGCGTTTCTCCGTGCTCGTCGCCGTGGTGGTGGTCGCGGCGATCGCGTCGATGGCGGCGGCGCTGACCGGCCCTTTCCTGTTCGACGACGTGGCTTTGATCCACGGCAACCACCAGGTGCACGGGCTGGAGTATTGGCAGCAGTGGCTGGCGGGGACGCTGTGGGACACCAACTACGATCCCACGCAGGTGCGCCACGCCCGCGGCTTCTGGCGCCCCTTCGTCGTGACGAGCTACGCGCTCGATTGGTGGTGGGGTGGGGGGGCTCCGTTTTCGTTTCATGTCACGAATCTGATCGTGCACGGGGTCAACGCCGCGCTGCTCGCGCGGCTCTTGCGTGGCTGGGTGAAGGACGACACGGGGGCCTTCTTCGGGGCCCTGCTGTTCGCCGTGCACCCCGTCCAAACGGAGCCCGTGGCGTGGATATCGGGGCGTACCGATTCCTTGTGCCTGCTCGGGATGCTGCTGGGCGCGCTCGGGTTCAGGCGGGCTCTCGCGGGCGCCCGGGGCGGCTGGGTGCAGCTCGCCGCCGGGCTTGCGATTGCTTTCGGGTCGAAGGAGGTCGCCGTGCTCTTCCCGGTATTGGCGATCATCGAGTCGTGGGCGCAGAGGCCGCAGCGGGGAGCTCTGGACTGGGCCACGGGCAAGACCTTGCTACGGCGGGTTTGGCCGCTGCTCGCCCTCTCGGCGGGTTACGTGGCGCTGCATCGCTCCTTCGTGCCTTCCAACCCACCCCACTTCGGGCTGACCCCCCGAAACGCGGTCCCCGTGCTGCTCGAGGCCTGGGGGCGGTACAGCGCCCTGCTCGCTTGGCCCCATGACCTCACCCTCGGGAGGGCCCAATTCCGGTTCGAGGGAGCGCACATCGCCCCGAGCCCCGGCTACGCGGCGCTGGGCGTCGCGACGCTGGTCCTGGGCGGAATCTGCGCGTTTCGCCTGCGCCGTTCCCTGCCGGCTTCGAGCCTTGGCTTGCTTTCGTACGGCGTGCTCGCGTTGCCGGGCACGGGCCTCGCCTGGCTGGGCTACGACGTGGGAGCCTCGCCGCGTTTCTCGTATGTTCCGATGGTCGGTTTGGCCCTGGCGGCGGCGGCGGCGCTATCGACGCCCCGGGGTCGAAGCGCGCCGGTGCGCGGGGTCGCGCTCGCCGGGCTCGCCCTGGCCGCCGCGCTCACCTTCTCGCGAGCGTCGGACTATTCGAGCTCCGATGCCTTCTGGCGGCGCGAGATAGCCGCCAACGAGGGGTACGTTCCCGCGCAGCAGTACGTGCTCGTGCGGGAGTTGAACGCGCGCCGCCCCCGCTCGGCGCTGCAGTTGGCGCACCGCTGGTTCCGGCGCAGTCAGGAGCAAGGCAGACCCGAGGCGGAACGGGTCCCGCTGGTGCTCAACATCGTTTCGGCCGCGCTGGCGCTCACGGTCGACGTGGACGTCAGCGGGCTCGTGGCGGTCGAGCGCTTCGCGGCGGCTTTGGCCGAGCCCCGCCCGGCCCGCCTTCGGCTCGAGCGGCTTGGGTTGGATTTGCGCGTCGCCGTGGGCGACGCCCAGGTCGCCGGGGAGCTGGTGGCGAACCGGCGGCTGTTCGACATTGCCGCCGCCGAGGCTGCGAGCCGGGCCGGGGACGACTCGACGGCACTGCGCCACGTTCGTCGCGCGCTCGATGGCTGTGAGGACTGCTGGACGCTGCTTTCCACGAGCGCGCTGATCCTGGCGCGGGCCCACGAGCTCGAGCGTGCGCTCGGGCTCGCGGCGCGGGCGGCGCGCTACGCGCCGCCCGAGGCTGAGTACTCGACGGTGTGGGGGAAAATCGAGGACGCCGCGGCCTGGCAGCGCGCGGCTCCGTCAGACGCGGCGATGAGGGCCGTGGGCTTCCACTCCATGTTGGGCGCGTTTGGCCGCGCCTATCGGTTCGCGAGACCGGCCATCGAGGACCCTCCTGCGGACCCCGCTGGGGTGCTCGCCTTGGCCGAGCTCGCGTATCGTGCGGGCGACGTGCAGGCATCACGGCACCTGCTGGAGCGGGTCATGCCCGCGCCGGCAGTCCGCGAACGCTTGCGGCAGCTCTCGCGTAGCGTTGCCTGGCAGGACCAGCCGAGCGCTCCGAGCGAGTGGGTCCCCAACTGAAACAGGGTGAGCCGTGCGCGGGCCTGGGCAGCGCTGGGGCGAGGCGCTTCAGATCGGCGTCTCGCGTCGGTTGCGCTGCCACTGCTTGGCGCTCGAGCCTCCTCCACCCACCATGCCGATGTCGGTGGCCCCCGCGAAAGCCACCAGAACCCAGCCGAGCGGTGTCATCTCTCCCGGGGCCCCGAGGGAGTTCATGCCGTAGGCGAACGCGAGCGTCGTGAGCGGGAGAAAGAAGAATCCGAGAATCGGCCAGATGACGACCTCGTAGGCGCGGCCCAGGTACCCTCCGCCGAACAGCCAGACGAGAAACACCGCGAGCCGAGGAAAGGCCATGGCGAGGCAACCGATCATGCAGGGCATCGCGGCAGCATACACGCGGCGACTCGACCGCGACGGCAAATGGCCGAGCGCGGCCGGGCTGCGCGCTGGCGAGCGCCGCCGGCGCCCCCCCGGCCCCCAACGCCTGGCGCCCGGCCCGCGACAGCTCGACCGGTTCGGGGCAGGCCCCCGCGGGGGCCAACGAAACGCTTCGGGCGGGGCGGACAAAAACGCATCGGCCGGGAGCTGGAGCACCCGGCCGATTTCAACCGTCAGTAGGCTTTCTCTTTCGCAATGAGTCGTGGCGGCCCGCGCCCGAAGTGGCGCACCTCCACGCGGGATGTTCTGATTCGTGATCCTCCTTCCGCTGCGGTCGACGGCGCATTCGAAAGCTGCGACCAGGCCACTTCAAAGTGATGCTTCCACTCTGGAGGGGGGGCGCGGCGGTATTGCACCGGTGAATGGCGAGAGGAACAGCCGTCCGCGGCGTCCCTTCGATTCATCATTATTCGACGAACGCGCCCCGAGTCACGTGGAAATTCCAGCCACGAAAGCTTTGCCGGGCGACGGCACCGCGGAGGGAGATCTTGCGGGTTTTCGGACGAACCGCCTGCCTCCGACGACACGCTTCACGCCTTCCTCGCCTTCCTCGCCTCGCCTCGCCTCGCCTCGCCTCGCCTCGCCTCGCCCATCTGCATCGGGCGGGGGGAAGGGGCCGGAGGGTGCGATGAGTCGTGTCTTTTCGCCCAGCTGCCCGCCAGCGCGTGCGGGGCGGGCAGCAAGTCTGCCTGCGCGCGTCCGAGGGGCAGCTGGACCGAAAATCCACTTGCTCCTCGCACCCTCGGTCCCGTGGTCGTGAGAAATCCGGGCTAGCGACGGGCCCCGCGGGCCGAGAGCCTCTCGCGGGCTTCGCCCAGTAGCGAGACGAGCGCCTTGCGAGCTTCCCCCTTGCTCGCGATGGGCGACGCAAAGTCGATGCGCACTTCGCGTGACCCTCCCGCGGTGCCGACGGACATTTCGAAGCCCCGACCATCGATGGCCGTCATGGTTGCGGCGTGGGCACCTGGGGCTTCGGCGAATGCCCGGCAATACAGCAGCAGCGCGTCTGCGTGATCCGCGTTCATGTGGTCGATGATGGCCTGCGCGTCGCGGGGGGGCAGCGCCCCGGGGGCAGCGCCGGCGGACCCACTAGCGGAATGGCTCGGCATCGAGCAACCCTGTCACGCGCGCCGCCGGCTGTCACGCGCGCCGCGGGCCGCCAGCGCGCCGCGCGGTGGCGCGCTGGGGCTGCTGGGGCCGCGCGGGGGCTCTCCCGAGGCGGAGGACCCGGCTGCGGCCCGCGACGGCGCACGGCGAGCCGCCTCGGCAGCGCGGGGCGCGCGGGATCGCCCTCCAGCCAACGCCCCGAGGTCGCCGCGGAGGGGCCGGTACGCGGCGGCCGGCTTTCGAACGGCGGCGGCCCCCGAGCCCCCCCGTGGCCCCCCGACCGGGCGAGAGGGCTCCTACTGCGCTTCGGGCCCGTAGATGAGATTCGGCAAGAAGGTGACCAACTCCGGAAAGGCGATGCAGATTCCCAGCCCGACGAGCTGCAGCGCGATGAATGGAATCGCCGCCTTCCAGATGTCGATCGTCGTCACCCCTTCGGGCGCCACACCCTTGATGTAGTACAGCGCGTATCCAAACGGCGGGGACAGGAAGGAGACCTGCATGTTGACGTTGTACAGCACGCCGTACCACACCGGCGAAAAGCCGAGCGCGCGAACGATGGGCACGAAGATCGGCACCGCCAACAGAATGATACCCACCCAATCGAGGAACATTCCGAGCAGCAGCAAGATCCCCATCATCAGGAAGAGCACGCCGTAGGGGCCCAGGCCGGTGCCGAGGATCGAGTTCTCGACGAACTTCGTGCCTCCCTGGGCAATGTAGAAGCCGACGAAGGCCGCTGCACCGAACATCGTCCAGAGCACCATGGCGGTGGCCTTGAGGGTCTGCTCTGCTGCTTCGGTCATTCGCTTGAAGGAAAACCTGCGGTGCAGGGCGGCAACCCCGACGGATCCGAGCGCGCCCATCCCGGCCGCCTCCGTCGGCGAAGCGATCCCGAAGAACATGCTGCCCAGCACGATCAGCACCAGGGCCGCGGGCACCACCACGCGGCGCAGGAGGCGAATCTTCTCGACCAGACTCAACCGATCCTCGGGGGGCAGCGCGGGCCCGATCTCTGGCCGCAGCCACGCCCGCACGAGCACGTACGTCACGTACAGCCCGGAGAGCAGCAGCCCGGGAACGATCGAACCGACGTACAGCTGCCCCACCGACTCCTGCGCCACCAGCGCATACACGATCATCAGGATACTCGGCGGAATGAGGATCCCGAGGCTTCCCCCCGCCAGAATGCAGCCGATGGCCAGCTGCTTGTCGTAGCCCCGCTTGAGCATCTCCGGCAGGGCGATGATGCCCATCGTCACTTCCGTGGCTCCGATCACTCCCGTCATCGCCGCCAGCGCAGTACAGGCGACGATCGTCGCGGCCGCGAGCCCTCCCTTGAGCCCGCCCAGCCACCGGTAGGCCACCTCGTAGATCTCTTCGATGATCCCCGCCTTCTCCAGCATGGCGGCCATGAAGATGAAGAGCGGAATGGCCGCCAGTAGATACTGGGTCATCAGCCCGAAGATGCGACCCACCACCACGTTGACCGCCTCGGGGCTCCAGAGAAGCCAGGTGAAGATCACCCCGAGCCCGCCCGTGGCGAAGGCCGTCGGCAGCCCCGTCAGCAGGAGCAGCAGCAGGGAGCCGAACATCAAGAGCGTGATCCACTCGATGCTCATCGCAGAGGCCGCCCAGTGAAAGCGTAGTGCATGTCGCGCGCGAGCTTCGCGACGCCCTGCAGGCCCAGCAACACGCAAGAGACGGGAATGGTCAATTTGATCGGATAGTAGGCGGGAGCCCAGTCGCTCGAGGAATGCTCCCGCAGCTCCCAGGAATCCCGGAAGAAGGTCCAGCTGGTGTAGCCGAGCACCAGCACGAAGCAGAAGAAGAACACGGAGGTGAAGCTATCCACGATGGCGCGTGTGCGCGGCGCCCAGCGGTGCGAAACGACGTCCACGTTGACGTGCTGACCATGATATTGCGCGTAGGCTCCGCTCAACATGTACTGCACGCCGAAGGCCAGCGTCGAAGACTCGTGCGCCCAGTTCGTGGGGGCGTTGAAGCAGTAGCGAGAGACGACCTCGATGACCGTGATCCCGATCACCAGCGGCGTGATGAAGGCCAGTAGCCTTCCCGACCACCGGCTGAGAAACTCGATCCAACCGATCGCCTGAAGCAGCAGCTTCTTCATCGCGCCTGGCCGTGCAGGCTCCGCGCCCCGTTTGCCGGGGAAGTGACGGCTGCCGAGGATGCAACGGCCAAGGTAAGCATCGAGGCGCCTCGCTCAGATCGACTGCCCATCCAGCCATTCGGTTTGGATGAACCCGGTGTCCAACATGTAGCTCAGCCAGACCTTGAAGGCTCGCGTCGCAAATTCGTCCTTCTTGGCCCATTTGTACCAAAGAGGAACCGCCACCTGGCGGAACTTCGCCACTTCGCGCTCGGGCAGGGTGATGATCTCCGTGCCGGTCTCCACGAACTTCGCGTAGGCCTTTCGATCCGCTTCGTGCACGGCCGCCCACTGATCCCACGAGTGCCATTTCACGGCCGTCGTCAGAATCTCCTGGAGCTCGGGGCCGAGGGCCGCCCAGGCCTTGGCGTTCACCGTCACATCCATCAAATCCACGGGCTGATGCAACGAGGGTTGAATGATGTACTTGGTCACCTCTCCGAAGCCGAGGTTCCAGTTCACGGCGGCGCCCACGTAGTCCGCGGCGTCGATCACGCCTTTCTCTAGCGCGGGGTAAACTTCCCCGCCGGGCAAGAGCACCGTCGAGACGCCGGCGGCCGCGAAAACCTCTGCTACGATCCCGCCCGGGTAACGAATCTTCTTGCCCGCGAAATCCTCGAAGCTCCTCAAGGGAACCTTGGAGTGCATGAGGTTCGGCCCGTGCTGAATCGAGCCGACCCAGTGCAGGCCCACGCGATCGTAGGCCTCGCGAGCAATCTCCGTGCCGCCTCCGGGCCCGAAGAACCATTCCCAGTGCAACTCGCGGTCGGGGCCGAGGGGAAAGGAGCTGAGAAAGACGGTGACCGGCAGCTTGCCCGCCCAGTACAGGGAGAAGACGTGCATTGCCTCGAAGACGCCGTTCTTGACCGCGTCGAACATCTCGAAGGTGCCCACGATGGCTCCCTCGGAGAACGGCTCGATCTTGAAGCGCCCACCCGAGAGCTCGCCGACCTTGGCAACGAAGCGCTGAAACGCCTCGTTGCCCACCGTGCCTGGCTGCCAGGCCGTTTGCATTTTCCAGGTTACGGCATTTTTCGAGGTCAGCGCCGCCGGCGCCGCCTGAGCCGAGCCGACTCCCGTCTGCACGTTCTCGTCCTTGCAGGCCGCCACCAAGGCCGACGCGCCGAGCCCCGCCGCCAGGCCCGCTCCGGTTCGCAGCCAGTCCCGGCGCGTGACCTCGCTGGCACTCGCTTCGGGCCGAGCGGCTTTCGGCTCGGCCCGGGTGCGCTCTCCGGCCGCAGGAGCCTCGCTGGGAGAGGGACGTTTCTGCGGCTTGTTGGATTGTGACATCGAGGCTCCTGAAAGATTCGAACTCGGACGGCCTTGTTTCGGGCGCAATTCGCCGAAGCGCCCCGTTTCGTGTGGACGCTCTTCGTTCGAGCGCTCATTGTCTTCGAGCGCCCCGCTTTTTTGAGCAAACTGCGACTGGTGGACTGCAGAGCTCCGCGGCTCGCCCCACTCCGAGCTACCGCCGTAGTGGACGACGCGAGGGACTGTCAACGAACATCACCGCGTTGTAGGCCGTTGCGGCTGACGTGTTTGGAGCGGAGCTAGCAGCTAGCGCCATGGAGCGAAACGCCCGTCGACGCGCGGCGCTCTGCGCCCCGCGAGCCCAGGCGGTGAGCTTCGGGTTCCCCGCAGCGCTCGGGACATCGGTCGCCACCGCGATGCGCGGCGAGCGTGACTCCCGCGCTCGGCGCGCTCGCGAGCGCGACCGCCCGACCGGAGCTGATGGTAGGCGGGCGAGCCTGCGAGCGCGCTCCGGAGGCACTGTCGAAGAGGTCGTGGGCCGGGGCGAGCGCCGCGACGAGGGGGCGGGGGATCTGCAGCCGAACCGGCCACTTCAGGGGTGGAACGTCACCTGGGGATCTTGGACCGTGGTGGTGGCGACCACGCCTTCCGTCCCCGAGTCGAACGTCCTGCTGGCTCCAGCGGCTCCCTCGAGCACGACGGACTCGACGAACACACGCATCCGCTCGTTGCGCGCCCAGCCACCCGAGGAACCGATCGTGAGACCGACTTGGTTGGCGTTACCGGACCACACGTTGCCCTCGCCCTGTTCGTGAACGTACTCGAAGGGCGCGCCCACGACCGGAAAGGCGTTGGCGAGAGTCTGCCGGTAGGGGCCGTCGCCGCCGTTGACGTTGGTGCGGATGAAGAGCTGGTCCTCGTTCTTCGGCAGGATCAGATTCCACACGACCCGGGTCACGTTCACCCCGCCGGCGTTGAACGAGAAGGCGGCCTGCTGGTTGGGGCTGTCGAGGTGCACGCTGAGCTCGATGCAGCCCGAACAGGGCGGGCCGGTATCTTCCGGCGCTTCGAACACCGGGATCTCGAGGTCGTCGTTGCCGCCCCCTTCGGGCAGAGCCTCTTCGCCCGTTTCGCCGCTTTCCTCGCCTTCCGCTTCCTCTTCGCCCGCTTCCTGCCCGATGGGCATGCCCGGACCTCGGTCGTAGTCTTCCACGCCCGCGAAATCCTCCACGGTGAGCGGAGCCTGCTCGTCCGCGCTCTCGCCACTGCCCGCTCCGGCCGGCTGAGACGCGCCGCCCGAGCCTCTCGGTTCGCCCCCCGCGGGCTCCATCGCGCTGCCTGGCACGCCGCCCGCTGGGGTTGCAGCGGGTACCGCGGAGCTCGGAAGGCCCCCGACGGCGGGCTCCTCGTCGCCCGCGCTCCCGCAGGCTGACAGAACGAACAGGGAGCCGGCGATCAGTGGGTAGCCAAAACGCATTTCGGTCATCGATTCCGACTCCTTCATGCCAGGAGCAGCTGGTCGAACACGCCGCCTTGCATGGTTGCTCCGCCCATGCCTTCCGGCAAGCCGAACCAATCGGACGCAACACCCATCGCGTTGACGATTGTGTTGAGCAGCCGGTTGTGGGGAGCGGAGGTGTCCACCTGACCCTCGGGTCCCAGCGGGAAGTATAGATCCTGGCGGAAGCGCCCGCCGGCGCTGCCCGCGATGATGAACGGCAAGTCCATGAAGGAGTGCTGTTTTCCGTCCGACATTTCGTTGGTGTAGAGGATGGCGGAGTTGTCCAGCACGGTGCGGCCCTCCGCCTCCACGTAGGCGTCGAGCCTCGAGAGTAGGCGGGCGAGCTTGCGCTGGTGCCAGCGGTCGATGTCGAAGAGCATGTCCTCGAAGCCGGCCACGTCGGCGCAGCCGTTGGCCGTGCTGACGCCGAAGCAATCGTCGCGCACCTTGCCGTGCGAGAGCTTGTGGTGGTTGAACTCGTGGTTCATGCCATCCCAGCGGAACGTCGGGCCTCCGCTGCCGCGGTCGAAGTGCAGCGTCGCCACCCTCGTCATATCGCAGGCCAGTGCCAGGGCGTAGATGTCCACCATCAGATCGGCCACGGCCGGGTACTGGGCCTCTTCGAGCGCGAGATTGTCGTTGCCTTGGTACGCGCGGGCTCGCGCGTCGATGTCGGGGTCGAGGCAGGCGAGGCCGGTGGCGGAGAGCTGCACTTCCACCTCGCGAATCGACGTGAAGTGCAGGTCGAGCTTTTCGCGGTCGGCCGTGGAGAGCGGCAGGCGTTCGAGCCGATCGAACTGCGCTCGCACCAGATCCAACACGCTCTCGCGCTGCTGCTGCAGCCGCGCGCGCGCCTCCTCCGATTGGCCCGCTCCCGCGTCGAGGCTGATGAGGGAAGCGTAGGCGTTCCACGGATTGTTGATCGGGGCGATGGCCTGGCCGGGGCCGCTGTAGGAGATGTAGTTGAGCACTGCGCCGGTGCCTGGGCGCCCGACCATCAGGTTGAGCGCCGGCCGGCGCGCCCCCGCAGGCCCGGGGTTGATCTGTTGGGCCAGCAGGTAGTCGATGCTGGGGCCCGCCGCCAAACCGTCTGGGCCGAGCGGGTAGGCCGTCAGCTTCTGCCCCATGCAGCGCTCGTGGTCTCCACCGGGGCCCCCCGGGTCGCGGCCGCTGCCGCGTGGGGCCATGTGCAGGCCACGCGGGAAGAGCAACTTCTGGCGGTGAGGGATCAGAGCCTCGTTGGCAGTCCCGCGCAGGTGGTCGTCCGTCATCGCCCCGTACGCACCGCGGGGGAACCACCGGTTCATCTCCACGCCGTTGCAGCCGTAGAACACGCCGAACCGCTGGATGGTGGCCGTTTGGGCATTGGCCGACCTCGGCGCGAGCCCCTCGAGGAAGGGCAGCCCGACGGTCACGCCGCCTAGGCCACGCAGGAAGCGACGCCGGGAGATGGGGGCTTTCTTGACTGGATTCATGGTTACGTCGGAGTTTTTCATTGGCCCGCCCCTTCGCTCGGATCCCCGACCGGAATGCCGCCCAAGCCGCTGGCGCTCGGGCCCAAGCTGGAGAAGAGTTGGGAGGTGAGCAGGGATTCGATCAGCGTCGCCATCGGCAGGGAGCGCGAGCCGAGATCGTCCAGAAGCGGCAGATCCACCTCCGCGAGCGGCCGCCCGTAGGTGAACTCGAGCAGCCGCCTGGTGTAACAGCGGTGGGCTTCCTCCGAGCGCGACAGCAGCTCGATCAGCTCTTCGGGGCCGGAGAAGCTCACGAGCTGCCCGTCGAGCACCATCTCCGCCCGGGTGTCGACCGGCACGCCATTGTCTTCGGCGCGTACTTGCCCCACCGCGTCGAAGCCCTCGAAGGCGAAGCCCGGAGGGTTGATTTGCGAGTGGCACGTGGGGCAGTAGCTCTGGCCGGTGAGCACGCTGATTTCCTGGCGGGTCGTGTCCAGCGGCTCGTCCGTTTCCGGCAGGGGGGTCATGCTGGCCCCGGGCGGCGGCGGCGGCACCTCGCGGCACAGCACGTTGCGAATCACGAACAATCCGCGGTGAATCGGGTCGGTGCTCACCGAGTACGCGTTGGCCGCCAGAAAGCCGACCTGCATGAGCAAGCCGCGGCGCTCTTCGTTCGCGAAGTCGACGCGGCGAAGGCCGTCGTCCCCGCTCGGGTCGAGCCCGTAGAGGGGCGCGAGCCCGTCGTCCACGTAGGCGTAGGGAGCGGTCAGCATCTCTTCGAGCCCGCCGCCGCTGCCGAGCACGTCCCGCACGAAGCGCTCGGCCGAGCGTCGCGCGCGCGCCACGAAGTTGTCCGGCGCGCTCGGGTAGGTGGCGCGGTCCGGGCTGATGCTGGAGTAGCGCCCGAAATCCCAGGCCTGCTCGTGGAACGTCACGAGCTTCTGCAGAGCGCGCGGCTTGCCCAGCATGGTGCGCACGGCGCTGGCGACTTCTTCCGCCGTGCCGAGCTGGCCGGCTCGCGCCTTCTCGAACAGCTCTTCGTCCGGCATCGAATCGTACAAAAAGTAGGAGAGGCGCGAGGCAACCTCCCAGCTGCCGAGCGGCACGCGCCCGTCGGGACCGACCTCGATGCTCGCCTCCGTACGGTAGAGAAACTGAGGCGACTGCAAAAAGGCCTCGACCGTCAGGCGCACTCCGTCGGCGAAGGCGTCGCCGCTCTGCACCAGGTCGGCCGCCGCCGTGAAGAGGGTCGAGAAGGCTTCCAGCTCCTCGGCCTCGAGCGGCCGGCGAAACGCTCGCTCACCGAAGCTCGTGAGGTATTGCTCTCGGCAGCCGTCCGCCGCCGGATCGCAGGGCACCACGCGCGCGAAAAGCGCATCCTCGGTCACCACGCGCTCGGCGAGGCTTTCGGCAATCGCGCGGTACTGAGGCCCGAGGCGCGCGTCCACGCGAAACCCGTTGCTGGTGGTGAACCCGAAGCCGCTCAAGGCGTCCGGGGCAAACGTCAGATCGATGGAATCCTCGATGCCGAGCAGGTCGACGACGGTACGCCGGTACTGCGCGTGAGTCAGCCGCGTGAAACGAGTCTCGGCGGCCACCTCGCCGGGGGGAGCGCTCGGAAAAGCCTGCGGCACGGTGCCGGGCGCCTCGGAGCTCTGGCCCGCGCCGGGCCGCGCGGTGGAGCCCTCGCTGGGAGCTCCTTCGCGTTGCGCCTCTCCGCCCGCGGCCGGGATCCCGCCCGGGACGCCCGCGCCGGGGCTCGCCCCGCCGGCATCGTCCGCGCCGGAGCTGCACGCGCTGCCGGCGGCCAGCGCCGCAACCAGCCACCCGCCGCAAACCCATCCCCCCTGCCACGTCCGCTTCATCGTGTGCGGATCATGCCACCGCGGGGCGAGCAAACCAACGGGTCCGAGCAGGCCGTCGCCGGTCGCCTGCCCCAGGGGGCGCGCACGGCAAGGCCAATCAACGGCCAACAGTTCGGAGAAACGCTTGCCTCGGGAGCTCGCCTGCGCGCTGCCCTCGGGGGCCGCCGGGGTGCGGCAGGGGCGGTCGCCGGAGCCGTCGGGGCCGCGTGGCCTGGCAACCGAACGCTTCGATGCGGTGCCTCGCCCGACGACTTGTAACTTTCCAGGCGCATCCGGGGCTCCAGCGCGTCGAGGTCCTCGCGGGAGGTGAACGCAGAGAGCGGAGCCGGGGCGCCCCAGGAGGCTTTCCAGCTCCGCTCCGTGTCCACTCGGCCCCTGCGGGGGTCGAGCGTCGGCTCGTTGTCGGCCAAAGAAAAACGCTCGCCGTCGGCCCCTCCGGAAGAGCGCCAACGGCGAGCGGCAATTGCCTCAGCGGCTTTTCTCGACCTCGGTGCCCAGCCCCGCCGTTGGCTGGGACTTCGGCGCTGCCGCTGCCGGGAAGGGGGGCTCAGTATCCGTAGTCGTCGTATCCGTCCTCTTCGACCCAGTTGCCGCCGCCGTCGTAGTCCTCGACCAGGTTCTCACTGAAGTCGAGCGGGCAGATGACGCTCTGCTCGAGCACGTCGAAGGGCCGCGTGGTCTCGTCGATGCTGAGCAGGAAGGCGGCCAGGTCGGCTCGCTCTCGGGCGTCGGGGTAGAAGTGCTCGCTGCCGGCGGTGAGGTGGTCGTAGAACCGCTCCTCGAACAGGGCTTGCAGATCCTCGGCCGCGCCGTTGTGGAAGTAGGGCGCGCCCGTCGCGATACTCAGCAGGGAGGGGGGGTTGAAGCCGTTTCGCCCCTGGGCGGGTTGGCCGTTGTCGCGCACCTCGAGCGCTCCACCCCGTGCACCGAATGTCTTGACGTTGCGGACGTTGCAGGCCTGGCGCAGCAGCGCGGGAGCCCCGCCGTCCGAGTCGTCCCCGGCGATCAGCGTCTCGTCGACGTTCACGTCCCAGGCGAGGCCAATGGCTTGCAGCGGGCTCGCGTCGAGCGGGGTGCGACGGGCGCGGTTGGCTTCGAACTCGCGGAAGCCCAGCTCCCCGCTGAACAGCTCGGGGGTGTAGAACGTCTGACTGACGGTCCACTTGGGCCCGGCGTGGCATTTCTGGCACCCCGCGCCTTCGAACACCTCTCGCCCCCGGGCGGCCGCGCTGCGATCGGCAACGTAGGCGCTCGCGCTGCGAATCGTCTGGATGTAGCTGTCGATCTGGTCCCAATCCGGGCAGGTCTCTTCGTTGTCGCACACCTCCTCGTTGCGGCTCAGGAAGTTCATCGAGCCGTTGAGGGCCTGATGGTTCTCCGTGGTCCAACCGTCTTCCATCAGCACGTTGGTGAAGGCCGGGGCTCCATCCTCGGAGACGATCGGACCGGCCTGGTTGCGGATGGCGCCCGTGCCGCCCGAAACACCGCGTGTGTTGTTCTCGAAGTCGTCGGTCTCGTCGAACACGGCCGTCCAGTTCAAGGCCCGCATGTCGGTCGGGTCGTCCGAGGCGAACTGCCCGTCGAGCGCGATGGTCTGGCGCGGACCGGCGGCAAACTGCCAGGTCACGTTGTCCGTCAGGCCCATGGGGTGGCAGCCCTGGCAAGAGCCCCAGCCTTCTTTCGACCAGATGCCCGTGCTGGTGTTGAAGAAGCGCTTGCCCCGCCACACCTCGAACTCGGGCGTGCCCGCCGGCGGCAGCTCGGTCGAGAGGATATCGGCGATCTTCTCTTCCCTTCGCAAGGAGAGCACCGAAAGGTCGCGGCTGATCAGGTTGCTCACGAAGGCGAGCGGCTCCTCTCTGCGATGCGTGATCACCAGGCCCGTCGGGTTTTGCCCGGTCGGGATGTTGAATGCCGTGGGCGTTCCCACCTCGACCTTGCCGTCTGGCTGGTACTCCACGCGCACCGCGATGTCGCTGCCCGCCGCCGTCACGTAGCCGACGAGGGCGTCGCGCCGATTTTCGAATTCGATGGCGTTCGGCACGTTGAGGAATCTGCGGCCGACCGTGTCGTCGCCGTCGTCGTCGAGCTGCCTGGCCACGCCCTGGTTGACGTTCGTCGTGAGGTCGGCCAGCTCGTACTCGTCCCGCACGTCGATGACGGACACCAGAGCCTGCACGTTGTGGTTGAATTGCACCGGGCCGCCCGGCGAAGCGGCGACGCTCACGACGAAAGCCAGGGTGCGGCCGAAAGCCTCCCGAATCGTGATTCCGAGCAGCTGGTTGGGAAAGCAGCCGCTCTGCAGGTCGGGCGAGGCGAAGCAGCGCTCGAGCGGGTCGAGCACGATCTCGCGCACCTTGGAGTAGTCGTACGTGTCGATGACCTGCACCACCCCCTCGCGGCCGTCGTCCGTGCCTTCGGGCAGCACCACCGCGCGGCGGCGACCGTAGAACTGCGTGACGAGCACTTTCTCGTCGTCCGTGTCCTCGTCCCCGTCGTTGGTGATGGCGATCGCCCAGGGGTTGCCGCCGACGGCGACGTCGTACTCCAGCTCCATGGTGGCCGCGTCGATCACGTGGACTTGCCCGCTCACCCAGTTGGTGACCCAGAGCTTTTCTCCCTTCGGGTCGAGCGCGAGGCCGATGGGTTCTCCGCCCAGCTCCACCTCCGCGTCGACCCGCGGGGCCGTGGAGTACACGCCCGCAATCCGGCTGACGGTGCCGGTGGCCCGGTTGGCCACGAAGGCGTACGGCTGGCTCGGGTGGAGCGCCACGCTCATCGGCTCGCTCGCGAGGGCTCGCTTGCTCGAAGTCGCGGTGGAGACGAGCCGCTGCTTGCCGGCGCGGGCATCGAAGAAGGAGACCGAGCCGTCGTCGGTGTTGACCATGGCGAGCAGTGCGTCGTCTTCGCTCAGCGCAATGGTCGAGGAGCGGTTTGGCCCGCTGTTGACGGCGTAGCGCTCGCACTCGCCGTCGCAGCGGTCTTCGAAGGCGTCTTCCGCGAAGCTCGGGCGAGTCTGCTCGCGGCCGCCCGAGCCCCCCGGTTCGCCCTGGGCGGGAGCTTCGCAGTTCTCGGTCTGGGGGTTGCACTCGGGGCCGAGACCGAGGGCGTCGCGCGGCACCTCGGCGGCGTCGAGGAGGCCCTCGAGGTCCAGGTCGAGGCCTTCGCAGCCGGAGAAGAGAGCGCTGATGGTTAGTGCCGAGATTACGCCGCTGTTGATGAGTCTCATGATGTTCTTCAGGTTTCCTTGGGGCCCGGCGGGGGTCGCATGGCCGCGGTGGATGCTCGATGAGCGGTTGGTTGGATTCGTCGTTGCAGCGGTGATGATGTCTGGGCTGGCGCGGGCCGCTTGGGCCTGCGCGCGCTCGCCTTCGAAGGCGGTCCGCTGCGGTCGCTCGGGGTGCCATCCGCTTCGGGGCTCGAAGCGGGCGGCCTCCGCTTGCCCGGGTTGCTCGAGGGAGGGGGCCGGGCAGCGACACGTCCTCAGGTTGCAAGCGGCAGACCAAACTCGGGGCTCACGCCCGAGTTGCGGCTGGAAGGGGCCTACTCGCCGGCGTCGCGAAGCCGCGTTGCTGGCTCTCCCGGACAGTCCGCGGACAGTCCTCGCCGTGCGGCGCCCCTCGCCCGAGTGTGGCTCGAGGCGAGGGGGGGCGCGGCGCGGGACCCTTTCACCGGCAACGGGGGGGAACTCGCTCGGGGCGTTGGCGCGCCCCGATCACCTGGGCGGCAGCGGCCGTGCACTGTCCTTGCGCTCGCGATGGCGCCGACCGGCGGCCCCGTCTCGCGGTCCGAGGGGCGCTCGGGAGCTCGCGAGGCACGACCGACGGCCCCGAGCGCTCGGCGGCGCCCGCGGTCTCGTGTGCCCAGAGCCGCAGCCCGCTGGGTTGTCGTGTGCGGAGCTGGGTGCTCGAAGACACAGTTGGGGGCGCCGAACCCAGGGCTCTCGGAGTCCGCGCCTCGCGCCGAGGGTCGCTCGAGCCCCCTCAGCCCGTCGTCGTCCCGCGGGCCGCCGGGTCGGTCGCCTCGCTCTCGGGCCGACCGGGGCGTGCGCTCGTAGGGGGAGCTCCCTCCGGCCCGACCGCCGCGGTCGAAGTGCGGGCCCTCCCCGGAACGGTCCGCGGCGAAGGCAGCCGCCCGGGGCGGGTCGACCTCACAGCGGCTCGGCCGCCCCCGGGCCCGGCCCGCGTCGCGTGCTCGCGCGAACGGTCCTCACGCGTCGTGCCGGCGCGTGGCGCGCGAAGCCGACTCGCGGGGTGCTCGCAGTCAGGACCGGCAATTCGCTCGTAACCCTCGTCAACGCGCGGGCCCGTGGCTCCGGGCTCTTCGATGGTCTGGTTGGCTGCAGTCGTCCGCGTTGCGCGGCATGCACATTGTTTGCTGTGGCTTTTCATGCCTCGACGGAAACGTGCGCGAAGGCCCGCGGTCGCCCCTTGCCTGCGTCGAAACGTTTCCCGACACTGGCTGGGCCCGTCCGCGGGCGTTTGCCTCTCCGTCCGCGCTGGTGTGGGCCCGCGGGGCGGCGCGACGCGGCGCGCGTTTCGGCTCACCCATCCCATCTACTCCGCAGGAGACCCAACCATGGCCCTTCGTTCCTCACGCTGCGTCGCCTTTCCCGCCTGGCTGATCCTTCCTCTCGCCCTCGCCTGCGGCTCGGACACCGAGGCCCCCGACAACCCGCAGGCGCCGCGCTCGGACGGCGCGCCGCCCGCGGCGCCCGTCCCCCCGGGTGAAGAAGGGGTTTCCGGCGCCGACGATCGAGCTCCCGCGCAGCCGGAGAGCTCCGCCCCCGGCACTGGCGCCGCGAGCGAGGAGGCCCCCGGGGCGATCGACCTGTCGGACTCCGAAGAGGTCGGCGGCGACGAGGGCGCGGCAGAGGGCGGCGGCGGAGAGGCGCCCAGCGAGACGGGAGAGGAGCCGCCCGTCGAAGCCGTGGATCCGGTTCCGGAGCTCGGGGCCCCCTTCGTCGAGGACAGCGGTGCCGAGTGTCCGAGGCCCGCGCTGCCGGCTCCCAATCAATTGCCCAACATCGAGGCGCACCCCGATCCGTTTCGGATGACGGACGGCACCCGCATCACGACCCGTGCCCAGTGGACGTGCCGTCGAGCGGAGATCAAGGCGCAGGTGGAGCAGTACGAGTCGGGCCCCAAGCCCGCCGTCGCCCCGGAGAACGTCACCGGTCAGTTTCAGGGCAACCAGCTCACCGTGGGCGTGAGCGAGGGGGATCGCAACGTCACCTTCAACCTCAACATCAATCGCCCCAACGGAGCGTCCGAGGGGCCCATTCCGCTGCTCATCGGCATCGGCGGCTCCAGCCTGGACAACAGCGTTTTCAGTCAGAACGGGGTGGCCACGGCCAACCTCGCGAACAACGCCATGGGTGCGCAGGCGGGGGGCGGATCGCGCGGCACGGGCGTCTTCTACGACCTGTATGGCAGCAACCACCCTGCCAGCTCGATGATCGCCTGGGCCTGGGGCGTCAGCCGCGTGATCGATGCGCTGGAGAAGACCCCGGAGGCCGGTATCGATACCCAGCGCATTGCGGTCACCGGCTGCTCGCGCAACGGCAAAGGCGCGCTGACGGTGGGTGCGTTCGACGAGCGCATCGCCCTCACGATTCCCCAAGAGTCGGGAGCGGGCGGCTCGGCGAGCTGGCGGGTGTCTCAGGCCGGCGCCAACACGGGCGAGAACGTGCAAACGCTGTCCAGCGCCGCCAACGAGCAGCCTTGGTTTCGCGCCAACTTCGGCCAGAACTTCAGCGGCAACAACGTCACGCGGTTGCCCTTCGACCATCACACCGTGATGGGAATGGTGGCGCCTCGCGCCTTGCTCGTCGTCGACAACGAGATCGACTGGCTCGGCATCGACAGCTCGTTCACCGCCGGATCCATCGCCCACGAAATCTGGGAGGCGTTCGACGAGGGGGATTCGATGGGCTACTGGCAAACCTCCGCTCACCAGCATTGCGCCTACCCCCAGCAGCAGCGCGCCGTGCTCGATGCCTACGTGAAGAAATTCTTGCTCGGCGACGATTCGGTGGACACCAACGTGCTGCGGGGAGATTCGGCGAGCGCCGACCTGAATCGTTGGCTCGACTGGGAGCCGCCCGCGCTGCAGTAGCCAGCCTCTGCGCTTCCGTCTGCCGCTGAAGCCCTCCATCTCGAACAGCACGAACACGGCGCGGTCCGGCGCGCCGAGCGTGGCGAGCGTCGCGTCGATGCGGCGGTGGGCTGCTTGCTCCGAGAAGGAAGGTGACGAGCCGGGTGACTCGTGCGGGGCCTGGCTCAGCAGGCCTTCGAGCACGTGCCGAACGCGCTCGCGCGAGCGAGTCCGCGGCGCCCGGGCGATGCACAGGCGGTGGCCGCCAGGTCTTCGGGTCGGCCTCGCCGCGAAAGCGCGGTAGGTGGCGAAACAGTGCCCGCGAAGTCGCAATCGAGTCCCGTCGCGAGCCGGCCCTGGGGCGACGGGTACCGGTTCGGGACGCCCGCGTGACTTGACTTTGCCAACCGCCCGCAGCAGTGCCTATCAGCGATGTTTCTCGAACTCTACGGCGCGACGGAATCGGTGACGGGCTCTTTGCACCGCGTGTGCATCGACGGCCGAGATATCCTGCTCGATTGTGGGCTCTTCCAGGGGCGCAGAGCGGAAGCCAACCGGCTCAATCGCGAGCTTCCGGATTGGGCGCTGCGTGCCGAGGCGCTGGTGCTGAGCCACGCCCATTTGGATCACAGCGGCAACCTGCCCACGCTCGTCAAGCGGGGCTTCGCGGGCAACATCTTCTGCACGCCTCCCACCCGCGACCTCTGCAGCGTGATGTTGCGAGATGCCGCCATGCTTCAAGACCAAGACGCCAAGTACCTGAACAAGCACCGCAGCGCGAGCTCCGGTGAGCCCCCGGTCGAGCCGCTCTACGACGTCGAGGACGCGCAGCGCGCCGTATCGCAGATGGTATCGGTGCCGCTGCACCGCGCGATGCCCGTCGCTCCGGGCGCCCGGGTCACCTTCCACAACGCCGGCCATGTGCTCGGCTCGGCGCTGGTTCAGCTGGACCTGCGAGAGCGCGGCAAGACGATGCGAATCTTGTTCACCGGCGACCTGGGCCGCAGGGAGTTGCCGCTCTTGCAGGACCCCGAGGTCGTCGAGGCGGTCGACCTGCTGATGATCGAGAGCACGTACGGGGATCGTCTGCACCCCAGCGTCGAATCTCTGGACGACAGCTTGGCGGAGATCATCGAGGTGACGATTGCGCGCGGCGGGCGCGTCTACATCCCCACCTTCGCGTTGGAGCGAGCACAGGAAGTCCTATTTTCGCTCGAGCGGTTGCACCGCCGCGGTCGCCTGCGTCGAATCCCGATACACATCGACAGTCCCCTGGCGATCGCCATCACCGAAATCTACAAGCTGCACCCCGAGGGCCTCTCTCCGGACGTGCAGAAGAGCATCCTGGCTCGGGCCGATCCTTTTTCACCCCCGGGCCTGCACTACGTCTCCGACGTGGCGGCCTCCAAGCGGCTTCAGGCGGACCACGATCCGTGCATCATCATCGCTGGCGCGGGGATGTGCGAAGGGGGGCGCATCGTCCACCATCTCGCCTCGGCCCTGAGAAATTGGAAGAACAGTGTGGTCATGGTCGGCTTCATGGCCCAGCACACGCTGGGGCGCAGGCTCGTCGAGGGCAGAGATCGAGTGCGCGTCCTCGGAGTGGAACGCGAAGTCAACGCCACGGTGCAGTCTCTCGGGGGCCTCTCTGCTCACGCCGACCAGGCAGACTTGGTGGATTTCGCTCGCACCACCGCGCGGGCCGGACGCGTGGCTCGCACCGTGATCGTTCATGGCGAGCAGCCTGCCAAGGAAGCTCTCGCGGGCAAGCTCTCCGAGCTGGGATCCATGCAGGTCATCGTCGGCAAAAAAGGTCAGCGGATCGAGCTGTGAGGCAGCCCGGGTTGCCGCGAGCGCCCTCGCTGCAGCGCGGCCGTGTCGACCCGATTGGCCGGGCCGCGGCCCCAGCAGAGCCGCTGCGGGGGCGGCAGGCCCGCGCTTGCCCTCTCCGGTCGGGCTCATGCCCCGCGGTCGGTGCGAAGGCGCGGGCTCCAGGGTCGCGGTGGCCGCGCGGTGAGCCGGCAAACGAGCACCTGGCCACTGGCGAGCCGGCTGGCAGCAGGGAGCCCGGCGACTTGCCACCGCTTGCCGGACGTCTGCAGGCCGGCAAACGTGCGGTCCCGAGAAAGGCTCCACGTTTCCCTCCCAACGGCCTCCCAGAGCCCGCTGGAGGGCGAACGCCGAACCGGGTTGCCCGGTGCGGCGCCCGCGCCGGCGGAGCCGGGGCCGGTTGGGTTGGCGACAAACGCCGGGGTTCCGCGCGTTTGCTGAGGACCCGCCCTACGGACGGGCGAGGCTCGCTCCGGCGCCCCGCGCCGGGTTCCCTCGCGGGTCGCGGGCGTCGGAGGTAGACTCTGCGGGCGCGGCTCGTCGACATCCCCCCCCCGCCGTGCGGAGCAGACTTGGCATGACCACCGACAAGCGATCCCAGAAAGCTTGCGCCGCCGGTTTCGACGGCGCCGGCCACATGGACCCCGAGCACGCAAAGCACCTCCTGGAAATCGGCGGTCGCTCCAGTCGGAAGGAGGACGCCTTCATCGGCGCCACCTTCACGGAAGACGACCTGGCCGAGGAGCTCGCCGAGGCCGCGGTCGCCAGTATGACGAGCGGGCAGGACGAGCTCGGCCAGGCGCTGGTGGCCGAGGTCGAAGAGGAGCGCGGGGGCCCCTTCACGGAGACATCCGGCCGGCTCCAGTTTGCCGACGGGCTCGACGAATCCAACATCGAGGAGGCGACGCGCGAGCCGTTCCCGCTCGCGATCGCGGTGGACGACGACGAAGAAGAGGACGAGGACGAGGGGGACGAAGAAGAGGAGTGACGGGAAACCGCTCTGGCGTTGCGAAGCAGGGTGCGCCGGGGCCCGGGGTGAAGTGGACGGCTACGCCGCGCGCAGCGGCGACGGTCGTGCTCGCGGACGGTCGTCGATCACCAAGCGGCTCGCGCGGCGCCGAGCCGAACCGTCGAGATAGGCGCCCACGGTCGGGCCGGCTTTTGCCGGCCTCTTCGAGCGGCTTCCGACTCGAGATCCCGGGCGATGCCGGGCTAGGGGAGGGCGCGGTCGCCGCCAGCTCGGCTTCAGGCCACGCGGGCGGTGGCCGGCACTTGCTCCGCGTGACGCGTGTAGCGAGTCATGAGCTCGTAGACTTCCAGCGCCGCCGGGCCGTCCAGCAAGCCGCGGTGATCCGCGTCGACCTCCGCCACGTCGAGCCGCCCAGCGATGATCTTCTTGAAACCGTAGTCGGGCCTGAGGTACGCGCCGATGCCGAAATCCTTCTGCGTGGCTTTGATCAAGAGCGCGTCGAAGTGATAGGTCTTCCCCGTGGGGTCATAGGATGCCGTCAGCGTGCGGAAAGCCTGGCCCTGCACCGTCTCGCGGCGGGCGTCGAAGCGCTTCGGCAAGCGCGGCAGGGTTCGGGGAACCGAAGCCGCGATGCGCGTGTAGGCGCGCCCCAGCAGTTGCTGCACCGTATCGACCACGTGGCCCTCTGCAAAGCGGTGCGCGCAGTCTTTGACGGCTTTCCTCAGGGAGCGCACGTACGCACCTCGTGGAATCGAGTCGAGCATGACCACCTGGCGAACGTCGAAGCCTCGCCGGTTCAGCTCGGCAGCCACTTCGAGGGCCATCAGGCCGCCGAAGGATAGTCCGAGCAGAATGACCTCCTTCTGGCTGGCGTGGCGCTCGATGGCCTCCGCGTAGGTCTCCGTGAGCGCGTCCAACGGAACGCGGACGGCCTCACCCTCGCCTTGCGCCTCCAGCCCGGCCAGCTCGCGCCGGGCGTACACCCCGAAGACGGGGGAGCTGGCGAAATGCAGCGCGAGCTCCTTGTAGAGCTGGACGCCCGCCAGGCAATACAGCGGGATGCCCGAGTGCACCGCGTTGAGGTGGACGATACTCGCGGCTCGCTCCGCCGCTTGCCCCACGCGCGCGACCAGCTGCCGAATCGTCGGGGCGGCAAAGATGGACGCCAGTGGGTAGTCGAGCCCGGTGGCCTTCTTCAGCTCCTTCACCAGCCGGATGGCCATCATCGAATCCCCGCCGAGGGCGAAGAAGTCGTCGTCCAGCGTAATTCCCTTTCGGCCCAGCACGGCCTCCCACACGGCCAGGAAGCTCAAATCGAGGTCGTCGCGGGCGCCCGCGTCCCCTGGGGGAGCCTCCGCTTGGATGGCCGCGTCCGGCGGGGCGGGGAGGCGCTTGCGATCCACCTTTCCGTTGGCCGTCTGAGGGAACTCCTCCAGCTCGACGAACGAGGCGGGCACCATGTAGTGCGGCAGCACCGCGCGCAGGTGCGCGTGGAGCACGCTCGGCGACAGCGGCGTGTCCCCCGTCGGCACACAATACGCCACCAGTTGCTTGTCGCCCGGGCCCTGATCCCGGGCCACCACCACAGCCTGGCGAACCGCTGGGTGCAAGGCGAGCTGGGCCTCGATCTCCCCGAGCTCCACGCGAAAGCCTCGGATCTTCACTTGGTGATCGGCACGCCCGAATAGCTCGATGCGACCGTCCGCGCGGCGCACGGCCAGATCTCCCGTGTGGTAGAGCTTCCCGGTCGAGCCGAGCGCGCTCTCGACGAAGCGCTCCGCCGTCAGCTCCTCCCGCCCCAGGTAGCCGCGCGCCAACCCGTCGCCTCCGATCATCAGCTCCCCGGGCACGCCGAGGGGTTGCACGACGAGCGCGGAGTTCGTCACGATCAACTGCGTGTTGGCGATCGCCCGCCCCACGGAGCGCGCGTCCTCCTTGGCGCGAACCTGGCCGCAGCTGGACCAGACGGTCGTTTCCGTGGGCCCGTACATGTTCCAGACTTCGCAACCGGTTGCGATGAGACGCTCGGCGAGATCGGTGCCCATGGCCTCTCCGCCGCACAGGACCTTGACCTTGGGCTGACCGACGTAACCGCTGTCGAGCAGCATGCGCCAGGTGATGGGTGTGGCCTGAAGAATGGTGGCGCCATGCTCGCTCAGGCTTTCGCGCAGCGCCGTCGGCGACAGTGAGACCTCACGCTCGCTGACGATCACGCGAGCCCCCGTGATGAGGGGGAGCAGCAGCTCCAGGCCGGCGATGTCGAAGCACACGGTGGTGAGCGACTGCACCACGTCTGCGCTGGCGATCCCGGGCTCCTTCTGCATCGCGCAGAGGAAGTTCGTCAGCCCGCGGTGCGTGATCTGAACCCCCTTCGGCTTGCCCGTCGAGCCCGAGGTGTAGATCACGTAGGCCAGGTCGTCGGGCGCGGGAAGGGACGACGCTTCGCGCTCCGGCGCGGTGATCACGTCGGGAAGTTGGTCGAAGAGCACCACCGAAGCCCGTGGATCGGTGAAGCGGTCCATGACCGTCGTTTCGCAGATCAGCGCGCGCGCGCCCGAATCCTCCAGCATCGAGGTGAGTCGCTCGGCGGGGTATTCGGGGTCGAGCGGCACGTAGCCGCCGCCCGCCTTCAGCACGGCCATGAGCGAGACGAGGAGGCGCGCGGACCGGTGTAGGCACACGCCGACGAGAACGTCTCGGCCCACGCCGAGCGCCCGCAGCTTGTCCGCAAGCTGCTCCGCCGCGTCGCTGAGCTCCGCGTAACTCAGCGTGCGATCGTTGGCGATGACGGCGGGGTCATTCGGGCGCTCACGGGCCTGCTGCTCGAAAAGCCCCACCACACCGAGATCGACGGGATAGTCGACTTGCGTTTGGTTCCACTTTGCGATGACCAGCTCGCGCTCCTCCCGGGACACGAGCTCCAGCTCTTGCAGCGGGGTGGCGGGCTCGGCGAGCCCGGAGCCGAGCAGCGTGATGAAGTTCTTCACCATTCTCTCGGCCGTTTCGCGCTCGAACAAGTCGGAGCTGTACTCGAGCGTGCCGGAGAGCTCGTGCTCCGTCTCCAGAATGGAAAGCGTGAGGTCGAACTTGGAGGTGCCGTGGTGGCCGACGAGCGGCTCGAGCTCGAAGCCGGGCAGCTTCCAGGCGCCCTGGCTGGCGTTGCGATGGATGAAGAAGTGCCGGAAGAACGGCGTGCCGGAGGATGATCTGCGCGCCGGAGCCAGCTCGGAAACGAGCGTTTCGAAGGGAATCTCGTCGTGCTCGAAGGCGTCGATGCACGTCTGGCGCACGGCCGCGACCAGCTGCTCGAAGGTCATCCCCTCGCGAAATGTCGCCCGCAGCACGAGGTTGTTGATGAAGAGGCCCACGAGGCCTTCCGTTTCTGGCAGATAGCGGCGCCCCGTCGGCGTGCCCACGGCGAGATCTTCCTCGCCGCTGTAGCGGTGCAAGAGCAGTTGCCAGGTCGCGAGCAGCGACATGAATACCGTCGAGGAGGCGTCCCGATTGAACGATTGCAGCGCGAGCCGGAGATCTTCGGGGATCTCGAAAGCGATCTGGCCGCCGCGAAAAGAGGGCTCTTCGGGGCGCTCTCGGTCGGTCGGGAGCTCGAGGCTCGTTTGCACCCCCGCGAGTTGCTCGCGCCAGTAGGCCAGGTGCTCGTCGAAATCCCCGCGCGCGAGCCGCGCCTGGTCCCACGCGGCGTAGTCGACGAAACGTATCGGCAGCGGCGCGAGGGCTGGCTCCCGCGAGCGCACGTGGGCCTCGTAGCACGCGCCGAGCTCCTGAAAGAGAATGCGGGACGACCAGATATTGTCGTAGATGATGTGATTGAAGGAAAGCGCCAGGACGTGGTCATCCTCCCCGAGCGCGATCAAATGGCAGAGGAAGAGCGGGCCCTTCGCCAGGTCCATGCTCACCGCCGAGTGCTTGCGCACCAGGGCCATGGCCTCCGAAAGGCGCGCCGACGGATCCATCGTGGTGAGGTCGGTGCGGGGCAGGGAGAAGGGGACGTGAGGCTGCTCGCGCTGCCACAGGATCTCGTCTTCGGCCTCGAAGGTCGTGCGCAGTGAGCCGTGCCGCGCCACCACGTCGTTGAGCGCTCGCTCCAGCGCCGCGGCGTCGAGCGGACCGCGCAACCTCACCGAGTTCGAGATGTTGTATGCGGCGGTCCCCGGGTGTATCTGCTCGACCAGCCACATGCGCTTCTGCGCTGGCGTGGCGTGCACGCGCTCCTCGCTCGTGACCTCGACCGAGAAGGTCTCCTCGCCCGCGCTCCGCGGTGTGCTCGCGATGAGCTCGGCGAGGGCGCCCAGGCTCTTCGCGGAAAAAACCGCTCGCATGGCGAGCTTGATGCCCAGCTGCTGATGAACGTGCGCGACGAGCTTGGTCGCGCTCAGTGAGTCCCCGCCGATATCGAAGAAGTTCTCGTTCGTCCCGACCTCGGGTCTGCCCAGCAGGGACTTGCACACATCGACGACGGCGAGCTCCGTGCTCGTCTTCGGAGCCAGGCGCTGTTCGTCTGCCAGCTCGTTGCTGGGCAGTGGCAACGGCAGTACCTTGGAGTCGATCTTGCCGTTGGGCGTCCGAGGCAGCGCCCCGAGCTGCACGAACGTCGCCGGCACCATGTAGCTCGGCAGCTTGCCCCGAAGGAACTCGCGCAAATCCCGTGCGCTCAGTGGGCGGGCGCCCGATGCCGGAGTGTGCGGCACTACGTAGCCGACGAGCTGCGTGCTGACGCCGATCTCGTGCGCCTTCACCGCTCCCTCCCGCACGGCCGGGTGGCTCTGCAGGGCCGCCTCGACCTCTCCCACCTCCACACGGAAACCGCGGATCTTGACTTGGAAATCCTTCCGCCCCCGATGCTCGAGCAGCCCGCCGGGGCGCAACATCGCGAGATCCCCCATTCGGTAGTTGCGGATGCCCGCCTCGGCGTCCACCACGCTGAAGGCACGCTGGGTGGCCTCGGGGTTGTTCCAGTAGCCCAGGGCCACGTACCGGCTGTGGACGTTGATCTCTCCGACCTCTCCATCGGCCACGCGCTCGCCGGCTTCGTCGGTGAGCACGACCTCGACGCCCTCGACCGGGAAGCCGATCGGCACGACGCGTGACTCGATCTGTGTTTCCGGGCCGATCAGGAAGTGGCGTATGGTTCCCGTCTCCGTGGAGCCGAGGCCCGTGAAGAAGCGCACGCGGGGCGAAAACACGCGGCGTGCGGCCGCGACGTCGCTGGCGAATACTCGCTCGCCCCCGAAGATGACGAGGCGCACGGCGCAGCCTTCGATTTGCCCCTCGTAGCCACTGGCGAACTGGCGGAAGACGGATGCCACGGAGTGGTAGATCGTGATCCGGTTGTTGGAAAGCCAGCTCGCGAGATCCACCAGACCCTCTTCCCGGAAGTCGTACGGGTAGAGGGCCGCGCCGTTGAGCAACGAGCCGAAAATGCAGTAGACCGACCCCATTACGCTACACGAGTAGAAGAGCGTCATACGGTCGCTCGGGGAGACCCGCTGCAGGTTGGTGCGGCGCATGCAGCCGTGCAACGTGTTGCGCTGGTTCTGCATCACCCCCTTCGGTTTGCCCGTGGATCCCGAGGTGTAAATGATGTAGGCGAGGGCATCCGGCGAAATCGAAAGGTTCGGATTTTCGTCGTCGCCCGCGGCCTTCTCGAGCTCATCGATGCAGATGAGCTTGGCGGCCCCGAGTAGCTCGCGAAGCTCTTCGGCATGAGCGGAGTCCGTGAGCACGACGGGCGCGGCCGCATCTTCGATGATGAAGCTGTTTCGGTCGCGGGGGAACGCCGGGTCGAGCGGCACGTACGCATGCCCGGCCTTGAGAGCTCCCAGGATCGCGGCGAGGCACGCCCCGTCCTTCTTCAGGTAGATGGCCACGCGGGTCGGCTCGGGACCGATGACTCGGCGGATCGCGTGTGCGATGGCGTTGGCTGCCCGATTCAGCTCCTCGTACGTGTACTCGCGCTGCGCATCGACGATCGCGAGGCGCTCACCGTACAGCCCCACCTGGCGCTCGAAGCGCTGCGCGACCGATTGCTCGACCTCTTCTTGGGGGAACTCGATGAAGGGAATTTCTTTGGGGGAGTCTGACAAGGAATTCACACTCAACTCGGTTGTGGTAGCCGCCCAGGGCGTGGTCGGCGTCTCGGGGGGAAGCTCGTCGTCTCTCGGAAAGTCAGCGTTTCTCTCGCTCGGTCGGCGTTTTCCGGGGGGCCTTCACGGGCTCAGCGCTCGGAGCTCACTGCTTGGAGCTCACTGCTCGGAGCTCACTGCTCGGCCCTCGGCGTCGCGGCCTCGTCGCGGGGGCCCGTTCGAAGGGGGCGCGGGGCGGTGGGTCAGCGTTTCTTGATGAAAATCGTGCCGTACTTGCGTACCCAGTCGCCGGTTTTCTTCATGGGCTCTCGGCCCCAGTAGTTGTGCGCCCAATCGGCCCCGCGATCGACCCGAGCGTCTTCGTGGATCTCCGCCAATCGTTCCTCGACGGGCTCGAGCTCGTATCGCTTGGTGAGCCTGACACGCATGTCCGTGTCCATTCCATTGATGAACAACGCGCCTCCCGGTCGCAGCATGGCCACCAAATTTTCGAACGCCCGCTTGGCCGCGGGCCGCGGCAAGTGAAACAACACGTTCTGCGCAAAGACGAGATCGCTTGGGCGCAGCTTCGCCATGAACGCCGCGTCGGTGATGTCCCCCAGCTCGAAGCTCACCAGCGAGGCGAACTGTTTCTTGACCCGGCACGTCTCGCCTTCCGTGTCGAACATGCCCGCCACCAGCTCATCGCTCACGAAGGGGCTCGAGGTCACGTGCTCGCGGGTGTACGAGCCGACCTTCGCCTGCTCCACCACCGCAGGGACGATGTCGTAGGCCGTCAGCCGCAGCGGAAGCCCTTCGGCGCGCGTCGCGAGCAGGTAGGCGAGCGTGTAAGCCTCCTCACCCGCGCAGCACGCGAACACGGCGACTTCCAAGGGCGCTTCGGGAGTGATTTCGCGCTGCGCTCTCAGCTTCGGCAGCACGTCTCGAAGCAGCACCTCGTACTGGTTGGGAAAGCGGTAAAAGTGTGAATAGATGTGGTTTTCTCGAGGCTGAAAACGCACCCGGATGCGATACCGCAGCGGGTCCGCGATCTTGCGCAGAGCCTGCTTCGCCCGAGAAACGAGGGGGGCCGAAGCGGCCGTCCTGACAAATTGGCTGAGTGTCGTCATTCGAGTTCGCTCTTTGAAGGATCCAGTCCGTGGTGCGATGCTGCCGTGCCCGTCTGCCAAAAAAAGAGGCCCTCAGGCGCTCGGCAGAGCATACTGCGTTCGGGCTCGGGCCCGCCATGTCATTGAACTGAACCATTTTTGCTGAAAGGGCCACCCTTGGCGACTGTCGTGGACGAGCTCAAAGAGAGCACCAAAAAACTCTTCACGAAGGAGCAGCTCGGGCAGTACTGGAACGACCTGTACAAGGACGTCGAGAACTGCCGAGACTTTCACTTCGTGCAGCGGCTCGAGATCGTCTCCCGGCTGATCACCGAGCGGTTCCCGGTCACCTCGCGGGTGCTGGATATCGGTTGCGGGGCCGGAGTGCTCACGGAGAGGCTCGTTGCGGCGGGTTTCCATGTGGACGCGGCCGACATGTCGCCGGACATGCTCGAGTACACCAAGAAGCGCCTCGAACCCTACGACGCTTCGAAATACAGCGTTTTTCAGGCCGAGTTGAAGAAGATTCCGGCTGACGATGACAGTTTCGACGTGGTGGCCTGCATTGGCGTGTTTGGCTACATGGAGGACGTCGACTCGGCGATTCGCGAGCTCAAGCGCGTCCTGCGCCCCGGCGGCACGCTGGTGATGAGCATTCGCAACGTTCTGCACGTCACCGTCTTCGACGGCCTGTGCTGGCTGAAGGCTCCAGTGACCACGGTCCCGAAGATGGTGTGGAAAAAGGTCGCTCCTCGGCTTCTGTCCAAGGGCGGCCGCGGGAACGGCGAAGGCTCCGCCGGCGAGGCGCCGCCGCCGGAGAGTCACGCCATCGACATCTTCGACAAGCCGCGTCGCGTGCAGGCCATCTTCGAGTCTTTTGGCTTCGCGCTGCGAGATTTCCAGGGTGCTGGCTACGGCCCTCCCACCTTCAGCGGGCGGCCCGTGGTGACTCAGAAGCAGGGCAAGCGGCTGAGCGAAGCGCTCGCGAAGGCGGTAAACGCCGCGGGCCTCCAGGAACGGGCGAAATGGCTCGCCGACATAAGCGTGTACGTATTCGAGAAGCTGCCCTGAGCCGCCGCTCGAGGCGGCGCCCTCACCGCGCGGCCGCAGCGGCGCCGCCGCGCTTCTGGGCGAACAGCCAGGGGAATAGCTCGGGCTCTGCGTAGGCGCGGGGCCAGCTCGCGTGCCCCACCGAGGCGTACTCCGTGAATTTCACCGGGCTTCCGAGCGCCCGCAGCCGCGCCACCATCTCCCGGGTGTTGTCGACGGGGGAGAGCTCGTCCTGCGCTCCGTGAAATGTCCAAATGGGCAGGTGTGCGATGGCCTCGGCGCGGCTCGGGTCGTTGGCGCCGGTGATGGGAACGGCCGCCGCGAAAAGCCCGACTCCGCCGCGCGTAATCAGGTCCCAGGTCCCGGCACCGCCCGCGGAAGCGCCCGTGAGGTAGACCCGATCGGCGTCGATCGAGTACTTGGCGAGCAGCTCCGCCACCCCCCGCACCACGAGCTGCGCGGCGGGGCTCTCGGGGCGGTCGGCTTGGCTGTAGTTGCGGAATGGTGGGCCCACGGCACGGCTGACCCACTTGTCGCTCTCGGGGACTTGGGGCGCGAGCACGAATGCCGGCTCCACGCGCTGGGCGGGGCCGACGAGGACCTGCACGGAAGGCGTCAGCTGCCGCAGGTTGTCGGTGCCGTTGCAGCCGGAGGGGTGCAGGAACACGATCAAGGGGTAGCTTCGCGCCTCCGTATAGCCGTCGGGAACGAACAGCCGGTAGGGAAGCTCGTAGGCCAAGCCAGCTCTCGAGAACTTGCCGGCCAGCATCCGCTGCGCGAGCTCGTGGGCTCCGGCGGGAGGAGGGGACTCGCGACACGCGGATAGGACGGCCGCTCCCAGCACGCCTCGCAGCCAACGAGCGGCCGCCCGAAGCCGCCGTGGAGCCCTGCGCTCACGCATTGTCGTGCGGTCATCGACCATGAGTCGCGCCATCTTGAACGGATCTCCGCCGCGGGAAAAGGGGTTCACACTCCGGGGGAGACGAGCCCGGAGCCCTCCCGATTTGCTGACCGAACGGCCTGTCGTCGCTCCGAGTGGCGCCACGAGTGCGGTCGATCGCGGGCGGTGCGCGTGCGGTTGGGCTTTGTCCCTCTTCGCCGAGTCCGTAACGTGCGCTCAACCCTGTGGTCGAATCCAATCCAATTTCCGCCCCCGAGCCCGTAGTGGATGCCGCCGTCGAAGGGGCGGCATCCGAAAGCCAGCCAGACAGTCGCGGCGGCCGCGCCGTTCGAGGGGGTGCCTACACTCTGGCGGGCTTCGTCACCACGCAAGCCTTCAAGTTTGGCGGCAACGTGTTGCTCACTCGCATGCTGCCGCAAGAGGCCTTCGGTCTGATGGCCATCGTGAACACGGTGCTGACCGGGTTCGGGCAATTTTCCGATCTCGGCATCGCCCCCAGCATCGTGCAGAACCGACGGGGAGACGACCCGGCCTTTCTGAACACCGCCTGGACCATCCAGCTGATGCGCGGCGGAATGATGTTCGTCGTCGCGAGCATCGTGGCGATTCCGGTGGCCCGCTGGTACGACCTGCCCGAGCTCGCGCCGCTGCTCGCCGTCACGGCAACCTTGGGCCTGATCGTCGGCGTCGCCACCACCAAGCTCGAAACGGCCGAGCGGCACCTGCGCCTCGGCCGCATTGCGCTGATCGAGATCTCCTCCCAGGTGGGGGCGACTTTCATCATGCTGGGTTGGGCCCTTTTGTGGCCGAGCGTTTGGGCGCTCGTGGCGGGGGGCCTTTCGGGCGCCGTGGTGCGCACCGGCCTCGGCCACCTGATCTTGACCGGGCACAATCCGCGCCCCGGCTGGGACAAGGAGGCCGCACGAGATCTGCTGCGCTTCGGGCGGTGGGTCTTCTTGAGCACGCTGCTCACATTTTTCGTCAACCACGCGGATCGCCTGATCTTCGCGGCCAAGATTCCGATCGCCTTGCTCGGCGTCTACAGCATCGCGCTCGTCGTCTCGACCATGCCCACGATGGCGATGCGATCCATCACCAGCAAGGTGATGTTCCCGCTCTTCAGCCGCGCAAACGCCACGCCGGGCGAGCTGGCCGAGGTATTTCGTGGCTCGCGCCGGCTGCACATGGTGCTCAGCGGCTGGATGCTCTCTGGTTTCATCGGGGGAGGCTCGGTCGCCATCGCACTCGTCTACGATGAGCGCTACGCCGCCGCGGGGTGGATGGTGCAGCTCCTGTCGATTGCCGGCTGGATCGGCACCCCGGAGGCCGCCAACACCTCGGCCATCCTGGCGCGCGGCAAGCCGTTTTGGCTCTTCACCGGCAACGTCGGCAAGCTCGTCGGCATGGTGATCTTCATTCCCCTCGGTTTCTACCTCGGCGATTTTCCAGGCGCGCTCACCGGCTACGTGGCTTCCGAATCCTTCCGCTACGTGATGTCGTCAGTGGCTGTCTCGCGGCTCGGCCTCTCGGCGCTGCGGCAAGACATCGGCTTCACCCTGGTCGTCGCGGCCTCTTCGCTGGCGGCGTGGTTCTCCGCCCTCGGCCTGGGCTCCCTCGGCTACCCGCCCTTGGTTCAAGCGCCCGTGGTGTTCCTGGTCGTTTCGCTGTCGTGGCTGCCGTGGCTCAAGCCGTACCTCGCTACGCTGGTCGCCAAGGTTCGGGCGCGCCTCGGCTGAAAGCGGCTGGCAGCACGCGCCGAGAGCCCGCCGCATCGGGGCTCCCGGCGCGCTGGCTTCAGGCGCGCTGTCGCCGAGCCTGCATCGCGTGCGCCAGCTGATCCAGGATCACAGCCATCAGGATCACGGCACCGAGAATGACGAAGGTCCAGTTCGGATCGAGCCGCCAGAGGCGGGGCACACCGTCGGCGTCCACGTAGCGGAACTGGAACATGTTGATGCCGTTGTCGATCACGCGCATCATCGCCGTGCCGACGACGATCCCCAGCACCGTGCCTTCGCCGCCGCGCAGCGAGCAGCCACCGAGCACTGCGGCGGCGATTCCGTACAGCTCGTACGCCACGCCGACCTGGTGTGACATCTGGCCGATGTACGCCGCGTAGCAGACTCCTGCCACTCCGGCGGCGCCTGCCGAGATGACGTACGTGCTCGTCTCCAGCGCGCGGACGGGGATTCCGCAGTACGCGGCGGCGTCGCGGTTGCCGCCGATGGCGAACAAGTACCGGCCGTACACGCTGTAGTGCAGCACGTAGCCCGCGACGCCAACCACCCCGACGAAGAGCAGCAGCGGGTAAGGCAAAAGCGGTTCACCCCCCACCACCAGCACGCCTTCGCTGGCCAGATCGAGCAACGAGGAGCCGCCGAGCGAGATGGTTCCACCCTCCGCGATCGTCTGGGAGATGCCCCGGAAGAGGAGCATTCCGCCCAGCGTTACGATGAACGGTTGCAGGCGGAGCCGCGTGATGAGCAGCCCCTGCACCAGACCGAGAGTCATGGCGACCGCGAGCGCGATCGGAATCGCCACCCACAGCGAGGCGCCGAGCCCGCCCGATTGGGTCGAGGAGAGCTTGGCGATGACGACGCCCGTCAGCCCCACCATGGACCCAATCGAAAGATCGATGCCGCCGGTGACGATGACGAACCCGATGCCCACGGCCAGGATTCCGAGCATCGAGATCTGCCGCAGAGTGTTGACCGAGTTCGATTGCCCCAGAAAGTCGGGGTTCGAGAGCCACAGTACGAAACATATCACGGCAAGAGCGACGCTCATGCCCAGCTCACGCCTCATGCCGCTTCCTCCCCCGGCCCGCCCCCGACGCCCGTCATCAGCTCCATCACCTTGCGGCTGGATTGCTCCGGCCCTTCCACGATGCCGCAGATCTTTCGCTCTCGCATCACCACGACTCGATCCGAAAGGTGCAGGACCTCTTCCATGTCCGAGCTGACCATGAGGATGGTGATGCCGCGGTCCGCGAGCGCCACCAGGTGGCGGTAGATCTCGGCTTTGGCGCCCACGTCCACCCCGCGCGTCGGCTCGTCCACGATCAGCACGGTGGGGTCGTGCGCGAGCCACTTGCCGAGCACGACCTTCTGCTGGTTTCCGCCGGAGAGGGACATCACCTTCGTGAGGGGGCTGGGGGCCTTGACGGCGAGGCGATCCATGACTTCGCGAGCCAGCTTTCGCTCCGCTCCGCGCCGCAGCGCGCCCCAGCGGGAATGGACTTGCCGATTGGGCAGGGAGACGTTTTCGGCGATCGACATCGCGAGCACCAGCCCGTGTAGCTTGCGCTCCTCGGGGGCGAGAAAGATCCCGCGCGATATCGCATCCATCGGTCGGGCGGGCGCGAAGGGCTCGCCGCGCAGCAGCATCCGGCCCCCGAGCGCGGGCTGGATCCCGAAGATCGTGCACATCAGCTCCGTTCGCCCCGCTCCGACCAACCCGGCGAAGCCGAGGATCTCGCCCTTGCGGGCCGAAAAGGAGACCGGGTCGCTGGCGCCGGGAACCAGCAAGCCCTCGACCTGCAGGATCGACTCCGACGGCGCGAGGTCACGCCGCGGGGGGAAGTAGCGGCCGGAAAGGTCGCGCCCCACCATCAACTTCACCATCTCCTGCTCGGTGGCGGCCATTCGGTCCATGTCCCCGACGTGGCGCCCGTCGCGAAGAACCGTGATTCGGTCGGCGAGCTGCATGACCTCGTCGAGCCGGTGCGAGATGTAGATGATCCCGACCCCCTGCGCGGAAAGTTCGGCGATGATGCGAAACAGCTGCTCGGATTCTGCCATCGTGAGCGAGGCCGTCGGCTCGTCCATGACCAGGATGCGAGCTTGCCGTGCCAGGGCCTTGGCGACCTCCACGAGTTGTAGCTGCCCGGGGGAAAGAGAAGCCGCCAGGGCGTCGGGAGAGACTCGCAGCCCGACCCGCTCGAGCACGGCCTCGGCGCGCCGGCGCATCGCCCGCCGCGGGAGCAGCCCCAGCAGGGAACCGCTTTCAGGGGTTTCGCTGCCCAGGAATAGATTTCCGGCCACGTCGAGGTTGGGCGCGAAGGTCAGCTCCTGGTGGATGAGCGCGATGCCCAGGCCCCGGGCGGCCCGGATCCCCTCGAGCGCCACCGACTTGCCGCCGACGAAGACTTCGCCGGCGTCGGGCTGGATTTCGCCGCCGAGAATCTTCATCAGCGTGCTCTTGCCCGCCCCATTTTCGCCCATGAGCGCGAGCACCTCGCCGCGCGCGAGCGTCAGCGACACGCCGTCCAGCGCCAAAACGCCCGGGAAGCGCTTGGTGATGCCGCGCATCGAGAGCAGCTCCTCCCGCGGCCTCGCCCCGCTTTCGCGGGGGCTCGAAGGCGGGGAGCCTTCCTCCTCATCGCCGCCGCGGGAGCGGCTTTCGGCGCCTTCCATCATCTAGTTGACTCCGGTCTTCAGCTCCGCGAGGCGCTTGGCGAAGGCGGCGACGTTCGCCTTGGTGATCACTTCGACGCCCGTATCCACCACGCCTCCTTCGGGAATCTGCGAGCGGGCCTGCTCGGGCCTCACCGCCAGGGCGTGCATCCACTTGCTCGTCAGGTAGCCGATTTGGAAGGGTTTCTGCACGACGGTCGCGGACAGCAGCCCCTTCTCGATGGCGCTCAGGGTTTCTTCCTCCTCGTCGAACGCGACGCCGATCACCGAGCCCTTCTTTCCGAGCCGGTCGATGGCGAGCGCGATCGCCGGGCCGTTGTATGACCACAGGCCCGCGACGAGGTCGAGGTCCGAGTGGGCATTGATGATGTCTTCGACGTTGGCCTGGGCCTTGGCTGGATCGTTCTGATCCTCGCGCTTGTCCACGATCTCGATTTGGTGGCCGCGGATGCTCTCTTCGATGCCGCCGAGCCGTTGCTTGGCGTTGTCCGCGGAGAGCGACCCGACGAACACGGCCATCTTCCCGCCGTCCGGCAAGAGCTCGACGATTTTTGCGCCGAGGGCCTTCCCGGCCTCGAAGTTGTTCGTGCCGATGTAGAGCAGGCGCTTCGAATCCGGTGCGTCGGAGTCGAACGTGATGAGCTGCGATTCCTTCGCGATGTCGTTGAGCTTGTTGGCCTGGTCCGCCGGGGCGATCACGCTCACGCTGATGGCATCGTAGTGCTGGCTGGCCAGCTCCTCGAGTTTCTTGTTCTGGTCGGCCACCGTGCCGTCGGCGAAGAGCACGTCCACCTGGACCTTCCCTTCCACCTCGTATTTCTTCACGCCTGCCTGGGCGATCTTCCAGAACTCGCTGGCGTTGTTGGTGACGAAGCCGAGCCGGGTCAGCTTCGGTGGCTCTTTGGACGCGGAGGCGCCGGCTTGGGAATCTCCGCCGCTCTTGCAGCCCCAGGCGAGGCTCGAGAGCGCCAGGGCGAGCAGCGCCCCGAGGGCGAGCCGCCGGGAGCCGTGGCTGCGCGAGGTGGAGCGAACGGAAAGCGTTTTCAGTGAGGAACCGGGCTGCCGGGAACACGGCCGCCGGGGGCTGCTTGGGGGGATCATCGTCTTCATGGTCAATCGGAGCAATTGGAAATGTTCGGGTGGGGATTGGCGTGCTTGCGGGGTGAGGCATTTCTGCCGCGCCCGCCCGGCTCGGGCCTGGGCAAACGTCCTCTCTCGGTCGCTGGCCCCAGTCAAGGGGCGCGCGCATTCAGCGGAAAAATCGGCTACAGCGTGACGGAGCGGGCTCCTTCCGGGTCGGCTTTGCGGCGGCCGAGGAAACGATTCCGACGAACCCGCCGAGCCGGCGGAAGCCCGCCGCTCGGCGGCCTTCTCGGCCCGCGTGATCGCTTCCCACTTCCTCTGCATGCTCGACGCCCGAGCAGATCGGAACAGCCTGGATGCCCGCTGTGATGGCGAGTTGCACCTTCGCGGCCGCAAGCATCACTCGTTGCTCGCGATGTGCGGATTGTGTCGCGTTGGGTAGAATCCAGGCAACGGCTGTGGCAAAGATCGCGGGAGCTTCGAGGCCAGGGTCCACGCCTGAGGTGCAGGCAGCACCCCCGCGGGTAGTTCGGGAGCAATATCCGCATCGAACGGCGAGCGCCTCGCGAAGCGTCCTCAATGGAGATTTTGTAATGAAGAACATTCGTTCCACCGAGCTGCTGGCATCGTCGGTCACCCTCGCCGCCCTGGGCGTCGCTTGCTTTCAGTACTCGGTGGACGACCCGGCGGAAGCTGGCACCGGGTTCGGCCTTCCACTGCCGGGCGGCAATTCGAGCGGGAGCCAAAATCCACCCAGTGGTGGGCAAGCCGGAGCCGGCACGAGCATGCCTTCCGGCAACGCCCCGGAGGGGATCTTGCCGTGTGACGTCCTGCAGGGGGCCGGCTTTCCGTGTGTGTCGGCGCACAGCTCGGTGCGGGTGATCGTCAGCGGCTACGCCGGTCCGCTGTATCGGCTCCAGCGCTCGGACGATACGCAGCTCGACATCGGAGTGGTCGATGGCTACGCCGATGCGGCGGCGCAAGACGCATTCTGCGCCGGAAGCAACTGCACCATCGAGATTCTCTACGACCAATCGGGGATGGGAAATGACCTGACTCCAGCTCCGCCCGGCAGCGCCAAGCCCACGCCGGGCAACCCGGTCTTCGCGGACGATCTGCCGGTCACCATCGCCGGCCGCTCCGTCTACGGGATGCTCTTCCGCCCGGGAATGGGCTACCGGGACGTAACTCCGAATGGTACCGCGGTCGGCGACGAGCCGCAGACGATGTACATGGTCAGCAGCCAGCACGACCTGATCAACGGTTGCTGCTTCGACTACGGCAACGCCGAGACGACCGCCAACAACGATGGCAACGGCACCATGGAGGCTGTCTACCTGGGCCTGGGCGTCATCTGGGGCACCGGCGTCGAGGGCGGCCCCTGGGTCATGGCCGATCTCGAAAATGGGCTCTACCCGGGTTGGGAGAACGGCCAGGACAGGAACATCTCCACCAACACCCCGCTGCGCTACGATTTCGTCACGGCAATCGTCGTGGGCGATACCGCGGACAAGAACCAGGGCCGCGGTCGCTTCGCGCTCTACGGGGGAGACGCGCAATCCGGTCCGGTGAAGACCATGTACGACGGAATCCGCCCCGAGAAGCCGGGCTACGTGCCGATGCAGAAGCAGGGGTCGGTAATTCTCGGAATCGGCGGGGACAACAGCGACGGGGATGGCGGCCGCTTCTACGAGGGCGTGATGGCCAATGGCGCGGCGGCGAAGGAGACGATCGACGCCCTGCAGGCGGCCATCGTGGCGGCTGGATACGGTCAGTAGGGAGCAGCGCGGGCCCCGCGCCCGCGCCGCTGCGCCTTGCGGCTTCGCCGCTTGCGGCCGCCGCGGCGCGGGCTCGGCGCGGCGGCTCGCGGCGGGCGCTCGACGCGGGTTGCCGAGCGGGGGGCGCGCACGCGCGCCGGGCGCCCAGGAGACGCCGGGCGTCTTCATGCGCTGCTCCGATCGGTGGGCGCCCGCCGGCGCCGCAGCAAGTGGGCCAAGAGTGCGCACAGCGCCAGCGGTGCCAGCGGTGAGCCGCGTCGGGGGGAGCGGGGCAGGTGGCACGAGCAGCCCGCTTCTCGCGTCGACCCCGCCGGCTCGCCTCGGGGCCCATCGACTCGGCTCGCGGGCTCGAGCGTGAGCAGAGACACCCCGAACCGGGGTAGCTCGAACGAAAGCTCGACGCGACCCTCTGGCGTCGGGAGCAGGCTCGCCCGCTCGAGCGCCACGGGCTGCATCGCTGCGCCGAGCTCGGCGAGCTGGGAGGCCGAGGGCGCGTCGGGGCTGCCCTGCGTCTGCCAGACGGCGTGCGCGTTGCCGTGCGCTTCGTCCACCCGCAGGTGGGTCAGCACGGCGCCGGATCCGAATCCGCTCGGTAGCGCGACGCGCAGCGCGATGCGCGCCGGCGGACCCTCCAACAAGTCGTCGTGGTAGTGCCACACCAGGATCTGGATCCGGCTCCCGTCCCGGCTGCCGAGCGCGTCCACGTCCGGCTGACCTCGGACGCCGTCCTGCAGCAACGTGTCGAGCGGCAGGGCGCCGGTGCTTTGAATGGGAAGTCGATTTCCCCTCAGGCGGCCGAGCAGCTGAAAGGCGCCGAGCACCGGCAGGTGAATGCCGTTGGTCGACAGAGCGCGGTAGCCGGCGAAGTACGGCGTGCCGGGGAACGTGAAGGACCAGGTGAGCACGCCGCGCAGTTGCACGCCCTGTTCGCTCGCCAGGTCGAGGGAGCGCTTCATCATCGCGACTTCGTAGGCCCCGTAGGCCGGGGCGTTGCGATAGGCGTGGTGCGGAGCCGTGCTGACGGGGCAGGCCGCGCAGCCGTCCGGGTCCGCCTCACTGATCACGATGGGGGTCGTGGCGAAAGCGCCCGAGGCGGCCACACGTCGAAACCCTTCGCGATGCAGGCGCAGCTGATTGCCGAGATCCATCTGCACGTGGCCATCTTCCAAGAAGACGCCCCCTTTGGCGTGAAAGCTCACCATGTCCAGGCGCGTGCCCGACGCGCCCGTGACCGCGTTGGTGCCGCCGCTGCAATGCTCGAGGAACTGCTCTAGGAAACCATTGTCCGGGTTGGCGACGGCTGGGCCCCCGAGCGATGCCCCGGGGAGCGCCGCATGGAGCGCGGCTTCGGTGTGGTCGTACAGCCGCGCGTACTCCTCGAACGTGCCTTGCCAGTAGCCGATGTCCGGCTCGTTCCACAGCTCCCACTGCCAGCTCGGAGCCCCGGGGTAGCGGGCGGCCGCGTGCTCGGCCCACGTTCTCACCAGATCGGCCCAAGCCTCGTAGCTCGAGGGCGGGTAGAACGAGCCCCCATCGAGGACGTAGGGGCTGGAGTTCTCGTAGGGGTCCGGCCGCGTCGAGAGCGCGCGGGGCATGAACCCCAGCTCGATGAACGGCTCGGCACCCGCCGCCACCGTGGCGTCGAGGATCGAGTCGATCAGTGAGTAATCGTAGACGGCGGCGCCTGTCGCGTCTTCCGTGTAGAGGTTCGTCGAGCCCCACTTGAGCGCCGGAGTGCCGTCTCCCGTGTTGAAGAGGAAGTGGGTGCGCACGCGGACCGGAGCGGTGTTGGCGCGCACCAATGTGCGGAGCAAGCGCTCGCCCTCCCGCGAGGTCGTGTAGTTGACCTCGTCGTAGCCGAAGAAGGACCACACGCGTTCGAGCGGCGTGCCGTCCGCCTCGCCGTCGATGTCGATCGTCACGTCGACCGGCGACTGCGCTCTGGCCGGTAGAACGAGCCCCAGGCCCAGGATCAGGATCAGCGCGACCGACCAGAACCGCGCGGCGGGAATCCGTGAGGCGAGGCGGGAGGGCTCGGGGGGCCTCGATCGCCGACGAAGCGCGGCGCGGAGAGTGCGCGGCGCGCCCCGCCGATGACCCCGGCGCGGCGCGAAGGCCCCGCGCTTTCGCCCGCAGCCTCGTTCCGGCGCGAGCCCCTTCCGCTCTCGCGCAGCGGCACCGGCCGGCGGCGGGCCAGCAGACACGAGCTCAGAAGGCCACGCTGGCTTGTAGCCTGACCACGTCCATGTCGGGCTTTTGCCCCGCATACGTGCCGCCCTGAATGATGTCGCTTCCCGCCACGAGTGGGGTGCCCCAAGGCCAGCGGCCCGCGAGGGTCATGCGGTCACCGTAGCGGTAGCGGGAGTACTGGATGTAGATCGTCTCGCCCGAGAGAAAATGGGAGGAAAGGGTGACGCGTGGCGTGATCGCCGAGAAGACGTAGCCGGGGTGGTCGCCGAGGTTGAAATTGACCTCGTCCCAGCGCAGCATCAGGCCCAGCCAGTCCAGCGCCTGCAGCTCGAGGTCCGCGCCGTACTTGAGCTGGCCGATGCGATTCTGCGTGATGTCCGAGCCCTCCGGTAGGTCGAGCGTAACGTCCGTGAACAGCCCGAAGACGTTCAGCGTCACTTCCGGGGAAACGCTCCCCCGCGGCTTTCCCTGCAAGCCAGAGAGGGAGTTCTCGTATAGGAACCCGACGTTCAGCATTTTTCCGGACCCGGTGCTGTCGTTGAGGCTGCCGCTCCACGCCATGTAGTTGGTCGCGATGCCGTCGCCGCTGATCGAGTGCATGACCTCGGTTCCGCCTTCGGCAAGCGCCCAGCCATTCTTCACGCGAACGTACGAAGGCGACACCCACAGGCTTCCCAGCACGGGTAGGCTCACCGTCAGCTCGGCCCCGAGGGTCGTCAGGTAGGCTTCTTTCGCGTTCGTGTACGATCTCCCCACCACCGTGGATTGGTAGAGGTTGGGGTCGCGCGTCCACTCCGAGTTGTAGTGAAGCGCGATGTCCAGGTGGTCCCCGAAGGTGAGCTGCAGGTGCTCGTAGTGGAGCAGAATCAGGCCGACCGTTGCCTGGTAGGGCGGGGGAGCGAGGATGTTGGAGCTACCGTCTCGAGCAGAGCCGAAGCCCTGGAAGAAGGTGAGCCGAAAATCGGAATCGAACGGGATCGTGAGCTTGAGCTGCTCACCCATGTGGCGAAACTGTCCGAGCGTGTACGTGTCGTACTTGGCGAACTGACCGAAGCGGGGCCACCAGGCGCCCGCCGTGAGCGCCACGTTTGGCTGCAGGCCGAAGGCGTCGAAGTCCGTGTCGAGGGTGAGGTAGCCCAGCGCGGGGGACCATGCGGCGTCGTTGTTGCGGAAGCCCGCGGCCTGGAACCAATACCCCATCGCTCCGACGGCCGCGTGAACGTGCTCTTTCTCGGCGTGCACGTAGAACTCCGCCCAATCTTGCTCCTGCAGCCGCGTGTAGGCGAAACTGAAGTAGTTGGCGTCCACCGTCCGATTGGGCCCGTACGACAGCTGCATTTCGGCGGGGCCGCTGGGGTCGTCTGCCCCGCGCCGGGGGCTGAATCCCACTGCCAGGGGGGCCCGGAAGTACCCGCTGACGTACGTGCGCCATTCGCCCTCTTCTTCCTCTGCGCCCGGACCTGCCGGGGAGGCCTCTTCGAGGGAGGCTTCCCCTTGCGCCGCGCGCTCTTCGGCAGAATATGCCGTCGCGCCTTCTTCGGTCGAAGGCGCGGTATCCTCCTCGAAATCCGCGTCCTGGGCCGCGGCTGCCGTGGCCGCGAGCCATACCCCCAATCCGAGGAGTGCTTGCAATCTTACGAGCATGGCTTCCCTTCTTCTAGCGCCAAACCTTGCTCGCTCGCTCATAGCAAGAGGGGCCCTTGCCAACAAGGCGCACGCGCCGACGCCGCGTTGGCCTCCAGGGTGGAGGGTAGAAAGCCGAACGCCGCTTCGAATCGATTGGCGCGAATCGCAGCGCTCATTGCTCGAGCAAACGCTTCCAAGCTGCCGCGGAGCCAACAAAAAGCAAACGCCCCAATCGCAAGGCGTTGCATCGGGGCTCGCTCCAGCTGCCTTCTTTTTCGAGTTCGCGCGTGCCAGGTTCCCGTTGCAGGGGAACGCCGGGCCCCATGCGCGTCGGGGGGCGAGACCGACGGGAGCGGCGCGCCTCGGCAAAGCGGCGACGGCTCTCCTAGCCAGACCTTCTGGACAAGACGCGGCCTGTGGCGGCGCGAGCTCGAGAGGTTTTCTCTCGAGCTCGCAGCGTTGCATCAGGCTATGGCTTGACCAACACCACGGTGCCAGAAACCGTGCCCGTCCGGCTCGTGCTCACCGGTGTCAGCGTCATCATGTTCCCCGTCACGCAATAGGAGTAGTCCGTGTCGGTTCGGGCGGAGGTGGTGATCACGTTCTCTGCGGTCGAGTACGTTCCGTCGGAGGCAGCGTCGAGAGACAACATTGCCAGCCCTCCGGATTGCTCTGCCGTGCCCGTGCAGTTGCACCCGCCGGTGCTCGGGTCCTCCTCACAGGTCACTTCGGCGAAGCCGAGCGACTGCAGCGCGCCGTCCACTCGGTCGCAGGTCGTGATCGTGCCGGACACGTCCAGACACTCGGGGGGTAGCGCGATTTCCGTCTCTCCGGCCGTGGTGGTGCCGTCCGTGAAGGTTCCGTCCGCATTGACGATGAACGCCCCGCTCACCTCGAGCGCTCCGGATACCGGGGCGGCGACGCAGCCGAGGCCGAAGCCCGACATGTCTGCCTCGCCCGAAACGGGCAGACAAGAGCCCGCGGCGATCCAAATGCCCTCCTCCAGCTCGCCGCCGCAGGGCGCGACGGCTTCGCACGAGGCCTCCACCATCTCGACCATCGGCAGCTCCTCGGGCAGCATCTGCTCCGAACCGTCGGGGCTCATGGCCTCCGAGCCGTCGGGGCTCATTGCCACCTCGCCGCCCTCGGAGCCGCCCCCCGCCGGCGGCGGCTGCTGCGGATCCTCCATCGCGGGCTCCGGCATGGCCTGGGTGCCCGCCGCGTTCACTTGCCCGGTCGAGGTCGTCTGCCCCCCGGCGCCGCTGGCCGGAGCGGGAGCCGCATCGTCGTAGCTGCCGCACCCTCCGAGGAGGAGCGAGCCCGCACCGAACACGACCATCCGAGAAATATCGATGCGTAGCGATCGCCTCATGGCTCGCCTCTCCCTCACTGGCCGTACCCTGCCGCCTGGACGTTGGCCAGCACGGCTGCGTCCACCTCGTCGGAGGGCCGCCCCGCCGTGATCACCCCCTCGAAGAAGGTGCCGCGAGAAGAGTTGCTGTTGTCTCCGCCGATGCCGAGGATGATCCCGCCTTCCATCTGCCAACGGTTCATCGCGAGCGGCGTCGGCCCGTCCCATGCCGTACTGACGTTGCCCTGCTGCGCGTTGGCCGTGCGGATCGTGTAGCTGTTCGGGGCGCTCTTCAGGATGCCGAAGGCGTAATCCATGGTCATCGAAGGGTTGTTCTGGTTGACGTCGAAGTCGCCGAGGTCGGGCCTGCCGATGCCTCCGTTGATCCCTCCGGCCCAGACGCCCGCTTCGAAATCACCCATGAACCAGGGACCATTGCCGGCTCCTTCGCCCCAGAAGGCCCGGCCGAAGAACAGCGCGTTCATCATTCCGGTTGGCCCGTAGCAGTTGTCTCTCGAGGCGATTCCGAAGTTCCAACAGCAGGCGGGGGGCGGGTTCGCTCGCGTCCCACTGCCCGCGCTGACCATGTAGATACCCATCGGCACGTCGCCCTCGGGTGTGTTGATCGCGTCGTTGTTGCGGTAGCCTTGGTGCGGCTCCATGAAAAGCCCATACACGGAGTTTCCGCCGACCGTCAGCGGCAGCTCCTTGGCGTTCGACTCGTAGTCGTCCTCCGAGGCCGTTCCGATGTAGCAGCCCGCCTTGGCCACCGTCAGGTGGTTGTCGAGGCCGGATTGATCGTACAGGGTGGAGACAGTGCAGGGCTGGTCGCCGCAGAACGCGTCCTGCGCCGCGGCATCGGCGAAGCCATTCGGGAGCATCCCGATGTTTTGCCGGTCCCCGCCGGTGCCAGTGTTTTGCAGAGCGTTCGGAGCACCGCGGCGCACCTCGTAGAGAGGACCTTCGTATGCGCTGTTGAGCGCTCGCACCATGCTGTAGGCCCCCACGCACGGCGTATCGGTGCCGTAGAGATCGCATGGCCCCTCGGGGCGCACCACCGGCTCGGGCTCGACGGGGGTCTCCTCCTCGGTGCTCATCATTTCTCCAGGATCGGTCTCGCCTTCTCCCGGCATGCCGTCGCTGCCCTCTCCGTCGCCCATGTCGATTCCGACTGGATCGGCCGGGCCCTCGGCACCGTCGCCAGCGGCCGGTGCGGGGTCTGGCCCCGCGCCTGGCGTGGGGCTTTCTTCACTGCTTCCTTCTGCGGGCGTGCTTTGGCCGTTGCCCTCGTCCGCGACGGGGTTCTGCGTGCCGTCGCCTTCCGCGCCCTCGCCGAACGGCGCCAACGGGTTGGTGTTGGATTTGTCTTCGTCGTTCCCGTAGTCGCAGGAGACGGCGCTGGCGCCGAGCAACGACAGGGAGAGGGAAAAGCCGAGGCGAAGTCTGGTTTTGCTGATCATGGAGCCACCTGGATGCGTGTGAAGTTCGGACTTTGGTTCGTCTCGTGCGAGGGCTGCGCCATGACCGTGGCATGGCGAGCCTCGCATTCGCTGAGCGGTTGAAGTGAGTCGACGTTGGTTGGAGTGCCGCCGTTTTCGAGCGTGTCGTTTGTGTACCAGCTGCGCTCGTCGCAATCGCTGCTCGCTTTTGCTTCTCGTTGCGGCTCGCGGTCGTGACGATTTTCGGCTTCCCGAGTTGGTCGTCGTTCCGCATCGCTGGGACGCCGGCTGCTTTTTGCGTATCTCGTGCCGCGGCCCGTTGTACCGCGGCCCGTTGTACCGGGCCTCGCCGTGTTGCCGAGTCTTGCCATGTTGCCTGCGCCGGGCGGTATATTCTTCCCTCTCTCCACGCCTCGTGCGCGAAGCCCGTTGCGTTCGGCGCTGCCTCCGGGGGGGCCTGGAAGGGACTTCGGCTGGGTCCACGCCCACGGGGCGCCAGCCCCGCCGAAGAGGGAAAGCTGCCTTATGCCCGCTCTCCGGAGAGCGGGCGCGGACACTTCCCAGACCACCAACTAGCGCGATTGTGAACGCTCACATATGACATGTCAACCCCGGGGGAAATTGGGAACAGTGGTATGAGTCGAGGCATGAGCATTCCACCCAGATCGGAGAAACGCCGTCCCGCGGTGATGGCGGACGTCGCGCAGCTGGCCGGGGTGTCCCACCAAACGGTGTCGCGAGTTTTGCACGACAGCCCCCACGTGCGCGGGGATACGCGGGAGCGTGTGCTGGCGGCGATTCGCGAGCTCGACTATCGCCCGAACACGGTGGCTCGCGCGCTCGTCACCGGCCGCTCGCGAGTGCTCGGAGTCGTTACTTTCGACACGACGCTTTACGGCCCTGCATCGACCTTGCTCGGAGTTGAGCATGCTGCGTACGACGCCGGCTACACCGTGAGCATCTCGAGCCTCCGATCGCTCAATCGCGACACGATTCTGACGGCCATCCAGCAGCTGCGGGGCCAAGGGGTCGACGGTGTCGCCGTCATCGCGCCGCTGCGGGAGGGCGTGGACGCCCTGCGCCACGTCCGCTCGGACTTTCCGGTGGTCGCGGTCGAGGCGGGTCCCCGCGCCTCGATTCCCGTGGCGACCGTGGATCAGGTGGGGGGCGCCGTTGCCGCTACGCAGCACCTTCTCGAGCTGGGCCACGAAACCGTTTGGCATTTGGCCGGGCCCAGCGAGTGGAACGAGGCCGAGGAGCGCATCGCGGGGTGGCGGTCCGCACTCGAGGAGGCCGGGGTTCGCGTGCCGGCGCTCCTCCGGGGGGACTGGACGGCGCGCTCGGGCTACGAGCTCGGCGAGAAGCTGCTGAAGATTTCGGGCGTTACCGCCGTGTTCGTGGCCAACGATCCGATGGCGCTCGGGCTCCTGTGCCGGCTGCACGAGGCGGGGCGCCGCGTGCCGCTCGACTTGAGCGTGGTCGGCTTCGACGACGTGCCCGAGGCGGCCTATTACTCGCCTCCGCTCACCACGATTCGGCAAGATTTCGCCGAGCTCGGCAGGAGCTGCCTGCGTATTCTGGTCGGTCGAATCGAGGGCGAGCCCGTCGCGGAGCGCGTGGTCGTGCCGCCGCGGCTGGTGGTGCGAAAGTCGACGCGTTTTTTGGGCCGCGAGTGAAAGCGTTTCCCGTCTCTTCGAGATCGGCGCGGCGCTCGTCCTCGGGGGAGGGCCTACGGCTTCATCCATTTCGAGAGGCGCCGATCCGGGGATCGTGAGCTCGCGATGGTCGCCCCGCGCCTCGAAGGGAAAGGATGGTCAGCCCGGTGCACGTCGCGGTGCTGCCGCCGGCCGGGATCCTGCGCTCGCGGGTGAAAAACGTTTCGCCGCATCGCGGGGCGGTTTCTCCCTGACCCGCCTCCCGCGGTTGCGGCGAAGATCGGGCGAGGCGAGCCCCGGGTCGGAGCCCAGCCCCGCAAGAGCGGTCGCCGGTGGAGCGAGCCGAGCCGGACGCCGCCTGGGCCCCCGAGCGTGCCGGGGGACCCGGGCCTTCGCCTCGTGGCGGGGCCGCCCGGCGGGCTCGACACGCGGACCGCACGCTCAAAAGCGCTTCTCTTCGGCGCTTCCGTGGGCAACGCGCTTCCGCAGCCCTCCGCGCCAGTTGGGATGCGAGCAAACGGCGAGCGCACCGGGCGTTGCGCAACGCGTCCTCCGCCCTGCGTCGGTTGGCGGTCGTTGCGATCGATACGGGTTGGGGCGCACTGGATTGGCGAATGCTTGCCGTTCTGGCAGGCTGAAGCGGGACATCGGTTTCGACTGCCGTGGCGCACCATCCAGCGAGAGCGTCGCAAGGGCCGCGAGCGCCGAAGCACCCGGTGACCGCGATCGGTGCTTCGGTCGTTGCTCGAGAGAAACACGTACGCGAATTGGGCGGAACACGCCAGGCCGGGCGGCGCAGAGCTCGGTCGGCACGCGAGAAGGTGGCTGCTATGAGTCGAGAGAGAGGCTGGGCGCTGGGTCTGGGGAACGCGCGCTTGCAGGAGGCGCGAGGCGCTGCCGCGGCAGCGGGGGGCCGAAATGACGGGGCGAGATGCTCGGGCCCTCATTTCGAGGTAGAGGAGAGAGATTGGCGCAAGAGCCCGGCGAACGGGTGGGCTTTCGTGCCCTCTCCCGATGGGCGCGCGCAAGACCGTTCGAGTATTGCGCTCGCTCATTTCGCGGAAAGAAGGAGCGCTTCGCGCCGGGGAGCAGCGGAGTTTCGGGGGGCGCGTGCCGCGGCTCGGGCCTGGCAGGCGCTGGCCGCGATCGCCCTGCTTTCTTGCGGCGGGGAGCCGCCAGCGGCCGGCGAGGCGGGCGCGCCCGCGTTCACGGGGGGCGCGTCGGTGCGACCGCCGAGCGGGCCGGCGTCCGGGGGCGAGTCCGCGGCCGGTGAAGGTCAGCGGGCCTCCGGGGCGCCCTCGGCGGCGCCCGCCTCCGGCGAAGGGGGCGAGCCGGCCTCCGAGGGCGCCGCTGGCGAGGGCATCGACCTCGTCGAGGGGCCCGCAGCAGAGGCCGGCGATCCGGGCTCCGACCCCGCCGCGTCGGCGAGCGAACCGGGCGACGACGCCGAAGGGGAGGGAGGTGGCGAGGAGCCCGGGATGGATTCGGCGCCAGCGCTCGAGCCCATCGCCGCGCCGGGCTACCCCGCCGGCTCCGCACCTCGCCTCGTCCCCTTGCAGTTCGCAGGGCCGCTCACGGGGCGTCCGGTGCTCTTCAACATCTACTTGCCGCCCGGCTACGACTCGTCGGGCGCCGACTATCCCGTGTTGTACGATCTGCACGGCCTGACGGATTCTCGCGATACGAACCCCGGCCCCGTCATTCGCTCGCTCGAAGGGGCCATGCGCGCCGGCCAGATCGGGCCCTTGATCGTCGTCTTTCCCCAGAGCTTCTCCGAAGGCTATTATGCCGACAGCTTCGACGGGGCTCGGCCCGGGGAAACGCAGCTCATCGACGAGCTCGTGCCGTACGTGGACGCAACGTTCCGCACGCTGCCCCACCGCGCGCGCCGCGGAATCTCCGGCTTCTCCATGGGCGGCTTCGGCGCCCTGGCCTTCGCCACGAAGTACCCGGACCGCTTCAGCATCGGCATCGGGTACGACAGCGCCCTGGATACTTGGGAAACGCTGGTCGGTCGTCGCGCGTACATCGCCAGCGCCGCCTTTGGCGACGACGAGAGTCGCTTCGACGCCATCTCGCCTTGGGCGCACGCCGAACGCAACGCGGAGCGGCTCGCCGAGTCATCGACGCTGCGGCTGGCGGCGGGCAACCAGTACCGGCAGTTCAACGAAGACTTTCGCGACCACCTGGCGCGCCTGGGGATCCCGCTCGAGCACGTGCAAACCAGCTGCGACCACGTCTACTCCTGCTTGATCGACAGCGCCGGCGCACGCAGCTGGTCGCTCCTCCAGGCGGAGTTCAGCCGGCCGGCAACGGTGGAGCGCTAGCCCGTTCGCGGCGAAAGAAGACCTGCTGGTCGTCGCCCCCCTCGAGTGAGGGGCGCCGACCAGCGTCCGTTCGCGAATGGGAGCTAGTGCCCCGTCCGATGAGTGGTAATCACTGATTGTCGGTCGCCGCGGGGAGAGAGTCGTCTTGCCACGAGCGGCGGACGGGGTCAGCTCGCCGGGGGGCGAGCGCAGCGCGCGCAGCCCCCGCGCGGCTGGGGGCCGCTCATTCGAGCGCCAAGACCATGATCGACTTCGGCGGCAGATCGATCGCCACTCGGCCGCCATCTCCCTTGAACTCGACCGGGACTGGCTTGACCTGGTTCGGCGCTGCGAAGGTGTTGTGCGCGTCGAGCGTTGCCCCGGAGAGCGAGCGGCCCACGGCCTTGCCGATGGGCTTGGCAGCGGCCACGACGACTCGCTCGGCTTCTTTCGGATGGGTGTTGATCAGCCCGACGTAGAGCTTGCCGTCCTTGCCGATGGCCGCGCTGGCGCTCACTTTCTCGATCCACTCGCTCTTCTGTTGGTACCTCGGTGCCCCTTGGACTGCGGCGGGCACGCTGCGGGCGCCCTGAAAGGGCCGGTACATGTGAAACGCGTGATAGGTGGGGGTGCGCAGCATCTTCTTGCCATCCGTGAGGATCATCGCCTGGAGCACGTTGACCATCTGCGCAATGTTGGTCATCCGCACGCGGTCCGCGAACTCGTGGAAGACGTGAAAGTTCAGCGCGGCCAGCACGGCGTCCCTCAGGCTGTTTTGCTGATAGAGGGCGCTCTGGGAGGAGCCCTCGGCCGAATCGTACCAGGTCCCCCATTCGTCCAAGAAGAACCCGACCTTGTTCTTCGGGTCGTGCTCGTTCATCACCCGCACGTTGCTCGCGAGGATGTTGCGCATGCGCAGGGTACGATGCAGCGTGGAGAACCACTCGCTTTCGGGGAAGCCCAGCGCGGAGCCCTTCTTCTCCCAGTTGCCCGTCGGGATGGTGTAGTAGTGGTGAGAAATCCCCTCCATCCGCAGCGTCCAGGAATCTTCCACGTGGGTCAGAAGGTACTGCGTCCAGTGCGTTTGGTCCGTCTGACCCCCGCTGGCAATCACGACGGGGCGGTTGCTCTCCGGGGTCTTCAGGAAGGTCGCGAAGCGCTTGTAGAGGTCGCCGTAGTAGGCGGGGGTCATCGAGCCGCCGCAGCCCCACATCTCGTTGCCGATGCCGAGGAAGTGGAGCCGCCAAGGCTTCTTGCGGCCGTTGGCGCGCCGCTCGTTGGCGATCGTGCCGTCGGCGTCCGAGGTGATGTACTCCACCCACTCGGCCATCTCCTGCGGCGTGCCCGTGCCCACGTTGACGTTGACATAGGCATCCGCTCCGAGCTGCTCGACGAGGTCGAAGAACTCGTGGGTGCCGAAGGAGTTGTTCTCGACGATGCCGCCCCAGGTGGCGTTGACCGTGCGCTTCCGCTTCTTGGCTGGCCCGATGCCGTCGCGCCAGTGATACTGATCCGCATAGCAACCCCCCGGCCAGCGAACGACCGGCACCTTCAGCTCTTTCAGTGCCTGCAGCACGTCCTTTCGAAAGCCTCGGATGTTGGGGATGGGAGAGCCTTTCCCCACCCAGACGCCGCCGTAGATGCCGCGTCCGAGGTGCTCGGCGAACTGGCCGTACACGTTCTTGTTGATCGTGGCGCCGGGCGAGCCGCTCTTCAGCTGGATCGTCGTTTCGGCGGCTGCGGCGGGAGCCAGCAGCAGGAGCGCGAGGCCCAGGGGCAACTGGCGCGAAGCTACGAGCGCCCTGCGGGCCAATGAGAGGAGAAGGAATGGGGGCTTCATGACGGCCGCAGCCTGTACGAAGCTCTCGTTCATTGCAAACACTTGCCGAGCCGCCTCCGCGCCGCACGGCTTGCCCGAGATTGCCACGGAGCGCGCGCGCTTTCGGGCGTGTGCGCGGACCGACCTCGCTGCGCGCGCAGCGCGTGCAATCGCGCTTTTCCGCGGAGCCATTTTCGGTCGCGCGCCCGCCGCCCTCCTGCGAGCCCGCCGTTTCGCGGGGGCGGGAATTGCGCGCGGGCCCACCGCCCGGGGGGGGGCTCGGCGCGGCGGCTCGACGCAGCCGGTCGGCTTTGCCGCATCCGAAGCGGCAATCGCGGGCAACGCCCTTCGCGCTGCGCGGTGGCTCGGCGCTGCGCGGTGGCTCGGCGCTGCCGATTGCTGTCCGCAGCCCGCGGGGCAGGCACGGCTCGCCCCCGCCGTGAGCTCCCGCGCGACCCCGCGCCCTTTACGACGGGTGGACGCGGCCATGAAAGAGCCTCGGGGGAGGGCGCGAGCCCTCGGCTTTCGTGGCGGGAGCTTGGGCTCCGTCGCGCGAAGCCCGCGCGGCGCGTGCGCGGACTGCTTCAGCTGTCGCGGCCCCGGGCCGTTGTGGGGGAACGGGGCGTCGGGCAGCATCGAAATGCTCCAGTCCGCGCCCGAGGACCTCCACCGGAAGGCGAGCTCGTCATGGAACCCTTCACGCTTCGACCCTCGGCGCGTCGAGCGCGTCTCTTCGCGCTCGCGGGGCTGTGTGCGCTGACGACCCTCGCGGGCGGCGCCCAGGCGCAGACGACCACCTGGGCCAGAGGCCGCGCGACTCCTCGCTTGCGAGAGTTGGTGGTGATCGACCGCACCGGCGAGCCCGGCTGGCTCTTCGGCGCGGAGGACGTGGCCGGCGACGGTCTCGACGCGTTCGAAGAAGCCGAGCGCTCCGTGGACCTGCGCACCGCCTATGCGCGCACCGCCTCGCAGAGGCTGTGGCTGCGAGCCTACCTTTCGAGTGAAACCGCGCCCACCGCGGAGCTGAGAGTCTTCTTCTTTCTCGACGTGGACCAAAACCCCGACACCGGGGGATCCAGCGAGGCGCCCGAGATCGATCCCGCTTTCGACACGGACTCTGCGCCGGGGGGCTACGAGTACGTGCTCGGCGTGGCGGGAGACACGGCCGTCGCGGGCGTTTGGCGCTACGACCGCGAATCGGGGGCGTACGAAGAGGTCGAGCTCCCGCCGCTGGCCGCGGTTGCCGAGAGTGGCACCGACCGCGACCCACTGCGGCGGGAGGAAGCCGAGCGCGCGTACGTGCAGGTCGCGCTCGACTTCGAGCCGATCGAGCTCACGGCGAGCTGCAGCGCGAGCCTGTTGATTCGCTCCTTGCCGCTCGAGGGCCGGGGCGACCTGGACATGGGCGCCGTGGCCCCTTGTGTGCCCCGGGACACCGACGCAAATGCCGTACCGGACCTGGTCGAGCAGTTGCCCGATCCGCGCTGCTCGGTCGACTCCGACTGTCCGGCGCACGCCGTGTGCGTCGGCGAGCGCTGCGTCCATCCCGGCTACTGTGACGCCGACGCCGACTGCGCCGCGGGGGAGCGCTGTACGTCGGATGGCCTGTGCCTCGCGCGGGGCGGGGAAAGCTGCGAGCCGAGCGTCGGCTGTCAAGCGGGGCTCGTCTGTTCGAGCGCCGGCCAGTGCAGGGCGTGCGACGTGGATGGCGCCTGCGCCGCGGGGCTGCGCTGCGCCGCGAGCGGGCGCTGCGTCGACGCAGACTCCCCCTCCGGCAGCACGCCTTCCGGCGCCGGTTCTCGGGAGGGCGGCGTGGTGCTGCTCGCCGGTGAGGAGGTTCAGGGCGGAGCGTGTGCGTGTCGGCTTGCGGGGGCCCGGAGCCCCCGGACCTCGAGGCTGCACCGCTGGGCCTTCGGGCTGCTGTGGCTCGCGGCGGTGGCGCGCGGGCGGCGGCGGAGGCGCCGAGCGGCGGCCGCGAGATGGCCAGTGCTGCTGCTCGCGCTCGGGCTGTGGCTCATCGGCGGCTCCGCCGGCGCTCAGGTGGACGCCGAGCGCTTCGACCCCGCGGTGACGCACGACGGCTGGCTCAGCGCCGAGGGCTCGGCGGTTCGACACCCTCAGGATCGCTGGGAGCTGGGGGCGTGGCTGTCGTACGCTCACCATCCCCTGATCATCGCCGACGAGAGCGACGACCTTTCTCGCGCCATCGTCGACGGGCGATTGGGGTTGACGTTGCTTGCTTCGCTCAGCTTGACTGAGCAATTCGCCGTCGGCCTCGGGGTGCCAGCCTTCGGGCAGAGCGGCGAAGGGCTCGGGGTCGCCGGGCTGGGCGACGTGCGGTTGGTGCCCAAGCTCGAGCTCGCGAGCGACGCCGACGACGGATTCGGCTTTGCGCTCGCGGCGGACCTGCGCCTGCCGACCCACACTGGGGACTTCGCGGGGGGCGCGGGCAACGTGGAGATCTTTCCCAAGGCCATCGTCGATCACCGCTTCCGCGGGGGAGTGCGCATCGGCGCCAACGCCGGGGCAGTGCTTCGCCAGAGCCAGAGCTTTCTCAACGTGACGCAGGGAACCGAGCTGGCCGGTGCGATCGCGCTCGGCTACCGCTTCGGTGGGCTGGCGGGCAAGACGGAGCTCGGTGCAGAGCTGGATGCGGCGCTGCTGCTCGCCGGTGCCAGTGACGAGGAGACGGCGCTCGAGGCGCGCGGCTTCGTGCGACACGACCTCACCCAGGAGTGGCGCATCACCGGCGGCGTCGGCGCGGGGCTGTTGGCCGGGTACGGAGTGCCCGTGGCGCGGGTTTTCTTCGGCCTCACGTACGCTCCCACCTCGCACGACAGCGATGGCGATGGCGTGGCCGACGACAAAGACGAGTGCGACGAGTACCGCGAGGATCTCGACGCTTACGAGGATGGCGACGGCTGCCCCGAGGAGGACCCGGACCGCGACGGCGATGGCGTCTCCGACTTCGACGACGAGTGCCCGGAGTCGAAAGAGACCATCAACGGCATCCAGGACCACGACGGCTGCCCCGACGTAGGCCCCGGCCACGTGCGCTTCGTCGGCGGCCGCTTCGAGATCAGCGAGACCATCGAGTTTTCCACTGGGTCGGACGAAATCCAGCCCAACCCGCACCCGCTACTCGACGAGCTGGCGCTCTCGATGCGCGCCCACCCGGAGGCTCGTCGCATCCGGATTGCCGGGCACACCGACGACACCGGCTCGCGCGAGTTCAACATGGCGCTCAGCGAGCACCGGGCGCGATCGGTCAAGCGCTACCTGGTCGAGCACGGCGTCAGTCCGCGCCGGTTGCGGGTCGAGAGCTACGGACCTGACCGGCCCCTCGACGCGGGCACGGGTGCGGCGGCGCGGGCGCGCAATCGGCGCGTCGAGTTCGTCGCCGAGTAGCGAGGGGTCTGGCGGGGGCGCGCTTTCATAAGCGTTGCCCCGTTCGAACCGCCCGGGCTCGGATCGCTTCGTCGCACGCGCGATTTCCAGGGCGTTTCCTGCGCATCGCCGCGCTCTCGAGAGCGCTACGGGCGGGCCGGGGCCTCGCCGCGTCCGGGGGCGATCGAGCGGGCTCGAGCCCGATCGCCACGTGAACGTTGGCCCGGGTTGCGCCGACTCTCCCAGCGGGCCACGAAGTGGGAGGGAGGCGCAGATGCAGGGATGTATGGATCACGGGACGACGGACACGCAGCGCGGTGAGCGCACGGCCTCGGGCGGCGAGGCGCGGGCCACCCGGGCGTGGCGCGAGGCGCGGCGCTCGCGTGCTCGACGGTGGGCGACGCGACGGGTCACGATGTTGGGGGCGCTCGGCTGGGCCTTGCTTGCGGCGGCTCCCGCCGCGGCGAAGCCGTACAAGGCCGCCGAGTTGATCACCCAAGAGACGTTTCGCTACGGGGCCTTCGAGGCGAGAATCCGGGCGGCGGAAGGCTCCGGAATGATCACCGCCTTCTTCCTTTGGAAGGATGGATCCGAGCTCGCCGGAACGGAGTGGCAGGAGCAGGATTTCGAGATCTTCGGAAAGGATGGGCGCTACCAGTCCCAGGTGATGACCCCGGGCAACCCCCGCACCGAGCACGCGCGAAACCGCGGGCTGCCGACGCGGGCGTGGGAAAACTACTACACGTTTCGCATGGAGTGGACGCCCGACTACCTCGCATTCTACGTCGACGGCCGCCTCGTGCGCACGGAAACGGACCGGCAGGAGTACTCGAAGCTGCTCGACACGGCGCGCGCGGAGCCGATGCAGCTTCGCTTGAGTTTGTGGGCGGGCGACAGCGGTTGGTCTGGAGCCTTCGATGAGGAGGCCGTTCCCGCCGCCGCGTTCGTCGACTTCTGCGAGGTGTACGACTACACGCCCGGATCGGGGCCCGACGGGGCCGACTTCACGAGCCGCTGGCGTGACGACTTCGACCAAATCGACGGCGGGCGCTGGTGGCGCGCGAACTGGACGTTCGACTACGCCGTCAACGATTACGTGTCGCAGAACATGGCTGCCATCGACGGCAAGCTGGTCCTCTCCTTCACCACCGAAGCCGCGCAGGGCCAATTTCCAGCCTTCGTTCCCCCCAACAATCCAACCGTTCCCAGCTCGGGCGGTTCCGCGCCGCCCCCTGCTCCGCCGCCGCAGCAGCCGCCTCCGCAGGGAGCTTGCACGCGGCCCCCTCGCGTCTACGAGGCGGAAGCCATGCTGGCCTCGGCCGGGGGCGCGGCGGTGGAGGGCTGGAACCTGTGGTCCAACGGCACCCTGAGCACCAACCACTTCTTCGACGCCGGGACGACCGAGATCACGGTGATCGCGCGGGGGGAGATCGCGCTCGGCGTGGCTCCTCACATGCTGGTGCGCGTGGGCGGCCAAATCATCGGCGCCGCGGACGTTTCCGCGTCCGGGTTCACGGAGCACTCGTTCTTCGCCGACCTGGCCACCTCCGGTACCCGCGGCGTGGCCGTCGAGTTCGACAACGACTACTACGTCGAGGGAGAGGCGGACAGAAACCTCGTCGTCGACGCGGTGGTCGTAGATCCCTGCCCGTGAGAGGCTGCGACTTCGTTGCACCTTCGCGGGGATCCCCCGGCCCTCCCCGCGGCGGGGCCGTCCAGAATTCCGCTCGCTGGCGGCCCGAGCGGCGCTCGGCCCATGGAGCTTTGGGATCGAGGCAGCGCTCGCCCATCGACCGAGGCCGCGGGGCGCGGTGCGTCGTCTCATTCTGGAACGGGCACCGCCCGGATCTCCTCGCCGAGCGGGCCGCCGGTCGCTACGCCGAGTTTCGCTCTCGGTCCGCCGGAGGGGAACGCGCCGGCAAGCGGGCCCCGGGCCGCCGGCTCGCCCCCTGGCCCTTGGGCTTGTCAGCGCGCGGGTGTCCGCCTATACGTTCGCGCACGAGATGGGTTAACGCCAAGCGCCCCCGCACGGGACGGGCACCGCGAGCCGAATCTCGCCCCCCGTGACGCTTCTCGGACTGGCCCCGCATGAATTTTGACTGGTTCACTCTTTCCTACCAGGTCGTCGGGGGGCTCAGTGTCTTCCTGTTTGGAATGAAGACACTCAGCGAGAGCCTTCAGGCTCTCGCCTCGGATTGGATCCGCCGCGCCATCGGCTGGCTGACGACCAACCGCGTCACGGCGGTGCTCGTCGGCACGGCCGTGACGATGGTGATCCAGTCGAGCTCCGTGACGACGGTGATGGTGGTCGGGTTCGTCAACGCGGGGCTGATGTCGCTGAGCCAAGCCATCGGAGTGATCCTCGGGGCGAACATCGGCACCACGGTCACCGGTTGGCTCGTCGCCCTCAAGATCGGCAAGTACGGCCTGGTGTTCTTGGCGGCCGGGCTGCTCCCCTTCTTCTTTGGCAAGCGGCCCCTACTGAAGAATATCGGGAAGATATCCAATGCGTTGGGGTTCGTATTCCTGGGGCTGGATTTCATGTCGAGTGGCTTCAAGCCGCTCACCAAGGACCCCGCCTTCGCCGAGGTGCTGACGTTCTTCGCGGCAGACAACCTGCTGAGCGTGTGTGCCTGCGTGGGGGTCGGGTGCCTGCTGACCTTCATCGTGCAGTCGAGCTCCGCGATGCTCGGCACCACCATCGCCCTGGCGACCACCGCAGCCCCGGGCGGGCAGCCGATCATCGGGCTCTCGACTGCCGTTGCTCTGGTGTTGGGGGAAAACATCGGCACGACGATCACCGCTCAGCTGGCGGCCATCGGGGGCAACATCCACGCCAAACGCGCGGCCATGGCCCACACGGTGTTCAATGCCATCGGTGTGAGTGTGATGGTGCTGCTGTTCAGGCCGTACCTCGCTTTCATCGAGCACGTCGTCGGGCCCGCTTTCGATTCGCTCTCCGGCCTGTTCAAGGGCGGCGCGGCGCAGAAGAGCTTGGTGGTGGTGGGCTTCAAGATCGCCGCCGCGCACAGCGTGTTCAACGTGGCCGCGGTTTTGTTTCTCTTGCCCTTCATCCAACACCTGGTCTGGGTGACGGAGAAGTTGGTTCGAGATACGGGCCGACGCGCGAAGGTGCGGCTCAAGGTCCTGGGCGATCCCAGCCAGATGTCGCCGGAGCTCGCGCTTCGGCAGGCCGAGGCCGAGCTCGCGCTTGCCTACAACGTGACCGCCAAGGTGTTCGACAAGACGGCAAAGCTGCTCGAGGGGGGCGAGGGGAGCGACGAGCTCAAGGCGGAAATCGATCACAGCGAGGGCGTGACCGACAAGATCCAGAAGGAGATCACGATCTTCCTCACGACCGTGCTGCAGATGGCCGTGACGCCGTTGCAAGCTTCTCGCGCCTATTCGCTCCTCTGCCTGGCCGAAGAAATGGAATCCGTGGCGGACTACTGCCAGCTGCTCGCGAGCCACCAGCTGAAGCTTCACGAGCACCAAAACCAGCTGAGCGAGAGCGCGCGGGGCGAGCTTGGCTCGCTCGTGGCGGGCACCCGCACCCTGTTCGCTCGAGTGACGGAGCGCGTGCAGCAGCCCGGCTCGCGCGTGGAAGTCCAGGACCTCGTCGAGCTCGGGGCGGCCCTCGGCGAGCAGGCCGACGCCACGCGGGCTGCGCACCTGGAGCGGATCAAGCAGCGCGAGTGCGACGCCCTCGCCGGGCTGACGTTCAGCGACATGATCGTGGCCCTGCGGCGCCTCAAGAATCACAGCATCAACATGCTCGAGGCACGCAACAACGAGTGGGAGAGTCGCCTGAGCGCGCTGGAGGTCCTCGACGTAGCCGCAACCTCGAGGCCGGCCCCCACGGCGTGAGCCTTTGCGGGCCGGCAGGCGCGGATTTGCGGGCTGGGGCCTGCTCGCTTCCCGGGGGGGGTGACCTGCTCGAGCTGGCGGGCGAAGGTCTCCGGGTCCGCGCCGAGGCGTGGAGCCTCGAGCGCTGGATTGGATCGGCGCACGAGGTCGGGGCTGCCTGGCCATGGGGGCCCTGCGCGTGGGCCGGTCTTGCAGGCGGCAGCTGGTGGGCTCGCATCGATCGAGTCGATGGGGAAGGTCCGATGACCCGGAGCGTGGCGCAGGCACCACGCGCCGGCGGTTCCCCTCGACCGGGCGCGCGGCGGAGCCCTCCGTCGCGCGCTGGAAGGGCCGGTGCGAGGGCGGGCTCTCGGTCGCCCGCCGCTTGGAGCGCTGACGTTGGCGGCAAACCAGGCTACTCTGTAATGTGGCCAACGCGCCGCGACGGGAGCCGAGACCCACCGACATGAAGAAACGTGCCGCAACGGCCGATCGGCGGCAGACGGCGCTCCGCTGGGCAGGCGGCAGGCGGGCGGATTTTTCGCTGCTCGCCGGGGCTGCCAGGACGAAACAGAGTATCGCATGCCGACCGGCCTAGAGCGCGCAGCGCGGCCGCCATCGACCGCCGCCGAGGAGGCACGGCCGAGCGAGCTGGAGGCGCGGCTCGCCGCCGTTCCGAGCGGCCCGGAGCACGCGCGCGCGCGCATCGACGCTCAGCTCGACTTGGCGTGGGCCCTGCGCCTGGGCGAAGTCGAGCGAGCCGGCGAGCTGGCGCGGGAAGCGCGGGACGCGGCCCGCTCTCTGGGCTACAAGCCGGGGCAGGCCCGCGCAGCCCGCGTGCTCGGGATGACCATCTCCAGCGTGCACACCATGCGCGACGCGTTCGCGCTCGGAGAGGAGGCGCGGCAACTGTTCGACGAGGTGGGAGATCGAGCGGGCTCGGCGGGGGCGCGCGACTTTCTGGCCACCCTCTACGAGTTCATCGGCGACTACTCGACCGGGATGGATAGCGCGGTCAATGCCCTCGGGATCGCCCGTGAGATCGAGGATCCGGTGCGGCAGGGCTTCGCGCTCAGCAACGTCGGGGGGATCCTCGCGGCGCGAGGAGACGTGCCAGCCGCCTTTGCCCGTTTCGAAGAGGCGCTGGCCCTGTTCGAGAGCGTCGAGCACGGCCAGGGGATCGCGCGCATTTGTTGGCGGCTCAGCCGGCTGTGTCGAGAAAGTGGCGAACTCGAGCGGGCGCTTGCCTTCGCGCGTCGCGTGGGCGAGATATCGGAGCGCTCCGGGAGCTTCTACGATCGTTCGGCGGCGCTTTCGGCCCTCGCCGAGCTGGAGCTCGAGAAGGGGGCGCGCGGCGAAGCGGAGCGCCTGTTTCGGGCCGCGCTGGACGCGTTTCCACACCCCGAGACGCGCGCCGTCATCGGCATGTCGGCGGTCGTCAGCCTGGCGCGGCTGCTCTCCGATCGCGGCGCCTTCGAGGAAGCCGAGCAGCTGCTCGGCGACCTGCTCGACAAGCTGGAAGCGCTCGGGGTCACGCCCGCCCAGCACGCCAACATCCACGAGGTGCTGGCGGATGTATCGGAGGGGCGCGGGAACCTCGTCAAAGCCACACGCCACCTGCGCGAGGCGATCCGGCTCAAGGAGCGAGCGGCTCGAAACGAGGCGCGAGACAAGCTCGCCAAGGTCGAGCTGCGAGCCGAGATGCAAGCGGCGCAGCAGCAAGCAGAGCTGCACCGCTTGCGGTTCGTGGAGCTGGCGCAGATGCAGTCGAAGCTGGTGGAAGCCGAAAAGCTCGCTCAGCTGGGTACCCTGGCGGCCGGCACGGCGCACGAGCTGAATACGCCGCTGGGTGTGCTGCGGAGCAACCTGGCGCTGTACCAGCGCGCCCTCGAGCTGTTCGGCGAGTTCGCCGCGGCCGCAGCAGAGCTCCCCCCGCGGCTCCGAAAGCTGGCGGAGGCTCTGCCCCGCTGCCACGGGACCAGCGTGGAGGCTCTCGATCGCATCGCCACGGTCGCAGAGGGCTTCAAGCGCTTCACCCAGCTCGATTCGTCCGAGCGTCGCCGCTTCGACGTGGTCGAGGGGCTCGAGAGCACGCTTTCTCTGCTGCTGCCGAACGTCCCCCCGGGCGTCCGTGTGGAGCGCGGTCTGCGGCCCGTGCCTCCCATCGACGGCTGGCCCGCCGCGCTCAACCAGGCTTTTTTCACGGTGCTGTTGAACGCGGTGCAGGCGATCGACGGCTCCGGCAACGTATGGGTGGAGACCCGCAGCGAGCCGCAGGTGGTGGTCGTGCGCGTGCGCGACACCGGGCGGGGCATGTCCGAAGCCGAACGGGCACGGCTGTTCGACGTGGGTTGGTCCGCGGAGGGCAATCGCACGAAGATGCGGCTGGGCCTGTCGGCGGTGCGGGCGACGGTGGAGCGCCACCGGGGCGATGTCGAGGTGGCCAGCGCTCCGGGGTCGGGCACGACGGTCACCTTTCGGTTCCCGCCGGCGCTCTGACCGCGCTCGGCGCCTCCGGGGCAGTGGCGGCGAGCGCTGCAGCGCGCTACGCCTCCCATCGGAGGCGCGCGCGCGGCGCCACGGAGGCGGGATGGTTGGAAGGCGAGCTGGCGGCGGGGGGGCGAGAAATGGCGGAGCGGGGGGCTCGGGGGGGGCCGTGCCGCGCGCGGCGGCGAGCGGGCTGCTCGCGGTGGCGACCGTGCTGCTCGCGGTGATGGGAAGCGGAGGGTGCTCGCCCGTGCACATGGTCGTGCCCCCGGACGTGTCCCGGGCCAGCGACGTGCTGGAGGTACGCGACCGCAGCGCCGCGTCGGGGGCGTTCGTGGATGAGGGGTTTTCGCTCGGGGCGTATCGCGTCACCGAGGTCGATCGAGATTGGAGCTCCACGTCGAGCGTCGGTGCAGGACCCGTCGAGAAGAGCGAATCCAAGACGGGCTACGAGTACCGGCTCGAGGCCGCCGAGCAGCAGCTCGCCGGGCGGTGCGCCGTGCGGGGGCGATCGCGGTCGGTCGCCCTCGGGGCGGGGTGGAGTGAGCGCTCCGATCGAGAGAGCCTGGATTGCGTTTGCGGGGAGCAGGCGCGCCTGCATCTCGAGACGGACGACGAAACGTACCGCGGTGCTCTGCAGCTCGGCGCCGGGCGGTACTCTCTGAGCGCCATCACCGAAGCGGAAGGGGGCGGTGGCTTTTCGGTCGGGCCAGTCGGATACCGCGCGGACGGCAACGAGCCTTTGGCAGCCGTCGAGGTGACCCATCCGGGGCGGATCTGGTTGGCGCGCTCGCTGCCCGAGCCGGAGCGGCCGGAGGTGGCCTGCTTGCTGGTGGCCCTCCTGTTGTACGAGCCGCTCGCCGAGGAGTGAGGCGCATCTCGTGCCTCGGCCCGGCCGAGTCTCAGGCGGCCACGCTGTCGGGGGCCGCGTCTGCGGCGGTCCCCGATGAGGTCACCACCGAGTGCTGCGGCTCGAGCTCCCGCAGCATCCCGGGGGGCTCACTCGGCCGCCGCGGTGCGCAGCGCGCCGGCGCGGTCCGGCGAGGCGTTCCGCTCGGCGTAGCAGCGCACGACGTGGCGGCCTGCGGCCGAGTCGGCGAGCTCGGTGGCGAGGGCGTCGAGGGCGGGCGCCAAGTGAGGGCCGTTCGGGGAGACCCAGGGGTGCCCTTCGGGGCGCAGCAACGGAGCGGCGAGAGCCGCCAGTGTGAGGTCGGCGCGCGAGAAGGTGTCGCCGACGAGAAATCGGCGGTCGGAGAGGTGCGTTTCGAGGCGCTCGAAGGCGCGTCGGAGGCGGGCCTCGTCGCGCTCGACGGCGGCGGCGTCGATGCCGAACATCCGCCGCACGGCGCGCATCGCCCGCGGCAGCGCGATCCAATAGAAGGCGGGGCCCCAAAAGGGGCCGCCCCGAGTCCATACCCGCCGCAGCAGCGGGGGGCGCTCGAGCGCGTGTGAGTAGGCGATGAGGCGCACTGTCTCACCCACCTCCTCGTCGAGGTAGCGCTCCCACCGCCGCGCTTCGGCGCTCGCCGTCGGGTCCCGGGGCGTGAGCGGCGCGACGCCGGGGAGCGAGTCGACGTAGTCGAGGATCGCCCCGGAGCCGTCCACTATTCGCGTTCCGTGCCGGAGCACGGGTACCTGGCCACAGGCTCCGAGCCGTCGCATGCGGGCGCGGTGTAGGCCCGGAAGGAGGACTTCTTCGCGATGCGCGAGGCCCGAGCGGTCGAGCGCCCAGCGCGCCTTTTCGCAGAAGTGGGAAACGGTAAACGCGTACAGTCGCATCTCGTCGGGCATCGTCGTTCTCCGGCTGGCGGGGGGCCCCGTCCTTTCGACATGCGAGGGTGCCATGTTGCGCGGGCCGGGGAAAAGGCCCGTGGCGTGCATGGCTGCCATGCAATATCTTGGGCGCTCGATGGATTGGTCGGCGCTACACGGCTTTCTCGAGGTCAGCCGGCACGGCAGTCTCTCGGCCGCGTCGCGCGCGCTCGGGGTGAGCCAGCCGACGCTGAGCCGCCGGCTCGCGCAGCTCGAGAGCCAGCTGTCGGTTTCTTTGTTTCTGCGCGGGCCGCGCGGGCTGACGCTGACGGCGGCGGGCGAGCGCATGCTGAAGATTGCCGAGCGCATGCGCGAGGCGGCGCAGCTCATCCCCGAGGCCGTCGAGGCCGGGCACGATCCGGTCACCGGCGTCGTCCGCGTGACCGCACCCGAGGCCGGGCTCGCCACGGATTGGCTGCCGCGGGCCCTGCTTCCCTTGCGGACGCTGCACCCGGAGCTGGTCGTGGAGCTCGTGGTCGACAACCGCCTGCTTGCGCTGGCCCGGCGCGAGGCGGACGTAGCCATCCGCAACCAGCGCCCCACCGAAGGAGCGCTCACCGTGCGCTCCGTCGGCGCGCACGGCTGGTACTTGTACGCGTCGCCGGGCTACCTAGCGACGCGGCCGCCCATCGAGCGGCTCTCGAACCTGCGCGATCACGACCTGCTCGCCTACCAGACGCCGGAGGGCTCGCGTCAGGCGCGCTGGCTCGACCGTCGGCGGCTGACCGACCGCGTCGTGCTTCGGAGCAACAGCGTCGACGCGCTGGCTCGATCGGCGCGGGCCGGTTGGGGCGTTGCCGTGCTGCCGGCCTTCGTCGGCGACCGAGATCCGTCGCTCGAGAGGCTGTTGCCCGAGCAACCGATCACGCGCATGACGCTGTGGCTGGCCACGCACGCGGAGCTCGGCAAGAGCCCGCGCGTTCGCGCGGTCTTTCGCCAGCTCGCGCGCAGCTTTGACGAGCATCGCGAGATCTTCCGCGGCTGAGTCGGCCCGCCGCCGAGCTCCGCCGCGGCGCGCGAGCCCGCGGACGGTCGCGCGGCGCCCCCCACAGGGGGCAGGTCGAAACGCGAGACGAGCTGCCTCTTCGCCGAGTCGAGCCTGGCTCTGGCCGAGCCCTGCCTGAGCGGCCAGCGCCGGCCCCCGGGCGCTGGGGCGGCGGGCGCCTTCGGGCCCGCGACCCCGAGCGAACCGCGCTGGCGCGGGCCAGCCCGGGCTAGGGGACCGGCAGCTCGAAGGCCACGGCGTAGTTGGGCTGCGGCTCGTTCGTCGAGTAGCCCACGAACGGGTCGGAATCCCGCAGCAGCCCCCAGCGAAAGGTACCCACGAACGGGGCCGTCATCGCCGGCGGCATCCCGCCCGCCGTCGCCGGGGGATCCGCCGTGAGGGCGTAGCCGACGGTCACTCCCGTCGCTGGGAGATCGGCGTCCGCCGTGATTCGTACCGTGTCTCCCGCGATCTCGACCGACGCGATGCCGATCGGCTCCGCTCCGGAACGAAGCTCGAAGCCCTTGCCCGCGCTCCACGCCGCGATGCCCTGGTGGGGCTCGGAGAAGGCCGCCTCCCAGACGAGCGGGCCCACCGGGACGTGGAACGTCACCGTGACCACGCGGCCGTCGCGCTCTACTCCGGTCGGCTGCAGGGGCTGCCAATCGCGACCTCTCACCACGCGCTCGAAGTAGATCTCGGCGTATTTTTCGCCCATCCGCTCGTAGCCCTCGACCATCAGGTGGATCGAGTCCGGCGTGTAGGGATATTGGTACTTCGGCCCCGAGCACACGACCTCGTCCGGGTAGGTTTGGCCGATGCGCCACTGCTCGAGCGTGGAGGGCGCGGGGTCCCCGCCGACCGAATGCTGCTGCGAGACGATCATCAGCGGCGGCTGCGTCTGCCCCGTGATGGCGGCGATGTCCGCGACGTAGTCGGTCAGCACTTGATGCAGCCGCGTGGCGTAGGTCGTGTCTCCGGCATCGGACTCGCCGTGGGTGACGGTGATCGCTCCCACGCCGTACGTCTTGCCGGCGGCCTGGGCCAAGCGGGTGATGGCGCGCGTCTCGATCAGGGTCGCCTCGTAGGCGTGTCCGGTGACGCCCTCGGGGATCGCCCCCTTCTTCAGCAAATCCAGGCGTTGACCGTTCTCCCCGACGGCGCTGTGGATGGTCACGTAGTCGGCCCCGCCCGCGGCCTGGACCAGCGCCGTGATCTGGTTGGCCATGGCCGCGTGGTGTGTTTCACCCGCGATGTTGGTGGGCCAGGAGCTCGGGTACGCGGTCGAGGGGCGCCCGATGGGCTCGACCAGCGGCACGAGTCTCAACGTCGCGTCGTCGGGATCGATGGGCCAGGCCAGGTTGCCCGTGGACAGCTGCTGGTTGGAGAAAGGCTGCGTCGTGATCCGAGCGGCCGCCGCCGGCGTATTGCGAACCCCATCGGGCTCGCCCACGGAAAGGCTTTGCCCGGTGCCGATCACGCCCGTCCAGTCCCAGGGCATTCGCAGCTCGCCCGCGCTTTCCCCCGCGCCGCCCCCGTCCCCCGCACCGCCCCCTTCGCCGGCCGTGCTGGCAGAGCCACCGGAGCCGCCCGCTGGCTCATTCCGCCCCGAATCGTTGGAACAACCCGGCAGCGCGAGCAGGCAGGTCGCGAGCGCGGCGGTCACTCGACGGCGAAAGGGCAGCGGGAAGTGGGGAGCGAGCGAGACGGACATGGTGCGCGAACGCTAGCCCGGATTTCTCACGACCGCAGGACCGAGGGTGCGAGGAGGAGGTGGATTTTCAGTCCAGATGCCCGCCGGGCGCGTGCGACGGGCAGCGCGTCCTGTCGACGCGCGCACGAGTGGGCGCGCGGCCTCTCCCGAAAGCCTTGGGCAAAGCTCGACGATTCGCTTCTTTTTGCGAGTCGGCAGTCGTCCGCCCACGGCGATGGGCGAAACGGCGGCCCCAGAGCGGTGCGCCGAGAATCGAGACTCCGGCCCGTCAGCGGGCTAACTGGCCGGGGGCGTCCCCGCCCAGAGACGCCCGAATTCACGGCCGCTGCCCGAACCGAGGCGCTGGCGTGGTAATCCGTTCGCTCATGCCGGAAGAAGCCCCCAGCGACTGGGTCTACAAGGTTTGCTCGAGAGGCGCCTGGAAGCGAGCGCGGGCGGAAGGCCACCTCGAGCCGTCGAGCGACGATCGCCGAGACGGGTACATCCACCTTTCGACCCGCGGCCAGCTCGCGGCCACCCTGGAGCGCCACTTCACGGGCGTGCCGGGGCTGGTGGTGTTGGCCGTGCGTGCCAGCGAGCTGGAGCCGGGCGCCCTGCGCTGGGAGCCTTCGCGCGGGGGGCAGCGGTTCCCGCATTTGTATGGAGAGCTCGCCGCTTCGAAGGTCCACGCATGCTTCGAGCTGGTCGGCCCCGTCGAGGAGCTACCGCTGCCCGGCTGAGGGCGCTGCGCCTTGCCGCTGTTTTCGCGACGGGAGCCAAGGAGAGCCGTGAAGCGTTTCATCGAGTGGGCGAAGAAGCCTGGGGACATCGTCACCGAGTACTTCGACGCGCAGGAGCGCCGCCAGGTGGTGCAGGCGTTGGTTACGGGGGTGGTCGTCTTCCTGTTGTGCTACCCGCTCAAGTTGCTGGTGCACGGGGGGTTCCACCACTTCGTGGAGCTGCTCCCTCGCGGCCTCGCGGAGGGGGTCGTGGTGGTGCCGCTCGTGCTGGGCTCGCTCGTGGTCGCGGCGATCGCTTCATATCGCCCATTCGTGCTCCACTACCAGGATGATGCGGGCAACCTCCACGAGCTCAACGCCGTGGAGGGCGACGGGCTGGAGCGCGCCATCGCGCTCTATTTTTCCTCGGAGCCGGAGTCACGCCACGCCTTGCTCGGCGAGCAGGGGGTCGAGGTGCGTTGGCGAATGCCCACGTTCAATCTCGCCCTGCGGAAGTTCGCGGCGACCTTGGTGACCCTGTGCACGGGCGGGAGCGGAGGGCTCGAGGCGAGCGTGACTCTGCTCGGCGAGAGCGCCGCGGCGGGGCTGTTCAAGCCGCGCCGGCTGATGCCGCTCGCGCTGCCGGGTCGCAGCGTGCTGCAGCGCGCCTGGCACTGGTGGCGCGCCTCGGACCCGGACGACCTGCAAACCGCGCAGCTGTGCGGCATCGGCGCTGCCATCGCCACGCTGATCGGGGCGCCCTTTGCGGCCTCGTTCTTCGCGATCGAAGTGATGTATCGGCGGCGGCCCATCATCGACAAGCTCATCTACGTGTTGATCTCGTCGATGGTGGCCTTCTTTCTGGGTCACTTCGTCGGCGCCGGCTCTCGGCTCTTCGGCGATGGGCCGTTCGCCCGCCCCCCCGTCTACAGCGCCAGCTACTATGTGGCGCTCTTGGTCGTCGCTACGGCCGTGTCCGTCGCTGGGATCGTCTTTCGGCGGTTTCGGGTGCGGATGGATCGGTGGATGCGCAAGGGTGGTCGTTCCGTGTATGCGCGGCACGCGCTCGGGGCCGTCGGGGTGGGCGCGGTGACGATCCTCGTGGCGACGGGGATGCATTTCGGCTCGGCCGCGGGCTGGCTCGAGCCTTCGGAGCAAATGCCCCGCGCCGCGGAGCTGGTGCTCGGCCCCGGAGAGTCGGTGCTGCTCGCCGCTATCGGGGGCGAGCTCACCGTGAAGCTGGCGGCGGTGGCGTTTGCCGGTCGCTTTCTCGCCACGCTCTTGACCATCACCTCGGGAGGCTCGGCCGGGCTGCTCTTTCCCACGTTGTGCTTCGGTGCCCTGATCGCCACGCTGTGCAGCGCCGCCTTCTCGCTGCCGGCGCCGGTGATGTTGGTCGCCCCTGCCATGACGGCCGCGCTCGTTTCCATCGCGAACGTGCCGCTGGCGGCGATCTTGTTCGTCATCGAGCTGTTCGGGGCCAGTTACGTCGTTCCTTCCCTGTTTGCCCTGGTCGTCGCCTCGATCATCGCGCACGAGAACAACATCTACCGCACGCAGCGGGAGGTGCTCGAGCGAGGACAGATTCTGCCCGGCGTCAGCGTGCGCCGAGTGAAAGTCCCTGCCGCGTGGCACGGCCAGGATTTGCGCAGCCTCAACGTGCGCCAGCGCTTCGGGCTGACGGTCATTGGGATGATCGACCGATTTCAGACGGACGATCGGAGCTATCACCAGCGCACCATGCTGAACCCTTCGCCCGACCAACCGCTGACGGAGGCCGACACGCTGATTGTTCTCGGAGAGGACGAAAGTGTGGATCGGTTCGAGGCCGAGGCGCGCCGCGCCTGAGGGCGGCCCAGGGCCCTGCGGGGCGCCCGCCCCCGGCCCGGTCGTTCTCGGGCGCTCCCGGCCGAGCGCGCCCGCGGGGGGGACTTGCGCTTTGCCCTGGGGGCGCTAGGTACGGCCAATGCTCGGCTTCTCTCGCGCCTGCCGCCCCGCCCGGGGGGCTTGGCTCTTTCGCTCTGCCGAGGGGTAGGCCGCGGCTGGAGGCTTCGCACCTTCTCCACCTCGGTGGCGAGGGCGCTTGCAATTGCAGAGGGGCCCGAGCCCCGCGGCGGGAAGCCCCCGTCACCAGTGGCATCGTGTTGCCGCGGAGGCCGCGCTACCAGGTGACGCGCTCTCTGTCGAGATGACGTTCCGCAGTTGGCACCATGCAACGAGCCCCTTTCGATGAACCCCCTGCCGAGCGCGGCTGGCGCCGCGACGTGCCGCTCGTGCTGGGCACGCTGGCCACCTTCGGACTCGGCTTTTCCGGGTTCCTGCTGCTGCCCAAGTACCTGACCGAGCTCGGCGCGAGCCCCCAGGTCATCGGCGTCACGTCGGCTTCCATGTCGGTTGCCGTGGTGCTCTCCACGCCGCTCTCCGCCTACTTGATCGATCGGCTCGAAAAGCCGCGCTTGATCCGGCTGGGTGCCTCGCTGTTGGGCCTTTCTTGTCTCTCTTTCTTGGTCGTGAGAGAGCCAGGCTTGACGATGGTCGGCTTGCGCTTGCTGCAGGGCGTGGCGTTCAGCCTCGTGCTGACGGCGTGTTCCGCCACGGTGGTGGCGCTGACCCCGCCGCAGCGGCTCGGTCGCCTGTTGGGCTACGTGGGAGCCACGATGTTGGGGTCGCAGGCGGTGGCGCCCGCCTTGTTCGAGCCGCTCACCGAGCGGATGGGGTGGTCCGCGCTCTTCGTCGGAGGAGCGCTCTGCGCAGCTTGCGTCGCGTTGTTGAGTTACCGCTTGCCGCGGCCTCGGGCGAGCGAGGAGACTCGGCGCGCTCCGGTGTGGGCGCGCCCGCGGGGCCTGGTGCTGCCCAGCCTCATCGCCTCCGCCGCCACGGGCTTCTCGTTCGGGGCCATCATCACGTTTGCGCCCGCCTTTGCGCTTTCTCGTGGGGCGAGCTCCATCTCGCAGTTGTTTCTCGCGTACGTTGCCTCGGCGTTGAGCGTGAGGATCCTCGCTGGCGGGCTCGGTGACCGTTTTGGCCATGCACGGGTGGCGATCGTCACCGTCACGTCGTACGCCCTGGTGGTCTTCGGTTTCGTCGACCTGCAGCCGGCGTGGGTCCCGGTGTTGGGGGGCGGCTTGGGCCTCGCCCACGGCCTGCTCTTCCCCTCGCTCAACGCCCTGGCCCTCGCAGACACGCCCGAGCCCGAGCGCGGGCGGGTGCAGGCGCTTTTCTTTGGCTCGTTCCACTTGGGGGTCGCGAGCAGCGGATTTTCACTGGGGGAGGTTGCCGACCGCGTGGGCTTTGCGGGGGTCTTCGCCCTTGCCGGTGCAGCCAGCCTTTCGGCTGCGGCCGGGTTGGCGCTGGCCGCGCGCCGCCGTGCGACGACCGGCCTCTCGGCGGCTCTCGACGCTGGCCCCGCGAGCTGAGGCGCGCGCGGAGGGGGCGCTGCGCGCCCGCGTGTGTCCCGCGGGGCCGACGGAAGAGGAGGTGCTCGTCTCGCCGTGAACGAGCGCCAGGTAGCGAACCCGCCCGGCTTGCGTCGGGCGAGTCCTCCGCGGAGCTCGGCTCCGCCCGCAGGCGCAGAGCGCAGGCCGGCGCAAGCAGGGTTCGCCGGGTCGGGGACGGCGAGGCGCGAACGAGCCGGGCGAGCTGGATGTGCCCGCGAGTGCCCGAGCGTGCTCGGTGCCCTGCGCGATTCTCGAAGCGATCCCGCGACGTATGCTTCGATCAGAAGTTGCTTCGTGCAACGGTCGGGGCCCGCCCCGTGCTCGGCCCGCCTTCGGGGCTCGACCGAGCGGGGGGGAAATGTGCGTCGACGACCGCGTTGGATTCGAGGCGCTGAGTCGCGGGATCTCGACTTCGAGGCCCTTCGCGCCGAGGCGCCGGCCGAATTGCTCTCGGCAGTCGGCTATGCCGCGGCGAAGCATTGGTCTAAGATGGAGTCGAGATGACGAAGGAGCCTGCAAGCCAACCCGAGTCCGCAGCCCTCCGGGAGGGCACCTTGGAAGATCCCCCCGACGAAGCGCGGCGATCCGAGTCTGGGTTTCAGCCGGCGGGGAGCGGCGACTCGAAGGAGGCGGCATCGAAAGTCGAAGCGTCGGAAGTCGAAGCGTCGGAAGTCGAAGCACCCACCTTCAACCAACGGGTGAGAGAGGTTCGGGAGGCCACCACCGGTGCGGTTGCGAAGCTCTCCGGTGCGGCCAAGCATCAGCTGCACGAGGCGGTCACACGCTGGTCCAGTCAGATTGCGAGGCGCAATCTCCTGCTGCTCGCCGCCCAGGGCAACCTTGCGGAAACGCTGCGGGACATTCCCGAGCAGATGCACCTGGTGGCGCGGCAGGCAAGACTGGTCATCGAGTTTTTCGACGATTTTCGCAGCGGTGCCTACCGGGAGATGCCCTGGTGGGCGGTGGCAATCGCCGCCACGGCGATGCTCTACGCGATCAACCCGGCGGATGCGGTCCCGAACGTCATCCCGTTCGTCGGCACGCTGGACGACTTGGCCGTGGTCGCCGTCGCCGTTCGGATCTTGCGGCGCGAGCTGATCAAGTACTGCGAATTCAAGGGCTATCCCGTCGAGGAGTACTTTCGAGTCTGAGCCGTGGTCGGTTGCGGTGATGGCGGCTCGTCGGGCCGCCATCTCCCGGGACCGCGTCCACCCAGTCCGCCGGTCCCTGGACCACGTCGGTCTCGGCTGCGATGTCCAGGCCGCGATGTCCAGGCCGCCGTGCATTCGAGGCTTGCACGCTGCGTACGCTTCCCTCATCGATCGTCGGTCGGGCGACGGCCACCGGGAGAACGCAGGCGCTTTTCGCTGCGGAGCGGTCGCTTCGAGCGATCCCAGCGCGACCCGCGCCGCGCACGGTGACCGCGAGCCGGCGGGCAAGCCCGCGGTCGAAAGCTGTCCGGCGACCTCCGCCGCGCGCCGCGGCCCCGTGCCAGCGTGCTCGCCCCCCGCCGGTGCCGCCCGGGTCGGGCGGGAGCCCTCGGCGGCCCGCGACCATTCGGATCCGCGGGCAGGCGGCGTTCGAGAGTCGAAGCGCAGCCCCTCGGGGCGTTGGTGCAACCCAGCGAGACCAGGAAATTGCTCGCGATCTTGCCGCGCTCGCAGAACCTCGCAAAGGCGCCGACACCCGGGCACCAGCACCGCTCGGGCAACCACCCCGGGTCCGCGCGCGTCGCAGGCGCGACACTTTCCGGCGCCGCGGTGAAGGGGTAGTGTTGTGGAGATGGCTAGGGTGAGGGGGCCGAGGTGAAATCTGCCGGGGGCAGGCAAGCGCGGGGCCGCGAGCCTTCCTTGGGGGACTTCCTGCGCAGCCGCCTCGGTGTGACCAGCGCCTTGGGCTTGTCGGGCGCGATCGTGCTCACCGTGGTCTGGGGCTGGTATCAGGAGCACCGTGTGGTGGTGGCGGAGCTGGATCGAATTCTGCGCGGCACCGTCGAGGCGCCGGCAGACCGCCTGCGCACGACGGTTGATTCCTACGCGAACGAGCTGCGCTTCCTCGCCGCAACGCCGCCGATGCTCGGTATCCTGCGCGCGCGGCGAGGAGGAGGGTTCGACGCCCGAGAGGAAAGCACCGAGGCGATCTGGAAGGATCGGCTGCAGCGCATCTTCGCCGCCTTCCTCGAGGTGCGCCCGAACCTGCAGCAAGTCCGCTACATCGGCCGCGCCGACGGTGGGCGTGAGCTGGTTCGGGTGGATCGGCAGGGAAGCTCGATTCAGGTGGTGCCGGAAGGGGAGCTGCAGCGAAAGGGTTCGGAGCCATACTTCGCGAGGGCGCTGAGGCTCGGGCCGGGGCGAGTGGGTGTATCCGACATCACCCTCAACCGCGAGCACGGCCGCATCAGTCAGCCCGATGTCCCCACGCTGCGGCTGGCTACGCCCGTTCGCGATGGGGAGGGGGAGAGCTTCGGGTTCGTCATCGTCAACGTGGACGCGCGGAAGCTGTTTGGGCGCCTCGCCGTGGCGGGCGAGGGCGAGCTCTCGGTCTACATGGCAAACGAGCGCGGCGATTTCTTGATTCATCCCAATCCCAAGCTCGCGTTCGCCTTCGAGCGTGGCCCTTCGTGGGGCTGGCGCGACGAGATGGGCGTCGAGCCGCCGAGCGGGAGTCGGGAGGGCGGGGTGTGGGACGAAGCGCGCCGCCGGGTGTGGTTCGGGGAAAGGGTCGCTCTGGGAGATTCGGAGGATGGGCGCTTCGTGCGGTTCGCGGCGGCCGCGTCCGAAGAGCGAATCAGTCGGGTCGTCAGGAAGCGAGTGCTGTCGGTTCTCCTGCAAGCGCTGCTGGTGGGTGGTGTGGCGGTGCTCTTGGTGTTTCTGTACTGGCTCGGGGTAAGGCACCGGCTGCTGGTGCGATCCGAGCAGCGGCGGCTGGCGGCCATCGTGGACGGCTCTCACGACGCGATTGTCGGCGTCGACGCGAGCGGAGTGATCACCAGCTGGAACCGCGCCGCCCGGCGTCTCTTCGGGCTCGAGCCTGCCGCCGCGCTCGGCCAGCGGCTGGCGAGCATGATGCAACCGCTGGGCGCGGAGGGGCGGAGCACCGAATCCGTGTTGGAGGAGATCCTCGGGACGGCGGAAGCGAGGGAATTCAGCTACCGCGGCGCCGAGGGGAGCCAGTGCGTGCTATCCGTGGTCATGTCACCGGTGCGTATCCCCGATCAGGGTCGCGTCGAGGCTGCCGCGATGATGCGCGATGTCACCGAAGAGCGATCGGCCCGCGAGGCACTGGAGCAATTCGCTCGTTTCGCCGCTCACGATTTGCGGGCTCCGACGCGCCGGCTGGCGCAGTGGATTCAGATGCTGCGCCGCAAGCCCTCCTCCACCGAGTGCCTGGATGCCATCGAGGTAGAAGCCAAGCAGATGCACGACCTCGTCGAGGATCTTCGGTCTCTCACGGACACGCACCCGTCGGCCCATTTGCGCACTCAGGAGACGGACCTCGGTGCGCTCATCCAGGAGGTGGTCACTCGGCACCGCGACGCGATCGACGAGCGGGGAGCCGTGGTGCAAATCGACCCGCATCCTACGCTTCGCGTGGCGCGCACGCTGGTCTCGATGCTCTACTCCAACCTGCTCGACAATGCGCTGAAGTACGGCGGTCGGGGGAGCCGGGTCACGTTTCGCGCGGAGCAACGGGATGGGGAGTGGCATTTCGAAGTGGAGAACACCGGCTCGACCATCGATCCGGCGAGCCTCGAGCGCGTCTTCGAGCCGTTCACGCGGACTCGGGCCCTGGCCCCCGGTACGGGTCTGGGCTTGACGATCTGTCGTCGTATCGTTCAGGTACACAGGGGCCGGATTCACGCCGCTTCCGATCAGAGCGGAACCCGGTTTCGGTTCGTTCTGAGGCCTCTGGCGGGGAGCGAACAACGCCGTACGTTGGGATCACATGACTCGGAGCAGCGTCACGAAGCCAGCATCTAGGCCCGTCGTCTTCGTGGACGACAATCCGCACGAGCGGTTCTTGGCGCGAACCTGCTACGAGAGCGCGGAGTGCTCCTATCCCTGGCTCGAGTTCGGCGGGGCCCAGGGTTTGCTCGCGTACCTGGACGAAGTCGAGGTCGGCGGCGCGCTCATGCCTGCGCTGGTTCTGTGCGACATCAGCATGCCGGAGGTGGACGGCTTCGACCTGGTTCGCAAGCTGAGGCGCAGAGCCTCCTTCGAGGTACTGCCCGTCGTGGTCATGGTGACCAATTCGGAGCGCGCCGCCGATCGAGAGGCGGCGCTGAAATCCGGCGCACGAGATTGCTTCTCGAAGCCGTTTGGTCTCGACGATTACTCGGCGCTGCTGGCAAACGTCGTGGGGAAATACGCGCAGGGTGGGTGATGGAGTGAGCAGGCGGCGCACGGCGGGGCGCTGAGCGTCCGGCGCCTCGCCTCGCCGCGAGGCTTCACTCTGCGCGCGCGCCGCGAACGCGACGGCCAGTGCGCCCCCTGCGTCGGCCCCGTCAGCGAGAGACGCGAGGGATGCGACGCGGGAAGGCTGTGGCGTGAGCCGGCTGCGCCCCGCTCACTCGCCGGCGCGAACCAGGCCCACCGCGTGCGTTCCCGTGGCCTCCAGCGCCTCTCGGTCCTCATCCACGTGGTCGCGCGCGATCAGCGTGTACAGGGAGGGGACCACGAACAGCGTGAAGAGCGTGCCAATCGTCATTCCGCCTACGAGGACGATGCCGATCGAGTTGCGAGCCATGGCGCCGGGGCCGCTCACGAGCGTAAGCGGGAAGTGACCCACGACGGTCGCGGCGGTCGTCATCAAAATCGGGCGCAGGCGCGTGGTGGCGGCGCTCTGAACGGCCTCGAGCTTGCTCAGGCCGCGGGCCTGCTCGGCGTTTGCGAACTCGACGATCAGAATGCCATTTTTGGCGATCAGGCCCACCAGGGTCACCAGCCCCACCTGGGAGTAGATGTTGAGGGTCGTCGTCCAACCCCGGGTGAGGGGAAAGTCGAGTCCGGGCGGGCCGGAGAATTTCAAGAACGTGAAGATCAAGGCCCCGAACATGGCCAGCGGAACCGAGCCGGCGAGCACCACCAGCGGGTCCCGGAAGGAGTTGAACTGGGCCGCGAGCGCCAGGAAGATCAAGATCACCGCCAGGGCCATGGCCGGCAGGAACTTGCCGGCCTCCTGGCGCAGCTGGCGCGACTCGCCCGTGTAGTCCACCCGGTACCCCGGCGGCAGAATTCTCTTCGCTTCCTGCTCGAGCACCTGCAGACCACCGTCCAGCGACCGCGTGGTGACGCCGGAAATCTTCACGGAGTTGAGCTGCTGGAAGCGATTGAGGGAGCGCGGCTCCACGTGCGATTCGAGCGTGGCGATGGCGCTGAGGGGAACCAGCTGGCCCGGTGGACCGCCGATGTAGATCCGCCCCAGGTCCTCGGGCGTGAGCCGCGCGGCGCGCTCGACCTGCGGAATGACCTTGTAGCTGCGACCGTCGAGGTTGAAGCGATTGACGAAGTTCCCGCTCAGCATGGCGCTCAAGTCGGCTCCCACCTGCTGCATCGTGGATCCCATCGATGCCACACGGTCGCGATCGATCACGATCTTGGTCGTCGCCTGATCGATCTTCACGTCGATCATCGGTGGGAAGGCGAACTGCCCGCTCGCTGCGGCCGCTTGGACCAGCTGCTGAGAGAAGCCCAGCATGCGCTCGTGGTCGTCCGTCGAGGCGATCACGAACTCGACGGGAAAGAAGCCCGAGCTCGGCAGGGCGGAGGGCAGGAACACCGGCGCGCGGATGCCGGCGACCTGCGTCGTCTTTTGGCCGAGCTCAGCCTGGATGGCGAAGATGTCGCGCTCGCGCTCGTGCCACGGTTTCATCAGGGCTCCGCCGAAGCCGCCGGTGGGGAACGTGATTTGGAAGCTGTGCGCAAACTCCGGCACCGAGGCGAAGATGTCGTTGACTTGAGCGGTGTGCGTGGTGACCTGCTCGAGCGTGGCGTTCGGAGGCACTTCGATGGCCCCGAATACGACCCCCTGGTCTTCGTTGGGGGCGAGCTCTGCCGGCGACAGCAAGTACAGAGGAATGACCGCAAGGCTCAGCGCGATCCATACGCCGTACACTGCGGGGCGCATATTCAGCGTCGCGCCGAGCATTCGTTCGTACGTGCGGCGGATGCGGGCGAACCCGGAATCGATTCGGCGCACGAGGGCGTTGGGCTTCTCACGAGGCCGCAGCAGGCGCGAGCACATCATCGGTGAGAGGGTCAGGGCGACCACTCCGGAGATGAGGACGGCCCCGGCGAGCGTGAAAACGAACTCACGAAACAGCGCCCCGGTGATGCCTCCCTGGAGGCCGATCGGGAGATAGACGGCTGCGAGCGTGATGGTCATCGCGAGGATCGGCCCGACCAGCTCTCGCGCACCCGCCAGCGCCGCATGCAGAGGGGTTTCCCCGAGCCGAATGTGGCGCTCTACGTTCTCGACCACCACGATCGCGTCGTCGACGACCAAGCCGACCGAAAGCACGATGGCCAGCAGCGTCAGCAGGTTGATGCTGAAGCCCAGCACCTGGACCAGGAAGACCGCTCCGATCAGCGACAGCGGAATCGCCACGATCGGGACCACGACGGTTCGGAGCGAGCCCAGAAACAAGAAGATGACGGCCATCACGATGAAGATCGTCTCTCCGAGCGTGCGAGTCACCTCCTCGACGGCGTTGTCGATGTACTCGGTCGAGTCGAACGCGATGTCCGCCTCGAGGCCGCGCGGCAGCTCGCCTTTCAGAAGGTCCATCTCGGCCCGGACGCGGCCAATCACGTCCAAGACGTTGGAGTTCGGCAGCACCCAAACCCCCATGAACGTGGCTTTCTTGCCGGAGAGGCGCACGTCTTGGTCGTACGTGTCCGCTCCCAGGATCACGTCGGCCACGTCTCGCAGGCGCACCAGCGTGCCCCCGTCGTTCTTGACGACCAGGTCCTTGAACGCATCGACGGTTTTCACGTCGGTGGAGGCCGTCAAGTTGACCTGAACGAGGTGCCCTTTCGTCTGCCCGACGGCCGAGAGGAAGTTGTTTTGCGCGAGCGCCTGCCGAACCTCGCTGGGGCTGACCTGCAGTGCGGCCATGGCCTGGGGCTTCAGCCAAGCGCGAATGGCGAAGGTCCGCCCGCCCAGGATGTCGGCGCGCTGTACCCCCTCGAGGGCCGAGAGCCGAGGTTGGACCACCCGAATCAGATAGTCGGTGACCTGATTGTCCTCGAGGATGTCCGAGGCGAAGCTCAGATACATCGACGCCACCTGCGCGTCGGAGGGCTCGAGGTTGATGGCGGGCACCTCCGCTTCCGGTGGCAAATCGGCGCGCACTCGGTCGACGCGCGTGCTGATGTCGGCGAGCGCGTCGGCGCCGGGGTAGTTCAGCTTCAGCCGAGCGTTGATCGTCGAGAGCCCCTGCAGGCTCTGCGATTCGATGAAGTCGACGCCGTCCGCCGCGGCGATGGCCCGCTCGAGCGGCGTGGTGATGAACCCGCGCACGAGCTCCGCGTTGGCTCCCACGTAGGCGGTCGTGACCGAGACGGTCGCGCTCTCGAGCTTGGGATACTGTCGGACGCTCAAGGAGCGCACCGCTTGAAGGCCGGCGATCGCGACGACCAGGTTGACCACGATGGCCAGCACGGGCCGCCGGATGAAAAGATCGGTGAGCTTCATGGGGGAGAAAGGCTCCTGCTAGCGGGCGCCCCGCTCAGCGATTGTCGACATCCGGCTGTAGCTTCGGCTCTACCGTGACTTCGTTTCGAACCGATACGCGCGCCCCGTTGCGCAGCTTGAAGGCCCCCTCCGAAACGACCTCCTGCCCCGCGGTGAGGCCGCTGTCGATGGCGACGAAGTCCCCCTGGGCGGTGCCCACGCGAACGAATTGCTGGACGGCGATCCGGCGTGGTTTTCCGTCCGGGGTCAGCACGGGCTCTCCCGCTTCGCTGTTTTCGGTCTCTACGACGAACACCGAGTCGCCGTAGGACTGGTGAACGATGGCCGTGGCCGGCGCCACCACCACCTGCGCGTCGCCCGGCAGGAGAACCTCGACGTTGACGAACATGCCGGGGCGCAGCCGACGCTCGGGATTGGGGAGGGTGGCTCGCACCTGCACCGTCCGCGTGGCGGCGTCCACGGCGGGCGCAACGGCGCTGATGGTGCCCTCGGCCAGCGGCACCTTGCCCGCCTGCTCGCGCACCCGCGCGGTCAGCCCGACCTTCACCTCACCCAGCTCCTGTTGGGGCAAGCTGAAGTCGACGAATACCGAGTCCGTCGATTCGAGCGAGGCCACGGTGGTCCCCGGGGGCAAGTACTGCCCGAGGTTGATGGGCCTGAGGCCGAGTCGCCCGGCGAAGGGGGCACGGATCGTCTTGCGCTCGATTTGGGCCTCGAGGGCGCGCGCGTCCGCGCTCAGGCTCGTGAAGGCCGACTCGTCGGCGTCGAGCTCCGCCTGGGGCACCGCTCCGGACCGAGTGAGCGCTCGGGAGCGCTCCAGCGACTGTTCGGCCAACTTCACGCGCGCGCCCATCGAAGTCAGCTGCGCGCGCTCGACGGAGGCATCCAGCTCGACCAGCACTTGCCCCGCGACCACCCGATCACCCGACTCGAACCGGATGCGCGAGACGATTCCCGGCGCGTCGTTGCTCACGTTCACGCCCTTGCCCGAAACGATCGTGCCGACGGCGCTCAGCGGCCGCTCCCAGGTCTGGAGCTGCGTTTCGGCCGTATTGACTGCCTCGGGGGGAGGGCCGGCGGCCTCCATCCGTTGCCCCATCTCGATCAGCGACGAGATCTGGGCCCCCTTGATCCCCGCCAGGGCACCGAGGAGGAGAATCAGCCCGAAGATGGTGATCGCGTAGCGCATAGAGCTCGTTTTCCGTGAGGTTTCGCGGGCGGGGACGGCCGTGGGGGGAAGTTCCCGTGATTCCTTCCAGCCGCTGCTTAGGACTCTCTGCCGCACGGCGCCAGCCCCTCGTTGTCGGGGCCCCAGGCTCGGCGGCTCGGTCGGGACGTCCGAATTCGAAAAGATCCGCCTCGGGTGCAAGTGTATCCCGTGCGTCGAGCACCCGGGAGCCGCCGGCAGGGGGGGGCCTCGTCTTTCGCGGAAGGGGCGGGATCGCGGCCGCCGCGATTCGGGCTAGCGCAGGCGCGCCCGCTGTCGAGCGGGCCTCGGCGCGTGGTCCGCCTTCCCGGGGCAGACCCCTCCCGCCGGGCACGGCAGGAGGGGATTCGTGCGCAAGACCGGGCGCGGGCCTGCGGACTGCGCCTCAGAGCGGAACTCGTGGTCCGCCTACGCGCCCCTGCATGCCCGGGGCGAACAGATCCCCGGCGTTGGGAATGCACAGCCCCGTCTCCGGTGCGTACCCGGCGGCGCCCACGGCTGGCAAGCGCACGGTGCGGTCGTCGGCGGCGCCGTCCCCGTTGGCGTCCTTTCCGCGGTGCCCGTGGCTGAACGACAGCTCCGGGTGGTCGAACGGGGCCGCGTCGCACTGGACGCGCCGGTCCGTCAGCGACTCCATGAACCGCACGACCGCGCTCAGGTCGTCGCTCTCGACGTCACAGCTGACTTCCCCATTTTCGTCGCAGTCCGAGAGGCCGAGCGGCACGATCAGGCCGGTCGTGTTGGTGTTGCAGTCGACGTGGTCCACGGGGAACGGGTGATCCCCGTCCGGTCCGGAGCCCGTGATGTCGCCTGTCTGACAGGTAGAGCCAAGGCCTTCGAGCGCGGCGTTGTCCGGGGTCAGCGTGCGGCGGTTGCCTCCGCGGTTGTAGAACTTCATCACCTGCCGCAGCGTCGAGTAGCCGCCGTAGCTGAAGTACGGCGGCGTCAGGGCCACGTTGCGAATCGTGGGGATCTTCAAGGCACCGTCGCTCTCGAGCTTCGCGTCGGGCAGCACGACGGGCTGCCCCCGTACCAGGACCCCCGTCTCGATCGCGCGGCGCAAGAACGGATCGACCAGCAGCGAGGCATCTCCGGTTTGCGCATACCTTCGATACTGGCGACCGAAGGCCAACGGGTTGCCGTACGGGTCGGTGCCTCCGAGCCCTCTGTCCACGAACGCGTGGCGTGAGCCGATGTTGGCAAAGCCGAGGTCCCGCGTGCCGATGACGCCGTTCACGTCGGGCACCTGCAGCAGCGGCGGGAAGGGCGCGCCGGCGAGCACGGCCGCTTCCGAGAAGGTATCCGGGCCGGTGTGGCAGAATGAGCAACCCACCCCTCGAACCCCATCCGCCGGTGGCGGCCCGAACGGGGCCCGGAAGAAGATCTTGCAGCCGCGCGCGAGCAGAGGGTCGACGGCGTCGGAGGTCTCGCAGTTCGGCATGGTGATGTCGCCGTTCGCGAGCAGCGTGTCGAATTCGCTTCGATCGGAGATCAGCTGAGCCTCGTAGAGCATGATGGCGAGGCCCCAGAACATGGAGAAGTTCAGCTCCACCTGCCGATAGCCCCGCTTCGATGGCCGAAGCGCACCGCTCTGGATGCGGTACTTGCCGTTCGCCGCCCAGTACTTGGGAGAAAACGCCTGCTGAATCAGCCACTCGTACGAGTAGGGCCCGCGCAAGCCGCGGTGCCGGCTCGCGTAGGGCCCGAGAACGCTGTCCCGCCGGGCCACGTGCTGCTGCGCGAGAGGGTGCGCGGCCAACATTTTTCGGCCCAGGTCGGCGAACGTGCGACCGCTGCAGGACATCTCGAGGGCGCTCAGCGGGGGTCCCACGGCCTGAGAGGCCAAGCTGGAATCGTCGAGCTCCAGGTGGCCGAGCCCGAGCGCGCCATCCTCGTCGAGGACCGCCAGTCGAAGGTCGGGATCCGCTTCGATATCTCGCGGACCGAACACGCCGACGCCGTTGAACTGGTTGTTCGCGCGCCCGTCCCAGAATTGACGAATGTTGAAGACCGCGTTGATGGTGGTGGGGGTGTTGCGTGGCTCGACCTGGCGGGTCGCCGCGCCGCGCCGCGTGTGGAATATGTCTCCGGAGATGTCCCCGCAACGCTCGCGGCCGCGGCGACCGACCCGCTCGAATGGTGCGTCGAAGGCGCCTGCCGAGCTCACGGTGTCGTTCGTATCCGTGACGATGGCCGAGTCCGGGTCGCCTTCGTCCGCGAGCACGTGCAGCGGGAAGTCCTCGGCGGAAAGCGTGTAGTTTGCCCCCGCACGCCTGCCCGAGGGCATTTGCCCGGCGGCGAAGCGGCCCGTGTCCGAGCGCGTCGAGCCGAACCGCGTGTCTCCGCCGGGGCCCACCGTCCCGTCCGAGAACCCCGGGTTGAGCTGGCCGCGGATGCGACCGTCCGCGCCCGCCTGGAAGTGGCAGCTGGCGCACGCCTGCCCGTCACTACCGACTTGTTGGTCCCAGAAGAGCGCCTTGCCGAGCACGATGGCCCAGCCCGTGCTGGCAATGATGCCGGCCCCCTCGGCGAGCTCCGGCGGCATGCGGGGGGAGAGCCGGGCGGGCTCCGGCACGGCAGGCTCGACCGGCGGAGGCGATGCGGGCTCCCGGGAGCCTTCGACCGTGGCTGGCAGCGGCACCTGCGGGGGGCTCTTCGGGGTGTGGGCTCCCGCTGACGTCGCAGACCCGAGGGTGGCGGAGGCGACGCAGGCCCCGACCAAAGCCAACGATGCCCAGCGCGATGCCCCCCGTTCGAGCTGCGTCGAGCCGCGCGGCGGGCGCAGGCCGATCCCGTTCCCCATGCTCCGTTTCACCATATGCTTACTTCCTCTCGGCGGGTAACGCGGGGCCACGAGCCCCGTTCTTCGCGGCCTTCTAGAGGCTCGCGCCTTGGCGCTCCGAGCGGTTTGCCCGGGGCCTTTTGGGTACGAGGTAGGAGAAGCGCGTACCGGCTCCGGCGCAAGCGCAAAAATCTTCATGATATTACAGTTCTTTGGCAATTTGTGGCAGGCTCGGCCCCCGTGGTGTTCGTTCCCGGAGCCCAGTATCCCGAGAAAGTCGGCGGCCGAAGCCACTGGTTCGTCGTGTCTGGTCAGGCGCTATTGCTGCGCAAACAGGGGGAAGAGTTGGTGCTTCCGCAGAAACGAGAGCTGGCGTCGCTGGGGCTGGAGCCCCGCGGGGGGCTCTACGTCGGAAGCCTCGACGGCATCGATTGCTTTGCACTCGATGGTTTCGACGTGCAGCCCGAGCCCCCTTTCGAGCAGGTCGGCCTGAGAGTTCTACTATCCAGCTTTGCCAGCGAATGGGTTGGCGTTGCGGGGCGAGCCATGCAGATCGCGACGTTCGCCGCGACGCACCGCCGCTGCGGGCGCTGCGGAGCGCCGACCGTGCGAGATAGGGGCGAGCACAGCGTGCGCTGCGAGCCGTGCGCGCTCAGCTTCTATCCGCGAATCTCGCCCGCCATCATCGTGCTCGTGCGCCGGGGAGCTCGGGCTTTGCTCGCGCGTGCCCCGCGCTTTCCTGAGGGAATGTACAGTGCGCTGGCGGGCTTCGTCGAGGCGGGCGAGTCGCTCGAGGAGACGCTCGTGCGGGAGGTGCGCGAGGAAGTGGGGATCGAGGTTCGGGACCCACTGTACTTCGGGAGCCAACCCTGGCCCTTTCCGCATTCGCTGATGATCGCCTTCGTCGCGCAGCACCGGAGCGGAGAAATCCGGGTCGACGGAAGGGAAATCGTCGACGCGCGCTGGTTCTCGAAGGAAGGGCTTCCCCGCTTGCCCCCGCGGCTCAGCATCGCGCGTCGGCTGGTGGAATCCTGGCTCTCCGAGCCGTAGAGCCCCCGCCATCCGGGCGGCTCCAGTCCGACGTCGGCTGGGTCGAGCTCATCTCTCGAATCCACTTTCGGGCCCGACGGCTGTTCGAAGGCCGCGAGGGTGAAACAACGGATGACCACTCGCAGGCGCCTCGAGCCAGTTCGAGCCGGCGGGCCCGAGGGGCTCGAAAGAAAGTGGCTCCGGCACGCCGCGCCGTCGGCTCTACGCGCAGCCGCTGCGCGGCGCCTCGAGCACGTTGCGCCGTCGGCTTCACGCGCAGCCGCTGCGCAGCGCCTCGAGGGCGCGGCGGACGTGCTCCGGTGTGCTGGGCGAGCCAAAGCTGACGCGAATGGTTCCACCTGGGGTGCCGATTGCCTCGAGCGCGTCTGGCGCGCAATGCAGGCCGGCGCGCACCCGAATGCCGTGAGCCAGCAGCCGCGCCTCGGCCGCTGCCGTGGGCAGCCTCTCGTGCCGAAGTGATATGGTCGCCGTCTGCGCTGCGCCGGCGTGCCCGAATACCTCCACCCCCTGGATGGCCCGCGCTTCTTCTGCAAACCATTTGGCGAGGGAGCACGCGCGATCCATGCGCTGCTGCCGCCCCTCACCGAAAGCCTCGAGGCCCGCAGCCAACCCGGCGAGGCCCGCTACGTTCACGCCGCCCACATCGCAGTAGCCCGGCATGGCAGCGGCTGCCTCCGCGGCTGCGCTCTGGGCTCGCTCCACGCTGCAGGCCACGGTGCAGCCGGCGAAGGCGACGTCGGCGGAAGCCCAGAGCCCGCCGATGCCCTGCGGCCCGAGCGGCCCCTTGTGCCCCGCGAAGGCGAGCAGGTCGCAGCCCCACTCGCGTGCCCGGAGCCGCAGCAACCCGAAGGCCTGCGCCGCGTCGGCCAGCACGAGGGCGCCTTTCGCGTGGGCGAGCCGCGAAACCTCCGCCACCGGAAGGATCTCGCCGGTGACGTTGCTGGCGACGCTGAGCACCACCAGCCGGACCCGCTCGGTCGAGAGCGTTCTCTCGAGCCACTCGAGGTCGAAGGGCTCGCCCGGGGAATACGGCGAGCGATGGTGGGTGACGCCGAGTCGCGAGAGCGCACGGACGGGGCGAAGCACGGCCTGGTGCTCCAGGTGGCTCGTCACGACGGCGTCCCCCGACTCCCAGGCCAGCTCCGAAATCGCGACGTCGAGGGCATGGGTGCAGCTGGGAGTCAAGAGCAGGCGCTCCTCGTCGACCCCGAGGTGGCCGGCCACGCGCCGCCGCCCCTGCAGGAAGATCGCCGGATACTCACCGGGATCGGCGCGCAGCGTGGCCTCGATGGCAGCGAGGACCTCGGGCGGCTTCGGGTAGCTGGTCCCCGCGTGGTTGAGGTAGATTGGCGAGTCGTTCGGCACGCCTCCACTATAGCGGGTTCGGCCTCCTTGCCCATCGAGCCCACTCTTTTCAGCAGGTGGACACCGAGCGGATCGGGGCGTTCGGGCACTCCCAGGGGGGCGCAGCCACCGGCATCGTCGGCCGGCAGCAGCGAGTTCAGACCACGATTCTGCTCAACGGCGGCAGCACGACGGGGCTCGCTGGGCTCACCTTCGTGCTCACGGGCGACGCGGACCTCGACCCCCGCGGAGCTCGCTCCGCACGGCTCGCGCGAGGCGAGGCGCGCCTACTCCACGGCGTCCGGCCGGGATACCTCGCCCGTGGCCACGTCGGCGAAGGTGTTGTTCGACTCGGTGAGCCCCAGATAGCCCGTCCGGGCGAACAGGCCCCAGCCCGCGCTGCGGCTGACGGTCGAGCCCGTGATGGTGAGCTGACCGTTGGGCTCGACGAGCACGGCTGCTGCCGCTCGCCCCGTCGCGCAGCACCATTCCCGCGAGCCCGCGCCGTCGATGGTGACCCCTTCAAGCACGTTGCGCGCCGAGCCCGACGCGAACGCCAGCCCCTGCTCCAGACCTCGGGATCGGACAAACCCGACATAAGGCCGACACTGACGCCATCCAGATTGGGATCCATGGACAAGACACCCCTCATCCTCCAGGAGTTCACCGCATCCACGACACCGGGCGTCGAGACGTACTCGCCCTTCTGCCTCAAGGTGCGCCGCGCGCTGACGCGAGCGGGGCTGCCTTACCAGGCTCGCTACGCCTCCTCTCCGGGCGAGGTCAAGCGCGTCAACCCGGCGTGCCAGGTGCCGGTGCTCATTGCCGACGGCCAGCCCATTTGCGACTCGACTCGGATCGTCGCCTTCATCGAAGACCGCGCGGAGGCGCCCATGCAAAGCGCGCTGTCGGCCAGACAACAAGCCGAAGCCCTGCTCTGGGAAGAGCTCGCGGACACCGCCGTCAATGGCTTCGTGGTGGCTTCGCGCCGGGCAGACGACGACAACTGGCCTCACTGTCGGGAAGCGTTCTTCCGAAGCGCTCCCCGCCCGCTTAGGGCTCTGATCGCCCCGCGCGTCCGCAAACGCGTCGTGAACGCCCTGGTCGCCCGGGACTTCTGGCGAACGGGGCCGCGCGCTTGTTGGCAGCGCTTCGAACTGCTGCTGGATCAGCTGGAACGGCGCGCGCCCGAGCAAGACTACTGGCTGGGCGAGCACCTCTCGGTGGCCGACTCGAGCCTGTTCGCCCAAGTGCAGAGCTTGCGCTGCGAGCTGACTCCACGTCAGGCGGCCAGCGTCGAGAAGCGCGCGGTCCTCTGCCGCTTTCTCGACCGGGTGGACGTCGCGACACGACGGGTTGCCGAGGCGAGCCAGCTAGCAGGAGCCGTGGCCGCCCAATAGAACCATCGGGGAGCGGCCGCTACCGGCGGGCCTTGGACGCGGCACGCACGACGGCCGCCGTTCGAGCCACGTGCTGGGTGGTCGGCGCGGGCTCGGGCGTCAAGCGTCGAGACGGACGCCGGGCCGAATTCGTCGGCGCCAGGCGCCCTTGGCTCGCCAGCGAACGAGGGCGATCGCCGTCGCTCCCAAGACGGCGCCAGCCACGAGGTCCGTGACGTAGTGCCAGCCGAGCACGAGCACGGAGGCCGTGGTCGCCAAGGTGAAGAGCAGTGAGACGCCGAAGAAGAGTCGAGACGGCCGTGCGTAGTGCAACATTACGCATTCGTGCGCCATGTGCAGGCTCGGCATGCATGCAATGTACGACCAAGTGTGGAGCAGCGCGGCTTTGCCGTTGTTCACGGCCGCCGTGTTTTCGTAGAGCGCGAGCTGGACGCCATTGACGATCAGCGGTTGCTCGGCAAGGAAAGCAAACGCGCGCGGATCGTAGTAGACGGGGCCCACGGCGGGCATCAGCAGGTAGAGCGGAGCGCCGAGGAAGTAGCAAAGCGCGAGAGCTCCCCAGTACGCGTGTTTCTCGCGCGGCGCACCGCGGCCGATGAGGAAGCAGCTGGCCACCGCCATGTGCTCGAAGATCCGGAAATACGTGCGATCCAGGAGCGCAACCAACCCAGGTCTCGGCGCGGCCCATTCAGCGAAGAGCCGGTACGGGTCGACGTCGAACAGTTCCCGCTCGAACGCCACGATCGCCGCATCCCAGCGCTCGGCGCCCACGAACGTCAGCGCCTTGACGACCGTGAACCAGTAGCAGACCGCCGTGAACGCGAAGGCGGCGACTGCGCTCGCGACCAGCGCTCGGACTGCAGCTCGGCGTGACCACCCGGCCGCGAGCAGCGCGGCGGCCCCAGCGACCGCTAGCGCGTCCACCGGCGTGTGGCGCGGGGCAGCAGCGAGGTCGGCGCAGCAGACGCCGACTGCCAACAGCGGCAGCAGGACGCGGGAGCGACCCGTGGTCGCCCGAGCGGCGGCGACCGCCCGCCGTACCGTCGCGCGCCATTGGGAGCGCGACCCCGCCCCCAGTAGCGCCGCCAGCACCGCGACCGAGGGCAGGTTGGGAGTCTCGGCAACGTGGCGCAAGGTGCGCAGTGGCTGCAACCACGTGTACGAGCCGGGCAGGGCGTCGCTCTGCCCTTGCACGGCCACTCCCCCGAGCAAGGCTGCGGAGCCCAAGCCCGCCAGGAGCCCGAGGCCGGCTTCGAGCCGCGGCCAGGAGCCTTCCCGGGAGGGCGCGACGTCGGCCACCGCGGGGACCGCGGGTCCGGTCGACGCCCAATCGGGAGGCAATGGTTCGCGTTCCAAGCGGGGACTCCTCGTGAGAAAGGGGGAACGCGCCGACCGCGGAAGGAGGCGCTTGGGAGATGCTTCGAGCCTCAAGCCGCGCGAAGCGAGGCGCCCCGCATGCGTCGAGTGGATTGGGGAGAAGACGGATGATCTGGCGGTCGCCCCAAGAGGCGAAGGACGCCCTCGGTGCAGAGGACCGCGACCAGCGCGCCGCCCGGCGCGTCCACGACCCAGTGCCACCCGAAGCCGATGGTGGCGAAGGTCGTGGCCACCGTGACGATCGCCATCCAAAAGGCATAGATGGGAACCGTGCGCAGGGCGACCCAGAGCACGACGACCATGTGGCCGACGTGCAGGCTCGGGAACGCCGCGATGCCGGCGAACGGCACCGTGTTGGGAGGGGCGCCTTGCCTGAGGGCGTTCAGGGCGTCGTTGAAGTGCAACGCGAGAAAGGCCTGCGCTTTGCCCACCCGCGTCCCCGCGGCCCAATCGAAGCGGCCCGGCTCGAGAAAGACTGGTCCCAGGCTGGGCAGTGCCGCGGAGATGAGAATGCCAACCGTGTAGGTCACGGCTGCGGACGCGAAGAGCCAGCGCAGGGAGAAGGCATCGCGGCGGAGGTATAGAATCACCGCAAGCACGACCATCCACAGGTAGTGGTGCATGTAGACGTCGTCGAAGAAGGCGCGCACCAGCGGGGAAGCCGCGAAGAGTTCTTCGAGGCTGGTTGCCAGGTCTGCTCCGACCAGCCACTCATCCGCGGCGGCAAACCAGGAGTCCGCTGGCTGACCTCGGAAGAACGGGATCCTGACCTTCACGTTCGTGTACACGGCGAGGTTGGCCAGCAGCAGGGCCACCCCGCGCGCCAGCTCGAGGTCGATGAGCAGCACTGGGCAGGTGCGTGGGGTCGCCCGCCGGGAAAGGGGCCCGAACCAGAGCCGGTCCAGCCGCGCTGGGGTCGGATCCCAGAGCAGCCCGCGCGCTCGGCGACCGAGCGCAGCCCGCGGCTTCCAGTGCCGTTCCGCCAGGAAGTACAGACGCGACAGAGGAAACACCAAGGCGATGTAGCCTGCGAAGTGCGCGACGTAGCTGGACCAAGTCGGCACGAAGCTCGGATGACCGGGGGTGGTGATCTCGATCAGCCCGAGGCACGCCGCCCAGAGGAGCAAGACGATGCCATCTTCACGCCGGAACCGGAGCACACTGCGGTGGGCGTTGCCTTCTGGCGCATGCTCTGATGGTTGCTCGAGGGCTGCCATCGTCGCGTTTGCGACGGCGGAAGGTCGCGTAGAGGCCATCGCTGGGGATTACGGCCCCTCTCGCGGAATCGTGTCGGGGTCGCGTGCATTCCCCGGCACATTCTGGCACGCGACCCCTCGCAAGCCCTTCCGCCCGCTTGGGGGGAGGGCCCCGGCGGGGTTGTGCGCCGCTCGCGGCGGTTGTGGGCGGAGAGGTCGCTCCTGCCGAGCGCACGAACGCCCCGGGCTCGCGTGGGGAAGCGCGAGGTGCGTGGGGAGGGTCGCCGAGGGGCCTCGTCGGCGGGGGGCCGGGGTACGCGCCCGCCGGGCTCGTGTGCCGCCCGCCGCGCTCAGCGCAGGCTGCGGGCGTTGGATATCAGCGCCTCGCCCGAGCGGGCCACTTGGATCCAAGTCGCGAGCGCTCGTTGCTGGATGCGCCTCCAGACGAGCTGAGCGCCGCTCGCCGTCATGTGAAAGCCATCGTGCGTCCGCAAGCGCCTGCCGTTCAGCCTGAACTGGCCATTTTCACCGCCGGTGGAGACGGCCGTGGCACAGCTGGCGTCTTGCGCAGCCCGGCGCTGTAGGCGGCGGATGCGCTGCATCTTGCCTTCCAGGCGGGCTTTCGGTGTTTCGATCGGCAACAGCACGATGGCCTGCCGGGCGCCTCGCGCGCAGATGGACTGAAGCAGCTCGCGCGCTCGATCGGTGTATACGTCTGGCCAGCGCGGGTCGTGCCAGGAAAGCCAGGGCCTCACCTGGCCGCGCCGCTCGTTCGGACGCAGCCAGATGGATTGCCCGTCGTTCATCCCGACGTAGAGAAACACGGCGGCGGTGTTCTCGCCAATTTGGATTTCTTCGAGGGCTTCGCCAAAATCGAAAAAATCAGGCCTCGCGAGACCCGCCGAGACGACGCCTCGGCGGGTGACGTCGAACCCCCAGCTCTCCAGGTCATCCGAAATGATGCGCCCGAAGGTGCCCCGGACCGAGGAAGATCCGATCACCACCGCCTCGCGCTTCGCGGGGGGCGGCTGCAACTCGTCTGCCAGCAACGCGTCGGGCGTGTCGGCTTGCGAGAGGGTCTGTTTCGCGTGGGTCTGTTTCGCGTGGTCCTGTTTCGCGTGGTCCTGTTTCGCGCCTTTCGACTCGACCAAAGCCGGCGCGGGGAATGGCGCCGCGCTCGGCGAGCTGCCGCCTCCCGGCAACGATGCACTGGCGGCCCGGCGAGACGGCACGGTGACCGTGATTCCCACTCGCCGCGCGCCGGGCTTGCTCGCCGACTCGGCCGAACTAATTCCGGCGGCTACGGGAGTGCCCGTGCGGGACGGCGAGATCGGCGCCGGCCGATTCGCAAGATCCGCTACGGCGTGAATCGGCAGGCGGCTGGTATCCGCTTCGCCCGCTCGGTCGCTGGCGGCCTCGCTCGGTGCCGGCTCGAGCTCGGGCTCTCGGCCCAGCATGGCCGCCGCGTGCCCCGCTTGGTTCTGCCGCTCGACCCCGCAGGACCAAAGTGTGAGGGCCATCGCGACATGAGGGCACAACAGGATCCAGTTGAGTCGACGCGTACAATCCACCAGAAGCCTCCGTCGGATCGTTGGCGACAGGCTCGCCACCGGGTGCCCCGCCAGTTTCACGGCGTGTGGCACCGCCTCGCGACGCGAGGCACCGAACGTGCGATGCATTGTACCGGCGCGTCGAGGTGAATCAAGGGTTGCGACGCCGCGAGCGCCGCTATTGGTGTGGCATCGCACCGCGATCGAACACATGCACACCTGGGCGTCAGGCGCGCGTCCGGGAGCCCTCGCGCGATCCGGACCGCGACGGCCGTCGAATCGGCCGATGCGTCCGATCGCTGCTGCGTCCCCGTTTCGGTCGCGTTCGGGCGCCGGGCTCGGCAGAAAACCAGTTTTGGTGCGCGTCGAGCTGCCGCTGGCCTCCGCAGAGCCAGGCTTGCGAGCCGTCGGGCTGCCCGTCGATCGGTGGGACCCCTGCGCGGGTGAGCGTGTGTCATTTTTGACTCGGGTGCGAGCGCGGCCATCGAGAGCACACTCCCCGAGCGGCGGCGATTCAGAACACGGCCGCGCTTCAGAGCCCGCCAGCGCTTCAAATACGACACGGCCGCGCTTCGGCACGGCCGCGCTTTCGGAGCGCGGCAGTCGGTGGCGGCGGCGCGGCCGCGGCCTCGAACGCAAGAAGCTCCTCGGTCGGAGCCGTCGTCGGTCCCCTCGCGGTCTCCATCGCGGCCGAGGCGCCGCCCACCGACCGCGTTCGGGACGAGCTCGGCGCGGGCCCGCCCCGCTTCGTCTCGCTCCGGCACGCCGCGCCGCCCCCCGCATCGTTTCGAAGTGGGTGAGGGTCGCCATTGCTGCGGAAGGAGCCAGGCTCAGGCGTGGGTCCACGCCGGTCCCCGCGGCGCCCCTCGAGCCATCGCGCGACTTGCCCCGCGGCCCCCGCGCCAGGGCCTGCACGAGGCTGTGAGCCCGCCCAACGGCAGCCTGCCACGGGCCAACTCCCCGCCCACGGGGTGCCGCGTTCGTTCTCGCTACGTCTCCGAGAACGACGAGCCGTGGCTCCTCAGTGCCCGCCGAGCCAGTGCTCGGCCAGCGCTTCCACGCGCCCCTCGGCGGCGAGGCTCAACAGCGCCACGTCGAGGTCGTTGCGGAACTTGGCAGCCGAGCTCTGAAGGGCGAACCCGTAGCCCTGCGGTTGGTAGTTGGCTTCGGAAATCTGCAGGTCGGAGTCCGGGTGCTCTGAAAGCCAGTAGCGCAGCATGGGGCGGTCGAACACCAGCGCGGCCGCCTCCTGAGCCTGCACGGTATTGATTGCTTCCTCGAGATTCGGCAGTGCGCGGATTCTCGCGTGGTGTTCCTTGGCGAAGCTCTCGCCCGTGGTTCCCGCCACGACGGCGACGAAGCGATCTCGCAGGTGCGACGCCTGTGATACTCGTGGGCCGTCGAGCTGCGAGAGGGTCAGCGCCGTGGCCATGAAGGCCGTCAGCGAAGAGGCGACGATCATCGAAAGGAGCATCCAGACGGCGGCCACGAGCCGCCCCGCGACCGTGCGCGGCACGCGGTCGCCGTAGCCGACGGTGGTCATGGTGACCAGCGCCAACCAAACGCCGATACCGATGCCGCGCACCGGGCTGTCGGGAAACTGGGTCGGGTTCTGTTTGCGCTCTGCGAGCCAAATGAAGAAGCCGACCAAGGCCAGAACGAAGACGAGGCCGGCGGTGCCGGCGAGGAAGGCGACCGTGAGAAACGGCTCGAGCTTGGAGAACAGGCTGTCTCCGGCCGGGGCCAGAATCGCGAGGCTGGATTGGTAGTAGGGCTGAGTGAACTGCACGTATCGGGCCCGTGCGGCCGTGATGCTCAGCGGGCCTACGGCGATGTCCGCCCGGCCGTCGCGAACAGCCCGCAGCGCGGCCTCCACGCTGCTCTCCCGCGATAGCTCGAAGCGCGCGCCGATTGCGAGGGCGGCCTCCTGGAACACGTCCACGCTCAGGCCCTTGGGAGCGTCCGAGCCCGGCTGCACGAAGGGGCGGCTGCCCGCGACGACGACTCGGAGCGCCCTGTCCTCGACGGCCTCTGCGCCGGGCTCGAGCTCGGCCGGCTGCGCGTGCGGCGGCTGTTCGGCAGGGGCCCGACTCTCGGCGCCACGGGGCACCAGCCACACCGCCAGGGCCAGTGCCATGGCCATCCCCCGGGGGAGCTCGCTTCGGAACCTGCAAGTGCCAAGCGACTCCCTCATTCGATCCAGGGGAGCAGCCGCGCCGACTCACGTCAAGGCATGCCGTCGCATGCCCGCGGCGCGCGAAGGCGAAGGGAAATTCCGCTTCGGGTCTTCGCGCAAGCCCCTGCGAAACGGTGTTGCACCTGTCGGGCTGAACACCATCGGGCGCGCCGCTTCCGATGAGCGCGGCACGACGGCTGCTTCGAGGCGCCGCCGGCTGCGCTCGGCTCGCGCCCTCGGCTGCGCCGACGCGGCGCCATCGATCGGAGGCCGGCCCGCCCGTTTGCATGGCGCGGGAGCGCGGCGACCGGCCAGGTGGGTGAGCCGGAGGGCTAGATTTTTTCGCGACCCCAGTGGCCGTAACGGCCACTGCAGTAAGGGCGGTGCTCTGTCACTGAGCAATGGGGGCTGGCCAATTTGATTTCCAGTGCCCAGAGTCCAGCAAACGCTGGCATGCTTGGTGATGAGAATTCGATCACGAAAAGTGCATCACGATCTCGGAATTTATGGAAGCAATGCAGCGCTCCGCGTATGAATCATCAGGGATTCCGACAGTGGCCCCGTGTCTTGCCAGATTGTCACGTGCCGCGGGGGGCGTCTTTCTTTTGGTGGTTGGGCTCGGCTGCGCGAGCTTGATCGATCTCCCGGCGGATCCTCAGCTGGCCGAGCAGGCTCCACTCGGCCCTGCCGCGGGCGCCTCGAGCGACCCCGAGGTCGAGGTGGGAGCGCTATCCGAAGAGGGGCGCGGCGGCGAAATGCCCGCCTCGGGCGCGCCGCCCGCCGAAGCCGGAGAGTTGCCAGAGGCGGCGCTGGATCGGGGGGAAGCCTCCGAGCAAGCGCAGGGTGTGTCGGCGCCAGATCCCGACGAGGGCGCGTCCGACGGGGAGCCGGTGCGTTCGACCGTGGATGCGGGGGCCCTGGCGGAACGGGGGCGGGATGCCGGCGAGCCCGGTTCCTGCGGCGGCGTCGCCGTGCTGGGCCCTTCGGGAGACTGCTGGCAGGCCCTCGAACAGGAGCAGTCGTGGGAGGAGGCGCGGCAGGTGTGTCGAGCCCTGGGAGAAGGGTGGGACTTGGCCTCGATCCGCACGCAGGAAGAGCACGAGTTCACGCTCGAGCTCAGTGACGAACAGGCCTGGATCGGGGCGTCCGATGCGGCCGCCGAGGACCGCTGGATCTGGGTGGACGACGGCAGCCTCTTCTATGTCGGCGACGGGGGGGGCCAGGTCGTGGCGGGCTTCTTCGAGGCGTGGGCCGCTACGGAGCCCAACAACCGGGGCGGAGCGGACTGCGCCCGCACGGTGCCGGGTCGAGGCACCTGGGCCGACCTCGACTGCGACGACTCGCGCGCTGCCCTGTGCCGCGGCCCGGCGCGCTGAAGCCGATCGCGCCGAGTGGCGCCTGCGGCAGCTCTTGCCGCTATCCGCGGGCGCGCCGTGCGCCGCGCGAAGGTTGCCCGCGTCCTCGCCGTCGAGCCGCCCGCTTGGGGCGAAACGACCGGCGGACGAGGAGCTGCTGCTGGCTTTCTGCGGTGCGAGGCGGGGCGCCGCCCCCGGCGCCTCTCGCCACCAGACCTTTCGTCGCCGGCGCGGCGCGCCGGGACCCGCGCGCGAACCTTCAGTCCGCTGCGAAGCAGTAGAAGCGGCCGGCGCCGCCGACCTGGTCGAGCTGTTGTTGCGCGCAGCCCGCAGGCGCGTGGGACGAGTTCCACGAGCCGAAATTGCCGTTCGGGTTCATGCCCGGCCCGAGGCCGTCGCTGTGGCCCACCTGCGGCCCGGGGGTGGCCGTGTTGGAGGTCCAGTCGTCGCACGTGGCCGCCAGGGCCGTGCCGTCTGCTGCCGAGCCCGTGAGCATATCGTGCTGGTTGGGATCGGGCGAGCCTGCCCACTGCCCGTTGATGGCGTTGCCTTCGTGGTCGAGGAACAGATCGACCAGGGGCCGATCGGCGGTCCCCACCAGGGCATGGAGCTCGTCGAGATCAGCGGCGACCGTGATGCCGTTGGCGTTGATCCAAGGCCCGGTGCCGATCCGATCGCGAGCGTCTTCCCCGCTCGTGCTCAGGTAGGCGCGCCAAGTGCGAGCGCCGGCGCCGACCTCTTCGGCGAGGGCTTGGCAGGTGGCGTCCGCGCCCGCCAAGCCTCCGAGGTCCCCGCCGCTGTCACTCGGGGTGGAGACGAAGACGCTGAGCGAAGAGGCGGCTTCCCCCATGTCGGCGCCTCCGGCGCCGGCGGCCTCGGCCATGGCCCCTCCGCCCATGCCCGCACCGCCCATGCCTTCTCCGCTCATGCTGGAGCCACCGCTCGCCTCCGCAGCGCTTCCGCCATCGTCGTTGGTCGAGCCGCCTGCGCCCTCATCCAGCGCCACGTCCTCTGATGCCGCCTCCTCCCCCGAGCCCGGGGGTGCCTCGTCCGGCTCCTGCTGCGTCGATTCGCTCGCGCCGTCGCCAGCCTCCGGCGCGGCGGGGTCCGCGGTCGACCCGCCTTCGTCGGGCGCGTTCTCGTTCACGTCCGTCTGCGGGCTCGCCGTCTCCGCAGGGTCGGAGTCGTCCGATGAACAGGCCGCGATGGCGAGCCCGACGAGGGCGCTGGACAGTAGGAAGGAATGTCTCATGGTGAAGCTAGCTCCTTGGCAAAAAAAGTTCGCGCCCCCCGCGGGGGGCGAAAGGCCGTGAGGCTTCGTATCACGGACCGCCTGCGCGATGGAGGGGCGCGGCGGCCCGCGCGAGCCGAACGCAGCGCAGTGGGCACGCCCTTGGGTCCCGCTCGTTCGAGGTCGCCCGCAGTGCGAGGAAAATTCCAGCGAGGGCTCTGCGGCCGAGCCTCGATGGGCCGAGAGCTGAGTCGAGCGATTTCGAGCGCTGCGAGCGGTGGCCTGGCCTTCCCCTCGCCACGGGGCTCACCCGTCGACCGGGTCCCGGGCGCCGCCGCGCCGATCGGGCGCCGGGCTCGACAGCTGCGCAAGGAGCGACGAATCGATGATTGTTTGCCTGTGTCATGCGTTGACGGATCGCGACGTGAAGGGCTGCATCGAGCCGGGTGCCTCGACTCTGGAGACCGTTCGCAGAGCCTCGTGGGCAACCCGCGGCTGTCGAGGCTGCGCCCCCGACGTGTGGAACATCGTTCAGCGCGAGCGCCGCCGCCGCGTCGCCCCGGCGCCTTGCCCCGGCACTCGGCGCGGCCCTTCAGAGGTTGGTGCCGACGTTGCCGATCGAAATCGAAGGTCCGAAGATGAACGCGAGGCGGCTCGCGTCCGAGCCGTCCGGCAGGGTGAACTCGCTGCGGAACTCGTAGGCGAGCCAGGCGTGGACGCCGACCGCGGCGCCCGAGCCGAGGGGCACGCGCACGCCCAGCCCTCCGACGATGGAGAGCGTGGCGGGGAAGTCTTCCAGCCCGGCCTGGCCGTGAATCAACCCCATGCCCACCACGCCGAGCTCGGCACCCAGCAGATTCTCCTGACCAAACTCGTCGAGCAGCGTCATGCGCGAAAGCACGCCGAAGTTGAGGTTGATCTGCCCGCTGGGCTCGGTGACTCGAAACAAGCCCGCGGGAATCGCCGCCGTCGCGTACAGTCGGAAGCGCCCGCCCTCGACGATGACCACCCACTGCGCCGAAGGCAGGCCGGCGCGCGTGGTCGGGGACAGCACGTACCGCTCCTCGTCCACCACGTGGGTGAGGCTGACGGTGATGCGATCGAACTGCGAGAGCCCCCCCTTGATCCAAAAGACTTTGGGTTCGGCCCCGGGTCGCAACACGAGGCGCTCGCGCACGTTGCTGCCCCCGCGAACGGCCCCGTCTTTGTCGCGGACCTCGACCTCCAGCACCACCTCCTGCAGCCCGTCTTCTTCGCGAAGGCGCTCCCGATGGATCACGACCCGGCAGGTCTCGCGAGATTTCCAGGGGAGCCGATACGGCAACCCCGGCTCGACCACGCGGCGTTCGCCGTGCTCGTCCGTGCACACCAACTCCGCCAGGGGCTTGCGCCGCTCGGCTGCCTCCCCGCCGCCCGGGCTGGCCAGCCCGCGGTCGCCCGGCTCTTCGGAGCTTTCGGGCTCCGACGCGGGGGGCGCACCCTCCGCGCCCACCGGCTCGGCCCGTTCCAACGCGGGGGCGGCGAAGGGGGCGGGAACGGACGCCTGGCGCACTTGACGCTGCACCGGCTCCGTGATCACGGCCAAGTCGATTCCGCTCAGCTCTTCGGGCAGCGTCGTGACTCGGTAGCCGAACTGAAGGGACGCGAAGCCGCCTGCGTTGGCGTCGCCTCGCACGGCGATGCGCGCTTCGCCGTCCTGCTCGACGCTGGTCACGTCGTAGGCGCCCGGCACCGGGGAGAGCACGAAGCGCGCCTCGTCGCTCGCCGGCGCGACGGTGACGAGCGCGGGTCGATTGGTGGGGATGAACGCCACCGTGCCGTGGTCGGCCAGCTCGAGGGAGGCCCGCGGCAGGGGCGCGGGGATGGTTCGCTCGGTGGCCGAGCCGATGATGCCGCCGTCGCCTCGTGAGGCCGTCACCGTGACTCGATCGCGCACGATGCGCTCCGTCTGTAGCAGCACGTAGACCGAGTTGTTCGAGACGACGACGCGGCGCACCTCGGCCTCCTCTCCGGAGACGGCCCAGCTCATGGCGCCTGCCTCCGCCCCGCAGCGAGCGTCCATGCGGGCCACCAGCCGCGGCTGTGTCACGTCCCGCAACAGCGGCCCCGAGGCCACGGAGAGCGGGCACGCGAGCAGGGGAAGCGAGAGGGACACGGTCGACCGCCGTTCGCCGTTTTCCATCGCGTAGACGCGCGGGGCGAGGCGCAGGCGCAGGCGCACCTCGGTGGCGGGCCCGGGTACCGCGCGGACCAGAACTCCCTTGTCGTCCCGCTCGCAGCGCGCCGGCGCGCACTCGGCCGAGGCCAGGGCGCTCGGGTGGCGCAACGGCACGACCGCCGGACCCCGTGAAATGTCGACCCCGTCGGAGGTGACGAGGCGTGCCGTCAACAGGATGCGCGCCGGGGTGAGCTGCAGCCGCTTCCACGGGATGTGGTTGCCCATGTCGTCGTAGAGATCCGACGCGGGATCGGCGACGGCGTTCGCGGGCAGCCAGAAGAGCGGAGCGTCGCTGCCGAGCGAGCGATCCACCGGGATCGTGCAGGCCTCGGTGCCGTTGCCCTTGTCCACGGGCTCCAGGCAGGTTTCAGCGCGGTAGCCTCCCTCCTCCGCGGCCGCCGCCCAGGCGATGCGCATGCCGGCCAGATTCCGACCTTTGAGCTCCAGCCGGCCTTCGTCCGGGGAAAACACGACGCCCGCCGGGTCGAGGCTGGGCCACGCGCCCGTGACGACGAAGGTCACGCTCTCCTCACTTTTGCCGCAATTCGACGAGCGCGCCGCCACGCGCACCGAGACCTGGCGGGAGCCGACCTGGGGCAGGGCGCTCGGGGGCGAGACGCGGCGGCGGTTCGCCTCCAGCGACCACCCGGCGGGCAAGCTCCCGCACACGACGCGACCCGCCGCCGCGGGCACCGAGAAGCCCCCCACCGGGACCTGCACGATGCGAGGGGCGCCGAGTTCCTCCTCGGCGGCGTGCGCCGCCCAGGGCAGGGCCATCAGCGCGGCCCCCGCGTGGAGAGCTGCGACGACTCCGAGGTTGCTGCGATGCTTCTTCACCGCGGCGAAAGATACCATGTCACCGGAGCCCGGTTGACGGCATCTCTCGGGTCACCCGCGCGGCCAACCCGCGCCGTGGAGCAGAAACCGAAACGGTTCGTGAAACAGACCGGAGGCCGGCTCGATGCGCACCCCCCGCGGCGGGCTCACCCCGCCGCGCTCGGCGCCAGACGTTGCCGCGGCGCTCGGCTCGGGCGGTGGACGTCCGCCCTGGCCGAACCGGCTCTATCGGCGGGGCCGGCGCCTTCGACCGAACGCACCGGCGAGGGCGAGCGCCGCCAGCACGCCCGCCAGCGAAGCCCCGGAGCGCGAGCGACCGGGCGCCGCCGCAGCAACCGAGCAGCCCCCCTCCGACGAGCGCGCCGAAAGGGCTCCGTCCACCTCGTCGACGAGGGGCGTCGCCATCTCCTGCTCCGCCGTTGCCTCGCCCGACTCGGGGATCTCGTCGAAGGAGCTTGCCGGCGGCGAGCTGGCCTGCCCTTCGCCGCCGGTCGTGTCCTCGTCCGCTCGATCGGGCGCGGACTCGCTTCCCTCGAAATCGGCGAGCCACGTCGGGGTGTCGTAGCGCCCGCGCTCCCAGGCCGCGTAGGCGCCCTCGGCGATCCACTCGCTCCACGCCGGCACGCTCGAGTACACCGAGACATCGCACTCCTCGCTGCCCCGGGAGGCCACGCCGATGACGCGCCCGCTGGCGTCCAGCGCGGGCCCCCCCGAGTCGCCGCTGCAGACGCCGCCGTTGCCGAGGAACTCGGTCGAGAGAATCTGCTCGGGGTTGCCGCAGCGCTCCGCGCTGCACACGACCTCCAGCCCATCCTGGATGCGCCGCAGGCCCGAGCCGTCACCCTCTTCCAGCGTGTCGCCGTAGCCGACCGCCGTCAGCGCCTCGCCCCGCAGCACGGGCTCTTCCAGGCGCGGCGCGATGGGCTCGATGGCGTCGGCCCGGAACTGCCCGTCGAGGATGAGCAGCGCGATGTCGGCGCCGCACAGCTTGTCGCCCTCGGGGACGAGAATGTCCGCGACGGGGAAGAAAGGCACGCCCACCTCCAGGCTGGTGGACGGGCTGACCCGGAGGTTGCCCGGCGCGAACACCCGGCTCGAAGGCTCATCGGTGCAGTTGACGGTCTCGTCCTCGACCTCGGCCACGCAGTGGCGTGCCGTGAGAACCAAGTTGGGCGCGACCAGCGTGCCGCTACACAGCCCGATCGAGCGCCGGGAAGCCGAGACGATCGCGACGACGGCGAAGTTTTCTCCATCCACCTTTCCGTCGGCAATCTCCGCCTGCCCCTGCCCGAGCGGCAGCACTTCCGATCCGCTCTGCCCCTCCGCTCCGCACGCCATCGGCAAGAGCGACAGGCCGAGCGCTGCGAGGGCGCGGCGGCTGCCAGAAAGACTCGCGTGTTTCATTCTCAGAAGTCCCTTTCGAGGAATCCCGGAGCCAGCGGCGGGCGGTCGGCCCGATGACTGAGCCCGTCGGCGGCCGGAGGCGCGCTGCGCTGCGGGTGGGCGTCGAGCCGATGCCTCATCGGTTTGCAACCTAGCACCTCCGCTCGGCTGTGCTGGAGCCGTGTGGTGATGCTGTTCCTGCTCGAAATTTTTCATCCAGGGCCTCGCGTTCGAGCGCGGGCCCGACCGGATGCGTTCGGGGGGCCGCGGGGGGGGGCATGAGCGTGCTACGCGCGCCGAGACGCGCCGGTCGAGAGGGAACGTCGAGCCGCCTCCGGGTGGTGTCGAGCGGGCGGCAAGTGAAAACGGGACAGGCCGGCTGACCCGCTCGCGCCCGCCGGGCCCAGGGCGGTCCGAGAGCAGGCGCGGCGAAACCCGGCTCGACGAGCTTCGGTTCGCGAACGAACGGTGCAAACGTCGCCGGCGCGACTCGGTTCGTTGCGCAAATCCGCGGCTCCCCCCGGGCCCCGCGGGGGCGTTCGTGCGCCATGGCCCGCGCGGCGCTTCGCCCCCGGCCCGGCCCCGCTCCGGCGCGGCGCGGCGCGCCGGGGGCTCGCCCTCGCCTTGGCGCTGGGGGCTGCCGCGCGGCCGCGACCGCTCCGCTCCGGGGCGCCGAGCCCCGGGCTGCCCGAGTCATCCGTTCGCGCAGCGGCCGCCTGCGACGCGGCCGCGGCCCTTTCCTCCGCGCCAACCGACCGCGGCAGCCTCGCGCCAGCGTATGCCGACCGTTTCGAGATGGGCGTGGCCATCGACGGCAGCGTGTACGCGAATCGGGATCCGGCGGCGGGGGCGCTGGTCGTGGCCCAGTTCGAGCGGGTCACTTCGGAGAACGCGTTCGAGTGGGCGTCGCTCGAGCGGGAGCCGGGGGACCTCGACTTCCGTCGAGTCGACGCGCTCGTGAGCGATGCCGAGCAACACGGGATGGAAGTCCACGGCCGTGCGCTCGTGTGGCACCACCAAGGTCGAGCTCTCGAAGCGGTTCGTTCGCTACGCCCTCACCGAGGGCCAGTCGATGAGCGCGCAGCTCGGCTCCGTTCCGCTGCCCCAGGGCATTGCTGAGCGCGTGCTCGCGGCGAAGAGATTGCTTCGACTCGGCCAGCCCAGCGAGCTCGACCGCGCGTGTCTCGACCCGCTCCGCAGAGTCGGCGAGCGCCCGCAAGTGGCTGCGGGGGCGGGGCAAGCCGCGGATCGTCGAACGCCAGGGAGAACCAGACGACCCCTGACGCGTGAGCGGGGGGGCTCGGCCCGGGGCGCCTGCCGTTTCGCGTCGCCACGCCCCGATGGAGCCGCGCCGCCCGGCCCGCGCAGGGCGATCCACCGTCGTCGGGGCGGATCGCGCCCGATCCATCGACCGGCTTGCAAACGGCGCGCGGCCGGAACATGTTCGACGGATGCCCGATCTCGATGCGGCCCAAGCGGTGTTCTGTGACTACGAAAACGTCGCGCTCGGGGCCCGCGATGCCGGTCACGAGTCCTTCGACATGAGGCTGGTGCTCGAGCGGCTCTTGGACAAGGGCCCGATCGTCTTCAAGCGAGCGTACGCCGACTGGGATCGCTACAAGGCCTACAAGCGGGAGCTGCACGAGCTGGCCTACGAGATGATCGAGATCCCGCATGTCTCGTACTCCGGCAAGAACTCGGCGGACATCCGCCTCGTCGTGGACGCGCTCGACCTTTGCTACACCAAACCCCACGTGATCGCCTTCGCGATCATTTCCGGCGACAGCGACTTCTCGCCGCTCGTCAGCAAGCTGCGCGAGAACGACAAGCGCGTCTTGGGCGTCGGGGTCAAGGGGTCGACGAGCGATCTGCTCGTCGACAACTGCGATGAGTTCATCTACTACGACGACCTCGTTCGCGATCGGAATCAGAAGCGTCGCCGGCGCCGCGCCGACCCCACGCCCCCCGAGAAAGACAGCGCCGAGACCCGGCGAAGCGAGGCTCTCGAGCTCGTGGTGGACACGGCCGAGGCACTCTTCCGCGAGCGCGAGGGGGCGCTGTGGAGCTCCATGGTCAAGCAGACGCTCAAGCGCAAGCGCCCCAACTTCGCCGAGAGCTACCACGGGTTTCGCAACTTCAACGAGCTGCTCGAAGCCACGCGCGACGAAGGCCTGCTCGAGATGCAGAAGGACGAGGCGTCCGGTGGCTACCTGATTCGCGGCCCCGGGCGGCGCTCGCCCGTGAAGTGAACGGTCGAAAATGCGCCCCCCTGTAAGGGGTCTTGCGCCACGCCCCCCCACCCAGCCGCTCCCCCCCAACGCACCGAGAGGCCCGGAGGTCGTTCGCCCCGCGGCGCTGCCGGTCTGTCCGCCGCCGACCCTGCGGATGCATCGCAGCGCGGGGCGCGGGCTCTGAGGCCGCATCGGCTGCGCTGCCTTGGCGCCGCGCGCGCCGTGCCGCGAGGCGTTTCATCACGACCCGACGCCAAGGCGCCACCCCCCGTTGCTGGGAGGTGCGAGCGCCGGCCCGTTCGCTTCCTCGGGTCGAAGCGTGCGCGTGGCCCCTTCGGTGAGTCGCGCGCGAGGCGTTTCGACGTGGCCGCCGCCTCGAGACGCCCGCCGCCCGGTCGCTCTCGCGACCGCGGCGCGGCCGACCGAAAAGCGAGCGACTCTTGGTGGGCGCTCGAGGCTCGGGTGGGTCGAGCGCGAGCGCTCCGTGCTAGGTTGGGACGGTGATAGAAAGCGTTGGCGCGATCCCCGGGTTGGGCGCCGGCCTCCTGTGCGGTTACGTCGCGCTCCTCCTGCTGGCTTTTTTCGGTCAGCGCGCGTTGATCTACCCGGCGCCGCGGCAAGTCCGCGAGCCGCGCTTGGCGGGGGCGCGCTTGCTCGGCATCCCGCTCGACTCGGGCGGGGAGGTCTTCGTCCTGCACGCCCCGGCGCCGCCCGGCGCCCCGACGGTGGCCTACTTTCACGGCAACGGGGAGCAACTCGACAGCGTGGTGGGCGTGCTCTCGGCGCTGCGCCACCGCGGGCTCGGCGTGCTCGCGATCGAGTACCCCGGCTACGGCCTCGCCGCCGATCGCAAGGCGAGCGAGCGGCGGCTCTACGCGGAGTCCGAATCGGCGCTGCGCTTCGCCGAGCACCACCTGGGGGTGACGCCTGCCGAGACGGTGCTCTGGGGCCACTCGCTCGGCAGTGGGGTGGCCGTCGAAATGGCCCGGCGCGGGCGTGGCAGTCGGCTGGTGTTGCTCTCGCCATTCACTTCGCTGGTGGCCATGGCGCGGCGGCTCGCGCCGTTTCTGCCCGCCAAGCTGCTGCTGCGCGATCGCTACGACAGCCTCGCCAAGGCACCGCACGTCTCGATCCCCGCGCTCGTCGTCCACGGCGAGACGGATCGCTTCATCCCGCTCGGGATGGGCCGAAAGCTGGCCGCGGCGCTGCCCAGCGGCCGCTTCGAGGCGGTCGAAGGCGCCGGGCACGACGATCTCTTCACGGTCGGTGGAGCGCCGCTGCTGGACCGTCTCGCGCGCTTCGCGCGCTTCGGGCCCGTCGCCGGCTGAGCCGTCGGCGCGCGGCCGGGAGTCGAGGTGGCCGCTTCGGCGCCCCCCCGTACTCACCCCGAGCCGAGCGAATGGGAGCCGGCGCGCGCGACGCGAACTTCGCGGCCGCACCGCCGAGGTTCGCGCAAAAGTGTCGCGAGGGAGTCAGGAGTGCAACTTCGGGGCGGTCTCTCGCCACTGGAAGCGTAGAGAAATTCTCGGAGTCCGCGCCGCGGATCCCCGCAAGCGCTCGGGTGGCGTGCGAGCTAGCCAGGCGGCTCCGACAAGCAAGGCGAGGTAGCGGAACATGCAGTCGTGGCCAGTCCGGACACTTCTCATCGGCGCAGTGGCGTGCGGATCGGCGGGCTCGCTCGACGACCTGGTCGGCGGTCGAGCGGAGACCCAGGCGAGGGGCGACGGCACCGCGTGGAATGAGGCGCTCGGAGCCGACGCAGAAGATCCGGGGCCGGGCGCGTCGGAACCGAGCGGGGAACCGCCGAGGGCGTCGGCCTCCTTCGACGAATTCGGCGACCCGGAGCCGGGCGCGTCGGGATCGAAGGGGGAACCGCTGAGGGCGCCGGCCTCCTTCGACGAATTCGGCGACCCGGAGCCCTCCAGTGAGTCGACGGCGAGCTTCCCCTCGCTGCGGGAGCCCGGCCCGTATTCGGTGCAGCGATACACGAGCGGCTTCCGCGTCGGGCCAAACTTCCCCGGGGGCACGGTGTGGTACCCCGAAGACGGCGTGCCGCCCTACGCCAGCATCGCCATCATCCCCGGCTTCGTCTCTCCCCGCGCGGTGATCGAAGGCTGGGGGCCATTTCTTGCTTCGCACGGCATCGTCGCCTTCACCATCGACACCAACCTGGTCACCGACGAGCCCAGGCAGCGAAGCCGCGCGCTGCTCAACGCGCTCGAGTCCCTCAAAGCGGAAAACACGCGCATCGGCGGCCCTCTGGTCGGTAGGCTCGACACCGAGCGCCTGGCCGTCGGCGGGCACTCGATGGGCGGCGGCGGCACCTTGATCAGCGCCGAGGGCCACCCCGAGCTGAAAGCCGCCCTGCCGATGTGCGCGTGGAGCCCCGGCGTTCGCTTCTCCTCGAACCGGGTGCCGACGCTGCTGTTCGCCAGCGCGGGCGACCCGCTCGCCGGCGGGCAATCCCAGGGATTCTACCGCTCCATCCCCGATTCCACCCCCAAGATGTTGTTCGAATGGGGGCGAGGCGACCACATGATGGCCAGCGCGCCGAGCGGGGCCCTCGGCCAAGTGGGCGAGTTCGCCCTCGCCTGGCTCAAGGTGTTTCTCGAGGGGGACGAGCAGTATCGCGAGTTTTTGACGGCGGAGTGCGAGGGCTGCACCGAGTTCCGAAGCAATCTCTGAAAAGCGCGCTCGCCCCGGGGCGCTCCGGTCCCGTTCGTGCGGTCCCTTGCGGCGGATTGGGGGGGCCGGGCCCAATCCGGAGCGACACCTCTCGGCGCATCGGGACCCTCGGTGCCCCCGCGGCCCCTCCGGATCGAGAGGGGGCCGAGCGCCATGGCGCGCTTGGTCGTCTGCCGAGACGGGGCGGCGGTCAAGGCCGCCGTGCAGCGCCTACTCTCCCTGCAACGGGCGGCCCTCACGGATCACCCGCCCGCCACGCTCGACGAGCTGCTCCAGGCAGCGGCCGGCGCCCTCGAGCAGAGCGCGCTCTTGCAGAGCGTGCAGCTGCGGCTGCCGATGACGACCGAGCAGCGAGAGCTCTTCGAGCGCCTGCGCGCGGACCTCGGCCGCTGGGAGCCATACGTCCGCGCCGCGGCGCGGTTGGGGCCAGAGCGCGCCCTGCCCACGGTCCTGTGGCTGTTCGGAGCGCCGGAAGCAACGTGGCGCCCGCTGCCCGCCGCGCTGCTCGGCCCGCTGCGCTCGATGTTGCACGCGAGCCGGCCGAGCGAGGCGCTCTCGAGCGAGCTGCTGATCTTGCGCAGCCAGATCCAGTTCTTGCTCGATCTGGCCGCGTGAGGCAGTGGCTCGCCGTTCCCTCGGCGCACGTCGGGAGGGGGGCGTGCCGAGGGCCCCGAGCTCAGGGGTAGACCAGCGGCACGGCGGCTTCGGGCGCCAGCACGCGAAAGGTGAGGCTCTGCTCGAAGTACAGCCGCACCTTCTCGGCGCCGTGATCGAGGTAGCCGATGGAAAGATCCCGGCCCACCGTGAGCTCGAAGTCGCCACCGCGCGTGCTGAGCACCACGGCTCCGCTCACCGCCGGCGCCCAAACGACGGGGCCTTCGATCAAGCGCTGCACGTGGTTCAAGATGGGGTAGCCGCCGACGGTCGTCTCCGAGAGGCCTTTGTAGCACTGCGGGCCGAGGGCGATCGCGTACGGGCCCTGCACCCCTGCGTGGCGCAGCTTCGAGAGCGCCTCGGCGACCACTTTGGGGTAGTTCTCGTAGTCGGTCGTCAGCGAGAGGGTGGCTTGCTCGGCCGCGGTGAAGATGCCTTGGACGCCCGCCGCCGGCAGCCCGTAGAACACGGCGTGATCTTCGGCGGCGGCCATTGCCTGCGCGGCGCTGACGAGCGGCTCGAGGTCGGCGTCTTTGGCTCCGCGGGCGATCGCGTCGAGCTCCGCGCGAGAAAGCTCGAAGCGGCTGCGCAGCTCCACCAGCGGCAGCACCCGACGCACACCCAGCTCCACGCCGTGGACGTCTTCGGCGGAGACCCGCTCCACCCGCCCGAGCGGCACGCAGGCCGCGCTCCAGCCCAGCGGGCCCTCGAAATCGACCAGCTTGCGCGCGGCCAGGCTCACCTTCAGCGAGCGCTTCGCCTCCTGCTCGATCTCCTCCCAGGCCGCGGCGGAGATGGGGGCGAGCTCGCGGCGCAGGTCATCCACCGCGCACCTCCGCGCCGCGCAGGCTGCCGATGCCCAGCGAGCCATCGCCCGGCGCGGCCGCCGGCGCCTCTTCCGCTGCCTCGCCGTGGCCGGCATGCCCCGCGACGATGGGGCCCTGTTTTCCGACGTACGTCGACAGCTCCTCGGCGAACCGTTCGTCGTTTCGGCGCAGCCACTCGATGACCATGGCGGCGTGCTCTTTCTCTTCGTCCCGATTGTGCGCCAAGATCGCACGCAGCTCGGGATCGCTGGCGCCGGCCACGCGCTGATCGTACCAGTCGACCGCCTCGAGCTCCTCCATGAGCGAGGAAATCGCCCGGTGCCGGTCGCGCACCGCGTTACTCAGAACCTCGGCCTCTTCGTGTAGGCCCACGCTGCCTCCAGCCATGCTTTCGTCGCCTCCGGTGGCCCCGAGCCGCCCTGAGCGGCGCGGGCCGAATGTGGAATTCCGCGGCCGTGCCGCACCCCTTCCTCATCTCACGAAAGGCGCTCGAGCGGCTCCAAAAAGGCCTTCTCGCGCCGAACCCCCGGTCAGGCAGCGACGGCCCAGGGCCCCGCGCCCGCGCGAGCATTTGCGCCTCACTCGGCGCGTGGCGGCGTCGCTGGCTCGTCTGGACCCCGGCGCCGAGCGCTGGCTGCGAGGAGCCTTCGGGCGGCGGCGGCAGGCCGAATCGCTGCGCGGGTCGGGCGCCGGGCGAGCGCGGGCGATCGCGCGCGAGTGCGCCCGGGGGCGGCACGTGGCGGGGCCCCGCTCCGAGCCGAGGCGGGCCTCCTCGCCGGCGCGCCCGCGACCGGGGATGGGGCGTGGGCGTCGGCGGAGTGAAATATCGGCCGAGCGCGGCGTCCGCGAACGGGGAAGACGGCGCGAGCACCGGGCGTGTGGGCGGGCGGCGAGCGGGGGGGTGGGGGCGAGGCGGGGGCTCTTTCGCTCCGCTTGGCAGCGCGCCTCGGCGCGGGCGATGATGCCGCCATGTCTGCCGAACGCGGAGCCTGCTCGGGCGAGCCCCGGTCCTCCGCCCTTGGCCGAGCCCGATCGCCCCGGGCGCGCGGCTTGGCCCTGCGCGAGCTGCCCGCCGTGTGGTCTCCGGTAGCCGCGGGCGTCGCGGCCGCCGGGGGCGCTTCGGAGTTTTGGTATTGGCTGCCGCTCGCTCCGGCGTTTGCCCTGGCGTTTGCGGCGCAAGCGGGCCTGCGAGGGCGCTTCGAACCGCCGCGCGATCGAGCGGCGGAGCCCGGGGTCGGCGGCCCTGCCGCACACGGCCCGGCACCCTCGCGGGTGTCCGGCAAACGGCTCGCGGTCGTTTGGTCGAGCGCGCTCCTTTCGGTCGCGGTGCTGCTCGGGATGGTCCGCTTTCACTTGTTTTCCTCCACCCGCGCTGCGGCCGCGTGCTTTGCCGCGGTGGCCGCCGTGATCGGTCTCGGCGCGCCGCGGGTTACCCACGCCGCCTGCGCCGCGGCGAGCCGGGCCGCGGTGCTCGTGGCGGCCGCTCTGCTGGCGCGCTCTCCCCACGAGCGCTGGCTGTGGCTGCCGGCGCTGCTGGTGGGCCACGGCGCGCTGTTGGCCGCGAGCCAGCGGCCGCGGCTGCGGCCTCTGCTCCCGCTCGCCGCCGCGCCCGCCGTGCTCTTCGCGGGCCTGTTCGCCGGGCGCGCGTGGCCACGGCCGCCCTTCGCGCTCGCAGTCGGCAGCTACGCCGCGCTGCTCGCCTACTGGCTGCACGCCGGCTGGCGCCGCGGCAGCTGCCCGGCGGCGGCCTGGGCCGGCGGCTTGGCGCTCTTGGAGGCCCTCTCGCTGTCCGTCTTCGGCAACGAGCGGCAGGCTCTCGCGGCGCTGGGCTGCGCGCTGCTCGTGATCGCGCTGGAAGCGCGCATCTCGCTCGGGCTGCGCGGCGCGGGCTCCGAGCCTCCGCCGGGTCGCTCCCAGCCCAGGCCCCGGCTCGGCTGAGCCCGGCGAGCGGAGTCCGCCGGGCTCGCGGCTGCCGGCTTCCTCGCCGCGGACCAGAGCCCCCCGTTCGGCCCCGAGCAGCGCCCGACCCGCTGGGCTCGCCCGCTGCAGGCGAAGCAGGACGCGCCGAGCGGGGCGGGGGCTGCGTCGACTCTCGGGCGCGGGCCGACGGTCCCTGGCTTTCTTGCCGGCTGGGTGCCAGGCCGCTGCCGCGATCGCCTCGGGGCGCGCAGCTCGCGGCGTCTGCGGCGTGTTTCTTTGCGGCTTGCCGTCCAGGGGGGCGGTAGCGGCTCCGCGGGGGAGAGCCGAGACGTGCCGATGCCGCCGAACTTCTCTCGTGTGCGCGCGGATCGCACCCGAGGACTGCGGCCGTCGAGCGCTTTCCGACTGCGGTGCCGAATGCGGCCTCTTGGCTCCGGTGAGGTATCGCGCCGCTCGTGATACATCGGCGAGCGATGACTCTTCAGAGCACTGGGATGATGGGGCGAGGCGAGATGGGGCGCGCGGGGGGCGCGAAGGGCGGGGGCGGCGCGGGGCGCTGGCTCGTCGTGGCCGCCGCGGCGGGCGGCCTGTTGGGGTGTTCCAGCAAAGGCGGCTCGGAGGGCCCCGCGGTGGGGTCTCCCGACGCGTCCGCCTCCTCGACGGCGGATGCCGGAGCGCACGAAGAAGGCCGGGGCGACCCGCCGCCGGACGACCGCTTCCAAAAAGTCACGCTCAACGGCGGCCCCGGCGAGCCGATTGGGCTCGCGGTGCTGCCCGACGGGCGGGTGCTGCACACCTCGCGCGAGGGGCGAATCTTCTTGCACGAGCCGAGCACCGGCTTCAACCGCGTGATCGCGGAGATCCCCGTCTACTCGCACGACGAGGAGGGGCTGCAAGGGCTCGCCATCGACCCGAGCTTCGAAGAAAACGGCTGGCTCTATCTCTACTACTCACCGCCCCTGGGCACGCCGCTCGACGATTCGAGCACGCCCGATTTCAACGAAGGCGACGCGCCCCTCACGGCGACCGAAGCCGACGTGGAGGCGTTCCGGGGCATGATGCGGCTGTCGCGCTTTCGCCTCGAGAATGACCAAATCCCGCTCGCGAGCGAGCAGATCCTGCTGGAGGTGCCGGTCGACCGAGGCATCTGCTGCCACGTCGGCGGCGACATCGACTTCGATAGCCAGGGCAACCTGCTTCTCTCCACCGGGGACGACAGCAACCCCTTCGACTCGGACTTCGCCCCGATCGACGAGCGGATGGATCGGCACCCGGCCTTCGACGCGCAGCGAAGCTCGGCGAACACCAACGATCTGCGCGGCAAGTTGCTGCGCATTCGCGTCCAGGAGGACGGCAGCTATTCGATTCCCGAAGGCAACCTGTTCGCGCCGGGCACGCCGCAAGCCAGGCCCGAGATCTACGCCATGGGCCTGCGCAACCCGTACCGGTTCAGCGTGGACCGCAAGACGGACGTGATCTACCTCGCGGATTACTCGCCGGACGCATCCGAGGCCGATCCGCAGCGAGGCCCGGCGGGGCAAGGCAAGTGGATGGCCATCCGCGCGCCGGGCAACTACGGCTGGCCCTACTGCGCCACGCGCGAGCTCCCGTACGTCGACTACGACTTCGCCACGGGCGAGTCCGGGGCGCCGTTCGACTGCGCCGCGCCCGTCAACGATTCGCCGCGCAACACCGGCCTGCGAGAGTTGCCGCCCGTCGTGCAGCCGGAGCTGTGGTACTCCGCGGCCGAGTCGGAGCGCTTTCCCGATTTGGGCGCGGGCGGCGTCGCCCCCATGGCCGGCCCGGTCTACCACTTCGACCAAGGCTCGGAGTCCCGGCTGAAGTGGCCCCGATACTTCGACGGCTTGCCGATCTTCTACGAGTGGTCGCGAGACGCGCTGTTCGAGATGCACCCCGGCGCCCCGGGTGAGTTGGACGCCTTCCGGCGGCTCTTCTCGGAGCTCGTGACGGACAACCCCATCGACATGGAGTTCGGTCCCGACGGCGCGCTGTACATGCTCGAATACGGAGACGGCTTCAACCTGCAGAACCCCGACGCGCAGCTGTCGCGGATCGATTACGTGCAGGGCAACTTCACGCCGGTTCCGGTGGTGAATCCCCCCATCACCTACGCCGCCGCGCCCCCCTTCAGCCTGCAGCTCTCCAGCGACGGCACGCTCGATCCGGACGGCGACGCGATCACGCTTTCGTGGGACTTCGACCAAGATGGCCAGGTCGACTCGACGGAGCCGAATCCGACCGCTACCTTCGACGACGTCGGGACGTTCGCGCCGAGCTTGCGCGTGGTGGATTCGACGGGGCGCGCCGCCACCGGCGCCGTCCGGGTCGTGGTGGGCAATATCCCCCCCGTCTTGACCTTCCTCTCCCCGCAGCCCGGCCAAGCCTTCCAGTTCGGGCAGCCCCAGCGCCTGGCGTTCGAGGTCCTCGTCGAAGACGACCAGCCCGTCGACTGCGCTCGCGTCCAGGTGGACTACTTCGTGGCGCACGACATGCACGGGCACGGCATCTCGCAGGCCTTCGGCTGCAGCGGCTCGTTCGAGATCCCTCCGCTCAACGAGGAGCACGCCGGGGAACCGGACGTCGCCGGAGGGCTCCGAGCGCTCTACACGGACAACCCGGGGCCCGGCTTGCCGGCGCTCCAATCGGCCGCCTTCGTGATCTTGCCCCCGACGCTCGGCGACGCCGGAGTATCTCCTCCGGCGCCGTCGGACGCCGGCGCGCCCGACGCCAGCCTCGCCGACGCCGGCGCTCCCTGAAGCGAGCCCGGGGCCGCGAAGGCGGACGCGCCTGCAGGCCCCGAGCGCCGACCCTCGCCGGTTGCCCGACGCCGCCGGCGCGTGCGCCGGACGGATCGTGTGGGGGCTTGCTGCCCGCGTCACGCCGCGGTCCGGGTCCTCTCTAGACACACCGCAGGCTTCGTCCGAGGCGCAGGCGGCGGCCAGGTTGCCGCCCTCGATCGGGCGCCGTTCGAGCGGGTGCGGCGACGCGCGGGGCTGCGTTGCGCTCGTTTGGCTGGCGCTGCGGCTCGCCGGGAAGCGTTTCACGTTTGCGCGATCCCGACCTCCGACTTGCGAGCGAGGTGCCCGGCACGCGGAGGGTCACGTCGCCGCGCGCCGAGCTCGGCATCCGCGATGCGCCGCGGCTCGTCGAGGCCGCCGCGTCGCGCCAATCGTTTGGCTCACCGCGCCCTCGAGTTTCGCAATCGACGTGCCGTGTCCGTGGAGCTGTGGTTTACACTGCGCGGTATGACCCAGCCGGCCCCCGACCGCATCGAACGCCTCGACGTGATGGGCAGCTCGATGGAGCTGTTCGTGTTCGAGCCCCCCGGCGGTTCCTCGCGCCCGGCGGCGGGCTTGGTGCTCGCTCAGCACCTGCCGGGTGGCCACGCCGGCCTCGAGAAGGACGAGTTTTCGCTGGCCACGGCGCGGCGCTACGCCGAGGCCGGCTATTTCGTCGTCGCGCCCTTTCTGTTTCACTGGTGGCCGAAGTCGGAGCCGATGGAGCGGAAGGTGCGGGAGAGCCGGGACGAGCGCACGGTGGCGGATGTGGCGGCTGCGTCGAGCTGGCTTCGGGCGCGCCCCGAGGTGGATGCGGATCGAGTCGGGCTCTTGGGGCACTGCTGGGGGGGCCGGGTGGCGTGGCTGGGGGCGGCGCACGACCCGCGGCTCGCCGCGATGGTGATGTTCTACGGCGGGCGGGTGAAGCTCGCGATGGGCGAGGGCAATCCGCCGCCCATCGAGCTGGCGAGCCGCATCCGGTGCCCGGTGCTGGGCATTTTCGGCAGCGAGGATCAGAGCCCGAGCCCGAGCGATGTGGACGACTACGCCGCGGCGCTCGCTGCGGCGGGCGTACGGCACATGTTTCATCGCTACGAGGGGGCCGGCCACGCCTTCCAGAATTTCCCGACGCCGGAGCGTTATCGCCCCGAGCAAAGCGAAGACGCGTGGGGCCGGGCGCTGGCCTTTCTCGAGCGATCCCTGGCTGCTTCGGAGCTCTGATGGGTCCCCTCGAGCGGCCGTTGCCGCCCCTGGCCGAGCTGGCCCGAGATCTCGAGCGCGGCGCGGTGGGGGACGGCGCGCTGGTGGAGCACGCCATCGAGCAGCACCGTCCCGAGCTGCATGCGTATCGGTGTTTCGACTTGCAGGGCGCTCGGCGGGGTGCGCGGCGTGCCGCCGAGCTGCGCCGGGCGGGCCGCGCCCGAGCGCTTACGGGCGTGCCGATCTCGGTCAAGGATTTGTACGGCGTGCCGGGCTTCGATACCTTCGCCGGCTGCCCCGAGCCGTTGCCCGAGCGCTTTCAGCGGGTGGGGCCGCTGGTGCGGGAGCTGCTCGGCCAGGGAGCGGTCGTAGTGGGCAAGACCCACACGGTGCAGTTCGCCTTTGGCGGGCTGGGCACGAACCCGCACTTTCCCGATCCGATCAACCCCTGGGATTCGAAGCGCAAGCGTGTGGCCGGCGGCTCCAGCTCCGGCGCCGGCGTCAGCCTGTGCGAGGGCAGCGCGTTGCTCGCCGTGGGCACGGACACGGCGGGCTCGGTGCGAATTCCCGCCGCGATGACGGGCAACGCGGCGTTGAAGGTCACGGTGGGGCGTTGGCCCACCGAGGGCATCGTGCCCCTGAGCCCGACGCTGGATACCCCCGGGCTGCTGGCTCGCAGCGCGGCCGACCTCGCCTGGGCCTGGCGGGCGCTCGAGCCCAGCGCGCCGGCCCCGAGCCTCTCGTCGCTGTACGGTGTGTCCCTCGTCGCGCCCGAGGAGCCGAGCTTGTGGAGTGGCTGCTCTGCCGGGGTCGCCGAGGCCGTCGAGGCCGCGCTCTCGGAGCTTTCCGGCTCCGGCGCTTCGATCGCGCGGCGGCCCTGGCCCGACGCCAGCCGGGCGCTCGAGCTGTTTCGCGAGCACAGCCCGGCGCCGCTCGAGCTCGGCGTCTTTCTCCGCGAGCAGCTGCCGGGCTGCCTCGAGCGCCTCGACCCCAACGTGGCCGCTCGCCTCGAGCTCGAGGCCGGCGCCGCGGAGCTCTCTCGCCGCGTCGCGGCCCATCGGGGGCTGGCCGAGCAAGCCAGCCCGTCGCTGCGCGCGGTCGACGCGGTGGTGTTCCCCACGGTGCCGCTTTCGGCGCCGACCCTGGCCGAGCTCGTCGACCCGCAGGCGTACCGGCGCTGCAATGCCCTGGCGCTGCGCAACACCAGCGTCGCGAACTTCCTCGGCCTGTGCGCCGTCACGCTGCCGGTGGGCCTCGATCGGCTGGGCCTGCCGGTGGGGCTGCAGCTGGTCGGGGCGGCGGGCACCGAGGCGCGGGTGCTGGCCGTCGCCGTGGCGGTGGAGCGGGCTTTGGGCCCCTTGGCGGAGCGGTTCGGCCCGCCGCCGCGAGTTGCCTGGCGGCCGTGAAGCGCGCCCGCGAGCCGCAAGCGCCGCCCGGGGGGTGGCGGCTGCCGCCGCGTTTTGGCACCATGGCGGGCCTATGGCTGAGGCGGAGGAGCAGCGGTTGCGAGGCGGCTGCCTGTGCGGGCGCGTACGCTACGAGGTGGTGGGGGCGCCGCTGGTCTTCCACTATTGCCACTGCAGCCGCTGCCGAAAGTCCACGGGCAGCGCGCACGCGTCCAACCTGTTCTTCGCGCCGGAGAAACTTCGCTGGCTCGAGGGGCAAGAGGCCGTGAAGCGCTTCGAGCCCGAGGGCACCAAGTACTTTGCCACGGCGTTCTGTGAGCAGTGCGGCAGCTCGCTGCCGTGGGCCGCCAAAGGGGGGCGCACGATGGTGGTGCCCGCGGGCACGCTCGAGGAGCCCGTCTCCGCGCGGCCGCAGCAGGCGGTCTTCTGGGGCTCTCGCGCCGATTGGTACGTGGATCCGGCCTCCTTGCCGCGCCACGAGGCGTTGCCCCCGCGGCGCAAGGGTTCCTAGTGCCGTGTCCGCTAAGTCGCAATCAGGAACCACCGCGGGCGGGTCCGCCTGTGGCGGCCCGCGGTGGTTTGCGCTGGGAGCTCGTCTTGGACACGGCACCCCTTTTTCTCTGCGGCGCCTTCGGCGCCGACGTGCCCCGTCCGCCGCTCGAGGCGAGACGACTCTCTTCCCGCGGCGACCGACAATCAGTGATTGCGACTCATCGGACGCGGCACGAGCGCGGCAATCCAGGATGATCGCCGCGACGAATCGACGACCTCGAGCCCCGAACGAGGCGCAGGCGTCGAGCAGGGCCCCGGAAAGCGCCCCTTCACTGGCTTCGAGGGGCGTTTTGCGCGGCCCGTGGCTCTGGAGGCAACCCGTTCGGGCCAGGCGTCTCGGCGCGCGAAGCGCCGGCAACCGGTAACGAAGCAGTAGGGGGGCAGCGATGGGCGGAAATGTCGTGCGGGGAGCGGTGTGTGGGGGGCTGCTGGCGTGTGGGGCGAGCCAACCGACCCCCTCCGCCCCGCCGGCGAGCGGGAGCGAGGGTGACGTGGTCATCGTCGGCGCGGGGATGGCGGGGCTGACGGCCGCGCGGGAGCTCGCGCGGGCCGGGTTGCGCGTGTTGGTGCTCGAGGCGCAGGAGCGCATCGGCGGCCGTGGCCGGGTGGACGCCACGACCTTCGGGGTGCCCGTGGACCTGGGGGGCGCCTGGATCCACGACGCCAAGACGAACCCGCTCGCCCCCCTCATCTTCGGCATGGGGTTTCACACGCAGCTCACGGACATCTCCACATCGCCGCACTACTTCACCGGCGGCCACTTCGCCAGCCAAGCCGAGCAGCGCGCCCTCGAAGAGGCCTTCGAGGCGTACGACGAAGCGCTGACGGCCGCGACGGCCCTGGGCGAGGAAAGCTCGGATCGCGCGGCCTCCGAGCTACTGCCCGCGGGGGTGAGCCCCGAGATGCTCGCGTTGGTCGCGCTGAGCTCCGGCCCGCTCGAGTCCGGCGCGGAGCTCGCGCAGACCTCCTCGCGGGACGCCGCGGCCTTTCTCTCGGAGGAGGATTACTTCATCGAGGAGAGCTTCGGCGGCTTCCTTCAGGCGTGGGGGGCGGAGGTGCTCGATCGCGTGGAGCTGGGCGCACCCGTGGTGCGGGTGGAGTACGGGGGCTCGCAGGCCGCGGCGCCCGGCGGCGCGCGCGGCCGCACACCGGGTGTGGTCGTCGAGACGAAGCAGGGCGGCCGCTTTCACGCGCAAAAGGCCCTGGTCACGGTCTCCACGGGCGTGCTCGCGAGCGAGGATCCGCGAAACCGCATCGTCTTCGAGCCCGAGCTGCCCGAAGACAAGCGCGACGCCATCGCGAGCCTGCCGATGGGGCTGATGAACAAGGTCTTCCTGCAGTTTCTCCGCGACGAGGACCTGTGCGCCCCCGGCGGGGAGCGCCTGGTCAACACCTGGGTGCTCTACGACGGATCGCAATCGCGGGACATGGCCTTCGTCTTTCGTCCGCTGGGGGAGCCGATGGCGGTGGGCTTCTTCGGCGGCGATCGCGCCGCGGCGCTCGAGAAGCAGGGCCAGGAGGCGATGGTCGCCGAGGCGACGCGAGCACTGAGCGAGATGTGCGGTCGCGACCTCGCGCCGGCCGTGAGCGCCGCGCTCGCCACCGCCTGGCAGAGCGACCCCTGGTCTTTCGGGGCCTACTCCTACGCGCGGCCGGGAGCCGTGGCCCGCCGAGCCCGGGAGCGGTTGTTCGAGCCTGTGGTGGGGCGCCTCTACTTCGCCGGAGAGGCCGCCTACAACGCTTCGTACAACGGCAGCTTCGCGGCCGCCTACGATTCGGCGCTGATGGCTGCCCACCGCATCGTCGGCTGCCTCGAGCGCGAGCGCCGCGGGGAGAGCTGCCGGTAGCAAAGGGGACGCCCCACCGCTCGGCGCCGCTAGCCCAGGGCTAGCCCTGGGCTAGCCCGCATCGATGAGACGGCCCGCTGCACGATCGCCGCGAGTCGCAGCCCGCGCAGACCCCGATGCCGACTGCATCGGGGGGCCTGCGCGCTGCGGCACGTTCGTGAGGGTCACGCTCGGGGGGCGGCGCCTGGCGCGTGGTGCTTCACTCGCAGTCGAAGCTCTCGGCCGCCTCCGGGTCTCCGCCCTGATACACGGCGACGTGCGGGAAGGGGCAGAGCGGGCGGCTGCGGTCCGGCGACCAGGTGGGCGGCACGTCGAAGTTGGGCCCACCGGCGTTCGTCGGCCCGCGTACGGCGGCGGGCACGGCCCGTGGCCGCTTGCCGCGCTCGACCCAGCGAACCAGCGGTGTCAGTAGATCGAACTGATCCGTCGAAGGGCCCCCCGCGCAGTGAGTCATACCGGGAACGAGGTACAAGCGAGCCGCGTTGCGGGTGGGTCTGTCGAGGTGTCGGTACCACTGCGCGGTGTCTCGGGCGGAGAAGATGGCGTCGCTCACCCCGTGGTAGAGCACCATGCGCCGCCCGCGGCGCCGGAAGCCCGCGAGGGGAGGGGGCGTCATGAAGGATTGCCCGGATTCGGTGTAGGTGGCGTTCGTGGCGAAGATCGAGTCGAACAAATCGTCGACGTTGCTCGTCAGCGCGAAAAGCGGAGGAATGAAGGTCGCTGGGTTCACGGGCGGGGTCCCGAAGACGAAGCCGAGGGCGCCCGAATCGAGCACGAGCGGCGCGATGAACTCCCAGAAGGAGACGTCGAACGCCGCGTGCCCGGCATCGAAGGGGAAGCCGCGGTAAATGCGGGTGCCGTCGCTCGTGCGGGCGCCCGAGAAGACGTTGCCGATCGCCACCTTCTGCTCGGCGCTCAGGCACGTGCCGTCGCGCGGGCCCGCACAGGTGGGCACGTGGTCCTGCAGGCTGAAGAGCTGATTGCACTCGCGGGGGTCCTGGACCATCCCGTCGACCACGCCGTCGAGCCCATCGCACTGCGCGAGGACCGCGGTCGAGAGCAACTGCCGCTCCGGCAGCGTGAAAGCGGCCGAGAGATCCGGCAGACCGGCGAAGGGGCCATCGGGGATCACGGCCCCGCCGGAGAGCGGCGCGTACTGCTGGGCGCCGTAGATGCTGGCCACGGCTGCCCGGGGCAGGTTGAAGCCGGGGGAACCGACCAGGTAGCCATCGTACGCGTCCGGGTAGCGCGCGGCGGCCACCATGACGTGGCGGCCGCCGTTGGAGCAGCCGCCGATGTAGGAGTACCGGGGGCGGCGCCCGTACGCCGCTTCGACCACGCTCTTGGCCATGGCGGTCAGCTTGCCCACGGCCTGGTAGCCGTAGTCGAGGCGCGCTCGTGGATCGAGGCCGAACGATGGATTCTGCGCTGCGCTGTGGCCCGCATCGGAGCTGATCACCGCCATGCCCTTTTGCAGCGCGCTGGTGAGCGGGCCCCCGCCGCTGGTGTTGCCGATGGCGGGCTCGACGATTCCGTCGACGCCGCCATTGGCCTGGTAGAAGAAGCGGCGGCTCCACCGCAGCGGAAGCCGCATCTCGAAGCCGATCGAGTACGCCTGCCCGTCCACCGCGCCGGTTCGCTCGAACATGTTGCCGGTGACCAGGCAGTGCGCGGGGATCACTTGGCCCGGCTGCGGCAGCTCGCCCTCGGCGAGGCCCGTGACCGACGTGAAGACGGTGTCGGGGTACTGCAGCTCCGCGAGCAACTCGCTGCAATCCAGCGGAGCCGAGGACAAGCTCTCGGTGGCCTCTTCCGCGCTCAAGGCGAACTCTCCCACCGCGAGCTCCAGGGCTACTCCGGGCTCCGCCTCGATCGGCCCGCCGCTGCAAGCCGGCAAAATTGCGGCGATGGCAGCTCGAGTCGCCCAGTGTCGATTTCGCTTCATGTGTTGACCTCCCAGTTGCTACTAGACCTCGATCCAGCGCAAGCGCTGGGCCTCGGTCTAGCTCTTTTTTTGGGGGCTTGCGCAAAGCCCCCTCCGCCCCGGCAGTGAATTCCGGGGCGTTCACTCCAAAACGGTCGCCTTCGGCTCCACTAGCCCACAAAACAAACGCTTGCGTGAAGTTTGCGCTGGTTTGGGGACTAGAGTGACTCGCCGTCGCCGGGGCCTCGACCAGGTCATCGATCGCGGCCGATCCAGTGCTTGCCGTCTTCGTGTCGTCCCCTGGCCACGGTGTGGTGTCATGGTAGTCTCCGGCGCCTCCGTTGCGTTGCCGCGCTCGCTCCGTGGGACCGCGTGATTGGCTGCGGCTCTCGAGCCGTTGACCTCGGAGCTGCACCAACACCCTTCGAGGGGCGTTCGATCCCAACCTGCCAAGCGGTTGCAATGCGTCGAAGCCGCGTTCGTCCAGGCTCGTGGACACGGCTGCTGTGGCACACTGTACGGGAGAGGCATCTCGCATCGGCTCGGTCGATAGCGTCGGCAGCGAGGTGCGCGCGCCGTGCGGTGGGCCGCGTCTTGGGGCCCCGAGGCAACGGCTCGCGAGCGTTGCTTCGAAGGCACGGCGCGCGCGGCAGCGAGCGGATGAAGCGAGCGGTGGCCGGAGCGTCGTCGGTCACTCCGGGGACCTGCGGAACGCCCGCTTCCCCCGCGCGCATGGGGGGCGGGGGGCCTCGCTACCCGTCGTCGGCTTCCGCTGGTGCGCGTCGCCCCCCGCGGACATCTCGAAAAGGGCCCGTCGACCGGAACCCCAGCAGTCTTGCTTGCGGCCGTGGGAGCTAGCACGATCGTCGCGGTGTCTCACGGCGGCGGCGCCGCCGGACTGGGGTGGGACGCGCTGGATGCCGGGCGTATCGGCGGGCGCGCCGTCGGTGCAGCGAGCGCGCCGCGGCGTGACCGAGTGAGGACTCGACAAGGGCGGCTCGGCGAAGCTACTGTGAAGCCGATGTTCTCCGGAGGGTGGCCGTCGCAGCGCCGCGGAACGGCGGCCCTCGCGGCCTGGGGGATCGGCTCCTACGAGTGGGGCGCCCCGGGCCACTTCCTGGCCGATTCGCGCTGCCTCGAGATGTACGGGTGGAGTGGGAGGCCCCCGAAGTGCATCCACGAATTGTGGGAGGTGGTGCACCCGGATGATCGGGACCGAACGCGCGCCGCCTTCGAGGCGGCGGCTGGGGGCGCAGGGGAAGTCGATTTCGTCCATCGCGTCATGCTGCGCGGGGGGGAGCTCGAGTGGCTTCGCCACCGCTTGCAAAATGGCTCTCCGCTCGTCGATGAAGCGAGCCGGGCCCCGCTCGTGATCGGGTCGGTGATGAACGTGACGGAACAGGTGAGCGTCGAGCAGGAGCTCGGCCGCACGCAGTCCCGATTCGAAGAGGCCGTGCGCGGAGCCCAATTTGGCATCTTCGATCACAACCATGTCGATGATCCGGGCGCGCAACGCGTGTATTGGTCGCCCCGTCTGCGCGAAATTTTCGGGGTCGACGCCGAAGAGCCGAGCTCCATCGCGACGATGCTCTCGCGCATCCCCGCAGAGGAGCACGAGGCGCTCAGTCGCGCCGTTGCCCGCGCCCACGACCCGAGCGGGGACGGGTACTACGACGTGGAGCACCGCTACTTGCACCCGAAGGACGGCCTGCGCTGGCTGTTGACGCGCTCGTCGACGAGATTCGGCGAGGTGGGCGGCAAGCACGTTCCGCTGCGAACCGTCGGTGCCATCGTCGACGTGACGGCCCGCCGAAAGTCGGAGCAAGAGAACGAGCAGCGGGCGCGAATGCTGGATGCGACGATCGACTTCGTCGCCATGTTCGAGCCCGGGGGCGCATTGAGCTACCTCAATCGCGCTGGGAGGGATTTTCTCGGACTCGGTGAGGGCGAAGCGGCCGTAGGGCGCAGCGTGTACGGCCACTACGACGCGGGCTCCCTGAAGCGCCTGCTCGAGGAAGGGCTGCCCGCCGCGGAGCTCGACGGAGCGTGGCGCAGTGAGCTCGAGTTCATTCGCCACGATGGCACCCTCGTGCCGATGTCCCACGTGTTGCTCTCGCACCGCACGCTCGACGGGCAGAGTCTGATTTTCTCCGTCATTGCGCGGGACATTTCGCGCGAGCGTCAGCTGGAGGCCACCATCCGCCAGTCGCAGAAAATGGAGGCCATCGGGCGGTTGGCGGGGGGCATAGCCCACGATTTCAACAACGTGCTCTGCGCGATCCTCAGCTTCTCCCACCTGGCGCGTGAGGCGGTCGGCAGTGGCGGCAAGGGCCGCGAAGAGCTCGAGGAGATCATTCGAGCCACGGAGCGCGCGGCGGGGTTCACGCAGCAGCTGCTGGCCTTCGGTCGCCGGCAGGTGCTGCGCCCGCGGGTGGTGGACGTGGGCCTCATCTTGCAGCGGATCAGCCCGATGATCCGGCGGCTCGTGGGAGAGGACATCGAGCTGGAGCTCGATCTGGCGCCGGGCTCGCTGCACGTGAAGGTCGACCCGACACACCTCGAGCAAGTCGTGCTCAACCTCGCGGTCAATGCTCGAGACGCGATGCCGCGTGGGGGCCGGCTGAGGATCGAATCGCGGCTCGAAGCGGTGGATGTGGAGGCGGGCGTTTCGAGGCTGGATCTCGGCCCCGGAAGCTACGCCGTGATCGCCGTTTCGGATGAGGGCAGCGGCATGGATGACGCGACCCGGGCGCGAGTGTTCGAGCCGTTCTTCAGCACCAAGCCCGTGGGCAGAGGCACCGGGCTCGGCCTGGCCACGGTGTTCGGCATCGTCAAGCAGAGCGGGGGCAGCGTGGTGGTGAGCAGCGAGGTCGGGCGCGGTTCGACCTTCGAGGCGTACGTTCCCACGACTGACGAGCCGTTGACGGAAGCGGCGGCCTTGCGACCCAAGCCGCGCGCCGTGAACGGCGCCGTGGTGCTCCTCGCGGAAGACGATCCCGGGGTGCGGCGCGCCCTCGCCACGGTCTTGCAGCGCGCCGGGCACACCGTGCTCGAGGCCGAGAACGTCTGGCGCGCGCTGGAGCTGGCGGCCTCCTTTCCGGGGCGCATCGACTTGCTGCTCACCGACGTGGTGATGCCGGTCATGAGCGGCAAAGAGCTCGCCGACCGCCTGACCGCGCAGCGCCCGGAGCTGGGGGTCTTGTACATGTCGGGCTATACGGATCGGGCGATCGTGCACGCGGGCGTTCTGGATGCGGGCGTGCACTTGCTGGCGAAGCCGATCACGCCCGAGGAGCTCTTGACGGCCGTAGGCGAGGTGTTGGAGGCGCAGCACCGAACGGGCGAATGAGGGAACGGCGCGCCGGCGCCGTCCGGACGCCGCCGCCCGCGCCGGGGCGAGCGCGCCGGGGCCCCTTCGTCAGCCGTCGAGGCCAAGCAGGCCACAAGCGGCCCGAGCGAGCTGCTCGGCGGCGGTCCGGCAGCAGTGGGCGCCCGCGCTCGTCTCCTCGGCGGCTCGGGCCAAGGTCGCCACATCCCGGGTGATCTGCAGGCTCCCCTGCGCGGCCTGCGACACGTTCTCGGTGATTTCCCTGGTCGTCGCGGATTGGTGCTCGACGGCTCCCGCGATCGTATTCTGCAGCTCGCTGATTCGGTCGACCACGTTGGAGATGCGGGCGATGGCATCCATCGCGCCCTTGCCATCGACCTGAATGGTTTCGATCTGGCGCCCGATGGCGTCGGTGGCCCGGGCCGTCTCCCGGGCGAGCTCCTTGACCTCACCCGCCACCACGGCGAACCCCTTGCCGGCTTCGCCGGCGCGCGCCGCTTCGATCGTCGCGTTGAGCGCCAGGAGGTTCGTCTGCTGGGCGATGGAGGTGATGACCTTCACCACCTTGCCGATGTCGAGGCTGCTCGCCGCCAGCTTGCGTACGGTCGACTTCGTTTCCTCCGAGGAGCACACGGCGTCGCTGGTAACCGCGGCCGCCTCGGCGGCGCTGCGTGCAATCTCGCGGATGCTGCCACTCATCCGCTCGGCGGCCGCGGCCGCCGTCTGAATGCTGGCGCTGACCTGCTCGGCGGCGGACGCTACGCTGGTGGCTCGCGAAGCCGTCTGCTGAGCGCTGGTGGCCATGGTGTTCGAGCTGCCCCGGAGCTCCTCGGAGCAGGCTTGCAGGGTGCGAGCCCGGTCTTGGTCGACGGCCGCACGGGGAGCCATCGCCGGTTGGCTGAAGGCGCGCTCGGGCCGGGTAGGCGGGCTCTTGCGTGTCGTTTCTGCCGCGACCTGGTCGGTCACGTCCCGGGCGTATGCCACGATCTTGCGCGGGCAGCCCTCGGCATCCAGGATGGGCGTGTACGTCGCTTCGAGCCAAACCGTCGACCCATCCTGGGCGACGCGCCGGAAGCGCCCCGACTGCGGGCGGCCCGCGGTCAGCTCCTTCCAGAAGTCGCGGTAGCCCGAGCTCCCCGCTTCGGCCGGCGGCAGCAACATGCGGTGGTGCTCTCCGACGACCTCGCACGCTTCGTAGCCCAGGGCGTCCAAGAAGCTCTCGTTGACTCGCGCGATCTCACCATCGAGCTCGAGCTCGATCACGGCGGCAGCCCGGTAGAGGGCTTCGACCTGCCACTGGAAGTGCGGGGCCGGGCGCTCCGAGGGCGGCGGCATTTCGGTGGTCGAGGCGATCACGGCGAGGGGCGCGCCCTCGGGCCCGAGCACGGGGCAGTAGGAGATTTGTAGCCACACGGGCTCGCCGCCCTTGCCTCGCAGAGCGACCCGCTCGACCCGGGCCTCCCCGCGACCGAGAGCCTCCCATAGGTCCTCGGAGGCTTGGCAGCCCTGCCGTTCCGAGGGCAGCAGCATCCTGTGATTTCTGCCTTGCAGCTCGCTCGGCTCGTAGCCGAGCTGGCTCGAGAAGCGCTCGTTGGCTTGCCGGATGGTGCCGTCTAGATCGAGCTCGATCAGGGCCAGCGCGCCGCGGAGCGCCTCCAGCGTCGCCCGGCCGGGCGCGGTGGGTTGCGCCGCGGCCGGGCGTGCGCTCCATGAGACGACGAAGCCCGGCTCCGACTCGATCTTGGAGAATTTGACTTCCAGGGTTCGGTGCCCGATCTCGCGCTCGAAGGTCAGAGTCCTGGCCCCATCGTCATCGGCGAAGCGTCGAAGCTGCCGGGGGCTTTCGTGGAGCCCATCCGCGCCGGCTTCCTCCGGAAAGTCGGCGAGCGTGGTGTCGAAGCAGTCTTGAACGCTGCGTTCGTCGAGCTCGCGCACGGCGGCCCGCGCGGCGGAGTTGGCGTAGACCACGTTGAACTGGCCGTCGCACAGCAGAGCGGGCACGTCGAAGTGATCGAGCCACTGCGTTCGTGTCGCGAGCCCTGGTGTGCCGGCGGCGGCAGGCGCGGAGCTCGGGAAAGCCGAAGGCGCCTCGGGCGCTCGGCTCGGGACGCGCGAAGGCGCTCGGCTGGGGACCTGCGAAGAAGGCCGAGTCGACGAGCTCGTCGAGGGGGGTGGCTCGGGGCGCTCGGCGCTCGACCCGGCGACTTCGCCTGACACGACGCGGACGGGTGGCACCGAGCTTCCCTCGGGGCTGGGCTCCGTCTCCACGGCTGGTTCCGTCACCTCGACGGGCTCTCGGGGCGCGAGTCGTTCGACGTCTCGAGCCCCACGGGGCAGACCTTCACGGCGTTCGGAGGTCGGGGCAACGTCGAGCGCCCGGTCGAAGGCGCTCGGCTCGTCCACCCCTCGAAGCGCCGGCTCGTCCGCCCTGCGGAGGCTCGTTGGCGCGGCGAAGGATTCGCCTGCTGGAAGATCCTCGGAAGCAGCGCCTTCGTCTGGGGCAGCGCCACGGTCGGGCGCAGCGCCTCGGTCGGGCGCAGCGCTTTGGTTTGGGGCAGCGCCTTCGTCTGGGGCGGAGAGGTCGGCGGTTGCATCGGCCTGCGGACTCTCCTCGGGGAGCGCTTCCTCGCCCCGTTCTTGGCCATACCTTTCTGCCCGCATCACCGACCCGCAAGAAAAGATACGGTTGCCTGCTCCGCGGCCCTGAGCCAAATCGGGCAGAATGTGTGGAGCCTCGGCGGCCTCGGACCCGCCGAGGAGCGGCGTCCTGCTCCGAATCGACGCGGCTCTCGCGCCGTTTTTCGCGAGCGACCGGGGGCCCTCACGGGGTGACCCCTCGCCGGGGGAGGTCGCCGTTCACCCGGGGATCGCGAGCTCTCCGTTCGTCAGGGCGGTCACTCGCGGGCTCCAGCCCGTGGCGAAGATCGCGAACTCGAGCATGGTCGGATTCTCGGCGAGCACGCCCCAAGGCTGCCCCCGGAGCTCCCAGCCGTGGCAGTAGGGGCACTGAAACACACTGTCCCCCAATGTGCTGGCGCATCCCGGGCCGATCGGGAACGTCGTGCGCTGACCGGTCCGCGTGCGGGCAACGTGCCGAGGGGGGCGCGCCGGTGCGCTGGGCGCCCCCGGGCCGCCGGGCGCGAGGACCCGGCGGCGCCCTGCCGCCCCGAGCGCGACGCACGGCTCGTGCGCGAGAGCGGTCGCGGTGGCTGCGGCGGCGCGCTCGATGGCGCTGCGCGGAGCGAGGTTCGGAGCTTCGAGCCAAGGTGGTCCCCGGGGAGATTCACCGGGGGTGGAGCGCCCGGCCGGCGCGAGGCTGCGCGTTACCCGGTGGCTGCGGTTTCCGCCTGCTGAGCGCGAGCGGCGCGGCGAACCGGCTCGACCATCACGCTGATCATGCGATCCTGGTGGGCGGGGGGGGCCACCCGTCCGTCCGCGCCGATTTCATCCTCGATGTGGCCCAAGAGGATGCGCACTGCCCGATCCACGAACGCGCGCTCCCGCCCGCGCAGCCGCATGACCACGCGCACCTTGTCCCCGCGGTGCAGAAAGCGCTTTGCCTGGCCCATCTTGACCGTCAGGTCGTGGGTGTCCGTCTTCGGCCGCAGCTGGATCGTCTTGACGGAGCTGGTGGCCTGTTTGGTGGCGCTCTTGGCCCTCTCGTACTTGAACTTTCCGTAGTCTAGGACTTTGCACACGGGCGGGCGCGCGTTGGGCGCCACCTCCACCAGATCGAGCCCTGCGTCCCGGGCGATCTTTTGGCCTTCTTCCGGGCTCATCGTTCCGAGCATTTCCCCGTCGGCTCCGACGACTTGAACTCGTGGGAAACGAATTCTGCCGTTGACGCGGTGGGCAGGTCGTTCGGGGCGGATGGGTCCTCGGTAGTTCCTTCTCGGCATTCTTGCTCCTGAAGCTCCTCCTCGCGCGTGTCGAAGCCGAAATGGCTGCCGGTTCGAGTACGCGGGGAGTGGTGCGCTCCCACGGCCCGGTGCAGTTGCGACCGGACGCGCCCCGGTTGGATTCGTCGGACGTCCAACCACCGTGCCGAGGTCGACCGGAGGTGTTGGTCGTCGAGTCGTGGGCGGGCGCTCGGCGGGTATCGATGGGTCGAATTGCGCTGGGGAAGCGCCGAGTCGGCGCAACCCACGGAGGATGCCGGTGCATCGCCGGTGCCAATTGGTTGACGGTGCCAATCCTTCGCCGGTGCCAGTTGGTTGACGGTGCCAATCCTTCGACATTGCCAGTTGCTCTGCGCACTCATACGTCCGCGCATCGACGCGGAGGCATCCGCGATGCCAGTCCACCGACGCCGCGTGATGGAATCGGCGACCCAGTGCACTGACGACCGACACATCAACGAGCCGACACATCAACGAGCCGACACATCAGCGAGCCGACGCATCGAACGTGCCAACGCGTCGACGCCTATCGAGCCCTCGATGGCGCGACGGAGTGGGCTCCCGACGCGCCCCGCAGAGCAGCACTGCGGTAGCACAGTCGCGTGCGAAAGCCGAACGCAGGCCGGCCTGTGCTTCGGGTGCGACTCGCGATGCGTTCGCCGGGAGCTCTGGCGCGAAGATTGCTTTTCGGCGGCGACCGCCCTTGCCCCCGGGGGCGAGGCGAGCGGACGAGGTGAGCCGATTCTCGGCCCCGCCTAGCTACTTTGCGACCGAGCAGATCCGGCGCCTGAATCGTGTTGGTTCCTTCGTAGATGGTCGTGATGCGAGCGCCGCGCACGAACTGGTCCATGCCCGTGTCGCGGATGTACCCGTGCCCGCCGCAGACCTGCATGGCGGGGTTCGTACAGAGGATGCTGTTGTCGCTCGAGAATGCCTTCACTCGCCCAAGCCTGATTCGCGGAGTCGAGCATTTCCTCGAAGGCATAGCTCACGGCGTGAGGTAGACCCTGACCCCCGTAGCGGGTGTCCGAAGCAGCCGGCCTCGCAGAAGTGATCGTAGGCGCTCTTGAACCCCGGCAGCGTGGCCACCGCCACACGCTCCAGCACGCACCCGTGCCGACCCCCCACACCGTTGAGCGGAACCAGCACCTGCTCGGCGAAGCGCGCGCCCTCCGTGAGCGCGTCATCGAGTAGCTCGGCGCCGAGGTCACTCTCGGGGTAGGAGGAGCCCAGCTCCGTTCGATGTCGAGCGGCTCTCGGAGAACGAAGCTCACGTCGCGCAGAGGCGCGCGGTATCGTGACACACGCGGGGGTTCCTTGGGTGAGGGGTCGCAGCCGCGATGCCCATCGGCGCGCGGGGCCAGCGCCCTGCGCGTCGGTACGGCTTGGCTCAGGGCTGGGGCGGTGCGTGAGCACGCCCGAGGAGTGACCCGGGCGGCCCGAGGAAGCGTCGCGCTTCTTCCAAATCAAGGGGCCGGAGACAGCGGCTCGGAGGCAGGGCGACAAACCCGCGGCACGGGGCCCAGCGCGCGACGCGTGCTGGGCCGTACGCGCTGACTGCGGGAGCCGCTCGTCCGGGTGGGGGCGCTGCGCGGGCGCTGCGCCCGAAAAGTCCTTGGGCGCGGCCGCGCACGCAAGTCCCGGAGCCATGGGTTGACTTGCTCGCGGCTTCCGTCGAAGCGCGAAGGGCAGGGCCCCGAGCGTCGCGCCCCTCGCGCTCGGCGGCGTCGGGCTCGCTCAGCGCGAGGGCGATTCGCACCGCGGTGTCATACGGGGATGCCGGTCACTCGGGCCCTCGCCTCGCCTCGCCTCGCCTCCCAGCGGGGGACGGCGACGCGGGTCGAGGACGCCGGAGGCCTCGGCGAGTCGAAGCCCCACGCGTCGGGCCAGGGCAAAGGCCTCTGACGGCCATGATTGCGGTTGTCATTCTGATTCTCCTGCGGTTGCCACCCGGCAACGAAGCTCTCTCGCGAGCCCGTCCCGCAGCGTCACGGCTTCGCTCGACTCCGTTGCCAACCTGGTAGCCTCGTGTGTAGCAACGGATCGACCCGCGCCAATCGAGAGGCCGGGCCCAGAGCGATCGCGGCCGGTCACGAGCGCGGGCGCCCGGGGCGGGCGAGCCGCGGACGGTGGGGATTGGCCACGGGGGGTCGCCGCCCCCAAGGGGCTCGCGCGTCGAGCGGCGCGGCGCCGGCGTGTACGGTCCTGTGTCCGGGCGAGGGGGCGCCGTGCGCTCCCGGGTCGGGATCCCCAGCGCACGGCGCGGCCGCCCACGCGCGTACGGGCGGGTGAACGGCGCCTGGCGCGCAGCGCTGGTCGCGTGCCGACACGCGTGCCATGGTGGCTGCGTGACCGGTCTGCAGATCCAAATTTGGTCGGATGTGGCGTGCCCCTGGTGTTTCGTGGGCAAGCGGCGGCTCGAGTCCGCGCTCGCCCAGCTCTCCGCTCCCGTGCCGGTGTCGGTGGCGTATCGCGCCTTCGAGCTGGATCCGTCAGCGCCCGCGACCTACCCGGCCAGCCCTTCGTACCTCGAGCGTCTGGCCCGCAAGTACTCGGTGCCGGCGCCGCGGGCGGCCGAGATGATCGAGCGCATGTGCCGAGTCGGCAGGCAGGAGGGAATCGCCTTCGACTTCGAGCGGATCCAGGGCGGCAACACCTTCGACGCGCACCGCCTGCTCTGGTGGGCGGAGCAGCAGGCGGGCCATGCGGTGCAGTCGCGCCTCAAAGAGCGCCTGCTCCAGGCCTACTTTTGTGAGGGCGCAGCCATTGGAGACACTCAGGCCCTGTTGTCGATCGCGCAGCAAGTCGGGCTCGACCTCGAGGCCGCGGGTGGAGTACTCGCGAGCGGTGAGGGCGCCGCGGCGGTGCGAGAGCAGCAGCGAACGGCAGCACGGCTCGGGATCTCGGGCGTGCCGATGTTCGTCATGGGACGCATCGGCGTTTCCGGGGCGCAGCCCGCCGACGTATTGCTCAGTGCCTTGCGGCGTGCGCTCGGAGAGCTACCCAGCGCCGGTGCGGAGCCCGACGCCGGGGTCGCCGCCTGCACGCCCCGCGGGCGCGCCTAGCCGCGGGCCCGCGAGAGCTACTCGCCGCGCGCCCGCGACAGCTACTGCTGGCCCGGGTTCGTCGCCTGATCCCCGCTCGTGGAGGGAGCGGATGAGGCGGCGCCGCGCGAGGCGCCGTCGGGGGGGGAGCCACCGCCTCGCGGCGTGGCGGATCCGTCCCCGGGCGCGGCTCCCTCGGGCGAGCTGGCTGGGTGCGGCAACACCCGATCCCCGCTGGGCACGAAATCGCCGAGCTCTTTCGGCAAGGGGAGTTGGCGGAAGACGCACGAGAGGTCGCCCGGGCCACAAGCGGTTACCTGGTACGGGCAACCCGCCGCGGTCTGGGCTCCGGAGCAGAGCGCGCAGGCACTCAACCACTCGTCCGCCGCCCGCTGGCAGGAAGGAGCGCCATTGAGCTCGCAGGCCTGTTGCATGCACTGCTGGACGGAATCACACGACGCCCACTGGCAGAGCCGAACCTGCTCGCTGGTGGGATCCCCCGGCTGACTTTCGGCCGCTCCGGTGCGACGCCGCACCGAAAGCCCCTCGGGCGTCTCGACCAAGAGCACTCCTCGCTCGCCCTCGTAGACGCGCGGCGCCTCGGCCAGCGGAGCTGGAGGAGCCGACTGTGCCTCGCTCGCGCCGTCGCCCTCCGCGCCTGCGCAGCCCGCTCCCGCGACTGCCGAAACCCCGACAGCCCCGATGATCCAGAGTCGCTCCCCCCGCAGCCGTACTCTTCGCACGCGTACCTCCTCCGTCGTGATTTCGCAGACGCCTCTCGTACTGTAGCCAGTCCGATGCATTGCGCCAATCGTCCGTTTGCGACCGCGCTGACGGCCGACGAGTTCGAGCAATTCCCCGTGCCCGCCGCGGGGGTGGTGGGCTCCGAGCCGCAGCGGCGGGACGGAGCCCACTTCGCCTTCGCCGCGCCGGGCGGCGGCGCGCGGCCGTCGATGCTGCGCGTCGCTCGCAAAGGCCTGGCCGCGCGCGCGACACCCCCTGCGGGTCGCTCTTTTCTCGAGCTAGCTCGGGCTCTTGCGGGCCGATCGACGGCGCCGCGCTCGGCGTCGCGTACGCCGCGTGAGGGGTCGCCGCCGGGCCCGAGGCGGTCGACACCCGGTCGGAGTCGACCGCCGCCGGGCCCCGGGGAAACGGAGCCGGGCGCGCTGGCCGCTCGAGCCGGTCTCCCCGCGTCGGGAAAGTGGGACCGCGGTGCAAGCTATGAGGCGCGTCAGCTGGCTCGCGTGGTTTGATCGATCTGCGGCTCTGGAACGACTTGCGCCCGTCACGCCGCTTGCAGCGCGGATCGAGTGGGCGTCCCATGTTCAAGCATCGCGCCGGGTGCCGACTTCGAGAGCGCTCCGATGACGTGGCCATTCGCCGGCGCTCGCCACCCGCTCGCGCAGGTTGCGACAACCGGATGCTCCGAGATGCGGCGCTCGCGACGCTCGGCACGATGCTCGCTGAGCCGAGCGTGCCGTGCCGCGCAGTTCCCCGGCTCAATATCGCCAGCGTCGTCCCGAAGAGACCGTGCTGTATCAGCTGGTCCAAGCGCACCTCGAGAGTTTTCTCCTCCACGTCAAGGACGAATGCGACAAGCGCTTGCCCAAGTACGTGGAGAGCGAGTTTCGACGCTACCTCGAGTGCGGACAGCTGGCTCACGGCTTTGCTCGAGCCCTCTGCTCGGGCTGTGGTCACGAGCTCCTGCTCCCGTTTTCTTGCAAGCTTCGGGGGATCTGCCCGTCTTGCAATGCCCGCCGCACGTCGAACACTGCGGCTCACTTGGTCGACCACGTCATCCCCGACGTACCCCTTCGACAGTGGGTGCTCACTGTGCCTTTCGAGCTCCGCCTGCTGCTCGCAGCCAAGCCCGATGCGCTTTCGGCCGTGGGGCGCATCTTCGTGCAGGAGATCCACCGCTGGCAGAAAGGTCGTCGCGCCAATCGCGGGCGACGCATCGAATGTGCCGCCGTCTCCTTTTGCCAGCGTTTCGGCTCCAGCCTCAACTTGAACGTGCACTGGCACGTCGTCGTTCCAGACGTTCTGTTTTCCCCGAGCGCGGACCAAGAGCGACCGGACGCGATCCCGCTGCGGGGCCCCACCCGCATGGACCTCGAAGAAGTCGTGACGGCCACCGCCACGCGCGTGGTGAGATGGTTGGAGAAGCACGGCTACCTGGGCGACGACCGTTCGGGTGAAGAGGTGCGCTCCCCGCTGCTCCAGTGCCTCCGCGGCTGTCTCGGGGTTGGTCCGCTCCACCGAGCCGGCCCAAGTGAATCCGGGGACCAGACCGCGCCCACGCCACCGCCCAAGCCGAGAAAAGGTCTGGCTGCCGAGTATCTGCGGTTCAACCTGCATGCGGCCGTGACCGTGGGGCCCGGTCTCGTCGCGGCTCGCGAACGACTGCTCCGCTATTGTGCTCGCGCTCCCCTCGCGCTCGAGAGACTCGAGCTCACCGAGGACGGGAACGTGAGTTATCGCGTCAAGCAGACCGAGCAGGTGAGAATCATGACGCCCCTGCAGTCCATGGCTCGCCTCTCGGCGCTGATCCCGCCGCCCAGGCACCCCCTCGTGCGTTTCTACGGGGTGTTCGCTCCGCACAGCCGGTGGCGTCATCACCTAGGCTGCCATCACGGGCGCGCAGAGACGACGCATCGCGCCTGCCAGCACCCCCGAGACGACCACAGCGACGCGCCGACCGCTCCGCGCGTCGAAGACCCGGGCACGACCAGTGAAAAGGCTCGCGGAGCCTCGGAGACGCCGTCCACCCCATCGGACTCGCGTCGCCCAACCAACCCAACCGCGGCGGCGGTCTTGCGTGGCGGCGAGACGCCGACCACGCGCCACGTCGAAGAAAACTGCGCATCTCGAATCGACTGGGCAACTCTATTGAAGCGCGTCTTCGACGTCGACGCGCTCGAGTGCCCGAGCTGCGGCCAAAGGATGCGTTTCGTCGAAACGGTGGACAGTCGCGCAGAGGCCAGCCTTTGGCTGAGAGCCCGCAACCTACCGGACACTCCTCCACCGCTCGGCCGCGCCCGGTCCCCGCACCTCCCGTACGGCTAGCCCGCCGAGCCTGCGCGGCAACGGCATGCGGCGACCGCGCGCGTCCGCCGACGGGACGGGTGCGCTTTGGATTCGCTCAAGCTGGCCCGAATCCGCCCGGACGGCACACGCGGTGGTTCGTGGAATGCCGAACATGTTGATTCCCCCCCGGAGCCCCCCCCCGGAGCCGCTTTGAAATTCCTACGTGCCGCCCGCCAAGCGAGTCATCGACTGCGCCTTGCCGGGTCCGCAGCTGCTCGCCACCTTGGTCGTCAACAAGACCGTCGATGGGCTGCCGCTCAACCGCGCCCAGAAGATCTTCGCTCGCAGCGGCCTCGACATTCCCATCCAAACCCTCAATTGCTGGGAGGGCTACGGCCACGGAGTGCTCGAGCCCGCCATCGAGCGGTGCGCCGTGCCGTGCTCAGAGCCGACACGCCATGCCTCACCTCTGGGCCGTCGGCCGCGAAAGCAAAGTGCTGGTGGGCTACTCGCACAGCGAGGATGGCTGCATGGCTACTTCCGTCAGACTTGTCCGCTGAACCGCAGCCCCGGCGGGCTGGCTCTCGAGGGACGGCAACTGTGGAACGCCCCCGGTCTCGTCACAGAGCGAGGGGCGAAGTTCAAGACAGAGAAACGGAACCCAAGAGGCGGCGGCGCTCGCGCCATCGCGGGACGGTATCAGCGCATGGCTGAGCCTACATACGGCTCCCTACGAGGGTGGCTTTACACGGCTGAAGCCGCCCCCGATGGGAGAATTGCCCAGAACATCCGGGGAACCTACCCAGGAGGCAATAGCAGCGGCCGGTAGTGTCTGACTCACATCCGACTGGCGCACTACCGCCGGATCTGTAGACGGTTGATGTGTGCCCTGCACGTGCCAGTACCCTCAGTCTGCCAGAGAATCATGGCTTCGTGCCCCGCAAGGTACGCAGCCAACAGAGTGGCGGCCTTCTTGTCGTAGTTCGGGTCGTCGAGTCCGACGTAGAATTGCCTTCCGCCGTCGCAAGATCCGCCTCCTCCGGCATACGTGTTGCTGGACAAGAGGACCGCGAACCCTCCGTCAAAGGGGTACGCCGCATCCGTGTCCAGATAGGGCGAAAAATGGAGCAACTTCGATCGCTTACACGAGGGAATTGCGTGCGACGCGTTCGGATGATCTCTTCGCCGCATGGCGCGTGGTGGCACGGATGTGCGAGAGGTTTTTGAGGCGGTGCTTCCAGACGAGGCACTTCGGGAGGCAATGGCGGCCGGCGGGTTTCAGCAACGAGAGCGGAAGCTGAACGGCGTCATGCCCCTTCGGTCGATGAGCATCGCGGCGTCGACAGGAAACGGCGGGCGCCAGGCGGACGCGATGAAGCTGTACTTCGAGGGCGGCTCCAAAGGTGGTCCGAGGTGGCTTCTACTCCTGGTTCGGTACGCCCCTCGAACGGACGATGGAGGCAGTCCGCGATCGCGCGCTCGCCTACGCGAAAGCGCAGCCGTTGAACCTTCCGGGAGCCCTCGGAGCCGACGTGAGGGACTGGCACATCGTGGACTCGATGACAGTGGCGCTGGACTCCGAGGTGAAGGACGAGTACCCGGGCGCCGGGGACTACGCGGCTCTGAAGGTGCACAAGCGCTACTCGGTTGGAGTGGGAACCACGATCGGGTTTCACCTCTCGCCAGCCCGTGAGCACGATGCGCCCCATCTGGTGACCGACGAGGGCTGGCGTGGACTGGGGTTGCTCTGCGATCTCGGGTACGCCAGTCACGCCTTGCTTCGCGACTGCGCGCAGTTCGACGTGCGCTACGTGATCCGTCTGAAGGAGAACTGGAAGGTGAAGGTCACCCACATTGC
>JBNKVS010000032.1:0-56057 GCA_050299315.1 Polyangiaceae bacterium
GTCGCTTGCGCGCCGAGCGAGCCAGCCTGCTTCGAGGCATTGCGCGCTCTGGCGGCTTGCCTGTGGGGGGGGCCGAGCCATCCGCTCCCTCAGGTCGAATTGGTCGTGATGAGCCGTGAGGAATTCGTCGAGTGGCAGGCGGTCGAAGAGCCGTGTCCCGAGCAGCTGGGCGCCGAGGCGGAGGTGGGCTGCGCTGGCGCCCCGGGGCCCTTGTCGGTCGGCGAAGTGCGGGCGCGGGTGCATGGGCTGCTGGGCTTTGGGCGACCTCTGCCGTCCGTTGCGGCGGACGTGGGGGCGACGCAAGAGGCGACTCTGGTGGGGCAATTCGTGCCGCTCGAAGCTCAGCTGGTCCTCATCGAATCGGAGGATCTCTCCCTGGAAGATCTCGACGCGATCTGCCTCCACGAGCTGTTTCACGCCCTGCGCTTCGACGCCATGGGCCCGTCGAGCGCAGCCAGGCGCAGTATCGGGGTGAGTATCGATCGCGAGCTGGCCTACGTATCGCTCACCGAGGGCGAGGCAGAGCTGCCCGCTTGGCGCTTCCTCACGCGAGGCCGCCCGGAGCTCGACGAAGGCGAGGGCTGGCTGATGCAACAACTGCAGTCGGTCGCGGCCGCAGTCCGCGGTCTGCTGCAGGGAGACGGCTTCTCGGTGGAACTCGCGCGCACCGCGTTTCCCTACGTCGCCGGGCCTCCTTGGGCGGCCGAGGTTCTGGAAGAACGGGGTCGGGAGGGCCTCGGGCAGCTGCTCGATGAGCCGCCCGCCAGCAGTCATCTCGCCATGCGAGCGATGTGGGGGCTTCCGCCGAAGCAATTCGAGCTTCCCCCGTTTCCCGCGCCGGACCTCGCCATCGAAGTGCGCCCAGCGCGCGAGCGCATCGCCGTCTCCCACGATCGACTCGGCGCCTACTTGGTGTACGGGCTCGCGCTGATTCACGAGGAGAGTGAAGAGTCTGCTCGTCGGCTGGCGCTTTCGTGGCGCTCCGATCAGTTAGACTACTTTCACTTCGGTGGAGAGCGCGTGGCGGCCCGCTGGCGCGTGTTTTTTCAGGACGAGGCTTCTGCGGACGTTTTCGCGAGTCTCTTCGCAGACGAGCGCGAGCGCTACTCGGTGCTGCGCCGTCCGCGGGCCGTGGTCGTCACGGTGGGCGAGCAGCGGCGCGAGGCCTGGCTGCTGCGCGCGCCCTGGGAGCCTTCGCCTCCCCGCTGAGTGCACCCGGCGCCACTCGAGCCCGGGCGCTGCGCTTGGCAAATCCCGACCGAAACACCGTGAGCTCTTCCTCCCTCCGCGGGGTAGCGCCTCGGCTTGCCGTGCCCCGCGGCAATGGCCATCCCGTGAGGGCCGTGGCGGCCCCGCGCGTGGACCGTTTCCGGGGAGGGGCCGTCGCCCAGCGACCCGTTCGGGCTTTCCGAGCTCAGCTCGCGTTCTCCCTTCACCCGCCGCGGGCTCCGTTCGAGTCCGGCAAGCTCGACAACGCTCCGGGCAGGCGCAGGGTCTCCCGTGTGAGCGTGCTCAGGCGCGCGGCTCCCATCAGGAGACCCGCAACGGCCGTCGCGGCGGCACCGAGCCAGCTCGACGCCACGGCGGGGTAGCCCAACGAGAGAAGCCCCACGAGGCTCGCTCCCAAGACGATCAAGGTCACGCTGGCTCGCCGCCAGGCCCCCGTGGAGTGCGCCGTCTCCCAGGCGTTGAGATCCGCCCGCGGCACGATCCGCCGCACGAAGACCTCGAAGCCTTTGCTCGGCAAGCGGAACTGTGGACCGAAGCGCAGCAGCCCACGCTCGCACAGGCGGCGCGCCATCGCCCAGCGCCGCGGGTTGATGAAGCCCTCGTACGCGAGCTGGGCGAGGATCAGCTTCTCGTGATCGCTACAGCTCTCCCAGATCTGGCGGTGGCGCGGGCCTGCCAGAGTGACGACTCGGTCGACCACCTCGTCATCTCCCAGCGCAGTGCCGCCGAGCTGGCGCGCCTCCAACTCCTCGAGGGTGCGGTCTCGCAGCCCCTGAAGCGAAGCGTCCCAGCCCAGCTCGACGGTCAGCAACTGGGCGAGGGAGGCTCCCCAACGGGACGCTCGCCGTGGCTGCGGCTTGCGAGTCTGACCCTGCAGCTCGGCGACTTCGGAGGCTCCCAGCGCCTCTGGTCGGAAGTGGGCGAGCACCCGCGCCCAGCGCCGAAGATCATCGGAAGACGCAGAGGGGGGCGGATCATCCTTGCTCCAGCGAGCGCCACCCATCACCTCCTGCAGGGTGGCAAATAGATCCGAGGGGCCGACCGTGATGATCCGCCAGGCCCGCGTCGTCGTGTGAGACAGCAGCGCGGCTTCGAGGACCAGCAGCACTTCCCTCCGGAGCCTTGCATCGGCGACCAGCGCCTCCGTACCCACCAGTTGCAACATTCCTTCCTTGGATCCCAACTCCTCTCGAACGCTCGACAGCGCCGCGCCGGCGTCGCAAGAGGCGAGCACGATGGGGCTCCGAGCGTCCTCGGGAGGGCGAGCGCCACACGTCGCGGTCTGCGTCTCGGCCACCATTCGGCACGCGAAGATCGCGGCGCTCGACTCGGGTCGCGGCGACAGAGCGGTTACGCGAACGCCGGATATCGAGACCACGATCGCCGTCGCTCGGGAGAGCTGCGCCTTGACATCCCCACCTATAGAAGGGATTGCAAGGCGATCCAACGCGAGCCTCTTCGGGCTCCCGACGCAGAGTGGACATGACGTTCGTTCCCCAAAACCAGTGCATGTCCAATCCGGGCGGATTCTGGCCAGCTTGGCCCAAGGCGTCCGATTCCGGGATCGGCGTTCACCCTCGGACGGTCGCGCGCGGCGGCTGCAGAGGCGCCGAGCCATCTTTGGACCCACGAGCGCCCGGCGACAATGCCACTTCGCCGGAAACTCCCCGGGGAAACCGCGCCATCGCGGCAGCGCCTGGTCTGCACCGCAACGCTGGCACGAGATCCGCAAACCGTGGTCCCGACCACCATGCGCGACCCGAACCCCCCGGCAAGCTCACCCTGCTCCGCTTCATCGAGGCGCTTGGCAACCGAGACCCCGCCCCGGCCGTCCAGCATGGATCGGCCGCGCTCGCGCGCGCGCAGCAAAGCGCCGTGGGCCGCTGCGACGCTCGCCGTCGTCGCGCTGGGCGCCACGCTAGCGCTCGGCTCCTACCGGCGCCGGCTGCCGAGCGTCGAACGACAAGCCATTCTGCTCGGTGAGGTCACGGCGGAGCCGGTGGTGCGGCACGTCAGCGGTCCTGGCCGGCTCGTGCCCGTCGACGTGCAGTGGGTCACGGCCAAGCACCGAGCGCACGTGCAGTCGCTCGCCGTCGAGGCCGGCGACCGAGTCGAGGTCGGTTCGGTCCTCGCCCACCTGAGCAACCCGGAGCTCGAGCTGGCCCGGCTGCAGGCGGAGCGAGAGCTCTCGGCGGCCGAGCTGCAGGTCGCCGAGGCCAGCGGCCGAGCCTCCGAGCGCGAGCGCCAGCTGTCGATGGATCTTTCGGTGACGCTCGAGCAACGGCGGCTCGCTCGAAGCGAGCGGCGCCGCTTTCGGGAGCTGGCCCGGCAGGGAGCGCTGTCTGCCGGTCAGCTGGAGATCACCGAGAGTCGGGCGCGCGAGCTTTCCGAGCGCGCGCGCCACCTCGCCACGCAGCGTGAGGCCTCCGAGCGCACCCACCGGGCCGAGCTCGAGCCCGGCCTGCGCCTGGTGCAGTCGCTGCGTGCGATCATCGCCTATCGAGCCGCGCAGCTCGAGCAGCTCGCGGTGCGGGCCGACCGCGCGGGCATCGTGCACTCCACCATGGTCGAGGCGGGCCAGTGGGTGGAGGCGGGCGTACCCCTCGCGAAGCTGATTCTTTCCCCGCAGCTCGAGGCGGAGCTTTCGATCGACGAGACGCGCGCCAGCCAGGTCGCCGTCGGGCAGCCGGCGTCGCTCGACGCCGGCCCCGTGCAGTGGCACGGTCAGGTCACGCTGATTTCTCCGGGGGCGGCTCGCGGCACCGTCCGGGTGACGGTGGGCTGGTCCGAAGCGCCCCCTGGCCTGAGGCCGGATCAGCGCGTCAGCGGCGACATTTGCGTGGATCCGTCCGAGCGCTCGCTCAACCTGCCCGCGCCCGCCCACGTCGTGCGCCCGGGGAGCTACGAGCTGTTTCAGCTGGCCGCGCCCGACCTGCTGGTGCGCACCCGCGTGCAGCTCACCCCGGCAGGCGACGGACGCGCCATCGTCCAAAGTGGCCTGCAGCGCGGGGACAAGGTCGTACTGTCGGACATGACCCCCTATGCGGACCTGGATCGGCTCCGCTTTCGATGAACGCTTCGCTCCCCCACCGCTAGCCGAGGACCAAGTCATGAGCATTGCCGAATCTCCCGCCGAACCGCGCGCGACGAGCACGACCCCCCTGCCGCACGCGCCCGAGCCCGTCATTTCGCTGCGATCCGTCTGCAAGACCTTTCTGACCGAGGAGCTGGAAACCAGAGCGCTCGACTCCATTCACCTCGCCGTCGAGCCGGGCGAGTTCGTGGCCATCGAGGGCCCCTCCGGCTCCGGCAAGACCACCCTGCTATCCGTACTCGGCCTGCTCGATCCCCCCACCTCCGGGCGCTACTGGCTCTTCGGCGACAGCGTGGAGGGCCTCTCCCGAACGGCCCGCGCGAGAGTCCGCAACCGAAAGCTCGGATTCGTGTTCCAGGCCTTCAACCTGATCGGTGATCTGTCGGCGCGCGAAAACGTCGAGCTGCCGCTGCTCTACGCCAAGGCCGGCAAAGCAGAGCGCGAGCGCCGCGTCACCCAGGCGCTGGAGCGGGTCGGAATGGCGCACCGCAGCGCGCACTTCCCCAGCCAGCTCTCCGGGGGGCAGCAGCAGCGCGTGGCGGTGGCCCGCGCGATCGTGGCCGAGCCGAGCCTGCTGCTCGCCGACGAGCCCACGGGCAATCTGGACACCCGCAACGGCGAGGCAATCCTGCAGCTGCTGCTGGAGCTGAACCGCGCCGGCACGACCATCTGCATGGTCTCGCACAACCCGGATTTCTGCCGCCTGGCACACCGCGTGCTGCACCTGAGCGACGGACAGCTCACCGGCGAGCAGCGCACCGAAAGCGCGCCGGCTCGGGCGTGAGCTCTGTGGCTCCGCAGGAAAGAAGGTACAATCATGGATCTCATCGCCCGACAGGCTCGCTTCACCCTGCGCACGCTCGTGCGCTATCCGTTCACCCACGGCGCCGCCGTGTCGATCCTCGCCCTCTCGCTCGGCGCGGTGCTCGCCGTCCTCAGCCTCACCGACGAAATCCTCTGGTCTCCCTTGCGAGGCGTCTCCGAGCCGGAGCGCGTGGGCTGGCTGTTTCCCGTCAAGGTGGGCGAGCGAGCAGACATGAGCCGGGACGGAGTGTCCTTGCCCAACGCCAAATTCTACGGAGAAAACACGACTACGCTCGCCGCCGTGGGTTGGTTCTCGGGAGCCTCTCGGGTGCTGCTCGACCGCGGCGAGCCCGAAGAGCTGAGCGGCTTTTCCGTCAGCGGCAGGCTCTTCGAAGCGCTCGGAACGCAGCCCCGGTTGGGCAGGCTGATCGAGCCGCGAGACATCGAGGCTTCCGCCTCGCCGAAGGTGGTGCTCTCCGAGGAGCTGTGGCAAGCGCGCTTTGGCGGCTCCCCCGCGGCGGTCGGCTCCGAGCTGAACCTCGACGGGGTGCTGCACGAGGTGGTCGGCGTGGCGCCGGCCAAACTGCTGTCGATGATTGGAGGGAGCCAGCGCATTTGGCTGCCCTACCGCCCCTCGCCCGAGGAGCGGGCGAGCCGGGAGACGAGCGTCGTCGCGCTGGCGCGGCTGGCGCCCGGAGCGACCCTCGCGCAGGCGAACCACGATCTGGCGCGCCTGAGCGAAGAGATCGCCACGGCCCAGCCGCAGACGGACGCGGGAATGAGCGTCGAAGCCGTCGAGCTGCCGCGCGTGCTGGTGTCTTTCCGGCCGCTGGCGATCGCCCTGGCCTTCGCGTCCGTGCTCGTCCTGGGCGTGGCGGCCGCCAACACCGCCAACCTGCTCCTGGCCCAGGCCAGCCAACGCTCGCGGGAGGCGGCCATTCGCCAGGCGTTGGGCGCCGGCCCCGCGCAGCTGGCGCTGCAGTGGGCGCTGCAGGGCGCCGTGCTCGTCGCGCTGGGCGTCGCCGCAGGAACGGTGCTGGCGCAGTGGACCGTCGACGGGGTCGTAGCGAGCTTGCCGGAGAGTCTCCGCAGCGGAGGCGTTCCGCTGATGAGCGTGAAGCTCGGCGCCCGCGCCTGGCTGACCACGGTGGCCATCGCCGTGCCCACCTCGCTGCTGGTCGGGCTGCCCCCTGCGCGGCACGGGCTGCGGCTCGACCTGACTCGCGCGCTGCGCGACGGCGCGAGCGGAACCCTCGGCCCGACGCGCAAGCGCTGGCTTCCGGGAGCGCTCGTGGCGCTGCAAACGACGCTCGCCGCAGGGCTCACGCTCGGCGGTTTCGCGACCTATCAGCACTTCGTAAAGGGAGAGCAGATCCCCCTGGGGTTCGAGCCCCGGGGGCTCGTGCAGCTGCGCCTTCCACTGTCGGCCGAGGCGGGTGAAGCTCGCCGCACGCGGCTCGACCGATTGATTCGCACGCTGCAGGATCGCTACGACGCCCCGGCCGGAGGCGGCCGCTTCGCCTCCGGCGGAGTCGCGTTGGTCGACGACCCTCCGCTGACGAGCTACTTCGAAGAAACCCGGTTCCATCGCGAAGGCCAGCCGAAGCCCGAGCCCCCCGACATGCTGTGGGGCAAGCGCCTGCACGTCGGCGCCGAGTACTGGTCGGTGATGGGCATTGCCCTGCTCGCGGGGCGAACGCCGCGCCCCGGCTCGGCGCCGGGTGGCGATCGGCCCTGCGAAACGGTCTTCAGTCAGCACCTGGCCGACTCCAGCTTCGAAGCCGGACCCGCGCTCGGCCGCCGCATCCACCTCGACAGCGGAGAGACGTGCACGATCGTGGGCGTCTGCGCGGACGTGTACGACGTGGTGCCGGGCAGCCCCGGGGACCACTACTTCTCGATCGCCTCGGGACCCGCGCCCGGCAGCGTCGCGCTGCTGCTGCGCGACTTTTCCGCGAGCGATATCCAGGCCGTGCGCGACCTCGTGCGAAGCGTGGAGCCGCGCCAGGTGATTCAGCAGCAGTCGGTCGAGGAGGTCGTGCAGAGGCGGCTGTGGGGGCCGCGCATCCTGATCGTGCTCTTCGGCGGCCTGGCGGCGCTCGGGCTGTGCCTGGCGGCCGTCGGCTCGCACGCCATCTTCGCCCACCGGGCGAGCACGCGGCGCCCGGAGCTGGGCGTGCGCGCGGCGCTCGGAGCCGAGCCGAAAGCGCTCGTGCTGCTGATGGCGCGCGACAACCTCCCGGCCGGCGCGCTCGGGGCCAGCGCGGGAATGGCCGTGTGCGCTGCGGGCATGGCCAGCGCGGGCATCCATCCCCCCCCTTGGGTCTTCCTGGCCGCGGGCATTGTGATGGCGATCTTCGTCGTGGGCTCGGTTCTGCTCTCGGCCACGCGCGCGGCGGCTCTCTCGCCAGCGGAGGCGCTGCGGCACTGACGCGGCCGCTGTCGGCGGGGACGCATCGCAGGCCAGCGCGGGTTACCATGGCGAGCATGAGCACCAAGGGTCGCATCCTGGTCGCGGACGATCAGCCAGACGTGCTGCTTTCGCTGCGCCTGCTGCTCGAGCAGGAGGGCTTCGAGGCGGTGTGCGTCTCCTCACCGGCGGCGGCGCTGGCGGAGGTGAGGCGCGGACCGTTCGACGCCGCCCTGCTCGACTTGAACTACGCCCACGCCGCCACCGAAGGCCGCGAAGGGCTCGACTTGCTCGCCCGCCTGCAAGACAATCAGCCGGGGCTGGCCGTGGTGGTGATGACGGCCTGGGGCAGCGTGCCCACGGCGGTGGAAGCCATGCGGCGGGGCGCGCGGGACTTCATCGAAAAGCCCTGGGAGGATCAGCGCCTCGTCTCGGTGCTCGGCGCGCAGGTGGCGCTGAGCCGGGCGCTGCGCGAGGCCGCGGCACTGCGCGAGGAAAACCACCGGCTCGAGGCCGATCGGGTGGCGGAGCCCCTGCTCGGCAGCTCGGCGGCGATGCGCCGCGTCCGCAGCCTGATCGCCCGGGTGTCCCCCTCCGAGGCCTGCGTGCTGGTGACGGGCGAGCACGGCACGGGCAAGGAGGTCGTCGCGCGCCAGCTGCACGCGGGCTCGGCGCGAAGCGAGGGCGCGTTCGTCGCCATCAACGCCGGCGGCTTCTCGGATGGCGTGTTCGACAGCGAGCTGTTCGGGCACGCCCGCGGCGCCTTCACCGACGCCAAGCTGGAGCGCAAGGGGGCCTTCGAGACCGCCGACGGCGGCACGCTCTTCCTCGACGAGGTGGGCAACATGCCCCTTTCGCAGCAACAGAAGCTATTGCGCGTGCTGCAAACCAGAGAAATCTCCCGGGTGGGAGAGACCCAGAGCCGCCTGGTGAGCGTGCGCCTGATCGCCGCCACCAACGTGGACCTGCCCCGGGCCGCCGCAGCCGGCGCGTTCCGGCAAGACCTCCTCTACCGCCTCAACACGATCGAGATCCACCTGCCCCCCCTGCGCGAGCGAGGCAGCGACGTGGTGGAGCTCGCCGGGCACTTTTTGGCGAGAGCCAGCGCGCGTGCGGGCCGAGAGTATCGCCTCACCGCGGGCGCCGTGCAGCGGCTGCGCCAGCACCCCTGGCCCGGCAACGTGCGCGAGCTGGCGCACGCGATCGAGCGGGGCGTGCTGCTCGCGGAGTCCGCCGAGGTGGGCCCGGCCGACTTGCAGCTGCAGCCGCCCCCGCCCGGCGCCAGCCGATCGCTTTCGGGCATGACCCTGGAGGAGGTGGAGCGCACGGTCATCGAGAGCGCGCTGGAGCGCTGCCAGGGCAACGTCACGCACGCGGCCCTGCAGCTCGGGCTCACCCGCAGCTCGCTCTACCGGCGCTTGCAGCGCTACGGGCTGCAGGCCGAGGGCAAGAGCGAGGTCCGCGGATGAAGAGCGCTCACACCGGGCGGGCCGTGCGGACCGCGGCCTTCGGGGGCGGCGGAGCGCTGCTCACGCTGTGGCTGACCCCGGCGCTCGCGACCCCCTACGATCCGGCGTGGTGGGCGCTCTCGGGCCTCGCCACGGCGCTGTGGCTCGCGAGCCTCGTGCGCCTCGCACACCACGTCGCCCGGCCCCTCGACACGGCGTCCAACCTGCTGCGCGCCCTCACCGACGGAGACTATTCGCTGCGCGTCCGGTCCGAGCCGGGCGGCTCGAGCTTGCTCGCCCTGGAGCTCAATCGCCTGGCGGCGCAGCTGGCGAGTCAGCGCCGCCAGAGCACCGAGGCCACCCACCTGCTGCGGGCCGTCATGGACTCGATCACCGCGGCGGTCGTCACCTTCGACGAGCGCGACGCCGTGGTGCTCTGCAACCCCGCGGCGGCGCGGCTTTTCGGCAGCAGCGTCGAGGCGCTGCGGCGAGAGAACGCAGCCTCCCTCGGCTTGTCGCTTCGCGCCGACGCGACCGAGGAGCGCCTCGACCGCGACTTGCCCGGCGCCCTGGGACCGTTCGACCTCTGCATCCAGCCGCTGCGCCACCGCGGCCGCCGCCACACCCTGGTGGTGGTCAACCCCGTCGCCGAGCTGCTGCATCGCGAGGCTCGCCGGGCCCAGTCACGAATCCTCGCGGTCACCAGCCACGAGATCAACAACTCCCTAGCGCCGCTGCAATCGCTCGCGGGCCGGCTGCAGCGCCTGGTCCACGGGCTGCGGCCGGCGGCTTCGGATGGCGCGGCGGGGGGCGCCCCTGCAGCGCCGCGCGGCCTGGACGACCTGCAGGCGGGCCTCGAGGCGATCGAGCGCCGCGCCGCGCATCTGGGCCGCGTCATGCGCGAGTACGGTCGGCTCGCGCGCGTGCCGGCGCCCCGCTGCGCCCCCCTCGACGTGCGCCGCTGGCTGGACAAGAGCCTCGCCCTGTGGCCCGCCGTGGTTTGCACACCTTGCCACACTGCGCCCAGCGTCCACGCGGACGAAGCGCTCCTCGACCAGGTGCTGACGAACCTCGTCAAGAACGCCCTGGAGGCCAGCCACCTCCAACGAGGCGCCGAGCCCCCCGCCGTGCACGTCCACTGCGAGGCCACCGACCGCTTCGTGCACGTGCGAGTCGAAGACCGCGGACCGGGCCTGCCCGAGGGCGTCGACCCCTTTCTTCCCTTCGTGAGCACCAAGCCCACGGGCTCGGGCATCGGCCTGAGCCTGAGCCGAGAAATCGTCCAATCCCACGGCGGGCGCCTCACCCTTCGAAACCGCACCGATGTTGGCGGCTGCGAGGCGCGCCTGACGCTGCCCCGGTGCGACCCCGCGCCGGAGCCCAGCAGGAGCGAAGCGACGAGCGCCGGGGGCTCGGCGGACGCAGGCCCCATCGCGAGGCGCGCGAGCGCTCCCGCCGAGCCGACGACGTGAGGTCGGAAAGGGGTTTGCGTCGGCAGCAGACCTGTCCGGCGTCGACGCCGCCCTGAATACGTCGCGGCGGTGGCGCGGCGACGGAGCGGCCGTGAAGAGCGGGCTGCGCTCGAGTGACATCGACCCCTGGCGCCGGGGCGGCCGGGGCGTGCGGTCAACCGGCTCCAACCGGCGGACAGCGCCTGCCGCGCCGCTTTGGACGCATCTCCGGCGCGCCGCCCGCTCCGCGGCCCCGATTCGTCCGCTCGGTGGCGCCCGCGGCCGCGGGGGGGTACAATGGGCGCCATGTGGACCGTGACGAAGGGGAAGGAAACGGCCCTGCTGGGCTTCGCCGCCGCCATCGTGGGGCTCGTATGGGCATGTGCCGGCAACCTGGACGGGCCGGTGGAGCCGCGCATGGAGAGTGTCGAGCTCGCGCGGTTGCAGGCGAACGGGCGCTCCGTCGTCATCTGGTCGACGGAAGAGGGAATTCGCTACGACCTTCATTCCGGCGAGGTCGTCGCCGCCGGCCTCTCGATCGAAGAGCTGCGTGCCGCGGCGCCCGAGCTGTCGCTGCTGGTAGAGTACGGTTACGCCCGCCGCGGAGCAAACCGCGAAGCGGGCCAAGCCCAGGAGCGCAGCGGTACACCCGTTCTCGATGCAACCGGGCCCGAAGAGTCAAAGCCCTGGGGCGGGCGCCGCTTTTCGCCGAGCGGCGAGTCGCCCAACGGCGAGCTCCTGCGGCGCTACGGGCTGCCGCGCTGAGCGCAGCCGCGACGGCCCCGAAGGGGCTTCGTTGCGCGATTCGCTGTTGGCTCGAGCGAGTCGAGTCGCTGCCTCGCTTCCTACCGTTGCGCAGTGACGGAGCACACTTTCCCATGCGCTGGTCGACGGCCTGAGGAGTGAGCACTTCGGTCTTCACTCCTCGGCGGCCGTCGAGCTCGTGAGAAGGACCCCCGCCGACCAGCTGCTCCGAATCGGGTGGCGCCTCACCTCCGACCTCGCGAAGCCCTCGTGCGACCTGCGAAGGGAGCTGCAGGACTCATTGACCCCCAGTTACCCGGATGTTGCTGCGCGCCCGCACGCGTAGCGCACCACCATGACGCCGTTTTCGTACGTCTGTCGGGAAACCACGCGAAGTGGCCGACACGCAATGGGCTCCGCGAAAAGCTTGATACCCGAGCCGAGTAGGAAGGGATTGACCTTCAATACCAACTCGTCAATCAACTCGACCAGGCTACTGGCGAGCGCGCCGCCTCCGCATAGCCATATTCCGCGGCCCGGCTTCGCCTTGAGTTGCTTCACGAACTCCGCAGGATCACTCGATACCAGCTCCACTTCTGCCGAGGGCGACTCGCGCATGCTCCGAGAAAAGGCGTATTGGTTCAAGTGGCCATAGGGACTTGCTATCCCAAACCTGAGCCCGACCTCGTACGTGAGGCGCCCCATCAGCACGCTGTCGAAGTGCACGTTTTCGGAGTCGATGTTCATCGCGGCTCGCAAGTGCGTAGGGAACATTTCCGGGTACGCCTCTGCCAGTGCGCTGAGGTGCGGCCCCTCCGCGAGAAACCCTTCGAGGCTTCCCTCCGGGCCGGCGATGAAGCCGTCCACTGATGTGCTGACTAAATAGGTGAGTTTCTGACCGCGCATATTTTCCTCTCATTTCTTCGCCGCTCGAATGCACCGACGGCGTCCCTTCCAAACCCCTCCCCCGCAGCCCCCAATACGTAGCGCAGCGGGGTCGAGCGCTACGACTTCGAACCAGTGATCGAAAACATGGGCGAGTCGTGGCGACTGCCTTTCAGAGTGCGGCCACGACTCGCGCGAACCCGGCGGTGCGGAGGAGATCGCGCAACTCCTGTACGACGTACGCTTCGCACGACAGCGCGTGACGGCGCCCGAGCCGAGCCCGAGCAGGTGTCAGCGCTCCGTACTGCATCTCGAGGATTCGTCCCAGAAGCACTCGTGAGGCACCAAGTCGCGCGCGTTCGAAAATAGGCCCGACTCCGCCATGTACCACCCTGTCGGCGCCCCCCTGGCGCTTCGAAGCAGCGCCTCGCGACGCGGGATCGAAACCGATCCCATCGCACAGGTGCTCCAGCCGAGCGAGACGATGGGCGGACAAACTGGGCCCGTACCCGAGATCCAGAATGCGACTGAAGCGCGCCTCGAACCAGGAGGTCCTCGTGAATGTGCTCATCGCGTGCATCGACGATTGGGCGGCGACGTGAGGCGACCTCGTGCGACCCCGAAAAGGGCTCGCGCAGCATCCGCTCGTTGAACGCCGAGTTGCTCCAGGGGATGTCGTCGCCTTCGGCCCATACCGCCGGCGGCAACGCTCGGGCGGAAAGGGCGCAAAAAGATTGTAGATTCGTACTCATGAGACGGTTCCCCAACGGGGCCTGGCGGGACGCACGGGTCTTGCGTCGCGCACGGATCAGCCGTGGCCAACCAGAAGAAGTGGCTGCCAGCGGGCGCGGATTGACCGAATCCCGTCACAAACGTCGAACGTTCGGCATTGCGCGGGTCGCTGAAAGCGAGACGCAAGCCACTTGACTGCCTTTATTCAGTCAGCGTCGACGTAGAACGGGCCTCAAGAGCACATCACCGTTGTAGCTAGCTCATCCGACGAGCGACCGCAAGTCGCGGTGGCTCGCTGCGCGCGGGCGGAGCTCGCGGGGCTGATCACTGCGGCTCAGGCTGATCGATTCGAGACCGCCATCAGGCGGCTTCGCCGCCCACGGGAACCGGGAGCGGCGATGGGCAGCTCCCCGAAGGAGGTACGAAGTCGACTCCGCCTCAACCCGTCACCGCAGCTGCACCAAGCGCCAAGCTGGCCAGAATCCGTCCGGACTGGACACGCACTGGTTTTGCGGAACGAACGTCATGTCCACTCCGCGTAGGGAGCCCGAGGATGCTCGCGCTGGATCGCTTTGGAATCCCCGTTCGCCAGCAGCCGTGAGTTGCGATGTCGACGTATCGGTGAGACATCCAGAAACAACATAGGGTCGGGTTTGCCTGCGTTAGCGGGCATGGCTTGCGCCGGACGTGGGCCCTCGAGAAAGAGCGCTCACCAATGTGTCGGAGTGGTTGCTGACACGCGCTCTCACCCGGTCCAGATCGTGGGGCACCGAGTGCACTCCCGTTCTATCGATGATCGCCAGGCGCCGATGTGCCCGCCCGACAGGCATACCGGCGCCATCTGAACCCTGTGGCAAATGCCCGGGTACCGCGCTCGACATCTCGTCAACGGCAAAGATGTCCGCTGATGCCGACGATTTCGCACATGCAGCCGCCCTCGATCGATCAGCTCCGTTCCGGAGTATTGAGTGATTCCGTATCGTGGGATTCTGTCGGGAGCGATTCGAACGGTGCGGAACTCGGCCGCTGCCCGTGCGTTTCGCGCAAAGACCAAACGAAGTCCGTTTGAGGCCGCTTCATGAGAGCCTCTCCGGCGCTGATGACTGGAGATTGACCCGGCTTGTAAGCGCGAGCTCTCAGGGTGACGGCGCTCGGCAGACCGAGATCGACCCAGCGATGCTGCGCGGCCAGGAGGTCGCGTACGGCGACCTCCGCCCCGTATCCGGAGAGCGCACCATCCTTCGCCAGCGCCAGCGAACAGGAGGGATCATCCCAAAGGCCAAAAGAATAATAGGGATAGCCCTCAGGCTCCGCGAACCACCTCATCCTCGGTTCGGTGATCTCCAGAAATGTCCGCAACGCGTACGTTCTTGCCGCAAACGTCGCTCGCCCTAGCCCGCCATGCGAGTAGGATCGGCTCGACACTGGCCGGTTGCGCAGCACTTGCCACGGGGCAAACTCTTCCAGAGGCGCGGGGTCGAGTTCGGAGCGGCGGTTCCGTCCGGTCATCGCCACGAATTCGTAGGCCTTCGCCGCGAGGGATTCGAAGTGGTCCGCGTGCCGCCGAAAGAGAATGACGGCATCACCGCCGCCGGCAAATTTGAGCACCAGCAGGAGTCGACCGCCGACTCGCACGGCATCGAACACGCTCTCGGGGATATCATAGGCCCCGGCAGTGAAGATGACGCCGTCGAAGGGGCCACCCGTCATCGCGTCGGCAGCGTCACCACTGATCACCTCGACCTGCTTTAGGCCTAGTCTCGTCATCACGGCTCGAGCTCGCGCCGCGAGCGAGGGAATGATCTCGGCCGTCTTCACGTGGCCAGAGGGTCCCGCGAGATACCCCATCACAGCGGCATTCCAGCCGCTCCCCGTTCCGAGCTCGAAGATCCGCTCGCCCGGTCGGATATCGAGCATTTGGAGCATCCCCAGCACGGCACTCGGGCGCGAGATGGTGGATATCTGCTCGTCTCCGTCCGTGCCGGCGAGGCCCAGCCCGTCGTCCCGATAGAGCGCGGGCAGATGGACTGCCAGGTTGTTGGCGTCGACGTCAAACCAGTCACCGCCGCCCCAGTATCGATACCTCTGGACGAACTCGTGGCGCGGGACAGCGAAGATCGCGTCGGCGATCGGCTGTGGCAAAGACATACCCTCGAACGCGAAATACTCGCGAATGGTCGCCAAAAGCGCCCCTTGAAACTCCCAAATCAGCTCGTTTGCTTGCTGTGTCATCAATCCATTCTCCGATCAGCTCCAGGCTACTGCTCTCTCGACCCCGAGCCGACCGCTCGCGCCAAAAGGTGCCCTAGTGCTCCGTCCGATGAGTCGTAATCACTGATTGTCGGTCGCCGCGGGAAGAGAGTCGCCTTGCCTCGAGCGGGGGACGGGGCACGTCGGCGCCGAAGGCGCCGCAGAGAAAAAGGGGTGCCGTGTCCAGGACGAGCCCCCGGCGCAAACCACGGCGGGCCGCCACGGGCGGACCGGCCGGCGATGGTTTGTGATTGCGACTCCGCGGACACAGCACCAGGCCTCGCGCCGCTGCTCGCCCACCGTGACGACCGCGGCCCGCGGACGGCGCAGCACCGAGTAGCGCTCGCGCTCGTCTGCGAAGAGCTCCTGGAAACGCGCGCCTCCGAAAGCAGCCCGAACAGCAAAGCGCCGAGCTGCAGCCGTAAGCATCCCTTGGAGGGCACCCGGAGGTGGTGAGCCGCGTCATGCAGAGTCCGGGCAATGGCGAGTCGACGAGCGAGGACGGGAAAGCTACGAAGCGCCGCCGAAGGACGCGCGCTCGTCATGCAGTATCGGGCAAGCGGCGAGTCCGTGGCCGCATTCTGCCGCAGGACGAGAGTCGGACGGCAGACGGTACGGTACTGGCTACATCGCGAGGCGGCGGCGGCGAAAGACGGCTCGACCGGATTCTTCGTGGTCGAGAAATCGCCTGCACCGGCAGAGCGGCGACATCGCTCACTACCGCTCGAGTTCCGTCTTTCGTGACGAGCAACGAATCTTGCGCAAAGAGGTGAGCGCGCGATCGCGGACTGCCTCCATCGTCCGTTCGAGGGGAGTACCGAACCAGGTGTAGACGCCACCTCGGACCACCTTCGGAGCGCCGCCCGCGCGCAGTGGGCGGATTTCTTCCGAAAGCCCGACCTAGGGCCGATGCTCTCGTTCCTGCTTCTCTTCCGCAGCGGCGAGGGGTTGCTCCTGACCGAGGTCCCGCGATTTCTCCAGGCGACGACCGCCGAGCACGGGCCGCGCAAGCCGCGAAATGCTGGCGGCATATGGGCGGCATCGATTTTAGAAAGAATTTAGAGCGAGACTGCCGCGAACGGAGTCTACTCCCGAGCGCGTGCCAGGCGCGCGGCGCGTTCGAAGCGGAGGTCGGAGCAGGTCGGAAGGGGCGGAACGTGGCAAGGATTGAGCGAGGAGCACAGGGCGAGCGGTGGGATCACGCGGCCAGCGGCGAAACCAATTCTCGTCCGACTCGGGCTCGACCCCGACCCGCCCCCGGTTGCGTCGCGATCGGCCGCGAATGAAATCCTCGACCCGTTGTCGCGAGGGCACCCGGCGGATGAGTACTCCTGATCTCAAAGCGCCCCCGCGCAACGGCCGCGGCAGCCACCGCGGCGGCAGGCTCCGGCCCCGCCGCACGGCAGAGGTGCATCGGATTCGCTCACCAGTAGCCGCATTTTTGCAGCGAACGTGAAGAATCGCCCCTCTGCTTGCTCCCCTTCTCTTCCCCAATCCCCTCCGACGACACCTTCCCGCTTGGCTCTTCTTTCACCCCTCCTGACGCGACACGGCGAAGACCTGCAGCGCATCACGGATCGTCCCAGGAGCTATGAAAATGAAGCCTTCTAAGAAGACTACAGACCGTGACGTCTCGTTCCGTGGATGTAGCGCAATACTCAATGCAGCAAGCCACGCCTGCGCGATCGCTGGGGTGGTCGTCGCGAGGTCATGGGGTTCACTCGGTGTGGTCGAGAGCTTCTCGGCACCGGCAGGGCGATTCACAAACTCGAATAGAGTCACTAGCGTTTCGGAGATTTTGCGTGTTTAGACGAACCAACTCACTTCGGTTGCTCGTAACGGTGGCGGCCAGCGTCCCTGTGTTTGGGCTTGCGTGCTCGTCGGACGAGACCATCCTGAGGCCCTTGGAAGCCGCTGAGGAGGCCAGCGATGCTAGCGGCTCCGTTACTCCAGAGATGATTGGCACCCTGGAAACCGTTCAGACGGGTTTCGGGTTTACGGAAGGACCTGCCGTAGACAAGGACGGCAACGTGTTCTTCACTGATCAACCCAACGACACCATCTTCAAGTGGACAGCGGCGACCGGCGAAATATCGACCTTCCTCGAAGGTACGGGTCGGGCCAACGGCATGGCTTTCGATGCCAGCGGCAACCTGATCGCTTGCGCTGACATGTACGGCGAGCTTTGGAAGATCGCGCCGGACGGTTCGCACGAGGTTCTGGTCGACAACTACGGCGGGAAGTTGCTCAACGGTCCGAACGACGTTTGGATCAATCCGAACACCGGCGGCATCTACATCACCGATCCGCTCTTCCCCCGAGACTATTGGGACGAGGGAGATCCCCGTCGGCAAGAGTGGCCGCCCACGCATTCCGAGCAAGCCGACGAAGGCAAAGGGGGCCATGTCTACTACTTGGCACCAGGAGCCAGCAAGCTGGTGCGCGTCACGACCATGGCGGAGTGGGATACCGAGGTGTGGCCCAACGGTGTCGTCGGCACGGCGGATGGCACGAAGTTGTACGTCAATCGCTGGAGCCCCGACAGCCGTGGAGGAACACTCGTGTTCGACATTGGCAGCGACGGCATGCTTTCGAACATGCAGCAATTCGTGGATGCGGGTGGCGACGGCATGTCCATCGACGCGCAGGGCGACATCTACATGAGCAACAACTTCGGCGTCGAGGTCTACGATCCGTCGGGCGCCAACGTCCTGACTATCCCCACCGACGCGGATGACGGTAGTGGCGCCACGAACAACGTGTTCGCGGGCGCCGGCGGCACGACGCTGTTCATCACTGGACCGTCCGATAGGGTAGCCACGGTAGAAATGAACGTCAGCGGCGTCGAGAAGTTCTGAACGGTCGCCGCACGAACCTCAGCGGCGTCGAGAAGTTCCGAACGGTCGCCGCACGAACCTCAGCGGCGTCGAGCAGGGACAGGCGGTGGCCGTCACAATGCGGTTGGTGCTGGCAACTTCACTGTAGGCCCCGAAAAGGCGGCCTCCTATCCTGGCACGAGCCCTACCTTCAACTTGACCCCAGGTGCGGCCTGCTGATCGATCCGCAGCGCCCTGAGCGCAGCATGATCCTCACCAAGGTTGCCCTCGATCCTCCCTACGACGAGGACGACTGCGGCCTGCCCATGCCCACGAATGACCTCATCACGCCCGCCCAAGTCGAATGCTTGCTCAGCTGGCTTCAACAGTTCGCGGAGTAGGCCCACATCTGATACGACCTAGGCAACGATGGTCGCCAAAGTGAAAAACAAGACTTGGATGACTCGGTTATTCGAGCTGCTCGACAAGTGGGGGATTTGCCCCGTGAACGTCGAATACACGGAGCCGCTCCGTCTGACGCTCCAGAAAATCGACGCTGGCCTCGGCGAGATGCAGGAGGTTGCGGCGCTATCAGGCGAGCTACTCGAAGCACTGGAGGACGGGGCTGGAGGTGCTGGAGGCTTCTCGAAAGAGAAGGCTGCGCGAGTCGCCGAGCGGGTCGCGAAGTTCGCCGGAGTCGACGACGAGTTTGCACAGCTCATCGACTTCGAGCCGAGTGCAGGGGCGAGCGAGCCTGCCCAGATTGTCGAGGCATTTGAGAATGCCGAGCAGGCTCCGAAGCGAGTGAAGGCCATTGGTGAAGCGGTGCTTGCTCGTGTACGAGAGACCGCCCGTCGCTTCAGTCAGCTCGAGGCGGATGCCAGCGAGTTGTTGGCTGAAGTGCGGCGCAAGCTCGAGGCTTTGAAGGTCGAGGCTACCAGCTGGTCCTGGGGAAAACGGGTAGGAACCATGCGCGCCGTCAAAGACCTGTTCGTCGACGTGAAGAAGACGATCGAAGAGGCGAAGAAAGCGGCGAGCGCGCTGGGCAGATCGAACGACGGGGAGGCAGGCAGGCAGCAACTCCCAACGAAGCTCGATCCGGCGGGGCCAGACGAGCACTCCTTCGCCCTGGGCACTGCGCCCACTCGGAACCGAGCACCGGCCGAGCTCATCAAGCGCCTGAGGGCGGAGCTCGCAAAGCTCTCGCCCGAAGAGCGCTCTCGGGTCGTCGGGGAGGCCATGCGTCTAGCGCGTCAAACGGGTTCGTCTCCGTCTTCCGTCCAACCCCCTCGACGGCCCGCGGCGGGACGAAGCTCTTCGAGACCTGAAGATGACGAGTCGTCGAGCTGAACCGCATCGGCAGTGAGCCAGGCGCGCCGCCGCGCGGCCTGCTGCGCCCGCCTTGGCTGGGGCGTCTGCTGCCCCGCGCCGGCAGAAACACGGACCGGGTTGGGCTCGCAGGCCCTGCGAGAGCAACTGTGAACCCATTAGGTGGCTCGTGCTCGGGGATGCTCTGACTGGGGTGCAGCTCCAGCTCTGCCCCCGCGCCAGGGCGGACCGACCGCGCCGCCCGCCGGTCAGCGCGCCGCCCCGCCCTGCTCCGCTCAGTCGCCGCTTCGCTCGCTGCGCCCACCGCTCCGCTCGCTGCGCACGGCGCGGACGCCGCAGCCCCCACGAGCAACACCAGGGCCTCGCCGAGGGCCAGCAGGCGAACGGAGTTCCAAAGCGACCCAGCGCGAGCATCCTCGGGCTCCCGACGCGGGGTGGACATGACGTTCGTTCCGAGAAACCAGTTCATTTCCAGCCTGAGAGGATTCTGACCAGCGTGGCGTCGCCGCGGAGGGGGCTGCGGCGCCCGCCACGGTCGGTTCGCCCTGTTGGAAGGAGCGCACCGCGTGTCGCATTCGCCACGGGCTCGTGGCTACGAAGCATGCCTCGTCGAGGACGCGGTCGCCGGTTCGGAAGGATGCGTGGTCGATGCTGATGGGGCCGGAGGGTCGTCGATGCCCGGGCGGCGCGGGCGGTCCAGCGCTCGGGCCGGGCCAGGCAGGTGTTCCGAGGCTTCAACGGTCTCCCGAATCGAGTAAGACTCCGTCTTCGTGGTGTCGCGTGGATCTTTGTCTGCTGCGGGGGGCCTTTTCGGGGGGGGCTGGCTTCTGGCGTGTTCCGAATTCGCCGATGGCAGTGAGCGGCTCGCAGCCGAGGAGGCGAGGAGCTCGCCGCAAGCCCCGATCGGGGACTGGTCCTGTTTGGGAGACACTGCGGTGGAGGAGCCCGACGTGGACGAAGAGGCGAGCCACACGGTGCGGGTCACCACCGGCAACCTCTTGGGCGGCGTGGTCCCCGGCGTGCTCGTTGCCGGCTGTGCGAGCCTGGATGTCGAGTGCGCCACGCCCCTGGCGGGGGGAGTGAGCGACGAGGCGGGGGAGCTCGCGCTGTCCTTCGAGGAGGGCTTTCAGGGGGTCATCGAGCTGCAGGCGGAAGGCTTCGTTCCTACGCGCGTCTATCTACCTGGCCCGGTGCTCGTCGATGGGCCGTTCCGCATCGACTTGTTGCCGGTAACCGCTTTCCAGGGCCTGGCGGACACCGGCGGCGTATCCCTGCGCCCGGAGATGGGGCACGTGATGCTGCTGGTCTTCGATTGTGAGTACCGTCCGGCGGCCGGCGTGCGGTTCGAGAACGATACGGGCGGGCTCGGTTTCTACTGGGCGGGGGAAATTCCTACCTCGCGTACGCAGGCCACCGATGCGGTCGGCTGGGGCGGCTTCGTCAACGTGCCGCCCGGCATGGTGCGCGTCGACACCGTGATCGATGCGACGGACGAGGTATTTGCCGAACGGCTGGTGGTCGTTCGGGGTGGGTGGTTGAACGCGCTGTACTTGGCTCCCGATTCCGTTCCCGTCGATGCATCGATTCGAGATCGGGACGTCGAGGGGAGGCTGTAGGTCTGGGCGCTCGAGTGCCCACGCCTGCCTTCGGCGCGATACGAAGGCCGACCGTGCGGTTGTAGGGGGCCGCGGCACACGAGGCGCCGGCGCATGGTGGGAGCGCCTTCCTTTCGCTTCTGGTTCGAGCGCGGACCTCTCGCGGCTGCTCGGGGGATAAATGACGTCAGTCGGCGCGCAGGCTGCCGTTGATCTGGACGATGGATAGCGCGCGCGACAGGAGCGAGAGCTTGGGGGTCTTCGCCGGGCTCCAACGCGTCGACGTCTTCGGCGCTCCAGAAATCGACGTGTGGGTGTACCCGGACGCACGCATCGTGCACCATCAGATGCACGCTCCCTGCCGCGACGAGGTCCTGCGTCGGGCATTCCTCGCAGGGCTGGGGGCCATGCAGCAACACCGGGCCGGCGCTTGGCTCTCCGACGACCGAATGAACAGCGTCGTAAAGCCGGACGACGAAGCCTGGTTGATGGACGTTTTCTTCGGCCTCGCCTACGACTCGGGCTGGAGGCGCTGGGCCGTGGTCTTGCCGGTTCGGGCAATCGGCGCGCTCAACGTCAAGCGGTTCGTCAACAGCAGCCGTTTGGATGGGCTCGAAGCGGAGGCGTTCAGCGAGCCTTTGGCCGCGCTCGCCTGGTTGCTCGACGGGCCAGAGAACCCCTAGCCCGCCATCCCTGGGCCTCAGAGGTTGGTGCCGACGCCGGCGCGTACAGCCGGAACCGCCCACCTTCGACGATGACGACCCACTGCGCGGAGGGCAGTCCCGAGCGGGTAGTCGGAGAAAGCACGTAGCGTTCCTCATCTGCGACCTGGGTCAGGCTGACCGTGATGCGATCGAACTGCTGCGGAGGAGCACGGGGGCGCGCACTCCGGACTGTTCGCGCGCGGTTGTCGCTCGAGCGGGGGAGCACCCTTGTCGGACCGGAGCGGGGAGCAAGTCCTTGCAGGCGGTTGGGTGATGGGGTTGGCATCGAAGCAGTTTCGTTCTCCAGCAAGAGCGGGAACCACCCTTCTATCTGAGCTTCTGAGAGCCATCGCTTCGTTCCGCAACTCCGAAGGGGCATGGCTTGTTCGCGGGACCTCCAGGGTGTCCACCGGGGCGGGAAGTTGGTTTCGAAGCTCAACTTTACCCCGCGAGGGCATTCTTGCCCCATGCCCGACTCTGCGCAGATGTTTAGCAGTCGCGCATTTTGCTCCACCGCTACGGGGTGGTGTTTCTGGCACGGCTCGCGCGGGAAGAGGCGCCGCCCTGGCGCGACCTGCCGCGCGAGTTTCGGCGGCTCGAGGCGCGGGGGCGAGGTGCGCGGCGGTCGCTTCGTCAAGCGCCACGCCGGCGAGCAGTTCGCCCTGCCGAAAGCGGTGCCGCTGTTGCGTCGCCTGCGCCAGGCCAAACCCCGGGGCGAGGAAATCTGCCTGAGCGCCTGCGACCCGCTCAACCTGCTCGGCATCGTCACGCCCGGCGCGCGCGTGGCCGCCATTCCGAGCGACGTGATTCCCCTTGGCGACGGGCTGCCCGTGGCCGTGCTCGAGGGCGGCCGCGTGCAGCTGCTCGAGGGTGGAGGCCCCCTCGAGGAAGCGCGGGTGGCGGCGCCGCTCCGCCGGGGCCCAGGCGCCCTCGACGGCGAGCCGCGCTCGCGATATCGGCCTGGGAGGCGGGTCACCCCTCCCCGGTGGGCTCCGGGGCTCTGCCCGCCGAGCGAGACCCCGCCGCGGACCCGAGCTCCGAGGCTCGCACTCCGCCTCGGATCCGAAGGGTTGCACGACGTCGGCCTCGTCGAAGGCACGCTGGAACGGGTCGCTCGCCTGGGCCAGTGTTGAAATGTGAAGTTCACTGCACATAAAGTCAACCGTCACTCTCGTGTGTACGAAGCTGCACATATTGAAGCGAGGGGTTTGACCGCCGCTTGCGAACGCGGCAGAGACGAGCCAAACGAATGATTGCCCACCGATCCAGCGTTTCCGCACCCAGAGGTGCGCATGTCCGTACCCAGTCACCAATGAGAGTCGCTGCGCTTGCAGGTTGGGGCATCTGGTTTTTGGCCTGCGCCAGCAGCCGTCAGGCGGAGCCGGCCGTCGCGCCACCCGCGCCACCGACCGCTGACGATTACTTGAAGACCGCGTCGGGGCCCGCCTTCGATCAGGCGCGCCGTCTGGGCCGGGGCGTCAACCTGGGCAATGCGCTCGACGCACCCAACGAAGGAGACTGGGGCATCACTCTGCGAGACGAGGACTTCAAGCTCGTCGCCGACGCCGGGTTCGATCACGTCCGCATCCCCGTGCGCTGGAGCGCGCACGCGGCCGAAGTCGCCCCATTCTCGATCGACCCGCAGCTTGCTGCACGCGTCACGTGGGCGATCGACTCCGCGCTTGCCGCTGGTTTGCGCGTGGTGGTCAACGTCCACCACTACGCGGAGATGAACGAGGACCCCGATTCCCACCAGGCGCGCCTGGTCGAAATCTGGAAGCAAGTCGCCGAACGCTATCGGGAGTATCCCGACACGCTCTATTTCGAGCTCTTCAACGAGCCGAACGGCAAGCTCACCCCGGAAAAGAACAACGCTCTCATTTCCGAGCTGCTGGCCGTGATTCGCCCGACGAATCCGGAGCGCTCGGTGGTGGTCGGGGGCACGGAGTGGAACTCGTTCCGGGGCCTCTCATCGCTCGACGTGCCCGTCGCGGACCAGCACCTGATCGTCACCATCCACTATTACGACCCATTCGATTTCACGCATCAGGGAGCCGAGTGGGCGAACAAGCAGGATCAGCTGGGGATCGACTGGCCCGGCCAGGTCGGCACCCAGCAGAACATGGTGGTCGACCTCAACCGTTCGGTCGAGTGGGCTCGCGCGCATGAACGGCCGCTCTACCTGGGCGAGTTTGGCGCTTACGAGAAGGCCGAGTTTGGAGCGCGAACGCGCTGGACCACGGCCATCGTCACCGAGGCCAGTGCACGCGGCATTCCTTACGCCTATTGGGAGCTTCGATCAAGCTTCGGTCTTTACGACCTCCAAAAGCAGCAGTGGCGAAAAGAGCTGCTCGACGCCGTGTTGCCACCGCGAGACAAGCAGTCGGCGAGCTCGATCTCGGACGCGAAGCTCGGACTGCTCCCCCAGCGGTGATCAGCTCCTGACGGGAGAGCGCTCCGAGGGAAGAGTCCGATGGTCGAACGGGCGTCCCAGCCCTACTAGTGTACCACCTCGAGCCCGTGGCCGTCTGGGTCAAACACACTCGCCGCGCAGTAGCGCCCGTGGGGTCGGAATCTCCATTCGCTCGGCGCGGAGACCATCGACCTGAAGATGCCGCGGACGAGGAATCGTCTTTACGTACTCGACCAGCGACCGCCCGTTGGTCTCGACCACGTCGCTCTTCAGTTTGCGGCCCGACGGGCCCACCGTGCAAACGGTGCAGCTCGCTCTCGTGCACGTCCATCCCTATGCATCGATCCATACGTATCCTCCGGGGTGAGGGGTTGGTGTTGGCGCTCAACCTTTGCCCCCGCTGGGCACCTTCGTGTCGCGTGCGTGTCTGTGCAGATGCTCAGCACTCCCGCGAGACCCAGCACGCCCGCCCGCATGCTCCGGCACAATCCTAGCCAGCCAGCGCGGCCTCGAGACCTTTCAGCACGCGCTGCGAACGCCACCACTGCATGATGCCTATTCGCGAGCGACGTCGACGAGCTTCAGCTCGAACGCGCGACGAAATCCCGGGCCCGCTCGTCGAGAGAACGTGCGGGATCCCAGAATGGCAGACCCCGCGCAGGCTCGGGCCGATCGTTCGCGGCGCTTCCGGGAGGCGGCGTCGTGTGGTGCGCTGGGGGTGGGGTAGGATTGGTTCGCGTCTGCGAGGAGCCGCAACTCGGCAGCAGTATCGAAGCGAAGGCAGCAGACACGGCGAGAAGTGCAACCGTGACCGACGAACCGCTGGTGCGACGCGGACGACGAATGGGCATGCGGTGATGCTAACCCATCCATCCTGCCGGGGGGTTAGAAGACGAAGATCAGCGTTTCCTTGGTGTGCTTCGAGCGTCAGCGAGTTCCTGCTCACCGATCACGCAGAAACCGTTGCCGAACGGATCGCTGCAAAACGCCACTGGCTTGGGGCCCTGGGTTCGGAACTCGATTTCCACCGAGCCGCCTTCGGCGCGTACCTGTTCGAGCGTCTTGTCGAAGTCTGCGACGTGGAGGTCCAGATGCACCGGAGTCCAGTGTCGTTCGTACTGGCGGGCATCCTCGCCCGCCGAGGAGTTCTTGCTGCCCGCGGCCTTCTCGTGCATGCACACGGTGACGTTGTTGGCGTCCAAGATCGCCATGCTGGGGAACGGGCGAGCCTTGTCGAGGAAGCCGAATACCGAGCCATAGAAGCGCAGGCCGAGCTCCAGGGAGGGGGTGTCCACGCTGACGTGGACCGCTGCCCTGTTGCCGTGCATCGACGCCGAGCTGGTCACGCGGCACCTGCCCAGCCGGATATCCCCTCCAGGCGAACGTAGGAAGCCTCCATGCCGTGCTCCATGCCCGTGGCCAGCATCGCGCTGCGCACTTCGGCGCTGGGCAGCGTCATGCGCAGAGTCATCAGCGTTCCATCGCCGTCAGCTTCGAACGTCGTGACGATGTGATTGTCGGGCGTTGGATCAGGCAGGTGCATACGCTCGACGTGTTCACTGCGGTGGGGTGGATCGAGCTTGATGATTTCGCCCGTCAGGTAGAAGCCGCCACCCTTGCCGTCGGACCACTCGTAGCGGATCTTGCCTCCCTCTTTCGCTTCGTTGATGCAGACGGGCATCGTCCAACCGTCTGGCCCCAACATCCACTGCTGGACCAAATCGGGGTCCATGTGAGCTCGGTACACGTCCTCGGGGGACGCCGCGAAGCGTCGTTTCACGATGACGAAGCGATCACCCTCTGTTTCCAATACTAGCTTACTCATTGTTTTGCTTCCTCTCTTGTCGTTTGGCCGCAAGCAGGCGATCCAGGCGTTCGTAGTTTCGCGTCAGCGCGTTTCGCAGCATCTCCAAGTAGGCGTCGAGTTCAGACAAACCACCCTGAGCCAAGCGACATGGGCGCTTGGTGCCATCCACCCGGCGCACGATGAGCCCCGCCTCCGTGAGCACCTTGATGTGACGGGAGATCGCGGGCTGTGAGATGGGGAACGGCTCTGCCAGCTCGTTGACTGTGGCCTCACCCAAAGCCAGGCGAGCCAGAATCGCGCGGCGGGTCGGGTCAGACAACGCGGCGAGCGTGAGGTCCAACGGGGCTGAGTGCTGCATGTGTTGTATATAGCCTATCCACTATATAATGCAATGGTGATGTTTGTTCGAATGACGGTGTGAGACAATGGGCGAGGTCGAAACGCGAGCCGTATTCGGCCGCTGTGTTCTCAGCGGCGGTCCTCAGCAGCGGTCCTCTGCTTCGGGTTCCGGATGGTGCGTCGGGCCAATGGTGAAGCAGAGGATTTACTATTGAAGCGACGCACCTCATAGTGAAGTCAATGCTTCAGCATTCGATCGACTCTGTCTTCCACGCCCTGTCGGATCCCACGCGGCGGGCGATCGTCGAGCGCCTGTGCGAGGGACCCGCGTCGGTCAGCGAACTGCGAGCACCCTTCGACGTCTCGCTGTCGGCGATAGGACAACACTTACGGGTTCTCGAGCGGTGCGGGTTGGTGCGCTCACAGAAGCAAGGGCGCGTGCGCACCGTTCTACTGGCGCCAGCCGCCTTGAAGGAAGCGGAGGCGTGGTTTGCCAACCATCGCAGGCGCTGGGAGCAACGACTCGATCGACTCGAATTCATCTTGTTGGAAACGGATCACCCCGCACCAGAAGGATATTCATGACCACACCCATCATTCACGACAATTTCACCAACGAGCGGCAGTTCGCCTTGCCAGCGGCGCGGGTGTTCGCCGCACACGCCAGCGAGCAGACCAAGCGGCGCTGGTTCCAACCCTGCTTCCGATGCCAACCGGCTCATCGAGCGCGAGCACGCGGCGACTGAAGTCGTCGAGGATGCCGTGAATCCACAGCGGCTTCTCTCGCCCACCGCAGAGCACCTTGGGCCCGTGGCAAACGTCGACGTGCCACAGCTGCCCCGCGTGAGCGGCCTCCCAGCGACGGCGGTGGTGGCCCGGCGCCTGGTGCTTCTTGCCCAGGCGCTCCAGGCCGTGATCTCGATACAGTCACCGCAACGCGTTGACGCCGATTTCGCCCGGGGCAAGCCGCCTCTTTCGCTCCAGCATCCTGACGATGAGCGCGGCGGACATCGACGGGTGCTCGCGTCGAATCTCGAGCAGCAGACCCCTGGTGAGGTCGTCGAGGACGCGGGCTACGCCCGCGTCGTTGCGCGGCTGCGGGCGTAAAGGAAGCCGTCGAGCAGCCCCTTGTGGATTTGTGCCAACTTGCGACCCCTTTCGCTCGCCCCGCCCCGGTAGAGAAGCTCTCCGGGAGCGCCGTTACTTCCAATGGGCAAGGTCATTTGCCCGCCGAATCGGAAGATAGCACCGTGAGCGCTGAGCAACCCCTGACGAAGGACTCGACAGCGACCAGAACGCTCGTTGCCCAGCTACTGGAGTCTCCTCCCCGCGGGACATGCGTGGTGCGTGTTAGCCGCTTCGTTCATGACGGACGCGCCCTGCTCACCAAGGTGGCGGACACCACCAAAGCCGTCGGTGAAGGCATCGCCGAGGCGGTATTGGATGCAGCTGCCGGCGGCTCGGGCGAGGGGTACGCCGAGAGCCCCTGTCCCGCCAAAGACTACCGCACACCGGGGTGCGTCGTGAGCTTTCGCGACGCCGCAGACGACCCCCTCAAAGAGATTTTCGTGCATCCCTTGGAGCCAGGATTCGAAGGCTTCGCTCTGGGAAAGGCGCTCACCGGGTTGCCATCGCACGACCTACGAGTCGAGTTGTTTGCGCCCACGGCTGGGGTCCTGGAGCGATGGAGCGCCGAGTGCCCCGCCGGTGAACCCCTGTGGCGGGAAGCGGCACGCGAGGCAGTTGCAGCGTCAGCGGACGCGGCGCGCGATCGGCTTTTCGAGGTCATTCGCGACGAGGGCGGGAAGGTCGTCGACCACGAGGGGAGGATCCGCCTCCGCATCAGCGATGGCAAGGTCTTGTCTTCGCGGCTGTGGGCGCTCTTCTCCCTAGCGGTGTACGGGATCTGTTTCAGTCTGTTCGTTTGGATTGCCCTTCCCGTCTTGCTGCTTTCATCTCGCGTTCGGCGACGAGTTCTCACCCAAGTGCGCTCGCTGACTCTCGGCGACTCGCTGCGCTACGAGTACCGGCTCTTGCCGGGCGCCTTCGAAGCAACGTGCCGGCGGCGCCTACGGGTGGTGCAAGCGCTGCGCTTTCCCTGGCAGAAGGCCACAATCATGAGCTTTGCTCCCCGCGCCGTGCCGTTGGATGTCCCACAGCCGTCACTGCGCGTTCTGTTGGAGGGCACCCTGCAAGAGATCCCGATTCCGACCGAAGGCGTCGGCGCGGCTCTGCGGGCCCTTCTTTTGGCCCGAGCGCACCGTTGAGCTCTCGCGAGGGCGCCGGGCCGTCAGGGCGCGTCGCGCGATTTCGAGTAACTCGTCGCCCGTCATCTCCAAGGGATTGCCCTTCATGCTGCTGGCGGCGCGGGCTCGTGGCCGCAGCCTCGCAGGCTCGCTTCGCTCAGCTGGCCCGCCGCGCCGGGATCTATTGGGGTTCGGCGTCGGTCCCGCCCCAGCTAGCCCGGAGGGGCGCACAGGTCTGGAGGCCGATCAAGCCGGTAAACCACGTCAATGAGCTTTGGGCGACGCGCCCGCCCCTTTCCCGGGGCGTCGTCTCGCCCGGGGGTGCCACATCCTCAGACCGTCGTCGCCAGCCCTCGGCGAGGGCGCGAGCTCGATCCGCGACTCGGCCTCGTTCGCCATCAGGCCCTGCGAGACCCCGGCACCTCGGACAGCCGCTTCGGCAATGCCCCATACGAGGGCGAAGGGACGATGTTTTCGTCCTCGTCAGGGTCGTCCACGCCCTGGTCTTCGGAGGGGTGGCGGATCCTGGGCTTCCGGCGCGGCCCCGAGTGTGGGGTTCGCTCGGACCGAGGGGCTCCGGCTTCGGTCCCGTCGAAGTCGCTCGACGTGCTCACCCGCCTCGGCCGACCAAAGAGTTGTCCTCGGTGGGCCGAACTCGGTGCCCGCTCCTCCGTCGGAAGAGCTTCCTGCACGCATTTAGGCCGGTCGAGTTCGGTGGCTGCGATCGGCCTGGGTCGGGCTCGATGCGCCTGGGTCGAGCTCGGTGGCTGAATCTCTTGGCCGTGCTCAGTTGGCTCGTGCCGCCAGGAAGCAAGCGAGAGCCTGCGTCTTCCTGAGCAGGCTCGAAAGGCTGCTGAACTCCTCCACACTGTGGAAGTGGCGCCCGTAGGGGCCGAGACCGTCGATCACCGGCACCCCGAGCGCTGCGAGCAAGTTGGCGTCGGAGCCTCCTCCCTGCAGCGGCGCTTCCTCCGTACCGAGGCCCACCGCAGCCGCATGCCTCGCGTATTCGGTCAGCAGCGCTCGAGAGGGGGCCATCGCCTCCATCGGCATGCGGCGAAACCCGCCGCGAAGCTCGACGCGCGCGGCGCTCAGCCGCTTTTTCGCCGCTGGGTCGAGCGCGCCAAAGGGGTCGGCGGCGATGGCACGCAGCGCATCGGCGACGCGAAGCGCCTCCGCCTCGGTCGCCGCTCGGGCGTCGATAACGCAGCGCGCGTTGCCGGGCACGGTGTTTTTGGCCGTCCCCCCCTCGATCACGCCCACGTTCAGAAGAGTGCCCCGATCGTAATCCGTCAACGCTTCGATACGGGGAATCAGATGGGCCAGCGCCAGGATGGCGTTGACGCCTTCTCGGTGATGGTTGCCCGCATGCGCCTCCTTTCCGTGCACGATACACTCGAAGGTCGCGGCGCCTTTTCGAGAGGTGATGATGCAATCCCCTTCGCGCCCCCCCTCGAACACCAGAGCAGCGCTGGTGTGAGGGGCCAGCTCGGCGTAAATCGTGCGGCTCGTCGGGGACCCGACCTCCTCGTCGGTATTGCAGATGAAGCGAAATGGCAGACGCGAATAGTGATCGGGCAAGCCCTTGCGCAGGGCGTCCAAGCCGAAGAGGATGACGCTCAGCCCGGACTTCATGTCCAGGGTGCCGGGCCCTCGGATGATGTCGCCACCCGACGGAGAATCGGGTGCGTCTCGCTGGAAGTGCAGAAATTGCTGAGAACGCGGAAATACCGTGTCGCAGTGGCCTACGAGAGCCAGAGCCCTACCGCTCTCGCTCAGGCCAGGGGAGCCATACACACGGTGCGAGGCAAAGCCCCCTTCCGGATCGGGGCAGAGGCGACGGCTCAGCCCGAGCTCTTCGGCCATACCGTCGATGAACGTAGCGGCGGCTTCGACGTCCTCTCGGGCAAGCGTATGGCTGGGGAGCTCGATCAGGCGCGCAAGCCAGGGCACTTGCCTCGTTTCGAAGCTGCGCTCCACTTCACGGCAGAGCGCTCGGCGCGAGTCGTCGGAAAGTGCTGTTGCCATGGGTTCGAGATCCATAAGCGAGGCCGGAGCAGCTGCCTGCAGTGGCGAAAAAGGAAGCGCGGGAACCGGCGCGGACGAGCCGGCTACTCGAGGGTCAGCACCGTGCCGCGGCTACCGGGCTCGACGGCTTCCGAGAGCAGACCTTCCTCCGTCGCGCCGAGAATGTGAATCGCTCCGATGCCGAGCTTCAGGTTTCGCAGCGCCTCCTCCAACTTGACGATCATTCCCCCCTTGACCACCCCATCGCGGATGGCTTGGCGCGCCGCCGCCTCGGTCAAGTGCGGGATTCGCGATGTAGGGTCGTTGGCATCGGCGAGCACCCCCGGAACCGCCGTCAAGAAGAACAAGTGATCTGCCTTCAGCGTCGCCGCCACCGCCGAGGCGACCGTGTCCGCGTTGATGTTGAACACCTGGCAGGGTCGGTGTGCACCCGGGTTCGCTTCCTCCACGCCGAGTGTGTTCATCACCGGCGTGTAGCCCTCGCGCATCAACAATTCGATCAGATCGGTGCGAATCCTCACGATGTCCCCGACGTATCCGAAGTCCACCGGGTCGGGTCCGCAGCCGCTGAACACTTTGGGAGGTCGCTTGGTCGCTGTCACGGTGCCATCGCTCACGCCGGAGATGCCAACCGCGCGCAGGCCCGCGCCCTCTGCGGCCGAAACCACGTCGACGCTGCACTCCCCGGCCAGCACATCCTTCATGACCTGCAGGGTCTCGGCGTCGGTGATGCGTCGGCCCCCGACCTGCTTTCGCTCGATGTGGAGGCGCTCGGCCAGTGCATTGGCCTGAGGATTGCCACCGTGGCACAAGACGAAACGCCACCCGCGCCGCCCGAGCTCCGCAATCTGCTCCATCACGGCGACGAGCTTGGGCGCGTCGGCCACCACGTCGCCGCCGAACTTGAGCACCGCGGTCACCCGCTCTCCCCTGGGCGAGGCTTCCGTCATGGCCACAACGCCGGGGCATCGATGCCAGTCTGCTCGGGCAGACCCAGCATCAGGTTCATCGACTGCACTGCCTGGCCCGCCCCCCCCTTGACCAGGTTGTCGATTGCGCTCGAGACCAGCAACTGCCGCTGTGCGCCATCAGGCGGGGAGAGGCTCCAGGAGATATCCGTCCAGATGCTGCCCTTTACCGCCACGACTTCCGCGTGGCTCTTCGAGCCGAGCGTGCGAACCAGCGGCGCCTCTTCGTAGAATCCGTGGAAGATTGCGTCGACGTGTTCCGGCGTCGTCGACGCTGGCACGCGCACGAAGCTGTTGGCTAGAATCCCGCGCGCGAGGGGCGCCGACACGGGGACGAAGAAAAGCTTGAACGGCGAGCTTCGATCGAACATCTCTCCCGCGTCACGCAGTACCTGTTCGATCTCCGGCACGTGCTGATGTTGGAGCGGCTTGTAGATCTTCATATTGTTGACGCGCAGCGGGTGGTGAGTGCCCTCTCGCGCGGTGGCTCCGCTGCCCGAGGAGCCGGTGGCGGCGACCGTCTGCACGGCCCCGGAGAGCAGCCCCGCCTTCGCCAGGGGCAGCAAACCCAGCATCACCGCGGTGGCGAAGCAGCCCGGCGAAGCGACGCGGCGAGACTCGCGAATCTTGCTTCGATACAACTCGGGCAGGCCGAAGGTCCAATGGCCTTCGAGCTGCTCGGGGTAAGGGTGCTCGATACCATAGTACTTCTGGTATTGGGCCTTGTCGCGCAGCCGATAATCCCCCGACAGATCGATCACGCGGGCTTCGACGGGGGCGAGCTCCGGCGCCAGTGAGCAGCTGACCTTGTGGGGGAGGCCCAGGAAGACTACGTCGACCCCGCGGGCGACCTCGGAAACCGACATCTGCTCGAAACAAAGGCCTGTGTTGGTGAGGTTGCGGTGCACGGACTCCACCGGCTTTCCCACGTAGCTACCCGCGGTATCGCGGACACTAGCCACTCGAGTGAGCGCGACCTCGGGATGCGCGAGCAAAAGCCGAATCAACTCCGCGCCTCCGTAGCCCGTTCCGCCCACGACCGCCGCGCGGTATTTCGCGCCACGCCTCTCCGCCGAGCCCTCGCCAGCGATATTGCCCTGCTTTGCTTTCATTGCAGTCACACCTTCCCGATGGGCGAACCTTCTGAGTCTTCGCGCGCCGACGACTGATGGGGGCGACGCCGCACCCGAATGAGCCACGGCATCATCGCCAGCGGGCAGGAAGAATGACAAGCGAAACTCGTGCGACGCGCATTGATTGCGCAGCAATTCGACGAGGGGCTCTGGCAATCGCGGGAAACCCGCCGGGCTGGCCAGCAGAGCTCGGGAACGCTCCCCCTCTTGGAGGTCTACCCTGGCAGCAGCGTCAACTTCACGGATGCCCCCGCGGCCGTCGGCGGAGTTCGGCAGGAATTCGGAAACCACCTGCTCGTTACCGGGACGACCTCCAATACACTGGTCTGGAAGGCATCTCGAGCGACGAGTTCGTCGCCCAGTAGCCCAGCAAAGGGGGGCCGCGGGGAGCGGCGCGGCTGTGCGGATCGCCGGTTCGGCTAATCTGTTCGACATCGCGGCGAAGCCCCCCCTCCCGCGGCCCTTGGCGCTCAGCGCGAGACTGCCAGCCGCAGCGCTCCGCCCACAGAGGCATCCACGCTCAGGATCCCGGTCGCCGCATCGAAGGCTGCTTCAACCTTCGCGTCGTTGAGCAGCACGGCTCGCGGTTCTCGCTCGAGGTAGAGCTGCAGCTGAACGGCATGAGTCATCCCAGGGACCGTCAGCACGACCTCGTCGGGCGTGCTCTGGAGTCGAATGATCTTCTCGGCGTTGCTTTCATGCATGTCGACGTAGAGGAACTGGGCAGTCCCCGCTTTGGAAGCGGGGTAGGCGTGGATTTGAAGCTGGGAAGCGCCGTTGAGCCACCGCCGGCCATTGCCGCGATACACGTCGCCCGTCACGAACAAGCTGCCGTCTCGAATGAAGCGAGGCAGCTTGTCCAGCGGTGCCGCGATGTCACGCCGCTCCCCCCCGCGGAGAGTGCGAAGTGGGTCGTCGATATCTTTCCAGTTTCCCGGTGGGAAGTAGACGCTCCGCTCCAGCTCCGGCGACAGCACGGGCGCCACGAGCAGATCGCCTACGTAGAACTGATCCCAAATGGCCCAGGCTCGGTCGTCCAGCAAATCACGGTAGGCCATGGGCTGCATCACCGTGCCGCGCGTAGCGGCGCTGTTGGCGAGTGAGTACAGGTGGGGCAAGAACCGCATGCGGTCCTCGCAGATTCGTCGAAAGCGATCCTGAAACACAGCAGGGTAGCGCCAAGGAAGGCGATCTCGACCGCTGCCCCCTGCTCCATCCAGCTTGATCTCGAAGAGCCCGCTCATACTCCCCGCTTCGAGCCAGCGCACGTAGAGGGGCTCGGGAATGAGTCCTTCTCCCAGGTAGCCGCCCACATCGGTCCCCCAAACGGGAAAGCCCAGGAAGGCACTCCGTGCCGCATTGGCGTAGTTTGCCCGCAGCCCCTCCCAGGTACTGCGCGGATCTCCCGCCCAGATCGCCGATAGGAAAGGCTGGCTGCGGTGGATGGCAGCGCGAGCAAAGGTGAATTGGTCCTCTCCCCAGACCTGCCTCAGCGCATCATCGTGAACCTTCAGCATGCGATAGACATACGTATTGCGCTGCTCCGCGAGGGGCGTGCCGTCGTGCGTGTCCTCGAAATACGGCAAGTGCTCGTCCCCCCGGTCGATCTTGTGGCCCCGAACCCCAACCTCGTACTGCCGAGCCAGCGCTCTCCCGAACGCTTCCGCCGATTGTTCATGGCTCAAGTCGACGTAGGAGAACTTCCCCGGCAAATGCTTGTCAAAACGCAGGTCCCCGAAAGTGGCCGCAGCCGTCCAGGTCATGAACGACAGGCCGTGCTCCTCGCGCAGCTGCCGGATCCAACGCGCCGGTTGCGCGAACGCCGAGCTGAAGTTCATCTTCGACCAAGCGTGCGCGCCATCGCTGTAAGGGCGGTCGACGAACCACGCCGTCAGCGGGATGCGGAGCTCGCTCATTTGCTTCACGTCCGCGAGAATCTCCGCCGCGCCCCCATCGTTCTGATCCCGCCATCCGACGGGGCCCAGCGCCCACGCCGGCACGAACTTGGGCGCGCCGATGACCTGGAAGTAGCTGCGATGAACGTCTGCGCCCTGGTCGCCGATGAAGAGATACCAGTCCAGCGTGCCGGTGTCGTGGTGCAAGCGAGTCTTGCCGTTGACCCCAAACTCGTATCGCCCCCGGGCAAAGGTGTCGAAGAAAGACCCGTAGCCGGCGCTACTCATGAAAAATGCCGAAAACGCCGAGGCATAGTTCTCTTGGATCTGTTGCCCCTCGCTCGCCACTTCGACCCCTACGCTGCGGCCGCTCAAGTCGGGGCTCGGGCGATTGTCCGGCTGCAAGCCCTCACTGACGCCAAAGTAGTGCTGGCCCTCATCCTCGAGCTCGAGAGTCGTTCGCCGGCCCCACTCCGGCTTGCTCTGCATCCGAAATCCCCCTTCGACTGCGGTGATCCGCAGGGCGGCGACGCGCGCTTCGTCGTCGTCTACCCCCTTGAGGAAGTCGACTCGAGCGGGATACTGCACCTCGAAAGAAAGGCTCTGCGGCCCGCTCTCCCGCAGCCTGACGGCCTCTGGAGCAGCGTCGTTGAGGAGGGGTAGCCGCAGAGCAAGGAGCTGGCGGTCTGCGGCCCGCACGACGATGGACTCGCCGAACACCCGAAGCACCGCGCCGCCCGAACGAAGCTCGGCGAGCAATGCCGAGCGCGCCACCGCCGGGTCACCGGAAGCCCGATCATCGGCCCGCTCCCCGAAAGAGGCTCGACCCGCCGCAGCAGAAGGCGACGATGCGCCCGAAGTGGCCCGGCACCCGCTCGAGAAGGCGAGAGCAAGCGCCAGCAGACAGCGGCCCCTGGTGGCCTGGCAACTTGGGAAATGTCTAGTGTGCATGTTCGCTTCGATGACTGCCCGACCATCGCCGGTGCCGTCAACCGCCCACCACGAGGGGGGGATCGTGGCGGCGTCTTTCTTGCGCAACGCCACCGAGGCTTCGTGCGCCGCCCGAAGCCAGGTACCCGCCGTCGTCGCGAATGAGCATCATCGGGTAGTGGCGTTCGAATTCCACGCTGAGAGGTCCTCCGGACCTCGCGACTGGCCGGGCTCGCACTGGACCAACCGCAGGAGCAGCAGGTCGCAAACGGCCGTGTTGGCGGCCGTTGGACTGCTAAACATCTGCGCAGACGCGAGTACGGGGCAAGAGTGCCCTCGCGGGGTCTCGGTGCACGAGGCGGTCGACGAAAGTGACGGTGCAGGCAGCGTGCGAACGAGCTCGTGCCACTGGGATGCAATCGTGCGCGTCTTGTCCTGGGGCCAAGGGCGCTGGCGACAGTGGCCCGACAGCTCCAGCAGCTTGGGGTTGAAGCGCACCAGCTCGCCTTGCATGGTTGCGAGCCCCTCGCGCTGTCTGTTGGTACACCGCTCCCGCTCTCCGACGGCTGTCCCGCCGCTGCAGCTCGGAACACGGCGGACAGAACCGCTGCCCTCGATCGCAACTGCCGCACAGCCTCGGCTGCTGCCGGCAAGGCTAACCGGGGTAAGACGGCTGTCGCGCGCCGCGCCGCAGGCCCGCCAGGCGCCTGCGGGAGGTGTTTCTACTGTGGGAGCAAGCCGCGCGCGGGCCCCGTCGGGGGCGACGTGTGACAGACCGAGCAATCGTTGATATCCGCGTCGAATCGATCGGAGCGGTCATGAATGGTATGCACGCGGATGTCGATGGCGTTGTCGAACTCGATTCCGAGCGACGAGTGGCAGCCGAAGCAGCTTCTGCGATCGTCCATGCCGTGCAGCGCCGTGTCGAAGGCCGTGGGGGTTCCCTCCTGGTGGCAGCTCGCGCAGGTCGTTTTTGCCACGAAGGTCGTGGGTACGGCCGTCCCTACTGGAATCTCGACCGTGGTCCCGCGATTGAGTGCTTCTCCGAGGTACTCACGCCGGGCCTTGATCGCGGCGACGTACGTTCCGGGCTCCGCGTCCAGCGGGATCGTGAAGCTCAGAAGGTCGCTGACGGGCAGCGCCCACAGGCTCGGGTCTGCGAAACCTCCGAAGACGATTGCCGCTGGGGGGACCGTTTGCCCCACCGCCGTGTAGCCGTCGACGGCGCGTGTGGCGAAGGGCACCTGGGGACCGAAGAAGAGCGTCGGGTCCACGACCGTTTGAGGCGTCGTCAACTCGTCCGTGGGTCCCGAAAGGACGGCGAACAGGTTGGACTCCCGGTGTTTGAGTGCATAGTAGAGGCGCGACTGCAGCTGCAGGTCGAGATAGCGCAGCCCGCTCGTGGCCTGACCGGTGAGATACTCCTGGTAGGTCGGCAACTGCCCTTCTGGGTGTAGGCGATTGCCTTCTCCGTCCCGGAACGTCACGCGGAAGGAAACGGTCTCCCCAGAAACGTAGTAGTCACCGTTGGCGGGCGGAGTCGCTGGCTCGAGCTCTACCTGAAAGCCAGGAGAGAACTCGGCGTCCGATGCGGCCACGGGCGCGACCGCAATGTCATAGCTGACTGATGGTAGCCGATTCCAGGACAGTCGCAGCGCCGCCGTCCCGCCGGGCAGAGGTCGCGCATCGCGCTGGGGCTCTAAAGCACCGCGCACTTGAACCAAGGCCTCGGCAACGTAGCTCGCCCCGCTGCAGTCCTCCACGCTCGCGCAGCCAAACGCAGACTGGCGCGCGACGAATCGGCGTACGAATGCGTCGTCACTGTGGCGGGCGCGGTCGTCTCGCCCCGCTCTCACCTTCCAGTGACAGCCGAGTTGATGTCCGTTGGCATCGATAGCCGCCAAGTCGAACTTGCTGCTCTTTTCCATCCAGCGCGCATTGCGAAAGTAGCGCTCGCGCGTGAACGTGCCATCGAGGCTGGGAACCCAAATCTCTTCGACCTGCGTGACACCCGTCCAATCGAGAGAAGACCACGGCCCCGAAGCGATGAGCGGGTCGATGCCGAGGTCGTCGGGGGTGGCGACGGACTGCGAGATGTCGAGCTCTTGTACGAAGCGCGGAGGGCCCGACAGCACGAGTGACAGCGGCGCGGAGACGCCGTTTTGGATGCGCAGGCTCAGCCCGACGGCGTCGGGCTTGGGCTGCGCGGTGAGCGCCTGGCTGGCGGCGCCCAAGGGCTCGGCCGTCACCGAGTCCTGCGAGCTACAGCCGAAAAACGTGAGACAAGAGAGTCCGATTAGGAACGAACGGTACATCCTTTGACCTCCGAGCGCGTGGTTGGGGAGTGGGGGGGGGGGACTGATGGACGCGGGCTCCCGATGCGCACTTCCCGCGCTCGAAAGGCCCTCATTCAGCCACTTCAGCCTGACCGGAGCCCCGAACCTGTCAAGCGCCCGTTTGGAAAATTCCGTTGTCGATCGCTGGCGTCGCCGAAAGTCGCGAGACGCACTGCGAAGCCGTCCTCATCATCGAGCGAAGAGTTGCGGCGCGCTTCTTCCACTCGACCACGGCCGAAATGGATGAGCCCGACGGTGGCGAGACGCGTGCTGATGCGGGAGGTCGGCCTCCGCCGGGGTACGCGCCTGTCAGCTGGACGGTACCTTTTGTGTATCACTTATAAAACGAATTCCGTCGAGCGCTTCTCTCACTCCGGATACCAACGTTTCTCTGGTGAATGGCTTGTGAATCACCTCGACCTCATCGAGCGCGGCCCCCTCCGCCGGCAGCGTGTCCCCGGCGTACCCGGTCATGTACACGACACCGATGCCCGGGCGTATTTCGAGCAGGCGGCGCGCGAGCTGCAGGCCCCCGAGTCTGGACATGAATGATGTCCGTCACGAGCAGGTGGACTCGTCCCTCGTGTTCGGTTGCCGCAGTCAGGGCCTCCTCGCCGTTCATTGCTTCGATTAGGCGGTAGCCGGCACTCGAAAGCGCGCGCCGGAAGTGCTCGGCCAGCGTGTCCCGCCCCCAGTCGCCTTCAAAGTCGCGCCAGACGGTGTGGACGTGATTGCCACCGGAGCTGTCCACCTCGATCGGGAACCCGGTCCCTTCGGAGTGGGCCTTCATCGGCAGGCTTCAGGCGCTGTCGCCGAGCTCCAGCCAGGGTAAGGTGCCGAAACTGCACGGTTTCGGGCAGCGCAAAGGACATCGCCCGCCACAAACCACACCTCTGATTCGCTCGGGGGGGTTAGGGTCGCAGCCATGTCGTCCAGGCGTGCAGGGGACCTCGCCCTTCGGGGAGCGAGGTCGTGGTCGTTGGTTTGCGGGACCCCGTCTTTGAAGTGGAGCCCCGCTGGGGCGGGACGCGCCCGTTGGGCTGTCGTGTTCGCGTTCAGCTTGCCACTCGCCTGTGGTGGAGCCACCCCGGGAGCGCAGTCGCCGAGCCCGGCAGCTGCCGAGCCAGCGAGCGCAGCTTCGCCTCCGCTTCCCTTCGACCCGAGGGTGCGTACCGGCACGCTCGACAATGGCCTGACTTACCAGCTGCAGCGCCATCAGCCCGAGGAGCAGAGAGCCCACTTGCTGCTCTCGGTGAAGACGGGCTCCCTCTACGAAGAGGACGACCAGCGGGGGTTGGCGCATTTCGTCGAGCACATGGCCTTCAATGGAACCGAGCGCTTCGGGCAACGAGAGCTTCTCGACTTCTTCGAGAAGAGTGGCTTGAAATTCGGCTCCCACGCCAACGCGAGAACCTCTTACGATCGTACGGAGTACCAGCTGAGTGTCCCCACGGACCGGCCCGAGTTGCTCACCACTGCCCTCGATGTAATGCTGGACTGGGCGGGTGCGGTGAAGTTCGCGCCCGATGAGCTCGCGAAGGAGCGCCCCGTGCTGCTCAGCGAATGGACGGCAGGCAAGGGCGCCTCGCAGCGCCTGGGCGAGCAATACCGAAAGCTTCTGTTCGGAGACTCTCGCTACTCCGAGCGGGACGTCATCGGCGACCCGAAGGTGCTCGAGCACGGTCCTCGACAGCGCCTGGTCGACTTCTATCAGCGTTGGTATCGCCCGGATCGCATGGCGGTCATCGTCGTGGGTGACATCGACGAGGCCGCGCTCGAGGCGGCCATCACCGAGCGCTTCTCGGCCCTGAAGAACCCCGACGCAGAAGTCGTGCTCCCCGACGCCTCGCTTCCGATTCAGAGCAAGCCGAGCGCGGCGGTCATGACCGACTCCGAGGCGACGGCGCTGCTCGCCAGCGTGGTGCTGAAAGCGTCGGGGGCTCCGGCCCAGACGGAGGCCGACTATCGCAAGCAGCTGGTGCTGTCGATGGCAACGACGATGTTGAACCGTCGTCTGGACGCGTTGCGCGAAGACCCGAAGGCGCCCTTTACGGGTGCCTGGAGTCGGCTGACGCCGAGCGCGTTTGGGCGCCTGCAGGTGCTCGACGTATCGGCACGCGCCAAGGAGGGTCAGCTCGGTGCGAGCTTGCAGTCCGTACTCGTGCAGCTGGAAGGGGTGAAGCGACACGGTTTCGTCGAGGCCGAGCTCCAGCGTACCTCACGCGATATCTCACGTGTCTTGGAGCAGCGGGTCGACTCGAAGGAAACCATCAACGGTCGAGCCATCGCCTCCGTGCTCGGTCAAGCGTTCGTGACGGGTGGTCGCGTCTTGTCGCCCGAGCAGGAGCGCGACTTGGGCGCGCGCATGCTCGCCGAAATCGGCGTCGAGGAGGTGAACCGCAGGTCGGTCGAGCTGCTCGAAGCGTCGGAGCGCTTGCTACTCGTGAGTGGACCGGCGCGCGAAGCCTTGCCCGCAGAGGCAGACCTCCTCGCGGCGCTGGGCGCGGCGGAGGCCGCCGAAATCGAGCCCTACCGCGAAGAGGCGCTGAGTCAGCCGTTGATGGCGCAGCGACCCGAGCCCGGCAAGGTGGTCTCGGAGAGCCAGCTGAACGAGCTAGAGGTGATCGAGTGGACGCTCTCGAACGGCGCTCGCGTGGTGGTCAAGCCCACCGACTTCGAGGACGACCAGATCCTGCTGCGGGCCATCAGCCCGGGAGGCACTTCGCTCGCCAGCGACGCCCAGTTCGCCTCCGCCCGCTTTGCGATGTCGATCGTGGGCAACAGCGGCGTGGGGGAGCTCCATCGGCAGGCGTTGATGAAGGCGCTCTCCGGGCGAGTGGCGAGCCTGAGTCCTTGGTTTGGCGAGTCCGACGAAGGCCTGTCCGGCAGCGCCGCCCCGAAGGATGCCGAGACGCTCTTTCAGCTGACGCACCTCTACGCCACGGCGCCGCGTCGCGATGAGGCTGCGTTCGAGGCGTTCCGCGCGGCGGTGAGGGAAGGGGTGCGCAATCGCGACTTGAACCCCCGTGAGCGCTTCTCGGACGCAATCGCAAAGGCGCTCTGGGGTGATTCGCCGCGCCGGCGCGCTCCCACCCTCGACTCGGTCGAGGCGCTCGATCTGGACACTGCCCTGGCCTTCTATCGAGAGCGCTTCTCGGACTTCAGCGATTTCACCTTTCTGCTCGTCGGCAAGCTCGACCCGGCGGAGATGAAGCCGCTGGTGGAGCGTTATCTCGCGAGCTTGCCGGGCAGCGGTCGGAAGGAGGCGGCCAAGGATCTGAATCTGCACTGGCCCAAGGGGGTCACGCGCGTCACCGTGCACGCCGGCAAGGAGGACAAGGCAATTGTTTCTCTGGTGTACCATCGCGAGATCCCGTGGTCGGACAACGCTCACACGGATCTGGTTTCGCTCCAGAGCTACCTCCAAATCCGTTTGCGCGAGGTGCTTCGGGAGCAAATTGGCGCAACCTATTCACCGGGCGTCAGCCAGGTCTTTCAGCACGTGCCCTTCTCACAGGCGCGCTTGAGCATTTCTCTGCAGTGCAAGCCCGCCGACGTCGAGCCACTGCTCGAGGCGACCCGGGCCGTGATCACCGAGGTCAAGAAGTCCGGAGTGGACGACAGCTATCTGGAAAAGCTGAGGAGCCTGCGCACTCGCGATCTCGAGGAACAGTACCGAAGCAACGGCTTTTGGATCGGTCAGTTGGCGACTCGCTACAACCTGGGGCTCAACCCGCTCGACGTGCTGACCTATCACGAGCTGACGAAGCGGATCACCCGAGAGAACCTGCGCGATGCCGCGCGCACTTATCTGCCCGACGATCAATACCTCGATGCGCGCCTGTTGCCGGACGACTGAGGAATCTACTCCGCCTGCACGTGCGACACGCCGGTGGATGCCGACGCGCAAACGAGCTTCCAGGGAGCAGCGTTGGCCTCGGAGTAGGGCTCGAGGTAGGCGGTGCAGGTTGCTTCGGAAATGCCCTCACGTGAGCGCGGGGTCGTAGCGCATCCCGTGTCGCTCGCAGCTGCGTGAGCCGGCTCGTGGCGGGTTGCCGCCTGATTGGCGCGACGAAGGTCCGCACCGCGGAAGTTGGCGCCAAGCACGTTGGCCCGCCGGAGATCGGCACCCCGCAGATCGGCATCGCTGAAGTCCGTGCGACAGCGGGTCTGGATGTGAACGCCTGAGAAGGCTGCGACGCTGGGGCATGGAGAAACTGCGATCAGGGGGACGTCGGGAGCGGCGCAGCGCCGCAGAGTGGAAAGCGGAAGTCGGTGCGTGGCGAGCCAGTGGTGGGCGCCGGGCGGTCGGCGCCACTGAGCGGTGAGCTTCGGGTCGAGCAGCTCGCCGAGCTACTCGACCCGGTCGCAGGGAGGCGCGGACGCCTACGCTGCCACCAAGCGTGATGACCTATGTGGCGACGGATCCGAAACGGCGCCGGCGTGCAATGCTCTATCGTCGTTTCTTCGCGTCCGGGGCAGTGCTGGTGCGGGTGAAGCGAACCAGACCGAGTGGTGCTACCACGCGATCCTGCTCGTCGAGCAGACTCAAGCCACCGAATTGCCCCACCAGATCTCCCCCGGGGTCGAGCTGCAGGTGAAGCTTCGTGAAGGGCTGCCCGTTCCAGCTGCAGTCGTTGTTTCCCGGGTTGCAAACGCAGCGCTCGCTCGCGCACAGCATCGCCTTGTTGCAGTCCATGGGCTCTGCGTTGCGCGCCAAGTCTTCCAGACAGGCGGAAGCCACAGGCTCACTCTCGAGCGCCTCACACTGATTCGTGTCGCCGCGGCGCGTAGCGACGCAGCCGTCCACGCCAGCAACAACGCCAACGCCGCCCACAGTTCCGCATTCTTCGAACGTCTGCAGTGCGCACCAGGAGGCCAGGACTTCGTTGGTCGAGAAGCCGAAGGACATGGCATTGTCCCTCACATAGCGGTTGGTTGCATGGAGCAGTTCGGGGAGATCACCCGAAGCTTCGCCGTCCAGATCCTCGAGCACCTCTGCGAAGGCCTCTGAGTCCGGGTAGACAGAGGCAGAGTGGAGCGCGTGGCTGAACCCCTCGATGGGCGGGGGCGCGTCGGGGGAGCTTCCGTAGAAGAAGTCGGATGCGTCAACCGGATAGCCGCGCTCTGGATCGGTGGCGGGGGCCGGGGGCAGTCCCTCTCCAAACCTGAGGGTACCGACGAGGAATGTGAACAGCTCCGCGGTGCCGGTGAGCTCCATGACAATCTCGCTCGAGCCCGAAGGAAAGCGGTAGGAGCCGGGGTCAGGATCGAGAGCGGAGAACAGCTCCACCTCCCCGACCCAAACTCCCGCGAGATCAGCCAAGGTCACGTCCGGCAAGTCCGTGGGCGGGTTGGCCTCACGGGTATTGCTCTCGCCGTCGGGCAGCGTGTTCCCAAGGTCGTGCAGCTCGTATTGTTCGCATCCCGAGCCGGCTGAGCACAAGACGGCGAGGGCGGAGAATCTGAAGAATGCGCTGTGGTGTTTCATACCTATTGAGTCGCCGGTGCCGCTCATTTTCGCACTCGCCGGCGCATTTCTTCGATCAATTCTCGCGGTGGCGCTTCGGTGACACACGTGTCGCGCAGTCGAAGCGCGTAGATGGATCGAGGCGTATTGCCAAAGGCTCGCCGAGCCAAGGCACTAGCTTGCTCTACATCGCTGGATTCACATAGGGCCAAGATGCGGGCCATCACTCGTTCCTCCTCGAGCACGGAAGGTGGGACGTTACTGTCGAGCTGCTCGAGCTCGCGCAGGGCGCGTTCGGCGTCACCTCGCTGGCGTGCTCGCTGGCTCGCCTGCAGCCGGAGCAGGGCCTGCCTGAAGTGATCCTGGGTCGGGAGGGCTGAGGCAATCGCGGGCGGGTCGGCGAGCGCCGGGGGTTTCTGACCTGAGCTGCGAAGCGAAGCACGGATGCTCCTTTCCGAAGCGAGCGCGTGTGGGCGCGTGCCACGCGAGCGTTTCGCGGTAGCACTGGCCGGAAGAGTGGATTGAGCAGGCGGCGCGCTGCTTTCAGCTGGCCTTGCCCGGCCACTTCGCGACTTGAAATCGTCAGGGGGCAGCCGCGAATCTGGCGCTCCGTGCTCAACCCCCGCCGATGCGGAGGGAGAGCGGGTCTGAACCGACGAGAGTACCCGTTCGGGGCGCTCCATGTTCACGCCCACGCCCGCGCCAACCGCCAGGCCAATCGCAAGCCCTCCGAGACCGAAGCTCAATCGACCGAAGGTGCGAGACTTCGGCGAGGGGACACGTGGGGGAGCTGGCCATTGCCCTTCTCCTAGGTGCAGCCGCAGTTTCTCCGTGACGCGCCGCCGCGAGGCGAGCGACGGCCCCGAGGCGTGGCGGGTCTGCGTCAGGACTTGCTCCAACTCCTGCTCCGAAAGTGTCACGGCAACTCCGACGGTAAATGTTCACTCCACCAGCGTTGGAACGTCCTGCGCAGGCTGCGCACCCGATGGTAGACACTGGCCACAGGCATGTTCAGCACTTGCCCCGTCTCCGCGGCGGAGGCGCCCTCCAGCAATTGCAGGGCGAAGAGCGCTCGGCGCTCCTCATCCAGCGTATCGAGGAATTGGTGAACTCGGCCGAGCATCTCGTTTTGCGCATGCAGCGTCTCCGCGCTGGCCGCCAACGAGACCGGCTCCTCGGTCAGCGGTTCGCCCGCAGGACGCCGCCGTTGTTTGCGCGTCACATTGTGCGCCACGTTCAGGGCGATCCCGAAGAGCCAGGTCCGCACGCTGGACCGACCCGCGAACTGGGGTAGCTGGCGATGCACGACGAGCCAGACCTCCTGACTGCTGTCCTCCAGCAAGGAAGCAGGAACGCCCAGGTGGCGCAGCGTTCGCCAGACCAACCCGAAATGCTGCTCGTACAAGTCGACGAACGTCAAGCGCGCCTGAGCCGTCGACGGGGCCGATGTGTCTGGCGCCCGCTTCGTGTCGGGGTCAGGGGGGATCAATTGCGGGTGCGGAACGGGCATTGGCCCGCACCCCGAACGCCTTGCTGGATGGAGCGTCACACTTTCTTGAGTGTCCGCCCATTCGGCGATTCGAGTCGCCGTGCCCTCACTTTCTGGCGCTCGCGGGGGCGCACTCTCGGAGGCGCGTGGCACGGGCCCTCAGTGGGAGAGCCACCCCAAACCCAAAGCCAAGCGTGCGCCCACCGGCGAGCTCTGATGTACGATCTCCTGCTGATTGATCACGTATCGCTCGCGACGCAGCGGAAGGAAGATTGACCCCTGCAACATGAGAATCACGCGCCCCCACCGCGCTGCCGAGAGCTCCAGGCTCGCGACGGGAGCCAGCCAGAGGTCGACGGCAGGCGCTCGAGCCACCCCTTCCAGGCGAGTGGCCGAAATTTGACCCGCTTCCAATGCCATGCAGGTCGATAGTGGCGATATCGCCGGATAACAGAGGCGCAGGCCGGCCGTATACAGGCCAAACTCCACTGACTGCTCCGGACGCACCTGAAGCGTGGCGCCGGGCAGCCAGGTACCAAACGCTCCGACGGCGAGCTTGCGGTGCCTGGCGCGCAGCTCCGCTCCAAAGCCAAACGCCGCCGTCGGCAAGCTGCCCGGATCCATCAGCCCCAGAGCCATTGCGGCAGCGCCCCATCGCCCGTTACTGTCCACGCGGTTGTCGTTCGCGGACGAGGCGGACCGCTGGGGTTCTGCAGGCGGAGCTACGCTCAGCGTGCCTGGCGCCGGTGCCCAGTCTTCTGCCTCGTTGGCTTCGCCGGGCTCCCCGAGCATCAAGGCTATGGCCAGCGCCGCCGCTTCGCTGAGATCTTCGCAGGAAGCGGCTTCGAGGCGGCGAACGTAGGCTTGCCCGTCCTCCACGAGCTCGACGGTCAAGGTCCACAGGTTGCCATTGGGCCGCACCCGTCCCTGAAGATTGGAAAAGCGGCTCCGCTCCATCGTCTCCGCTGGCAGTAGGTCCTCTAGCCGCCGCAATACCTGCGACCGCGTGGGGCATTGCGGCGGCGCCTGCCACCTGAACCACTCTGAGGACGCCAGCGCCGCACCGCAAATGCACGCAGCGCCAACAATGCTCACCAGGCTGTAAAACGAACACCGCCCCATAGATTCCAAGCAGCGCCCCGTCGCTCTGGAGCGCTCCAGGCACTTTGCAGACCCCCGTGGGTGAACGCAAGGCTGCGCTTGCTGCCCGATTGGATTGTCTCAGGCGGCTTGCCCGTGTTCGGTTCGACACCACTGACGGGGCTTTTCCGCGGGCGAGCCGCTTCTGCCAGACCCGCAGGACCGAGTTGAAGCTCGGTACGACGGGCGGAGTGCGTCGGAGCCAGAGCGGCGCACCTAGTAGTGCGGGAAGAGAGTCGTCTTGCCTCGAGCGGCGGACGGCGCACGTCGGCGCCGAAGGCGCCGCAGAGAAAAAAGGGTGCCGTGTCCAAGACGAGCCCCCAGCGCAAACCGCCGCGGACCGCCACAGGCGGACCGGCCTGCGGTGGTTTGTGATTGCGTGCGCTTCGGCTTGCGCATGCTGGCTCGGCAGCGGCTGTTCACGATCGTGTCCGCCAGCGTCCTGGCGCTGAGCATCGGCGCCAACACGGCGATCTTCAGCCTCCTCGATGCCACGCTGTTGCGCTCCCTGCCCTACCGCGATCCCGATCGCCTCGTGGTCCTCTGGGCGCAGGAGGACGACCGTCCGGCGGCCTTCTCGATTCGAGCTCTCTAGGCCCTGGGAGAACGGGTTCCTGCGCTCGAAGAGCTGGCGACCGCCGCGACTCGAGGCGTGAACCTCACCGGTGGGAAGCGGCTGGCTCGAGTCCGCGGCGCTTTCGTGTCGGCGCGCTTCTTCGACCGCTTCCGCGTCGCGCCCGTGGTCGGTCGATCCTTCGCTGGCGTTGAGGACCAACCGGCGAATGAGCATCATCGGGTGGTGGCGTTCGAATTCCACGCTGAGAGCTGGTTCGAATTCAGAGCAGAGCCACCGTTTCCGACCGGCGCGCTCGCACAGCCGGGTGCGCTCACACCTCGGACGGGACCGTCGTGGGCGTACTGGTCGGTGCACCATTGAGTGAACGTGTATCCGAGAGGCGCAATGGGGCGTCCCGCATCGTACCCGGCGTGGAGGAGGCCATCGAAGCCATCATCTCTGGGAACGCAGATGATGCGCCGATCTCACTTCGCGTGCGGAAGCGGCGTTGACTGGGGCCGCGGACGGCACCCGCTTCGCCGGCCAGCACTCCTCTCTCCCCGCTCCTTCTCGCGGGGGCTCTCCCGGTGGGAGAATCTAGGCCTTCGGCGGGGGAGCTCCGCAATGAGGGCATTGCCTGGCCCGGGTCGAAAGCTGCCCCCCGCAATCCGAACAAGCAACGAGGAGCGCACCTTCAATCGAGGACGAGCGCCGCGTATCGCGTTCCCGATTGAGCGTCGCCACCCCCCTTCCTCCCGTAAGCCAGCGCCAGGCCGCGTAGGCTGCCAACGAGAGGCCAACGGCAACACACCAAACTGTTTCAAGCGGTCAATGGGTCCGCTCAATCGGGGCAACTCCAGCGGCACGATGCCGCGACGCGCTGGCGGCAGCTCGATGGCTCCAGCGAGCGGAGAGGAGATGGTGAGCGAGCCCGTGAGGACCTCACGCCGCGAGGCGGAGAACAGGACGCGAACGGTGCAGGCCTCGCCGTCGACCAGCGACATCGAGCCCGGGACGCACTCGCCCGCCGCGGCCTCAACGTCGTCGTCGTGGTGCTCATGGCGTGCGTCATCGTCGCTGCCAAGCCGCTCTCGAGCGACCGCGGAAATTCGGGCCGGTCGAGACAGTCCGGCAGGCGTCTCGGCGACTACGCCATGTCGCTCCATTTGCGTCGACGATGCTGCGGATTTGCGTAAATGCCACCGCGTTGCGCTCGGCCTCAAACGCTGCGGTTTGCGTGGAACGCCGGCGCCTTGTGAATGAGGATTGTAGCCGCGTTGCCTGTCGAGCAGCGCAGCGCTCGAGGGCGCGCCGCGCCCGCGCAGAACGCCATTGCGACGAAGGCCAAGCGACGCTAGGCTGCTGGAATCGTTTCCAGGTTTTTCTGCCAACGTCCAGCATGTGTGGGGCGCTTCTCGACATGTCGAACTGCTTTCGACGCTCGCCTCATCTGCACCTAGCGCATCGACTTGGCCCGCATCGAAAGGTTCTCCATCATGAAGCTCCGACGTACCTCACGGTCTGTTCCCCGCGGCCTTCGCCGAACGATCTCTGTCTGGCCCCTCGTGAGCGCCGCGCTGCCGCTCGCCCTGAGCGGCTGCTCGGGCGACGATCCTGCGTCGACGATGCAGGCGCCGCCAGACGTCTCGATGTCGGCGCCGCCAGCCGTCTCGATGTCGGCGCCTGCGCCGAGCGCTCCCGCTGAAGGGCCTGCCGCCGAGGGCTCCAACGAAGAGAATGCTCCGGTCATGGAGGGCGTGACTCCCGTCGCCACCCCCGAAGAGGGCCAGCAAGTCGCGGAGCTGCTCCCGTCCGAGCCGGAGCCTGGCGAGGCCGCGGCGCCCAGCAGCGACCCAGGCGCGGCGGATGCGCCCAGCGTTTCGCCGACGGGTTGTGTCGGCCAAGCGTGGCCCACGGCCGATCCCAGGAGCCCGGGGCCGTTCGAGGTGACCGCCGACAGGGACATCGGTCCCCAGGCGGGTGTTGTCCCGGACCGGATCTTTGGCGAGCAACAGCGGTTCAACATCTATCGCCCAAGCGATCTCGCGACCAGCGGGCTTTGCCACCCCATCTTGCTCTGGGCGAATGGCACCGGCGACAATCCCGAACAACGTCCGCCAGAGTGCATCGTCGAGCCCTCCACCAATACCTGGTGCGGCACCTATCCGGGGCTGATGAATCAGCTCGCCTCGCACGGCTTCGTGGTGCTTGCTTCGCTCAGTACCGATACCGCGGCCGGCGATCCGGTGCCGAGCATCACGGGCTTGGACTGGTTGCTCGAGCAGGCGGAAGACCCCTCGAGTCCGTACTTCCAGCGTCTCGACACGACCCGCGTCGGAGCGCTCGGTCACTCGCAGGGCGGAGCGGCGACATCCATTGCTGCCGCGGACCCGCGTATCAGCGCGATGGCGACCATCCACGGTAACCGCGCGCTCACCGGCCTCCACGGCCCAGGGCTGTTCATCTGCGGCGAACGGGACGGGGTAGTTCCTTGTGCCGGGGTGGCCAACGCGTTTCGCACGGTGACGGAGCAACCGGCGATGTTCTTGAACAATCTGGACGCAGACCATGGCAGCTGGCTGGGTCAGGGCGGCAGCCGGGGCCCCACCTTTTTCGCGCTCACCGCCTGGTTCAGGGTGCACCTGATGGACGATGTGGACAATCGCGGGTTCTTCTTCGGTGAAGATTGCGCGCTGTGCACGGACAGCCGCGTGACGATCGAGCGCAACAGCCTCATGAATCAGTAGTCGGGGCGCTCACGTTCCAACGCGACCTGACGTGCGCCAAGAGTTCGCCCGCCGCCCGCGCCGACATCGAGCTGAGCGCGGGCGAGCTAGGCCGCTGCGAGGCACGAGGTTGCGAGGCTTTCACCGCGCTTCAGCGCGGGCAGCTCCTGCCGCACCGCCTGATAGCGCGGTTCCTTGAACGGGCATCCCGTGCGCTGGTGTGCGCGCGGCGGGGATCCCAATCCCGCAGAGAAGGATCAAGGCCAAAACGAGAGCTGGATCCCTGGTGAGGCCTGGGCGTTCGTCACCCAGTTCTAGCCTGGCGGGGCTTCGTCCCCGCCCGAGTAATCGCGCAGGAAGACGTGAAAGGGGCGGAGCACAGGGATACCTGAATTCCGCCGCGCCCGCTGCTGCAGCACGCCCCGGCGTCTTTCTCGCGCAGCTCGAACTCGCAGGCTGCCGCTCGATGTAGGAGCAGCACTGCGCCCCGAGCGCAACTGGGTCAACGGAGAGGTGCTACGCGCCCGGCGGTGGTCTGAGGGCGCGTGTGCTCATCACCGGCACCTCCAGTGAGTGGCTTCGGCCGCACTCGTGAACCCCCGGGGCGACCGCGGCAGCGGTTCGCCCAGACGCGCCGGAAGCAGGCAACGGCTCGATGCACAGCGCGTTGGCGCGAGCGGCTCGAGCTCCGCCAGCTCGAGGCTGCGCGGGCGGCCTCTGTGGCGAGCTCGGCGGAGCCGCACCAGCGCCCGTGTCGTGCCGGCTCGCCCACGACAGCGAGCTTGGAGCAACGCATCACTTCGCGAGCTGCGGGGCTTGGGGCTTGGCGGGTGGGGCTTGGGGGGCCGGACCTGCGCCGCCCGGCGCCGCGCGACACCTCGGGGCGGTGTTTACGCCCAGCCGCGCGAGCTCCGTGAGGTGCCTATCGCCCCCATCCCATCCATCCAGCGGCGCGCTCCGTTCGGCCTCCGATCAGCCCACCGTGCAGTGCGCCTTCAACCAGTCGACGAGCGCTCGGGTGCGCGCCGAGAGCAGGCGTGCGTGGGCGAACACCAGTTGCACGGGTGTGGGCTCGGGCTCGAAGTCGGCGAGCACCGTGCGCAGCCGGCCGGCTTTCAGCGATGCCTGCACCTGATAGGAGAGGGAGCGACCAGAGCCGAGGCCTCGCTCGCAGGCTTGCACGCCGACCTGGGTGAGGTTGGTCGTCAGCCGCGGCTCGACGGCGGTAACCGTCAGGCGCCGCCCTCGGTCGAGAAAGCTCCAGCCCGCGGGCAACGAAGAGCGGCGAAACTGCACCGTGGGAAGCGCGGAAAGCTCGCGGGGATGCGCGGGCTGCCCCACTTGCTTCACCAGCGCGGGGCTGGCCACCACGACCCGCCGGACCTCGCCCAGCTTGCTCGCGATGAGCGAGGAGTCGGAGAGCTGGGCGATCCGGACGCCGAGGTCGAAGCCCTTCTCCACCAGATCCACGACCCGATCGAGCACGGTGAGCTCGACCTGGAGCTGCGGATGTGTGGCGAGGAAAGCGTGGATCGCAGGCGCCACGTGCAGCTACCCGAACGAGATGGGGGCGGTTACGCGCACGACGCCGCGCAGGTGAACCTCGTCTTGCGAGAGCGAGGCCTCGAGCTCCGTCACGTCCTGCAGGATCTGTCGACAGCGCTCGAGGTAAGTGCGGCCCTCGGCCGTCAGCGACATGCGCCGGGTGGTTCGCTGGAGCAGCCGCACGCCCAGCTCCTCCTCCAGCAGCGAAAGCGAGCGCACGATGGTTGGCGGCGCCTTGCCCAGGGCACGCGCGCCCGACGTGAGGCTGCCCGCCTCCACCACGGCGACGAAAGTTTGCATGGCCGAGAGCTTGACTTCGCTTCCAACCCCTCTTCGAAGGAGCTCTCTCATGTCCACCCAAAGCTCTCCCTCCGGCCGCGCCCCGCGGTCGGAGGGAATTTCGGACACTCCCGACCCATGAGCCCCTCGGGGGCGCGCTCAGTTCGGGGCGCTCGACCCCTTCACCATCCAGCCGCCGAGCTGTTCCAGCTCGGCGACGAGCTCGCCGTTCTCCCCTTCCACCGCTCCTTTCTCTGGCTTCGCGGACGGGCCCCCGAGCGACCGATACGGCTTGGCCCGCCGCGGCTCGGCGCCCGGCTCCGTACGCTGCTCGGTGCCTGCCTCACTCCGGCACTCGGAACGCCGCTCGGAACGCGCATCCTTCACCCGCGCCTTTTCGGCCGCTGCCGCGGCCTTTCGACGCTCTTTCTCCTGCTGGTACGCCGCCCGCCGCTGCTGCCTGGCGGCTTCCTTCTGGGCCAGGTAGCGGGGATCGGTGGCGCGGCGCTCCTTCGCTTGCTGGTACGCCGCGCGCCGCCGCTTCCGCGCCAATTCCTTGCGCGACAGGATGCGCCGCTCGGAATCGCCATCGGACATCAGTCTTGCTCCCCCTGATCGCGCATGGCTTCGCCGAGCGCCCGACCCAGCTCCCCCACCACCTCTGGCTCCAGCCCGCGCGCCCGCAGGCGGCTGCCATCCCAACGGCCCTCCGCCACCGGCGCCCACCTCCAGCTGCCCGGCTCGCGACGCGAAATGGCTACGGAAGAGCCCCGATCCGGGTCCAGCCTGTACACCGCTTCACCGATCTCGAGCTCCGCCAACGGCGCCTCCTCGTAGTTGACGCTACTTGCCGAAGGAACCTTCTTCTCGATGACTTGCATGGAAACGTGCCCTGCTTTGAAACTGATTGAATGTTCAGCATGCGCCTCCAACAAGCAAAGCGCAATCCGCGTCGACCTAGACCGCGCTTCTTTCCGGCGCGGCGCCCTCGGCGTCCGAGGCCGACTGGCGCGTGGGCGCCCTTGCCTGAGGCTCGCTTCGCCCCAGAGCCCTGCATGTGTCTCGTCGGCCAATGGCTGCCCCTGGCGCACCTGCTGGCGACGGCTTTGCTCCCGGGGCTGATCTGGTTCGTTCAAGTGGTTCACTATCCGCTCTTCGCCGCAGTCGGCCAGGAGGGGTTCCACGCCTATGAGCGCCAGCACCAGCGGCTGAAGGCCTTCGTCGTCGCGCCCCTATGCGGCTCGAGGTGATCACGGCTGCCTCGCTCCTGCGGCAGGGCCACACCCACCCCGCCTTCCTCGCATCTGTCGGAGTGCTGACCGGTGGCGCTCTCAGCGGCAAGTACACCCGCGGTAGCGACAACGATTCTCGGCGCAAGTGCAGAACATGGTCAAGGGCGCAGTGTCTGGCGAAGAATCTGCGCCCCAATCGGACACAGACTTGAGCTAAGACCACGAAAGGCCTGAAGCTGCTGACGCGGCGAAGGGCAGCAAGCAACCATGACGTCCAACTCCACCGTTGATGGGGACGCCTCGCTACTTCGTGCCTGGCACGAAGGGGACCGGAACGCAGCCCAGACGCTGATCCGCCGTTACCACGAGCCCATCACGCGATTCTTCCGAACCAAGGCCTTCGAGCATGCCGAAGACCTCACCCAGCGCACCTTTCTGGGCCTGGCTGAGGCCAGAGCTCGCTTCAGCGGAGAGTCAACGGTCCGTGCATTCGTGTTCGGAATCGCGCGTAATGTCCTGTTCGAGTTCTACCGAGGCAAGAAGAAACGCGGCGCAAGGGAGCCAGACTTTGGCGTCGAGTCTCTCGCGGACTGCTCCCCCGGAGTCTCAACACAGGCGGCGGCGCGCTCGGAGATGCGAGTGCTTTTGCAGGCTCTACAAAACATCCCCGTGGAGCTTCAGAGTCTGCTCGAGCTTCACTACTGGGAGGGACTCAGCGTGGAAGAACTGGCCGCCGTCTTCGGACTTGCGTCGGGCACGGTCAAGAGTCGAATGCATAGGGCACGCGGCTTGCTCCAACAGGAAATCGGCCGCGTCGCTGCGAGCCCATCCCTGCTCAAGAGTACTCAGTCGCTGTACGCTGCTTGGCTTCGTCGCGCAGCTGCAACCGATGACGGCTCCTGAGTGTACGGTCGCGTTGACATCTCGCTCGCCTACTTCAATCGCCTTCGGCTCGACCCACCTCTCGTGACGCTGAAATCGCAACCTCCGCAAGGCGTCGCTCCAACTCCAAGACCGCATCGTCGACGCCAACGTCGGTGTTCATCTGGAAAGCAATAGCAACGCGGTGCTGCGGATAGTAGCGAAGGCTCGAAACATACCCTGGGATGGTCCCCCCATGACCATAGCTCGGGCCAAACGGAGTTTTCTCATGGATCGCGACCCCGGCACCATAGCGCACCCCGGAGTCCTCTCCCCCGACCGCAACCGCCCGAAGCAGTTCGCCCATATATTTTCCAGGCAGGGCGCGCGCCTCATACAGCTCGCGGGCCCAAAGTACGAGGTCCCTCGAGCTAGTCACAAGACCACCGCCCGTCCACTCCACCGCTGGGTTCCACACCATCAAGCCGGGGGCGCTCGTAGTCTTGACAGGCAAGCCTAGCGGGTTGTCCGGCGCGGTGTAGCCCGCCACCAATCCAGGCAGGGAACGTTGCGCCGAAGGAGCGGTCGCAGACAACCCGAGCGGCTGGAGCAATCGTGCGTCGAGCTGCTGCTCGTAGAGTTGCCCGCTCGCCTGCTCGATGACGAGTCCAGCCAAGATATACCCCGTGTCAGAATACGCCCAACCCTGCCCTGCCGGGAAGAGCGCGGGTTCGTCGAGCACGAATTCGATCAATGCTTCAGGGGGAAATGGGTTTCCCGGCTCCTTCCATCGCTGGGCAACAGCTTTGGCAAAACGAGCGCTGTGGACGTGATCCGGCAAGCCGGAGGTGTGGGTGAGGAGTTCCCTCAGCGTGAGGGAATCGTGATTGGGCAGACGCGCAAACCACGGTCGCTGCGAAAGCACCGCGCTCACCGGAGCGTCGAGGTCCACCACGCCGTCCAGCGCCAGCGCGAGAGCCGTGGCCGCAACGAAGCTTTTTCCGATGCTCGCGGCGAGCATGCGGCTTTGCGGTGTCATGGGCGCGCCACTCTCCACATCGGCGAGACCAGAAGCAGCAACGCCGACAGTTCCGTCAGACAGCGCGTAAGCAGCCGTCGCTCCAGGGAAGCCCAGCTTCTCACGCGCACTATCGAGTTCAGCTTGAAAGCGACCGTCCAAAGGCTCGTCTTGTACCGGAGAAGCCTTGATGGCAGCTGGCTCGGGCGCCCGAATGGTCGCCGGCGTAGGCTGGCACGCAACAGCACCTAGCGACAGAATCAGGAGCCATCTACAAGCGCGACGCATCAGCACACCTCCGTGACAGCGCTCTTCCGGTCCAGCAGCTCGTGCCGCTTCCACACGACAACCATCAGGGCAGTCCCAATCCACAGCAGGTTGTCCCAGGGCTGAGCATCCGGAAACAGCGGGTTCATCATCTGAAAGTGGAACAGGTACGCAACGAGCAGGCTGCCTCGCGCAGCGTTGAAGAAGGGCGTCAGGATGACGTAGATCGCAATCACCGCGAAGAAGTAGGGTCCAAACGACCAACTGCTCATCGGCGCCCCACTCAGGAAGAAAGCAGGAATGTGCCAGACAGCGATCAGGGTACCGAGGATCAGCCCAGCCCATAGCGGCGCGAAGCGTCGTTGAAGAAGCGGAAGCGCAACACCACGCCAGCCAAACTCTTCGATCGGCCCCAACAAGAGTGCCAGAACCAGGGCCGACACGATCTCGTTGGCCGTCGCCGAGGCTAAGGGCTGAACAATGGGTCCCTTGATGGCGGCACCGGCGTAGACCACCGCTGGGATGCCGACCACGAGCAGCGCCCACCAGCCAAGCGGCGCCCGCCACAGCGTGAGCCGTCCCAGAAAACGTCCCAGCCCCTCGACGCCATAGTGCCACCATACCAGCAGCAAACCCGCAATACCGGGTGAATAGACCGCGAGAATGTAGAGCGGATTCGAAATGGTGAGTTCACCAAAGACAGCCGTAACCTGATCGTAAAAGAGGATCAGAATGGCAGCGATTGTCCAAGTCAGACCGAATGACATTGCCAAGAGTGGAACGAGCGTACGCTGGGTCATGGAAGGGGTTGGATGGCTCTGGCCATCTCGAGGCGCATCGGTGCGCGCCCGCGAGTTCACGTGCAGGGTCTTCATGGTGTTTCCTTTCTTGATGTTGCCGTGCGTCGCTGACGCGCGGTGGAGTGCTATTCGTTGTCGTCGGGCAGACGCCAGGTCAGGCCAACACGCGCAAAGAACGCGTCCGACAGGGTTTGCGTGCCCCCGGCGACGCGTTCATTGTCCGCGTTCATCTGCTCGAAGCGACGAAATAGGGTGTGCCCGGCGTACACGCTGAGCCAGACCGAGTCGACGATGCGAACGCCAACGGAAGCCCCCGCTGTGGCGACGGAGTACCCAATGTGGTCGATGCACTGCGCACTACCGGGCTGTTCTTCGTTGTCGGGAGTGCCCGGGTCGTTGCTCTGCGCCGCGCAGGGCCAGACGTCCCGAATCGCCGAGTCGCCAATCGAATACGAGCTACCATCGACGTCAGCACGGAGCCCGAGCTCGATGCGGTCACTCGCTCTCCACTTGGCCTCAGCCTGCAGCGGAAGCAGAGCATCGACGCTGATACTAGCGGTCGGTTGCCAGTTCGCGTAGAGCACCGGTAGGGGCAAGAACGAGCCGTACTCGAACATCGCTGCGCCACCACCACCCAGCACGAGTTGCTCCGAGAGCTGATAGCTCGCGAGCGCCATGCCCTGCGCGCGCAGCGCCCGACCTTCAACAGCCTCGAGATCGCTGGCGATACTGGGCTTGGCTTGAAGCAGGAGCATCCAGTCGCTCGAAAGCAGGTGGATGAGCGTCAATGGGAGCTCGAGAGCATGCAGGTCCAGCTCCCTCTCGGCGGGCGACTCATGGGAGAACGACAGCTTGTCCAGGCGGTAGCCAAAACCCGGAGCGAAAACTGTCGATTCGCTCAACGACAGCGGCACGGTCAGCGACGCACCGTAGGTCGAGACTTGAACCTGAAGCGTCCCCTCAAATAGTGCCGAAAACATCCTCGAAGATCGACTGCTCACGCACGACCTGGTCGAACAGGCCCATCAAGTACGCCAGTCGCTTGTCGTCCATGGCCGGGATCGCGCTGTACCAGTAGCAGCCCTGC
>JBNKVS010000033.1:0-3862 GCA_050299315.1 Polyangiaceae bacterium
TTCCCCCATCCTGCCCGCTTCGACAGCGAGGCCTGCGGCAGCTTTGTCCCGAGTCCCATCTACCACCATCGTCGCCCTGCCAAACCTGTACGTCGCATCAGCGATCTCGAGCACGTCCAGGCCCCGACTCGACCTCATCGCCCGGTCGAGCGCCACCCCCGAGGCCCCGACGACCCCTCCGGCGCGCTGAAAAACCCAGGCCCCTGACCCATCCACACGGGCTTGTTCAACAAGCGCATTAGCGTCGGCCCCTCGTGCCTTCGCTTCGCTCGGGCACTCACGTCGACGCTAAAACGCTACCTCGTTAGGCGTCCCCCAACCGCGGCAAACTCATCGTCTATGTCCCTGCTGACGGCCCGCGCGTCGGCGCCTCCTCTCGCTCCAAGATCGCAATCGGCCCAGTGCTCTTGAGGCGGTTTGGGCGCTTCATGGGCGCCCCCCCGCTCCGGACGCAGATAGGACCTAACCCTAGCGGGGGAAACGACCGCTTAGTCGGTAAGAGGCGGGATTCGTGACGACCAGTTGCGTTGAATCGGACAATCATCTGCGGGATCTCCAGTCCGGGTCCCGAGCGCAGGTAACGCAGGGGCATATCTACCTAGCTGGGCCGTTCACGGGATATGGAGATCATGAAGACTGGCGTGACTATGTGACGTCTCAGGTGCCCGCGCTCCGCTTCTACGACCCGCGCACACACAGTAGCCAAACATCCTCGGCGGAATTTACAAGAGATGACCTCCTTCTCGGCGTCGGTAAGGCAAGGCTGGTGTTCGTCTTCAACCCCAAGGGCAATTATCACGTCGACGTCGTTGGGCTCGCGCTGGAAGTGGGCGCCGCGTTTGCCTATCGAATACCTGTGGTGCTGTGCGACGAGAATTCTTGGATATTTCCGATGTTGTCAGGGGTCGCTCTGCGCTTGTTCACATCCCTCGAGACGGCAACAATCTATCTGAACCACTACTCGCACAGTAGCCGAGAATTCGACGCCTATTACGCTACCATCTCTGCGTCCCCCAAGTCATCGCGAGGCCGACCATGACGCGCCGGTTCGTTGTGACGGGGGGCATGGGGTTCGGCAAGACGACGCTCGTTAACGCCCTGCGGACAGACCCGCGCATCGCGACGAGTCCTGAAGTTGCGCGAGAGCTCGTCGCAGAAGAACTGCGGTGCGGGGGCCCTCGCCTTCCGTGGAAAGACATCCACGCTTTTGAGAGCGAGCTGATGAAGCGGCGGGTAGATCTTTGGAATCGGCCGAGCACTTCGGAGGTCGTGCTACATGATCGAGGCGTTCCTGATGCTATTGCATTCTTCCGCGCAGCTGGGCTGTCCGTGCCTCAATATGTCTGGGAGAGGAGTCGCGAGTATCGATATGAGCGGGACGTTTTCTTCCTTCCAGAGTGGTCGAGCATCTACGTCAATCGAGCAGAACGTCCTCAGAGCTACGAGCAAGCCGTCACAGTGGGCCACCATCTGCATGCCGCATACGCTGAACTGGGTTACTCCATAATCATCGTGCCGAAGGACACTGTCGACGCCCGCGTCAGATTCGTCGAACGCTGCCTGTTCCCGGAGAGCCCATGAGCAAGCACGAGATTCTTGCCCTCTCCTATTCTGCTTACGAGGCGGCAAAGCGGAGGCTCTTCTGGGCAGATGTCGTGCATCTGACGGTGGCTATTCTCAGTTTCGCGAGCGCAACCATCCCATCAGCAAGCACCATACTTGCGGGGGTCGGCGGCGCTCTCGGACTAGTCGGGGGACTGCTGGTTCTGTATCTGAGACGCTCCGGCGCTGCCCTTCGCGTCGTCGCGCGTAAAGCAAGACTTCGCTCAGTCCTCAACTATGGCTTTGACCGTGAACCGAGCCCGCAAGCGGTGGAAAGCATTCGTGCTCGCGTAGGTCCCAGAGTCGCGTCTGAGGCGAAGATCGCCGATGTTTCTGGCTTCTGGAAATTGGAGGCTCCCGTGGGACTGGACAGAGTACGGGAGATACTGAGGCAGAGCGGGTTCTACGCTTGGTTCCTATTCCAGCGATGCGAAACGTTCTTCGGCTGGCTATTGTTCACAATCGGTTTCCTTGCGCTTCTACCTCTTCTAATTCTCATCCTCACCGGTGGACAAGACGCCTCCCTGGCCGTATCGGTTCGTTTCATGGCTGGACTTCTTTATGGCGCATTCATTGCCGACCTTTATGGGCGACGTGAAGGCTGGCGCACAGCAAAGTACGAAGTTAGGGATCTGCTGGACCGTCTCGACAGCAATCCTGTTACGCCTGAGCTTATGCTTGAAGCGGTGTCGCTCTACCAACTTTCGGTGCACACGGCTGCCCCGATTCCCACCTTCTTCTATAGGAAGTACAGCGGAGAGATTAAGACGCGGCTGGGGGCCGAAGCGGCGCCCGCACTAGCAGAGGTTCCTACGGATGAGTGATTGCGGCGAGTCCCGCAGCTCACAGTTTTCGCGGAACCGGCGTATGCACGTCCAAAGGGAGGCCGGCACGGACGGGATCTAGTGCTGGCCCCAAGCTTCCGTTGGTCGCGTTGGTCGGCTCACGCGGGCACGCCTAACGACTGGCGTTGAGCTGCGAGGTCCCGAGCGCAGCGAGGGCCTCGTCAGATCAAACGTCCGAGTTGGATGGCAGCTAGCCCTGGTCCGCTTCTTTGGCGCTGCCTCGAACGGCACTCGACGCGTGGGCATCCTGGACCGACGACACGAAGAACCGACCGCTCCGCAAATGCAACGGTCCACGTTGCGCGTCCCAGTTCGCTCTGCGCGCGGCCTCGAGGAGCAACTCTAGTGTCCGCTCGGCGTCACGGTCGAGCACTGCTTGCGATGAGTTGGAGTCCATTGGAATCAGATGACCAGTGGTACCACTCCGGTACCTCCACCTTGTATACACCGAGAAACAGCTTCAGGCCACGCTCGAATCGACGCCGAATATCCGCCTCGGGAATGTCGTGGCCACCGGCGGCCACTCGAGCGGCCACCCTCTGCACCGCAAACTCCGCCGAGGGCACCTCTATGAAGTGGACGATGGTGTGGTATCCGGAAGCCCGCCAGCGGCGAATGCGGCTCAGGTACGTTCGAGACGACAGAGTCGTCTCCACCGCCAGCGGTCGTCGAGCCCGCTCTGCGGCGTCAAGTCTACGCAACAGCTCGCGACTCGCCGCCACCGGGTTTCTAAATTCGGGGGCCTCGAGCCGAATCTCATCGGCGTTCAGAAAAGGTACGCCCGGGTGAAGCAGCGGCAAGAGCTGACGCGCGAAGGTCGTCTTCCCGGCGCCGTTGGCTCCCGACACGATCACTGCTGTGGACATCCACATGCCACCCTCACGCCCCACGAGGGCTGCGTCAATTCAGAAAGTTTCCGCCTGCATCTCCTTGAGGAACTCGCCGTCGAGTTGAACGTCCGGGCCGTCGGGAAGGACCGCATCGATTCCGCACGCAGGGCACAACGCCGTCCGCCCGGGACCGCGCGGACAGCCAGGCGACTCATCAATCCATCCTTCGATTTCGTTCGGAGAGAACACCGCCAGGCAGCAGAAGCAGCCGCACTTTTCGCTCTTCAAAACCGCCTCGTGCCAGCCGCTCAGGTCGTGAAGCCTTTTGAGATCACGCATCGACATGTTCTGTCCATCCAACGACTGGCGTTCAGCGGCGGGGTCCTGAGGGAGCGCAGCGACCGAGGGCCCCGTCAGCTGCAACGGCCTAGTCCTTGATCTAGCCCCTGATCTAGCGCGACCGAAGGTCGCTTTTGGGGAATCTTAGAAAAACACCCGGTGTTTCTGGGGTTGCGAAACCAAAACCAGCAACACCGGGAGACCCTTTCAGGTGAAACGGAAGATACGGCAGCAGTTCGAGCGGGG
>JBNKVS010000034.1:0-32798 GCA_050299315.1 Polyangiaceae bacterium
GATGGCTCGAGGCGGGAACCTCGGGCCATCGTCTTTTCTGGTCCGTGAGCGAACCGTAGCGACGTCCGGACTCCTCGGCCCAGTTGTCGGGCACAGGCGGGAGCGCGTCAGATCCCTACGGTTTTACGTGGCCGTCGACAAGGCTCGGCTGAGCGGTTACCCCGCCGCGGTCTTCCTCACCCGAGCGCTGGGAAGCTTCTGGCGAGCCACTCAGGATAGCCAAACGACTCCGCAGTACTTAGCGTCGGAAGGCGAACGTTCTCAGTGAGCGCTGGAAGGCTTCCTAGCAGCGCGTGCAACCTTCCAGGGTGTTGGCCGAAAGCCTCGAAAGCGAATGTCCAGGCCCTGCGTCTGAAATCGCCTTGCCTCCCCTCCACCTCTGTGAGCTCGACTGCGCATCCAGACCCCGGCCTGTCGGTCCCGGGCACTTCGCGCCACCGCCCCTCGCTCCAGCCGAACTTTCTGAGCTGCCGAGACTTTCGCACGGCAACGGCTTGACTGTGTTCCTCAAGTACGGCCTTGCCACGAGGGAATGACAGTTTCTCCCAGGCCTCTAGACAACCAACGAGATCTTGAGTCAGGCGCACGCTACCCAATGTTCCCGTTCGGTACTTCACCTCAAGTTTCGTGGCGTTCTGGGCGTCGCGCTCCTTGAGGTTGATGTCGAGTCGACGTGGATCCACCACATAGACGTCTACTCGCCATTCTTCGGGCAGTACCCCTTGAAATAGGTCTCGTAGCAACCCCATGTCCTCGCGGTCGTACGGCACAAACCATCTCATTTCACAGCTCTCGGTCGCTTGCATCTGACCTTCTTCCTTTCTTCAACACCAATTCTGCATGCAGAGTTTGGTCCTTCTCTTCACCTAGACCAGGAGGCGGTGCTAGCTACTTGGAGGATTCAGCACGATCACACGGTCTGATAGCGGAATCGGAACGCCCCCCGCCGTCTCGACGGTCTGCGCATCCTCGACTGACACGGTGTATCCCATGTGAACCGCCAGCATGACGGCTAGCCCACAGCAAACGCCGAAGGTGCCGGCGCCAATGGCAACCGGAGCCCCGATCAGGATGACGCCCAGGATCACGGCGATGGCCAGCAACGTTTCGGCGGCGGGGTTTACCGCGAGGACCGTGGAGTCTTGGTCGAGATTCAACAGCTTGCAGAGCCGACCTCGCACAGCCGGGTAGTCCGCGGACAACAGAGAGTCGTACATGAGCCTCAAAACGCCAGCGAAGCGTAAGGTAACGCGCTCTCGCGCTTCGACCAGGTCCTTGATAGACTCCCAGACTGCGGCGGGCGAGTCGCTCGTGGCTACCCACTTGTCGTTGATCAGGATGACCGCCTCCGCGACCTCTCTTGGGGGAGACCACGGTACGGCTAGCGGGGTTGACACAGCGTCTCCGAGGTATGCGAACGGCAGAGTGATGTCCTTCTGAGTCGCGGGGTCGTCGATCTTCGCTACGAAGACCGGAATGTCGGTCACGTCCAAAATCGTTCGGTGCCCTCCGAGCGGAAGCCGCACGGAGACCTCGTCTCGCCACTCACGCGTCGCCTTCGCTGAGAAGCGGCCTTGGCCGTCCGTTTTGACGTCGATCAGCAGGTCCTCTCCTGAAATATCCTTGTCGTAGATTCTCACACGGGCGTCTGTCACAGGCATCAGGCCCCAAGGGCCAGGCAGGTAAGTGATTTGTCCTTTGAAGTTCGGTTTACTGGGAATTGGCATGTTCTTTTCCTTATCTTTCTGTGTTTCGTGTCGGACGCATCTTGCGGAACATCAGACCGAAACTGTAGGGTTGGGCGGCACCCACGGAGTGCCGGTTGACTTGGGAATGGCGTTGAACAGCGCCAGCGAGTACTTGAACGTGTTGTGCTCGCCAATACTGGGCAGCACGGGCAAGGGAGGAGGCGCGCCGTGCACGTTCCCATTTTCGTCAAAGTATCTCAGAACGGAGGGGACGTGGACGTACCCAAGGATTTCTGGCGGCAGCTCCGGCACGGGATCGCGGCGCCTGACCGTTCGATAGACACGCCCACCCATTGCATGACCGAAGTGGCGAGCGAACTCCGCGTCGCCGACGCGGGGTGAGGCGTGCAAGTAGAGCGACCCCGCGGGGAACCCATCCTGCACTAGGCGATAGGCGGTCAGGGTCGCCAAGGCGGCTCCAAGACTGTGACCAGTAACGAAAACGGGCTTGCCGCCACCTGGCACCGCGCCTACCTCCTTTCGTCCCAGTTCGGCTGCGATACGTGAAAAGACCTTGTTCGTCGCCGTTCCGAAACCGCGGTGGACGCGCCCAGGGGCACCGCCCAGTAATGTCCCGCTGGAAACGAGGGGAAGGTTGGCATCAGTCTTGATCCAGTCGTCGAAGGAGGAGTCGACACCGGCATTGAGCTCAGAGCCGCGGAACACGATCATGACCATGTCCCTCTTGGACGCGATGACTAGCTCCGTGTCCGTATCGTCGTCGTTCACGAACCTGAAAGTCGAGAAGCCCCAGCGCTGGTACAGGCTACAGGCTCGCCTCTTGAACACGTCCTGGCTCGCCGTTCGGAGTGCCGCCGGGTGAACCAGCATGGACGCTAGCATCGTGAGGTACGAGTTGACGGGGTGGTAGCCGCCAGCGCTGGGCTCGAAGCGGTCGAACAAGCGGTCGCCCGCGGCGGGAGAAAGCGCTTCGCGGTCAAGGTTCGACCTCGCAATTACTGTCAAAGGCATGATGATATCCTCGGAATCGGTTGTAGGTTTGCGTGTGAGGCTCCGAGGCGAAGTGACGCGTGGTTCTCCTCGCGCTGGGTGGTAGCCTCGCTTTCCAGTCGGTGTGGGAGATGAATAGACGATCATTGGCTGATCAGCGCTCGCATGAAGATGCGAGACGACTTGAACGGGTCTGCTTCGTCCCTGTCATCCGCGCTGCTGCAGAAGCTTGCTCGAGGCACCAATGATCAGCTCTGGTCGCGCGTCGCCCGAGCTCACTGGGCGCCCGAGGTGGTCAACTTTGTCCGCCTCGGGGTGGTCAATTTCGCGTGATCACGGGGTGGTCAACTTTGCCTGCCCCGGGGGGTGGTCAACTTCCCGTGATCATGGGTGGTCAAGTTGACCCGCCCCGGGGTGGTCAATTTCCCGCGATCACGGGTGGTCAACTTTCCGCGATCACGGGCACGATGCGGGTCCGGGTCTGGCAGGCGAGCAGTGGGGAAGGGGGAGCTTCCCTGTGATCGCGCCATCCGAGCGACGTGACGAAGCCGCGCGGCCTCTCGAGCCGGGAATGGCCACGGCGTGGCGGTGGGAATGGCAGAGGGGACTTCGGCGCCCCTGTCTTGAGTGAAAGGCGCGGCAGGTCGAGGGCGCGGCGCGGTGAAGCCCTTTCGAAGCGTGGCGGCGACCTCAGCCGTCTCCGTGGGAAGGAACCCAAATGGGCTGGATAGACGTCCGCAAGGGGTAGATGTCGCAAAAAAAGGGCGATTGGCTTCAAAATACGGGGGACGGGGCGCGCCAGGAAGACTCTCAGGCTACCTCACGGTCGCAGTTCGGCAGGCAGAAGTCCCGATCGGCCCTCCGCGCCTTTCGGCGGGCGGGTATTGTTCGTGACGCAATGCAGAGCTCGGAGCAGCGGGGAGAAGAGATTCAGGAGTCCTCCGGCGGAAGCGGCAGCAGCGGTCGGCCATCGCGCGACGGGTCCCCGCCGATCCCGCACGTCTTTCTAGCCAACCGGGGCAGCGACGGCGCACTCGCCCGAGAGCTGGCCACGCGTCTGATGGAGAAAGACGTCGGCGTGTGGTTCGATGGCTGGGAAATCGTCGGCGGAGACAACTTCGTGCAAAAGATGGATCAGGGGTTGCTCGAGTGTCGTGGCGCCCTGTTGCTGCTCAGCGATCGCTCTCTCGAGGGGAGTTGGACGGAGCAGGAGTATCATGCCATGTTGGCGCGCTCGGTAGAGCCAGAGAACCGAGTTGCACGCTCTGCGAGCGATGGGGGTGGGCCTCGGCCCAAGCCTTTCGTGATCCCGATCCGCGCGGGTGATGTGGATGTGAGGGTCGTGCGCGATGCGCAACTCCGGTGCTCCTTGCGGAGCCTTGCGGATTGAACACCATGAGAGGCCATTCCGGTGTCCTGGGGACCGGCATCGGCGTGGTTGCGTTCTGCGCTTTCGTGCACCTCCTTCACCAGCAGCGACCGTCTGATAGCCATCAAGTTCACTTGGTGCGGTCCACGCCGCACAGGGACAGCGGCTCGGCCCCGCTGAAAGCGTCTGCGCGTATTCCAGCGGCGTCTGAGTCTATCTATGTCGAAGGCTGGTGTGGAACGCTGCGGATTTGGATCGACGGCGAACCTCAAGCGCTCGACCCCGGAGGAGCAACTTCATTGAACGCCTGCCACGCTCCGCTACTGCTCCGGGCGCCGAGGTTAGAAGCGAGCACGGGCGCCTCGGACCTACGCTTCGAGCTCGTCCTACCGCTGGTTGAGCGCGGCTTCTTGGGCGATGTCTACGCCGGGCCCCGCGAGGTGATGGCTCGACAGCACCGGCTTCGGCATCTCCTCAAGCGGGTGGCACCGCTGTCTACGGCCTCCGCGCTCCTGACCCTTTCGGTCCTCGCACTGGGCCTGGTCGCCACACGTCGTGTTGATTCGGAGTATGGTTGGTTCGGCGCGGTTACTGCAACTCTGGCCGCGCACAGCCTTATGCTGCTCACCTACCCGGGCCTGGCTCCGGAGGTTTGGTGTCAGGCACGACGGTTCATCCTGAGCCTCTTCGTTGTGTTCATCGTTTTCCTGGTGCACCGGTTGCTCGGGATCGAGCGTCGACGCATCGAGCGCTGTGTGCTGGTCACGCAGCTAGCGCTAGGCAGCCTAATGCTGACCTCCGCATCGAACTCACCAGCTACTAAAGTGGCGTTGGCGGTCACCGTGGCGATCGGGCTCTATCCCTCGCTGCTATTGAGGGTTGCCACCCCCTCGCGGGAGAAGACGGAACTCAGTGTCATCCTTTCCGCCGGTGCAACGTTGATGATCTTCGGTGGGCATGACTTGCTGCTGGTGACCTTGGGATGGTTTGTCCCTCAGGGGTACTACTTGCCCTATGGGTCACCACCTGTGGTCGGTTGCCTCCTATGGTTCTTCTTTGAAAGATTTCGTCGCGCACTGCATTCCGCTCAAACACTCGCGAGCGAACTCGACCTTCGCGTACGGAGACGCGAGCTCGAGCTCGAACGCAACTACCATGCCCTCGCCGTTTCAGAACGTCGAAGAGCGATGCTCGCGGAGCGCGAGCGCATCATGCGCGACATCCACGATGGTGTCGGCGGCAACCTCGCCGCGGCATTGTCTTGCATCGAGGAGGCCGATCATGGCAGCGCATCGCCACAAACGACACCCGCAGAGCTTCGATGCATGCTGCAAGATAGTCTCGACGATCTGAGAAACGTCATGCATACGCTTAGTCCGGAGGGAGCGAGCCTCAACGTCCTCCTTGCACAGCTCAGAATGCGCACCGAGCCTCGATTGAAGGCCCGGGGGGTGCAGCTCAAGTGGCGAATTGGGCAGTTGCCACAAACAGCAGCTCAGAGTCCAGATGAAATGCTCCATGTCCTGCGCATCGTTCAGGAGGCCGTCAACAATGCTGTACAGCATTCTGGTTGCCGGACGCTTGAAGTGCGGACCGGAACATGCCAAGCCGCCCCCGGCGGGTTCGTCGAAGTGCGCGACGATGGCAACGGCAATCTATCGGGCACGGGACCCGGACATGGACTCCGCAACATGCGCTGTAGAGCCAAAGCCATCGAGGCTTCTCTGCGACTCTCGAGCAGCCCCAGCGGCGCGGTCGTGCACCTGGCCCTGCCGTCTTCGCGTCCTTCGAGCACTCCTCCCGATTCGGCTTGGGAGTCGTCAGAACCCCAGCGCTCACCCGGGACCTTCGCGAACGACCAGTCGAGCGGGACGTCTCCGAACCAGGGACCGCCCGTGGCTCTTCCACGCCAAACATGAGGGGCGAAAAGAAGGTTTCGCGCCGGGCTGCACGAAGGCGTTCTCGCGCACGGCTCCCGAGACTCGCATGTTTGTGCGAGAGAGGAATCTCGTGAGGTGTGCTAGTCAAAACCACCACCCAAGACGACAATGGCCATACATCGCGTATTCGTAGTCGAGGACGAGCCCCGGACGAGGCGTCGCTTCGAGCGGGCCGTGGAGGCGCACCCTCAGCTGATGTTGGCCGGGAGTACGGATTGCCTCGAAAGCGCCCGGGCAGCGATGACGGAAGGGGTAGAGGCAGTGCTGGTCGATCTCGGCTTGCCGGATGGCGATGGCACGGAGCTGATCAGGGAGCTTCGGGAGCGCCGACCGAAGGTCAAGACTCTGGTCGTTACTGTATTCGGCGACGAAGCTCACGTCGTAGCTGCCCTCCGTGCGGGCGCGTCTGGATACCTGCTCAAGGATGCAACCCTCGAGGACATCGGCACATGCATCGTCGACGTAATGAACGGAGGTGCACCGTTGAGTCCCATGGTAGCTCAGTACTTGTTGCGCCACCTTTCAATCGACCCACCCTCGCCCCGTCCTTTGTCGCATCAGGATGACCACGCCGCACGGACCGACCGACGAAACTTGCATTCGGGCGGCGAAAGACCCGACCCCGCCGCCAGTTTGACCCGGCGGGAATCCGAGGTGCTTCAGCTCCTGGCCAAGGGCTTCACCTACGACGAAATCAGCGACCTGCTCACGATGAGCCTCAACACGGTCCGCTCACACATACGAAACCTCTACCGAAAACTTCAAGTCAACTCCAGAAGTGAGGCTGTCTACGACGCGATTGATCGCGGATTGATCGACTGACTCTCCTGCTGGTTGGGCCTACGGGACACCTCTGGGATGTGCGGGGTGCGCGGGCCAACTTCGTTGATATCGCTGCGGCGAGCGGCCACCGGACGCGAGCGATGAGTAACCGCTCAGCCGAGCATCCTGAGCAACAATTGACGGCCTGGACCGCCTGGCGCAGCGTGCGGCGGGGGGAGTGTGCGCCGCGTTCGAGCCGTAAGCCCCTTACCGACCGCCTGGGTGCGTCAAGTGACGGCCCGTGCGATGGCTGAGGCATGGCAAGGTCGACGAGGGAGTCGGCGGGGCGTCGTTCGCGGCGCAGCGCCGCGGAATGGCGCAGGGAAGTGGCCGCTTGGCGCGCAAGCGGGTTGAGCGCGGTGGCATATGCACAGGGGCGAGATATTCACGCGGGGACGCTGATGGGCTGGGCGAGCCGACTCTCTCGGGTCCCGTCGAGCGCGGCAGCGCGGTCCGAGACCCCAAGCACGGGCCCTGCGTTTTTGCCGGTGCGGGTGTCAACGCGAAATGGGGGGGCAGCGGACTCGAGGAGGGTCCAGGTAGAAATCGCGCTGGCGGGGGGACGCACCGTGCGCGTGAGCGGAGGGCTGGCCATCGAGCAGTTGGTGGTGCTGTTGGACGCCATCGAAGGACGGGGCCGATGCTGACGTTGCCGCCGAGCGTTCCACCCGGGCCATGCCCACGGCTTCCGAAAGCAACGCTCCGGACCCCCAGACCCCCGCCAACGACGCCGATCCCGCGAGCAACGTCCACCCCGGCGTGCGCATCCGCAACCACCTGGTCGCGGCGCTCCAAGCCGACCTGATCGGCCCCTTCGCCCCGCAGCCCGGTGCTCGGCAGGCCACCTCCCCCAGCAACGCCCCCGCCGCCGCAGAGGAGATCCTCCCCCAGAAGCCCACGCGCTGGTACCTCACCGGTTTCCTCACCCCGGAGACGGCGCGCGAGCGCGTGCAGGAGGCGGACCCGACCAATGAAGAGGAGCTCGCCGCCGGCGACGACAAGCCCAGCGGCGACGAGGCCCCCGCCGAGCCCGGGCCCAAGATCCGCCACCGCTGGCCCTCGTCGCTGGGCCTGAGCGCGCTGTTGCCCGCCGCGACCGACTCCCCAGCAAAGTGGTTTACCAAACAATTTGCGGCTCGGGCCACCCCGCACCGGCTCTGGAGGGCGCGAGCCACGAGGCGGGCGCGCCGATGTGCCGCGGAGCTCGTGAGCAACTGCCGCGCGACGGCTGCGAGAGCGCGCCCTGAGAGCGCTGGCCTCGGCAGGACCGCACCGGCACCGAGCCGCCGCACCCGGTCGCCGTGTCGTGCTGGTCGAACGCCTGGGGCCGACGAATTGCACGGTACCGGCTTGGAATGCGCGAGCCGTCGTTCCCATGCCCGCGTCATAGCTGCCGCCAAAGCCGCCGCGCCACGACCTGACTCGTCGAGACTGCGCGGCTACCTTCCGCCGCCCGCGCCAATCACCGCCGCCAGCCGCAAGTACGGCTGGTCGCTCGTCGTGAGCCGCTGCGTCCAAGCCGTCCGGTCGCTACGGACGCGCTCGGTGCGGCGCTCCAGGTCGCGCCAGCGCTGCTCGTCGGCCGCGGAGGGCTTGCGCCCCTTCGCTCGCAAGTCGGCACGCGTTCCTTCGAGCGCGACCGCGCTTGCGTTTCTGCTCCTCGAGCTCGTGGCGCAGGCGCTTGGCGCGCTTTTGGCGCAGGGCGAGCCTGTGCGCCGCGGCCGCTTCGATGGCGGCAGGCAGGCGGCTGCGAAGAGTCGCTTCGTCGATGCTTTGCTTTCGGTTGACCAGCTCGCGGCCGAGGCCGACCAGGGCGGCGAGGCTGGTGGCACGATCCACTCCTCACCGCGGATCTCCACGCGCGCGCCGGGAGCGTAGGCGGCGCGGCGTCTGGCGCCGGCGGGCGCCTTGTTGCCGGGGGCGGGCTCGGCCGGGGTTTTGCGTTTCGGGGTCGCGGTCATTCGAGCTCCAGGTGGGCGAGCACGGCGCCGAGCACCGCCTCGTCGTCTTCCAGGCCGCCGAGGTCGAAGTCGTCCTCGGCGTCGTCGTTGCTGATGAAGTAGAGGATCGCCGCCTGCGCGATGCGGCGGGTAGTGGCGGACAGCCCCGCGACCCGCTCGGCCAGGCGCTCCATGCGCTCGACCAGCTTGCGCGCCAGGGGCAGGTCGATGAACTCGTTGTCGCGGCTCGCCTCTTCGATGGCCCCGAGGTGGGCGCGGGCCTCGGCGAGCACGTCGCCGAGGGGCCGCAGCGGATCGGCGAGCAGCGCTTCGAAGTGCTCGCGGGACTCGGCGGGCAGGCCCGCGACTACGCCGGTGAGGTCGACGGCGGGCGATTGGGACGGGCACGCGGGCAGGCCGAGCACCGTGCGCGACGGGTGGGGCTGGCGGGGCGGCAGGGCGGGTGGGGCGGGTGCCGTGATGTCCACGAACGGCAGCGGGGCGAGGGCGGGGGGGGAGGCGAGCTCGGTGGGGCAGGGGTCCTGCCGGGTCGGGGCTGCGGCGCTTGGCGTGGGCGCGGCGGGGGCTGAGATGGCGGCTGCGGATTGCCTGTTGTCGCGGCCCTGTTCGGCTTCTGCCGGTTGGCCCGTCGCGTCGACCACGCCGCTCGGGTGGGCGTCAATCGCTTCGGCGCCAATCGCGCCCGTGGAGCTCGTGGCAGCGCTTTCGCCTGAGTCGTTCGCATCCGCGGCGCTCGCTTCCGCTCCGTTTTCGCCAGAGCCCGCGGGCTGTCCGATCGCGCTTGCGCTGCGAGCTCGGTCGGTCCCGGCGGCAGCGGAAGGCCGCAACTTTGGCGCGAGAGCGCGGATGGCGGATCGCAGGGGCGTGATGGTCGCGACCCCTTCTGCCTGCGCGCTTGCCGGCTCTTGCACCAACGCCGGTTCCGCCTCCTCCGCAAGTTCGAGCGGGGAGGGGGTCGGAGGCGCGGCCGCGGACTCGTTTCCACCCGCCCCCTCGCCGTCCCCCTCTTCGGCGGGCAGCACCAGCTCGTCCCCACGCAGCAACACCAGAGCCCGCGCGCAGTCGTTGGCGAGCTCCACGCGCTGCAGCGTTCGCCCGTAGGTCTCCAGCAGCAGTGCCTGGAGCCGGTCGACACCGAGGCGGCCGCCCGCTTTTTCCACCTGCTGGCGGATCAGCTCGCTGCGCTTCGGGGCGCGCACGTCGTCCCAACTCGCCAGGCCGACGTGCCCGCTGCGAGCGAGCCGCAGCTGCGGTTCGTTGCGCAGCAGCGACGCCAACAGCTCGTCGCTCCAGGGCTGGCCGGTGGCGGCTCGCGCCAGCTGGTTTGCCTGGTGGAAGGTCAGGCCACGGCCGCGACCCGAAAGCTCGTCGACGACGGCCTGGCTGGCGCTGGCAATCGCCCCGGCGCCGCCGGGCACGTCTCGCTCCACCAGGCCGTACTGGTCGCCGCCGAGCTTCAGGAAGGGGCTCGAGAGCAGCATCAGGTTGAGCGAGGCGTCCTGCGCGTCGGTGCGCAGGCGCACGCGCCGGGCGATCTCGTCGAAGGGCAGCGGCGTGCCCGCTTCTTCGAGCACCGTCAGGGCGGCGTCTTCGAGGAGGATGCGCTGCGGGGGCGCACCGGCTGCGAGCAGGGCGACCCGGAGGCGACCCAGGTAGGCGACGCGGCCCGACCTGCGCAAGAGGCTCGCCAGGTGCCAGTGGCCCAGCCACTGCGGCACTTGCCCTTGCTCTTGCAGGCGCTGGTGCAGCTCGGGCACGAGCCACTGCCGCCCCTCGGGCAGCTCCTGCATGATTTCCACGCAGCGCAGGGGCAGACGCTCCAGCCAGCTGCGAAAGTCGGGAAAATGCTGCTCCAGGCCGATGACGCCGCGGCGGAAGTACAAGACTTCCTCGGGCAGGGCGCTTCGGCCCAGCTCGGCGACGACCTGGCGGACGGGCACCGGCTCGGGCTGCCCTGCCAGGTACGCGAGGATCCGGTCGCCCTTGCGGCTGCCGAAGCCCAGCACGCGGGAGCCGTCCGACTCGTCGAAGGTGAGCTCGGATTCGAGCCGCGCGCGCAGGGCCTCCCCCAGCGACCGGTCGAGCGCAGCCAGCGCTTGTTGGACTAGAGGCTCGTAGTCCGAGAGGCTCGCCGGGGTGGGCACGCGCGCGGCGGCCTCGAGCATCGCCTTCTGCGCCGCCTGCAGGTGGCTTTCGTCGAACTGCGCCAGGAAGGGGGTCGTATCGCCGTCGACCGTCACCTCCACGCGGTGCAGCGGCTGCGGGAGCAGCCGGGTGATCAGGTAGTCGAGCAGCTCGAGGTTTTCGCCCGCCCCTTGCCACCAGCGGTCTTCTTCGACCAGCAGGGGCAGCGGCAGGGCGCGGCCCCCGGCGAAGGCCTCCGACAAGCGACGCTGGAGCGTATGCAGCCAGTGGGACCGGTCGCGCAGGTCTTCCAGGTATTGGGCTTCGACCTGTCGGACCCGCTCGCGGGTGAGCCCCAGGATCTCGCCCACGCTCTCCAGCGTTTCGCGGCGCCCGTGCGTTCCCGAGCGGTGGGTGAGGATCAGGCGCTGCAGCGAGGGCAGCCGCGCGAGCGTGCGGCGCCAGCCTTCGAGCAGTCCGTCGTCCGTCGCCGGCTGCTCCAGCTCGGCGAGGCACTCCCGCAGTGCGTCGAGGGTTTTTTCCAGCGAGCTTCGCCCGAGGTTCGGTTGCGCGATCAGCTCGGCGTAGGGTCGCTTCAGCAGCTCGGCGACTTTCGTCAGCCCCGATCCCTGGCAGAAGGTCTTCATGCGCGCCGGCAGCTCCAGGCGCTGCAGCGGCAGCTCGCGTCGCTCCGGCGGCAGTTGGCTCAGCTGGGCGCTCCAGCGCGCCGCGAGGGAATCGGATGAGTGGGACTCGGGCTCCGCCGCGGCGAACGCGCCCACCTTGGGGTCCGGCAGATCCGCCCAGGCTTCTTCCCACTCGCGACCCAGAGCCTTTTCGAGCACCGCGCGGGTTTCCTTCACGGTCAGGCGCCCGACGTTGGGCTCGCGGGCAAAGGCGTCCGGGTGCCAGCCGACCAGATCGCGCAGGGCGGCGAGGCCCCGGCGGTCCATCCAATTCGTGGCGCGCGAACTGAGGGGCAGGTCCGCCAGGGGCTGGGCCAAGGGATCGGGGGGGAGCGAGGCTGCCCGAGCTGCGTCGAGCGGCTCCGGATGGCTTGGCCCGGGTGTGGCGAGAGGTGTGACGAGAGGTGTGGCGAGAGGCGTCGCGAAGGGTGGCGCGTCCGCGGGCCGCTGCGGGGTGGACGAAGACGCTGCCGGCCCAGCCGCCGCCGACGCAGACGGAATCGCGCTGGGCGTCGCCGTCGAGGCTGCCGGCTCGAGGCTCGCCGCGGGTGCGGTCCGCTGCGGGGCATTCGCAGTCGCCGAAACCTTCTGCACGTTGGCGGCCCCCATGCGCTTGAGCAGCCCGCGGCGAATGGCGCTGTTGATCGTGCTCTTGAGAGCCTTCTCGGTCTTTCCTCCCGAGCGAAGTCGCTGCGCCCCGAGGCCCCAGAATTCGCGGGCGTAGTCGAAGACCAGGCGGTGGGCGCTGGCGCGGTCGAGCGCCTCGCCGTCCGGCAGGGCGTGGACCAGGCAGTCGAGCCAGTCCTCGCGTCCGTAGTCTTCGAGGCGCGGCTGAATGGCGCGCACCTCCCCGTCCGCGCCGTCGAAGTCGCTCGCTTCCGCCGCCGCCTCGCGCAGCCCCTCCGCGAGCCGCGCATACAGCCGACCTTCGCGCCGCAAGCGCTGGTATTCCACATACCCATCTTCGCGCAAGCCGCGGGCGCAGATCTCCACGGCCTCGTCGAGCGAAAGCCTTCCCAGCCCAATCAGATAGCCCCACAGCAGCGCGAGTTGCTGCTCCTGAGGCAAGCTCTCGAAGTCGTCGGAGCTCGGCCCCAGTGCCCGCTTGCGCTGGGGCGATAGCTGCTCTCGCAGGCGCGCGACCTCCTCCCGGAGCCGCTCGAGCTGCGGGCCCAGCTCCTCGCCACTGCTCAGCACCACGGCAGCTCGCTGCGGGGGGCCATCGCCCACCGGGACGGTCGCCAGGGGCAATCGGCACTGCAGCCAGAGCGTCTGCTTTTGCTTTTCGCGCGTGGCCAACGGTCCACCGCGCCACAGCAGATGCACCCGCCCAGATGCGCTGCGGCACAGCAGCGCGTTGCCCGTTTCACCGTCGAACGCCACGCTCAGCGTGAGCCCCTCGCCTCCGGGCGACTGCCCCTGCGCACTTCCGGCTGCGCCTTCGCCCTCGGCGAGCACCAGGCGAAGCGCCTTTTCTTCGGGCACCAGCGAGGCGTCCAGCTCCCCTTCTGGTTGGATTGCGAGCTCGGTTCGCCCGCTGTCCGGGCAGGGCACCCTCAGGAGTGCGGCAAGGCCATCTCGAATTGCCTCCTCTCCCGAGACCACCTGCAAGCCTTCCGCTTCGCCAGGCTCGAGACGGCGACTCGGGCCTGCCGCGGGAGTCGCGGCGGTCAGCTCGTCGAGCTCCGTACCGGTGGGCGTGTGGGCGGCGCTCTTCCAGGCTTCCACCACCCGGTCGACCGCGAGCACGAGCTCTGCATCCTGCGCTCCGGCAACGTAGAAGACCGAGCCGCAATCACGCTCGAAAGCAGAGCGCGTCAGCGGAGTGGAGGTCAGAAAAGCCCGGACCTCGGCGCCTCGCCGAAAGCGCAACACCTGGGGATGCAGCAGCCTCTCGCCCGAGCCCACGAGGCGAAGCGCGCCGGACTCGTGCCAGCGGTGAAGGAGCCAGCCTTCGGCGGCGTCAGCCTTGCCGCACAGCACCCGCTCCAGCTTCGCACTGGCGACCAGCAGCTTGGCCCACATCGAGACCTTCCCGTGGTCGCTGTGCGGCGCGAGGACGCACAGCTCCGCTCGGTCCGACCAGGCCAGCGCCTCGCCGAGCCGGGCCTCGAACCGTTCCGCATCGAGCAGGAGTTCGACTGCTGCCATTCACCACAACGGACGGCCTGTGTGGGGGGCTGCTCTAGCTTCCGGCGTGGCACGGCTACGGACCGGAGGAGGGCCTACATCGTCGTTCCGGTTTTCATGGCTGTCGATCGCAAGCTGGTTTGCGTTGCTCATCTCGCCCATCGGAAACCAAGCTCGGATGGTCTGTCGGCCCGCGCGCCGACCGCTTGGCATGGGGCAGGCGGCACCGGCGTCGTGGGATGCGTTCATCCGGTTGTTGTGTCGAGGGCGGGTAACCCCCCGTGAATCGTCGAGCAGAGGGCCGTCTGCCAACGGCGCCTGCAAGCGTCCAGCGGTGCCGCGCCGACCCTAGTCACTCCGGGCCCCGGCTTTGGCTATCGCGCCGGTGGAAATGCACAGTGGCCCGTTGCGGGTTCACTCCCAGGGACCGACTCGCCTGGCACAGAGCCGCGTGGAAGTGAAGCTCGTTCAGTTGCATCGCCAGGGATTGAGTCACATGCAGCGCCGCGAGTGCGTCGGGATTGCGGGTGGGATCGCCGTAGCGGCAGGAGCTGATCAGTTGGGCCGACTTGGTAGCCGCGGCCCCATCTCATGGTGTCGGTGCTCGAAGAATCGCCCGCTCCACTCGGGGCCCACTCGGGGCGAGGCGGGCGATTTTCCGCGAGATGCGGAGGTCTGCTCGATGCGTGCCCCTCTTCTTTGACGCAGCTCATGGTCATGACACGCGTTCTAGCTAGGCCAAGTCGCGCAAGCGCGGGCGGCAGGCTTCGCTTCGACCGTGGCAGATGCTCCGCGGAGCTCATCCGGGTTCGCCTCGGCCGGCTCAGCCTTGCCGAAGAAGTGCTCGACGCCCTGCGCACCGAAGGCCTCGCCCTGCACGAAATCGCCGTCTTCGCCCGCACCCGCCGCCGCCTCGAAGAGCTCGCCCTCCACGCCGTGCGGCGCGCCGGCATCGACCACCAAATGCTCGACGGCGACGCCGTCCCCGAGCCCAACCGCGTCGTCTGCGGCACGCTGCACGGCGCCAAGGGGCTCGAGTTCCGCGCCGTCGCCGTCATCGGCTGCGACCGCGACCAGCTCCCCCTGCAGAGCGTGGCCCGCAAGCTGCGCGACGTGGCCCCGAAGCGCGCCGAGGGCGTGAGGAAGCCGGGTGCCGCGGGGGCGGCTGGGTTTCGCCCGGACGCGCTCGTGTCGGCCCCTCTCGACGGCCAAGTGCCCACGAGCGGGTCCGGCGCAGCGCCCGGAGCCGCCCGCGAGAGGTGCTTCGCCGCTCCAAGGCGCCCGTTGGAATTCACGGACCCGGTGAATGCTGCGCGGGGCCGCCGCTGCGCGCTCTGGGCGGCGCGCGTGGCGCATTCGACGGGGTGAGCTGCGCGCGGTGTGAGCGGCAGGCTCGGCCGGGCGGGGAGGCTCGTTGCGCCTGCCAATGGAAGCAGCAAGCCCCGCGGAGGTCCCACCTGGGCGGGGCTATGAGGCTTCGCTACCTTTGGGCGAGAGCGCGGAGCACGAGAGATACTCGTTGGATTTCGTTGGCTACGAGCCAGTGCTCTCGCAGCAACGGGTGGGAACGACTAGTAGTCGATCGGGTGGGGGAGCGGGTGGGCTGGAAAAGGGTCCGATACGGTGGGCGACTCCCACAGACCCTGCGCCTCGGGGTAGTCCGGCCCCGAGCCGCCGCCGTGGGATGAGAGAGCCGCGCTACTTCCCCCGTCATAGAGGGCCGCGTTTCCCGGGAGGTTGGGTTGCTGCTCATTTCTTCGCTTGCCTCCGTGCCCCGCGTTGCCGCTCGCGCCCGCAGTAGCCCCACCCGAGCCGCCGTGTACCATCGCCAATTCCTCGATGGAGAGGTCCAACGAACCGTCTTCGGAGGGGCGGCGGCGGTAGGCCCTTCCACTAGTGATGATGTCGAATAGAGTCGATGCTGAATTCATGGCTTGATCCTTTTCCTGGTCGGGCTCATTTGCCCGCATTCGAAAGTCTATCGGCGCGGAGTCGGGGTCAGTTGCGTACGAAAGAAAGGCACGCAGGTGAACCGTCGAATCTCGCGCTTCAAGCGTCTGCAGCCGCTGAGGGTGCAGTGGGCGACACACTCGTGCTGCCACCGAGCTCGGCCCGCAGGAGAACCGCGATTCGCTGCCCTTCCGATTCGAACGCCGCACGCAGAGCGGCTGCGTTCGCCAAGTAGTCCTGCACTGGCTTCGCCTCCAGGGCGTAGAGGGCTTCTCGGGCGCCTTCTCCCAGGTGCTTCCACAACAGGCTGCCGAAGGCGGCCTCGTACTCGGACCGGAAGTCGTCGAGGCAGCTTCGAAGATATCGAAATTCGTCTTCTATCTCGGGGTCTGCGCGGTCGGGGACTCCCATGGCGCGACGGACCGATAGCGTCAGTCGGGCGGCGATTCCATCAAATGTGTGGCCCTCGTGGCTCAGGCGGTGAGCGCGAACGAAGTCGGTGAGGCGAGGTCTTGTCTGCATGTGTTCTCCCATCGCGGGCGGGCTGCCTGCCCGCACCTAGCAATGCTCGGTCAGTGACGCGGGCAGTTGCCTGCCGGGAGCGAATTGGGTCACTCACCCGCTCGAACTGCCCACCGGGGGGCACGGCGGGGCGATTTTCACGCAACCAAGCGCCTCCGTTGGTCGACCCTTCTTCGTGACACACGCAACCGCCAATCCAAGTCAGGCCCCGAAGGTCGTCTTTTGTGCCACCGGCACCAAGGGGGACCTCTTTCCCGTGTTGGCTCTCGGTCGAGAGCTGGTGAGCCGAGGCTACGAGTGCGAGTTACTCGCCAACGAAGGGTACGAAGCTCTGGCGAGGGAGAGTGGGCTTGCCTTTCACGCCGTCACCGTGCCCCAGACGAACAATCTGGTTGCCGGGATCGACAACCTGGATCACCACATCATGCCATCGTACGGTCCCACGCTTGCCTACTTCGAGCGGGAAGCTCGGCGAGGAAGATCACTCGTCGTCGTCAACCTGGAGGCGTGCTCTGGCTCCAACCTAGCTGCAGAGCTCCACGGCATTCCCGTATGTCGCCTCGTGTTGGCGCCCAGTCGATTTCGCTCGGTGTATCGCCCCAGCTGGCCGCTGAGCCTCAAGCTGCGAGGGCCTCTTGCGAGAACCTACCAGCGCTACCGCCTACCGCAGGTGTATCACCGCATGGATCGTGCTCCGGTCGCGCTCTCGCGCATCAACCCTTTCCGGGAGGTAGCGGGGCTGAAGCCCCTTCAGCTGTTCTCTGAGATCGACCGCGGCGTCGTGCTGCAGATCGGCTTCTTCCCGGACTGGTTCGGGCAGCCGCAGCCCGACTGGCCGAAGAATCTCCGCCTCGTCGGCTTTCCGCTTCCGACTGCGGCGAGTGCTCTACCGGCTTCCCTGGAGAGCGCTCTGCGCCATGGTCCGGCCCCCATCGTATTCACACCGGGTACCGGGGTCGTGCAAGTGGAGGAGTTCTTTTCCGATGCTGCGCGGTGCTGCGAGCGCCTGGGGCGCCCAGGCGTGTTTCTCAGTCGGCACTACCGGCTCCCCGCCGAGCTGAGGGGGCACAATCTAATGCACTTCGACTTCGTCGACCTCGCGCCATTGCTCGAGCGAAGTACTGCCCTGGTGCACCACGGTGGGATTGGGACTACCGCGCGAGCTCTGGAGGCCGGCATCCCACAGTTCATTCGATCCATGGCCTATGATCAGCCGGACAACGGCGAACGCGTCGCCCAGCTGGGCCTCGGTACCTACTCTGCTCCCGGCATGTTCGACGGCGAGCGGTTGGAAGCGGACCTCCGCCGCTTCATCGGTGATCCCGCCGTGGCGCATCGCCTCCGCGAGTACCGCAGTGCCGTGCGAACGACCGACGCGATTCGAGCCGCGGCAGATTTGCTCGAGCAGCAGCTCCGCAGTGTCCAACAACCCTTGCGTTCGGATCTGGCGCCGCCCGGGCGGTCCGCTACCGGGGGCGGAGCTCTCGCAAGCGGGCGCCTCGTGGCCACGCGGAGCCGCGTCGGGCGTCGTCACCACTTCGTCTTCGAGACGATTGGAACCCGGGGTGACGTAGCCCCGCTGATTGCTACGGCGGCCGAGCTGCGAATGCGCGGTCACCGCTCCACCGTGCTCGGTCCAGTTTCCTTGGCGCCGCTGGCACGGCGCCAGGGAGTTGCGTACGTGTCCACCACGGAGAAGAGCCTGGATTCCGCTTCGAACGAGCTTCGTTTTTCCGACTTCTACTTTCCCGCACTGCGTCAGGTAGCGCACTTTTTCAAGCAGCTGATGGCGGAAAGCGAAACGCCCGTCGTCGTGAACATAGATAAGACGGCCAGCTCGAATCTGTGCTGTGAGCGGTACGGGATTGGGGCGGCGCGCGTTCATCTCTCGCCATTCAAGTTGCGCTCTCTGGAGTCGCCTCCGGTGCCGTTTGGGAGAATGTTCGGGGAGCCTTCGGTCGTCTCGCGACAGCGGTTGGCGCAATTCTTTCGCGCTTGTGATGAGCATCCCCGCTTGGTGACCCACATCAACGCGTGCCGCAGGCAACTATCGCTTTCGGCGGTGCGGTCCGCAACCGAGGTCGAGCCGCATCTGCGAGAGCAGATGTGCTTCTTTCCGCAGTGGTTTGCCCCGGCCGCTGCGGACTGGCCTGCCGTGCGCCACGTCGGGTTCCCCCTTCCAGACGAGCGGCACGCGCTGAGCGACGAGCTCGAGGCCTTTCTCGAAGCGGGTGCGCCTCCGGTGGTGTTCACCACGGGAACCGGCGTGTTTCAAGTGGACGAGTTCTTCCAGCAAGCGCGGCGCTGCCTGGAGGCGACGGGCAGGCGGGGCTTGCTACTCAGTCCGAGTCTGGAACGCTCCGCCACGACGCGCAACGTCCGGTGTGAGAGCTTCGTGGAGCTCGGCGCGGTCTTGCCGCGAGTGGCGCTGCTGGTTCATCATGGCGGCATCGGCACGTTGGCTCGAGCGGTAGAGGCCGGGATTCCGCAGATCATCAGTCCGCTGCGCTACGATCAGCCGGACAATGCCGAGCGCGCCGAGCGGTTGGGCCTGGGTGTCGTCCTGCCTAGAGAGCAACTGACGGGGCAGGCGCTTGCCGAGAAGGTCGAGCAGCTGCTTTCTCCTGCGTGGAACCGCCGAGAGCTGAAGGCATACTGCAGCGCTGCGTCGAACGGTGCGGCCGAGCTGGCGCTCGAGCTCGAGCGCCTCGCACAGCAGGGCGAGCGCGACGAACGTCCTGCGATCGGCGGCGCAGCGACGGGCGGCTCGCGGGAGCAGCCCGCGGCGCAGCGTGCCTATTCCACCCCCGGTGTTCCTCTCGGTAGCTGATTCTCGGAGTCGATTCATGCCCATGTACCCACCTCCCCCATCCGAGCTCGCAAAGCAGGCTCTGCCTTCGAGCTCGAAGGGGCGGCTTCTCTTGACCAGCTCCCCCACGGAGATCGAGGAGCGTCCCTTCGCCGCATCCGAGGGGTCTCCGATGGATCAGCCCCACTTCTGTATCAAGCCCTGGATGCACTGCCATGTAGACACAGGGGGCAACCTACGACCGTGTTGTGTTGCCTCGGAGGCCTACGGAAACCTAAAGGAAGCCTCTCTCGAACGAATTTGGCACGGACCACGAGCGCGTGCCTTTCGAGCGGCCCACCTCGCTGGGGAGCGCGTTGCCGCCTGCAATCGTTGCTACGAAGCCGAGGCCGTCGGTGCCTTCAGCCTGAGGGTGGATGCCAATCGGCGCTTCGGGGCTCGCGCCAAAGCGTGGGTTCGGGGGACGACTCGGGACGGGCACACCCCGCACGCACGCCCCCTCGAGTACGACATTCGCTTCTCCAACCTCTGCAACTTCAAGTGCCGCAGCTGCTACCATGGCGCCAGCTCTCGCTGGTTCAAGGATCACCAGGCAGTTCACGGAAAGGCCAATGGCCCAACGGCCTTGCTCAAAGTCTTCGAGCGCCCGGATGCGCTGTGGGCCGCCTTCGGGGACTTCGTCAGCGACGTGGAGAGCATCTACTTTGCGGGTGGCGAGCCCATGCTTCAGGCCGAGCACTACGCGCTGCTGCGAGAACTGCGAAAGCGAGATCGCTTCGGCGTGAAGCTCTACTACAACACGAACCTTTCGACCCTCGAGTTCGAGGGGCAGAGCGTCACTCGTCTCTGGCAGGGCTTCGAGGAGGTGACTGTGGCGGCGAGCCTGGACGCCTGGGGGGAGCGAGGCGAAGTGATTCGCCACGGACAATCCTGGGCTCGCACTCTGGAGATCCGGCGGCGGTTGCGCGAAGAGGCACCACAGGTTCGGTTTCGAGTCGCTTGCACGGTCACGGCCCTCAACGTTTGGCACCTTCCCGACTTCCACCGGCGCCTGGTGGAATCGGATTTCGCCGAGGTGGACGACGTGGACCTCAACATTGCGCACTACCCACACAAGCTGACGGCGCAGGTGCTCCCTCTGGCCGTCAAGCGCGAGGCGGAAAGCCGACTGATTGCGCACCTGGGCTGGCTACGGCGAAGGGGAGCCCGCACGGCCGTCGAGGGCGTGGAGAGCCTGCTCGATTTTCTTTGGGAGCGAGATCAGTCGCGGCTCGCCGGCGAGCTGCGCGAGTATTGCGCGTCCCTGGACGCATTGCGGGGAGAGGATTCGGCCTCGACCTTTCCCGAGCTCTCATCCATTTTCGGCGGCGATCCCCGCATGGCCGGCCGCTCCCAAACTCGACCACCACCCGGGGGAATCAGCCCGTAGCGTTCCACCCACACCTCCGGCTTGCACCTGTGAGAGCGCTGGGGGCATCCAGACGACCGGCTCAGGGAAGCGGCACTGGAGGCCGCTTGCTTTCGGGGGACTCGAGCGCGCTCTCCGGTCAGGGCGGCCGCGCGCGCCGCCGAGAGGATCTACCATGGCAATCTTCGACTACACTCACGCGTTTTCCGTCGGCAGCATCTGCATGCCCACTCACCAGTTGCGCCGCGCCGCGGCTACGGGCGATGGCCGCGTCCGCTGCGGGGGGCCCTTCGACTGGTTCGCCATCGGGCTTCCGCAGTGCCTTCACGCGTTGGAGACGGACTTCGAGGACTTCTACCAGCCGGAAGGGGGTCGGTGCCTGGGCGCCCCCACCGGTCGGTCCTGGAGGGTCGTCGACAAGCTGGGAATTCGTTCGAGCCACCACCTGCCGAAGCAGTCGGGGGACAGCGCTCCCACGGCCCAGGCGTGGCAGCGCTTTCGCGGGTGGCTTCACCATCGGCGCGAGCAGTTGGCGGAAACTCTTCGTCAGCCCGAGGCGCGGCTGCTCGTGGTGCGGCTCAGCGAGGCGGGGACGCAGGATTCGGAGGAGGATCTCTTCGCCCTGAATGAGGCCCTTCTCCGGAGGGCCCGCTGCAAGGTGACGTTCGCCGCGGTGAGATTCGGCGAGGAAGCGTCGGTGGACGAAGGCGACGCGCTGCGCTACTTCTCCGTGGCGCGCACGTGGCCGAGGAGGATGCCTGCGTGCGAGGTGGACTGGGGCCACAACTACGGTTGGGGGCCGGCATGGCGCGGGAACGACGCCAGCTGGGATCAGATCTGGCGAGCGGTTTGAACCGAGAAATCACGCAACTCCCGCTGCCATCGACCGAATTCTCATCATGCAGCATGAAGTCGTCATCTCGGGAACCGGCACTCATGGAGATATCTTGCCCATGATCTCCTTGGCTGCTGAGCTGGGGCGGCGGGGCGTTCGGAGCCACGTTCTGGCGAGCGCCGGGGCGGAGGCGGAGGCACGTCGTATGGGGGTTGCGTTCGCGGCCGTTTCACCCCGCCAGGATAACAATCTGGCGCCGGTCGAGGAGAACTTCCGCGGGATTGTCTTCCGATCGTATGAGCCGATCATTCGCCACGTGCGTGCGCGTCTGAAGGCAGGGGCTCGTGTTCTCCTCGTGAATCGAGAGAATTACGCGGCTTCTTCCTTGCTCGCGGAGCGCCACGGGCTCCCGCTCATTCGTTTTGCGCTGACCCCCTTTCGCATTCCATCCCTCGAGACACCTCATTTCCCCTGGAGCCGCCGCATGGCAGGGCCTCTGGGAAGAACATTTCAGCGCTACGTGCTTCCCGGGCTCTACGAGCGTCGATACACCCAACGTGAGCGCCTGGCTGCGTGACCGTGCGCGCCCGATCGTGTTTACGCCGGGTACGGGCGTGGAAGACGTGGCCGCATTCTTCGAGCAGGCCCGCATCTGTTGCGACCGTCTCGGGCGGCCCGGGATCTTCCTCAGCTCGCATGGCCGGACCGGGGGCTATGGAGCCAACGTGCTGCACCTCGACTATCTGGACTTGTCGCGCGTTCTACCGCACAGCGCCCTGCTCGTTCACCACGGTGGCGTGGGAACCACCGCGAGGGCCTTGGAGGCAGGGGTTCCTCAGATCGTGAGCCCCCAAGCTTTCGACCAGTTCGACAACGGGCACCGGGTTCGGCAGCTGGGAGTGGGCGCAAGCGTGGCGCGCCAGCGGCTCAACGCGGAAACGCTGCAGCACATCGCCCGTTGGTTGCTGCAGGATGCCAGAGTCGAGCAGCGGTTGAAGTCACTCTCCCATCGCTGTCGGGGGCAGCGAGCGATCGAAGCCTTCGCGGATCGCGTCCAGGCATGCTCCGCCGAGGTCCGCCGGCAGGGCCGGCGTAGGCCCGAGGTGGCCGCATAGGCCAGTTCCCATCCACGAAAGGGATGGGAACCAATGGAGAGAAAAGCTGTGAGCGAATCATGCCGCAAAGAGCGCGAGCCCGAGACCCTCACCCCTGGGGCGCTCGGGCTCGCAGCGCCTTTCTCCTCCGCGCACCAGGCTCGAGACCGGAGCGCCGAATCGAGAAGGGAAGTCCGTGAACCCAAGAAAGAGAGAGAGAAGATGAGCTCCGCAACCAATCCGGGGGCTGCGACGTCCCGCGTGGCGCACGCGAGGCCCCTATCCACTCCCGCCCAGGGGGGCATGTCCAGTGCAACGCTCGAGAGCCGAGACCCTTCGTTTGCGCTCTATTCTCCGGCGGCGTTGGACTCGCCGGACCCGCAGGCAACTCTGATGGCCGCTGCGGAGATCACTGGCCTCGATCGCACCTTCGACAGTCTACTGCAGATCGTTCGCGCGCGCTCCAAAGTGGACGCCCCGCCGTGCGAAGAGCAAATGGAGCGAATCGAAGCCTTGCGGCGGCAGTATTACCAGTCATACGCAAACGTGTTCGAGGAGTTCTTCGGCACCGAGAGGGCGGTGGAGGTGCTGGTTTCCCTTCAGCGAGAGCCCGTCCAGCGATTCCTTGCGGCTCGCCGTGCGATGGCCCCCGAGCTCGCCAAGAGGCTCGAGGAGCTCGAGAGTCAGATGGGAGCCATGGAAGTATGAACGCTACCCCTGGCGGCGGCTCGAGGCGTGTGGATCTCGTGCTGCCGGTCAATCCTGCGCGCAATCAGGATGGGGAGCGAATGCGCATCTGCCTGAGCTCCCTTGCGCGGCACATGGACCCGAACGGGGTTGGCGAGTTGCTCATCGTCGTGCCGGATGGTGCGACGCCTGCTTCCTGCGTTGCACGAACCTGGCAAGGGGACCTCGTGCCGTTCAAGACGAAGGTTGTCAGGGACTCGGCGCTGTTGGGGAGCAACGCGTGGCAGAAGCGAGCGGGGGGCTGGTACACTCAGCAATTCGTCAAGCTCGCGGCGGCCCGGCACCTTTCCTCCGACTTCTATGTCACTCTGGACTCGGACGTGGTGCTCACGCGCGCCACTTCGTTCGAAGATCTCGTCCCCAACGGCCGTGCGGCAACACTGTACTACGAGCGCAGTGTGCACGCGAACTGGTGGTGTGGCTCCGCTCAGATTCTCGACGTGGCGCCCGAGCTCGAGCGCCCGGCGATGGGCGTGACGCCCGCCGTGCTCTCCGCGCGCATCGCGCGCGAGTTGGTCGCCTTTCTCGAAGAACGAGACTCGGCCCCCTGGTATCGGTCCCTGGTGGAGTTCATCGACGTCCGCAAGCGCAATGGGACGTGGCCGCCGCGGCCCGAGCAGCTGCTCGCCGCACCGACGGAGTACACGCTGTACCAGCTCTTTGCCGAGATGAAGGGCTACATGGAGCGCTTTCACGCACCGGCGCCCCACGTTTGGTGCTCGGAGCAGGTCTTTCACGCAAGCGGGCTGGGGCAGCTGACCGAGCGGATCGCGTCGGCATCTTCCAGCCGCGGACACTTCTTCGTGCTTCAAAGCGTTCTCGGCCTGTCGCCGCGCCAAGTGTGGAGCCTGCTCGGCCGGGCCTTTGGGTTGGAAGGGGAATCTCGGGCGATGCGCGCCGATGCGCCCGTAGGGGGCGCTCCCGGCGGGTCGCCCAGCTGCGGTAGCTGGGCGTAGCGGCTGCTGGATCGATATCGCGAAACGATCTCGCTTCCGGCTGCCGCGCCCGCACATTCTCGGAGCGCTGTGCCTTCGCGCGCTCGTGCCGAGCCCGATGCCTCGCATGGCCCTCGGCGTAGTCCCCTTCCGGGTGCCGAGCTACGGGACGACCATAGTCCTCGGTCCCGGACTGCAGCCGGGGGATTCTTCGGCGGAGGCTGGCGCGAAGTTGGCCCGGCCGAGGAGCAGCCGGAATCGACCCCGGTCGATACAGGGGCCGCCAGCGCCGGGCCGCCGCTCTGCCGACTCGCCGCCCCATGAAGCTCAAAGCCTTCCTCGTTCGCCCGCAGAGCCTCGAGCGCCTGCTCACCGAGCTCGGTGAGCCCATCGAGCCTCCGCAGCGTGCCCCACCTCACCCCCGCCCTACTTCCGCACGCGGCCGGCTCGAAGGCAACCCGCCCAGCCCTCGGACGTTCAGGGCGACTGTTCGACTCGTCCACCTGAGCCTGCCGCCCCTCCCTTCCCCGCGTCGGCCTTCTCCCTCCGCCTTGGCCCGCGCAAACGGCGAGCTTGCGCCCGACGTTCGGGAAATCGGCGCTTCCACGCCGCGGCCAGGCCGCCCCATCGCCGAACGCCGCACCACAGAGCCCCAATGCCACTCCGACCCCAAGGTCACCCCCGCCCAAACCCGCCCCCTCGGCGGCCGGGGTCGCGCTGTCGCGCACGAGGGGCGTTGTTTTGCCTACGCGCCGCAATGATTCCCAGGGGCGCAAACGGGCGGCGAACTCGCGTTCCCAGGGTCCCACCGCCAGGCGCTGCGAGAACGACGCCGCGCACACATTCGACGCCGTGTGGTGGGTCGCTCCGACGCCCGGCGCCTACCCCGAGAGCGAGATCCATGCAACCACGCCGTTGTAGATCGCATGTGTCAGCATCGCGGCGAAGAGCGAACGGGTGCGCTCGAACGCCAGCGTCGCACAAACCGCCAGCCCGCAGACGGGGATGACCCCGACGATGGCGTGATCCACCGCGAAAACGGCCACGCTCACGACCAGGCTGGGGAGCAGTGGCCAGCCCGAGCGAAGAGACCGGAAGAGCATTCCCCGAAAGAGGATTTCCTCGACCAGCGGCGCAGCGATACAGCCCACGAACACGATGCGGGCCGGAGAGCCCTGCAGCTGGTGCATCACCCCCTCGGGTGCGGGCGGCGCAGCGGCGGATTGGCTCAATGCAAGAGTCCAAACGAGGAGCAGGGCAATCGCGGGCAGGCTCCATATCAGACCCTCTCGCAGGGCGAAGCCCAGCCCCCTCCCACGCGAGAGTCCCAGCGACGCCCGGAGCCCCCTACCAACGCGAACCCGCAACCACACCAGACTGGGTAGCAAGACGAAGGTTACCGCCGCCGCCAACGCAGCCATTTGGGCGCGATGGGGGGAATCTCCCATGTCGGCGCCCACGGCCGCGACTTGTGCTTGCACGAAGCGCAGCGCCGAGATGAGCAACAGCGCGCCTACGGCGGAGAGCGAACGGGCGCGAGGCGCCGATGGGTCCAGTACGAAGGGCAGCCTGCGCATCGAGTCGCACCAAGAGGCGGCGGTGAACGCCATGGCCAGCGTCCACCAGAGCACGCGCGGAGCGTCCGACTGGACGAGCACGGCAGCGGCGAGCGCCGCGAGCACGAGCAGCTGCAGAGCGCTCGCCAACACACGGGACTGGCTGGGCGCCGCGCCGACCGTGGTCGTGCGCAACCAAAGGGCCGCCTGGTAGTGGGCCAAGAGCACGAGCGAGAGTCCTCCTCTCGAAATGGAAGCGAGCGCCTCGAGCGGATGAGGTTCTCCCAGGCTCGCATACGCGCCTGCTGGCAGTGCGCCGACGAGGCATACGGCTGACGCGAAGAGGACCTTTTGGGCAAGCATCCAGGGAACTGACCGCGGAAGGCTGGCCCACTGCGGTAGGACCTGGCGCTCACGCTCGAGGGAAATGGCCAGCGTCGGCAATAGCAGCGCCGTTCCGACTCCGAGCACTACTGTCCCCAGTGCGACGTCGCTGAAACGGCACACCACTAGGGCGACCGCATGGAACAACACGGCCGCGAGGATGAGCCTGGCGATTTGCCAAGGCTCGCGCAGAAGTGCGCGAGCCTCCTGGGCAATGACCGCAAACCGCATTTCCATTTGCCACCGCGCAGCGGAGACGCGCCGCGCGGACTCGCTCGCTGGCCGGGCGCTTCGTTGCCCAGAGCGGCCGGCGCGGTCGAAACCACTGGCGAGATCGCTGTGGTAGGCACGGCGCAGTCCCATCAAGGCCAACCCGGAGAGTCCCGCCATCTGCGCGAGGTAGAGTGCGAGCAAAGCCAACGCACCGCGCGTGTCTGTCGAGAGGGCGGCTAGCGCCCTCCCCGGCAGGCCCAGCGGGGACCAAGACACCCACCGAGCTGCTGTCGTTTCCGCCCAGGAGTCGAGGAAACGCCACGTGTCCAAACTAGTATCGCTCCCCGACAGGCGGCCCACGCCATCGACGGCGAGCTGCCCCCCCCAGAGCAGAACAAGGCTAGTGCCGGCGAGGGGCATCATCAGCCCAACCCAGCGATACACAGGGTGAGCGCGCAGCCGGTGGCGAATGGCAAACGACAAGCCGCCCATCAGGGCAGCGGAGCAAGTCGCCGGTATAGACGCCGCGACGGCGAGAGGTGCTCCCCAGATCCCCGCGCCGCTTCGCAGCGCCAGCCCCATGAAGAAGGGAACTAGGAGCGACCACGCCAGTGGGGAGAAGCAGGCGCGCTCCACGATGGTGGCTACCCGCAGAACCCACGAGGGCGCGGGCAGCGTCGAGAGCCACTCGGCGTCCTCCGACGCCGCGTGGCCTTCGCCAGAGATTCCCAGCAACATTGCGCCGGCGACGGTCACGGCCGCGAGCAGACTGGCCGTAGCGGTCAGGTTCGCACCTCCGCGGGCTTTGGCGAGCCCGTCAAAGAAGGCCCACGATTGCCAGCAAATGACGGCGAGCAACCACAGCTGGCCGCTACAGCGAATCAGTGCGCGCCCAATTCTCGCGCGGGGTGCCCCCGACAATCGGTTGCGCCTGCGAGTGAGCTGCAAACGAAGCACCAACAGGAACGCACGCGCCACGGACCTCTGGGCCGACGGCGAATCTGTCTGGGCATCGGAGTAGGGCGAGAGCAAAGTGCTCAAGTCGGCCTCGCCTCTTCTTGCGTCAGGGCGAGAAACACCTCTTCCAGATCACCTCGCCCCTCCCGCGAGGCTGCCAGGCGCAACTCGTCGCATGCGCCGCAGGCAACGAGCTTTCCGTGGTGAAGGATGCCCACTCGATCGCAGGCCTTTTCGGCAACGTCGAGGGAGTGGGTGCTCCAGAGCACCAGTCGCCCCCCCGCGCGGTAGTCTCGCATGAGCTCGCGAAGCTGGCGCGTTGCGCGTGGATCGAGCCCCGCGGTGGGCTCATCCAGAATCAGAATCTCGGGCGCATGGATCAGTGCGCTGGCTAGACCGAGCTTCTTCTTCATGCCGAACGAATAGTTGGTGACGAAGTCATGCGCAGCCTCCTCCAGCTCGAGCTGCGATAGCAACTCTCGCACGCGCTGCTGGCAGTCCCCCTGCTCCAATCCATGAATCTGCGCCATGAAGCGCAGGAATTCCAATCCGGTGAGGTGATCGTAGAAGAAGGGAGTGTCCGGCAAGTAGCCGACGTGGCGCTTGAGCTCGACGCGATCGTCGAAGCTGTTCTTACCCAAGAGCAACGTCTGTCCGGCATCGGGGATCAATAGCCCCATCAAGATCCGCAAGAAGGTCGATTTTCCAGCGCCGTTGGGCCCCAGCAGGCCGAAGACCTCACCGGGTCCGATCCTCAGATTCAGCGAATCGAGCGCCTGCAAGGCTCCGAAAGCCTTGCTGAGCCCCACTACCTCGATATCGGCATCGCGTTGCATGAGCCTTGTCCTGTAGTGAACATTGTGCGGCGCGTCCAGGGCATCGCTCGCCGCCGCTTGGGGCTTTTTTCCCCGCCGCAAGAGGTCCAGGTTCGCAGCTGCTCGCCCCCGGATCGCTAGGCGCGAACCAGGGGCGTCGACGACTACTTGCAGAAGCGGGTCGAGCAGTACGCGGCGCCACCGTCTGAACAGACGACGAGTGAGTTGCAGCGGGGCGCCTGCTTCAAGCCGGGGCACTCCCCCGGGGTCATCCGCTTCCCTCAGCGCCGGGGGGCGCGGCCGCTCAGTAGGCGCTCTCGCCGCCTCCCCCAAAGAAGTCGGCTACCGCATCGTAAGCGGAAACCGCGAGGTCGCCGACATAGTCAATCGCACCGTCGACGGCTTCACCAATTTCGCCACCATAGTCGTGTGCAATCACCACACCTTCGCCGTAGACCGTGCCAGCTATTCCTCCCACTTTGCTGCCGACATCGGCTCCCGCAGCCATGGCGGGAGGCGACTTCCCCACGAACCCACCGACGCCCGCGCCAATGGTCCCACCAATCGCGGCGCCATAGGCGGCGTATGTGGCGATGGTCGTTGCCGCCTCCAGCTGAGTCATGTTCGAGTGCCCCCCGAGGGCGAGCGCAAGCTCGGCGTCCGTTAGCCGCTCCTCGCTACCAGAGGCGACGATCTCGTTGATGGTCATTCGTGCTTCATGCTTGTGTCTCATGTCCACTGTCTCCTTGATTTCGGGCGCGCGGCCCCTCTAGTTCGTGCCGTCTGCTGCGGCGCGCTGACTGCTGATGTTTCGCCTCGCACCCTGTGCTTGCCCCCCGAGACACGGGTGTCCGCACGAATCACGTGCGTCGCCCAGCGTGGTGAGTAGCCTTGCCGCGCTCCGCACCGCGTTCTCCCGATCTACTGCGGCGCGGTAGTAACGAAGCCTCGAGCCGACGCGGTCGTCCGCGAGCAGGGAGCGGGCCGCGTTGGCGAATGCTGCACCGCTCATGTGAATGCGGGGCACGGTTCGGCCGACCCCGAGCACTTCTACTCGGCGCGCATTATCGGGTTGATCGAAGCCGATTGGAGACACGACCTGGGGAACCCCGGCCTCAATCGCTCGCGCTACGGTGCCCACGCCTCCGTGGTGTACGATCAACGAAGCCTGCCCCAACAAGGCTCCCAACTCGACATGCTCCAATTGAACGATGTGGCTACCCCATTTCTTTCGCCCGTGCTCGAACGACCTTCCGAGAAAGATTGCAGGGCGACCCAGGGCGCGGCAACAATCGGCGGACGCCTCGAAGAATTGCCGAGGCTCTCGGAAACCAGTGCCGGTAGTAAACACGATGGGGCGCGGGTTGTGCTTCAAGAATTCGGCTACCTCGCCCGGTAGCTGCCCAGCCTTGGGTAGCGGAAAACCGAGAAACTCCAATTGTGGCCAGTCCGCCGCGGGGATTCCGTACCAACGGGGGAAGAATGCACCCCGTGCAACAACGCGGGGACCCTCCTTCGACGCGCTGTGGACTGGGGGAAGGCCAAGACGACGCCGCACGCCGTTCATTTTCGCCAAGACCCTTGGGTGACGATCCGCAGCGCGATAGAGCGCGGGCAAGGTGACTCGACGGAACCTTTCACCCTCGGGCCCCAGCGCTCGCGCGCCCAATGGCCAAGCGGGAGCAACGCTCGACCTTATGCGAATCGGTGAAAGAAGGAGTCGAACCGTGGGTAAGCCGTAAGCCTCCGCAAGTGGGTCCGATGCGCTGAACGCGTGCGTGTTGACGACGATCGTTCTTCGGTCGAAGGCGTCTTCTCGCAGAAAGAAGCGCCGAACCATTTTGAAACCGTGGTAGAGGTAGGGAATGAGGCTGGCGCAACCACGTGGCTCGATTCGGTCTCGAGTTATCGGGTGGAAAGGTACCCCCCAGCTCGACGCAAGCTCTCGAAACTGCTCGTCGGCAAGCAATCGGCATCGGTATTGCTGCAGCTTCAACTCTCGGCAAACGGCAAGCAGGGGAAGAACATCGCCCAGCGTTCCAGTTGCCTCGAAGATGAAGTTGGGAATGGGAGGATTGCTTGGTTGCAGGAGTTGCATTGGGTATCCGTGAAACACATTGACGCAATCATCTGGGGAGGTGGCGGCGCACGGAGCTGTACGAACGAACCGAAAGCCGGAGTGCTCGCCGACCGCCACCACGCCGGTGGTCGCGTCGATTCGAGCGCCTATGCTCAACAGTTGGTCGACCACAGACGCCGACCAGTTGCTCGAATTCATGCACTCGGTCACGCTTTGGAGATCGCCAGGTCCCGAGAGCCCAGGGCGTACCCCCCATATCGTCGCGAAAGCTCTCGTCTGGGGCGCTGGCTCGAGCGGCGAGCCAAGAACGGGTATCTCACCACCGGAGGCGGGGGGCCGGCGGAAGTCGCTCCCAGACCATGAGCAGCCCGGTTCCGACAAATCTCAGGGTACTTGTCGCGTTTCCTGACTACGCTCGATGCGCGACTTCGGTGAGCGCGTAGGCAAAACGAACGCCCCTCGTGCGCGACAGCGTGACCCCGGCCGCCGAGGGGGCGGGTTTGGGCGAGGGTGACCTCGGGGTCGGAGTGGCATTGGGGCTCTGTGGTGCGGCGTTCGGCGATGGGGCGGCCTGGCCGCGGCGTGGAAGCGCCGATTTCCCGAACGTCGGGCGCAAGCTCGCCGTTTGCGCGGGCCAAGGCGGAGGGAGAAGGTCGACGCGGGGAAGGGAGGGGCGGCAAGCGGCCAGGCAGCGACGACGCCGAAGTACGCGTCACCTTCACGGGGGCGCGCACCTTCTCCGAGGACGAGCGGCTTGGGCTGGAATTTCTCGAAAGGCACGTTCGGGCTCGTTTGACGGATGTGCTCAGGCACCAGCTCGGTGGCGTGCTTGCGGTGGATTCATGGCTCTCTTGGCAGGAGCACGAGGTGCTCTTGACCTTCGCCTTCGCGTGCGCTCCGGAACAAGTCGAGAGGATGCGGAGCGCCATGCTCGAAACGCTCCCTTCGATCGTTGCGGAGGAACCTTCCAGTGAACGGATGCGAGAGCTGCGTGCCGGCTTTCGGCGGGACTTCGCGCGGCGACTGGGAAAGCCGAGCTTCTGGGCGGAAGAGCTCGTGCGCGCACAGCAGCAAGGAGCGGACCCGCGGCGCATCCTCGCAATGCCAGAGTGGGCCGAGAAGTTGGATGCTCCGGCGCTTCGGCGCATCGCTCGCCGTCGATTGACCCTGGATCGATATCGAGAAACGATCTCGCTTCCGGCTGCCGCGCCCGCACGTTCTCGGAGCGCTGTGCCTTAGCGCGCTCGTGTGGAAGGGACCGAGAGTAGGTGAGGCGTTGGCCGGTTTCGGCTCGGCCCTCGTCCCGTCAGGGGTCGAGCCCGAAACCCGGCACGGACTTCCGACTCGAGGTACTAGGAGCCGCCTTCCGGCCTGGACTCGGGCGCTTCCCCTTTCGCGGGGACCGGGCCGCCCGAGGAGGGCGCTGGCGGTGACCACGCGGCCCGCTTGTGGGGGCTGGTTCTTCGCTCCCACGAAGGAGCCACCGTCGCCGGATCGGTCAGGACGACTCCATAAGCTCGGTTGGACCCCTCACGAATCGCGAGGTAGCTCAGGAGCGTCCCGGGAAGCCCGCCCAAGAACGCCAAGACGCGCCATACCCCAGCGGGGTTGTTCTGAGCTCGCATACCGGCATAGCTGATGTTGGCCAGCACCCACACGCCGGTGACGCCCTTGTCCACGACCCCCCGAGCTTCGCCCTCATCCGCCCAGGCCATCGAGGGGAGCAACACGCCCAGCCCCACCACCGCAAGGGCAGGCCACCAGCGCCAGGGGAGGAGAGGGGGGCGCCTCGGTCCAGGCGGTTGCGGGGCCACGGGACATCACCGTTGGACCATAGTCCTCGGTCCCGGACGGCAGCCAGGGGATTCTTCGGCGGAGGCTGGCGCGAAGTTGGCCCGGCCGAGGAGCAGCCGGAATCGACCCGCGTCGATGCAGGGGCCGCCGGCGCCGGGCGGCCGCGCTGCCGACTCGCGGGCCAAGCCCCTTTTCCGCGGGCCAAAAGGGGCCGGCCACCGGCGCCTCGTTCACCGGTGAACGCGCGCCCTTCACGGGTGCGCTTCGCCGAATTCTCCGCGCTCTCGCGCGAACAGCAACCCCTCGCTGGAGGGTTTGCTGCGCGATGCAACGAGCCGTTGGGTCTACCGGGCCAAGCGAAGCTCGGGAGCGGCTCTTCCGCCAGTCCCTTCCGAAACGCTGCCCTCGCTGCGGGCGACCAGGCCCCGACTTCCAGCCCCTGAGCGCTCGCCCGCGCGGAACGCCGCTCTGCGCCGGGCCTCAGGGCGCCACGACCAAGAACCGAAGCACCCCTTCCCGCTCGACCTGCACCACCCACGGCGCGGGCGTTTCGAGCAGCCGCCGCCGCAGCTCCGATCGGGTGTGGACCGGGCGCCCGTTGACCGAAAGGACCGCGTCGCCGAGGGCGAACGGGGTGCTTTTCGAGTGCCACGCCGGGGGCGGGCGCGACGACGGCGAGGAGGCAGGGGTCGACGGGAGACTAGGGATTCCAATGCGATCCAGCGCCAGCATCCTCGGACTCCCGACGCAGAGTTGACATATCGCTCATTCCGCGAAGCCAGTGTGTAGGAGCAAAATTGGAATGTCGGGTTTGGGCCAAGTAGAAATGTCGGGTTCACGGTACGTGACCGGGCATGTCGGCCCCCGTCCTGACCATGAGCAAACACGAGTTCGAGCGCGCAGTTTTGCTGCGCAAGGTGCACGAGAAGAGACTCACTCAACGCAAGGCTGCGGAGGTACTCCACCTC
>JBNKVS010000035.1:0-41273 GCA_050299315.1 Polyangiaceae bacterium
GGCGCCGAAATGCTGCGGGGATACTACGAGGGTCGCTATCGAGAGCGTCAATACCTCGCGGTGCAGGCAGAGTATCGCTTTCCGTTGCTCTGGCGCTTGGGCGGTGTGCTGTTCGGCGCCGTGGGCACGGTCGAGCCGGCCTTGCCCGATCTGGCTTTGGACGAGCTCAAGCCGGCGATGGGCGGCGGGCTGCGCCTCGCCCCGCTGGATGACGTGCCCATCAACATTCGACTCGATGTTGCGTACGGCAACGAGCCCAACTTCTACTTTGGCATCGGCGAGGCGTTCTGACCGAAGACTCCTGTGGTGCGGCGACCCGTCGAACTCGTGCTCGACATCGGAAGGCCGGCTTCTAGCAAGCACGCCAAAGCCATCGTCCTCGAGTCCAGAGCTGGAGATCACGGAGAGACCGCGGCGTCGACGCCTTGCAGCCCACACCTGTCTTCGGGGACCACCGGACGGCGGGGCGTCGGCTGCCTCGTTCAGACGAGCCAGCGCCGCAACGCCAGCGCGATCACCCCGAGCAGCAGCCCCCAGAGCAGCCAGCGCACCGGGCCGCGGCCCGTCGCAGCACGAGAGGTCGTTGCTGGCGCTTCGGCGAGGTCACCGATACCGAGCCGGGCGAGGGTGGCTCGCCGCGACTCATCCGATGGCATCTGCTCGCGCAGTGCGCGCAAACCTTCGCGTACCCTCGGGTCCGTCATGACCGGGACCCTCCAGCGCCGAGGGTTTGAGCTCGCGACGCGAAGTCTTCGCGCGCACGTCGCAGGCGGGATTTGACTGTCCCCACTGGAATGCTCAGCGCCTCGGCCACTTCGCTCGAGGACAACTCTTCCACGTCGCAGAGCATGAAGACCATGCGCAGGTCTTCATCCATCCGCTCGAGCACCGACATCGCGAAGGCCCACGCCGCTGGTCACCCGGCGGCGTCTCCTCGAAAACACACCGGGCAGCGAACTGAGCGCGGCAGCGTCAGCGCTTGCGCAAAAGGTCAATGGCGCCGGGGTCGCGCGCGTCTACGCTGGATTGCCGACAGCAGCACGAAACGAAAAGCGACTGTCCCGCTCCGCATGGCCATCGGGCCGGTAAGCAGGCGTTCGCGAAGTAGCCGGAGAGCACGTGCTGCCTCTACCCATCACTCAGTACGGAGACCCCCATGCCCCATGCCCAACTCATCGTCGGCCACTCTCCTGCCACCCCTCGCGACGTCGCCCAGCGCGGTGTCGCCTGCCGCAGCCTCATCAAGCGCGTGGCACGCGGGGCGACCGTGCTCACCGCATTGGCCGCAACCTTCGGCTGCGAAGCGCTCGATCCCACGCTCACGCCACTGCTCTCCCCCCCGACTTCCTCCTCGCCTTCCCCCGTGTCGCCCCCGCTCTGCGGAGTGGAGAATGCGGAGCGTGTCGCCGGCCTGTACTGTGGCTCCTACGTGCCGGAGTGTGAAAGCGTCGTCAACTGTTGCCAGGCGGAGGGCTACGGCGGCACGGTGGACGAGTGCGTCGTCAAGCTCGGGGCCGAATGCCGCGAAGGCGTGCGGGCCTCTCTCGCCGCCGGCGCTTGCTTTCACCCGAGACAGTTCACCGAAGAGTGCCGCAACCTCTTCATCGATAGTACCGCTCAATGCTCTCTGCCGGAAATCATTCGCGCCGCGGACCGCCAGTTCGAGGTTCTCGGCTGCGACCGCGCGTGGAGCCGCGGCAACCTCGCAGATGGCGAGCCCTGCTCTACCAACCAGCAGTGCGCCACCCCGGGAGATACCAATGCCTACTGCTTTCCCGACTTCGGCGGAGACGACAGCGTCGACGTGTGCCACCTCTTCAACCGGCGCTACGAGGGGGAAAGCTGCGCGGGCGAGGATGATTCCTGCGTAGACCCGCTCGTCTGCAGCAGCGAGGGCATCTGCATCCATCCGTTGAGCGCTGGCGAGAGCTGTGGCGATGCCCTGTTCGAATGCAATTCCTTTCTCTGTGAGGAGGGCGTATGCACGGAGTTCGTTGGGCGAGAATGCTTTGAGGATTTCGACTGTGGCGGGTTCGGGGCCTGCCGAGAGGGTCGCTGTATCGAACGCCCTTTCGGCAGCGAGCCACGCTGCGATTTCTAGAGTCCGATGCCCGGCCCTGCGCGAACGCGCGAACGCGCGAGCGGAGCGACAGTTGGACGGCGGGCAGTCGCTCGCACTGCGAGCGGCTGCCCGCCGAGGGCCGAAGGACGACTCTCACGCAACCGCGGACATCGTGGGCCAGGCCCCCGCACCATGGTGGCGCCATGCAATACCGCCCCCCTGGGCAGCACTGGCATGCCAGCCGCGCACCTCGAGCTGCGGGCTGCGCTGCCAGCGCTGCGCGGGCCTGACCCCGAACCGGGCGACGCTCATCGCTGGCGACGGCGCGCCGGGCAACAGCGGAGGAAACGGCGGCGCCGGAGCGCCCGGCGCCAACGGCGGCTCGGGTCAACCGGGGGCATGCGACGACAACGTTCCCGCAGCGGGCGAACTCGGCGGCACGGTGACCTGCGGCCCCATTGCTGGCGGGCGCGGCGGGTGCGACACCGGCGATCAGGGCCTAATCCTCGATGTCGAAGCTCACGCGGGAAACTTGGCCGGAGATGGCGACGGGTCTTCCGTTGGCGCTGAGAGCGGCAAACTCGCGCTTGCGGACAGCGTCAATCGCGCTCTGATTGAACACGGAAGGGGGCTTGGCGTTCAAGACGCGGATGTCACAGGCGTGGCCGTCGGTGTCGATGGTGTACTCGACCGTGACCCAGCCCGTGATGCCCCGGCTGTAGGCTTGTGGAGGGTACACGGGGCGCACCATGTCGACTGCGGGGATCTCCTCGGGGGCCTTGCTTTTGTCGAGCATGTAGGCGACCTTCTCTGGCTCGCACGCTGTGCGTTGGGCTGAGCTCGAGGGAGGTGCTTGTGCAGGCGTGCCTTTGGGTGCGCAGGCGGTGGCGAGTAGGGAGAGGGCAACCAGGGAGGAAGGGAGGCGCTTGCTCATGCACGCGACGTTATCAGGCTCGCGGCGACTCGCAAGCGCCGCCTTGCGCCATACCCCAGGTTCATGGGTCGCAAGCTGGTGGCGAGACACCGACTCGACTTCATGCGGTCCGGTACGACGTTCAAGGCCGGAGCGAACGAACAGGCTTGGTGGGGTACCAGCACAGTTCGCCCCAACCCGCTGAATTTCAGCTTTTTCACCCGAACCACGCCCCAAGGCGATGACCTAGAGGTGGCCATCTCGCCAAACTCGCGTGGTCGCCCAGCGGCGCTGCGCTCGCCGTCGCGGGCCCGGAGCTCGGTACGGCCCCGAGCCTCTTCGCTCGCAGCGAGTTGGGCGAATCGCTGGCACTTGGCACTCGGTGCGTGGAACGGAGCTGGCCAGTCGCGTTTGGACCCGAATCACGCGTCGCGAGCGTAGTCGTCGACCCCTCGTCTCGACTTGCCCGTTGGGGCAATTGCGGCGCAACCGCGTGGATGAGAACGGGAGCTCGGTGATTGCTTCGGTCGTCGACCGCTGAACCGCCAGCCCGTCGCCGAGCCGTGGCACTCCGAACGGATCCGAACAGCGCGAAAACGTTCGGTGCAACGCTCGTTCCCGGAGCACCCACGGCGCTGCAAGCTCGCCGCGGCCCGTCAATTCGCGCCAGAGGCCCGGGACTGGGTTTGGAGGAGGGCGGCCTACCAAGTGGAAAGCCTGCGGTCAATGACCCGTGCGCCAGGAGGCGCCAACGGCGGAATCGAGCGGAATTCCTCTCCTCCTATCATTCAGCAACTCGCCTACGGCGCCGTCGACGTTCGGTTGTCGAGCACCCCCCACGCGTGGCGGCTTCTCAACGTTGGGTCCGGCGAACCGCCCACCGGAGAAGCCGCGCGATAGGTGACGGGGGGCGTGCTGGGCCTACGCCATTCTTGGCACCAGCCTTGCTACTTCATGCTGTCCCAGGTCTGTCACATCATGCCCGGGCCTTTCTGCCTCGATGAACCGGCAGTCGAAACGAGCGCAGCTGTGCGCGCTTAGACAACAACCAGGAACATCACTATATGAAGAATCTCAATGCATCCCTTGCCCCCGTCGCCGTAGCCTTCAGTCTTGCCTGCGGAGGTGCCGAGTACTCCGAATCTCCCACTTCTTTCGAAGAGACGGATGACCACGGCGCCGTCGGAGAGGATGTGAGCATCGACGAGTCGGGCGGGCAACTGGAACTCGGCAAGCTCGAACAGGCCGTCATCGATAGCAACTGCGACGAGGCGTTTGCGGATCGACGAGTATCGGGAGGCGGCTGGTTCGTCAGAGGAACTCGCAACTACGGACGGCCCCGGTGCCGCGACGCCTACGTTCTCGATGTGGTCAACTGGCCCGGCAGCGAGTGCAAGATTCAGCTCTACGACGTGGGCCCGATCCCTCGCACGAAAGAGGATTGCGAGCGACTCAACATGAACCACGACACCTATGAAATGGTGGACGGCGAGTACGTGCTGCGGTCGCAGTCCACCTTGGGCCCGGGGATTTGGCTGGGCGACGAGTGCCGGCGCCCCGGCCTTCGCTTCGGTATTGGCTCTGGTGACCGATACCGTCTCGTCGTTCAGACGTTGCGCGATGGCCGAGTGAAACGACCACTAACCATCGAACCTGTCTGTGACTGATCGCTTCAACGCACGGCAATAGCGGCAGTGGATTGGGGGGAGGTTCACCGGGAGCCCCCCCCCAACTGGACACCCGTCGTCGAGAATGGCGAGCGCCCTGACGATTCGTGGCCGCCTGTGACAATCAGCGCAACCTGGTGGTCAAGCGACTCTGAACGCACGGCCAGTGAGCGATGGGGCAGCTCGAGCGCTGGGCGCCGAGGGGCAGATTCACGCGACTCGACGGACCTCTGACTCCGCCAGCAACTCGCAAGGTGACGGCGCCATCTCCGAGCGCGGAAAAGTGAAGATGAAGCGCGTACCTTGACCCGGATTGCTCTCCACTCGGATGGTCCCGCGCTTCGCCTCACAGGCTGCCCGAATCGCGCCCAGTCCCACGCCCCGCCCCGAATACTCCGTCACGTCGTCCGCCGTCGACAGCCCATCGGCGAACAGGGCTTCCTCGAGATCCGCCTGTGTTTCCCAGGGAAGTCCCGCGGCCTTCGCTCGCTGTCGGACCTTTTCCCAAGCGATCCCGGTGCCATCATCGCAAACCTCGATCACGAAGTCTTCCCCGCGAGCCATCGTTCGCAGCTCCAGTCGTCCGCTGGCCGCTTTGCCCAGCTCTTCACGAACGCTCCCCGCCTCCAGGCCGTGGTCGACCGAGTTTCGAACGACGTGGACGAACGCCGACCAAAAGGAAGCCCACCGACGCGGATCGAGGCGCAGCGTGGACGAATCGATGTGCACGTCGATACCGGGCTTGTTCAGCCGCCTGGCAATCCTCTCCGCTTGCGCCGCCACGCGCCTGAGCCGTGCCTCGGTGGGCTCGAGTCGCAGGTTCGTCACCAGCTGCGCGATGGCCTCGTGATCGTGCTTCTTCAGCGCCGCGTTCAGCAGCTCTTCGAACTGATCCTGATCGATTTCAATCCTGGCCCGCTCGGTGTCACCGAGGAGCGTCCCCAAGCGTGCACGCATGCTCTTCCACGTGAGCTCGAGGCGAGCCAGCTCCTCCGGCTCCGGCAGGGTTCCCTCCCGCACGATGTGGTTCTCCAGCTCGTGGCAGACTTCGGCGACCGTCCGCACGCCAAAGACCATGCAGTTGCCCTTCAGAGTGTGAAGCACTCGCTTCACGACGGCCAAACTCTTGCCGCTCGGATCGCTCAGCGCCCCGAGTAACTCCTCAGCTTCCGAGAAGAACTCGAGAAAACCCGCCCGATCGACAATCACTCGGTCGAGAATGGCGAGCGTCTCGGTGCCCTCGCGCTCCAGGCGCTTTCGTTCGAGCTCCGCCGTGATATCCGCGATGACGATCAGCATTCCCTTCAGCGCTCCCCCGTCGTCGAGTAGCGGCCGGTAGCCGACCCGATAGCACCTGTCTTGGTACTTGATCTGGGTCGGACCCTGATCGAGCGTCAACTCGAGGGGCAAGAAGTCCTCCTTGCACTGGTCCCACATCAGGCCGAATTCCACCGCGAAGGTTTCGTCGAAGCGCGAGAAGAACGCCTCGAGCGATTGGCCTTCGGAAGGCTCCCCGAACCAGCGCGACACGGTGGCGGAATACTCGGGCGAGAGCCGCCCTTCGGCGTCGATGCTCAGGAGCGCCTCGTCCACGTTGTCCAGGACGAGCCGCATCGCGCGATTCCGTTCCTCGACCTGTGCCGTACGCTCCTTGACGACCTTCTCGAGGCCGATCACGTTGTCGAAGAAACTTCGTGCGATGTACACGGTGGCGGCCGACTCCAGCACTACGAACGCTGCATGCACCGCAACGACCCACCACGGCGCGTCGTAGTTGAAGACACTTTGTGGCAAGAACATCCACAGCAGCAAGTGATGGGCCGCAACGGTCGCCGCGGCCGTGAGGATGGCCATCGGGTTGCCGTAGAGGGCGAGCATCGCGAGCAACGCGAAGAAGTAGAAGTGCATTTCGATCTGAACGGGGCCCTGTCCAAAGTGAACCAGGAGACCTCCCATCAGCATCGAGGTGAACCCGTACACGATCCCGACCGTGCGGGGGTTGCTCAAGGCACGTCGAGCGAGCACGGGTCCAGCAGCCACGCCGCTGGTGAGAATCAACGCCAGCAGCGGCTCCGTGTCGTTGAACCACGCAACCGCAACGAATACCGGGATGTGGGCCAAGAAGAACTGAACCGTCAGTCGATTGACCTTCTGCAAGTAGCGGCTCTCGAATTCCGAGATCGCGCTCGGAAGAATCAGCGCGCCCTTGATCGTGCTCCACATACCTCGCCCCCCTAGTCCTTCTCATTCCCGCCGTACTTTACCCCAATGGGGTCGAGGTACGATTGAAGTTCCTTGCTGACGCCGCAGCCATAGGCGGGAATCGTCTTCGCTTCCGCTCCCCCCTGCAGTCGGGACAGAATCGCCAAGTCCTGGTAGTCCAAGCCCTGCTTGCGCGCGGTGTAGCCTCCGCTGTAGCGAATTTGTCCCGCCGGATCGACCACCAGAAGAAGGGGTGCGCTCTCCACATTGAAGCGCTCCTTCAGCTCCCGCCGGCTGATTTGCTCGACGCTGAAGCCGGCTTCACGCGCGCGCCGCTCATACTCCGGGTGCTTGCCCACGAGCACCACCGTTTCGTCTGCCGCCGGGGCCTTGCCGCGCTCGAACAGGTAGTCGAACGTTCTTTCTGAACACCGACACTGCGCATACAGGACATGCACCAATCTCCAGGTCGATTGCTTCGGCGCAGCGACGTGAGCCAGCGCATCGCGCAGCACCGGATCGCTCCGATCGGGAACCGGAAGCGGAACCCAATGCCCCACCATCAATGTGGCCCCAACGACCACACACGGGATCGCCCAAACGAACAGAAGAAGTAGGGCCCAGCGCTCCCGGGTCACGCTCTTGCTCTCGGATGCCTGTTCTTTCATCGGGTGCAGGAAGGAGGACAGCATTCCCCCGGCGCCCACCGCCTGATCCGCCCTCCTCCTGGTAGTCCAACGGCTCGCGAGCCGCGACCCGTAGTAACATTCCCGGTGGGCTCTCGAGGGTGACTTCCGCAACGCGACGTATCACACCTGAACTTTCCCGGACTGGCCGAGTCCGACCAGGCGCCGTGGTACCACGAACACTCCTGCGGTGTCCGCGTCGGTGGCGGGAGCATCTGAGCGTCGAGGGGGGTTGCAGCCCGGTTGCCTCGGCAAGTCCGAGACGGACGTCGACGAGGCGCCGTCACTCTGAATGGCGGGGCTGCGATCCTCGCGTATTGGAAGGGACGGCTACTCGAAGGCGACGACGCGATCGACACGATCGAAGCCGTTGTACGGCGCACGCTGCCTGAGCTGCCACTCGACGAGCAGCGCAGCCAGCACCGACCGCGACGCGCGTGAGGAGCTCGTTCGGCGCATCGACCGGCGGGTCGCGGGGAGTCGCGTTGAGCGCCGCGGGTCCGTCACCGTTGCCCTGCTGGCACACCTCCGGGTGGTGCGATCTGAGCCACGCGCAGTTGCCCCTTCTCGTTTCCGGCGCGCACCAACTGGCCAAGCCTCGTGGCGCAGAAGATCGACGAGGAGGGCGGGCAGGGTTGGGTGACGGAATACGCGGGCAGCTCCGCGCCGTTCCGCAATCCAATCGCCAGTCAGCTCGAGGGCGGGTTTTTCGGCAATCCCGAGGACGAGGAGGCCGTGGTCGAGCTGCTCGGGGCGCTCGAGCGCCAGCCCTACGTGACGCGGCTGTACGCCCGCCTCTCCGCCGAGGAAATGACGGTGGACCCGGTGCTGGGGCAAAGCTCGCTGGGCGATGTCGACCGCAATCACCAGCTCGTGCGCTACGTCGACGGTGAGGACATGTGCGACGACGACCGGCGCATGTCCGAGAATCCGTGCGACTTCGCCGCGTGCGGCGCCGGCGGGCTGTGTCGCACCGTCGGGCCTCACCACTACCACGGCACGCACCCGGGTCCCACGGGTCGTAGCTATCGTGCCCCGAGAGGACGGGGGCAGGCTCAACTCGCCTCGGTGGGACTCGAGCGCTGCAGCCTGCCCGTAGTCTTGCCCGAAAACGCAAGCGCTCTGCTGCTCGGCGGGAGGCAGTGCGCGATACACCGAAGCCGTGTCCTCTGCCAGCTGCTTCCAGCCCAACGGATCGGCAAAGAATTGCGGCAACCGCCCCAGGGCGGCGCGCTCGGCTGGACCGGCAGGTGCCTGCCGCCCCGGCGTCAGGGGGTCGCCGGCGGCGGGCCCGCCTCGAGCCCCGCCTCGACCCCCGCCTCGGGCTCGCCCGCTGGCGGGACGGCGCCCGAAGCGACGCGGGGGGCGCCGAGCCGCTGCTCCACGAAGCGCCGCAGCCGATCCAGCTCCTCCGGCGCCGCGCCGCGGCTTCGATGGACCAGCGTGCCCGACGCTTCGAATACGAGGCTCGCAGGCAGCGTAGTGCTTTCCCCGAGGTACACCCGCTGATTGCGCAACGTGCGGTCGAACAGCAGCGGAAACGGCAGCGGGGCCGCCGACGACAGACGCCGCTGCGTCTCGGCGAGCGCCTGGGCGACGGGCTGCTCCGGAAAGCGAACGTTGAGCCCCACCACGCGCAAGCCCGAGACGGCGTACTGCTCCTGTAGCAGCGCCAGCGCGGGCAGCTCCTTGTCGAAGCAGGGGCGGCACCAGGTGGCAAAGAAGGTCAGCACCAGCAAACGCGCAGGCTGGCGGGCCCCAGCCCCGAGGTGCTCCGAGAGCCACAGCGGCTCGCGCCGAAGCCCGTACGAAGCCGGGCAGGCCGGCGGCAGGCCAAAATCGCGGAAGGGTTCACCGACCGCAAGCCCGCAAGATCCCCCCCGGGGGTCGCACGCGGCCGCGGCGCGCGCGGGGCCCGCAGAGGGGCGCGGTGCCGAGGACGCGGAGGCGGAGGGCGCAGCCGACGAGGGCCCGGCGGACGCGCTCGGCGCCGCGCCCCCCGGAGCCGGCTGGCGGGTTTCTCCAGGGGGAGCGGCGGCCCGCTCTGGCAACGGCGCATTGGCGCGGCACGAGGGAATCGCCGGGCGCCGGGCGGCTCGCGAGGCAGCGGGCGCGAGGTGCACGGGAGGACCGGGAGGTGCCGCGGCGCTCGGGCCCCGCTCGGACGCCGCCGAGCAGCCGCCGGCGAGCCAGCACACGGAAGCCACCAGCACGACGAGCCGCACGGGGGCAGTTTCGGCGAAGCGGCCCCGTTTCTCAACCGGCGCCAATCGTGTTCGGCCGCGCGACTTCGGCCGGCAGCGCGGAGCCTCGAGAGCGTAGCTCCCGCGCTCGGCGGGCCGCGGCCCGGGGCTGACGACGCCGAGCCCGTGTCAGCGGGCGCGTCCGGCGAGGGGTGGCGAATCGAGACCCAACGCGCTACCGACCCCCGCATGTCCAGTGCGAGCCCTGCCGACGAGGTCACCGTGGTCAACCCCGACAACTCCAGCCACTACGCGCGGCTGGAGCGAGCGCCGCAGCGCTACGAAGCCACCCTGGGCGGCGCCGTCATCGCGAGCAGCGAGGGCTGCGTGATCGTGCGGGAGCACGGCCGGCGCGAGCATCCCCCCGTGGTGTACTTCCCGCGCGAAGCCCTGGTGGGCTCGGAGCTCGAAGCGTTGCCCAAGCGCACGCGCTGCCCCTTGAAGGGCACCGCCAGCTACTTCGAGCTGCGGGTGGGCGATCGGCTGCTTGCGGAGGCCGTCTGGTCCTATGAAGAAGTGCTGGCGTTCGACGAGCGGCTCGAGATGCTGCGCGGGCTGGTCGCCTTCGCACACCCCGAGGTGCACGTCCGGGCGGTCTGAGCTTCCGCCGCGTCGCGCGCGCCGCCCCCGGGCTGCCGACGCTGCTCCCGGCCGCCAACGCCGCCTCCGGCCGCCCACGGGGGCCCCACGCCGGCGCGCTCCCGCCCTTGCGCCCGCGCGTCGAGGGTCGCCGCGAGCGGGGCTCGAAGCGGCCCCCACGCGGCGACGGGCCGAGCTGGCGCTATTTGGCACGCTCGTTGCTGCCCGTCGACGGCCCGCCCGGGGTCCCGCGTCGCCCCGGGGCGCGCACTACGCCGGCGGCACTCCGCTTTCTGCGCCCCGCGTTGGCCGCCGCAGCGGCTCGTCTCCCGACTCGGGTGCCCTGCTTTCTTTCAGAAATTTCGCTCCGCGCCGCGACCTGCGACCGGCCGGCAGCGTCCCAGAGAACGCGGCGAGCAGCTCGAGAGAGCCGCGCGCCGAGGCCCGCCGAGGAGGCGGAGCCATGCCAGCGCATGGCGGAAATTGTCGAGAAAGGGCCGTGGCACATGCTCAACAAGGGCACACTCTCGCCTTGGACGGAGAAGCCGGCGAGCCTACAGTCCTCGGCAGGAGACCGCATGGCGACGAACCCATCTACGGTGCGGTGTGAAGAAACGAGCCCCGGGGTGGAGCCGGTGAGCGCCCCCGGGCCGGCGCTGGTGCTCAGCGCCCGGTGCGACCACCTGGGCATCCAGCCGCGCCGCATCGATCTCAAGCGGCTCGACGAGCTGCGCATCGGTCGCGGGCCGTCCACCGTCGCGCGGCCTACGGGCCCCCGGCAGGTGCAGCTGCAGGTGGCGGATTCCTGGATGTCGATGGGTCACGCGCGGCTGTCGCGCGGCGACGGCGACTACTGGGTGCAGGATTGCCACTCCACCAACGGCAGCCGCCTGCGCGGGCGGCCCTTGCTGGAGCCGGAGCGCCTTCGCGATGGGGACGTGCTGGAGCTGGGTCGCAGCTACTTCGTATTTCGCGCGGCGGCCCAGAGCTCCGTGCCGCTGGCCGTGCAGGCCGAGAGCGGCGTCGACGAGGAATTCACGACGTGCAACACCGAGCTGTTGGGGCAGGCCGCGGCGCTGCGCCGAGTGGCCCGCACCGACGTGTCCATCTTGCTGCTCGGTGAGTCGGGCACCGGCAAGGAGGTGGCCGCGCGGGCGGCCCACCGCGCCTCGGGTCGCCGGGGGGCCTTCGTCGCCGTCAACTGCGGTGCGCTTTCGCCCCAGCTCGTCGAGAGCGAACTGTTCGGGCACTGCAAAGGAGCCTTCACCGGAGCGGTGGATGCCAAGCCGGGTCTGGTTGCCGCGGCGGACGGCGGCACACTGTTTCTCGATGAAATCGCCGATCTGCCCTTGCCGGCCCAGGTCAAGTTGCTGCGAGTGCTGCAGGAGCGCGAGGTGCTGCCCGTGGGCGGCGTGAGAGCCTCCAAAGTGGATCTGCGCGTGGTCTCGGCGACCTGCAAGAACCTCGAAGATTTGGTGGAGCGCGAGCAATTCCGCGCCGACCTCTTCTCGCGCGTGCGGGGCCACACGGTTCGGTTGCCGCCCTTGCGAGAGCGCCTGGAAGATCTGGGGCTGCTGCTCCACACGCTGATGCAGCGCCAGGGCGCGCCCGGCAGGGTGGAGCTCGGCCGGCCCGCGCTGCGGGCGCTGTACAACTACCGATGGCCCCTGAACATCCGCGAGCTGGGGGACGCGCTGAAGGTCGCGCTGGCGCTGAGCGACGGCCAGATCGTACCCATCGAAGCGCTGCCCGAGCAGATCCGCCGGGCGCGCCCGCGAGCCGCGGCGCTGCCGGCTCCGGAGGAGAGCGGCATCAGCCGCGAAGAGCTGCTCCGCTTGCTCGAGGAGCACCGCGGCAACCTTTCGGCGATCGAGCGCGTGGTGGGTAAATCCCGCACGACGGTGCGCAACTGGCTGAGGCGCTTCGGCCTCGACCCGAACCGCTTCCGCCCGCAGGCGCGCTGAGGGGGTGAGGTGATGCGACCCGCCCCCTTCCGCCCGCGCGAAACGCTGGACGGCAAGTACCGCCTCCTGTCGGCCCTCGGGGAAGGCGGGATGGGGATGGTGTTTGCCGCCGAGCACCGCGTGACCCACCGAACCTTCGCCGTGAAGCTCCTGACTTTCGCCAGCGGGCCGCTGGTGACGGAGCGGGCGAAGCGCGAGGCCCAGGCAGCGTGTCGCGTGCGCCACGACGCCGTGGTGGAAGTGTACGACGTACAGCTCGCAGGCCCGCAACCCTACCTGGTGATGGATCTGCTCCAGGGCGAGCCGCTGCATCGGTACCTGGCGCGGCGCGGGCGCCTGCCCCTGGGCGAAGTGCTCGACCTGATGACGCCCGTGCTCGACGCCGCGCATCGATTTCACGAAGCGCGCGTGGTGCACCGGGACTTGAAGCCCGCCAACCTGCTGCTCTGCTCCGCGCCGCGGCGCCGGCTGAAGATCCTGGATTTCGGGGTGGCCAAGCTGCAAAGCCTCTCGCCTCGCGACGGGGCCAGCGCGATGAAACGCGGCGCGCCGCCCCTGACGGCGTCCGGCGCGGTGCTGGGCACGCCGCTGTACATGCCCCCCGAGCAGTTCATGGGCCCCGGTGTCGACGCTCGCGCCGACGTCTTCGCCCTGGGGACGATCTTGGTCGAGATGTTGGCCGGCAGGCTTTCCTACGCGGACGCCGAGCCCTTTCGGATCCTGGAGCGGCTCGCCACCGAGAGCCTGCTCGCACGCCGCGAGCGCATCGAGCGCGAGTGCCAGATCTCGCCGGGGCTGGCCGATGTCCTGGCGCGCGCCACGGCCCCGGACCTGGGCGAACGCATCGCCTCCGCCCGCGCGCTCGGCGAAGAGCTCGCGAGCAAGCCCACCGTCCGCGCGACGGCTCGGCCTGCGCCCGCCGACCAGACGCAGCCCGCCCTCAGTGAGCCCAGCCCGCCGACACCGGCCCCCTCAGAGCCCCGCGAGGGCTCGCGGCCCGCCTCCGCCGCAGGCAGCCTCGCGGGGCCAGCGGGCACCGAACGCGCGGCCCCGAGCGCGCCCACCACGCTCCCGTCGGTCGACTGGGACCCGCCAAAGCTCCCTTCGCCCCGGCTCGGCGAAGCAAAAGCGGCCGCCGCGTCGCGCGATCCCGTCGGGGGCGCCCGGCCCGCGCCGCCGGGCTCCGCCGAGTCGCCCGCGCGCGGAGCGCGCGCCGGCTACCTCGCCGCGGCCTTGGTGCTGACCGCCGGCGTGGTGGGCGCGGCGCTGCAGCGGCGGGCACCCGACCCCCCGCCGCCCTCGCCGCGGGGCGCGCCGAGCCAAGTCACCGCCCCGCTGCTGCCCGGGCCCCGTCCGGCGGCGCCGCGCGCCCGGCTCGCCCCGTCACCCGGGCCGAGCCAGCCCGAACCCGACGCCCGCGAAGCAAGCCCACCCGGGGCGGCTGCGGCGGCGGGCGCCTCGCCGCCCATCGACTCCCGGGCGCCGGCAGGTCCTTCCGGCGGCGTCGGCGCTCGCACGCCCCCCGCCGGCGCGAGCGCCGCGGCGCCCGAGCCCCCCGGGGCCCGGCGTCGAGAGCCGCGAGCGCCCGAAGGCGCTCGCTGGGGGGAACGAGCCATTCCGCGCGACCGCACGCGCGGCCAGCGTGAGCGTCCGCTCCGCGGTGGGGCGGCGACGCCCACCGGAGCCCGCGAATCGAAGGGCGCGTCCACGCGCCCGTGGGACCTGCTGTAGCCCGCGAGACGGCCCGGGGAGCTCCCTCCGCCGCTCCGAAGGCACGCGGCTCAGGGCGTGTGGCAGTCGATCCACTCGCCGAGGTCGCAACGGCACGCGACCCCGTCGACCGCGAGCCACTCGCCATCGGGCACCTGCCGGCCCGCCTGCTCGCACCGCGGCGCTCGCCCCTCCTCCGAGGGAAGCCTCGCAGCCGCGGCGCGGCTCGGCGCTCCGCGCCGCGACTCGCATCGAACCCACTCGCCCTCCGCGCACAGGCAGCGCCTCCACTGGCCCTGCAGCCATTCGCCGTGCCCCACGCTTTGACGCCCTCGCCGACACCCCGCATGGGCCGGCTCGCAGATCCCCCGCTGGCAGCTCCCCCAGACTCCGCGCCCGAGCCGGCACTTCGTGCCATCTTCGGCGAGCTCGGGCGGGATCAAGTCGAACGTCACCAGAAACACGCCCTCCGACATCGGCCCCGCCCCGAAGTCGAGCCCGCCCTCGGTGCGACCGGTCACCGCGATGCGAGCGTTTCGCGCATCCACCGAAAGCTTCGCCGCCACGTCGGTGCCGGGGCCCGAAAGCACCTGGCTCCACAGCAACCGCCCCTGCCGGTCGAGCTGGGCGACGAATAGGTCCGAGTGCCCCTGCGCCGCGACGCTCCGCCCCCCGAGGAGCAGCTCACCCGAAAAGTCCCCGACCACGATCAGATTCTCTTGCGCATCGAGGCCGGCATCGCGGATCAGCGTATGGCCGCCCCCCGAGAGCGCCACCTCGACGGCCCGCTCCCCCGCCGCCGCGGCTCGCTCGCTCGGCACGAAGCGCGCAAAGCCCTCGACCCCGGCCTGCGGGCGGCCCTGCCAGCCGCCGACCTCCCAGATGCCCTGCTCGCCGCCCACGCTGAGCGCCACCGGCTGCACCGAGCGCTCGGCCACGATCTCTGGCGGCGCCTCGACCTCGACGGCGACCGGGCCGCGGGGTGGACGCGGAACCGGGCTCGACGCCCCCGGGGCTGCAGCCCCGGAGCTCGTAGCTCCGGGCGCGCGCGGCGGCGCCACGGCGCGCAGCCCCGCGGCGCCTTGGGCGGCCACGCCGGAGGGCGCCCCCCGCCCAGCCAAAGCCAACGCGGCGCCGGCCGCGCCGCCCTGGGTGACGAGCGGCGCTGGGCTCGATGCGGGGCTGAAGGGGTCCGTCGACATACAATAGCTCTGCTGGTAGTTGACCAGGAAGCTGGCCTCGTTTCCCGCCAGCAGGGGCGTGAGCAGCAGCCGCGAGTAGTTGGTGCCCCCCGCGCATGCGGCGCTCACCTCTGCGATTGGGTTGCCCTGGGAGGTCGTCATCGCGAACGGCTCGCCGAAGCCCACCCAAACGTCGAGAAACGCGCCCAGCGCCGTTCCCGTGATGGCCAGCTCCGGCTCCAGGACGACGTCCTCGTCCGATATCGGCTCCCAGCGCATCCGCCGCTCGCTCGTCAGGGTCGTGCACGTCGCCTCCGGCGGCAAGTCGAACTGGCTCGCCACGACGTACAGATCCCCGTCATCCTGCAGGTCGTAGCCCACGGCGTAGATCCCCTGGGCGAAGTACAGCGGCAAGGAAACCCACTGCCCACCGGGCTCGAGGGGCGGCAGCGAGAGCAGCCCGCTCTCGAGCGAGGCGCCGCGGCTCGAGGAAGAGGCGTCGAGGCTCACCACCATCTGACGCGTGCCGGTCGGAACCGCACAGCTGGCCACCTCCGCTCCCGAGAGCGCGTCCGTGGTGACCAGGAGGCGTGCCTCGGCGCGCTGGACATCGTAGTCGATGGCGCTCACCGACTGGGCACCCCGCTCGTCGACGACGGTGGAATCCCGCAGCAGCTCTCCGTCTGGGCCGAACGCGAACGCGTGAACTCCGCCCTCGGCGTCCGAGCTCACGTCGCCCTCGGCTCCGAGCGGCGCGATGACGTTGAACGCGATCCCCGCGGGCTCCTCGGCCTCGGCTGCGTCGCTCGGAAGGGGGAGCCCGATCCGCTCCTCATCGCCTTGCCCCAGCTCGCGGCCGTCCGTCCCCTCCAAGGGCAGCGCACCGGCATCCGGGGGCGCGCCCGCATCCGCCGCGGCGGTGGGAGATTGACGCACCGGCGGCGGCGTGCGACGCACCAGCGTGGCTTCCCCGACCGTGCGCGTGGCCGCGTACAGCACGCCGTCGTCGCCGTACGCGACGACGAACGGCTCGCCGAAGCCGCGCTCGGTGGCGGGGATCTCCAGGGCGAAGCCGAGCGCCAGCGAGGCGTCGGTGCGACACGACGGACCGCCGCAGCGGCGCCCGGAGCGCGCGCAAGCCAGCGCCTCGGCCTCGGGGCCCTCGACGGCGTCGACGGAGTCGGCCGCGGCGAACGAGAGCCCGGTCAGAGCCACGACGAGGGACACGGAGGGCAAGCCCCCCAGGCGGTTGTCGATGATGGATCCGGGCATGTGCTCTCCTCGCGGCGGGGGTGGACGAAATGCGAAAGTGGATCTCTGGGGACGGCGCTCCTCACGGGGCCTGAAGTGCCCGATAGTCGACTAGCAGCTGCGAGCTCCGGGTCTCGAGCCACCCCGCGGTGAGGCGGGTCCGAAGGCGCCGGCTCGCCAGGGCGTACTGCCGCAGCGGCCCCGCGCTGAGGCGCAAGGGGCATTGCCCCCCCGCGTGAGCCACGGCCTGCCAGCCGTGACCGTTCCACACCTGGGCGCCAACGCCCGGCGCATACTCCCCGGAGAAGCACTGCAGGAAGCTTTCCACCTCGACGGCGGCGGGCCTCCCCGAAACGCCGAGCAGCTCGGAGAGGTCCACGTCGAAGGTCTGCGAGGCGGCCTGCGGCAGCGTGAAAGCCCAAGTGTCGCCCATCGCCTCGTCGTCGACGAAGCTGCCCACGCCCCCGAAGAGCAGGCCTTCGCCCGCCTCGGGCAGGTACGAAAGGCCGTGCAGGGCCCGCGCGGGGGGCTGCTCGCGCGAAGGGCTCACGCGCGGCGTCACGTTGTGCCACTGCTCGCCGTCCCAACCCCAAACCTGCTGTGTCAACCGCTCTCCGCTCCCGTTTCGCTGACTGCCCCCGACGAGCAGATCGAGCAGCGGGCCCTCGCGCCCCAGAGAGACCAGGGCCCCCATTCGCGTGGCCGGCGGCGACGAGCCGGGTCGCTGCTCCCGCCAGCGCGCTGCCTGGGCGTCGAGCAGCCAGGTATCGCCGAAGACGCGATCGCCGAACCCCCCGAACAGCAGCACTCCATGAGACGCCGACGACAAGCCGAAGTCGCGTCGTGGACCCGGCGACTCGCCGAGCAAACTCTGACGCTCCCACTGCTCGAGCTCCGGGTCGTAGCGCCACGAGTCCGCGAGCTTCTGCGTGTCGCCCGGCGAGCCCCCGAACAGCCAGAGCACACCGGCCGCATCGCGCGCCATGCCGTGACCCACGCGCCCCCCCGGCTGCACCGCAGAGCCCTCGGCGGGCAGCGCATCGTCGTGCGGCTGCAGCTCCGTCCACCAGAAGCACTCGCCGTCGCGCGAGCGCAACGCCCAGGTGTCGTTGTATACGCGGCCGAGGCCCCCGTCGGGCGCGCGAGAGACGCCGCCGAACAAGATCAGCTCCAGCTCTCGCTCCGAGGCCGCGGAGACCGCGAGCGCGGCGGAGCGACGCGCCGCCGGGGCGGTGCCGCAGCCTTCGGTCGGGGCCCCGGCGCACGCGCACGACGGCTCGATCGGATGCCAGGCTCCGCCGCGAAAGGTCCACAGGTCGCCGAGCTCGGCCGCTCCGGGCCCGCCTGCGGTGCCCCCGAACACCAGCACGGCCTCCTCGCGGCTCGGCGCCCCGGGCAGCGCGGCGAATGCGAAGCGCGAGCGCGCTGGCAGCCCGGAGCGACCCTTCAGCCACGCCGGCTCCCCGCTGGCGCCCCCCCCGGGCTCGGCCACGACCGTGCGCTGCCCGGCGACGAAGAAGACGTAGAAGCTCGACATGCCGGAGTCGGGCGCCGCGGCGCCGGGAGCCGCCGGCTCGGCCCCGGCGGCCCCCGCCGCGATGCCCCCGAAGCTCACCCACTGACCGCGCGCTCGATCCAGCACGCTCTTTTGCTCGACGCCGGGCGCGCCCGGCGACGGGACGACGACCCACCCCCCCGCCTCGAGGCGGAGCAACGGGGCCGCCACGGCGCCGTTGGCGTCATGGCCGCCGAGCGAATACACCGCGCCGTCGCTCGGGTCCACCACGAGCTGGTGCACGGCGCGGGAAAGCGCTCTGGAAGGCGCTCCGAAGGGCAACCAGCCACCTTCTGCGCTCAGCGCCCAGCTGTCGCCGAGGTACGCGCTTTGCGAGCCGATCCGTTGCGCTTCGCTGCGGGTACACGCCGTGTTGCAGCCCCCGAAGAGGATCAGGGCTTCGTCGGCAGCGCTGTAGCCCATGGCGTGCAGCGCGCGTGGGGGCAACGCCCCGTCGCTCGGCGCTCGCTTCCACTCGCCCCCTTCGCACCGCCACTCGTCGAGCGGCAGCCAGCGAGCGCCGTCCCACTCCCAGCTGTCGCCCAGCGGGACCGGGGCGCTCCGGGCGCCTCCGCCGGAAAGCCCCCCGACCAAGAGCAGCCGACCGCGCCCGGGGTGGAACGCCAGCGCGTGACCGAATCGCGGCGCGGGGGCGGGCTGCTGGCCTGCGCTGCAGGCGGAAGCCGCGGGCGCAGAGGCCAGGCGGCGCCAGCTCACCCCATCCCAAGACCACGTGTCCCCGAAGGCGTTGCCCCCTTCGCCCCGGCCCCCGAAGAGCACCACGCGCCCCGCGACCTCATCGAAGCCCAGCGCGTGCTCGCGACGCGCCGCAGGCGAATCGGACGCGCCATCGATCGCCGCCCGCCGCCAGTGCCGCCCGTCCCACTCCCACGTATCGCTGGACGCCTCGTAGACGGGGAGCGGCAGAGGGAGAGGCACCGGCGGAGCCACGAGCCGCGAGCCGCCGAACAGCACCACCCGCTGGCGGCGCGGGTCGTAGGCCAGCGCATGCTCGATCCGCGCCGGCGGTAGGCCGTCTTCCTGCTCGCCGAGCCGCTGCCAGCCGAGCGCGGCCTCGACCCGCTCCGCCGGGCCCGCACCGGGGGCCAGCGGGCGGCCCGAAACCCCCGGATCCGTCCCGGGGTACGCGCGATCCCACGACAGCGCTCGGTAGCCCGCCGCCGAAAGGTCCGCCACCCATTGCCCGCGCTCGACGCGCTCGTACGGCGAGACGTTGCCCACGGCGTCGACCAGCGCGACGGACACGTCGACGAGTCCGCTCGGAAGCTCGATGGAGAAATCGGGCGGCGCCGACAGCGCGCCGAAGCCCTCGGCGAGGTCGACCCGGGTCGCGTTGCGCCGCGAGTCCGCGACGGGCGTGAGTCGAGGGCCGCCCGCGCCCGCTTCGCCCACCGCCGCGGCCACGATCGCCCCCGCGGCGGTCGGAGCGGCCGCGCTCGCATACACCTGCAGCACCGCCGCGCCGCCGCTTCGCTGCAGGCGAGTGCGCGCCGCGTCGATGCGGGCGCGCGCCGGACGCCGCTCGATCGTCCACCGCGGCCCGAGGAGCTGCAGTGGCTGCTCGGGGTCGAGCCCCGCCCAGAGGCAGTGGCTGCCCGCGGGCACGTCGCCGACCGCCCGCTCGAACGTGAGCTCGGACGTGAGCGAATCCGCGGGGCGCAGGGGCAACGCGAGGCCGAGCTCCGCCTGTTCGGGGCTCCCGCAGCCGCTCTCGGTGAGCGGCGTGGCGAAGGCCCGCGCCACCCGCCGGCAGCCCGCGCCGCGACACACGGCTCGGTCGGCGCGCACCTCCAGCCGAGCGAGCACCGGCGCCGGCACCCGCGGCGTCTCGTCGCTCCCGAACGGATCGAAGGGGGCAAAGGCCCCGGGCGCATCGCTCGGTCGAGCGCCGACCACGCGCAGCAGCCGGCTCGAGGCGACCCGAGGCGGGCGGGCGTCGACTTCGACCAGGAGTGGCGCCGCCGCCTGCGAGTTGCCCGCCGCGTCCGTCGCAAGCGCAGCAATCGACACCACCCCGTCCAGCCGGGCGCCGCGCGGAGACAGGGTACAGACGAACGAGTCGACCCCCCGCGACGCGCAGGGCACCGCCTCGCCCTCGACCCGCGCGTCGAGCGTGACCCCCGCTTCGACCTGCCACACCGCCACGAGGGTGTCGCCCGACCGCACGCAGCGCAGCGGCTCGCTCCCGAGCGCCGCGCGCGCGGCCCCGGAGCCCGAATCACAGGGCGCATCGCCCGCCGCCTCGCCGAGCCGCACCTCGACTCGACTCAGCCGGGGCGGGTCCGGCGCCGCGGTGTCGATGACGAACGGGGCCACCTCGATGCGCGACGAGTTGCCGACGGCGTCGGTGACCACGAAGTAGACCGCATAGCGTCCGTCCGCCGGGCGAGGCGCTGCGCCGGGAACCACGTATCGCGCCTCGCAGCTGCTGTTGCCCAGCGCGACCGCCTCGAAGCGCGGAGTGGGCCCCTCGACGGCGGGGCGGTCGAGCGGCTCGACCTCGATCCGACAGCCGCTCAGCGGCTCGTCTGCCGCAAAGCTTCTGACGACGGGCTGCCCCGCCCGCACGATGGTCGCCGGCTCGCGGCGCCCGGCAGCGGCATCCGGCCCCTCCCCCTGCCGGTCGGCTCCAGCGCGATCGAGCCGCGGCCCGCGCTGATCCCAGCGCACGCTCGCGACGCTGGCGGGCCCCTCGAGCGGCCCCTCGAGCAGAGCGTGCTCGCGATAGCCGCGAGCGACCAGCTCGTGCACGTCGCCGGGCGCGCACGGCCCGTAGTCGTACCAGCGCGTCGCGCAGGGCTCGCCGGTGCAGACGTCGAAGTCTCCGAGAGGGTGGCAGGCGACCTGCCCCCCCCCGAGGTCGCAGGCGCTCGGCGCGGCGGGCACGGCCACGACGCGGAACGGCCCCTCGGGAGACGCGGCGACGCCGACGTGCGTGGTGCGCGCGGGGCTGCGCACGGCGACGGAGACGCACCGATCGGCCACGTCGACGCGCGAGCCCCCCCAATCGCTGCCGGCGCGATCGCGCACCAGCACCCCGGGCGACGGCGGCGCTTGCACCAGCCTGACGCGCGCTCGCCCCCGCCCGCTGCCGCGACCGACGCGGAAGCGCTCGCTCACGCCGCGGTACTCCGCCCCCGCCGCACAGCACGCCGTTTGCGAAGCCGGCTGCGCTGCGGCGTGACAGACGTCCAGATGCAACCGGTAGCCCGCGCCTGCCTCGACTTCGGGAAAGGCGAACGCGATCGAGTCGGCCGCGTCGAAATGGCGCGCAGGCAGCGCGCGCTCGCCCCCCGCCTCTTCGAGCCGAGCACACACTTGCAGCTCGCCCGCAGGCTCGCCGCCTTCCCACTCGATTTGCAGCGCCGCGCCGGGCTCGGAGCACGCGAGAGCGAGCCAGCACGCCACCAGCCGCAGCGAGCCCCAGACCGCGGGGCTACCGACCCGGTGCGCGCCGAGTCGCCGATGCGGCGCCCCCCGCACTCGCCCTGGGCTCGACATCTCGTAACGGTTGCGCGGCATTCGACTTCACTCCAGCCTCTCGCGGGGCATCGGCCCGACGCTTGCGCCGCGCGCGCGCCCGTCCGCGAGGAGATGCGAAAGGGGACTCCCGCGCGCGCTGCGAGTCGCTCCCCGGCTCGGCGATTTCACGCTTCACGCCACCCCGGGGTGCATGACAGCGGTGCCCCCGTTTGTCAAAGGCCGGGGCAGGCCCCGTGCAGCGCCGCGCGCCGGGCGGCGCCCCGCGAAGCCCGGGCGGTCAATGCATTCGGGCAATTGCCGCGGCCTCGCGCGCGAGCGGACGCCCGCGAGCGGACGCCCGCGAGCCGACGCCCGCGGCACCCGGCTCGCCGGCAATCGTCGCAGACGCGCCCCGCGGTGGCTGCGGGGCATGAGTCACCCGCGCTACAGGACGCCGAGAAGGCGCGGAGGTCGGGATGCAACGCTTTGATAGTGCCCTTTCCCGGCGCCCGTTCCACAACCCGTTGACAGCGCCGGCCGCACATGGCTCACCCTATCCAATGGCACGGCCGAGTGGGGGAGCGCGCGTGGGGCGCCGGGGCGAGCGGCCCGGAGCCTGGGCTTCGGGCGGCACTTCGGCGGCGCTCGCCCGTCGATCGATCGCGACAGCCTGCGCGCTGGCTGCGGCGCTCGGAGCGCTCGCGGCAAGGGAGGGCCAAGCCGGGGCAAGCGATGGCAACTCACCGGCCGCCGCGGCGCCCAGGCCGGCTCGAGCGCGCGCCGCTCCCGCGGTCCATCGTGCAACACGGGGGGCGGCCGCCTCGCGGTGGGCGCTCCAGCGCTTCGCGGCCTCCCGCGCCGAGGCCTCCGCCGCCGCCCTGCTGGAGGACGCCTTGCTGCTGGAGTTGATGGACCGGCTCGAAGCGCGGCGAGCGGGCCCGCGGCGCGTGCTGAGCGCGGCCGACATCGAGCACATGCTGGCCTTCGGCGAGCTGGCGCGCGAGCTCGGTTGCGCTCGCGCCGAGCAGTGTCCCCAGGTCCTGTTCGAGCAGCTGCAAGCCGACCGGCTCCTGACGCCCCGGCTGCAGCGCGTCGGCGGTGCCCTGCGGCTCACGGTGACGGCGCTCGACACCGCGGGCGGCGAGGTCGCTTTCGAGGCGACCCTTTCGGGGCCGACCGCTGCGGCCCTGCGAGAGCAGCTACCCGCGCTCGTCACCCAGCTGACCGGGCTGCCCCCGCCCGCGCCGAGCCGCCCGGGCGCCGCGCCCCCGGTGCAGCGCCTGGCGGTGATGTGGCTCGAGCCGCGCGGCGTCCGCGCGGCCACCGCCCGAGCCATCACGGACATCGTCGCCCAGGAATACCATCGGCTGCCCGGCGTCGAGGTGATCTCCTATTCCGAGCTGGAGGACCTGCTGCGTCACGCGGACGTGGAATGCGACCTGGCCGGCTCGAGCGAGGCGCTGCGCTGCGTGATGGAGGCCAGCCGCGCGCTGGGCAACTCGCGGCTGCTCGCCGGCAGCGTCGGGCTCGTAGACGCCGACAACTACTTCGTCTCGCTGCAGCTGCTGGACTTGCGCGCCGCGGGCGCGCCAGTCTTGAACCGCGTCCAGGAGAGCTACCACGGCTCGCCGGCCGAGCTCCCCCACGCCGCGCGCTTCGCGGCTCGCAGTCTGATCGGCGCGCAGCGGCCCCAGAGCGCGCAGATTCAGCTCCGGCTCAATGCCGAGCGCGCGACGGTGCGCACCGGAGGCAGGAGCTACCCGCTGCGCGACCACCGCCTACAGCTCGGGGGCTTGCCGCCGGGGCGCCACGAATTCCAGATCGTGCCCGAAAGCGGAGAGTTTCTCCCCGCCCATCAGGATTTCTATCTCACCAGCGATCCGGGCAACCTGCGCGCGCTGCGGCTCGAGTCGGCCCCGCCGCCGTGGTACTCGCACTGGTGGGTCTGGGCCACCGTCGGCGTCCTGGCGGGGGCCGGAGCTTATTGGGCCCTGCGACCCGCCCGGACGGGCGACGTCGAGGTCAGTAGCGCGCCGATCGGCGCGGCCCTCCCGTTCGGTGCGCCGTAGCGAAACTCCAGCCGCACCGGCGCCCTCCGCCGACCGCCGCTCCCCACGACGGCTCCCTCCGTCAACCCCCCCGATGTCTCCCCCGCCCCGCCCCACCGCCGCCGCAAAGGCCCCGCCCGCCGCTCGGGTCGGCGAGTGGCTGGCTCGGGCGGCGGCCGTGGCCGCTTGGCTCACCGCATGCGCCGTAGTCCGGCCCGCCGAGGCGCAGCCCGCGCAGCTGCGCGCCGCGGTGCTGGCGAGCGTGCAGCTCGATGAAAAGCCGTACTCCTACCCGCTGCGAACGCGCGTGATGGAGGCCCTTGCCCGGCGCGGCCTGCAGGTCGTGGATCTCGAGCTGTCGCGACGAGCGGAGCGCTTGGCGCAGAGCGCGATCGAGAGCGGTGAGTTGCCCGAGATCGACCCACTGCTGACCGACAGCGTGGTGGCGGTGTCGCTCGGTTGCTCGCTGGGCGAGCCGATCCTCCGCTCGAAAACCCGCGGCTTGAGCTGCACGCTCTCGTCCCGGGTCGCCTGGACCTCGGCCGGACACATCACCCACGCCGAAGTGAGCAACCTGCGTGCGCTCGGCCAGCGCGCCGCCCTCGCCTTCTCCCAGCTGGAGGAGACCTTGCTGCCGGAGCTCGACGCGGCGGCCGCCCGCTATGCCGCCGCGCTGGCCTCGCCCAGCTGGTCGCTGGACATCGCGCTGAAGGGGGTGTCCGGCACCGCGCAAGTCGGCAAGCTCGAAGCCGAGCTCGCTCGCCAGCCCGGGGTCGCGGCCGTGCGCCACTACGCGGCCGTTGCCGACCAGGCCCGCTTTCGCGTCGACGGCGTGGGACGTGAGCAGCTGGCCGCATTCGACGCGAACCTCGAATCGATTCCCGGCGTCAGCCTCTCGCGGGGCTTCTCGACGCCGCACAAGAAGGTCGCCCGCTTCGACATCGCCGCCGCCCAGCCCCTCCCCGTCGTGGCCCTGGCGCTCTTGCCCAGCGGAGGCCGCGCCCACACGCAGCCCGCGATCTGGCAGGGGCAACAGCTGCTGGACTACCTGGTGCCGCTGCATCCCCTACCGCTCCTGGGCACCCCGGGCGAGCGGAAGCGTCTGCTTCGGCGAGCGCGCGAGCTCGCCGCCCGAGGCCAGGTGAACGATCTGCTCGTACTCACCCTGGCGCCCGAGGCCGGCGGCGAAGACGCCGCCTGGTCGTCGACCATCGAGCTGCAGAGCCTCGACGGGTTGCGCGCCCCGGTGATCGCCACCGCCAGAGCAGCCACTGGCGAAGCGTCGCTCTCGGAGTCCGTGAGGCGGTTCGGCCGGGAGTATCGCAAGAGCCTGCGTGTCGATCCGCCGCCGCCGGTCGAGCCGGTCGCCGTCGAGCGCTTCGACGTCGAGATCGCCGGGCGCAGCGGAGGCGGCGTGCTGCGCAACCGCGGAGCCCGGGACATCGGCCACGTCACGGGCACCGTGCTCGGGCGCGGCGAGGCAGTGGCCCGCTTCGACCTGGGCGGCATTCCCGCGGGAGGCGAAGCCCGCTTCGCCTTCGAGCTGAGCGCACCGGGCGGTTTGCCCGGCGCCCTCCACCTGCTCGTCGACTACGAAGTGTCGCCCAGCGGCGTCGGCCACACCGAGGCGGCCTGGGTGGGCAGCGCCGAGCCGCAGCGCCCCGCGCGCCCCTTCCCCGAGGCGTACTTCAAGCTGCTCGAGCCGGCCTTCGCGCAGCGCAACCTGGGCAACTGGTCGGCGGCCCTGAGGCTGTTCCAAAAGGCGGACGGCAACTGGCCCAACCGCACGACGGCGCTCGCCCTGTGCGAGGTCTTCGTCAACCTGGGGCGAGCGCAGGAAGCCCGTCGCGAGTTGGAACGCTTCCTGAGGCTCACCAGCTCCGGAGCCACGCCCCGCGAGCCGTGGGAGGAGGACATCGCGCAAGCGCTCGCCCGCCGCATCGAAGCGCCGGGCGGGCCGGCGCGGGCGGGCGCCCCCTGAGCCCCGGGGGCACCCCTCGCGGTCGCATCGACGAACCGGCGGCATGGCGGCGACTTCGACGCGCAATCGGGCCGGCGCGGGGCAGCCGAAGCCGGTCGGGCGTGATACCGTGCGCGCCCGTGACGAGCCAGCAGCCAACCGGAGGGCCCACCGCATACGAGCACACGCAATGGGGCGTCATGCCGGGCGGGCTGGCTCTGGCCATCAACCTACCCCTATTTCTCCTCGTCTCCGCCGCCGGGGAGCGGGGCCTGGCCATCCTCACGGGAGGCCTGACGGTCGTGCTGCTCGGCCTGCTGGGAGCGCTGCGAGTCCGGGTCGACCAAGCGGGCGTCAGCCTTCGGTTCGGGGTCGGGGTGCTGCGCCGCCATTTTGCCCGCGAAGCCATCCAGTCCGTTTCCGCGGTGAGGAACCGCTGGACGTGGGGCTTCGGGATCCGGCGTTTTCCCGGCGGACGGCTTTACAACATTTCCGGCCTCTCCGCGGTGGAGCTGCGCCTCGCGAGCGGAGAGCGCGTGCGGGTCGGCAGCAACGACGCGCACGGGCTGCTCGCCGCCATCGAACGGCACCTGGCGCTGCCCGCCACCGAAGCGCCGCCGCTCGACGCGAAGGCGGTGGCCGCGGCCAAGCGCCGCAAGATGTGGAGCCTCGGGCTGACGGCCCTGTTCGCCGTGGGCCTCGTCGTGATCGTGTCGCGGTCGGAGAAGCCGCCCGAGGTCCGCGTCGAGGGCGACGCAATTCGGGTCGTCAGCACGCTGTATTCGGCCAAGGTGCTCAAATCGGAGCTGCGCCGCGTCGAGCTGGTGGACCACTTGCCGGCCATCGAGCGGCGCACCAACGGTCACGCAGGGTTCGGGGGCACGCTGCGGGGCCACTTCGAAATGGCCGGCTTGGGCGTTGGGATGCTGTTCGTCGAGACCGCGCACCCGCCGTTTCTTTTCCTGCAGAGCACCAGTGGGTTTCTCTTCGTAAACTTCGAGGATCCGGAGAGGACTCGCGCACTGGCGGCGACAATCAAGGCCGACGGCTCGAGCGCGGCGGCGGCACGCCCAGCTCCGTGAGCACGCCCGCGGCATCCCTGGACGAAGCGCTCCCCCGCAGCTTCTACGCGCGGCCCGTGCTGCAGGTGGCCAGGGCCTGCATCGGCCAACTTCTGGTGACCGACCGCGATGGGCAGCTGACGGCGGGACGCATCGTCGAGGCCGAAGCGTATCGCGGCCCCGAAGACCGCGCGGCGCACTCGTACGGGGGCCGGCGTACGGCGCGCACCGAGGCGATGTACGGCCCGGCTGGTCACGCATACTTGTTCCTGATCTACGGCCTGCACTGGCAATTCAACCTGGTGACGGGGGCGCCGGGAGAGCCGCACGCCGTTCTGATCCGCGCCATCGAGCCGCACACGGGCGTCGATCGAATGCGCGCCCGCCGTGGGGTCGAACGAGCCGCGACGCTGGGCAACGGCCCGGGAAAGCTGTGCCAGGCGCTGGCAATCGACGGGAGCGCGTACGGCTGGGACTTGACCCGAGGTCGAGGCATCTGGCTTTCGGCCGGTGTGCGCGGCCGCGTCGCTCGCTCGACGCGAATCGGCATCGACTACGCGGGCGACTGGGCGGAGCGCCGTTGGCGATTCTTCGACGCGACCAGCGCCCACGTGTCGCGGCGAGCTCCCGCCCGGGGCTGAGCCCGCGCCGCCTGCCGATCGAACCAACGGTCGTTCATCTCGGGGGGCGCTTGCCCGCGCGGGCGCATCGGGCTGGGCAAAAAAGAGCGCAAGACATTCGTCCACAATCGGAGCTCGGCGCAATTCGTACGTGGTCTCCCGAGGTGGGTCGTCGCCCCCGAACGGAGCCTTCGATGCGGACTTTTCTCGCTTCGCAAGCGGACTCTCCACCCTCCGGCAGCTCCCCACGGCCGCTGGCAAGACGCTTGCAATGCGAAGTTCATGAGCTACCGACCCCCCTACCCTGACGACTCCTCGACGGCGAGGCCCGCGCGGTTGTCCGTCGACCCGCGGGGCGAAGTCGGGCCCGCCCCGATCGACGGGGAGGCGGCCACTCGCCCCGCGGGAGCGGACCTCGACGCAAACGCAGCGGCCCACACCCATGGCCCGGAGGCCCCATGAACGCGCTCACATCCCTGTTGCGCGAACACCAGCGCATCATCCACCTGGTCGACGCCCTGGAAGCATTCGTCGAGCAGATCGAAGGCAACCACGGCGGATCGAAGGAGGACGTCAAAGCGTTTGCCTCGGCTTTCCGCGACTGGGTCGATCTCGTGCACCACGAAAAAGAGGAGGCCATCGTCCTGCCGTTTGCGGTGCGAAACGGCTTCGATTGGGAGTCCGGCTCCACGGCGGACGTTCGCCGCGAGCACCGCCAAGAACGCTATCTGATCGAGGTGCTCGACCAGGCCAGCGAGCAGCTCGAACAATGGTCGGACGAAACGCGGCGGCAAGTCGCCGCCACCGCCCGCGCGATCATCGACTTCGAGCGGCAGCACTTGGCCAAGGAGAATCTGGAATTCTTCCCCGCCCTACTGGCAGAGGCGCCACCTGACGCGCTGCAGCAACTCTCCAGGGAGCTCGACCGATTCGACAGCGAACGGCGCCAAGAAGCGGGCGCTCTGGCCCTCGACAACTCGATCTCCGAGCTCATCCGGCGCTTCGGGCCTGCGCGCACGAACAACGCCGCGCCCAGCGTCAGCGCCGCCGGCTGAGGCGCTCGGCTTCGCCCGCGCCCTCGCCCGGGCGCGCGAAGGCACCATCGAGTGCGAGGCGAGGCCTCCGGGCGCTCACCGCGCGCCCGCGCTTGCCCTCACGCGCCCTCGGAATTTTCGATTGCGTGCCCGCGAAATCTAGCGACGATCGGCGAATGCAATCGCCGACCCACTCGCACTCCACGCCCCAACCTTCCCGCGCTGGCGGGAGCCCGCGGTCGGACAACGCCTCGCGGCGTTCCCGTCGCCTCGCGCGCCGCGTCTCCGCGGGTCGCCGCGCGTCGGGCTCGACGCTGCGGCTCGGCGCCTTGAGCGCGAGCCTCGCGCTGGTCGCCGGCTGTGACGACTCGGAGAACATCACCGTGGCCGGTGGCGGGGCCGCGGGAGAAACGGGCGAAGCAGGCGCCAGCGGCGGCGGCAGCGGGGGTCAGGGAGGGGGCGGCATGGCGGGCGCCGGCGGCAGCCTTGCCATGGGCAACGTCGACTGTGACTCCCCCGCGAGCCCGGCCGTGCCCGAGCTCGCACTCGAGCTGCTCGCCGACGGCTTCGACAGACCCATTCTGCTGACGGCCGCACCGGGCGACGACAGCCGGCTATTCGTCGTGGAAAAGCCTGGCCGCATTCGCGTGGTCGAAGGGGGCGAGGTGCTGCCCGAGCCCCTGCTGGACATCACCGATCTGGCATCCGAGGCAGGCAACGAGATGGGGCTGCTCGGGTTGGCCTTTCATCCGAACTTCTCGAACGACGGCCGCTTTTACGTCTACTACTCCACCGACCCCGGTGGCGGGGGGCACGACACCGTGGTGGCCGAGTACCAGATCTCGACCGACGACGACGACCGTGCCGACCCACAGAGCGCACGCGAGGTGCTGCGCTTCTCGCAGCCGCAGAACAACCACAACGGCGGACACCTGCAGTTCGGGCCCGACGGGTATCTCTACATCGGCTCCGGTGATGGCGGCGGCGCCAACGACCAACACGGAGCGCAAGGCAACGGGCAGAACCTCGATACGTTGCTGGGCAAAATCTTGCGCATCGACGTGGATGGCTCGGAGCCGTACGGGATTCCGGAGGGCAACCTGCAAGGGGGCAGACCGGAGATCTGGAGTTACGGGCTGCGCAACCCCTGGCGCTTCAGCTTCGACGCATGCACCGGCGACATGTACATCGGAGACGTGGGCCAGAACACTCTGGAAGAGATCGACTTCGAGCCCGCCGGGCTCGGCGGGCGCAACTACGGCTGGCGCCTGATGGAGGCCGAGAATTGCTTCAACCCCGACACGGGATGCGACGCGGAAGACCAGAACCTGGTCCTCCCCGTGGCCAGCTACGGGCGCGGCCAAGGGCAATCCGTCACCGGTGGCTACGTCTACCGCGGAGGCGCGATCCCACAGCTGCGGGGTACCTACCTGTACGCGGACTTCAGCTCCGCACGCTTCTTCTCGCTGCGAATGGAAGCGGGGGCGCTCGCCGCCGGTCCCGACACGGTGGCGAGCTTGACGGCCAGCGCCAACGCCATCGCGTCCTTTGGGCAAGACAACGACGGCAATCTCTTCGTCGTCAGCTTGAATGGACAGGTCTATCGAATCGTCACCGCGGACTGATCACGGGCGGTGAGAAAACACCGCCTTCGACCGGCGACGAGCAGGAGTCACCGACGGTGGACGCTCACCCCTGAGGGGGATGGTGACCTGTCGGCGCCAGACCGCACCTGGTGGGGGATACCGGGAAACAGGCGAGAAAGCGCGGACTCTGCGCCTGCAATCGAGCTCGGCCCAAGGCCGCGCCGTGAAGTACGGCGGGACATGTGAAACCTCGTCGAAACTCGCGAAGGCAAGTGAAGTTTTCGAGGATTAGGAAGCATCCGATTCGGGCCGTTTCCTTCCCGCACCGAAGGAGTAGCACCTTGACTCATACTCAGTCTGCGTCGGTTCGAGAAGGCCACCATTGCATCCCCGCGCCCCTCTCCCCCGCGGAGTGCCGAAGGGGGCTGCCCGACCCCTTGGGGATGGTCGGAGAAATCATCGGAGCCAAATACCTCGTCGAGCACGTCATCGGCGAGGGCTCGATGGGAGTGGTGCTGGGAGCTCGGCACCTGGAGTTGGACGAAAAGGTCGCGGTAAAGGTAATGCGCCGCGAGGTGCGCAGAGATCCGGAGATGCAGGCGCGCTTCGCGCGAGAGGCCAAGATCGCATCCCGCATCCGCAACGACAACGTCGTCCGAGTGATGGATGCAGGCGAATCACCACTCGTCGGCCCCTACATCGTGATGGAGTACGTGGACGGCATCACGCTCGACCGGATGGTCTCTTCCGCGGGGGGTATCCCGCTCGAAGATGCGCTCCGCTACGCCATCGCAGCCTGCGACGGGCTGGCGGCAGCCCATGCGGTAGGCGTCATTCACCGAGACATCAAGCCCGCCAACTTGCTCATCGTCAGCGGCGACAGACGGCGAACGGTCAAGTTGCTCGATTTCGGCATCTCCAAGGCGGAAGTGACGGGACGGGTTCTGGGCAACGACCTGTCGCTGGGGGAAACGACGAGCTTGATGGGTAGCCCGCTGTACATGTCCCCAGAACAGATCCGCTGCTCCCACGAGGTGGACGAGCGCACGGACGTGTGGTCTCTCGGCGTCGTGCTCTACGAGCTCGTCACCGGCCAGCCCGCCTTCGCCGCTCCGACCATTGCCGAGATTTGTCGGCGCATCCTCGAGGATCCGTGCCCTCTGCTCGACTCGGGGGGCGTCCGCGCACCGCCGAGCCTGCAGAAGGTGATCGAGCGCTGCCTGAAAAAGAACCCGAACGAGCGATTCGCGAGCGTCGGGGAGCTGGCGACGGCGCTTCGCTTTCTACAATACGACGAAGCATCGGCTCCCCTGGTCGAAAGGCCGCGCCGGCTCAGCTTCGAATGGGTGTTCGCCATCGTGGCGATGGCCACGTTCGTCGCGGGAGCCGCAGCGATACGGCTCACCGCGAGGGCCCCGGGGGCCGAAGAGCCGAGCCAACCCGCCGGGCTCGAGGTCGGGGCAGCCCACGACCTACGCAAGCCGGTGGCCGAATGCGAGCCGTTCGGGGCCGCGGGGGACCCCGGCGCCGCGGTCCCGTCGCCATGAAGGCCGGCTCGGGTCCTCGGCAGGGGACCGAGCCGCGCCTCACCGTGGGGGCCGCAGCAACCGCTGGAAGGCCCGATAGCTCCCCTTGGGAACCCGCTGCTGCGTCGAGTAGTCGATCCCCACCAGGCCGAAGCGAGGCGTGTACCCCTCCGCCCACTCGTAGTTGTCCATGAGTGACCAGGCGAAGTAGCCGCGCACGTCGACGCCACGTTGCTTGGCGGCGAGTAGCGCCTTCAGATGCCGATCGTAGAAGGCCACGCGGCGCGCGTCGTCGGTTTCCGAGATACCGTTTTCGGTGACGTAGATCGGCAAGTCGGTGTACTCGCCGGCTCGGAGCAGGACGTCCATCAGGCCTTCGGGGTGAATCTCCCAGCCCAGATCGTTTTTCTCGAGCTCACCCACGACCCGCCGAGATTGCCAGAGCGCCACGCTCGGGTCGTGCTCGGTAATTTGGCGCGTATAGTAGTTCACGCCGAGCCAGTCCATCGGCGTCGACACGACGGACATGTCTTGCTGCCAACCCGCAGGGAGGTACGGCTCGATGATATCGAGCAAGTCTCGAGGATAGGTTCCGCGAAACAGGCCATCCATGTACCAACGGTTGAACAGCGCGTCCTCGATTCGATTCGCGGCCAAGTCGGGCTCGCTGCTGGAGGCGGCGACCATCTTCTTGAGCACGGTGACGATGCCGAGCTGTTTGCCACCGCTCGCACGCATCGCCGCCACCCCCGAACCGTGTGCCAGCATCACGTGGTGCATCGCGCGAGCCGCCGCTCGAATGTCCCGGTAGCCCGGAGCGTGGCGGCCAACCATGTGGCCCAGCCAGGCTGTGCACCACGGCTCGTTCAGCGTAGCGATGCTCGCCAGCCGATCGCCGAAGCGACGCACGACGCGATCGGCGTACTCGGAGAACCAGCCCGCGATGTCTCGGTTCATCCATCCCCCGCGATCTTGCAGCGCCGACGGCAAGTCCCAGTGGTACAGCGTCGCAAACGGCTGAATCTGCCGCTCCAGCATTCCGTCGATCAGGCGGTCGTAGAAGTCGAACCCCTTTTCGTTGACCGCTCCCACCCCCTCGGGCAGCAGCCGGGGCCAAGCGAAGGAGAAGCGGTAGGCGGAGAGGCCCGCTCCGGCGACCAGGTCCAGATCCTCCTGCCACCGATGGTAGTGATCGCAGGCGTCCCGCCCGGACTCGCCATTTCTGGTGTTCCCGGGCGTGGCGGCGAAGCTGTCCCAGATGCAAGGGCCGCGCCCGTCCATCTGCCCTCCCTCGATCTGGTACGCGGCCGTGGCCGCCCCGAAAACGAAACCCTCTCCGAACTGATGCCTGGATACCGTGAACATGATTGTGAGCCACCTCCCTGGTGCGGGCCGGCGGGCGGTCGTTGTGGCATGAGGCAAGAAAAAGCGAAACCCTTCCGACTCGACGGCTCGATCCAGACGTGGCGCCCAATACCGTCGAGGCGCCGGCCGCTCGATTGATCCAGCCCTGAGCTGGGAGCGCGAGGCCGTGCGGGCGACCGAGGCAGGGAGCTCGGGGCCTCGATGCCCAGGGTACCGCCAGCGGGGTCGCCGACTCGGACCGGCGCGCGAGGGAAGATCCGCGCTGCGCTGCATGGTTCCCGCAAATCGAAACGCGAGGGGCGGATGCGATGCGTTCGGCGAGCTGGCCCGCCCAGTGGGACGGCCAAAGCCTGGCGGGCGGCGCCGCGGTGCTTCCGCGAGGCGCCGGCTGCAGAAGGATCTGCCCGTTCGCGATCCAGCTCGTCACAGAAGCGAAGTTCTTGGATGACAGACGTGAAACACCTAGCCCGGATTTCTGACGACCGCAGGACCGAGGGAGCGAGGAGGAAGTGGATTTTCAGTCCAGATGCCCGCCAGGCGCACGCAGGCAGACTTGCTGTCTGCCTCGCACGCGCTGGCTGGCAGCTGGGCGTAAAGACACGACCCATGGCACTCTCGGGGCCAGGTCGTGAGAAATTGGGGCTAGTGCTGTGTCCGCTGAGTCGCAATCACAAACCACCGCGGGCCGGTCCGCCTGGGGCGGCCCGCGGTGGTTTGCGCTGGGGGCTCGTCTGGGACACGGCACCCCTTTTTCTCTGCGGCGCCTTCGGCGCCGACGTGCCCCGTCCGGCGCTCGAGGCAAGACGACTCTCTTCCCGCGGCGACCGACAATCAGTGATTGCGACTCATCGGACGGGGCACTAGCAACTAGCTCGAAGGGCGTGCACTTCGTGCGCATCACCATCGAGGAAGCCCAAAACGCGCTGCCGTTCGAGCTGGCAGGCGGCAACCGCGCTCCCCGCGGCACGCCTCTCTCTCTGCAGCGCGAGGCAACGCACGCGGGGCTGCGCGCGGTGCGTGCCGCTCGGCGCGCGGCTAGCCACACAGGTGTCACAAAGCAACGGGCGCGTGCCGCTCGGCGCGCGGCTATCCACACAGATGTCACAAAGCAACAGGCGCGTGCCGCTCGGCGCGCGGCTGCCACACAGATGTCACAAAGCAACGGGCGCGCGCCGCGGCATTCGAGCATAACATCGCTCCCCGACCAGGGTATTCCCACACCCCGAAATGGATGGCTGGCTTCGAAAGCCAATCGCGCGTGGGAGGGCACCGTTGCCATGGCGGAGCTTTCCCGCTAACTCCCCCCGCCACGTGCGCCTGGCCAGTGATCAGGAGAGCAGAGCTGCTTCACCCCCAAGGGCACTCGCATGACCAACCGCCTGACCGAGTTCTTCATGTTCGCCGGCTTCATCGCCGCGGCCTACTCGATCGTTGCCAACGACGCGATTCAGACGCTCGGCACCTTCCTCAGCTCCAATCGCCACCGCCCCTGGTGGCTGCTTTGGCTGTACGCATGCACCATCTTGGTTGCCGTGCTCGTCTACGGGTGGCTGAGCTACGGCGGCGACGTATCGTACGGAAGGCTGACGAAGTTCCCCGAGCCGGTGGGCGGGATCGGGTGGATCCACGCCGTTCCGCCCCTCTTCATTCTGCTGCTGACCCGCTACGGCATTCCGGTCTCGACCACCTTCCTGGTGTTGACGGTGTTCGCCCCCACCAACACCGAGCAGATCTTGCTCAAGTCGGCAACCGGGTACGCGGTGGCCCTGGTCACGGGGGCCGTGGTCTACTCCGTGGCGGCCAAGAGCATCGAGCAACGCGTCCTCGATCGCCGCGGAGAGCGGAAGCCGCCGAAGAAGATCTGGGTGGCCCTGCAGTGGATTTCCACCGGGTTTCTCTGGAGTCAGTGGCTGGTCCAGGACTTGGCCAACCTGTTCGTGTACATGCCCCGCAAGATGGCGGGGGGCCTGCTGGTGATGACGATCCTGATGATGCTCGCCATGCACGCGGTGATTTTCCGCCAGCGGGGGGGCCGCATTCAGCAGATCGTGACCAGCAAGTCGAACACCTCGGACATTCGCTCGGCGACCCTGGTCGACTTCACGTATGGGCTGATTCTCTGCTACTTCAAAGAGATCTCCAACTTGCCGATGTCGACGACGTGGGTATTCCTGGGTCTGCTGGCGGGGCGCGAGCTGGCGATGGCGTGGACGCTCAAGCAAAGGACCCTGCGCGAAGCGGGGCTGCTCGCGATCAAGGACGCCGGCAAGGCAGGCATCGGCCTGGCCGTGAGCCTGCTGCTGGCGTTCGGGCTGCCACGGGTGGACTCGGCTCTGAACGGAAAGACGGCCGAGGCGGACCGTCGCGTGGAAGTGCGGCCGGCATCGATGGTCGCGCCGCTGGGTCCCCCGTGGGTACCGGCGGCTCGCGTAGGCGTCACCCGGGCCGATCCGCTCGCCGAGCGCGCAGAGCCCCTCGGCCACAACTAGCCCGGACGAGCCCGGATTTCTCTCAGGCAGTCCGGGCTGGGGGGGCTCCTTTTCCACCCCGCCCGAAGGTTTCCCGGGCGCTGTCGACCGGGGCCCCTTCGACGGCAACGGAGCGCCCGCGCGGCCGGCAACCCACTCGGCGACGGCGCGTGGCCCCGGGGAACCGCTCGCCGAAACCGCCGCGCCAAAGTCTGGGGATAGGATCCGGGCGGGCGATCTCGTACGCTGCCCGCCGACCGCAGGTCCCCGCACTTACAGCATCGAGGAGAGCGCCATGAAACGACGAATGTTCGTAACCTCCGCCCTGGCTGCCGTCGCCGCATCGCCCGCGCTGGCAAAGCCGACCCAACCCGCCCCGAAGGCCGCAGCGGCCGGCAAGGAAGGAGTCCGGCAGTACCGGAAGCTCGGCAGTACCGGCTTCGAGATGAGCGATATCTCTTTCGGCGGCGGCGCTCTGAACAGCCCCAGCCTGGTGGGGCGCGCGCTCTCGCTCGGGATCAATTACTTCGATACCGCGCCGGACTACGGGGACTCCGAGGTGAACCTCGGAAAAGTGCTCGGGAGGTACAAGAAGCGCAACGAGGTCTTCATCGCGACGAAATTTTGCGATCCCATCCCCTACAAGACGGGTGTGAGCCACCTGCAGCTGCCCAAGAGCAAGGAAGACTACGTCAAGGCTGTCGAAGGCAGCCTCGCGAGGTTGCGCACGGACCACGTGGACGTCGTGTTCGTCCACGCCATGGGCGAGCTGGAAGATACGGACCGCGAGCGCAAGCGCCTGCTCGACAGCAACATGTTGGAGGCCTTCGCAGCACTGAAGAAAGCCGGCAAAGCGCGCTTCCTGGCCGTCTCTTCGCACGGCCCCCATCAGATGGAGAATTTGATGACGACGGCGGTCGAGTCGGGCCACTACGACATCATCATGCCCGCTTTCAACTTCATGGACTTTCCGAAGTTGCCGCAGGTGATCGCCAAGGCGAACGCGAAGGGCATGGGGGTCATCGCCATGAAGACTCTAGCGGGTGCCCGCAAGCTGGATCCGAAGCCCGCGGGGCCCGTGTTCGAGCACGCCGCCTTCAAGTGGGTGCTGCAACACAAAGAAGTCAGCGGCTTGATTGTGACGATGAAGACGTTCGAGAACCTGACGGAGTACACGAAGGCTTCCGGGCTGGCGCTCATGGAGTCGGACCTGCGCGTGCTGGAGCGATACGCTCGAGAGTTCGGCACCGACTACTGCCGCACGGGCTGCGGCGACTGTGAATCCTCCTGCCCGGCTCAGGTGCGCATCGCCACCGTTCTGCGCTATCAGATGTACTACGAGCACTACGGCGAGCAGGCTCGTGCACGCGCGTTGTTCGGTCAGCTCCCCCAGAAGGTGGATGCCTGCCTGGGCTGCCGTTCGCAGGCCTGCAACTCGGCGTGCCCCAACGGGCTTCCAGTGAGCCGGAAGCTCGCGCTCGCAGGGCGCCAGTTAACCGGCTAATCGGCCACCCAAGGTGGCTCGAGGTGAGCGGCAATGTGTGGACGAAACCGTCGTCCGCACACGCTGCCGGCACACGCCGCCACACGGTCCGACCGCGGCGCAGGTGCATCCTTTCGCAAGCTCTACGACGTCGAGCGCAAGCGCAAAGACGACGCCTTGTCGCCCGAGGAGCAAAAAGCACGCGGTGACGAGCATGCTCGACCCGTCTTGGTCGAGCTGCATCGCTGGATCGAGCAGCTCCACCCCACGCTCGTTCCCGGAACACCGCCGCACGCCGCGACCACCTACACGAAGAACCGGTGGGCCTATTTCGAGCGCGGCTTCGAGCATGGTCGATTCGAGATCGACGACGGCGAAGCCGAGCGGCAAATCCGCCCCCGGAGACTCGACGAGAGGAACGACCTCTTTGCGGGCAGCGAAAACGGCGCCGTCGACATCGCCGCCGCGCGCACCATCATCACCTACGAGCGGACCGGGGTGGACCCACTCGCGTACCTCACGGACACGATCGCCAAGGTCCAGAGCAGCCGGCCCAAGTCTCGCCTCGAAGAGCTTCTGCCCGATCGGTGGCGGGGCTCGTGAGGCCGAGAAGGCCCGAGGCCGCTGCTCCTCAGCGTGGCGCCACCGGTGGCAGGCGTCAGCGGCCTTTCGCCGTGTACTCTGCCGGGCGGATACACCGCCGCACGGCACCCCACAGCGCTGCGCAGTTTGGCGGCGCGGCGGGGGGGACCCCACCCCCGTACCGCCCGACGCGCGGAGGCATTCCCGGGGCCTGCCCCGACCGCTCCAGGCCAGGGGCCCTTGCGGGGCGAGGTGAAACGGGCGCGGGCGGAGGGAGCCGCAACGCCGCGACTCCCTCCCCGCCAACTCGGGCCCCGCTCCAGGGGCCGTTGCACGGTTGTCCCACCCGAGCGCCACGTCGCGAGCCGGTCGTTTCTGTGGCTGCGTCCCCCCCGGGGGGACGAGGCCGGCGCGCGTTCGTTTCGACGCACCGCGCGCCCGCTCTGCCGGTGGGCACCGCCCGATTTCCGCGGAGGCTCGCTTTGGAACGAAACCGGCCGGTTGCAGCTGACAGCGGCCTGAAGTTCGTTCGACACCCGTCGTTCCCTGTAGAGAAGCGAATGACCGAGCCCGATACCAGAGAATCTGCGCGACGTCCGACCGATCCACTGCCGGACGTCCTCTTGGAGCGTTCCCCCACCAGCATCGAGGACTCGCAGATTCCCTCCTCGGGGCACATTCAGTTCGCGTTCATGGTGTTCACGGCGCTCGTCGTCATGGCCCTGACGGCGCTCGTCTTCGGGATGGTGTCCCACATCTTTGCGTCCCTCACGCCTTCGATCGAGGCCGATCTCGAACGCAAAGCAACGCGCGGGAGCGCCGAGCTCGCGCGCGTCACCGATGTCGGACTCGCACTGGGGGACCGCGAGCAAATCGAGAAGGAGCTGACGGGCTACATCGACGACCCTGACGTTCTGGCCATCGTGGCGACCGACGCCAAGGGCAAGCTACTCGGTGCGTTCGGAGAAAGGGACTTCACGAAAGACGCATTCTCCGCTCCAGCCGGCGCGATATCTCGCCGCGAAGATGCCTTCGTTGCCTGGGCAACGGCAGAGATCGAAGAAGTGGCGATTGGACGCATCGCCGTCGTCATCTCCACGGATCGACTTCGGGCGGGAGCGGAGCTGGAGCGAACGATCCTGTGGGGGGCCGGGATCGGCTCGATCATCGCGCTACTGCTCTCGGTAGCCTTCGCGCGCTTCTATGTCGGACCCCTGATCCGAGTCATCGAGACCTCCTTCTCGAGGCTGAAGAGAACGACCGAGGCCGCCCTCCAAGCCACGAAGCTCAAGAGCGAATTCCTGGCCAACATGAGCCACGAGATTCGAACGCCGATGAACGGCGTCATGGGGATGATCGAGTTGCTCGGCGGCACTCAGCTGAGCGAAAAGCAGCGCCGCTACGCCACGACTCTGAGCAACTCGGCCCAGGCCCTGATGACCCTGCTCAACGACATTCTCGACTTCTCGAAGATCGAAGCGGGCAAAGTCGAGATCCGCTACGCCACGGTGAGCCTGCGAGACGTGCTCGAGGATATCCTCGACATGTTCGCCGCGCGCGCCCGGGAAAAGCACCTCGACCTGTTGTGCCACATCGAGCCAGGCACACCGGTCGCAGTCGAAACGGACGAGGATCGCCTCCGCCAGGTGCTGAGCAACCTGGTGGGCAATGCCCTCAAGTTCACGGAGGTGGGCCAGGTCGTCGTCGGGGCACGGCTCGAGCCGAGCAGCCAGCGCCTGATCATCTCGGTACGGGACACCGGCATCGGCATCGAGGATGACAAGCAAGCCGAGCTCTTCGACGCGTTCTCGCAGGCCGATGGCTCGATGACGCGAAAGTACGGCGGCACGGGCCTCGGGCTGACCATTTCCCGCCAACTGGTCTCGCTGATGGGGGGAGAAATTGGCCTAAACAGCAAGCGTGGGTCAGGCAGCACGTTCTGGTTTTCGTTGCCGCTCCGCGAGCTGACGGAAGCCCTCTCCTCCCGTGCGGAGACCCCCCGGCTGAGTCCCCACACGCTCGTCGTCGACGACAACGAAACCAATCGAGCCGTCCTGGAGGAGCTGCTCACCGGGTGGGGATGCACGGTCCTCACCGCAGACGGAGGCGAGGCGGCCCTCGTAGCCCTCGAGCAGGCGGACCGCGAAGGCAAGCCGTTCGATCTGCTCCTCTCCGATCTCAACATGCCCGACGTCGACGGCGCCACGCTGGCCCGCGCCACCCGGGACACATTCGGATCGGCGTGTCCGAAAATCGTGCTGATTACCTCGACCGACATCGACGACATCGACCCATCAGCCCGAGCGGTCATCGACGACCACCTACAGAAGCCCGTCCGGGCCCGAGACCTCGTTCGCTCCATCAATCGGGTGATGGCCGGGGTCTCACAGCCGTTCAGAGCGACCGATCCCAACCGACCCGCCGCGTGGCGCCGACGGAAGGTGCTTGTGGTAGACGACAATCCGGTCAATCAAGAGGTAATGCTAGAAAGTTTGGCGGAGCTGGGCTATCGGGCCGACGTCGCCGAAAATGGCAAGCTTGCGGTCGAGGCAACCGTCGATACGGACTACGCCCTGATCCTGATGGACTGCCAAATGCCCATCATGGACGGGTACCGGGCCACCGGGGAGATTCGACGCCGCGAAAGCAACAAGCGCCACACCCCCATCATCGCCGTCACGGCGCACGCGTTCCAGGGCGAACGAGAGAAGGTCCTCGCCTCGGGGATGGACGACTATCTAACCAAGCCGGTCAAGCTCGCCTCTCTGCGCGGCGCGCTCGAGCGCTGGTGGCCAGAAGGAGAAGACGAGCTCGAGGCCGGGCCGAGCGACCCGGCACCCAGCTCGAACGCTCCAGAATTCGACTCCGCGCAGCCGCCGCCCCCGCGCAGCGCGGCCGTCGTCCGCGCGTTCCTGCGCAGCGTCCCGGAGCAGCTCGCCGACATCGAGGCCGCCCTCTCCGCCCCCGTCGACGCCGAGGCGCTGCGGCAGGCGGCCCACAAGTTGAAGGGCGGCTGCCTCGCGGCCCGCGAGGAGAGCCTGGCCACGATCTGCAACTCCCTCGAGGCGAACCCCGAGAATCGACGCGAACTCCACCGGCGGCTCGTGGCCGAATTCCAGGTGGTGGGTCGCCAAATGTGGCTCGAAATCGGCAGTCCCGCCTCGATTCCTCCGCCTCGCCAGCCCCGCTCCCCCCGCGCGGAGGCAAGCTAGGTGCCGCCCCCCCCCACGCGCTCCAAGAGCGAGTCCACCGAGTCCCTCAAGATTCTCGTCATCGACGACTGCGCCGTCGCACGCGCCGAGATGACCGACCTGCTCTCCGCCAATGGCTACACGGTCTCGACGCTCGCCTCGCCCATCGGCGCCTCCCGCGTCATCGCCACGGAGGCCATCGACGTGGTCGTGATCGACGTTCAAATGCCGAGCATCCGCGGCGACCGACTGGCTGCCCTCTTTCGGGGAAACCCCAAGCTCAGCCACCTCGGCGTGATTCTGGTGACCGGATCGTCCGAAAAGGAGCTTCAGCAGCTCGCGGTCAAAGCCCGCGCCGACTTCATCGTCTCCAAAGCTCGTCTCCGCGAGCTCCCCATTCGCGTCCGCGACGCCTACAGCCGCCACCGGCGCTCCTGAAGGCCCCCGCACGAGCGGCTAGGTCCCCAGCCCACACGCCGCTCGCCCACCCGGCCCGCCGCGCCCGTCGCCGCGACGCCACCCAAGCAAGACGCGCCCCCCTCGCGCGCCGCCCCCTCCCCGGGAGCCGCGCCCTCCCCGCGCCGCCCCCGCGCGGCACAAACGCAAAAAGGCCCCAGCCGGCGCTGCGAAGATTGGCACCTCGCAGTGCTTGGGCTGGGGCCCTGATGCGGCCTGGGCTGCTCTCCCAGGCCTCGGCGGGCTCCGCGCGCTCGCGCGTCTCCCTTCCGACTGAATTAGCCCGGCAACGTCCTACTCTCCCACACAGATTCCCCATGCAGTACCATCGGCTCTGAGGAGCTTGACTTCCGAGTTCGGGATGGGATCGGGTATGGCCTCCTCGACAATGTCACCG
>JBNKVS010000036.1:0-2426 GCA_050299315.1 Polyangiaceae bacterium
GAGGTGATCGTGATGCTCCGAAACGGGTGATCGTGATGCCGAAATCGGCGATCGCGATCGCCGAAACAGGTGATCGTGATGCCCGATTTGAGCGATCGCCATCCGCCGAAACGGGCGATCGCGATCAGCCGAAATCCGCAGTCAACGACGTCGGCGCCGGCACGTCCATGCTCGCGGGTGAAGTGACCAGCACCCGCGGCGGCGCCGTGCAGCTGGAGGCCGATGGCGACTTCGTGTACTTCCCACCCGGCGGAAGCACCTTCTGGGGGGATGACTACTTCCGCTACTCCATTACTGCGGACGAGCGCACATTCAGCGAAGCGACGGTTCGGGTTTCGGTGCAACCAACATCCATTGCACTGGAAGATCTGGAACGAGGGGACGGCAACGGCGTCGCCTTCTTGGGTACGGAAACGACGAGTACGGGGGGCGGCGAACGTGCAGGGACTTCCGTTGACGGCGCGGGAGATATCAACGGCGACGGGCTGGCGGACGTCATCGTGGGGGCTCCCTTTCGGACCGAACTCGGCGGGGCCGTGGTGCTGTTGGGCGCTCCCGATCCGGTGGGAGGAACTCTCACGGGATTGGTGGAGGCTGGGGGAGCGCTCGAGCTGTCGGGTGAAGGGACTCCCCAGTCGAGGTACGGTACATCTGTGGCGGGTGCGGGGGACCTCGATGGGGACGGCTTGGATGACTTGCTGATCACGCCGGGAGGAACCTCCCAAGGGGGGACCGGCAGCTCGGGTCCCGCATACGCGGTGTTTTCGGGAGGCATACAAAGCCGGACGAGCCTCGGCACCTTTGACGGCGTCTCGCCCGGCGGCTTTTCTCTGTCGAGCCAAAGCTCTGGCGATCAAGCAATGGTGTCTGTCTCACGCATTGGGGACTTGAACCGTGATGGCTCGAATGACTTCGTCATTGGAATCACCCACGGGGGGGCTGTCGGCTCGAACGCCGCCTCCGGACGCGCTTGCGTCGTGTTGGGCAAGGGGACCGCTGAGCCCGTTCTGCTCGACGGCGAGGATGGTTGTGGCAATCGGGGCTTCGAGATCGCCACGCTGCGCCACGGGGAGGGGAGTGTGGCTGGCGCAGGAGATGTCAACGGCGACGGGCTCGGTGACATCGTCGTTGGCGACAACACGCGGCAGCATGGCGAGGGCGATGAACTGATTGGCTCAGGCGTCGCCTTCGTCGTGTTGGGTCAGGCGGGCCTTACCCCGATAGACCTGGACGACGTGCAGGATGGTATCGATCGCAACGGCTTCGCAGTCCTGGGGGCTTTAGATGACGACAGAACCGGACATTCGGTGGCTGGCGCGGGAGACGTAAACGGGGACGGGCTGGACGATGTAATCATCGGTTCCGGCCTCGCGGGCACCAATGGTCGAGAGACCCCCGGAAAGGCCTACGTGGTGTTTGGAAAGCGGGACAGCGAGCCCGTTTCTCTTGCGGCCGTCGAGGCGGGAGGCTCCAGCCAAGGCTTTCTCATCGAGGGCGTCGCCGTCGCGGATCGCTTGGGAGAAGGCCTGATCGTTGCTGGAGCAGGCGACATCAATCACGACGGTCGAGCCGATGTGGTCGTACACCCCGGCAATGGCTTCGGCCCCGATGATAGGCTTTACCTGATCTTCGGGAAGGCAGACGGTGCCCCGATCTCCCTAGCGAGCATCGAGGCAGGCGACCCCGCGGGGCTTCTCATTGTCGGCGCCCCTGGCGACGACGGTGGGGCCTCCGTCGCTCCCGCGGGCGACTTCAACGGCGACGGCATCAGCGACCTGGTAATTGGACGCCCGGGGGCCGACAGCGCGGAGGCCAACAACACCGGCCGAGCCTACGTGCTGTTTGGTTGGGACACCACCGGAGCTCTCGGACCGCGTCGACGCTCCCTGAAGGGCACCTCGGAGAACGATACTTTGCTCTTCGATGGCCCGCCGCTGATCAGCGTCGACGCGGGTCACGGATTCGATGTGCTGCAAGTTGCCGGCTCTGGGCTCACCGTAGACGCAACGCCAGCGGGCGTGGAGCTCCGAAGCGTTGAGCGGATCGACCTGCGCGGAAGCGGTCCCAATCGACTGGTGCTGAGCGACAGCGCGGTGAGGCGAATTCCCGAGGCGCGCCCGGACGCACCCGGTGGCCTGGTCAGGACCCTTACGGTCATCGGAGACGCCGATGACACCTTAGACTTCGACTTCGATGGCTATGAGCCAGCGGGCTCCAACGCCGGCTTGCTCGTCTTTCGCCGCACCGGCGGCCTCTACGGAATCGAGGTATCTGCCGCCCTGGTGCCTAGTACTACTGTCGAAAACTTTTCCATGTGATTCGGGCCGTGCAAAGCCCGCGGGATGGAGTACGAAATTGACCTGGCCGCGGCTGCGCGGCTGGACGGGTTCTTGGCGGCTTTGGGGGCAAACCACCTGAAAGATCGC
>JBNKVS010000037.1:0-40939 GCA_050299315.1 Polyangiaceae bacterium
GTGCTGGCCGGCCCCTTGCCGATGCTCCGCCTCCATGGCGTCGAGCTACTCCCTGGCCCCCCGCGCGTCCAAGAAATCGGCGATGGGCATCGGTCTGCCGTCGCGCCAGAGCCATCACGCTACGTGAGCGAGAACTGGGCCTGAGGCATCAGGTGGCGTGACCGCGTACACGTGGGGATCGAGAGAACCCGCTCGACCGTTCCCATCGCGGTCGGATCCAGGCAAGCAAGGTGGCGAAAAAGAGACCGGATTGCACCCAACCGTGCGTTGCTGGTACGTACGGTGTTGCCGCGGTCGGATTCCAGGTGAACGAGAAAGGCCAACACGACGTCTCGATCGAGATCCTCGATGCGCAAGCGGCTCGGCGCTCGACGGGATCGTTTTGCAGCAAAGAGGACCAGCAATCGGATGGAGTCGCGATAGGCCGCGATCGTCGCGGGGCTAGCTCGGCGCCGCGCGGACAACCGCTCGCGGAAGAAGGAGTCGAGGAGCTTTGCCAGCGAAATGGAGCGGACGCTACTCATGAGCGCACCCGCTCTCTTCGAGAAAACGGCGACGGCGCTCCTCGGCCAGCCCGAGCAACTCTGCGGTCGCAGTCAGGTAGTACGCGGTCGACTGGTAGCCGACGTGCCCCATGTAGGTCGCGAGTAGCGGGAGCTTGGCCTGCACATCAGCCCCCGCTCGGTACCAAGCTACGAGCCGATGAACGGCAAAGGTGTGCCGAAGGTCATGGAAACCAGGCCCCTTCTTTCCCGGACTGCGAAGCCCCGTGCGGTGGCCGAGATTGTGCATTGCCCACTCCAGGGTCGGCACGGCGAACCGCCTTCCTCTGGTGTTGAGAAAGAACGATGGTCCGCTGGGCGCCGGATTTCCGCGAACAACCCACTCGATCTTCTCGGCAGGGTCGATACCAGCTTGTTTGAGGCGCTGCCCGAGGTCTTCGAGGACATCTTGGTTCCACTCGACGGGACTTCTCTGTAGGAAGCGCTTTTTCTGGGCGCTCGACTTCACCTCGAGCTGAAGTTCCTCAACTGCCGCGAACGCCGCGTTGATCGCAAACGCTGTACCAACGTGGTCGCGATGCCTGGCCGAATACTGTTCAAACACTTGACCATACGACGGGTGTACGGACCACCAGCTAACGGACTCCAAACTGTAGCTAAGGGCCAGCTTGTGGATGGCATAGACCATGCTGGGCTCGCTCCAGGATCGCAGAGCAAGCTCAATAGCTACGGGTAAGTGTTCGCGGTGTGTGAACTGCCCGAAGAGCAAGGGGCTACGGAAAAGCGACACCTGCTCTTCGCGACGTTCTGGGAGCTCAACGACTGGGTTGCTTCTGGTTCTCTCTGACGGGTTGCCTTCGAGTACGTTGTAGGCAGCAACTATTAGGTCCACCGCGCTGGAAGCGGTGTCCGTGCTGTCCGACTCCACCACGAGCAATTCACCAGCTCTATCGTCGGGCCTCCCGGTTCCCAGGCTGATGGGATGCTGAATGCTGGTCACCCCGCCGTTTGGGTCGAACCAAAACCGACCAGAAGGGTCACAGGTCAAGGATAGCGACCAGTCGGAAGGTGTTTCCATCTGGGAAACCACTCGCCCGGGAAAGGGATTCAGAACCAAGAAAGAGCAATGGCGCTTCATGTCACAGAATCCATTATGCCTGCCCGACTTGTACTTCACCCGAACTCCGTAGCACCCTCATCCCCGCGTGGTCTGCGGGAATAGCCGATTGTGCAGTCGGAGGCCGCGCCCGGAACTGGCCGAAAACGAATCCGTCTTCCGCGTCCCCGTCGGATCTGGGTGGCGGCTCACGCAGTTGTGGGTAGCGGGGTTCGCCGGTGGCGTCGTCTGCGGCGTAGCGCAGCCCACGAGGGGACGGCGGGGGAAGCTCGGAGCCGCGGTGGGGGGCGCGGGATAGGCGGTCGAGCGGGCTGCAAACGCCGTGGCCGGCGCGGTTTGCCAACCACGCCATCTGATGGCGCCTTGATCGGGCTATCTGATGCCCATCGCGGCGACGGTGGGCCATGCGCTGCACGACATGCGCACGCAGGGGCAACTGGGGCTAGCCCGACGGCTCGCCGGGCTGCCGCGCCGGCGGCGAGCTTCCGGTGTATTGGGCGAGCTGCTCCCGCAGCAGCTCGGAGGCGAGCTCGGCGGCGGCTTCGTTCCAGGTGTGAAAGCGCACGCGCAGGCGCTCCCCCCGCTCCTCGACCCGCACCTCCGTACGCGCCACGCGATACGGGCACAGCTTGACCAACCGAACGGCGACTCGCTGCAGGCTGCCGCCCCCCCCTTGCCCGGGCCCGATCGGAATATCGAACACGAGCGGGTGCGTGTTGCGAGCGCCCGAGACCTCGATGCGACTCGAGACGATGTCCCTCGCCGGCAGGTCGACGCGCACGCCGCCCGGCCCGCGCAAGCACACCCGCCCCCAGCCCAGCTCTTCCACCAGCCCCTCGTGCTGCTCGACGACGATGCGATCCCCGACCCGAATGCGGTGCGAGAGAATCAGCCAGAGCCCCGCGGCGAAATTCTGTAAGGGCCGCCCGAACAGCCACAGCACGGCCAGCGCGGCGAGCGGAAAGACCAGAACGGAGAGCGTCGGCGCGGTGCGAACGGCGCTGCCGCACGCCCAAGCCAGCACGGCCACGATCAACCCCAACTGGATGCGGGGGCGAATCACCGCCAGACGGCGCTGTGTGTCGAACCCGAGGCGCCACATGCCCCGCACCAGCAGGCGCAGCAGCGCGGTGACCAACCAGGCGGAAAACGCCACCAGCAGGACGGTGAGCAGCGTTCCCAGCGAAAAGCGAGCCGCCAGCGCCTCCGCTTCCGCCGCGATGCGCGGCGCCAGGTCGAGCGGCTCCTCCGCCTGCCGCCGGCTACAGCCGGCGACGAGCAGCGTGAACGCCGCAAGCCCCGCCGCGGTGCGGTCGCTCCGCCCGACGAGCGAACGCGCGCGGGTCGCCGCGCCGCCCGCGCCCCTCACGAAACCCTCCGCGCGGACAGGACCCCGATGCGCTCGCACTCGTGCGCGACGATCGGCCGCAGCCGAGGGGGCACCGAGAGCCTTCCGCCGCTGTGAGAGGCTTTCGTCTGCACCAGGCCGGCGGCACACAAGAACGCCACCAAGCGCTCGGCTTCCCCCGAGCCGATGTTGAGCCGCGTGGCAAGCGAGGGCGCGTCGCTCGGGCCGAAGCGCAACAGCTCCGAGAGCGCCGCCAGCTCCAACGCGCCGAGGCGCTGCAGGCTCGGCACCTTCAGGGCCAGGGCGCGCTCGGTGAGCACCACGGCGCGAGCGGACTCCACGGACACCGAACCGGCGAAGATCCGCAAGGCGCGAGCCAGGTTGCCGGCCGCCGCGCGCGCGAGCACGTTGAAGTACAGGGAGGCCTCGCTGCCCGGCCCGAGCCGACGCAGCCACTTGATGCCGAGCGGAGAGCGGTATTCGAGCGGGAGCCCGCTGAGGCGGTGCCGATCCTCGATGGCGCGCCGTAGCTCGCTGCCCGTCAGGGGCCCGAGGCCGAGCCGCGTGGAGAACGCGTGCTGCAGCGGCTCCAGCTCGGAGAGCAGCCCGTGCGCCTCGGAGGCCACCGCAGCGATCCAGAAGACGCGCGAGCGCGTCTCCGTGATGAGCTGGAGCAGGCGCTCGAGCTGCTCGAGCCCCACGAGCGTCGGCGAGAGCCACTCCTCGAGGTCGTCGATCAGGATCGTCGTCTTGCGCTGGCGCAGAGCCGTGCGCAGCCTCGCCGGGTCCGCGGAGCAGCGCAGCTCGAGCGCCAGCGCCGCGAGCAGGCCGCCGCGGCGGCGCTCCAGCCCCTCGGGGCGCAGCACGCGAGAGGCCGAGAGCTCCAGCTGGCACACGTTGAGGAGAGAGGTGCGCCCCGAGCCGTGCGCGCCCACCAGCAGCGCCGAGCTGGGCCCTCCGGCGAGCCAGCGCTTCTCGGCCGCGATCAGCTGCTCGAGCAGCGCCTTGCGCGCCGTGTGCAAGCGGGGCTCGCGCACGGCCTCGAGCGAGAGCAAGCGGGCGTAGCTGGGCGGCAGCTCGGGCTTGTCGAACCACGCCCCGGTGAGCACCGAGAGCGACGCGGCGTCCGCGGCGGCCGGCATCGCCTCGTCGAGCAACGCGGCCTTTCCCGCCCAGCGGCTCAACCACTCCCCCCCCTGCCACAGCAGCTCGACGCCCGCCCGCCCGCGTCGCCGCACGCTGCGCACGGGGCCCTCGAGCGCTTGCAGGAGCAGCCCGACGTGGCGCGGCGCCGCCGCCACGCCATCCACCGCCGAGCGCGTGAGCGCCTTGGCCGTGCCCTCGAATCCCTGGCTCGCGACCTCCACGAGCCGCTTGGCCACCTGCTCTGCGGGCGGCAGCTCGGAGCGCACCCGGCTGACGATCTCCCGCGCCCGCGAGAGCACGGCCCTCTCCTTCTGCTCGAGGCCGTGCTGCACCACCACCTCGGTTTCGCGAATGCTGGCCAGGTGCGGCGCCCATTCCGCCGTCAGCTCGATGATCGAGGTCTCCAGCTCCGGCAACATGCGCTCGACGAGGCGCGAGGTCGCCAGGCGCCGCGGCTCGAGCGAGCGAAACCGGACCTGCTCCAGCTGCACCAGATGACCGTCGTCCGCCGTGAGCGCGACCTCCAGGTGACCTGGCAAGCGGTCGATGCTGGCGCGCAGCTCGAGCGAGAGCCGCTGCAGGGTCGCGGGCGAGCGCAGCTGCACGCTGCGCTCCTCGAAGCTCTGCAGCGCTTGCGGAAAGGCCGGGCGCGCCCAGGTCTGCGGGGAGGGCAGCGCCGCGAGGTCGCCCGCCTCGAGCGCGGATTCGCAAGCCCGCAGGTCACCCGCCAGCGCCGCGAGCCAGCCGTCGAGCTCGGCCACCACGGCTTTGGCGGGCTCGGCCATGGTCCGCTCCAGGTCGTCCACGAACGTGGCGCGAGCCCGCGCGATCGCGAACTCCGTTTGCAGCGAGTGCTCGAAGTCGGCCACGACCCGCTTCCAGTCGGCCGCCTCGTCATCGAGCGCCTGCAGGTTGCGCTGAATTTGCCCCTCGTAGCGCGAGAGGCGCAGCAGCCCCCGGTCGACCCCGGGCAACCCCGCGTGCTCGAGCAGCCCGAGCAGCTCGTCCAAGCCGCCCTCCACCGCGCGAGTCAGGTCCGCCTCGGCGCGGGAGCGCCACAGGTCGAGCTTGCGCCCGAGGTGCTCGCGCGCCTCGGCGTGCGTGAGGTGGTGCCGCAGGTACGCCCTCAGCGTGTCCACCAGCGACATGCGCAGGCGGGCGTAGGCTTCCGCCTGCAGCTGCGCCCAGGCCGCGTAGCGTCGCTCCAGGGCGACCCGCCCGGCGCTGCGCAGCGAAACGTGGCGCCGACGCGCTCGCTTCGAGACGAGCGCCTGCACCTGGCGCAGGCGCTTGGCGAAGACGACGCGGAGCTCATCGCCGCGGGCGATGCGCGTCTGCTCCTTGCGAAACTCGATCGCCACGTCGGAAGGAAGGCGGCGCAGCACCGAACGCAGCTCGCGGAACGCGTCGCGGCTGGCGGCCGCGACGTGCTCCACCGACGACCACTGGATCGCCTCCAGCTGCGCCTCGGCGCGCACCAGGCCCGCTGCGGAGCGGTCCCCGGAGACGACCCGCGACAGGGCCGGTCGAACCTGCCGCTCGATGTCTCCCAGCACGTCGTTCTGGAATCGCGCCGCCGTCGTGAAGCCACTGCCGTACAAACGCTCCACCGCGGCCTCGAGCTGAGGCGATTGCTCCCGAGCGGCAGTGACCCAGACCCCGAGCGGCTTGCGGGGCGGCTCCGCGCGCTCGGCGAGCTCGACCTCGGGCTGCCCGCTCTCGGCCGCCTCCTCCGGCGGCGCGAGCGGGGCCGCGGCGGGCCCGCTGCTGGCGCCCATCTTCGTCAGCGCCACGCGCAGCGTCAGCGGCCCCACCAACAGATTGATGGCCACCACCGCCATGCCGAGGCCGCTGATCGCGGCGGCAATCGCGGGCAGCTGCGAGGCCGCCAGCCCCACCAGGCCCAGCGTGACGCCCGCTTGAGGAATGTAGCCGAGCCAGGCGTAGCGGGTGATCTCGGGGGATTCCCCCCCCACCTGCCCCGCGAGGCGGGCCGCGCCGAAGAAAGCCACCGCGCGCAAGCCGCAGAGCCCGAGCGCCATGGGCAGTAGGCTCAGCGTCGTCTCGAGGTCGATGCCGGCCCCGGCGATCGTGAAGAAGACGACGAAGACCGGCAGGGCCACGAACTCCACCGGGGTCATCAGATCGTGCTCGTGCTTGGAGAAGTTTCGCACCACCGCGCCCGCCGTGATGAACACCAGCAAGAGCTCCAGGTGCAGCGCCCTGCCCAGCTCGGAGACGACCAGAATCATCCCCGCCACGAACAGCAGCATCTCCGCCTTGATGAAGCGCAGGTAAACCACCAAGAGCCCGCCCAGCAGAGCGCCAGCGGCCACCGAGCCCCCGAGCTCCCTGAGCAGCGCCTCCGCGACGCCGTGCTCCTGCCCGTGCCCCGGCCCGTGCGCCTCGCCCCCGAGCAGCGAACGGGAAACGGCCACCGCCACCGCCAGCGCCACGACCACCACCAGATCCTTGACGACCGCGGCGCCGAGGAACAAATCCGCCGGGCGCCCCCGGGCCTTCGCCTCGTTCAAGAGGGCCAGCGTGATGGCGGGCGACGTGCCGATTCCGAGCGTGGCAAAGACCAGCGCCATCGGGTACACGTGCTCGGCCGCGGCGAGGTCGAGCGAGCCGAGCAGCGCCTGCAGGCCGATCAGCCCGCCCCCGACCAGCGCCGCGAGGGCGAGCCCCTTGAGCAGCACGGTCGTCGCGAGCGTCCTGCCGACCTTGGCGATCTGCCGAAAATCGAGCTCGAGCCCCGCGCTGGTCGCGATCAGGCCGAGCGCCAGCGTGTTGAACATGCGCATCTCGCCGACGACGCGCACCGAGAGGATGTTGGAGATGGAGGGGCCGAGGATCGCGCCACCGACGATGTAGCCCGTCACCCGGGGCAGCCCGAGCAGGGCGCCCAGCTCCGCGATGGTGAACGCAGCGAGCAGCACGAAGCCGATGGCGGCCAGCGTCAACGGGTCGCGAGCGCCGGCGTCGCCGGCCTGCAGCGCCTTCACGCCCACCATCAACAACAGGAGCGCAACGACGACGGTGAGGCGTCTCATCGGCGCCAGGTCTCCGGGGAAAGCAGCGCCAGCAGCGCGAAAATCTCGAGGCGCCCGGCGATCATGCACAGGACCAAGACCGATTTGCCGAACGCGGGAATGAACTCGAAGTTCTGCGTGGGCCCCACCTGGTCGAGGCCGGGCCCGATACTCGAAAGGCAGGCGACCACGGCGCTCATCGCGCTCAGCGGCGGCAGGCCGACGGCCACCATCGCCAGCGACGCGGCGGAGAAGAGCAAGAGGTAGGCCCCGAAATAGACCAAGATCCCGTTGGCCACGTCCGCTCCGATGGCGGTCTGCCCGAGCCGCACCGCCACCACACCGTGCGGCTGAATCACCTGGCGCAGCTCGCGCAGCGCGAGCTTGAAGAGCGCGTACACGCGCGAGGCCTTCAGCCCTCCGGCGGTGGAGCCGGCACAGGCCCCCATGAACATGGCGAGAAATAGGGCGAAGCGGGCGATGTCCGGGTAGGTGTCGAAATCCTCCGTCATGAAGCCCGTGCTGGTGGTGACGGCGGCCACCTGAAAGGAGGCAAAGCGCAGCAGCGTCACGAAATCCTCGTGCCGGTCGCGGGTCGTCCAGGCGACGAGCGCGATCAGCGCCACGTTCACGCTCAGGAAGAACAACAGCTCGTAGTTGAACAGCAGCACCCGCAGCCGCCCGCGCAGCGCGGAGAAGAAGAGCCCGAAATTCAGGCCCGCAACGAGCATGAAGGCGGTCAGAATCCAGTCCACCGTGGGGTTTTCGAAGGCCCCGACACTGGCGCCGCGCGTGGAGAAGCCCCCCGTGCCGAGCGTGGAAAACGCGTGGCAGACCGCGTCGAACCACGAGAGCCCCGCCGACCAGAGCAACACCGTGGCGAGCGCCGTCAGCCCCGCGTAGATCCACCACAGCCACAGGGCCGTGTGCTTGATGCGCGGGCGCAGGCCCTCGCTGACCGGGCCCGGGACCTCCGTCTTGAACAGGTGCTTCGCCCCCACCCCGAGCTGGGGGAAGACCGCCACGAACAGCACCACGATGCCCATGCCCCCGACCCAGTGGCTCAGGCAGCGCCACAGGTTCGTGGCGCGGCTGAGCGAGTCGATGTCCGCGATCACCGTCGCCCCGGTCGTGGTGAAGCCGCTGACGGCTTCGAACACGGCCGAGGCCGTGCTGTGGATCGAGCCCTCCAGCAGAAAAGGCAGCGCCCCGAAGCCGCCGAGCGCGGCCCAGGTAAAGCCGACCACCCCGAAAGCGTCCTTGCGGTGCAGCTCCGGCGGCGCGCGCCGGCCGAGCCACAAGAGCAGCCCCGAGGTCGAAAAGGTGAGCCCGAAGGAGCCCAGAAACGCCCCGACGGCGTCGTGCGAGCCGTCCACCATCGCCAACCCCGCCGGCAGGAGCATCAAGAGCGCCACGAGCATCAACAGCCGGCCGCTGAGCGCCGCGACGACCCGCAAATTCACGAAGCCCCCCGGGCGATGCGAGTCAAGCGCCGCCCGAGCGCCTTGCGCGCCGACAGCGGCGCTGCCACCACCACGCGGTCGCCGGCCGAAAGGCTGGTGCCGCGCGCCGCGACCCGCACCTCCCCCTCCACGACCAGGCCCACCGCCGTGGCCTCGGGCATCTGCAGCACCTCGCCCACCGTCACCGGGGCCTCGAGCCCGGGAATCTGCAGCTCGAACAGCCCGTAGCCGGTCCCCGGCAGCGCCTCGGATGCCAGCAACCCGTCCCGGGGTGCGAGCCGCTCGATGGCGCGCTGGATCACGCGGTGCGTTCCCGTCGTGGCGGTGAGCCCCAGGTGCGCATAGGTTTCGGCGTAGCCGGGACGGTGCACGAGCGCCATCGCGCTCTTGGCCCCCAGATCCTTGGCCATCAGCGAGACCATCAGGTTCACCTCGTCCTTGCGCGTCACGCTGAGCACGTAGTCCGCATTGCCCACCCGCTCGTCGCGCAGGCGTGCGATGGAGGTGCCGTCGGCGTGCACGATGTTGGCCCGGGCGAGCTCGCGCGCCAAGTATTCGCAGCGATCGCGGTGCACCTCGAGCAGCTGGACGCGCCGCTCGACACCGATGAGGGCCTGGGCCAGCTGCGTGCCCACGTCCCCGCCCCCGACGATCACCGCCCGCAGCGGCCCTTGCCCGAGCTCCCGCAGCACGGAAAGAACGTGCGCCGGCGCCCCGCTGAGGACCAGCTCGTCGTCGGGCTCGAGCTGCGCCACCTCGGCGGGAGAGCGCACCGCGGCGTCGCGCACGACCCCGCCCAGCGAAACGCTGCCGAAGCTCAGGGAAGCCGGCGCTTTTCCGACCAGCTTGTCCCCGGCGCGGACGGGCATCGTCGTCACCTGCAGGCTGCCGTCCGCGAAGTTCGCAGAAAACCCCGCGGACAGCCCCGAGACCTGCCTGAGCAGCTCCTCGCTGACCAGCCGCGAGGCGCACAAGAGCGCCGAAACACCGAGCACCCCGCGTTCGACGCCCGAGCCGTGCCGGTAGAATTTCGGATCGTCCACGCGCGCCACGGTCATCGGCGCTCCCAGCTCGGCCGCCAGCGCCGCGCCCACCAGGTTGGCGTGGTCGGAACCGGTGACGGCCGCGACCAGATCGGCCTTTTGCACCTGGGCAGCCTGCAGCGTGGTTCGGTGGGAGGCGTCTCCCAAGACCGTCATCACGTCCGACTCCTCCTCGGCCAGCGCGAGCGCCGAAGCGGCCGGGTCGATCAGCGTGACATCGCTGCCCTGTGTCGAAAGGGCGCTGGCGAGATACCTCCCCACGTCGCCCGCCCCGAGGATGACTACCTTCACGCGTGCTGCTCCCCGTCGGAGTCCCGACTCGTTTTCTTGCCGGCCCCGGCGGCGCCGCCCGCCGGGCCCCCGGCGGCTCCCTCGCCCCCGCCGATCTCGCTGCCGGGCTCGACCTGGTCCAGCTCGCCGGCGTCGGCGAGCGTCGAAAGCAACCAGCGCGTGGAGAAGAGATCACTGAGCAGCACGCCGAGCAGCACCGTGGTCAGCACGACCGCCCCGTGCTCTTCGGCCCGCATCACCAGGTTGACGGCGATGGCCACCGCGAGCGTCCCTTGCCCCACCAGCCCGTAGCCGAGCCCGGCCGCGCGCGTGGGCGAAGGCAGCACCGCGCGGTCTGCGAAGAGCGCCGAGGCGCGCAGCGCGACCAGCCGCACCACCGCGTACAGCACGGGCATCAGCCACAGCCACCCCGCGGTCGGCGCCCAGAGCGTACCGGCGAAGATCATCAGCAGCACGAACAGCGGGTGGTTGAGCCGCGTGAGCTCCGCGCTGATCCGCTCCGAGTGCGGCGAGAGCGCGCTGACGGTGGCGCCCGCCAACAGGTTGATGAACAGCGGAGAAACGCCGAGCGCCGAGCCGACCCCCGAGGCGAAGGTCACCAGCCCGAGCGTGGCGAGGAAGATGCGCGTCGGCTCGCTCTCGCGCCCGATGAACAGGCCGAACAGGATGCCGCTCACCACCCCGAGCGCGACCGTCGAGAGCCCCCACTCGACGATCGTGAGCTGAATCGTGCTCCCCGAGGAGGTGGCGCGGCTGGAAGCGAGCAGCAAGCCGAGCACCGAGACGGACACCACCTCGCTCACGTTGGCAATCGAGAGCAGCAAGTCGCTGACCTTGCCGCGCGCTCCGCGGCGCTGCAGCGTGGCGGACAGCAGCGCGCTGGAGCTGACGGTGGCGCAAGCACCCAGCCCCACCGCGACCAGCAGCTGCTCGCTCGACACCCAGATCTCGAGCACCCGGTCTCCCGAGCGCAGCACCTCGTGCTGGAGAAAGAAATCGACGTGGCCGGCGCGCGGCATCCAGTGGGTGAGCGCGGCCACGAACGCGATGGAGCAGCCCGCCCACGTGAGCAGCGCCGTGACCAGCGCGGCGACGCCGAGATCCGGGCTCGGCGCGGAGTGACGAGCGCGCAGCCCGAGCGTGAAGCCGGCGAGCCCGAGCAGCAGGTTGACCAGCGGGATCAGCTGCTGCAGCGCAGCCTCGTTCAGGATCGACCAGGCGAAGCGCGGCCCGATCAGGAAGCCGACCAGAATGTACTCGGCCCCCGAGAGCGTGACGATCGGGGCCGCGAGCCGCGCCAACCAGCGCCCGCCGACGAAGGCGAACAGCACGATGCCGACCAGAAGCAGCGTCAGGCTCACGGGTTGCTCCCTGCGGGCCCGGCGTCGCGAGCCGCCGCGGCCGCCGCGTCCGGGGCCGCCGAGGCGGCGGCGGGTGCCCCCGCATCGCGCGCGGCGCGCGGCGGCTCCGGCGCCGGGTCGACCGGCAGCTGCCCGCGGCGCGCGGCGACGAAGCCCGAGGCCCCGCGGCGCCAGGCCTGCCCCCGCGGGCCCACGATGGCGAGCGCCGTCATCTGCTGCCCGCGCGGCGACGCGAGCGCCTCGTCGAGCAGGCCCGAGTACCCCGCCGCACGCCGGCCCGCCGCGCGCTGGCGCAGCGAGGCCGCAAAGGAAGCCGGCGCCCCGCGACGCGGCCCGAGCGCGACCACCGAGAGCCCCTCGCCGAGGCTCAGCGCCGCCCCGGCAATCGCCAGCGCCCCCACCTGCCCGGGCCAGCCATCGGCCCCGGAGACCGAAAACCCGGCGGCGACCAGCGCGGCATCCGTGCCGCGCACGACGACCACCAGCTGCTGGGGCTCGCCCGCTACCTCGACCCCCGCGGCGCTTCCGGCGTCGACCGCCGAGGCCGCCGCCCGCTGCCCCGCCGGCTGCAGCAGCGCGCTCCAGGCACCGACCATTGCGCTCGGCGTCGCCCCGCAGCAATCAGCTCGTGAAGCGGCAGGTGCCAACGCGAGCGCCTGCGCCAAACCGTACGCCCCTCCGCTCACCACCATGCCTCCTCCGAGGCCGTGCACGGCCGCGGCCGCGCCCACCGCGCTCGCTCCCGAGGGCACCGCGCCCACGGCCCCGAAGCGCCCGTCGCCCGTCGCCACGACCGCGTCCCACAGCGCCGACTGGGCGGGCGGGTCGCCCCCCCCCGGCGGCGCCGCCACGTCGCGCTCGAGCGACGCTGCCGTGTCGACGGCCACGTCGAACGCCCGCGCACCGCGCTGCAGCCGCCGCACGGCGCGGGCGGCGTGGCGCTCGCCAGCCCTCCGCACGGCCGCGTCCACGCGCGAGCCCAACACCACGCAGAGCGGCGGCTGCAGCGGCGCCGGACCCGGCTCGCCCGCGGGCGGGACCTCGCTCGGCCCGTTGAAGATCTCGAGCGGCGCCGCCGCCAGCTCTTCGAGGTGCAGCACCGGCACCTCGGCCTCGCGCGTCTCCACCTCGGGCGCGCGCTGAGCCGCGTCGCGCCAGCGGCAGCCACTGGCGAGCGCCTCCACCGCCAGACACGCCAGCGCGAGCAGCGCGCTCGGTCGCGCGCGCAGCGGCCTGTGACGCGCTCGGGGCCGAAGCGACAGCCGCGCGCCGAGCCGTTCGCGGACCCGTCGCTCACCCGACCGGTGCTCGACCGGCTGGGCACCTCGCGGCGTCCATTTCCGGCGCGTGTGCGGCGCGCGACGCTCGAGCCGCTCGCCGCATTTCGATCGCTCGGGCATGCGCGAAGTAGGCGACGCGGAGCCGGTGGCACCCGAGCAAACGCTTGGCTCCGGTGGTCTGGTGCGACCGAACATAAGTGCTTCGACCGGCAGTCGAGGAAGAACGCGTACCGGGATCCCCTACTCCGAAGTGCCGACGAAAAGCGAGAGAAAAGCGGCCCGGTTCCGATACCGCCGAGACGCGCCGCTCGAGGCCCTCGCCGCCCAGCGCTCACTGAATGCGGCCGACGCGCACGCGCGGCTGCGCGCTCGGATCCACTCGCAGCAGCGCTTCTCGCGCGGCCTGCGCGGGCCGCGCCTCCAGCAACAAGAGGTCGGCGCCGCCCCCGCGCAGCTGGCCGTCCGCCTCACGCGCGGGCGAAAGCTCGGGACCGGGCATCTGCTGGCCGTGGAAGCGAGCGAAGAGGTTTGCGCCCCGCTGCCGCTTCGTCAACGGATCGATCGCGGTGGGCAGGTAGGCGAAGCACGGGTTTTTCGGCGCCGCTCCCCCGACCTCGTCGCGATTGCTCATCGCGAGCGCCGTGTAGAAGTCGAAGCTGGCGTCGGGCAGCGCTGCACCCATCACCCGCTCGAACGCCAGCCCCACCGGCTCGGCATCGCCCAGCAGCGCCCGCAGCATCTGGGGGCCACCCCGCCCGGTGAGCGCCCCCCCCTCGACCGCATCCGCCCCGGCGCGATCGTAGAGGTAGCGAACGAAAAGGTAGCCGAGCCCCCGCAGCACTCCGTGGCGCTCGGGATCGCGGGCGCTTTCGCCGACCAGATCGGAGATCCCGAAACCCGACAGCCCCCGCAGGCCCGCCATCGTCACGTACAGGTTGCCCGCCTGATCGCCGGTCACGTCCTGCGAAAGCGCGCCCACCCCCTCGATGAAGTAGCGCCCATCCTGCCAGCGCGTGGCCCGATGGTCGAGCACCTTGCGATCGAAGTGCAGCAGGTGGCTCAGCTCGTGGGAGAGAATCTCCTTGATGGCGCTCGGCGTATTGTAGGGCGGGTCGATGGCGTTGGGCGGCGTGAGGTAGAGGAACTCGCCCCGGTTGCTGCCGGCGCAACCGGGCGCCGAGGGCGCGGAGAGATCGCACGGCGAAAAGAAGGCTACACCGAAGTTGCGGGTGAGCGGGCTGAACACCAGATGAATGCGCCCGTCGCCGTCGATGTCGGACTCCGCCCCGAAGACGGCCCGGGCGCGGGTGGCGATGCGCTCCTCGAAGTCGGCGCGGAAGCTCTCGGCGAACGCCGAGTCGAGCTCGGTCTCGTTGCTGCGGTCGGCCCACACCACCGAGTGCGGCCCCCGGGAGATGGCCTCGGCCTCGAACGAGAGCAGCCCCTGCTCGCCCTGCATGGTCAACGTGCGACGCTGCCCGAGCGGCGGCGGCTCGCCGCGAGGCGCCGCCGCCACTGGCTCGGGCCGCGCTCGGAAGCGCTGCGAATCGAGCGAGCAACCCAGCGCCGGCCGCGCGGCGCTCGGCGGTCCCTCGAGCTCGAGAGAAAGATCGTATGCGTAACCGTCGGGCCCGGAGGCGGCCGAGGCGACGACCCAGACGAAGCGCTCTTCGCCCGAGGGCGTGGCGAGCCGCACCCCGTACTGCCCGGCAGCGCGCGGCGCCAGCTCCACCACCTCACCGGGCGCGAGCCGAAGTGGCTCGGACGCGAGCTCCGCGGGCGCCGCCGACTCCGAAGGGGGCTGCGCGGCGGGGCCGACCTCACCGGTGGCCGCCTGGCAGCCGAGAAGAAGCGCCGGGAACGCACGCCGAGCAATCCGCATGGGGGGCAATGTAGCGGCTCCCTGCGCGAGATGCTCCCCCCGCGCGCGCCGGCCGCCGCCGACGGTGCGAGAAATTCGCAGCGCCCCCTGGCGAGCGACCGAGCGGGGGCGTCGCGCCGGTCGCCGCGGGCCTCCCCGGCCCCGCCGAAGGCCGACCTGGCAAACCGCGCCCGCGCCTCGACCCGGGCGGGGCAAACCAAAGCGCACGCCACGCGGTCCCCCGAGCCGACGCGATCCCGCCCGCGTCGACGGACCAGCTGAGGGGCCAGGCTCGCGCAGGTCTGCGTCGCGCCGCCTCGGCGGCTGCGAGTAGGCTCGCGACCATGAGCTCGCGCCGCTGCCCCCCCGCTCGTCGTCTCGCTGGTGGGGGTGGCTCGTGAGATGCCCCCCGAGCCGGCGCGCGCAGCGCGGCCCGGCGCGACGCGCGCCGGGTGCCCCCAAGCCCGGCTCACGCCGGCCGGGGGCACACCACCCTTCGGAGGTGTCGGGGCAGCCGCGGCAGCCCGAAGGCGCGCTCGTTTGCGCGCGCTGTGCACACGTCCTGACGTACGCCTGGTGCCGCATCGACATCGATGGCAGGCATCGCCACACCTGCGTCAACCCGAGCAGCCTCGTGTTCGTCGTCCTGTGCTTCGCTCGAGCGCCCGGCGCCACGCCCGTCGGCCCCGCCATCGCCGAGCACAGCTGGTTCCCCGGGCACGCCTGGCAAGTCGCCGCGTGCGCAGCGTGCGGCGCGCACGTCGGGTGGCTGTACTCGGCGGGCGGCGCCATCGCCTTCGCCGGCTTGATCGAGGACGCGCTCCAACGAGGCTGAAGCCTCTCGGCGAGGCGGGCTTCGCCCGGCGCGCGCGACCGCGGCGAACGCGACCCTTCCATGCGGCGACGACGAGCGCCCAGCCCGCTGCATCCGGAACCAGCTTTCGAGTGATTGCCCCACCGCGACACAGCTGAAACCAGCGAAGACGCCTCAACCAAAAGATTCCACTCCTCCTACGCATCGCGAAGCGCCGCGACGTCGCCCGAACGCTCTTCGCTGAACGGCCCAAGCGTCGGGTCAGCAGAGCGGCGCCTGCCCCCGAAGGGAAAGCCAGGCGAATTCATTCACTTCGACGTCAATCGCCGCACAGCAGGCGACGCGGCACACGGTCAGAGCGCGCTCGAGCGCAACGTGCCCCGCAAACCGGCAAAAAAGTATTTCCTGTCGGAGCGCGCCGGCGACTGCTACGCGGTGCCCATCGTCCCCGCCCCAAGGAAGCCTATGCAACACTGCTCACTCCGCCTCGTTCTCCTCGCCTGCGGCGCCTGCCTGGGCTTCGGCTGCTCCGGGGACGGCTCCGACGATGCCGAGCAGCTCTTTGGAGAGCTGGAGCCCGACGAGGGGAGCCCGCGCGCCAGCGGTCCAGAGGCCATGATGGGCAGCGGCGGCTCAGCCCTGGGGGCAGGCGGCGCAGGCGGCAGCAGCGCCGACTCCAGCACCGCCCTGTCCATGGGCGGCAGCGATCTGCAGGGGAGCGGCGACCTGGGTGCCGGCGGCACGGGGGGGAGCAGCATGGCTGCCGGCGGCAGCGACCTGGGTGCCGGCGGCAGCGCGATGTCGGCGAGCGGCGCGGGTGGCGCCTCGATGGCGGGTGGGGCGCCGGCGGGCGATGTCTGCGACGCGTACGTGCAAGTCTTCTCCGTATCCTGCGTGGGCTCGATCTGCCACGACGTAGCGGCTTCGGGAGGCTTCGCCGCCAGCGAGGCGGCGGCCTTCGCCGTCGTCGGCGTCGAGGCCTCGCGCGTCGACCCGGAGTGCGGTCTGCTCATCGACCCGGACAGCCCCCAAGACAGCTTGATCTTGACCAAGCTCAACGGGCAAACGCCTTCGAACGTCTTTTGCGGAGCGCAGATGCCGCTCAACGATTCGCTGAACCCATCGCAAATCGACTGCGTGGAAGATTGGCTGACGCAGTTTCAGCGCTGAGGTCGCCCGGCGGCGCTCGTCCGCGCGCCGCGCTCAGCGGCGGTTGAGCGCCGCGTCGAGATTGGTGGCCGCGCTGATGAGCGCCAGGTGGGTGAAGGCCTGGGGAAAGTTGCCGAGCGCCTCGCCGGAAGCCCCAATCTCTTCGGCGTAGAGCCCCACGTGATTGGCGTAGGTGAGCATCTTCTCGAAGACCATGCGGGCGTCGTGGACTCGCCCGGAAGCCGTCAGTGCGTCCACGTACCAGAACGAGCAGAGGTTGAACGTGCCTTCGGTGCCCTCGAGCCCGTCGTGCCCGGTGAAGGCGTAGCGGTGCACCAAGCTGTCTGCGACGAGCTGGTTGCCCATCGCGTCGAGCGTGGACAAGAAACGCGGATCGGTAGGCCCCGAAAATTTCACGAGCGGCATCACCAGCAGGGATGCGTCGAGCTGGTCGCTCCCCGGGTGCATCACGTAGGCTCGGGTCTTGGGGTCCCAGCACTCGTTCTGGACGAATTCGTAGGCCCGCGAAGCCAGCACTTCCCAGCGCCGAAGCGGCGCGGGCAGACCGCGGTCGCGGGCGAGCTTTTGCGCCCGATCGAAGGCCACCCAGCTCATCAACGCCGAGTAGGTGAAGCGCTGCCGCGGCCCGCGCACCTCCCAGATCCCCTCGTCCGGCTCTTCCCAGTGGCGCGCCAGCCAATCGAGCCGCTTGGAGAGGCCCGCCCAGAGATCGTACGAGATCGGCGAATCGCGGTTGAATAAAAAGACCGAATCCATGAGCTCGCCGTACACGTCCAGCTGCCGCTGGCCGACGGCGTTGTTGCCGATGCGAACGGGCCGCGATCCCTTGTAGCCCTCCAGGTGATCGAGCATGCGCTCCGGCAAGTGCTCCGAGCCGTCCACGCCGTACATGATCATCACGTCGCGCTCGATATCGGCCTCTTCGCAGCGATGCTGCAGCCAATCCATGAACGCGGCCGCCTCTTCCAGAAAGCCGAGGCGCATCAGCGCGTGAATGGTGAACGAGGCGTCGCGCAGCCAGGCGTAGCGATAGTCCCAGTTGCGCGTACCGCCGATCGCCTCGGGCAGCGAGGTCGTCGCGGCCGCCACCAGCGCGCCGGTGGGATGATACACCAGGAGCTTCAAGGCCAGCGCGGAGCGGTTCACCATCTCGCGCCAACGCCCCTCGTAGCGCGAGTGGGAGATCCAGCGCTGCCAGTACAGCGCGGTGCGCTCGAAGTGCTCGGTGGGGCCCCCCTCTCGCATGGGGCGCACACCGCCGTTCCATTCGAGCTCGAAGTCACTGGTTTCCCCCTGGTTGAGCTCGAAACGAGCCACGAGCCCCGGGCCCCCCTCCATCCCCTCGACGACTTCGAGCGGCACCCGGCTGCGCAGCACGAAATACCCGAGCTTCGAGCTGACCACCGCGCCCACGCCCGGCACGAGCTCCACCGTGTGGGGCGCACGCGCGTAGTCGAACGCGGGAAAGCAGTCGAGCTCGAACCGCGCGCGCCCCCGCACCGCCGCGGCCCGCCGCACGATCAGGTCGCGGGGCTGGGTCGTCCCGCTGGTCTCGGGGACCATGAAATCCACCACCTCGCCGACCGCCTCGCGAGCGAGGAAGCGGGTGACCAGGATATTGGAGTCCGGCCAATAGAGCTGACGGGGCTTTTGGCGCGCGCTGCAGCAAATCCGGAAGAAGCCGCCCTTCCTGCAGTCCAGGATCGAAGCGAACAGCGCCGGCGCGTCGAACCGGGCCGGGCAAAACCAGTCGATCGTACCGTCACTGCCGACCAGGGCGACCGTGCGCAGGTCCCCGATGATCCCGTGATCCTCGATCGGAATGTACGCAGTATTTCGCGCATCTAGGCCGGCGTTCATGTCGGGAGGCTGCCTGGGGTTCTGTTGCCGCGGCGTTGCCGAGCGCCGCGAACGAAGGAGCTTTCCAGCCATGGAACGAAAATGAGAGCGCGGCTCGGTGAGCCTCGGAAACCGCAGAAACGGCGAGGTCGTCGAAAGCAGAAGGGTGGCGACCTCACACGAGCGAACGGCCGCCCCAGTGCTCCGGTCCGACCCGCCGAGGCAGCGCCGGCCGGCCCTCCCCCCTCGCATCGGCGCCGCGCGGCCTGGGTGGGCGCCATCGCCGCACCCAAGACCTGCATCTCTGCGCCCACGGTGCACCGGCACGGTGCACCGGCACGCCGCCCCGTGCGGCCGGAGATCGCTCTCCGGCTGCCCCTGAGCCTCCGCCCCGCCGCCTCGTCCCGCCTCGCCCGCCCGGTGAGGCCCGCGTCGCGGGCGGGGGGGATGGGGCGAGCCCGGGACAACCGAGCTGACCCGAGATCGCGGTCACCCGCGCGCCAAGACACTCGAGGGCTCGGCGCTCGCACCGCTCGGGATCGCCGGGGCCCGACCCGCGAGGCCGTCGAGCGCGCCCGCCCGGCGCGCCGCGCGAGCGACCGTCCTCGACCCCGCGACGGCGTTCGGGGGAGCGCGCCGGGGTCTGACCCGGCCGAGGCCGCCGGCGAGCGGCTGCCGCGGCACGTTTCGCTCGCGGCTTCCCTCTCCATTGGTTCCCATCCCCTCTCGTGGAGGGGAACGGGAGCTACGACCGGCCTGTTTGCGGAGTTTCGGCTCGACGGAGCCGAACCGCAGCTCTAACAAGCCCCCATGCCCTCTGCGACGCGACTGGCCCTGGGGATGCTGCTCTCGTGCCTGCTCGGAGTGCTCGGCTGCCGCGCGGTCGCCAGGCCCGACGGAGGGCGGGGTCACCTGCCGGCGGGTGCGCCCGCGCCGCCGCTCCGCGGCGAAACCGAGGCTGGCCGTGCCGCGGCGCTGAGCGATGCGCGCGGCCACTTTGCGGTCGTCTACTTCTACCCGAAGGATGGGACCCCCGGCTGCACCACGGAAGCCTGCGCGTTTCGTGATGCGTTCGCCCGCTACCAGCAGCGGGGCATTCGCATTTTCGGCGTGTCACAGGATTCGCCCGAGAGCCACCGAGAGTTCGCCCGAGAGCACGCCCTGCCCTTTGCGCTCGTGGCCGACGAATCCGGCCAGGTCGCGCAGGCCTACGGCGTCTCGAGCACGTTCGGCTTCTCTTCGCGGGTCACGTTTCTGGTCGGGCCGGACGGGAACGTGGCGCACGTGTGGCCCGACGTCGACCCGGCCCTTCACGCCGACGCGATCCTTGCCTGGCTCGACCAGCACGCGGGCGCCAGGGAGCCGCACCCGCACCCGCAGCCGCTCCCCGCGCCCGCGGCGGCGCCGAGAGCCGACGCCGCGGCTCCGCCCGGCGAGTGACCGCACGGGCCAACTCGCGGCGGGCTGCGCCCCCCGCTTCGAGGGGGGCGCCGGAATCGGAGCTCGAAGATCGATGGAGAACGCGACGTAGGCCCCCGCGAGCGACGGCTGCAATCCAGTCAGTCACAATCTATCGCACGAAGAAAGAATCTCGTCGACTGGCCGACGGCTCGGCGCGAAATCCGACGTCTCCTTGCGGAATCGTTTTCAGGTCGGGCGTACCCAGTGTAATTTAGCGTTGCATGCGTGCGGCTCCCGGGTGCGCCTGGTGGCCCACGGAAAGGATGGCTTTGTAGATGGATCGGCTTACTTCCCTCGCCCTGATTGGTTTCCTCGGCAGCGCAGCGCTCGCGTGTGGGGACGACGACGATGACTCACCCCGCCCGGGCAACACGGGCGGAACCGCCAGCGGCGGCAACGGCAGCGGCGGCACGTCCACCGGCGGCAGCTCGATGGGCAACGCTGGAAACGGCATGGGCAACGGCGGAAACGGCGGCACCCCGGGCGGCTTTGCGGGGATCGCCACCTGCTCGCAGTGCGTCGAGGTCGAGGTGCCCGTCAGCGGAGCCAACAGCGCGGACAACGTCACCGACCAGGTCGGCTTTCCTTTCTTCTTCGGAGCGCCCGGGCAGGACTTCAGCAACGTGACGGTGATCTGGCGCGTGATGGCGCTGGAAAACAATCCCGACTTGATGGTCGCGCCGTACGCAGAAAACGGCGATCCCTACCCGGGCGCCTATGGCGCGCACATCGCCCTCAGTGAGGAGAACTTCCCCCCCGGCGAGTGGGTGGATGTCTACTTCGACCTCTCGCGCGTCCCGCTTCCCGCGGCGTTGCCCGACGGCGGGCTTCCGGACGCCGGGGGCGACGGGGTCGCAGGGGCCGACGCCGGCGCACCGGTCGACGCGGGCCCGCTCGATGCCAGCGTCGAGCTCGACGATGGGGACCCGGCCGCATCCGACTTCCTGCTGCTCGAGCCGGCCTTCGACAAGCGCCTGGTCGAGCAGCTCGGCATCTACGTCGGGTCGAGAACCACACTGGTCGGCGACGCCGTGGCGAAGGTCGCGATCGACGAGGTGCGATTCGAGGGCACTCCCGAGCGCGCCGACGTGACCTTCGCGACCGGCCTCGAGAACTTCATGCTCAACACGTTCAACATGCCGCCCGGCACCCAGGGCCCCCTCTGGCACCAGTGAGCGGCCCCGCGTGCGGCGCGGCTTCCTCGTCGATTCTCGGCTCGGCTTCCTCGTCGAGCCCTCGGCTCGGTGAGGAGTGGCGCCCGCGCCAGAAAGCGGGCTGGGCTCAGCCGGCCGAGCCCAGCCGCGCTTCGAGGTATCGGGCCGCTACCCAGCGATAGCGCAGGTCGCCGCGGAGCGCGAGCTGTGACTCGCAGGCAAAGGCCAGCTTGATGTCGTGCTCATCCATCCCCGGGCGCGGAGCGAGGGGTGGCACATCCGGCGGCACGCGCTCGGGCGCGATTCCCGCGAGCTCGGGCGCGCCGATGGCGAGATAACCCACCGCCAACCCAACCCCGCAAATGCCGGAGAAGCTGGGCCCGGCGAGCGCCTCGCACACGGCCGCTGCGTGGCTCGCGGTGACGAGGTGCAGAGCGAAGAAGTCGTGGGTGGCGTGGAACGCCTCCAGGCACGCGCTCGAAAGCGCCTCCAGCGCGAGCGGATCCGGGCGAGGGGGGCGGAGCCGGGCGCCGGCGACGATGGCGGCGCAGCGGTCGTTGAAGCGACCGCTCGACCACCTCGGGTCGCGCAGCGGCTGCAGCTCTCGAAAATAGTCCGCCCCGCAGGCATCACTGGGCGCCGCACCCGCGTGCTCGGCGAGGCCCTCGCCCCCGGCATGACAAGCCAGGTAGGCCAGGCCGGCAGCCACCTCCGAAGCCACGCCGAACTCCACGCCGTAGGCCAGGCGAATGAAGGGGTGGAATGCATCGAAGGGCCACGCCGGAGCGAGCCGTGGCAAGTGGAGGCGGACTGCCCCCTGCAGGCCGAGCCGCGAGATTTCGCCATCGAAGAAGCCCACGAGGGGGCCGTAGGCCCCCGGCTGGCCCAGCCCCGGCTCGAGCCGAGACAAAGGCTCGCCCAGGCCTGCGAGCGGCTGCAGGCGCTTCCGATAGCCGTCGAGGAACTGCGCAATCTCGGCGGGCGCTGCCCCCAACCCGTGCAGGGCGAGCAGCACCATGGGCCCGTGGTCGGAGTTTTGTTTGGGTGGATACCTCGGCTCGAAGCCGTCGCGATGACGCCTCAGCGCTTCGACGAGCTCGGGCGCCACGGCCCGGGCGCCCCCGAGGGCGGCCCGCTCGGGCGCCGGGCGCACACGCTCGGGCTCTGGCTTCCCCGCGTCCACGCCCCTTCGAATACCACCCGGGATCGCCTCCCGCCAGCGCGCCGACGGCGACCCGCGCAGCCTGCCGGGCCGGGGCCTGCTGCGCGGCCCGCGGGGCGCGCCCGTCGGTCCCTCCTCACACCACCTCGGCGGGCGGATAGAACACCGCCAGCCATACCGTGGGCTCGCTGGGATGCGTCCAGGCGACGCGGTGCCGCAGATGCGCTGCGAGCTCTACCCAGTCCCCGGGGCCGAGGTCCACCACTCGCCCCCCTTCGAGCTCGAGCCGCGCCGCGCCGCTGACGAGATGGACCCACTCGTCTTCCGTCTGGTCGTACCAGAAGCCAGGCGGCGAGGCTTGGCCGCTGGAAACGATGCGTTCGATGCGCATCGGGCCTCGGCGCACGAGCTCCTCGAACCGCTCGGCACCGGCGCTCGGCGAGGCCGCGCCCGGCGGCCCGGCGAAGGCCGGGGGCCGTTGCCCCGCCGACTGGTTGCCCCCAGGCGCCGATTCGTACAGGTGGCCCCTTCGCAGCTTCGCGCTCGCCATGCTCTCCCGAGCTCGGCCGCCAGCGCGCCGCTCGCGCCGGGCTCTCCTTCTCCGAGCGGGTCTTGCGTAGTCGGATCGGGTCGGGGCGTCTACGTCGAAGGGGCGAGCCCGCACTCGGTCGGGTCCGCTCGACGGCCCGACGCGCTCGCGACCAGGAGCCGGTCTCTCGTCGGCCCTGAGCTCGCACCTCTCGGCCCCTACCGCGCGTTCGAGGATGGGCAGAGCCTGGCAGAAGCTCGCGATCGGCGCGCGCATCGGCGATCGATGGTTCGGTCCGACGAGGGGATGGGTCGCCTGCACCCCGGGGTGCCGAGCGGCACCGCCCGCGGCCGCCGCGGCCCGCCCGCTCCCGGGGGCGCCTCAGCAGAAGCCGCCGATGCAGGAACCGTCGGCGCAGTCGCCGTTGACCAAGCAGCGCTGGCCCGCCTGGCAACGCCGGCAGGCGGGATCGGAGCCGCCGCAGTCCACGTCCGTTTCGAACCCATCTCGAACGCCGCTGCCACACGAGATGCACACCCCGCCGAAGCAATTGCGATTCACGCAATCCGAGGCCTGCTCACACAGCTCGCCGTCCGAGCAGCGCCGGCAGAATGGATCGGAGCCGCCGCAGTCCACGTCCGTTTCGAACCCATCTCGAACGCCGCTGCCACACGAGATGCACACCCCGTCGAAGCAATTGTTGCTCGCGCAATCCGCCGCCCCCAGGCAGGCCTCGCCATCCACGCAAGCCGGGCACGCGCCTCCTCCGCAATCCACCGCGGCCTCGCCACCGTTCTGCACCCCGTCGCTGCAGCTCGGCGCCTGGCAGCAGGTCGCCATGCCCCCGAAGCAATCGGAGGCGGCGCACACGCCGGTCGCGCAGTCCCCCGCCTCTTCGCAGCCGGCCCCCACCGGGCACGGCGCGCAGCTCCCCCCGCAATCCACGCCCGTCTCGTCCTGGTCCTGGGTCTCGTCCTGGCAGGAAGGGGGAGCGCACTGCCCTCCGGCATCGCAAAAGCCCTCTTCGCAGTCCTCGTCGACGCCGCAGCTCGCGCCCTGCGAGCATCCGCTTTCGCAGCTGCCGCCACAGTCCACGTCAGACTCCGAGCCGTTCTGCAAACCGTCGTCGCACGTGGGTGCGGCGCACGAACGGGGGCAGCCCCCTCCGCAGTCCACACCCAATTCCGCGCCATTCTGAACCCCATCGTCACAGGCAGAGTCGCCCTGCGAGCCAGTGCCGGCGCCTCCCGAGGCAGCTGGTGAGCCGCCCGAAGAGCCGCCAGCGGACGCACCGCCCCCCGGCGAGCCAGCACTCCGCGAGCCCTCTCCCTCGTCCAGCGGGAGATCCGGAGCGTTCGTCTCGGAGCCGGAAGGCGGCTCGCCAGGCGCTTGCGCCCCGCCCTGCGCGGCAGCTCCAGCCCGTGGAGCTCGTTGCGGGCCCCCTTCACACGTCGGGCCCGCGGCCCCGCACGCCGGCTCGGTACGGCACGGGTCCGCGGCGGCCGAGCCGCCCAGCGATCCCTCCGGCGAGTCGCAATCGGCAGACGCGGGGCGCGCCTCGAAGCCTTCTTCGGTGAGCGTACACGCGAGCGCGACAATCGAACTGGCCCCCCAGCACAGCCACCGCTTCGAGACGACGCGCGCTCCGACCCGCGGCCCCGCCATGTGCTCGGAGATGTGAAACTTTCGGTTCCGGGGAAACATGTAAACACCTCGCCGCGCATCCCCCGCGCTCTGCTGGGCTGGAGCGGCTGGCGCAAAGCCGCCCTCCTACCTACAACCCCTCTGTAACACGCCGAACCGAAGCATGTGCAGACATTTCGGGCGCGATGCGCCCGCGGACATCGGGGCGCACCGTGGCCCCACCGTGGCCCCGACGTGTTGCAGCCGTGAAAGAAACTTCCGGGCTTCATCGCGCCTGCGTCGCGAAGCCTCCGGCCCTCGAGAGCCGCCCGTGTTCCACCACCACGCCACCGCTACCCGTCACTCGGCCGCGTCCCGACGCGCGGACGGCCCGGGCTTTGCGGCTGGCACGCGCCCGCCGTCCGTTCGCTGCTGCGCCCTGCCCATCGCCCGTTCTCGCGACATCGTGACCCACCCGGCGTCGGCCGCCGAAGAAGAATATGAGCAGAGGATCCAGCGTCGAGCAAAACCGCCGCCGTTCGTCGCTCGCCGAGACGCGGCCCAGGCGCGAGCGGCGCTCCGGCGCCTGCGACGAGAGCGCGCGCCGTGGCGTCGCGCCCCCTTGCGCCGCCCGGCGCGCCTCATGGGCGTGATGATCTTTGGCAAGGACTTCAGTGGCCTCGACGGGCAGACCAACGAAATCCACGACATCCTCCGCTTCGGCGTGAAGAGCTTCTCGAGCCGAATGGACGACCCCGTCGGGACGCGACTCGCGTACGACGCCCGGCGCGACGAGGGGAGGAGGTCGATTGCGAAAAAGTCCACGGCTTGAACGTCGTGCTCGTGCTGCGCGCGGCGGACGAGGTGACGGGCCCCGAATCGAGCATGCGCGCGGCGGACGAGGTGACGGGCCCCCGAATCGAGCATGCTCGCCTCGTGCTCAACCGACGGGGCATCGTGAGGATTGGCTCCAACGACAAGCGCGGCTCGATTGCGAAGATCACGACCGAGAGGCCGCCGAGCCCAGCCGAGCGCCCGAGCCCCGCTCGTTTCCGGCCTCCGCCGTGCGCGAATCGTGCACCCCAGACGTGTCCGGGTCCTGCGCCGAGTGACCTTCCCGGCTCACCGCGCTCCGCGGGCCGCTCACGGCACGCGACCCGAACCTGCCCTGACGAACCGCGGAGCTCGTGAAACAGGGGGGGCGAAGCGCAGCTACTGCAACGTGAAAGAGACGGTGGACCCAGCGCCCGGCGCGGACTCGATGGCGATCTGCCCGCCGTTTTGCTCGATGATGCGCTTGCACAGCGCAAGGCCGACGCCGTTGCCTGGGTATCGCTCCCGGCCGTGCAAACGGCCGAAGAGGCGAAACGCATCCTGCACTCGATCCGGCTCGATGCCGATACCGTTGTCCGTGATGCGAAATTCCCACTTTCCATCGGCCGTGCGCGCCGCATCGATCTCGACTCGGGGAGAAGAGGCGCCGCGGAACTTCAGGGCGTTTCCCACCAGGTTGGAAAGCACCTGGCGTAGCTCGGCCGGAAGGCAAACCACCGAGGGCAGACGACCGACGACGATCTCCGCCCCCGATTCCGCGATGGCCAGGGCGAAGTCCCGAAGGACGTCCGACACCACGGCATTGGTGTCGATGGGATCCTTCGCCCGAGCCCGCCCCACCCGCGCGTAGCCCAGCAAGTCCTCGATCAAAGAGCTCATTCGCGCGGCGCCCTCTCGAATGAGCCGCAAGTGGCTCGCAACCTGAGGCGGTGGTGCCTCGAGGCTCTGTTCCACCAGCTCCGAATACGCGCCGACCGCTCGCACCGGCTCGCGCAGGTCGTGAGCGATTCCATAGGCGAACTGCTCGAGGCTCTCGTTGGAGCGCCGGAGCTCGTCATGCGTTCGGACCTGGTCCGTCACATCGACGAAGATGCCCGTCAGCTCCCCGGGGCCGGAGTTGAAGAAGGTCGTGTCGAACGCGCCGCGGATCGTGCCGTCCTCATAATGCCGCTTCGACTCGGTGAAGGCCGGGCCCCCGCGGGCCACCGCCCTGCGCTTCTCGAAGTCCTCTTCGGTCGCGCCCGGAAAGAGTTCGCGCGCGGGGCGCCCGGCGCTCCAATCCAGCGGGGCGAGGCGCCGAGCCGCGGGGTTGGCCCACTGCAGCAAGAGCTCTCCTCCGCCGCCTACGTCGAGCGAGAAGCAAACGACCCCGAGCGGCATGTGCTCGACCAGGGCTTCGAGCTGCCCACAGCGGCGCGCCAACTCCTCGTGGGGCCCGCGCAGCCGTGAGGTGTCCTGAATGCTCCCGACGATCCGCCCCTCGAACGCGTGAGCAGCCCAGTGAACCCACAGGTAGCCCCCGCGGTGGTGCCGCATGCGAACGTGCAGCGACACCTGACGGACCGCCCCCGAGAGGAGCCGACGCTGCTGCTCGAGGAGCGTCGAGCGGTCTTGGGCGTGGACGAGCTCGAGGTACGAGGCCGTGGGCTCGGCCCCTGCTTCGCCGCGGGGCTGCCCGAGCACGTCGAGATACGAATCGTCGACCCGGACCCGAGCCGACGGCGAGATCTCGAACAGCCCCACACCGGCCGTTCTGAGCGCCGCCCGAGCCTGCCCGCCCCCCATCCACCCCATCATGCCGCCAGCACACCACGACGCGTCGTACGGCGTCAATCCGGACCGAGCGGACCGCGCGAAGCCGAGCCACGGGACGCACGCGCCGCACCGCTTGCGAGCCGCCGCCTGGGCGACCTGCCTCGTCGGGCCGGCCCCCCCTTCGGGCGCCCCGGCGCGGCGAGCCCGTCCGGGAGAACGGAGGGCGGCGGGACGCGCGACCCGAGAGAACAGAGGACGGCGGGACGCGCGGCCCGGGTGCGGGAATCTGTTCGGGCCTGCCGCGGAGAGCGGATGCTACACTCGGGCGTCGCCCCCCGAGGCAAACCGTGAGCCAATTCCCGAAGACCAATGCCCAGAGCCATTTTCGACCCTTTCCGCTCCTCTCCCGGGCCCTGTTGGCCACGATTTTCGCCTGCACCGCCGCGGCTCGCTCCGGGGCGCCGCTCGACCCCCACCCCGCTCCGCCCGCGGCCGTGACCAAGGCCCCCCTGCCCCCCACGCCCCGGCAAGAGGAGGTCTCTTCGAAGCTGCACGGGGTGACGGTGCCCGATCCCTACCGCTGGCTGGAAGATCCCACGGCACCGGAGACCCAAGCTTGGGTCCAAGCGCAGAGCCAGTACGCCCGGGCAGCGCTTTCGGCCCTGCCGGGGCGTGCGGAGCTCGCCGAACGCTTCGAGGCCCTGCTCTATCGCGATTCGGTGTCCCCTCCCCGGCAGCGTGGCGGTCGGTATTTCTACGAGCGGCGCTACAAAGATCGCGAGAAGGCGATTCTCATGGTGCGAGAGCGGGGCGGGCAAGAACGCTCGCTGATCGATCCCCATGCGATGAGCGACGACGGCAGCGTGTCCCTGGGGGACTGGTTTCCCAGCTGGGACGGCAGCAAGGTCGCCTACACCAAGCACGAGAACAATGCGGACGAGGCCACCCTGTTCATTCGCGACGTGGCGACGGGACGCGACCTTCCACTCGACGTGATCGAAGGCGCCAAGTATGCCGGCCCTTCGTGGACGCCCGACAATCAGGGCTTCTATTACGAGTGGCTGCCCGTGGACGCGTCGATTCCCATCGCGGATCGCCCGGGCCGAACGGAGCTGCGCTACCACCGCGTGGGAACCGCAGCGAGCCGGGATGTGCGGGTCTTTCCCGCGACGTACGACCCGCAGACCTTCCTGTACGGCGGGGTGAGCCGGGACGGGCGCTGGCTGACCGTTGGGGTACAGCGGGGCTGGAACCAGACGGACCTCTACGTCCGGGACGCGCGGCAGCCGCTCGCGGACGCGGGCGAAAGCCCCCTCGATCCGTCGCAGTCCACGCGAGCGCGCGTCGATGCCCAGGCCGCGCGCCTCGGCTTCCGCCCCCTGGCTGTGGGGCTGGACGCCCAGTTTCACGCCACCTGGTGGGACGGGCATTTCTACATCCACACCAATCTGGGTGCGCCGCGCTATCGCGTGCTGAAGACCACGCCGGATCGGCTCGAGCCCGACCAGTGGCGGGAAGTCGTCGCGGAAACGCCGAACAAGCTGAGCAGCATGCGAATCGTCGGGGGTCGGCTCGCGCTCGGCTACCTCGAGAATGCCTCCAGCCACCTCGAGTTGCGGACGCTCGAGGGCCAGCCGGTGCGCGACGTGGAGCTCCCGGGCCTCGGGAGCGCCAGTGGCATGGTCGGCAACCCGGACTCGGACGAAGCCTACTTTGCCTACTCCTCGTTCACCGTTCCGAGCCAGGTATACAAGACGTCCGTTGCGCGCGGCGGCGCGGAGATCTGGTCGGAGGTCGACATCCCGCTGGACACCGAGAAGGTCGTGGTGGAACAGGTTCGGTATCCCTCGAAGGATGGAACGAAGATCTCGATGTTCATCGTCCACAATCGCGGGATTGCGCGGGATGGGAGCCACCCGACGCTGCTGTACGGGTACGGCGGCTTCAACATCAGCCTGACGCCGAGCTTCTCCGCCCTGGCGGCGGTGTGGCTGGAGCACGGAGGCGTGTACGCCGTCGCCAACCTGCGAGGCGGGGGCGAATACGGCGAATCGTGGCACCGAGCGGGCATGGGGGCCAACAAGCAGAACGTCTTCGACGACTACATCGCAGCGGCCCGTTACCTGACCGAGGAGGGCTACACCAGCGCCGACCATCTAGCCATCCACGGGGGCTCGAACGGGGGGCTGCTCGTCGGCGCGGCGATGACGCAGGCGCCCGAGCTATTCCGCGCGGTGGTCTGCGGCGTGCCGCTGCTCGACATGATTCGCTACCACCTCTTCGGCAGCGGCAAGACGTGGATCGCCGAGTACGGCTCCGCCGAAGAAAAAGCGCAGTTCGAGACCCTCCTCGCGTACAGCCCCTATCACCACGTTCAGCGGGGCGTCAGCTATCCAGATCTATTGATGATGGCGGCCGACAGCGACGACCGAGTCGATCCGATGCACGCTCGCAAGTTCACCGCCATGGTGCAGTGGGCGATGGGTGCCTCTGCGGGTCAGCGCGCGCTATTCCGGTTGGAGGAAAATGCCGGGCACGGCGGCGGCGACATGGTGAAGAAACGGGTCGCTTCCAGCGTCGACATCCTCTCGTTTCTTCTCAGCCGCCTGACCTCGAGCGGGCACTGAAGCGCAGGCGCTCGACCGCGGTGTCGAGGGGCGAGCGGCCCCCACCGCGAGCCCCGAGCCGATCGCCTGGGGCCTCGGCACCCCGCGGCGCCCCCCCGCCAAAGCGAGGGGAGCGGGCGCTCTCCGGGGCGCCCGCGCGGCACGCAACGGCCCCCTCGACACCCGGGCGCGTCAATCGCCGTCGGCGATCGACCTGACTGCCGCTCGAGCCCGGGCCATCCCGGACTTCTCACGACCGCAAGACCGAGGGTGCGAGGAGCCCCTTCGGGACCAGGTCTCGAGAAATCCGGACGGGCACCAAGACCCCAAGCGGTGGCGGAGCGGGCTCAGGGCGCAAGCCAGCCCGCCCCATGCCCCGGTGGCGGCGTGGCCGCCTCGATCGATGCGGGCGGCGTGGATGTCGTGGAGACCCGCCGCGGGTGTCCGCTCGCGGTCGAATTCGAGATCAAGTAGCGGTCGCGCGCCAGGGCCATCGGTGACCCGCCGGGCAACTTGGCCCTGATCGGACGCCCCAGCCTTTTGCTGCTCGACGAAGCCACCAGCTTCGTCGATGCAGAGACGGAGGCCCGCGTCATCCACAACACGCTCCAGGCTCGCACCACCCTGATCTCCGTGGCTCATCGGCCGGCGGTGATTGACGCATCCGACCTCATCTACCGCATCGAGGCCGGCCGTGTCACGCGCGAGGCCGCACGTCCCCCCAACACCAACGACCGGCAGCAAACTGCGGGGCGCATCGTGCAAGCGGAGTTCGATGCTGGCACGAGCGCCGCCTGATTGATCGGAGAGACGGATCTCATGCAACCAACCCCGAACCTTCGAGGCGGAGATCGACGACTGCTGCAGACGTGCCTGGCAGGGTGGGTCTATGCGGATCGCGCCCTGGTGCTGCGGCTCAGGCTCGCTTCCGCGCTCTCTGCCTTGCTCGCTCTCGGGAGTCCGCGTCTCACGCAGCTCGTCTTCGATCGCGCGCTGCCCGACGGCTCTCCGCGCCTGATGCTGGTGGTCGCCGCCGCCGCCTTGGCTCTCACGCTCCACTCGGCCTGGCTCGATTGGGTGCAAGCCAAGCTCAGCATCGCCCTTTGGATGAACCTGGAGCTCCGCTCGCTGACCCGAGTCGTCCGCGCGCTCGTTCATGCTCGACCCGAGCAGCGCAAGCTCAAGAGCTCCGGTTGGACGATGACCACGCTGACCGGCGCCGCGACTGCTGCGCAGCGCTTCTCCACGAGTGTGGTCTCACTGCTCGGCCAGGGCATGGCTTGCGCCGGGTACCTGGTCTCGCTCTCGCAATTTTCGCCCAATGCGGCGCTGTTGGTGCTCTTGGTCAATGGCGCCGTCTTCTATCTGGGGCTCAAAATCGTGCACTTCGAGGCGGGCCATGTCCAGCGTAGCCTGGAGCGCAGCAGCGCACAGCAGCAGCACTTGCACTTGCTGCTGAGCCGCCTCGCCTCGTTGCGTGGTTTGTTTGCCACGGAGCGCCTGGCCCAGCGCTGGTCGAATGCGGTGGAAGAAACCGCGGAGGCCGAGCTCGACAGCGGGAAGGTCGGCCTGGTCATCGGAGCCCTGGAGTCCGTCGGAGCAACCGCGCTGTCGACCGGGATCTCGGTGTGGGCCACCTATCAGTGCTTCGGAGGCCGCCTCAGCTTAGGAGAGATGATGTTCTTGCTGACTGCGGCGGGTGGATTCTCCGCCACGCTCTCGGCGGCGATGCAGGCCGGACTGGGACTGAAGACGCTGGGACCCTATGCGAGCCGGGTGGACGAGCTCGTGCAGCTGGCGCGGCCGCGACCGAGGACCTCGGAGGTCGCCACGGGCGAGCGCATCATCGCCGATCACGTCTGGTTTCGCTTTGGTCGGGACGACCGTTGGATCCTGCAGAATCACGACTTCCAGGTTCGGCGGGGAGAGGTGGTCCACCTGCGGGCGCCCTCCGGCTCGGGCAAGAGCACGCTCCTGCGACTGATCGCGGGGATCCTGGAGCCCACTCAGGGCAACATCTCCGTGTTCGGGATGACCCCAGCGGAGGCGGGGGAGACGGTGCTGTATCTGCCGCAGAGCTGCGAGCTGTTCGAGACGTCGATTCGACACAATCTGGAGCTGCTGAGCTGCGCGCCGCGCGAGCGCATCCTGCAAGTGGCTCGACAAACCGGACTGTCGCGCATGCTGGAGAGCCTGCCAATGGGCGAGGAGACCCGCGTGGCGGCGCAGGGCCAAAACCTCTCCTCCGGGCAGCGCCAGCTGATCCTGCTCACCGCTGCGTTCGCATCGAGCCGCGAGGTGCTGCTGCTGGATGAGTCCGCGGGTCAGATCGACGCTCAGACCCGAAGCCGCTTCGACTGGCCGGCGCTTCCTTCAAACCGCGTTGGCGAATGGGGCGCTCTGGCATGGGGCGCATGTCCTCTCGCTTTCGAGGGGGGGCGACTTCGATAGCCTTCGGTGCAAACGCCCTCTCTGCAGACGGGTCGATCCGGTGCGATGCAGGGCGGAATAGCGCGATCGACTCGATGGCGATGACGAGCGTGTCGTGGGTATCGAAAGGCATGGCTCCCCGGCGTGCGGCTGCGCCCGCACGGCGCCGCCGAACCGAGCCTCGCCACCCTAAGCGGTCACGGCTGGCTTCCACGGAGTGGACGAGAGCGGCACGGCGATGGCGCCGAGGCCCCCGACCGCGATCGAGGCGCCCCACGGCGGAACGGTTGCGCGTCAGATCGCCGAGAGCTCCGCCAGCACGCGCTCGCGAATCAGCGGCACGGGCGGCGCACCGTGCGAGAGCAGCGCGTCGTGAAAGCGCTGCAGGCTGAAGCGGTCGCCGAGAGCGCGCTCGGCCTCCTCGCGCAGCGACAGAATCTGTAGCTTGCCGAGCGTGTAGGCGAAGTAACCCGGGTCGAACGTGCCCCGCACCGCCTGCTGCCGCGCCGTCGCCTCGTCCTGAACGCAGTCCTCGGCGAAGCGGCGCTGAGCGTCGGCCACGCTCATCCCGCGCACGTGAATGCCGATGGAGGCAAGGAAACGACAGTCGCGCAGAAGGGCGTCCGAGATCTGCCCCAGCCTGACCTCCGGCAGGTCGCTCTCGAACCCCTCGTCCACCATCATCTGCTCGACGTAGTGCGCCCACCCCTCGCTGAAGGAATAGCTCGTGAAGATCTTCTGCACGAACGTCGGCGCGCTGCGCTGCCACAGCCCCTGCAGATAGTGCCCGGGAAACACCTCGTGCACGCTGGTGGCCACGATCTGCCCACGCGAAAGCACGTACGCCTGTTGCTGCGCCGGCGGCCAGCTCGGGTCCGGCGGGGTGATGTAGTAGTAGGCCGCGAGGCTCGCGGGCTCGAGCGGCCCCCCGCTGTCCAGAAAGGCGCTGTTCCAGCGCATGAAGGGCGGGGTTTCCTTCACCTCCACGTTGGGCTCGAGCGGAATCGTCACCACCCGGTGGTCGACCACGAACGAGCGCGCGGCTTGCACCACGTCGCGCGCGGCGCCGAGCAGCTCGCTCGCGGCGGGCCGCGACTTCTCGACCTTGCCGGCCAATTCGTCGTAGGCGGCACGGTTCCGCGCCAGATCGGCCTCCGCCAGGCGCTCCAGCTCCTCGATGGGCGTCGAGAGGGCCTCCTGGGCCGCGAGCAGGTGCTCGTAGCGCTCCCGCCCGAGCACGTGGCTCTGGTCGGCGCGCGGCAGCTGCTCCTCGCGCAGCCAAGTCGCGATCGCTTCCGCCTCGTCCGCCATGCGCAGCGCGAGCGGCTTCGCCTGCGCTTTCGTTGCCTCGTCTGCCGCGTTCTCCAGGAACTTCTGCACCTCGCCGCGCAGGTACTGACCCAGGCCGCCGAATACGTCGATGGCAGTCGCCACCACGGGCTCGGACAGCGGCGGGCGCAGATTCTTGCGAATCTCGCCGACCTGCGGGAGCCCATTTTTCAGATGGGTGAGCAACGCGCGGGCGCGCACCGCCTTGGGCGCGTAGTCCCGCACCAGGTAGCCGCTGACGCTGAACGGCTCGCTGTAGAAAATCGGCCAACGGCGGAAGGACTCGACCACGGTCAGCTCGAACAGCTCGGTGGCAACCGTCTGAGCCAGGATGTGAGCATCGAGACGCTCGTCGGCGCTGGTGGCGCGCTGCTCCAGCTCGTCGATCTCGGCCTTCAGCTCCCGGACGAAGCGGATGTGCTCGGCGATGGCACGCTCGGAGAGCGAGCCCACCTGCCCATCGTATTCGTGCAGGCCCACGCTGCGCGCCCGCTCCGGTGAGCGCTCGAGCAGACGGCGGGCCACGGATTCGAAGGGAGACGCGTCGGCGGGCGCCGCCAGCGCGGGTCCGGACTCCGCGGCGCCGGCGGGCGACGCCGGCGCCGGCGCGCCCGAGCTCGCAGCGCAAGCCACGACGCCGGCGAACGACAGAAGAAAGAGAGCCGCCGCGCGCGGGCGGCCCGGGAAGCGGAGGGGCGAGGGAGCCATGGCCCGCGAGCATGCCACAGGTGGAGCGGTCGTTTCGCAGTACCAACCGCGGGTGGCTGGCACTCGCGCCACTCGCCGACATCGCTGGGTCGCCCGAAAAGCCGTGCAGCTTCGTGTGGTCTGCGAAAGCGGCCGATTCACCAGGAGCCGCGCTCGGTATCCGGTCAGCCAGCGGGGATAGCGGCGACGGCCTCCCCCGTTGGCCCCGGCGGAGCACCACCCTGCGCGGCACCGTCCCGGGGTTCGTGCGCCGCTCCCTTCGGTCGACCTGGACCAGAGCCGGCGCGCGCTGCCCGATCCCCTGGGCCGCCCCCGTCCCGTCCGGCGACGGCGAAGCCCACGTCCCCCTCGCGAACCGAAGCCTGCACTCCCCGCAGCGTGAGCAGACACAGCGGCATCTCCTCGGCGGCGTGGTCGAAGCCCATGACGGCGTTTTGAGCGATGTGGCAGTGCATCACTCGCGGCAGCCTCTCGAGGCTCAGGCCCGGCACGGGGCTGACGATCACGGTGGCACTCGCCAGGTGGCGATCCTTTCGCCGCTTCGCCGCGGCCCGAGAGCCACCTCGTACGGCGCGACCCCGAGAATGTCGCCACGTTCGGAAGCCGACGAGTGCGCCCGCGCCCGCGGGGCGCAAGGCCGCCTCGAACGAAGCGGTGGCCCGGCGAATTCTCGTCGAAACTTGGCGGCCGATCCGGATCCCCCCACGTGCCGTTTCCGATGAGTCGCGACCTCTGATCCTTTGCCCGTCGGGGGCACTGGTCAAGCGCCGCGGCCCGGGTCATAGTCCCGAGCGCTCCCGGCGCCAGGGGTAGCCTCCGCGCCGTGGCAGCACGCAATCCGCCGAAAGAGCCGTCCGAGCCATCATGAGCGCGACACCCAACCACCCGGCAAGGACTGGTGCGCGCCGTGCCCCGGCGGGAGCGCCGTGAAGCCGGCTCCCCCCTTCCTCACGCTGGTGCGCCACGGGCAATCGCTCTCCAACCGAACGCGCCGGCGCGAGGGGCAGGGAAACTCTCCGCTCTCGGAGCTCGGCACGCGGCAGGCCAAGCGGGTCGCCGCGCGGCTGTCCGGGCAGCGCTTCACCCACGCATTCAGCTCGGACCTTTCGCGGGCGGTCGACACGGCGCGAGCCATCGGGGCACCGTCCGAAACCCGCAGCGATCTGCGCGAGCTCGACATGGGCCGCTAGGAGGGCCTCACCCCGGAGCAAATCAGCGAGCGCTTTCCCGAGGAGCTCGCGGCGCTGCAGCGAGGCGAAGACGTGGCGCGCGGCGGTGGGGAATCCTACGTGCAGTTCGCCGTCCGCGTCGAAGCGGCGCTCGGCGCCATCCGGGCGCGCCTCTCGCCGGGCGGTCATGCGCTCGTGGTGTGCCACGGCGGGATCGTCCTGGTCGCCCTCGCGGGCGCGCTGGGGCTCGGTGGCCCGGCGCAGTGGGCCTTCGCGCACCCCACGAACACCTCCATCACTCGCCTCTCCTACGCCGCCGGCGGCCCCGCGCTGCACGCATTCAACGACAGCCTGCACCTGCTGCCGCTCGGCAACTGGCCCCCGTACGCCGAGGTCTCCGGCGTCGTCGGCCTCGTGAGCGGCGATCGCGCGGGCGATGGGCTGGGCGCGTTCGCCGCCCGCTACGACGCCATGGGGATCGCGGAAGCCCCGGCGGCGGCGGCGCGGTCGCTCGGGCGCCCGGGGAGGCTCCGAGCCCCGCCTCCACGCTCGCGGTCCAGCTCGCCGAGCTGCAAGCACGCCACCCCGAACAGCGCGTCGCCCTCGCCGCCCCGCCGGGAGCCATCCGAGCCTGCGTGGCAAACACGCTAGGTCGCGGCGCCGGCTCTCGCTGCACCCTCGCCCTGCCGCCGGCCGGGTCCGTGTCCCACCTCGGCCGCGCGGGCCAGCGGCTGCGCGTGCTCGACTACGCCAGCGGCCACGGGACCCCGGGCATCGCCGCGATGCAGGACGACCCCGCGCAAGACGCCGCCGGGGAGGGCGCCACGCGCGAGGGTTGAGCCCGGCAGGGGATGCGGCACCACACGGCCCCCGGGGCGCGCCGTTGAGAAACGGCCCTCCGTGCGCCCCTGCCCTCGCCGCCACCCGCGCTCTGCCCAGCGAGCCCCTTGGCGACGCGGCGCCTTCGCCCTACCCTCGCCCCCATGAGCCGCCCGAATGGGTCAGCGCCCTGGCCCGCTACAACCACTGGATGAACGACAAGCTCTTCGAGCGAGCCGCCACCCTGAGCGACGAGACCCGCAAGCGGGACGTGGGCGCCTTCTTCCGGTCGATCCACGGAACGCTCAACCACCTACTGCGGGCCGACAGAGTTTGGCTCGCGCGCTTTTCGGGTGTCGTGGCCGAGCCCGGGCACCTGGCGCCGGGCATTCGCTCGCTCGACCGGGAGCTGTACGCGGACTTCGACGGGCTGCGCCGCGAGCGCGCGCTCACCGACGACGAGCTGTCCACCTGGGTGCGGGGGCTCACCGCCGAGCGTCATGGGCCCTCCGAGCACCTCCGGCGCGTGCGCGCCGGCATCGTGGTGCCCGTCCCGCAGGGCTCCGGGGCGCCCGCCGCCGAAGAGTGAACGGGGGCGCCCGGCCCGGGGCGGCTACCCGAGGCGACGTCGACGAGACGCCAGAAGGCCAGCGGGCAGCAGGAGCCAAACCCAGTGCCCCGGAGCAGAGCTCCGCGCGCCCAGGCTGCACCCCCCGCTGCTGGACGAAGTCCGCGTCGAAGCGCCCGGCGCCGCCGCGCCGGGGGGGCTCGGGGCTTCCTCACTGCCCGAGCCCTCGCCGCTCACGGAGCCGCCGCCGGCAGCCACCGGGTCGGCGTCATCGGGCGGCGGCTCGCCGCCGAAACCCAGCGCGTCGTCTGCGGTGAGCGAAAGGACGGCCAGGGAGCCCGTGAACGTGACGTTGGCCCCGGCGTGCGTCGAATACCCCTTGGGAGATGGCCAGTTCCCCAACGCCCAGCCAGCGGGTAAGGCTCCGCTCGAGAAATCCTCGCGCCACTGCAACTCGAAGGCATCGCCCTCGAACGAAGAGTACTGCACCCAGCTGATGTACTGGTGAACCGGCAAGATGGCAGGGTCGAACTCGCCCCCGAACGTCACGTCCCCCGGCCACACGTTGAAGTGGATCTGCATTCCGCCGGCCGCGTTCTGCTCGAACGCCTCCGCGATCGCGCCCTCTTCGCGCCGCACCTCCACCCCATCGATCAGCCAGGAGATGTACGTCGGCGTCCACTCGAACGCGTACGTGTGGTACGCACCGCAGAGGTCGCCCGTCATGCTCTCGAGCTCACCGTTGTCTATCACCGGGTCGCCGTAGAGCGGGTTGGTCTGCATCCGGCAGTCTTCTTCGAGCTTCTCGAAATCCAGCTCGTTCCAGAACGTGCCAGCGACTTCCGAGCCGGGCTTCCACAAGAAGAATGAGCTGACGACCCCGTCGCCCGCCGCGTAGCGGACGCGCGCCTCGAACCGCCCGTAAGTGTACGTTTCGTTCTGGTAGAGCTCGGAGCTGGAGACGGCCCACGCGGTGGCGGGGGCGAGCGAGGCTGCCAGCAGGCAGCTCGACAGGATCTTGTTCTTCATCGTTTTCCTCGACCGTGCCGGCCGCTCGAAAGCGGCCTCGTCACGAAGCGGGTCGGCACGGAGGCGCCAACCATCGCTCTCCAAGCGTGCTTCGTCCACCCGTCTCCGTCCTCTCGCTTTTTGTCTTTCTCGGCCCGTCCGCGCAAGCCACAGAGTGGAACGCCCGAGCGCTTTCGTCCCTCATCGCCTCGACTGTCCCCCGCGCGGGGCGCCCGGGCAGCCCGGTTGCAGGGCGCCCCCTGCGTCTTCGCCAGCCGAGCCTTCGCGCCTCACCTCCTGGAGCCGAGCGGCGATTCGGCAGGCGGGGGGCCCGCCCTGTCTTCGCGGGCCGTCCCTGCGAAGCCTCACTTCCCCGGCGGCTCGGCCACGCGCCCGCGTCCGAGTCGATTCCCCGCATGCCCCCTTCCCGCGCGATCGCTCGGGCGCCCGGGGCGTCGTACCGAGCGCTGGCTCCGTCGTCGGCACCCTTCGCAAGCGGACCGCGCCGAGAACGTGTCGAAAATCCTTGACACGCCAAAAATCCACAACGCTTCGTCGCTGGATGCTGGCGGTCGACGCTCTGCGGCCATCGCCGAACCCGGTTCGGCGGCAGCTCTTCGTACGGCTCCGGCACGGTCGCTCGAAGTGCGGCGCCACCACCCACCTGCGCAAGGCTCATCAAGAGCGGAAGGTGGCGCTGCGGATCGCCGCCACCGCCCACCGCGAAGATCACGGCCCGACATGGCTCGGCTGAATCGATCCGCGTGACCTCGAAAGTGTCCCCCCCCCGACGTCCTCCAGCTGAACCTCGCGACGAGGGCGGGTTCGATGGCGTCGATCGGGGGCCGGGCGGTGCGCTGAGCTTCCTTCATGGCGTCGAATCCTTCGAGCTTTGGGCGATTCTGTCAGCCACACAGATGGATCAGGGTCCAGGGCGAGCAGTCTGCCGTCCCGGACTTCCGACCGGGTAGCGACGGTCGGGCAGGCCGACCCAGCGCACCGTCGTCGCTGGCGCCCGCTCCGCATCTCTGGTTCGCCTCACAAGGGGCACGCCTTCGCTCGCATGCCGCCGTAAGCCCCTCGGGGCCGCGTTGGCCCCGAGCGAGCCGCGAAGCGCGCGCTCAAACCAATGTCCTCGAGCCCGACAGAAGGGGCTCCAGCTCGCACAGCCTCGCGACGACGCGCGCGCCAGCCGGCAATCCGGGCTCCCGCTCACCGGGCTGATACGCGAACACCCGCATGCCGGCGGCTACGCCAGCGCGAATCCCCAGCAAGCTGTCCTCGACGACGTTGCAATCCTCGGACGAGGCGCCCATGCGGCGAGCGGCGTGGAGAAAGATCTCCGGGTCGGGCTTCCACGAGCCGATGTCGTAGCTGCTGAAGATGCGGTCGCCGAAGAACTCACTCAACCCCGTCGCTCCGAGTCAGCGCGCGCGCCGATAGTGCATGGCTACCGCGCCGCTGCGGAGCGGCTTTGCCTTGACCAACTCGAGCCGTCGCGTGCTCGGCAGCCCGCTGTCGTACAGGGTCGGGCCGTGGCCGGCGATCCTGGGGTGGACCAGGAACTGGTACTCGTCGATCAGATCCAGCCGGTCCAGCTCGGTCGCGAGCTGGGCGCTCCCGAGGAGCACGCCGGCCGGAGTCGAGTCCTTGAGCTTGCGCACGCCCCGGCGCAGATCGCCGGCGATGTGGTGACTGTTGGTCCACGGGAAGTCCTTTCGCGTCGACGACACCACGTACTTCGGCTTGGCATCCAGCTTGACCCCCCACTCGCGCATCGCCGGCGGCGCCTCCACGTCGCCGCGGGCGACCCCCGGCCAGTAGCCCTCCATCATCTCGTAGGTGACGCGGCCCCACAGCATCGCCCCGCTCTCGTCCATGAGGCGAGTGAAGAAGGCGTGCATCTCGTCATCGGCGATTCCCTCCTGGTGGTCGACGCAGCCGTCCAGCGTGATGTTGATGCTGAAGGTCAAGAGGCCCATGAGGAGAGTCTAAGCCCTCGCCCCAGCGGCCACAACACTCCGCCGAACGAACGCCAACCGTGACTCGTCGACAGGGCGTTCGCGGGAGGCCTGTGGAAATGACGAGCACGCACGGCGCGACTTCCAAGAGGACGCGCCCTGACGAGGCTACGGGCGCACGCTTGCAGAAACGAGGCCGAGCCCTTCATCGACCCTACCCGGGCCCGTCGATTTTGCGGATGCGCGACAGATGGCGCCCCCTTCGAAGGAAAGCTCCAGCCAGATAACCACAATCTGGAAGGGACCGGAAGCTGCAGGAAGCATGGAGCGGCGCCGGGTGCACTCAGCGGAGAGGCGAAGGCTCCCAGGGCGCGCGCAGCAGCCAGGCCTCGCGCCGCTGCTCGCCCACCGTGACGACCACGGCCCGCGGACGGCGCAGCACCGAGAAGCGCTCGCGCTCGTCTGCGAAGAGGCTCGCGAAAACGTCCGCAGAAGCCTCGTCCTCAAAGAACACGCGCCAGCGAGCCGCCACACGATCTCCACCGAAGTGAAAGTAGTCCAACTGATCGGAGCGCCACGAAAGCGCCAGCCGACGAGCAGACTCTTCACTTTCCCCGTGAATCAGCGCGAGCCCGTAAACCAAGTGGGCGCCGAGGCGATCGTTGGAGACGGCGATGCGTTCGCGCGCCGGCCGCACTTCGATGGCGAGGTCCGGCGCGGGAAACGGGGGAAGCTCGAATTGCTTCGGCGGAAGCCCCCACATCGCGCGCATCGCGAGATGACTGCTGGCGGGCGGCTCATCGAGCAGCTGCCCGAGGCCCTCCCTACCCCGTTCTTCCAGAACCTCGGCAGCCCAAGGAGGCCCGGCGACGTAGGGAAACGCGGTGCGCACGAGCTCCACCGAGAAGCCGTCTCCCTGCAGCAGGCCGCGGACTGCGGCCGCGACCGACTGCAGTTGATACATCAGCCAGCCGTCGCCTTCCTCCAGCTCTGGGCGGCCTCGCGTGAGGAAGCGCCAAGCGGGTAGCTCTGCCTCGCCCTCGGTGAGCGATACGTAGGCCAGTTCGCGATCGATGCTCACCCCGATGCTGCGCCTGGCTGCGCTCGACGTGCCCATGGCGTCGAAGCGCAGGGCGTGAAAGAGCTCGTGGAGGCAGATCGCGTCGAGATCTTCCAGGGAGAGATCCTCCGATTCGATGAGGACCAGCTGAGCTCCGAGCGGCACGAATTGCCCCACCAGAGTCGCCTCCTGCATCGCGCTCACCTCCGTCGCAACGGACGGGAGAGGTTGCCCAAAGCCCAGCAGCCCATGCACCCGCTCCCGTACTTCGCTGACCGACAAGGGCCCCGTGGCGCCAGCGCAGCCCACCTCTGCCTCGGCGCCCAGCCGCTCGGGACACGGCTCTTCGATCGCCTGCCACTCGACGAATTCCTCACGGCTCATCACGACCAATTCGACCTGAGGGAGCGGATGGCTCGGCCCCCCCCACAGGCAAGCCGCCAGAGCGCGCAATGCCTCGAAGCAGGCTGGCTCGCTCGGCGCGCAAGCGAC
>JBNKVS010000038.1:0-311529 GCA_050299315.1 Polyangiaceae bacterium
CGTCCATCCCGCGCTCGCGGCGCTGGTGGCGACCTCGGGGGCGGCGTTCGGGCTGGCCCATCGAGAGTCCGTCCCCGTGTGGCCCACCGCGGTGGCGAGCCTCTGCGCCGCCCAGCTGTGCGTCGGCATCGTCAACATCGCTCTGGGCGCTCCGGGGTGGCTGCAGCTCGTTCACCTGCTGCTCGCGCAGCTGTTGTGGATGAGCGCCGTGGTGTGGGCGTTTCGAACGCGCGCGTCCGGCCGGCCCGCGCCCGCCGCGAGCGCCCGGCGGCTGACGGGCGCGCAGCTCTCTTCGTGAGCCCCGGTTCGGCCTCGCCGCGAGGCACCTGCCCCGAGGCCCCCGCAGAAAAACGCCCGGCGGGCGGCGTGCGCGGCGGAGGCCGGATCGTCTGGCCGCGCTTGCGCGGCGGCTCGCCCGCCTTCGCGGCGATCAAGTCGATTGCCGCAAGAGCGCCGGGTTCACGCCGGCGGGGCGCCCGCCCTCATAGAGGTAGAAGCCGCGCCCCGATTTCACGCCCAGCCACCCGGCGCCCACTAGATTGCGCAGCAGTGGGGCCGGCCGGTATTTGTCCTCCCCGAAATCCGTGTGCAGCACTTCCGCGATCGCCAGCACCGTGTCGAGGCCGATGAGATCGGAGAGCCGGAGCGGGCCCATGGGGTGATTGAGGCCGAGCTTCATCCCCGTGTCGATGTGCTCCACGCTGGCCACGCCCTGCTCGAGGGCTAGGCACGCTTCGCAGAGCATCGGAATCAGCAAGCGGTTGATGATGAAGCCGGGGCGGTCTTCGCTGACGACCGTCGTCTTGCCCAGCGCCCGGGCCAGGTCGAGCACGACGCGTAGGGTTTCCTGGCTGGTCGATAGCCCGCGCACCACCTCCACCAGCTCCATCCTGGGCACGGGGTTCATGAAATGCATGCCGGCCACCAGCTCCGGGCGCCCCGTCGCGGCCGCCAGCTGGGTGATCGAGATCGACGAGGTATTGCTGCAGATCATCGCTCCCGGGGGCAGTCGTTCGTCGAGTGCGCGCAGGAGCGAGAGCTTCAGCTCGCGATTTTCGCTGGCAGCTTCGATGGCGAGGTCGACCTCGCCTGGCTCGCGCACGGCGTGCAGATGCCGCATCACTTGGGCGAGGGCTGGCGGCTCGAGCTTGCCCTTTTCCACTTGGCGCCGCAAATCCTGCTCGATTCGCTGCACGCCCTGCGCCGCGAGCGCCTGGCTCGCATCACTCAGCTGTACGTCGAGCCCGCGCGCTGCGCACACCTGCGCAATGCCCCTACCCATTTGCCCCGCGCCAACCACCGCTACTCGCTGCACCACCATCGTCGCCACCTCGATTGAGCGGAGTCGCCGTCCGCCTGCGGGCTCACTGTACGCCAAGCGGAGCCCGCGGTTCAATTTGGTGATGAATTCGGCTCGAGCAGGTCGGCTCGCGGCGGTTTCCAGGGGGGAAGCCAATCCGGGCAGGGGCGCTCTCGTCGGGTCAGCAGCTCGGTGAAGCCCAGCCCCGGTTCGCGGTCGAATCGCAGGTCGCCGAACAGCCATGCGTCGGTTTCGCCCGGCTGCCAAAAGGGGGCGCGAGCGAAACGCAGAAACGCCCGCGCCTCGCAATCCTCTCGCAGGCGCTCGGAGAGCCGAGCCAGGTCGCGCTGCACGAGGAAACCCCAGCGAATCTGCGGCGCGGCCGCGACGACGGCGCTGCGCCGCGACAGCCGCCGCCGCTCCGCCGTCGGGACCCCCCCGAAGCTCGTGCAGTGGTCTGCCGCCGCCAGCGAGGGCAGCGCGCTGGCCAGCGCCCCATAGGCTTCGTACTGCTCGCCGCCGCCTCGTGCCGCGCCGGGGGCGGGCTCGACACCGCTCGCGCGGCGCATCGCCACGATCGTCCAGCACAGCGGGTTGCCGGGCGAGGGGGTGCTCGCGATGTCCAGCAAGCGGCCTTTCCCCGGGGCTTCTTCGAGCGCTCGACGCACGTCGGCTCGGGCCCGGGCGCCGCCCGCCCCGAACGCGGCCAGCAGTGCGCCGCTGGCCACCGCCACCGCAGTCAGCCGGCGTCGCCGTGGGGCACGGCGCAGCCACGCGAGCCAGCTCACGCCTGCCCCCGTCAGCAGGGCGGCTAGCGCGCTCGGAACGAGGTTACCGTTCGACCAAACGAGCCCCAGGAGCACGGCCGCCACCCCCCAGAGGAGCGCTCGCCCCACGCGACTCGCCGCGAATGGAAGCGCGCCGCCGAGCAGCACCAGGATCAGCCAGGGCTCGACGATGAACAGCACATCCCCGTAGAACCAGCCATCGTAGATTGGCCAAAGCGGGTGCACGCCGTAGTTGTTCGCGAGATCCATCGACAGGTGCAGCAGAGAGGCGGTCAGGCCGGCGGTCAGCATCCAGCGCAGCCCCTCACCGCGCCCGGCGCGCGGGTCCGTGCTGCCCCGCGCGCCGGCGACCGCTGCCCAGGCCAGCAGCGAGAGCAGCGCTCCGATCAGCGGGGCGGCCACCAAGGTGTGCGTATGGCCTCGGTGGTGAAGCAGATATCCGAGCTTGCCCTCCGTGATGCCCACGAGGAATAAATCCAGGTCGGGTCCGTTGCTCGCGAGCGCCGAGCTCCACGCCACACCTCTCTGCCAGCGCCGCGAAAGCGGGGTTGCCCCGCGGCGCGAGCGCGCGGCGAGCAGGGCGTCGGCCAGCACCAGGCCGGCCAAAGTGTGCGTCACGTTGTCCATGGCTGCCGTTCAAAGCCCGGAGCTCGGCCCGGTCGAGCCGAACTGTGGCAAGGAAAGGCAACGCAGGCTGTAGAAAAATGGGGCCATTTCGCCGCGCGGGCCGCGCTCCTGCGCCCGGGGCGGCCCCGCGGCGGTCCGGTCGACACGGCCGAGCCGCGCTGTCGCGTCTTCGGGGGGGCGCGGCAAACCCGGCGCGGGTCGAGGGCGCCCGCGCGCTCCGAGAAAGTGCTGTGGCTGAGCGTAGCGAGCTGCGTTAGGCTCGCCGGTGAAATGAAGCGCTATCAGATATCCAAGCCCCAGGGCATTGCGTCGATCGAGTCGGTAGAGGTGGAAGAGCCGGTGGTGGGCCCGCGCGATGTCCTGGTGGACATGCGCGCCTGGTCGCTAAACTATCGGGATCTGGCGATGCCGGCAGGCGGCTATCCGGCGAATGACAAGGTGCAGAGGAATCCGCCCTTGGTTCCCCTCTCGGACGGCGCGGGCGAGGTCGTTCGGGTCGGCTCGGAGGTGGATGAGTTTTCGGCGGGGGATCGCGTCGTCACGAGCTTCTTCCAGCGCTGGGTGGATGGTGAGCTCGACGCCCGCGGCCACGCATCCGCTCTGGGCGGCGCGCTCGATGGGGTCCTGGCCGAGCGCGTGTGCCTGCGGCCCGACGGGTTGGTCAAGGCCCCGCGAGGTCTCTCCCACGCACAAGCCGCCACGCTGCCCTGTGCGGGCGTTACCGCATGGGCCGCGCTCACTGCGGCCAACACGCTGCCCGGGCAGACGCTCCTGCTCCTCGGTACGGGCGGTGTCTCGATCTTTGCCCTGCAGCTCGCGCGCGCCAGCGGCGCGCGGGTCATCATCACGTCCAAGAGCGACGAAAAGCTGCACCGCGCCCGCGAGCTCGGCGCGAGTGAAACGATCAACTATCAATCGCATCCCGATTGGGACCGCGTGGCCCTCGAGCTCACCGGCGGCAAGGGGGTCGATCACGTGGTCGAGGTCGGCGGCGCCGGCACCCTCGAACGTTCTCTGCGCGCCACCAAGATCAGTGGCACCGTCAGCCTGATCGGCGTGCTCACGGGCAACCCCGAGCAGAACCCCTCGCCCCTCGGTGTGCTCTTCCGCCGCATCACGCTGCGCGGGATCTACGTCGGCAGTCGACGTCAGCTGCAGGAGTTGTGTGCCGCCGTGGAGAGCCAGCGCCTCGAGCCCGTGATTGATCGGTCGTTCGCCTTCGACGAAGTGCAGGCGGCCTATCGCCACCTGAAGTCGGGGCAGCATTTCGGCAAGGTGGTGATCGAGCGCTGAGCGAGCGCGGGGGCCGGAGGGCGCAGCCGCCTCCGCCAGCGGCCGGCGCCCTCATTTGTGCGCCGAGATCATCAGCAGCGCACCCAGGCCCTCGGTACGTCGCAACGTGAAACGCTCTCCTGCGCTGAGTCGTGCCTTGCGCGCATGCATCCTGGCGATGTGCGCGCGAAAGCTCGCCACGGAGGTTCCGGAGGTGCCCGGCACGAGCACGTAGAGGCGGTCGACGACTAGAGAGGGAAGGGGGCGACCCAGCGCGGTCGAGAGATCGAAGACGTAGTTCACCCAGCCCCCGGAGCGCGTCGACTCGGCGAGGGAGAGCGCGAGCTCGAAAGCAAGGCCCACGTCGAAGCTCGGCGGGTGCTCCCCCATTTCGGTCGAGGTCAGCAGCGTGGAGAGGGCGGGTTTCAGTATCTGCTCCGCCTCGCGTGAGTGTCCGAGCGCCAGGCATTTTTGGGCGACGGCCGCCACGGTGGCCAAGTCTCCCGCGCCGCGTGAGCCCCGCGCCGCCACGTCGTCGAGAATCAGCCGCACGGTGGGCTCGAGGGAGGGGTACTGTGGCTGGGCACGCGGGCGCGTCGGGCCCACGGCGCAAATCTCCAGGTCGTTCAGCCCGACCTCGATGTGGTCACCCACCCGCACCGTGCAGGGCTCCAGCAACGCTGCGCCATTGAGCCGCGCGGGGTTGGTGGAGCTCAAATTGGTCAGCACGAGGGCGTCGCCCGAGCAATCCAGCGAGGCATGGCGCCTCGAAATCAGCGCGTCGACGATTCGGATGTGGCACGCGCGGCTGCGCCCGATCAGCGTCGTTGCGCCGGGGGGGAGCACGAACAGGCGGTCACCCGCGCTCACGGCGAACTTCGGCTCCTCACCGGCAGGCAAGGCGGGCCGTTCGAGAGTGGGGGCTTCGCTGCCGATCGCGGCCGAGAAGCCGTCAAAGCCCAGCTTGCCGGGGGGAGGAATGTGGAGTGGGTAGCCGCCCGACGAGCGCTGCCGCGAGCGCGCGTGGTGGCTCACGGCGCTCGCGAGCTCTTCGCGTAGGAGGTGGGCGGGGCAGGGTTTGCTGAGCACCGCGAACACGGCGTCGTCGCGCCCCCTCTCTCGAGGGGCCGTGTACGCCGAGAGCAGCACTCGGGCCGCGTGCGGCGAAATCTTGCTGACGCGCGAGAGGAAATCCAACCCGTTCATCTGGGGCATCCGCAGGTCGGAGAGCACCACGCTGAATTCTTCGCCGTCCTCGAGCAGCTCGAGCGCGTGGACGGGGTCGGAGCTGGTGACGACGTCGAAGTGTGCCTGCAATTGACGACCGAGCCCGCGCAGAACGCGGTCATCGTCGTCGACACACAGAATGCGAGGGAGAGCTCTCGGGGAGAGTTCGGCTTCGCGACTTGGCTCGTGACGACCTGCCATGGATATTCGCTGCCTCTGCCAAGGACGGTGGGCGAGCTCGCTCGGCCGGGGGGGCGGTTCGAACCCGTCCGGCGAAAGAACGGCCGAGGCGGAGCCGATCGTTACTTCGCCTGCTCGCGGAAGCGGGATTGCCCCGATCCTGGGATCGCCGTTGGTCCGTTTTCGACCGGATCGGTGTCCTCGGGCGATTCGCCGAACGCGGCCGAACGGCGCGCCCGTCGTCGGTCGCGCGCGGCACCGCTTTGGCCTGGAGGTGCCCATTGCAGCGAACTTCTAGCCCGGACCCCGGCGGCGACGGCAAACGAGGCTCGCGGCAGGCCCTCGGCGGGCCTCGTCCGTTCGCGCCTGAAACACCTCTCCGCGTCGCTTCGCGGGCCCGTTGGGCTCCTGGCCCCCTACCTTTCACTGCTTCGATCCGCGAGCCGGCGCTCCGCGTTCTTGCATCGACGATGGGCCGCTCGTGGATGCCGCCCGAGGGCTTTCGAGGGGCTTCGCGTCATTCGTGCACCGGCTCCTGGAGCCACTCGACCCAAGGAGCCGCTGGGAAGCACCGTCCGCCGAGGAACGAGGGTGGCCGTTTCCCCAACGGCTCCACACCGCGAACGTGTACTTTTGCACGGTGCAATAGCAATGCGCTCGCGCGCCCGAGCCGCGCCGCCGCGGACGCCCGTGCTGGACGCTGGCCGAACTCGTCGGGTCGGTCGCCGAGGCCTGCCGAGGGTCCTCGAAGCAGCGAGGCGAGCGCGCGGGGGCTCGGCGGCAGCCTCCGCCCTCGCGAACCCGCGAGGCGAGCCTTCGGTCAGTCGACGTTCGGCTCCGGCCCGTCGTACGGCCACGGTGCTTCGGGGGGGGGACTCTGGTTCTCCCGAGCCCCACGCAGCACGTTGAGACGCTGCAACTGGTGCCGAACGGCGCGATTGCTCGGATCGATCCGGGATGCGCGTTCCAAAAGCTCGACCGCCCGCCGGTAGTCCTGAGCGATCACGGCGCGGACCCCCTCGTCGACCAGTTCGCGGGCGCTCGCCCCCGGGGTCGTGCCCGGAGCCTCCGGCGGGGGCTCGCTGCGGAGGCGGGGGGCGAGTGGCCGCAGAGCCGAGGGGACACGGGAGCGGCGCGGGCTGGCCGCCCGCGACCGTTCCCCGTCGGGCTCCGTCTGCCCGCGAATCGGACGCTCGCTGCTCACCACGCCCTCGTCTGCGAGTCGCATCGCCTGCAGCACCAGGGTTTGCCAGTTTCCCGTCAGCCCGGGCTCGGGGGGCGAGCAAGCCCGCACGGGGGCGAACTCCACGATCAGGTCCACCTGAGTCACGAGCGTGCAGAAGGCGGGGAACCCTCGTAGCTGCCCGCAACACGCCGTGTGCACGGCGCCCTTCACCAGCCCCACCTCCCCGGCCTGCTCTCCCGAGCGGTTGCGACACCGCAGCCCCACCGAATGTCCCCCGAGGCCCGCTAATTGTACGCACTCGACGAGGCTGAACGGGTTGTCGACCGTCCGCGCTCGGCCGAGGCACACGTCGACGGCCCGGCGCAAACGGTCGTGGTCGTGGAACTGCGCCAGGGTGGTCAGAGAGGCCGGCGCCGGCAGCAGGGGCCGCAGCAGGGGGCCGCCCTCGGCTGGGGTGATCACCGCGGCGAGCCTCCAGCTAGCTAGCTTTGGACCCAGCTCTCCGCCTGGCTTCGCCGGGGGAGCCGCCACGACGACCGCGGGTTGCCATTCATGCGGAAGCGAGCCGACGTCGGCGTACGACATCGCGATCACCGCCACGCCGCCCTCCGCGAGCGCGCTCGCCCGGGCCGCCCGGGTGTATGGGTCGTCCTCCACGACGAGCACGGTCGAAGCGCGCGCCGCCCGCGGCTTCGGGGCGAAGTGCGGCCCGCCCGTTTCCACGCTGGCCGCCTGCGGCTTCGACGCGTCCTCCACTGTTCGATTCTCCCCAATTCTCCCAGGCGCTTTCGTCCGGAATTCCAGACGGCCCCCGCCCCTCGAAACTTTCTGGTGCGTTCGGGCTAGCGATTCCTGGCCACTTCAGCCAGCGCTCGGAGCGAAGTCGGGAAGGCGCCGGCCCCACGCGCGTGCCAGCCGCCCCGCGCCGCCCCCGGAAATTTCGTGATCAGGAGGTGAAATCGTTTCGACCCGCCTTGTTCCACCGCGTCAACACTAGATCGGCTGGCTAGTGACTCGGGCCAGGGGAAGGATTCGCGCGCTTCGTGAAGAAAGCTGTGAAGTGAAGTGGACATAGTGCCGTCGTAGGAGGTGCGGCTGAACTCGTGGCGTTCCCCCCGTTCGCTTCCGTGACACAGACGCAGTCGACAGACATTGGCAGTGCGGCGTGAAGTGCACGCATCACTTCGCCAGAAGGCAAGGAGCTAGGGCAATGAGCCTCGACTCGGCATTGCAAGAAATGCAGCGAAATATCCCGGAGTGTGTGGCTACCGGGCTCGTTGACATGCGGACGGGCATGTTGTTGGGCGTCAAGACGGTCGACAGCCATCCCCAGGAGGTCCTCGACCTGGTGGCGGCTGCCACCGGGGACATCTTTCAGGGTCAAAACGTCACGGCCATCGAAGACATGTTCAATCGAAGCCGCGGATTGCAGTCCAATGGGCACCACTACTTCAAGGAAATCATCGTCCTGTCCGAGAATCTCTTGCACGTGTTCCAGCGCTGCAAGCGCAACGAGGACATGATTCTCGTCGCGGTGTGTCGCGTTTCCGCGAACCTCGGAATGGTGTTGAGCAAGTCGCGCATCGCGCTCGACAAAGTCGAGGTGGCGGCGGGTTGAATCGGGATTCGATACCTCCCGCGATCCTTCGAGGGGTATCGATCGCGGGGGGATCGTTCCAGAGCGGTGTGAGGTCGTGTGGCGGTTTTCGACGCAGAGTCCGGCAAGATCGTGGTCCGGGTCGTTTACGATGGCCCTGGGCGGGCGGGGAAAACGACCAATCTCGAGCAGATGTGCACGTTCTTCTCGCACCATCGGCGGAGCGAGCTCTACAAGGGAGAGTCTGCGAGCGACCGCACGTTGTATCTCGATTGGCTCCAGCTGGACGGAGGGTTGGTGGCTGGTCGAGAGCTTCGGTGCCAGTTGGTGACCGTCCCGGGCCAGGTGGCGCTCCATCGCCGCAGGCAGCTTCTGCTCGATTCTGCCGACGCGATCATCTTCGTGCTCGCCAGCACTGCGCGGGGACTCGAGGAGGCCTCTCCGCTGTGGCAGACCATGTCGCACGAGGCTCGGTCGGGACGCCGGAGGGTGCCGATCGTGGTGCAGGCCAACAAACAAGACGAGCCCGAGGCCTTCCGCCCCGAGGAGGTTCGCGCGCGGTGGTCGATCGATCGGGAAATCCCCATCGTCGCAGCAGAGGCCGCCCGGGGCAACGGAGTGCGGGAGACGGTGGTGCTCGCGATACGCGCCGCGGCGATCGCGCTGCAGGCGCAGCTGCTCGGAGTCGACGTGAACTCCCTTTCGGGAGAATGCGAAACGGGCCCGGAGCTGGAGGCGCGGATGCGGGAGATCGAGCGCGCTCGACCCATGTCGGCCGTCGACGTGATTTTGGCGGCTCGCCGCGGGGCCGCGCGGGCCGAGGCCCCCGGGGGCTCGCCGCGGGCGGGTCAGAAGCGCCCGACCGATCCTTGGATTCCGGCTCGCGCGCAACCGTGCCCGAGCGCGTCGGCCCAGCCCGTGCGCAGCGCCACGCCGCGGCCGGAGCCGGGGCGCCACGCGTCGCCCAGCCATCCCTATCTCTTGCGGTCGACGAACGGCCGGGGCAGCCCCCCCCCGAGCACGCGGATCCCTCGCCTGCCCGACGCGCCGCCGCCCCGTGGCGACGAAGCCGACGAGGGCTCCGCGCCCACGCTGCCCGGCACGAACCTGCCCAGTGGGTGCATCTGGCCTACCCAGGAGGGGCGGCGATTGCTGAGAACTCTCGGCGCCGCGACTTGGCGGCCGCTGGAGCTCGCTGCTGGGGAAGCGTGGTGCCGCGGGGAGCACGCCTATCAGGCTGGCCCCTTCATTGCGAGAACCCGCCGCGAGCGGTGTTTCCCCGACCTGCTGAGCGCTCGGCAGGAGCTCATTCGCCTGGCCCACGTTCAGCTCGAGCTGGACCACTGGCGCCCACCGCAGACCGCCTTTGCGATTCAGGGGGGGGCGAACGCCCATTGGGTGTGGACGATCGCTCCCGCCTTCGAGACGCTCGGCTGGCGAATTGCTCGGGCCGTGCGGGATGCGGCGGAAGAGAGCCTGGCGGCGCACCTCGAGACGTTCGCCATCGTGGCCGTGAAGGCCTTGCGCTGGAGCTTGGACAGCGCCTTGAGCCTGGCGATCGATCCGCGCTGGTTCGCCGTAGTTTGCGGCGATGCGTTGTATCTGTGCGACCGAGCGGACCCCGAGCCGCGCGCCGAGCGGGTGGCCCACGGTGTTCTTTCACCGTGCGACGAGCTGTCGGCTCACGCGGGGGCCGTGGAGCACTACGTCGGCGTGCTCGAGCGGGAGCTCGGCGCGCGACTGACGAGCGAGCAACGCCAGCGGCTGGGCCTGCGGCGGAGCATCCTGCGGCTGGCTCCGACGAGCGAGCCGGGGCGAGCCGCCCAGCGGCGGTTGGTCGCGTCGCTTTCGAGTCGAGGGGTCGTCGCCCGGGAGAACGCCCCGTGAGCTCGAGCGAGCGCGATCGTTCGCGAGCCTCCGGCTGTGGAGGTGCGAAGTGGACGTTGGGGCAGCCCGCCGCGGTCGCTTCCAATCGACCTGCGCTCTCGCTTGGCGGTGTTGCTCTCGAAGTTGGAGTCTCTGGGCGGCCGGCACATTCCCGCCCTCTCGTTGCCGGCTGCCCGGAGGTTCGCTGGGGGACCGCGCTCCGCGCGCTGCCCAGCGTGGATTCATGGCAGGCGCTGTGGCCCCCCGCCGCACGCCATCGGCAAAGGAGAACAAGACAATGAGTGACATCAAAACATCCCTTCAAAAGGCTCTGCAGATCACCGGCTGCCTCGGCGCGGCCCTCGTGGACTTCGAGAGTGGTCTGTGCCTCGGCGTAGCCGGCAACGCGGGCTTCGACTTGGAGCTGGCGGCAGCCGGCAACGCAGACGTGGTCCGTGCGAAGAAGAGCATTCGTGACAAGCTGGGCCTCAAGGATAAAATCGAGGACATCCTCATCACGCTCTCCTCGCAGTACCATTTGATTCGGATGGTCGGCACCAACATCTTCATCTACACGGCGCTGGACCGCCACAAGAGCAACCTCGCTCTGGCGCGCAAGGAACTCGCCAAGATCGACAGCGAGCTCGACGTCGACCGCGTCTGAGCAGCTCGCTGCTGCGTCCCTCGAAGGGCTGCCCCTGCGTCCGTCGAAGGGTTCGTGGTGACACTCGTCGACAGGCTCGGGGAGGCGCGTCGTGGGGGGGGCGAGGCTCTCGCGGAGCGCGACGCCTTTGCTTCGATCCGCCGTTTCCCATCGGGAGCACCGCCTGGCATCGCCGAGCCGCTTGCGAGGAGCCGGTGAGGTCCTTCCTACGGCAGCCACCGCGCCGACGGATCGATCTCGGGGGGGGCGATGGGCTCGTCGTCGCCGAGGGGCGGGCTTCCGCTTGCATTGGAGTCGGCGCCCGCGCGGAGCCTGCTTCGCACCCATCGGAGCTGGCCTTTTTTGCCCTGGAGCGCCGCTCCGCGGAGGCAGCCCCCTGGCCGTGCGGATCGGCGCCCTCGCTCACCGCGCTCCGTTCGCCGTCCGTCCTCGAGCTTGCCTCCCGTGCCTTCGGCAGCGAATCGGACCGTGGAATCGCAGGCTTTGGGGGCTCGACCGGGAAATGCCGGGGGGCGAGCCGCGGGTCGAGCAGGCTAGCGGCGCATACCGTTTTTGCGTCACCCCCCAGGGCTACTCCGAATCGACTGGCCCAGGTGGCCATGGGCTCCGATGCGGCACCGAAACGGCGCGGATCGTCGCCAGCGCCCCACGGCAGCGTTGGGCGGCCTCGTCGGCGCAACGCGCTCCCGCCATGAGAAGAATCGAATGAGCTTTTCACGCTCGACGCCCTCGGCAATACTGGCTTTGGAGGGGATCGAGGGATGGAAGAGAGGGACAGCTGGCTCGCGCTTGCAACCAAGCTCGACTGGGAATACTCGTACGTCTCGGCGCGCGAGGTATTCCCCGAGCAGGTCAGTGGGCGGCCATGGCTCGAGCACGGCGCTTGGCGAGATTGGGAAGAGTCCTATCGCACCACATTTCGCGAGTACGCGGCAATCCAGTGCGACAAGGAGCGCGCCGTCTTCGCCGTGCAGGATGCCCTGAGCAACGTGGATGACTACGTCGGCCTGGATCGCGCTTGGCTGAGCGCTCTGAAGCTGCACGGTGCAACGCTCGCCCTCGCGGAGTTCGCTGCGGTCGTGGGCAACCTCAAGGCCGTGCGGTTCGGCCGGGATTGCGCCTGGCGTTGCACGGCGACCTTTGGAGCGCTGGACGAGCTCCGGCACTCCCAGATTCCTCTGGCTGCGCTACACGGTCTCATCGCGCACGAGCCGCAATTCGACTGGACTCACCGCTTCTTCCACACGAACAACTGGGTCGCGATTGCCGCCCGCCACATGGTGGACGAGTTGCTCGTCACCTCCGACCCGATCGAGTTCGCCATCGCGACGAACTTCGTCTTCGAGACGGGCTTCACCAATCTCCAGTTCATCGGGCTCTCGGCGGTAGCCCACCAGGTCGGGGACCGCATGTTCGAGGTGATGGTACAGAGCATCCAGACGGACGAGGCGCGACATTCTCAGACGGGCGGGCCCGTGCTGGAGACGCTGATGCGCCACGACCCGGAGTACGCCCAGCGTTTGGTCGACAAGTGGTTCTGGCGAACCTGGCTCTTCTTCGCCGTGGTGACGGGCTTCGCGATGGACTACCTCACACCGCTCGAGCGGCGCGATCAATCCTTCAAGGAGTTCGTCGAGGAGTGGGTTCTCGACCAGTTTCGCCGGCGCGTCAGCGAGTTCGGGCTGCGCTTGCCCTGGTATTGGGGCGAGTTCGTCGCGAGCCTGGATTACTACCACCACATGGTCTACGCCAGCGCGTACACGTACCGCGCCACCGTTTGGTTCGATTTCGCGCTTCCCGGTCCCGAGGAGCGGGCCTGGCTGTCGCGCAAGTACGAGAAGTCTTGGCCCGAAATCGACCCCGTGTGGGAGCGCGTGACGGAGCGTTGTCGGAAGGCGGGGCCGGGGGTCGAGGCCTACACGCTGGGCGCGACGCCCGTCGGCTTCTGCGACCTGTGCCAGCTCGTGCTGTGTGGCGGAACGCCCCGCCACAACACGGCCCGTACCGTCCAGCGAGAAGGTCGAACGTACATCTTCTGCAGCGCGCCCTGCCAGTGGATATTCGAGCAGGAGCCGGAGCGCTATGCGGCGCACGAGAGCGTCGTGGGGCGTATTCTGACGGGAAAGGCTCCCGGCAACCTGGCGGAGCTCGTGCGGGCGTATTTCGGGTTGGACGAGCGGCAGCGCGGCAAGGACGTGGCCGGCGGCGCCTATCCGTGGTTGCGGCGCCCTGCCGAGGCTCGCGGCGGCGTCGGGCAGGCGCCTCGCGAGGCGGTGGCCCGCGCGAGAGGGGAATGAAATGTTGGTCCCGCTTCACGGGTTCGTGCTCGGGGACACGCTCGGCCTCGTCGTGTTGGTACAGGATTCGTCGACGGTTGGAGAGCTCGCTCGAGTGTTGGGCCAAGCCGCGTCGGTTCGCGTTTCGCCGGCGGCCTCGGCGCGAGTGGTCGCGGGGGGCCGTGAGCTGCCCCTTCACGAAACCGTCGAGAGCGCGGGGCTACGGCCGTTGGAGCGGGTCGACCTGATCCTGGATGACCGCCCCTCGCCCCCGGAGGAGCCCTGATCGTGTTGCGGCGCGTGCTCGAGCCCGGAGAGCTTTGGGAGGGCGAAATGTGCCCTGTTCGGGTCGGCCGGGCGCGGCTCGTCGTGCTGCGGACGGCGAGCGGCGTGCGGGCATACGAGGATCGCTGCGCTCATCTCGGGGTCGCGCTCAGCGGGGGCACCCTGCGCGGTACCAAGCTGATCTGCCCCGCTCATCACTACGAGTACGACGCACTGACGGGTGAGGGGACGAACCCCCGGGGAATTCGCCTCTGCTCGGTGGTGGTCGAGTGCCGCGAGGACGGTATCTGGGTCGAGGATGGTGCGAGCCGGCCGCCGGAGCGCCAGGCGCCCGAAAGTGGTCGAGAGCCCGCCGAGTGTCGAGCTCGGCAGGTCGGGGGAGGTTCGAGTGAGTGATTCCGATTCCGCGGATGATGCCGGCTCTTCTACCCTGGGTGGAGCTCCGGCGTTCCTCGAAGGGCCTGCCAGCGCCGGCCCCGTGTTGCGGGCGACCGAGGACGGCCGCGCGCTGCTGGAGGCCATCGTCGAGACCAACCCCGGGGTGCAGGTCCTCGATCGCGGCGCCTACTTTCGCGTCGCCGGCCCACGCGGGTGCGCCCTGACGCGCGAGGCCGCGGAGCGCCGCCTGCGCGCGGATTTTCGCTGGCCCGCGGATTTGGAGGCGGTGATGCCGTCGTTCTCGGGGCGCCTTGCGATGCGTTCCGATCGCGTCGAGTGGGAGGTGGCAGAGGCGGGGCACGAGCGCACCGAGGGGAGCTCCGAGTCATGACTCGCGGTCAGCGAACCTACTGGCATCTCGGTGGGCAGCAGCGGTGGCCCACGCATTACGAGTTGGTGTCCACCAACATGCTCTATCAAACGGGGCGCGGATACGAGGTGGATACGCCCGGGGCGGATTGGGTGGCCCGCCATCGGGGCGCCTCCCCCCTTCGCGCCACCTTCGCTGCCTTCGCGGACCCGCGCGAAACGACGTACCGGAGCTACGTCGACCTGCAGCGGGACCAGGAGGCTTTCGTCGACGAGCTCTTCTCCTCCATGGCAGACTCGGACGATCAGGCGGGCCTGGATGGTTCGTGGCAGCGCACGCTCGAGGCGGTGGTGCCCGTATTGCGTTTCCCCGTGCACGGGCTGCAGATGCTTTCGGCGTACGTGGGGCACCTGGCGCCCGAGGGGCGAGTGGTTTGCGCCTGCGCGTTTCAAACCGGGGACGAGATGCGCCGCATCCAGCGGCTCGCGTACCGAACCCACCTGCTCTCGCGTCGGCGGCCGGATCTGGACGCCGCTTCGCGTCGCGATTGGGCCACCTTGCGCGAGTGGCAGCTCCTGCGCGAGCTCGTCGAGCGGCTGCTCACGACCTATGATTTCGGCGAGGCCCTGGTCGCCACCAACCTCGTCTTCAAGCCGGCCTTCGACGAATTGTTCCTCGGCGCGTTTGCAGCGCGCGCGCGGGAGGCCGGGGACCGGTTGTGGTGCGAGGTGCTGCGGTCTCTCGGTCGGGACGCTCGCTGGCACAACGACTGGGCCGTCGCCGCGCTCCGGTGTGCGCTCGCGGAGGAGCCCGACAATCGCGCCGTGGTCGAGACGTGGGTCGAGCGTTGGTGGTCGCTGGTGGTCCTTGCCGTGAGCGAGGCCGGGCGCGGGCTCTCGCCCGAACGAGCCGACGGCTGGGCGAGAGCCTCCGTCGAGAGGCGGCTGCAGCTCGTCTGGAGTCGGGTGCGTGCGGCGGCGCGCGGAGCGGGTCGCGATGGCTGACCGAGCCGAAATCGAGTGGGCTTGGCAGCAGCGAGCCCGCCTCGACCAAGTCGCCAACATCCTGGGAGATTTCGGCTTCTTGGTGACCTCCCGGAGGGTGTGTTTGTACGGCCTGGGGCGCAGCTCGACCTGGCAATGGGCCATCGACCGCTGCCGGGGCAGGGCGCCCGACGAGATCCTTCCGCCAGAGGTCTCCGCGCCCCTGTCCGATCGCCTCGGGCGCGCCCTGCACCAGCGCGAGGCGTCGACCTTCGCAGTGGAGGTCGATGGCCCGCCCGTGCGGCAGCGCTTGGAGGTTCGGCTGGTGCCGCAGACTCTCGGCTGCACCGTCGTCTGGTGTCGCTTCGCCCCCTCGGACGCTTGGCCGAGCGGCGCGGAGGGTGGCAGCGGGCAAGCGCAGAGGCTCGAGGCGCTCGCCGATACGGCGCCGGTTCTGCTTTGGATGTCCGGCAAGAACGGCGAATGCGAGTTCTTCAATCGGAGCTGGCTCGATTTCCGCGGGCGCAGCCTGCAGCAGGAGATCGGGATGGGCTGGGCCGAGGGCGTCCATCCCGAGGACTACCAGAGCTGCATGCACGCCTACCTGGAGGCCTTCGTGGAGCGCCGCCGCTTTGCCATCGAGTACCGTCTGCGGCGCCACGACGGAGAGTATCGCTGGATCTACGATCAGGGGGCGCCCCGGTTCGATCTCTCCGGCGGCTTCGCCGGGTTCATCGGATCCTGCGTGGATTCGACGCTCCAGCGCGAGCGGCGGGAGGCGCTCGCGGCGCTCAACGCCGAGCTGGAGTGCCGGGTCCGCGAGCGCTCGGCGCTCGTGGTCGAGCACGAGCTGATGGTTCGCGAGGTGCACCACCGGGTGAAGAATCACCTTCAGCTGGTCTCCACCCTGTTGGATTGGGAGGGGAGCCGCCTGGAGCGAGCCGTACCGGCCGAGTTGCTGGAGAGGTGCCAGGCGCGGGTCTCGGCTTTTGCGCAGGTTCACGAGCACCTGCATCAAACGAGCCAGCTCGATCGGGTCGTCCTCGGCGACCACCTGCGCGAGTTGGTGGCCCAGATGAGCAGCGCGGGGCCGATAGGAGGGGCGGCTCGAATCGAGTTCGTCGGGGAGCCGGGGATCACGCTCGATGGGACACGGGCGCTGCCGTGTACCATCATCGTTCAGGAGCTCGTGATCAACGCTCTGAAGCACGCTTTCCCGGGCGGCGCTGGCGGCATCGTCCGTGTCACCTGCGTGGGCGAGGGGCGAGGCGGGGTGCGCGTGACCGTGGAGGACGACGGGGTGGGGCTACCGAGCCACTTCGAGGTCTCCCGCTCGGGGGACCTCGGCTGGACACTCGTGCGTACCTTCGCCCGGCAGCTGGGCGCGCGTCTGGAGGTCGGAGTTGCCTCCAAAGGGCGCGGAGCGAAGGTGGCGATCGTGTTGTCCTCCCCGAGGCTGGCTCGCTCCGCCTCGGAGCGGCCCCCGGCAGGAGGGCGGGGCGAGACTCGAGCCACGCGGAGCTCGTCGCTCGCCGAGCCTCGCGGCCGACCGCGGGCCCTGTGTGGGCACGTTGCCGCCGGATCGACGGGCGTCGCGGGCGCTTCTCTCTCCCCTCGGGTACGGCGAGCCCGATGGGTCCCGGAGGGGAGGGCTCGACGCTAGCCCGGATTTCTCACGACCTGGTCCCGAGGGTGCGAGGCGCCGTGTCTTCGTGCCCCGCTGCCCGGCGGCCGTGCTCGCAGGGCGGCACGTCTGCCCGCGTTGCGCCCGGGTGGGCGTCTGGATCGAGAGTCCACTTGCTGGCCGCCCTCGGTCCTGCCGTCGCGAGAAACCCGGGCTAGACGAGCGCCATGCGCACTTCTCGCAAGAGAGCCCGCTCGGATATCGGCTTTTCGAGGTAGCGGAGCCCCGCGAGCTGCGGGGGGCGGCAGTGGGAGGAAAGCAGCAGCGCTCCGCCCCGCAATTTCGCTGCACTCACTTCTGTTTGGAGCGTGCGAGCCCGCCGCCCGAGCCAGCAACTCAGGTCGGTGACGACCATCTCGGTCAGCCCGGTTCGAATGTGACCGAGAGTCTCCTCCGAGGAGCTGGCGACGAGTGGCTGGTAGCCGGAGTCGTTCAGAATTCGCGCCAGCCAGCGGCTCACGCGTTCGTCTTCGCAGGCGACGGAGACGTGCTGATTGCGTCCCACGGCCTCCCAGCTCGTGTCCATGGCCGCCCGATCTTGCGGGAGCCAGACCGTGACACGCGTCCCTCCACCGGGGCGTGCGCCCACGTGCACCGAGCCCCCCGCAGCGGCCACGATTTGGCGAACGCTGGGCAACCCCAACCCCGTGCCCAGCCCCGGCGGCTTGGTGGTGAAGAAGGGGTCGAAGGCCTGCCGGGCCACCTCGGGAGGCATCCCCAGCCCGTCGTCCTCGACGACCACCTGACAGCTGTCGGCTCCGATGATCTCGACTCGTAGGTCGATTCTACCGCCCGGAGGTGGCAAGGCGTCGCGGGCGTTGATGACCAGGTTCATGATGACCTGCATCAGCTCCCCGGCGCCCAACCTGACCTCGATGGGATACGGCGGGCAGTCCACTTCGAGCCGGACCCGTTTTGGCAGAAGCCGAGCGCCGACTTCCGCGGCTTCTTCCGCCTCCTTGCATAGGTCCACGGTGCGCAGTTCTCTCCTGGTGGGCGCCGTGATGCTGAGCAGGCTGCGCGTGAGCACGGCGCCTTGCTCGAGGGCTCCATCGCAATTCTCCAGCTCGGATAGCCCTCGCACGTCGATGAGGTCGCGCAAGAGATAGAAGTTGGCTCGCAAGGCCAACAGCAGATTGTTGAAGTCGTGGGCGACGTGCGACGAAAGCCGAGCGACGGCCTCCATCTTCTGGGCGACCACGAACTGCTGCTCCAGCCGCTCGTGCTCGGTCACGTCTCGCGCGATGACGGTATAGGCTGGATCTTCGCCTCGAGCATTCCTGGAAACGGTGAGATCGATGGGAACGTGCGTGCCGTCGCCCCGCGCAACGCGGTAGCGCCACCGAGGCCGCGACAGCACGACCGCTTCGCTCACGGTGTGTTCCTGGCGCTCGGGGCCGCGCTCGATGAGAAAAGCAGAGAGCGGCTTTCCGAGCACCGAGCCGCGATCTCGGCCGAACATGCCCTCTGCGCGTTGATTGAACAGGAGTACCTCGCCAGCGGGGCCCAAACCGATGATCCCGTCCACGCAGTTTCTGAGGATGCTGGCGGCTCGCGCATTCGCTTCGTCACGCTGGCGATAGGCCGAGTCCCGCGATCGAATCAGCTCGAGCTGCTTGAGCGCCATCATGAGCGTCACCTCGAGCGTGGCGTTGTACGGCTTCGTGAGGTATCCGAGAGGGCTGGCCTGCTTGCACCGCTCGATCGTCTTTCGATCGCTGCGCCCGGTGACGAAGACGCTCGGTATGTCGAAATCCCGCCGCAGTATCAGCGCGGCTCGGGCGCCATCCATGTCGCCGGGCAGGCTCACGTCCATCAACACCAAGTCCGGCCGCTTCCGGGCGCCGAGCTCGATGGCTTCCACGGCCGTTTGCGCGAGCCCGACGACTTCGTAGCCGAAGCTCTCGAGCTTGCGCTCGAGGCTCGAGGCCAGCACCAGCTCGTCTTCGACGATCAGCACTCGCACCGAGGATGCGTCGAGAATCATCGGGGGGGGATTGGGGGGCATTGGGGGGGCCTAGGATGCGTCCCAACGCTCAGTATGAACAAAAGCAATGGCACTCGGGTGGCAAAACCCCGAGCGCTCGACCACGCCGGCGATTTCCCGCCGCCCCATCGCTTGGGTGATGCTTCGCCGCCTCGTCGTACGACGAGCAAGAAAGCGCATCGGGCAGCCAAGTCCGCGAGATCTGGCGAGTCCGAGGGCTCGCGCCGCGCTCGCTCGAGCCGCAAACGGGGAACCCTGAGCCCGGACTCGCGACACCGAGTCGTCCAGTGGGGAAGACGGCGCACTCGGTGATCGGGCGACCCTTCGCGCCGTGCGCGCAATATTCGCGCACTTTGGCCCGAGCGATCTCGCGAGCGATTTTCTCATCGCCCGCCGTACGGTCCGGGGTGGGGGTTCCGCTTACACAGAGTCGGTCGTGCGGTGCCTCTGCGGAAGTGTCCTCCCCTCCGGGGCACCACGTGCCACTCGCGAAGCACGTGCCGACGAGAAGGGAGGGGCGCCCGCTGGGAAGGCGCGATTGGCCGACGTTGCCTGGGTGGCGGGCGAACGAAGTGCTCTACGCGGGCGCCCGGCGCATTGCGACGGACCACACGCCTCGCCCCGCGGCGTCGAAGATCGACACCGCGGAGCAGGTGCAGGCTTCCCGCGCGGCGCTCGGGCGCTACAATCGCTGCAATCGAAGATGCCCGCTGACGACCGCGATTTCTGGAACACGCGCTTCGAGCGCGAGCAATACCTCTTCGGCACGCGGCCGGCCGCGTTCTTGGCGCAGCATGCGCACTACATCCCTCCGCAGTCACGCGTGCTCGTGCCCGCCGATGGCGAGGGTCGCAACGGGGTGTTCTTGGCCAAGCAAGGTCACCGGGTCGTGGCGACGGACATCGCGGAGAAGGGGATCGCCAAGGCGCGCAAGCTGGCGGAGCTCGAGGGAGTGAGCGTCGAGCTACATCACCTGGATTTGCAGGGGTGGCGGTGGCCCGAGGCCTCCTTCGACGCCGTGGTCGCCATCTTCATTCAGTTTGCGCCGCCGGCTTTTCGCGACGAGATCTTCGCCGGAATGAAGCGCGCCGTGCGCCCCGGGGGGGTCTTGCTGCTCCACGGGTACACCCCGAAGCAGCTCGAATATCGCACGGGAGGCCCCCCCGTTCTGGAGCAGTTGTACACGGAAGAGCTGCTGCTCTCCGCGTTCGCCGATTTCGAGATCCTTCGAATCCAATCGTACGAGCCCGAGCTGGACGAGGGCGACGGGCACAAGGGGCGCTCTGCCGTCGTCGACCTCGTCGCTCGCCGGCCCCCCGCGTAGCTCTCGCCATCCTCGTTCGCGTGGCGAGGAGCGGCAGTGTTGCACGCGACGGCCATTGAAAGCGGCGCTGCAGGGCGCGGGCGTTTCCCTCGATCGTGCTTTCGAGTCGGCGCAGCGGGTGGCTCGAACGGCTGCCCGCCGGCCTCGCGAAGATCGACGGCTTCGTGCGCCAACGAGGGCCCCGGCGGTTCGAAGGTGACGGCCGCTGAGCCTTTCGCGGCCATCCGGCGGCTCGTTGGTTCGGCAGCGGCGTGGCGCGCTCGGAGTGCCTCGGGGCAGCGCGCTCGCTCCTCTTCGGGCGCTGCGCTCCTCGCCCCCGGCCGTTCTCCTCGCGCTCGTCGACCCGGAGGGCGCGGGCCGCGGCAGCGCCGTATATCGAACGAGTTCGGGAAATTCTGGCTCGTTCGAAGCAACGCGAGCCGTCAGGCCCCCGCGGCAGGGCGGCTCGAGGCCCGCCGCGTCGGATGGATGCCGCGGCGGGCGGCCATCGGCGCGATGACCGCGGGTCGCGTGACGTCGAAAGTGCGGCTCGGGGAGCGCGTCCTGGGGGGATTGAGAAATGAGAGAATCCAGCGGCTTAGGGGGCTCGCGAGCCACGCGCAATACCCGGCCGGGTCGAAAGGCCCGGCGGCACGCCGCGAGCGGGTCGAGCTGGCCAGGCGGGAGGCCTCACGACCGCGGGCAGGAGGGCCCGGCGAAAAGGACCCGCAGAACACCTGGTCACCTGCCCGCGGGGGGGGCTTGCTGGCTTGGGCTGCCGGCGCGGGCTCGCGGGCTCGCGGGCTCGGGGCTCGGGGCTCGGGGCTCGGGGCAGAAAGAAAGGAGCGCCAGCGAGAGGGAAGCCAGCCAAAGGGGCGTGGGCAGCGGCGGAAATGGCTGAAGAAAGCGCCCCAAGAAGCTCCGAAAAACCGGCTCCGACAAACTCTGGCTCCGAGAAACCAGCTCCGAGAAACCAGCTCCGACAAGCCAGCTCTGACAAGCCAGCTCTGACAAACTCTGCTAGCCAGTGCGTCAGGGCAAAAGGGGGGGCAATCCGTAATTCGGGGCCCAAGAGCTGGGCCAGGCCGGTTATGCTTAGGGGATTTCTCACACCCTCACTTCGTGCCGCCACGCGCCGTGGGGAGGCAACCGCATGAAGCACCCGAACAGCCAGCTCCGCTCTGTCATGCCCATTCACTCGTCGGGATCCCGACTCGCGTCCGTCGTGCGCGAGTCCGAACGAGAGGCGGCTGCCGCAGCTACCGGCTCGGCCCCTCGAGGTCGGGGCAAGCGGGGCGGCGCAGGGCGGGGCCTTCGCGCTTTGCACGCCGTCGCGATTCTGCCCATCGGTTTGTGGGTCAGCGCCTGCTCGGATTCGGCGGCCAACTTGTTCTCCGAGCTGCGCGATGCGATTGCAGAGGAAGAAACGCGAGCGCTGCGGGAAGATCCAGGCGAGGGTCCCGTGCCGTCCGAGGGAGCACAGCCACCCGGGAGCACCGCGTTGCCGCCTCCGCCTGTCACTCCGGCGAGCCCTGATGCGGGGTCGGGTCCCGGTGGCTCGGAGGAGCCAGAGGATGGCGCGCCCGGAGCTCCCGGCGGGGGCGCCCAGGCCGATGCGGGCGCGGCTGGGGTCGATCCCGAGCCAGCCGGGCCTTTTGCGGTTCCGGTCGCCGAGCGCCCGGAGAGCGACGGCACCTGCTCGCCGTTCTGCGGGAGCCAGGGCGGGCGCTGCGAGCAGGGCTCGTGCATCTTCGACTGCGATGAGGAGGGCCTGTGCACGCGGCCCGTGCAGATCATTTGTCCCGAGGGTGACGATTGCAGCATTCGCTGTGCGGCGGGTTCGTGCCCCGGCAACGTCATCTGCGGGGAGGAAGCATCCTGCACCATCGAATGCGCCGGCGAAGGCTCGTGCGAGGACGAGGTCATTTGCGACGGGGACTGCCGGGTCCACTGCAGCGGGGACGGCTCTTGTGCCGGCGGCATCGGCGGGGCCGCCAAGAACGTCGAGCTGGTGTGCTCCGGCGTCGGCTCTTGCCGAAGCGTCGTATCTTGCGAAGGGGAGCGGTGCAGCATCGAGTGCAGCGGAGCTTGGAGTTGCCCAACGGTCATCGCGTACGCGGCTGAGAACCAAGTTTCCTGCACCGGGGAGGGCTCCTGCGAGGAGAGGCTCTCCTGCTACGGGAACGAATGCTTGGTGCGCTGCGCCGAAGGGGCCTGCCGCTCGGGCATCGACTGTGATGCGTTTGCCTGCGACGTCGACGCCTCCGCGGGCCCGGATGTGAGCCTCGCGGATCCGACACCGCCCGACTCCTCCTACTAGCGCGCGTCGCGGGAGCTCGTGTCGGAGGGGTTGGGGGCAGGCCCGCGGGGGCGTTTAGCCGAAAATTGGCCTTTCGGGGCGGGCGTGAGTTTCATGGGCTACGAGCTTTCCATTCGTGGCGAGCCTTGCTATGAGCCTGGTCTCACGTGGTTGCGGCAAACGTCCTTTCTTTTGAGCCTGTCCCTTGCCTGAGCCTCTTTTCCGAGAAAGTCCTACTCAGCGCGGCGCGGTCCACCTCCGGCGTCGAGGAAGAAGTCTCGCTGCCCGTCGCGCGGCTCTCCTTCGACTATGGGGGGACACACATCGGCGCTTCCGAGGAGCGCGAGCGCTTCTTCGTAGCGCAGGGTCACGGAGTCGTCTCCGTCGAGCGAGATCGTGAACGCGAGGCGCGGGCCAGCTGCCTGCTGGAGCGTTTCGGCGCGGTAGAACTCGGCTGCCTCGATGGCTACGAAGCGGCCTTCGGTTCGAAGGCCACCCACGTCATCGGCGTGGAGGCGGATACGCACGCCTACTGCTCTTTCACCTCCCACGCCCTGCCGGAGCTCGAGAAGCACGGCTTTCGGGTTTCCATAGCGGAGGACTATCCCTACCAGGTGCTGCCTTCCGAGCCCGAGTGGTACATGGATGTCGCACCCCTCTCGGAGCGCGCGGACTGGTTTGGCTGCGAGCTCGGCGTGGAGGTCGATGGGACGCGTGTCAATCTGCTGGACGCTTTGCTCGGCTTGCTCGACGAGGTGCCGGACGACCAGAGCCTCGAGCGGCTGAGTCGTCGCTCGCTCAAGTTCTGGGCGCTCCCGGTGGGAGATCAGAAGTACGTGCGGGTGCCGCGAGATCTCTTGTGGGGTCTGTTCGAGGTGCTGCGCGAGCTGTACTCGGGCAGGGAGCGGGAGCCGCATCGGCTGGAGCTCAGCCAGTATCAGGGGAGCTCTCTGGAGACGCTTGCGTCCGTGCTCTCCACGCGCGCCAGCGGATTTCGGCGCTACGGGGCCGATCCCGCAGCGGGCGGTCCGCGCACGGTCGTGTCGAGCGCGACCCCCGTCGTCCCACATGGCCTGCAGGCCACGCTCCGCCCCTACCAGGCGGAGGGCCTCGCGTGGCTTCAACGGCTGCGTGAGAGTGGCGTCGGCGGCGTGCTGGCCGACGACATGGGGCTCGGCAAGACGCTGCAGACGATAGCCCACCTGTGCGTGGAGTATGGCAAGCAGCCGGCGACCAAGCCGACACTCATCGTGCTGCCCACCAGCTTGATCCAGAATTGGAGCCGCGAGCTGCAGCGCTTCGCGCCGCACCTTTCCGTGGTGATCTGGCATGGGCCGGGCCGCTCCGAGCGCAAGGCGCAGCTGCGCGAGGCGCAGATCGTTCTCACGACGTACATGCTCCTGGTGCGCGAGATCGATTTCTTCAGCGAGCGCGAGTACCACTATCTGATCCTGGACGAGGCGCAGGCCATCAAGAACCCTCGCGCAGCGGCGCGCGAGGCCGTGTGCCAGGTGCCGGCGGACCATCGCCTTTGCCTCAGCGGCACCCCCGTGGAGAACCACCTGGGTGACCTGTGGTCCATGTTCGACTTTCTGATGCCGGGCCTGCTCGATGACCCAGCCTCGTTTCAGGCGCGCTACCGTGTGCCCATCGAGCAGGAGGGCAACGAGCAGAAGCTTGCGGCGCTGCGGCGCATCGTCGAGCCCTTCATCTTGCGTCGAACCAAGAGCGAAGTCGCAACGGACCTGCCGCCGAAGACGGTACTGTTACGCCCCGTGCGACTCGAGGGAAGCCAGCGAGAGCTCTACGAGAGCATCCGCGTGGCAGCGCATGCCGATGTTCGCCAGGTCGTGCGCAACAAGGGCATCGCCGGCTCTACCGTGGCGATCCTGGATGCGCTGATGAAGCTGCGCCAGGTGTGCTGTGATCCGCGATTGGTGCGAGTCCGGCCTGCGCGCGCGATTCTTCAATCGGCCAAGCTGGAGTACTTCTTCGGCTTGCTTGCCGAGCTGCTGCCGAAGGGGCATCGACTTCTCGTGTTCTCCCAGTTCACGAGCATGCTGAGCCTGATCTCCGACGGGCTCGGGCAGCGCAACATCGGGCACTTGATGCTCACGGGGGGCACGCAGGATCGCCAGGCCAAGGTCGACGCCTTCGAGCGCGGTGATGCGGATGTCTTCCTGATCAGCCTCAAGGCCGGGGGCACCGGCCTGAACCTCACGTCGGCCGACACGGTGATTCACTACGATCCCTGGTGGAACCCTGCAGCTCAGGCGCAAGCCACCGACCGCGCGTATCGCATCGGCCAGACGAAGCCCGTGTTCGTCTATCAGTTGATCGTCGCGGGCAGCGTCGAGGAGCGCATGGTCGAGCTGCAGAGGCAAAAGCAGGACTTGGCAGCCGGTCTCGTCGGCAGCTCCGCCAGCCGCCCCCCGACTCTTTCCGAAGGGGAGCTGTCGGATCTTTTTTCCCCGCTCGAGGAGTAGGTCGTTGGGCCAAGCCCCGTCAGTCTGGCGTTCGTCGCCAAGATTGCCGGTTTTCGGGGCTACCGGGCGGCGCGCGAAGCTCCGGTTCTTCGGGGCTCGGGGGCTCGTCGAAAAACTTGGCCCAATCGTTTCCCCCACGCCAGCGTCGCCGCGGTGTCTCGATCGCGACCGCCGATCGCTGGCCCCCGAGGGGCCGCCGCACCGCTCGTCGCCGGGCGCTGGCGACGCGCGCCCGGCGGGATGTTGCTGTCTCTGGCCCTTCTGGGCCAACACTGCAGCCGCGAACGGCAGGAGGTGCCGCTGGCGCAGGTGGAGCGGTCGCCTTGCTGCCAGCCACTTGCCGAGGGGCCGCGCTGGCTGTTCCCGCTCGGTGACTACACGCCGATCCGCGCCGAGTCCCGCGACACGGCTCGGGTCGTGGGACACCTGCGCGTCGGCTCCCCGGTGCCGCGAGCCGAGCAGCCCAGCACCCGGACAGGTTGCGCGGGAGGGTGGTACGAGATCGACCCGCGCGGTTTCGTGTGCGTGGACGATCAGTCGGCGACGCTCGATAAAGCGCATCCCGACCTCCGAAGGTTGCCGTTGCCATTTCGAGGCAAGCAGCCGCTTCCCTATACCTACGCTCGCGTCGTGCGCGACACGCCGCTCTACGAGCTGGTCTCCGACCAGCCACCGGTGGTCCGCCGAGTCGGCATGCTGCCGAGCTGGAGTGGGTTGGCGGTCGTCGGCTCCTGGGGGGCGAAGAGCCGCGGCGGGCAGCTGAAAGAGTTCGCCCAAATGACCGATGGCCACCTCGTCGCAGCGGGTGACTTGGAGACGGCGAAGGCAAGTGAGTTCGAAGGGCTCTGGCTACGGGGCGACGTTCAGCTGCCCGTGGCTTTCGTGCTCAAGTCGGCCGTGACGAGCTGGTCGCTCAATCGCGGCAAGCCTCCCACCCCCATCGGCGAGCTGCCGTTCCATACTCGCTTGAACCTCGAGCACGATTCCCGCAGCGTGGCGGGGCGGCGTTACCATCGGCACGGGCCGAACGAATGGGTTCGGGCCGAAGACGTGACGATCGTTCGCCCTCCCCAATCGTTGCCATCCTTCGTCGCGGAGCGCACTCGTTGGATCGACGTGTCCATTGCCAGGGGGACGCTCACGCTCTTCGAGGGGTCCAAGGCCGTCTTCACCACCCTGGTGAGCAGCGGGGCCGATCGCGAGCTACAGGGAGCCTTCGTCCGCGTCACCCGCAAGGGGGATTTTCGCATTCTGGCCAAAGATGCAACGGGCGTCGGGCTCGTTCCTTCTCGTCTGGCCAATCGCGTCAGCATTTACGACGTGCCGTGGGTGATGCGGCTCGACAGTGGGCAGGTGATCCACGGCACCTACTGGCACGATCGCTTTGGGCTCGAGCACGGGCCCGGCAATTTGCAGCTTTCTCCCGCCGATGCGCGGACCGTATTTCACTGGGTGACGCCGAACCTGCCTCCCCGTTGGCACACGTCCGCGATGGCTTCGGGGCCGCTCGCCACGCGCGTGCGGATTCGGTAGCGTCTGCTGAATACGAGAGTTGGCTCGTCGCTTCCCTCGCGCCGGTGATGGCTGCCGTCGCACGGCTCGTCGCCCCTCTCGGTCGGACCGCACGGGGCCTTTCGAGACGGTCCTCTCGTCGCGGTGGGCTTCTCGCCCTGCCGCTCGAGAACCTCGAGAACCTGGAGGGGCAGGCAGGCGCGCGCCGGCCAATGAGCGAGCGCAACTCTCGCTCGGGTTTTTCTCGACTCATTCTCCGCGACCCCGAATGGAGGGCTCGAGAATCTCGAACCCTGCTTTCGGGGGCCGGGCGGGGCGGAAGGCTCGACCTCCGGCGCGGCTCAGCTGGAGGAGATTGCGGTTTCGAGCACGTTCGCCAGATCTGCCGGCGTGAAGGGCTTCTGGATGCAGGGGTTGGTGACCTCGTCGAACAGTTGGCGCGCCTCGGGGGTGAAGGGCCCGCCCGTGATGAAGATGAATCGCTCGGAGATGCGCGCGTCTTTCTTGCTGACGGCGGCGTGTAGCTCCATCCCGGTCATCTCGGGCATCATCACGTCGCAGAAGATGACATCGTAGTTCGTATCGGAGAGCAAGGTCAGAGCCTGCTTGCCGCTCATCGCCAGCGTTACATCGTGCTGCGGGCGCAGCAGGCGGCGAATCGAGCGGGCCACGAAGACGTCGTCGTCCACCACCAGCACACGCAGCGAGCGCGTGGAGTGCGCGGGCGGTCGGGAGCTTCGCTGCAAGGTTAGAGCCCGCGCCTTTTCGGTGTAGGGGAGCGACACGCAGAAGGTCGAGCCGACGCTCGGCATGCTCTCCACTTCGATACGCCCGCCGAGGGACTGGGTGATGTTGCGGCAGATGGAGAGGCCGAGCCCGGTGCCGACACCGACGGGCTTCGTCGTGAAGAAGGGGTCGAAGATCTTCGCGAGGCGCTCCGTAGGAATGCCCACGCCGGTGTCGCGGATCCTGACCTTCACTTCGCCCGCCGCGTCGTCCCGCTCCACGGAGACGTTGATCTCGTTGTTGTTCACGTCGCCCTCGCCGATGGCGTGCGCGGCATTGAGCACGAGGTTCAGGAAGACCTGGCCGAGGCGCGAGTTGGCCTCCACGGGGGGGATCTCGGCGTAGTTTCGGATCAGCTGGGCGCGGTGCCGGATCTCGTTGTGCGCCACCTTGATCGCCGAATCGAGCACGTCTCGCACGTCGATCGGCTCGATCTTCTGGTCGTCGGAGCGCGAGAAGGTTTTCAGATCCTTGACGATGTCTCGCACGCGCTCCGCGCCCGACCGGGCCTCGCGCAGAGCGCTCGACAGGTCGCTGTGCTCCTGGGGCAGGTGCGTGAGCACGTACGAGAGGTTGTTCATGATGTAGACGAGCGGGTTGTTGATTTCGTGAGCCACACCCGCAGCCAGCACCCCCACGCTCGCCAAGCGGTCCTGCTGGGCGAGCTGGGCCTCCATTTGCTTGCGCTCCTCGATGCCCCGCGCGACCAACACGAGATAGTCTTGGCCCATGAAGCGCCGCACGGAAGTCGTGACCTCGACGGGGGTTTGGCCGCCTCCTTTGCGGCGATAGACCTGCTCGCTCGAGGGGCGTGTGTCGCTGATTTCGCTGAGGGGTCTCCCCTGCCAGGGTAGCCGACCGACGTAGATGTCTCCAATTCGCTTCTCGAACAGGAGCTCCTCGCGCGAAAAGCCGAGCTCCTTGCACGCCGTCTCATTCACGTCGACGAAAGAGCCCGTGCGTGGGTCCACGACGAAGATGCTCTCGCCGGCCTGATCCATCACGGCGCGGAAACGCGCGACCTCCGTTCCAACGCGCTGCTCCAGCTCGATCATCGCATCGCGAAGTGCTTCTTCGGCGCGTTTTTGGTTCGTGATGTCTTTGACCGCCCCGAACACACGAACGACGCGGCTGCCCGTCGCGTCCAGCTCGGGTCGGCGATAGTCGCATAACCAGCGAGTTTCCCCGCTCTTGCAAGTAATTCGGTATTCACAGACGCGAGGCTGGTGGGCGCCCGGGTTCCTACTGGCGCCATCGAAGTCGCCTTCGTCTTGGTCCGGGACGATCTCTCGCAGGCCCTTGCCGTCGCTGAGCTCTGCGACGCTGTAGCCCGTGATTTGCTCGAAGGCCTCCGTGGCCCACTCGAGCTTGAGCTGCCCGCTTTCCTCGTCGTTGCGCGCCGCATACACCCAATCCGTCGCGAGCTCGGAGATGATGCGGTAGCGCACCGCGTCCTCCTCGGACATCGCGACGACTTTTTCCGCGCGCAGCCGCGCTCGCTCGCTGGCGAAGCTCTGCCCGACGGCCAACTCGATTCTCTGCCGCAGGGGTGCGCTCAGCTCGCCGCTCGTTTCGGCTTCCTGAAGCACCCGAGTGATGCGATCTTCGATGGGCATGAGTTGTTGGGAGTGGGGAGCGCTGGGACGCCTGCCTACACGGGTTCCCTGGTTCGGCGAAGACTCGAACGATTCCTGCACATTAATCTGCCATCGGCAGCCTGACAAAAACCGAAAGAGGGTGAGGCCTCCAAAACTTCCTCGAATCGACGTGCGTCCCCATCTGGCGCCTACGGCGATGTAGGCAGTCCCGATAGGGACTCGAGCCCCGGGAGGCGAGCGGTGTGGCGCGTAGGCTTTCGGCGTCTCCGGGGGCGCCGGCTGGCGGGTGACCCGGACGGGAACGAGCGTCCTGGGCGGCTCTCCTGCAATTTCTCTTGCGGGTACAATTTTTGTGGCATTTCGGGCCCCCGTGGCTGCAGACCTCCGAGCTTTGGGGGCTCGGTGGGGCCGCAGGGGACTTTCCCGGGCCCCGCTTCTCGGGCGAGCCTTCACTCCATGCGCATCCACGTGATTGGAGTTTCTGGCACGGGCATGGGACCGCTCGCCGGTCTGCTTGCCTCCCTCGGTCACACCGTCAGCGGGAGCGATCGCGCCTTCGACCCGCCGATTGGGCCGAAGCTCGCGCAGTGGGGGGTCGAGTGCCGCGCGGGCTACTCGCCGGAGAATCTTCACTTGGCCGATCCAGAGCTTCGGCCCGACCTCGTCGTCGTGGGCAACGCCTGCCGCGCCGACCACGTCGAGGCGCGCGCGGCCATCGACGCGGGGCTCGACTACACACACATCGGGGGGGCCCTCGAGCGCTTCGTGCTCGGGGGAACGCGGCCTCTCGTGGTGGCCGGTACGCATGGAAAGACGACCACCTCGGCGCTGTGTGCCAGCTTGCTCATGGCGGTCGGTCGCGAGCCGGGCTTTTTGATCGGGGGGGTGCCACACGGGTTGTCTGCCAGCTTCCGCGCGCCGGCGGCCGCAGCCGCCGCGCCCTTCGTGATCGAAGGCGACGAATACGACACGGCCTTCTTCGAGAAATCCCCCAAGCTCGTCCACTACCAGGCCCAGGTCGGCGTGCTCACCTCCGTCGAGCACGACCACGTCGACATCTACCCGACACCGCAGGCCTATCGCGAAGCCTTTGGCCTCTGGTTGCGAGGACTTTCCAAGACTTCCGTGCTGGTCGCCAACGGAGAGGATCCGGCGGTCGTCGAGGTGGTTCGCTCGGACTTTCCGGGCGAGGTGCTCTGGTATGGGGTCGAGCCCAGCGCGGGCGCCGCGGCGCTGCCCGCCGGAGGGCTGCACTGGGTGGGGAGGCTGCTGTCGGCCGAGGGCGCCGAAGGGTCGCCCAAAGCCCCGGCGGTCGAGCGCTTTGCGCTGCGAGCCGAGGGCCGCGACGTCGGGGTCTGGAGCACCCCGATGATGGGACGGCACAACGTGAGCAACTGCGTGGCGGCGCTTGCAGCGGTGAGCGCCGGCTACGGCGTTGCCCTCGATGCGTTGCGCGAGCCTCTCGCGGTCACCCAGGGGGTCGCGCGGCGCCAGGAGCCGCTGGGGAGCCCCGCGGGTGTGGCGGTGTACGATGACTTCGCCCATCATCCCACGGCCGTTCGCGAGACGCTCCGGGCGCTGCGCAGGCGCCACCCCCAGGGGGCGCTGTGGGCGATCTTCGAGCCCCGCAGCGCCACCGCGTGCCGCAAGATGCACCAAGCGGCCTATCCCGGCAGCTTCGAGGCGGCCGACCGTGTCATCTTGGCTCCCGTCGGTCGCGAGTTGCCCGAGGCCGACCGTCTCGACGTGGGCGCGATCGCGCAGCAGCTCCGCGACGCGGGGGCGGTGGCCTGGGCCCTGCCGGACGTGAGCGCGATCGTCGAGAAGGTGGTGGCCGAGGCTCGGGCCGGGGATACGGTCGCAATCCTTTCCAACGGCGCGTTCGGCGGAATCCAGTCCCGGCTACTGGAGGCCTTGCGGCTGCGAGGCGAGTCGTGGCAAGCCTCGCCTGCGGAGCCTCCGCGCCAATCGCAGAAGGGATGAAGAGAGTTGAGCTGTCCGTGCGGAAGCAATCAGGAATACGACCAGTGCTGCGGCCCGATCATTTCGGGGGAGAAGCAGGCGCCCACGGCCGAGTCGGTGATGCGCGCTCGCTACAGCGCCTACGAGAAGTGCGAGATCGACTTTCTGATCAACTCGTTGCACCCGGATTCGGGGGGCGTGGATCCGGATAGCACGCGCGCCTGGGCGGAGAACGCACAGTGGCATGGCCTCGAGGTGCTGGGCACGCAGGCCGGCGGCGAAAAGGATGAGACGGGGGAGGTCGAGTTCGTCGCCAAGTACTCGATGAAGGGCATTCCTCAACGCCATCACGAGAAGGCCGCGTTCAAGCGCCACGAGGGCCGCTGGCTCTACCTCGACGGCGCGGAGATCCATCCTCCGCCCGCCGCGGGTCCGCTGGTTCGCGTCGGTCGAAATGACGCCTGCGTGTGCGGAAGCGAGAAGAAGTTCAAGAAGTGTTGCCGGGTCGTGTTCGACGCGGGCGCCGAAAGCCCAGAGCAGCTCGTCCGCGCGCGGTTCGCGGCTCCGCTCGTCGGCGAGGGGCGCTTTCTCGTTGCCTCCTTGCACCCGGATGCGCTGCAAGCGGCGGGGGACATCCCCGAGGATCCCCCCACGAAGCTCAGCCTGGATGGCATCGAGGTCCGTGGGGACGGGCCCGGGGGCGACGAAGCTCTCGCTTCGGTGACCCTGCTGCGCGACGGTGAGGCCGGCGAGGGCCCGGCCCGCTACAAGCTTCGCCGCGTGGGGTCGCGCTGGCTGTTCGTCGGCGCCGCGTGAGGTGAGAGCGGGGGGCCTGGGCGGGCCGCTGGGCGCCCGCCGCGGCGCACCGCGGGAGGGGCGGGCGCCCATGCGGTGACGGTGTGCGCCGTCGAGGGGCGCGCGGGTCGCTCCACGAAGCCGTCGGTTGACGCGGCCCGTGAGAGGTCGACCGAGCCGCTCGGGCCTGGGCCGTCGTGAGTTGCCGGCCGAAAGAGGTTGGCGTCGCTCACGCGGCCCGCGCGAACCGGAACCGGGGCCGGTCCAGGAGCGCCGGCCTCCGACCGGCGGCCGGGCGGCAGCGGATCACCGCAGGGTGCTGGCAGCGACGGCCGCGGAGGGCGGGCCGCCGAGGGTGGGGCCGCCGAGCGCACCGCCGCGGGGGGGCGAGCGGCCGCGCCCCGCGGCGTCGGCGCGTGGCGTCGGCGCGCGGCAGCGCGGGCTGTCGAGGAAGACCTCCAACGCGCGGTTGCTGGGGAGCAGGCGATTGTACAAGCGGGTCATCGCCTCGCTGCCGGTGAACACGTCGATGTGCTTGCCCACGATGCCAATGCCCCGGTCGGCGGCCGTGAAACAGCCATCGTGCCGGCCGCGCCCGTTCTCTTGCGTGGGCAACCCAGCGTAGGCCGGAACGTACAGCGAGCTGCCGAGGGCCACGACGCGACCATCGACCGCCACCGTGCGCAGCGGCTCGATTGCCGTCCCCATCGCCCCTCGACCCCATGGAAAGCGTTTCGGATCGAGCGCTTGAAAGCAGATCTTCTGGCCCGTGCGCGGGCAGGTCCGCGCGCAGTCGCAGTTGCGCCGGGCGTAGCTCACCGTCTGACCGCTCTGCAGCTGGCCGCTCCCTTGCACGCAAAGCGTGTCGTGGAAAGCGACGGGAACGGTCGTGATCGACCGGCAGCGCGCGTCGAACAAGCGGGTGCGACGACCTCGGTAGTCGGCGGCCGACGGGAAGTTGTAGTAGGTGTTGCGAAAGCGACCGAGCGCCACACCCGCAGGCGGAGATTCCCGCAGGCCGCCCCGGTCTCGGCCAGCGCCGCGCGGCGCCGCGAGCCCTCGGGAAATCGACCCCGGAGGGGCCTCGGATCGCGCGGAGGAAGCGGGCGGGCCTGCCTCGCGCGAGGAGAGCTCGGTCGAGCTCGCCGCGGCCTCGGCCGGTGGATTGAACTGTGCTGGGTGGGGTGGCTCGGAGCCCGGGGGCAGCTGCCGGACCCGCTTCGAGCCGGAGCTCGAGCAGCCTACGAGGCCGAGGAGGCCGAGCGCGGCGATCGTCGCCGCCAGGGGTTGGATTCGGCTGCGGATGAGTGGGCGCTGCCACGCGCCTGGACTCATCCCCTCCTTCACGGCTCTTTGAGCTCGCTCGGCTGCAGTGGGAGCGGCAAGGGTCGCGGCTGCCTGCGGCTCGCGCGGGTCGAGCCGACGCTCTCTCCGCTGCGCTCGGCGGCAACTCGAGCGCGCAGAGAGCGGGTGTGCGCAACCCAGTGCGCTCGGATGTGGGCGGGCACCGCGCACTCTTCGAGCACTTGACCGAGCAACGCGACTCGCCGCTCGAATTGGCCGCCTACATTTCGATGCGCGCGCTGCGCTTCGCTCTGGGGCCTACCCGTGTAGGGAATGGGGGCACCCAGGTGCTTGGCGGCATGCTCGTACTCCTTTTCCTCGAGCCGGCGCCGGTTGGTCTGTCGAAAGAAGAACCCGATCATCGGATCGGTAAGCAGGCGGTCGACGAACTGCACGATGACGGAGCGCAGCGCCGGCTCTCCGCCGAGTTCCTCGAAGTACGTCATTCAATTCTCCGTTGGGAGTGGGCCCCTCGAAGGCCCCGCTCGGGCTCCTCTATGATTGTTGTCATACACCGATCAACGCCCAAAAGCCCGTCGTCTTGAGGGTATGGCGTCTAGCGGGTCGGGTAGGCAGGCAACGACCCGGCCAGCTCGTCTACGTCTCGTCGCGCGGACACCGTCCTCGGGTCCCTGTCGCGACCCGCGTAAGTGAGCCGGCAACGACTCTCGATCCACGCATGGCTCTGCCGGAATCCGGAACCGTTTGCGAACTCTAGCCACCTCGGGGGGCACCCGCCGCCGACTTCGGAAGGGCCGCTTGCTGCACCGCGACAGGTGTGCGCTACGGCAGTTTCTTCAGTCTGCGAGTGTTGTTGCATCTCGCGCCGCTCGAGCCTCGCGCACCCCGAGTCACCCCCCCGGCGCTCGGCGAGAGGCAATTTGACTGCCACGAGCGGTCCAACTACCAAGCGGTCGGCCTTTTTCTTTCTTCGAGCGCGACATCAAAGACATCAGCCGGATGTCGCCCGGCGTGCGGTGCGCCACTCGAGCGAACCACCCGCGGCGCTCCGCAAACCGAATGGGCACGACAACGATGGCGACACGCGGCAAGCGTACGTGGAAGACCCACTCGAACCTCGACGAGAAGGCGGGTCAACGGATCGTCCGCTGCCGCCTGCGACGAGCCCTGTCGGGCACTCTCGGAGCCGTCGGCTGGCTACTGCTCGGGAGCGGGAGCGCCCGGGCACGGGACGACGCCGAGCTCGACGCGGAGCTCAATCAGCTCGAGGACGAGCAGGCGCCTGCACGAGAGCCGGCTGCCGCCGAGCCCGAGCTGGCAGAAGCGGCTCCTCCGCCGGAGGCCGCGCAACCAGCGGCGGCAGCAGCCGCCCAGCCCGGTGGGGAGATCGACAGGGTCCCCGTGACGGTCGATCGGCGCTCGAAAGACCTGCAGGACTACTCCGGCGTGGCTTCGGTGTTCTCGGAGGCCAAGCTCTCCGCCATCGGGGACACCAACGCTCGCGACCTGGCGAGCAGGGTTCCCGGCCTGCAGATCGGCGCGCAGGGAGGGGAACACGGAGGTCTACATTCGCGGCGTCGGCTCGGACGACAACACCGAGCTGGGAGACCGGGCCGTCGCGCTGCACGTCGACGCCCTCAGGGCACCCTGCGCGGCCGCAATGCCATGGGCGGCACGGTCCACATCGTCTCCAACCGACCGACGATCGGCCAGTTCGAGGCCAATGCCCAGGCCACCTTCGGCACCTTCGGCCGGCGGCGGCACCGGGGCATGGTCGACGTTCTGTTGGGCAAGATGGTGACCAACCGTGCGGCTGGCTTCTCCGAGGCGTACGACTCGGACTACGAGAACGCCGGGCCGGTGCAACAGATCGAGGCCGCCGAGAATGCCGACGCCTACGCGTACCGCCTGCAGCTCGCCTGCGAGCCCTCCTCTCGCTTCACGGCGCCGATTGGCTACGACATCACGAAAGAGCGGGGTACGGCCTACCTCGGCGCCAACCTGCAGGGGCCGCTGAGGGCCGTCGACGACGAGGACCCCCTCGACGTGGTGGCCACTCCGTTCGATCCGAGCGACGATCTCGACGACCCGCGCCGCGTTTCCTACCGCGGCGACAGCGACACGGTCGACCTGACCCACCAGGGCGCGGGCGGCCTGCTCAGTTTCGGCGCCGGCTCTTTCACGGTCGACGCCTCGGGGAGCTATCGCGATCTCGAGTACGAACAGCAGATCGGCTCGAACGCGGGCGTCGCATTCGATGATTGCGCATTCGATGACGTGAACCCCGGCGCGATGGGCGGCGGTTGTTGGGACAGCCGCTCGCCGTCGATCATCGCCGAGTTGCGCGCCTATGCGTCGGACGGCGCTCGGCCGCGCCGGACCGTGGGGGCCTCCTACTTCGACGAGGACCAGCGGGTGTTCCCCGGGCAAATCTCCGACCCGGCGGACTTCTTCGCCGGGGGCGAGTTCAACAGGCCCCAAGTCGAGGGCAGCTCGTACGCGGCCATGCGGACACCCCCTTCGACGTGACGGGAGACTTTCGCCTGATCGCCGGTGTGCGCCTCACCGGCGAGGAGAAGTCGCGCGACGACCGAGTGTGGATGCTGACGCGCGGCTTCCCCGGCGGCGGGGAAGAGCCGGTTCGCTACGGCGCGGGGCGCTTTCGATACGAAGGCCTCGGCCGCTCCCTGTACACTCCGCCGGACGACTACGACTCGCTCTCCGCTCGCGAGCAGGCAGGCGCCCGCGTCGAAGCGTACCTGGCCCGCGGAGCTTCGGCTCCCGCGACCGAGTGCCGCTCGAGCTCTGCCAGGATCCACCCGCCCCCGAGCCCGGCGAGCCTCAGGACGCGCGCGGGCGTCGAATAGGAGTTGGCCGAAGAAGACATGATCCATGCGACGGCCACGACCGGGCACAAGGCGGCGGGCTTCAACCACACGGCGCCGGGTCTGGAGGCGGGGAGCCGTTCGACTCCGAGTACGACAGCGAATCGGTGACGGCGTGCGAGGTCGGCTCCAAGAACCTCCTGCTCGACCGCAAGCCGCGCCTGAATGCGGCAGCGTTCTTCTGCCGCCCACCTCGGCCGGGCGCCAGAATGTGCTCGCTTCCAACATCATGGGCCTCGACATCGACGCGACGCATCGCCTGCCGCTGGGGTTGGAAGCGGAGCTTCACGCACTGTTCATGGGCGCGCGTTTCAGCGACGGCACCATCGTCGACGACAGCCGCATGGGGGTTGGACCGACAGACGACGATCTCGTCGACATCGGGGGCAAGTGGCTGCCGCGGGTTTCCCCGCTGACGGTGCACTGGACGCTCTCTCGGGTGCTCTACACCGGGGCGGGTGCCTTCGATCGGATGATCCGGGCGCAGACCCGCATGACCCACTACATGACCGCGTACGACGGCGACGGGGGTGGCGAACTGCTCGAGCCGCCAACGCGAGAGAGCTTCCCGGTAGCGCCGCCCCCGAGCAGGATCCGCAGACGGGCATCGCGCCCGGCGCGCCCGACGCGTTTCAGCGAGGTCCCGACCCACACGCGCGTCGATTTCGGCGCCGGCGGCAAGCACTCGGACGGTCGCATCTCGAGCCACGGGTTCGTCAACAACGTGTTCAACGTGGCCTACCCCACCAACATCATCTCGACGCCCGGGCTGAACCTGCGATTTTGCAACCCGCCGCGCGCGGCGGGGATCCGGTTCCGCGAGGACTGGTGAGCGCCGGCGCCGGCCGCCGGCGGGGGGGGGGCTGCGGCCGTTTCCGAGGCGCCGTCGCGCTTGGCCCGAGCCCGGCGACGCGCTCGTTGCCCGAGTGGTGCGGGCCCTCGGGGCCAGCCCGCGGGGAGGGCAGACGCCCTCGAGCCCGCCGCGCGGCCCAAGCACCGTGAATCACCCGAGCTGAACATCTGACCCAGCCTGGTTCCCGGAGAGCTGGTTTCCCGGCGCGCGGGCGACACCCCGCCGCGGCGGGCCCGATGGGGGCCCGGGCTCGTCGCTTCGGGGTGGTGTTCCGCGTCGCGCAGCGGCCCCCCGGCGTCTCACGAGGCGGGCCGAAGCCGGGCGCCCGCGGTACGCCGCAGCGGCGGCCCAACGCGCCCGGCCCACCCCGCCGCGGCGCGCGCCAGATCAGGGCTCCGCGGCGTAACCGTAACAGATCTCGCTACCGATTTTTCCCGCGTCATCACAACGCGGGAAAAACCGGCCCCATCCTGTGCCCGGCGGGCACACGTAAGCGCTTGTGGCGTTGCGAGCACATAGTCTTCTGCTTTATACGTGTGGGCCCTGAAGAGCAGGCCCTTGTTGCCGGCGCTAGTGGTCGCGCTGCCGGTGCAGGTCTTCATCGAAACAGGTACTCCCAGAGGGCGCGGGCAGAGCGGCCCCTTCCCTTTTCTTCTACAACCGTTTTCCGCGAGCCCCGGTGGGGGACGCGCGAAAAATCAAAGCGGAAGCACAGGCATGGTGAACAAACGACAGAGCGCCGCAGTCAGTCGGCGAGGGTCCAAGGCGGGGAAGAGGCTCGCGGTAGTTACGGTTTCGGCGGCGGCCGCGCTGGCTGTCGTGATGCCTTTCGTCTCCCCCGTGGAGGCCGCCGACGTGAAGGGTGTGGCCAGGGTTGCCAAGGACGCCAACAAGGATGGCGCCAAGTACCAGAAGCAGGTGGACAAGCTCCAGGGAGAGCACGAAAACTTGTTGGCCGATTACGAGGCCGTGTTGCAGCAGTCCGAGGCTCTGTCCGCGTACAACGCCCAGCTCGCCAAGCTGGTCAAGGATCAAGACACGGAGCTGGCGTCCCTCGAGGAGCAAATCGGCCGAGTGACCGTCGTCTCCCGCGCGCTGACGCCCCTGATGCTCCAGATGATCGACGCCCTCGGCAGCTTCGTCGAGCTCGACGTGCCCTTCCTGCTGCAGGAGCGTCGGGATCGGATTCAGCGCCTGAAGGACATGATGGACAAGGCCGACGTGAGCGAGTCCGAGAAGTACCGCCAGATCGTCGAGGCGTACCAGATCGAAACGGACTACGGCCGCACCATCGAGCGCTACCAGGACGAGATCGCGTTCGAGGGCGAGAAGCGCACGGTCAACTTCCTGCGCGTCGGCCGCGTCGTGCTGGCATTCCAGTCGCTCGACGGGGAAATCGTCGGTCACTGGAACACCGTTTCGAAAGCTTTCGAGACGCTCGACGAAGAGCATAGCAACGCGATCAAGTACGGCCTGCAGGTCGCCGGCAAGCAGCGCGCGCCCAACGACCTGCTGATGTTGCCGATCGCCGCGGGGGCCGGGGACAGCGCGGGGAGTGAGCAGTGAGCTACGGGGCAGGAGTCCAGAAGACTGTGGGAAGCAAGATGAAGCAGCACAACACAAGCCGTAATCCGTCGGCCCGTCGTCGCCTGTTCGGCGCCGTCGCCGCCGTCGCCCTGGCCGCGAGCGCCGCCATCGGCTACGCCGCGCCAGCGCAAGCCGAGCCGAAAGATCTCAACGCGCTGCTCAAGCAGGTCAAAGACGGTTGGACGGCCGAGAAGGCCGCCAACAAGAAGCGCGTGGCGGAGTTCAAGCAGGCGCGCGACAACCAGAAGGGCCTGCTGCGCGATGCGAAGGCCCAGTTCGCCGCGCTCGAGAAGGAGAGCGCCGAGCTCGAGCAGGCGTTTACCAGCAATGAAGCGGAGCTGACCAAGCAGGAAGAGGTCTTGCGCTTGCGCCTCGGCACGATGGGGGAGCTCTTCGGCGTCATCCGCCAGGTGGCCGGTGATGCGCAGGCCGAGCTCAAGGAGTCGCTCGTCAGCGCTCAGTACCCCGGCCGGGAGAAGACCCTGATCAAGCTCGCCACCAGCAAGGAGCTTCCGAAGGTCGAGGAGCTCAACGCTCTGTGGTTCGCGCTGCAGAAGGAGATGGTGGAGCAGGGCAAGGTGTCCAAGTTCACGGCCACCATGGCAGAGTCGGACGGCTCGGAGGCCGAGCGCGAGGTGATTCGGGTCGGTGTCTTCAACGCCGTCTCAGACGGAAAGTACCTCGACTGGAATCCGCTGGTGGGCAAGCTGCAGGAGATCAAGCCGCAGCCGCAGGGTCGCTACACCAGCCAGGCGGCGGAGCTGCAGGCGACCTACGGCAGCGGCCAGTTCGTCAGGTTCGGGCTCGACTTCACGCGCGGCTCGATTCTTCGCGCGCTCGTGCAGAGCCCCGACCTGAAGGAGCGCATCTCCCAGGGTGGCGTCATCGGCTACATGATCATCGCACTGGGCATCATGGCCGGTCTCTTCGGCTTGTTCCGCTTCGTCCAGCTGTTGCTCACGGGCATGAAGGTCAACGCGCAGCGCGCCAACCTTCAGAACCCCGCCACCGACAACCCCCTCGGCCGAATCCTGCGGCTGTACGCGTCCTCGCCTCAGATGGATGCGGCCAGCATGGAGCACCGGCTCGAGGAGGCCGTCATGCAGGAGAGCGCCAAGCTCGATGCCTTCCTCTGGATCGTCAAGATCGTGCAAATCGTTGCACCGCTCATGGGTCTACTTGGAACCGTGACCGGTATGATCGGCACCTTCCAGTCGATCACCCTGTTCGGCACGGGCGATCCGAAGCGCATGGCAGGCGGCATCTCCGAGGCTCTCGTCACCACGATGCTCGGCCTGATCGTCGCCATCGCGCTCGTGTTCCTCAACAGTTGGCTCAAGACGCTGAGCAAGCGGATCACGGACATTCTCGACCAGCAGAGCGCTGGCTTGGTCGCGCAGAAGGCCGAGCAAGAGGAAGCGAATGGAAGACTGGGTACTGCGACCGCTTAACAGCATCCGAACACTCATCGAGATGGGGGGTGACGTACTGTACGCCCTCCTCCTCGTGACGTTCGTGATGTGGTCGCTCTTGATGGAGCGCTTCTGGTACCTCTACTTCGTCCATCCGCGGCACATGCGCTGGGTGGAGTCGTACTGGAACAGTCGTGTCGACAGGTACTCCTGGCGCGCGCACCAGATTCGCAACCTCCTGCTGGCGGATTCGCAAGATCGCACCAGGCGGCAGATTCCCATGATCGATACCCTCGTCAAGCTGTGCCCTCTGCTGGGCTTGCTCGGGACGGTAACGGGCATGATTGCCATCTTCGACGTGATGGCATTCTCGGGGACGGGCAACGCGCGGGCCATGGCGGCTGGCGTGTCCAAGGCCACCATCCCCACCATGGTCGGCATCGCCACATCCCTCTCGGGATTGGCCGTGATTGCGCGTCTCAATCAGCGCATCAAAGACGCCGATCATTCCTTGAATGAAACTCTGGTATTGTCGGAGAAGAGGTAAGGTATGGCTCGTCGTCGAGTTGCAGAAGAGGAAGAGGGCATCGACATCACGCCGATGATGGACATCGTGTTCATCATGCTCATCTTCTTCATCGTCACGGCTTCCTTCGTGAAGGAGACGGGCGTGGACGTGAACCGGCCGTCGGCCGCCACCGCGGAGAAGAAAACGGCTGCCAGCATCTTGGTGGCCATTACCGAGAATAACGACGTTTGGATCGACAAGCGTATGGTGGACGTTCGGGCCGTCTCCGCTAACATCAAGCGCATGTTGGCAGAGAACCCCAAGGGCTCCGTCGTCGTGCAGGCCGACAAGAACTCCAAGAACGGTGTCCTCGTTCAGGTCCTGGATCAGGCCAAGCTCGCCGGGGCCGAGAACGTCGCCGTTTCAGCGACACCGAATTGATTCCGCCGAGGTTTAAGGGAGCACCAACGCGATGACCACCACGAACTGGCCCGGACAACACGAGGCTTCATCCATGAAGACGGTTCCGCCCGCCCTGCCACCGAAGCCCTCCGCTCGAGCGGTTGGCTCTTTGGCCAACCAGCTTTGGAAGCCGGTGAACCGGGGTGAGCAAATGGGCCGCGGTCTGCTGTTCTCCGTGCTGGGAGGGGGCGTCACGCTGGTGCTCGCCACCATGCTCTACGGCATGGTGCGCTACCGCGACAACCGCCTCGATGAAGACTCGGGCTACAAGAATGCCAACTTCATTCGGCTCAAGGAAGATTCGGCGATGCAGCGCCGAACCCGCCAAAAGCCGAAGAAGCAAATCCAGAAAGAGCAGCCGAAGACACCGACGATGAACGTCAAGGCGAGCACCAACCAGAAGCTCAGCCTGACTTCGCTGAAGATCGACGTTCCCGATACGCCGGCCGTCTCCGGCAACTTCTCGCTCATGGGTGGCCCGGGCATTGGCTCGGGTACCATCATCCGGGATTCGGAGTTCCTGCCGTTCGCGCGCGTCAAGCCGATCTACCCGCCCGAGGCCCACGACCGCGGCATCGAAGGGTGGGTGGACGTGGTTTACACGGTCACCGAGCGGGGCACCGTGTCCAATCCGAAGGTGGTCAAGGCCCACCCGCCCAGCGTCTTCAACCGTGCGGCGCTCGACTGCGTGAAGAAGTGGAAATATCGCCCCCGCGTCAAGGACGGCAAACCCGTTCGAGTCCCCAACGTCACGACGCGGGTATCGTTCGACATTCGGGACGCGGAATGAAGGTAGGAAGCGCAACCATGCAAAAGTCATCCGTGTCTGGTGCGGCTCTTGGTTCGGTGTTTGGCTCGAGCCTCTGGGGGGGGGGCGCTCGCGCGCGCCGCCGTCGGGGCTCCGTCCGGGCGCTTGCTCTGCTCCTGGCGTTGGGGATCGGAAGCCCGGCGTTCGCCGCCGACGAGAAGAAAGATTTCTCGATGCGGCCCTGGGTCGCCAACCAGCTCACCGAAGCGACGGAGCTGCTCGGCGACAAGAAGTACAAGGACGCGCTGGAGACCCTCAAGGATGCGCGCGACCGCGGCAAGCTCTCGCCCCACGAGAAGGCCATGGTCACGCAGACGGAGGGCTACGTCTACCACTCGCAGACGAACTATGTGAAGGCCGCAGAGTCGTTCGAGAAGGCGCTCGAAACGGATGCGATGCCGGATCAGTCCGTGCTCGAGCTTCACTACAACCTGGGCCAGCTGTATCAGGTTCAAAAGAAGTACAAGCGCGCGCTGGTCCACCTGCTGAAGTGGGTGAAGCTGACGAAGTCCCCCAAGCCGCGGGATTACTTCATGATCGCCACCACCTACATCCAGGCGGACATGAACTCGCGCGCGCTGTCGTGGGCTCGCAAGGCCGTGACCAGCTCGCGGAAGCCCGAGGAGGATTGGCTTCAGGTGCTTTCGATGCTGCTCTTCGAAAAGAAGGCGTATGGCGAGCTGCCGGGCGTGCTCAACCAGTTGGCCACGCTGTACCCGAAGAAGATGTACTACGATCAGCTGTTCGCGGTGCACGCCAAGGAGCAGCGCTACGCCGACGCGCTCTCCATCCTGGAGCTGGAGTACCGGCAGGATTTCCTGAAGAAGAGCGAGGAGTTGGAGAATCTCGCCATCATGTACCTGCAGAACGGCGTTCCCCTCAAGGGGGCGGCCGTCATGAAGGAGGGTCTGGAAAACGGCAACATCAAGAAGTCGTTCAAGACCTACCAGCTACACTCCGAGTGCCTGCTCGGGGCCAGGGAGCTGGACGAGGCGATTGGGCCACTCTCCAAGGCGGCTGCTCTCAAAAAGCGCAGCAAGCAAGCGGCCACCATGTACATGCGAATCGCCGAGATTCACACGGCGGGTCGGCGTTGGTCCAAAGCTCGCGATGCGCTCGAAAAAGCGCTGAAGACGGGCAAGCTCGGCAATGAGCAGGGCGTTGCCTACCTCCTGCTCGGCATCGCGAACCTGCGTGAGGAGCGCTTCAGCCAAGCCAAGGTCGCCTTCCGCAAAGCCGGCAAGCACAAGCGCTTCAAGAAGGCCGCTACGCAGTGGCTGAACGTACTGGATAGCAAGACGTCCTGAGGGGTTTGCCCAGTGGGGAGCCCAGTGCAGAGCACTGCAACCGCGCGCTCCGCCAGCGTTCATCGCCCCCGCCGTAGCGGGGGCGGCTCGCTTTTGTGGTGGCGATTTCACCCCGAGGTCGTGCTCGGAGCCAACCCAAGAGGCCTCGCCGTCGGCCGCCCGCCGCCCCGGGGCAACTCGAGGGCTGGAGCTCGGCGAGCCGAGTTGGGTCGTGGCGACCCATCGCAACTCGCGCGGTGAGCGCGGCCGCAGGCGCCGGGGAGGGATTCGCAATCCTTTCGCGGGATGCGCCCACCGTTCGGGAGGCGCGTCTTCGCCCAGATTTCTTCGCGGGCTGCGGGGAAGCACGCACGGGCAGCGGGCTCGCCTCAGAGCGCTCGCCGCGCGGCGCCGGATCGCCTCGTCCACCTGGGAGCAGGCAACCCGTTGCGGGTGGCTGCGGCGTCAGCGTTGCTCGCCGACCTGCCGCGAGGCCCACGACGGCACGGGAAGCCAGGCGTTGGCGTCAGCGCATGTCGGCGCCGCGCTCTTCCAGCCACTCGTTGACGACCTCGTGGCTGTCGCGGTGGAAGTGCACTTTGCCATCCGCGATCTCCCGCAGACTCATGACGGCCGACTTATTGTTCCCCGCGACGAGCGGCGGGCCGCCCTTCATCAATTGTCGAGTACGATTGGCCGCCAGGATGACGAGCGCGAAGCGATTTTCTTCCTGTTCCAGACAATCTTCTACGGTGACTCGGGCCATGTACGCTTCCTGTGATTTCGACTGGTTCGGGATCCCGTGCGGGCTTGTGGCCGGTCGGGCGGCGCCCATCGAGCCAACGAATGGGTCGGGATCCCCTTCTTCGGGGAGGGTGGAACGTAGTCGAAGGGCAAATTCCGCACAACCCGCGCAAGTCGCGGGTGAGCCGAGTGGCCGGCCTGTGCTGTTTATTGGTCTGCCGCTTGCCTGTGCGCCCGCCCTCGGCAAACGGCGCGCTTGCCCGGTCACATGAGGGCGGCGGCGTTGGCGAGGGCGGCCAACCAGCGAGGCCGACTCCCTTCAGGACGCAAGCAGCTCGCGCAGCGCCGAGCAGGCGCGGTCCAGCCCCTCGTCGTCGATGCCGAGGTGGGTGCAAGCGCGCAGGAAGCCCCCGCTCATCTCGGAGACGAGAATGCCGCGCCGCCGCAGCTGCTCGGCCACGTCACGGGCGGCCACCCCGGTGGGGCGGAAGTACACCAGGTTCGTCTCCACCGGCGGCAGCTCGACCGGGAGCTCGGCGAGGGTCTGGGCGAGCTTGGTCGCGCGTGCGTGGTCTTCGGCGAGCCGCTCCACGTTGTGGTCGAGCGCGTAGAGCATGGCTCCCGCGATCACGCCGGCCTGCCGCAGCGCACCTCCCAGCCGTTGCTTGATGCGTCGCGCGCGGCGCCCCTCGGCAGCGGTGCCCAGCCCCAGGATGGCGCCCATCGGGCAGCCGAGCCCTTTCGAGAAGCACACCTGGACACTGTCGGCATGACTCGACCAGTGGCTCGGCGTCAGGCCCCGGGCCACGGCGGCGTTCATCAGTCGCGCGCCGTCGACGTGGAGCGCGAGGCCGTGGCGGCGGCACGCCCGAACCACCGCGGAGAACTCCTCGTCTGGCCAGATGCTGCCGCCTCCACCATTGCTGGTGTTCTCCACCACCACGAGACGGCTCTCCGGCTGATGGGGATCGTCCACGCGCAACGCCGCCAGCACGGCCTCCGCGCTGAAGATCCCGTGCTCGCCCTCGAGCGGGTACGTCTGCGCGCCGGAGTTGGCCGCGTTGCCCCCACCCTCGTAGTTGCGAACGTGCGCCGTTCGGTGACACAGCACCTCATCCCCGGGGCGGCAGTGCAGCGCGATGGCGATCTGGTTGGCCATCGTGGCGGTCGGCACGAACAGGGCGCAGTGCAGGCCCAACAAGTCGGCCGCACGCTCCTCGAGCTGGGCGACGGTGGGATCGGTGCGGCGCTGCTCGTCTCCGAGCGGCGCGTTGCACATCGCTCGCAGCATGCCCTCCGTGGGTTGCGTGGCGGTATCGCTGAACAGGTCGACGAGGGGCGCGGACATACCGTGGTTTTAGCCGGAGTTCTCCGTCCAAAGCCAGCGGACCGAGGCTCGTTCGTGCGGCTGCGAGCCCGAGCCCCTCCGGGGTCCCGGCGCGCCGGACCCCGGCCGCAGGAGAGCGCACGGCTCTTTGGCCTCGGCGAGCGCGCCGCCCGGGCGCCTTCGCTCGCACCGGCTTGCGGCCTTGGCCCGGCCCGCGTGGGCCCGCCGTCGGGGGGGCCAAAGGCTCTGCCTGGGCGCTGGCCGCTCGCTGCGCGAGTGCGGTATTGAAGGCGGCGTGGCTGTGATTTTCGACTGCGACGGGGTGTTGGTCTCGAGCGAGCGTTTGGTGTGCCGGATCGAAGCGACGCTGCTCTCGCGCTGGGGGTGGCAGGTGGGCGAGCAAGAGCTTCGCCGGCGATTCAAGGGCAAGTCCTTTCTGCGCATCGCCGAGGAGGTCGAGCGGCAGCTGGGCCCCGCGCTGCCTGCGGACTGGATGTATCAGTGGGCGATGGAAACCGCGAACGGGTTTCGGCGCCACCTGAGTGAGGTCCCCGGGGTGCGCGCGGTGGTCGAGGCGGTCGTCGCGTCGGGGCGGCCCACCTGCGTCGCCTCTCAGTCGCCGCAGGCGCGTGCCGAGCTGTCGCTGGGCGTCTGCGATCTGGAGCGCTACTTCGGCGGGCGCGTCTATACCTCGAGCATGGTCGCGCGCCCGAAGCCGGCTCCGGACCTGTTTCTCTTCGCGGCGGCGCAGCTCGGCGTGCAGGCCGAGCAATGCGTCGTCATCGAAGATTCGCCGAGCGGTGTGCGCGGCGCCATCGCCGCGGGGATGCGGGTGCTCGGCTACGCAGCAGACGAGGACGCCGCCGCGCTCGAGTCCGCCGGCGCGGAGGTCTTCCACGACATGACGCACGCGCCCCATCTGCTCGGCCTCTGACGGCCCGCCCGGGGCCGCGAGCCGGTCAGCAGCCGGGGGAGAGCCCCGCGACCAACCTACGGGGGCAGGCTGCCCCCGTTCCTCTGGTGGCAGAGCCCTCGACGGGCCGTGGCAGAGCCCTCAGCGGGGCCCCGGTGGCAGAGGCCCCGGTGGCAGACCCCTCATCAGCGCCCCGCCGATGGAGCCCCCAGCGTGGCCCCCGTGGCAGAGCGCCTTCAGCGGGCCCCCGGTGGCAGAGCCCTCAGCCCCACGACAGAGCCCTCAGCGGCCGGCAAACTGCGCTCGCAGCTGGCGGGCCGCCTCCACCATGTTCTTCAGCTTCCCGTCGGCGACCGCCCGCGGCAGGTACTTCATTCCGCAATCCGGCGCGAGAATCACGTTCTCTGGCTCGACGAAGGCCAGCGCGCGCCGAATGCGCTCCACGATCACCTGGGTCGATTCGACCTCGGGATCCGAAAGATCGATGCAGCCGACGAGGATTTTCTTGCCCGTCAGCTCGCGCAGCACGGTGCAGTCCAGCTTCGACTGTGCGGTTTCCACGGAGATCTGCTGGCAGCTGCAGGCGGCCAGCTCCGGCAAGAACGAATAGCCTGAAGGGCGCTCGTGAATGATCGCGGCGTAGCCGAAGCAGATGTGTACCGCCGTGTTGCCCGTGACGCCCTCCAGCGCCCGATTGAGCGCTTCGAGGCCCCACTCGCGGGCCTTCTGCGGGCGCGCCTGCATGTACGGCTCGTCGATCTGCACGATGTCGGCGCCGGCCGCGAATAGGTCCTTGATCTCCTCGTTGACGGCCTCCGCGTACGCCAGCGCGGCCTCGCGCTCCGTTGCATAGTAGTCGTTCTGCGCCTGCTGCCCCATCGTGAACGGGCCGGGCACCGTCATCTTGACTTTGCGATCCGTGTGCCGGCGCAAAAAGCGGAGATCCTGAACTTGCACGGAGTGCTTGCGCCGGATGGGCCCCACGATGCGCGGCACCGGATTGGGGTGCCCCGAGCGATCGAGCGCTTCGCCAGGGTTGTCGAGGTCGATGCCCTCGAGCGCGTTGGCAAAACGATTCGAGTAGCTTTCGCGGCGCACCTCCCCGTCGGTGATGAGGTCGAGGCCTGCCGCCTCCTGCGCCCGAATCGCCAGAACGGTCGCGTCGTCCTGGGCTTCTTCGAGCCAGGGCTCGGGAATGCGCCAGAGCTCGCGTGCGCGCACGCGCGGAGGGAATCGCTTGCCCAGGCTTTGGCGGTCGATGAGCCACTCCGGCTGGGGGTAACTGCCGACCAACATGGTCGGAAAGAGCGGGCTGGGGAATTGCATGGGGCGTCCGATGGGAAAAAACGTGAGTCCCGACTCATAGCGGCGAATTGGCTCCGGCGGTAGGGTTGTCAGCCCCGAGCCCGCAGCAACCGAGCAACCTCCGAGAGTAGCTCGCTCGGCCCGAAGGGCTTGCGCAGCACCGTGGCGCGGGGCGAGGAGGCCACCGCGGGGGAGGCCACCGCCGGCACCTCCGCGTCATAGCCCGTCACGAACAGAACGGGCGCGTTCAGGCCGCGCTCCCGCATCTGCCGCGCCACCTCCTCGCCGCCGAAGATGGGCATCACGGCGTCCAGCACGGCGACGGCAATGGCGGCTCCGTGCTTTTCGAGCAGCCCCTGCGCGGCGGGCCCGCTGCTGGCCTGCAGCACCTCGAAGCCCGCTTCGGCGAGGTATCGGGCGGTCAGCGCGCGCACCGCGGGCTCGTCCTCCGCCACGAGGGCGAGCCGCCCCTCACCGAGGGCGCCTTCGCGGCTCGCCCGGCTCGCCCGAGGCGCCACGGGCTCGTTACAGCGCGGCAGAAACACTCGAAATGTCGAGCCGGCGCTGGGATCCGTGCAAAAGTCGAGCAGGCCGCCGTGCTGCTGCACCACCGCATAGGCCGTCGCGAGCCCAAGCCCTGCCCCCGGGCTGCGCTCCTTGGTCGTGAAGAAGGGCTCGTACAGGCGATGCTGGGCCTGCCGCGAAATGCCCGCCCCGTCGTCTTGGACCCGCAACCGGACGTAGTGCCCGGCGCCGCGCTGGCGCAGCAGGGAAGGCAGCTCGCGCTCCGGCGGCTCGTCGAGCGTCACGCGGACGAATCCACCCGCACTGGATGCGTCCCGCGCGTTGATGCACAGATGCGTGATCACCTGCTCCAGCTGAGCGGCGTTGCCGAGCACTGCCGCGCGCCGCGCCTCGATGCGCAGCACGAGCTGAATGGTCGGCCCCAGCACGCTCTGCAGCGCTCCGCGCAGCGACTGCAGCACCTCGTCGAAATCGAGCGGCGCCGCCTCGGGCGCGCCCTCGCGGCTGAAGACCAACAGCTGGCGCACCAAGCTCGCAGCGCGGCAGCTGGCGCGATCGACCTCGGCGAGCATTTCGGCGACCTCCGCGCGCGCGTCGGCGCGCGTCAGATCCTGCATCTGCAGAATCCGCGTGTGCCCCTGGATGACGTGCAGCAGGTTGTTGAAATCATGAGCAATGCCGCCGGCGAGCCGCCCCACGGCCTCCATCTTCTGGGCTTGCCGGAGCTGCGCCTCGAGCTGCAACCGCTCGGTGATGTCCCGCATCACCGCGACCGACCCCACCAAGGTGCCCACGGGATCGCGAATCGGCGACAGGGTCGCCTCCCCGTCGTAGCGCTCCCCGCTCGATCGCCGCGCGCGCACCCGTCCCTGCCAGACCGCGCCCTGCTCGAGGACATCGCGCAAGTGAAGCAAGAAGCCGTCGTCCTGCCCGACCTCCAGATCCGCCCACGCGCGACCCACGCTCTGATCCGAGGGCAGCCCGCTCGCGCGGCCATGCGCTGGGTTCACGTACTCGATCCGGCCGCGTTCGTCCGTCACCACCACCGCCTCGGCGGAGTGCTCGATCGCGGACTTCAGCTTCCGATTGGCCAGATCCGCCTCGTGGCTCGGCGAAACGTCGCGCGCCACGCCTTCGAGGTGAATCTCGCCCCGGGCCGACTCCACGCGGCTGGCGCGCACATCCATCCACACGCTTCGGCCCGACGCGTGCACGAACCGCACGCGCGCGGTGGTCTCCGGCTCCGCGGCAGCCCGGGCGAGCCAGCTCCGCTGATCGGGAGGCAGCACGCGCCACAGCGCTTCGGGATCCGCTTCGAGCTGCCGCGGCTCGTAGCCGAGCAGGGCCAAGCAGGCCGGGCTGGCGAAGTCCAGCTGCAGCTTCGGCACGAGCTGCAGGCGAAAGACCAGATCGGGCAGATTGCGGATGAGCCGCGCGAGCCGGGACCGCGTCGCTCGCAGATCGGCGTGGGCTCGCTCGCTCTCCGTGCGGTCGACGGAATACGAAACGGCGAGCACCTCGCCCTCCAGCTGCACGAGCAGCGAGCGGATCTCGATGGGATACTCGCTGCCATCCTTGCGCCGGTGCGTGGTGCGGCTGGTGCGCGTTTGCCCGGGCCTCCCCGCGAGGAAACGGCGGCGCCACGTCTCCTCCGTGAGCGTGGGGTCGATGTCGAACACGCTCATCCCGAGCAGCTGCGAGCGGCGGTAGCCGAGGGTGGCGCAAGCGCCTCGGCTGATGTAGGCAAAGGTGCCGTCGCGGCGAGTGAGGAACCACGCGCCCGGGACGCGATCGAGCAAGTGCCCGACGGCCTCGGCGCGCTCGGCGGCCCGAAGCGACTCGAGGCCTCCCTTCGGCTCCCGGCGGGCGTCGGCGCGTCCCGACCGTGCCGTGTCCCCCTTGCGTTGCACTTTGCCCAACCTAGCCCGGATTTCTCACGACCTGGTCCCGAGGGTGCGATGAGTCGTGTCTTTTCGCCCAGCTGCCCGCCGGTCGGGCTCGACACACAGCAAGTCTGCCTGCGCGCGCCCGACGGGCATCTGGACTGAAAATCCACTTCCTCCTCGCGCCCTGGTCCTGCGGTGGTTAGAAATCCGGGCCAGCGCCTTTGTCAGTGGCCGGAAATCCCAGGATTTCCCATCGATTCTTTTGTTCGCGCGGGCGCTCGGCACGGGCGTCGATCGAGGCCAGCAAGCCCCAACGTGGCCGGATTGCCCTCCGCTAGACGGGCCCTGGCGCCCGGCCCGGCGCTGCGCCGCAGAGGCCCTCACCCCGGGGCGCCGACACCGAGCGCGCGGCCTTCTCGCCGCGAACGAGTGAGCTCGCGGCGGAAGAAGCGCCTGCCCGCCATCGGCCCCCCCGGCGGACGGCGAGCGCCCCCCGCGACATTTTTCACTCGAAGCTCTCCTCTTCATGGGCTTGCCATTCCCTTTCGTGGAGGGGAACGAGCTAGGCTCTGGCTCATGGCTTCCGAGGAAGAATTCTCCGCAGCGCAGGCCCGCGTCAAACAGCTGTCGAACCCCCCCCCGCCCCAGCAATTGCTCGAGCTCTATTCGCTCTTCAAGCAGGCGACCGCCGGGGACGTCACCGGAAAGCGCCCTGGAATCGTCGATTTCAAGGGGCGAGCGAAGTACGACGCCTGGGCGGCGCGCAAGGGGCAAAGCCCAGAGCAATGCCGAAAAGCCTACGTCGAGCTCGTGAACCAGCTCGTCGCTGCACAAGCTTGACGTCCGTTCTTCGCGGCCGTCGCGCGAGAAATGGTCGCGCGGGACCCCGCGCCGCGACCAGGGTCCCGCGTACACCCCGGGCGTTCGGCGCCGAGGCGCGCGCGGAAGCGTGGCGCTCGTGGAAACGTGGTCGCACGGAGCCACGGCGCACGGAGCCGCGGCGCATGGAGCTGCGGCGCACGGAGCCGCGGCCGCTGCCAGCCGCGGCCGCTCGGAGGCCGCGCGCTCCTGGGCGGCCCGAGAGCCGTGGCGCCGCTGCCGGCAGGGCCGGCACCGAACGGCTCGCGCTGCCGGGGGATTGCTCGGCTGGTCCGGGCCCCTCCCGCCCCGGATGCGCTGCCGCCCTCGAGCCCGCTACTCTTGCTCCCCCTCGGGCACGAACCGAAGCGACACGCCGTTGTTGCAGAACCGCGTACCCGTCGGCGCCGGACCATCCGGGAACACGTGCCCGTGGTGGCCACCGCACTTGGCACAGTGGTACTCCGTTCGCGCCACCCCGATATCGTAGTCCACGTTCGTCTCCACCGCCCCCGGCAACGACTGGAAGAACGAAGGCCAGCCCGTGCCGCTCTCGTACTTCGCCTTCGACGTGAAGAGCGGCGCCCCGCAGCCCGCGCACACGTACGTGCCCGCCCGCTTCTCCAGATACAGCGGGCTCGTGAACGCCCGCTCCGTGCCCGCCTTGCGCAGCACCGCGAACTGCGCCGGGCTCAGCTCCTGCTGCCACTCCTCCGCGGACTTCTCGACGCGCGCGCCGCCCCCCTCGGCTACCTTGGAATCACTCATGCGCGCAGCGTACCGCCGAATCGACCATCGACGCCACGCGTCTTCCCCCTCCGTTGCGAGGCGCCCCGGCGGCGAAGCCCACCGCAAACCCCTCCTCCCGGTCGCCTCGACGCGCGCCCGGTGGCCCATTGGCCGATCCCGTCGCGCCCCCCATCGCCACGCCCCTGTGGCCGCACCCTCGTTGTGGTAGGTACTGCCCCGAGCCCCCGTAGCTCAGTGGATAGAGCAGCGGTTTCCTAAACCGTTGGTCAGAGGTTCGACTCCTCTCGGGGGCGCGAATGATTCCGGTAGCTTAGGTGCTCCGAACCGGTCTCGACCCCCAAGCCAGCCACAGTTCGCGAACCGGGGCGGCGGGCCTACTCTGAACTGACTCATGTGGCGCGATTCTGGAGAAGTGCTCAGCGACGCGGACGTGTGCGCGCTGACCGAGCAGGCGTCCCGCGAACTCGGCGGCAGCTCACAGGGCCGTCAGCACGATGGCGTCGTCTACCACTACACGACCGAGAAGGGACTGCGCGGCATCCTGGAAAGCGAGGACATGTGGGCGACCGACTACCGGTTCACGAACGACGAGAAGGAAGTTGTCTTCGGAGAGGACTTGGTTGAGCAAGAGCTCGCCGCACTGATCGACGAGCACCCCGATAGTGCGCGACGAGGCAGACTCTTCCGGCTCGTTGCCGAACGACGGCAGGGGCAGCGACTTGTCGACATGGCCCATCCGTTCGTGGCTTCGTTCACTCTAAACTCAGGTTCGCTGAAGCATTGGGGGGAGTATGGCGATCGCGCCAAGGGGTACGCCATCGGGTTTCGCTCCCTCCCATTGCCCACGAAGGAGGTCGAGCTTGACTTCGGTTCTGACACAGCCGTCGACTACCAGGCGTGCATCTATGACGAGTCCGAGTTTCGGAAGCGCGCTCGCTCTGAGGCACTGCGGATCGCTGCCGACTTTGAAACGTACGTGAACACGTTCGGACCTCAAGTAGAGGAACCTGTCCGCGAGCATGCCATCGCGTGGATCCTGGCCAAATTCGGATCCTTGGTGCCCTTCGCAAAGCACGGGTCTTTCTGGGAAGAGAATGAGTGGAGGCTACTCCTGGTTGGAACGCCGAAGCGTGGTGGCGTGCGAGACACCAAGTACGGACAAGCGAACTTCGCCAAGTACAGTCTGAAAAAGCCAAACCGAATGGATCTGGCCGAGCTCGTGGCGGGCCCGCGTGCGGACCTGGAACTGCTGAGACGAGAGGCCGAGAAGGCCGGGTACGGCGACGTTCCCGTTACTCAGTTCGAATCGTCATATCGGGGTTGAGGCTCCCATGGCCCCGACCTGCACCAAGTCATCGCGAGCGATCCGTGGGTTGCGCTTCGCCCACGAGTAGTATCGATCGATGACCCAATGCACGAGGCCCAGGTGGTCGGTGGGATCGATCACCCGCTGGGCCACCGTGCCTCACGGTCCGCCGTGATCTCCGCCGCCAGGGCTTCGATCTGGGCCTGGGCCGCGGCGGCGTTTTCGGCGTCGAAGCGCACCTGATAGTGCAGCTTGAGCCGCTCCAGCTTCCGCAGCTCCCGCTCTTTCTCGCGGATGGCTTCGGCGCTGCGGATGTGCTCTGCGGGCGTTCGGCCGTAGCTCATCGGTAGATCTCCTCGGTCAGCACTGCGATGCGCGCCTCGATCTCAGCGATCTCAGCGTTCTTTTCCTTGATGGATCGCGTCTCGTCCTGGAAGTAGGTCAAACGCAGGCGATGCAGCCGGTTCGACAGCTCGCTCCGCTCCCCGATCTTCTCGCCAATCTCCTGGCTCACGATGGGGTGGCTCATCTCTGCGCCCTCCCCGCCAGCCGCTGCAGCTTCGTTGTGGCGTTTTCTTTGGCCACCGCTGCAGGGCCCAGGGACAGGCTCAGGGTGTGGTAGCGCTTCGTGATCGCGCCCATCCCTTTCTCCAGTGTTTCACGGATCTGCTGCACTGCCTTGAACTGTTCATAGTCCTGCGGCGCCCAGCTCTTTTCGGCGTCCAGCTGTAGCACACGCTGGGCTTCTTCCCCGATGCCAGACAGGTATGCAGGCGCCTTCAGCACCGCCGCCACGGTTCTATTATCGAAGCTGCGGATGGCCTTTTGAACGAACGCGAGCCGCTGCTTTTCCGGCAGCCCCTTGACGTGGTTTCGGATCTCAGTGGCCATTGCGATGCCCGTCGGAGTCTTCCTGTCGGGGTCGTCCGTTGCCTTGTCGAGCCGCTTTAGGAGGAGATCTCCGGTCTCGATGGTGTGGTTCAGGGAGTTGCTCGCCCGGGTCAGGGCGCGCTCACTCGCTTTGCCGGCCTGGTTGTAGATCTCTTCTTCGGAGCCGTGGTACGTGCGAAAGGCGCCCTTGAGTTTGTACTGGGCTCCGCCCACCTTAGCGCCGTACTGCTGGAAGGCGCTGTCTACGTCCTCCACATCGCTATACCAGTTGTAGAGTTCCGCAAGCGCTTCCCGCGCGTTGTCGTAGGCGATCTTGCCCAGCCCCCCTTTCATCGTCTCGCCCAGGGAGAGGATGCCGTCGGGGTGCAGGTAGGTGGGGACTTTGGTGTGTAGTGTAACGGTCATTGGTTGAGTCCTTTGGGTTGGGGTGGATCAGATCATGCCGACGGTGCGGCCTGAAGTGATGCCGTGGCAGTGGTGCAACACGGCGTAGCGGGCGGCGTCTGCACCGTGGTCGGGCCCGTCGGAAACGATGTCTTCGGGGCGATTGGGGTCGCGGGGAAGGAAGGGCAGCGTTGCCCAGAAGTAGCGGCAGCGTTGGGTCGTCCACATCCCGGGCTTGCCGTTGCGCTCCTTTGCGTTGTGGAGCAGCTCACGCATCTTAGCCCAGCCCGACACTCGGCTGCCGCGAGTCTTGTTGGGCGTCATGAGGTAGATCCCGTATTGCTGCAACACACTCAGCAGGCTGTCGTCCAGCCCATAGGCGTCGTCACCAATGCCAGGGGGGACCGACTTCAGCTCCCAGAGGTGGGCCATGTCGTGCATCGCTTCGGCAAGCTTGCCGGGAGCCCAGTGCAGGCCTTCGTTGAGGTCGTTGGGGACGCACGTAGCGATCTCGTCGAGCAGCACCAGCGACCCGCGGGGGAAGCCGGCGCAGGTGTCGATGGATCGGCCCACGAGGTAGACGACACTGGGGCGCGCGGTACCCCAGTCCAGCGCAATGAACGGCGAGAGGCCCAGGTGCGCGGGGAGCCGCGGCGTGATGTGGGTGAGGCGATGGATCTTCTCGTCGAGCACGCCAGCGAACATGGCCCCTCGCGCGATGTCCCAATCCCCCTCGATCCATGCCCGAGCCAGCTCTTCGTCGGCTCCAGCGGCGGCGCGTAGACGCTTTTCGTAGTCCGTCGTGTCGATGTGGGGGTTGTCTTTCAGCGTGCTGGGCAGCCAGACCCAGGTTTCGCCCTCCACTTCGAACGGCTGGGCTGGGGGGCTCGCTGCGATGAACTTGGTGTGCAGGTGGGCGTGTTGGATGCCCCCCGGGTTGGCTGCGCGGATCTCCTGCAGCGGGATGCCTTCGGTGGCGCGAAGGTTGGACTTCAGCAGGGCGACCCACTTCGGATCTTTGATGAGGCCGAATTCATCGATCACGAGCATGGTGAAGCTTCGCCCCTGATACTTGGCGTAGTCCGTGGAGCGTTCGAGTTGGCCCAGCTCGACGACGGCGCCGTTCGGGAGGCGAATCGTGCGGGTCGAGAGGTTCGGTCGAACACCACGGGGATAGACCTGCTTCAGCAGGATGACGAGCGCGTCCCACAGCTCGCTCAGCGCGATGTAGGTTTCGCGGATGAGCAGGGGACGGGCCTTCTCGCCGTACTGCTCGCAGTGGCGAACCACCGCCAGCTGAATCGCGACGCTTTTTCCGCCGCCGCGGCCACCGGCGAGCAGAAGGTTGAACTGCTCGGGGACGCTAAGGGCGAGGGATTGGAACTCGGTGGGTTTCATGGTGGTGGTGGTGCTTGACGTTGGGTGGGAAGTGGTCGACGGTGACTGCGGGCGGAGGTGCTGCCCCTCTGCCCAGGCGGCCCGGGCGCTGCGCGGTTTTTTTCCTTCCCGCGTGGCGCCCGGGCGCTATCACTCATCGCGCTCGTCGTTAGGGGCGGTGTGTTGCACGGTGATGGCCTTTGCCCAGGCTTCGGGGCTCTGCGCCGCAGGGAGCTGGATCGTGATGTTGGGCTTCACTTCCTGCTGATCTCCCTCGCGCCAGCCGCATCTTGCTTTGGTGAGGTAGATGGCGGCGATCACGCTGGTCTTGTTGTCGCCACGGGTTCCACGAGCGTGCTCCAGCAGGATGTTGGCCAGCTCATCTTCGAGCCCAGCGCGGCCGACCTGCAGCGCCTCTGCTACCTCAGGCTGCCGGCGACATGCCGATCCGAAGGTGGTGGAGGCCATGCCCAGGGCGGCGGCGATGCTGGTGTTGCTGTGGCCGGCGCGGGCCATTCGGCGTACCAAGCCCAGGCCGGCGCGTAGAATGTCGACGCGGGGTGTGCCCCCGTGGGCTGGGGTGACCTTGCGGGTGGCGTTCTTGACCGTGGCAAGCTTGGGCTCGCGGTCGTCGGCGGCCTCCAGGCGTTGGATGGGGCCGAGCTTCTGGCGGGGTTTGCGGGTCATCAGGCCACCTCCCTCCGGGCGCCCAGCGCGAGCTGCAGTCGGGCTTCGATTGGTGCCGTGTCCTCGCAGCGAACCCGTACGAGGTACGCACTGCCACCGTCGAGCGGCGTGGGAGCGCCCCGAACGTGTCCTGCAGCCGCGGTGCGGAGCTGGGCCAGCAGCTCCCCGTCGGTTGCCAACACTGGGCCCAGGCTGAGCTGCGCGTCCGGTGTGGCGTCGAGCGGGTAGCCTGCGGCGCGTACCTCCGGGGCGGACCGCAGCTGCACTCGGGCGCGGCCGGTGAGCGATACGCCGATGCCCAGCTGGAGCGATGCGCTGGGTCGGATCAGCAGGTCGACGCACTGGCCCGGGCGGAGCCGGCGGGCGGTGTGGTGCAGGGGAGTCACTGGGCCCTCGCTGCAGCGGCGATCGATGCCTGGTCGGCGGGGGTGTGAGGGGGTCAATTCGGGCTCCTTTTGGGCGCGAACCGGTTCGCTGCCGGTTCGCAAAGCGGGGTCTGGGCGTTCGATGGGCGAAAACGCCGGCGTTTTTTTGGTGTTGGGCAGCGGTTTGACGAACAGCTGGTCGGGGTTGGGGGCGGCTGGGGCCGATGTAGGTGCGAATTGAGCGCCCACTTTGGTTGAACCAGTCGGCCCGGGCGCATGGCAACCCAACCCAGGGCGCTGGCGGTGGGCTCCTGTCCCTACCGTCCTATCCGTCCCCCCTCCGTCACACCCAGATCCCTTGTTTTTACCTTCTGTGACTCTTGTGACTGATGAGACAGAAGATCTAAGAGAGATCCAAGAGAAGATCCCCCGCCCCAGGGCGCAGAAGCTGTAGCGAACTGAGATCCTTCTGTCTTCCGGCACAGCCGTCACATAACGACGAATCCAGCATGATTCATGCTGTTTAGTGTGTGACGGGACTTGTGACGGAAATCCCCCCGTGACGGTAGCTGTCCCGCCCATCAGAACGGCACCCTGTTCTCACCCGCCGGCTCGTCGTCGTCCTCCCAGCACCGAACGTCATCGGACCAGTCGATCCACTCCAGCCCCCTGCGCCTCGCCCAGCTCTCGCGAGCCTGCTGCAGGGGTGGCAACCACCGACCGCGATGCTGCACCCCATCGACGCGGCACCTAGGGGCATCCACCTGCCCATCGAGCGACGCGGCCCGCAGCTGTAGCCCCAGCCCACGGCGGTCCTTCTCGGAAAGCGCGTCGTGTTTTTCGATCATCGCACCGGCCGCGAAGAACCGATTCCCGTGCTCGTCCCTGCCCAGGCAGCCCAGCACGCTTCCGCTTGCCAGCAGCTGGTACATCACGCGATCGAGCCCACGCAGCGTCAGCGCCTTCTGCTTCGCCAGCTCTTCGGTCTGCGGCACGTCGTCACGCGGGTGCCAGTCCCCCAGATCCATCGCCAGCATGTCGTGGAACCACGCGGCAAGCCCACCGTCCGCCATCTGAGCGAACAGAGGCCGGAAGTAGTCGCGCTTCTGGGCGACTGAGTCTGACACACGAAACACTGCCCACCGCCGTTCGTCGGGGCCAGCAGGCACCACCCACGCGTCGTTCGAAGCAACCATCATCTTCACACAGTTGCGTGACGGCTCCGCATCGAGCCCCTTTCGCTCGATCACTCGCGATGGTTCCGTGACGAGCCCCTTCAGTGTGGCTTCGACCTGTTTGACGTTCACCGCAAAGGCTTCGTCTGCGAACAACAACGAGGCGTACTCCAAGTGACCACTGAAGCGCCCTGTCACGTGCTCTTGTTGGGTTGCGTGGATTCCGTGTCGCCCAAACAGTTGCAGCATCGAATTGCAGAAGGCTCCCTTTCCTGCCCCGCGACCACCAACGAGAACCAGAGCAACCTCAGCCACCCTCCCTGGGTTCTGCACAGCCCAGGCGCACCACCTGTTGATGTATGCGGCATGCTCTGGGTTGCCACCTGCGAGGATCTGATCGATGTGCTGACGCATGAGCGACCAGTCGCCCTGCCTGGGCTTGATGGGCCACCCAGTCCACAAGTTGAGGAAGCCGTGACCGAGATCTCTACTCTCGCCCGGCGCGTAGCGAACACCGCCCAGGTACTGCCGGCGCCTTGGATGCTTCAGCCACCAATTGCCCAGCTCTTCGAATCGAGGATTGCCTTTGCTGTCCTTCCCGGCTGCGACCTGTTCGTTTGAGTGCCGATTCCGAAAGTCCTGGAACGACAAGGTTTGAAACACTTCGCGCTCCCCATCATCCAGCTTGCTGGGACCCCAATGACCCACCAGCGTCTTGCCGCCAACGGCCACGACGGCGTAGTCCCGATTGAGCCGCATCAGCTGGGGGTCGGCCTCGACACACTCTTTCGCGGACTCGATCTGCTTGATGGCGTACGCGTGGGCTCCGCGGCCATTCTCCAAGACTGAATCACTGATGCCGCACTCCGGATCGGTGATCACGCTGTAGATCACGTCATCCGGAACCTTCTCTCGCACAGCGCCGCAAACGAAGTCGAACAACCAAGCGCTGCGCGAGTCGTCACCATCCTTCGGCTTCTCGGGGTGCCGACCCTGCATTGCGATGATCTGAAGTCGCTCACCGACGCCCCACTGGGCTAGCTCGGAGATGTCCTTCAACCGCCGCACTTCCTGGGTTGGGTCGACCTCGACGGTCTTCAGAGCATCGCTCTTCCGTCCGGGCATCGGCGCTTGCTTGAATCGCGACAGGTCATAGACCGCCCCATCAGCCCTGTGGGCTACTTCAGCCCAGGCACGCTGCCTGCCCTTCGCGGCTTTCTTCGCGTCGGGGATGTTCTCGGTGAACGGCAACCGCATCAGCCGATCGATGTTGCCGCAGCTGTCGCCACCAAGCAGCGTCTCAAGTTGCTTGTTGTAGCGTGAAACATCGTCGGCCTTGGACACGTCCCCATCGATCGAGATGGGCTCACGAAGCTTCCAAAACGCTTGGTAGCCACCGCCCGAGAACACGACAACGCTCGGCTCTGGGACCGACTTGTGACGCTCCGTTTCGTCGAGCAGCCGTCGAAGGATCCGCTCCTGCTCTGCGTCCAACCACTCGACATCGGTGCGGGCGTCGTCCTTCGGCTTTGGCTGCGGATCGATATCCACGTGGAAGTGCGTGACCTTCGCGATGTCTGACCGCTCCGGCTTCTTCCACATTGGACGGGCCACGTCGCCCACGGTGAAGTAGCAGTTCCAGCGGCCGATCCTCGACTCGATCCACGCCACTGCTTTGGCCCGTGTCGCTGGACCAAAGGTCGCCACGTCGGGAGCCCCGCCGCTTGGCATGATCGCGCCCAGACACCATGGCCCCTCGGGGGCGAAGCGCTCCAAGAATTCGACAGCGAGAGTCACCTGGTGGCTTTGAGCCGCGGGGTGGGGGATCGGCGGGCCGACGCCCGTCAGTCCGACGCGCTGCTGGGCCACCATCACTGCACCGCCAGCAAGGAGCCCCAATCCGGCGGTGGGCCCGAGATAGTCACCCGGGGCATCGCCGGGCACCGCTCGATGTGGCGCCACAACGCCTCCAGCTTGGCCCTCTCCCGGGGGGTGAACTGGCCTGCCCACTCGGGGATCGTGTCCGGCAGCGACGCCCGGGCTCCGCCACATCGACAGCGCCACTCCCTCACGATCGGACCTGGGTCGCGCGCACCCTGGGCCCAGCCACCTCGACAGTACAACGGGGTGTCGGTCAAGCCCAGCCGGTGCAACCGTGGCACGAGCCCATGGGTGACCGCCATGGCTTGAGCGACAGTGACGAAAAGGCGGCTCACTGGCGTGCCCCCTTCCCCTCGATCCAGGCGTCGACATCGGCTGGCTTGTAGCGGACTCCCCCGCCCTTTCCCTCCGCCAGCTTGTAGAAGGTCGGTCCTTCTCCGGTGAAGCGTAGATCCTGCAGTCGCTTCGTGGAGATCCCGCAGTAGGCCGAAACTTGTTTGGGCGTCAGCCACTTGGGGACGATCGGCTGCCGCCTCTCTTCGTACCGCTGGATGGTTAGATCGATGAGATCGAGCATCGGTGCATCAGACATGCGCCTGCACTCCTTTCCAATTGGGATGAATGGGAACGCCACCTATCTGCTCGCCCCCGGGCCAGCGTCCCCAGCGTCCCGCTACTGTCGGGCTCAGCTGGCGACCGGAATGATCGAACTGTACCTGAAAGGCCCGTGGTGCAGCAAACCCATCGTCACCTTCGGGCCCGCTCGGCTAAATTCCAGTGCGACAGCCGTCAACACTGCTCGACTATCCGATGCAACACCCGTCAGCACCGGGATTCATCGCCTACGCGTCGACGCCAAAGACCCCCACTTTCTCGGCTCGATTCACTGCCTAATCTTCGACGCCAAAGACCCCCACTCTTCGGCTCGATTCACTGCCAACGTTTTGCGGCGGAACGCACTGCGCACACAGCCAAGGATTCTGCACAGCGCCTTGGGGGTGTAGCTCCACCCAATCGCGCATCGTCGCAAACGTGACGCACACCGGGAGCTGGCAGCATGAGCCCAGCTCCGGCTCCCCGTGGCACTGTGCGGCTCCCTTCACTTCGCCCTCTACTCCTTGGCAATTGGTAGGCACTGCGGCACCGAGCGCTGTTCTAGCTCTTGTCGGAGCGCCAGGCAGCCATCGATCGGAGTGCAGGGAAGGTCCACGTACTGCAGCAGCCCCATGGCGCGATCGATGATCGCTCGCTTTCGGTAGTCGTCGCAGAGCGCCTTCGAGCGAAAGATCGCGGAGATGCACGGACCTTCCCAAACGTCCTTCGCCAGGATCACTTCCGGGCCCGGTCGCTTCTTCGCCGCGAACGGAGAGTGGGTGCCGCAGAACCGCGCCGCTGGCAGAGCCCAGTACGGCGGCTGCGCGCTCTTCGCCTCCGTGGGCTTCGCCGTCTCTTTCTCGGTGTTGACAGCCGGCTGTACGCGTGGCGGATCGTCGTAGACGGATGGCTCGCCGTGGACCGCCATCGTAACGCGCACGGGCTCCGTCGCCCTTTGCTTCGACGGCTCGAAGTAGGTCGCCGCGATGCCCACCACAGCGACGACACCCATCGCGATTGCCGCCCTCACTGCGTCGCCCCTGCTGGGCTGACCCGAGCCATGATGTGATCGCTTACGACCTGCTGCAGGCGCAGCTTGCGAGGGAAGAGCGCTCGCTCACTGGTATAGACGCGACCGATCCCGGCGATTGCGTGCGCCATGAGAAGCCGAGTGTCGGAGTCGGCCAACCCTGCTTCGAGCGCCAGGTCGTTGTAGGTGTGGCGGATGGTGTGGCCCACTTCCTTACCCAGCTTGCGGTCCTGCCACGTGGTCGTGTGGGTCAGCTTTCCGTCGCTGTCTCGGGTCGGGAAGAGCCAAGGCGTCGACGGGGCGAACATCGTCGCGAGCCCACGGGCGCGCTCGACGATCTCCACCATCTGAGTCGACAGCGGTAGTTCGAACTGGCGGCGGGCTTTCATCGCAGCCTTCGGGAAGGTGATGCGGTCGCTGGAGATCCATTCAAGCCGGATCGAGCAGAGGTTTCCCGGGCGCAAACCGCTGAGTAGGCCCAGGCGGAACATCTCGCGGCGCAGGGGGTTGGGTAGGGCGTCGAGTGTGCTCCACCAAGCTGCGACGTTGGCGATCGACTTCTCTTGCTGCTCGATCTTGTGCAGCTCCACGCTGCTGCACGGGTTGTGGATCAGCTGCTCCGGGAACACGGTCTGAGCGCGGCGCCACACGGAGCCCAGCTCGATGATCGTCTGGTTGGAGCAGCGTTCGCCTGGAATGCGGCCGTGAAGCTCCCGAACCATGAGTGGGGTGATGGCCGTCAGCGGCAGCTCAGCCCAGGGCGTGAGGTGGCGCCCGAATCGATAGAGCATGTCGTCGGCGGTCCTCTGGGCCTTCCCGCGGCGCAAGAGCCCAGCGGCGTACTGCTCGTAGGCCTGAGCGAGCGTCCACATCGACGGGCCTCGCTCGGCCGGCTTCGGGCGGGGATCCTCTCCCGCCCTCACCTGGGCGATCAGCTGGGTTGCCTGCAGCCGGGCGTCGTCGAGCGCCACGACCCCCACTCGCCCGATCGTCTTTCGGATGGTGCGGACGGGCTGATCGGGTCGTCGCAGCTCGACTTGGACCTTCCACGCCCGGGCCCCACCTGGGCTGATCCCCACGAAGAACCCAGGCAGGGCGGAGTCGCGAAGCTGGTAGGGCTTGGACTTGATGGGCGCGTTTGCGGCGCGTTTTTCGGTGAGCTTGATGAGCGGCATGCGAACCGGTCTCCTTTCCCTGCCCGAACCGGTTGCGAACCGAAAAGGGCTGTTTGAGTTACTCAGGGAAAGTGAGACGCCAGCATGCGCCGCGCCAGGATCTGGCTAAAACCAGGCTTAATCGGTGTTGCTCGGTCTCTGTAGGGTCAGGTTCCTAAACCGTTGGTCAGAGGTTCGACTCCTCTCGGGGGCGCTGTCATCGTTCGGGTTGCCGGTATTGGGTCGGTCTCCTGGTCGGGTTTTTGGCGCACCCTGTGGCGCACCCCCAGCAGCTCGTCGAGGGGCTCGAAGTCTCCAAGGCCCAGCTCGGCGAAGTGGCGCGCCTGCTTTCGGTAGTGGCGATTGAGGATGCCGCTGCTCTTGTGGCCCGACCGGTCCATCACCCAAGTCTCCGTGGCTCCGTTCGCCAGAGCGACCGTGCAGAACGTCGAGCGCAGCGAATGCACGCAGACTCGCTCCCGCGTCGCGGTGACCTCGAACAGCTCCGCGCGGTCCACGCCGGCCAGCTCCAGGTGGGCGCGCAGCTCCTTCGGAGAGGCGAACCGGTCGACGCTCTCGAAGACCAACTGGTCGGGCTCGCCCCGGAACGCCTCGAGAGTTCGCACCACGTCTGGCCGGAGCGCCCACGCGCGGCTCTCGCCGTTCTTGGTGTGGTCCAGGCGAATCGAGCCGCGCGCCAGGTCCAGGTCTCGCCAGCGCAGAGTCAGCGCCTCGCCGCTCCGCATTCCTTCGCGAGTCAGCACGCCCCACAGCAGCCGGTGGCGCATCGGCACGGCCTCGCAGCGCAGCAGCTGGGCGTCTTCGGAAGGGTAGAGGGGAGGGCGCACCTTGTGAGTCGTGCGCGGGAGGAAGCCCGTGGGGATCGGACTCTGCTCGAGGAGCTCCAGCGGCCAGACCGCCATCTTCATCATGCGAGCCACGAGCTGCGCGTAGTGCCGGCGGGTGGCGCTGCTGCGGCCTTTCGGAATCGCCGCCACGCAGGCCTTGGCGTGCTCCTTGGTGAACTTCGCGATCGGGACATCGCCAACGACCGGGTAGAGGCGCGCCAGGCGGTTGCGGTCGTCGGCCACGCTCCGCTTGAGCCGCACGTGGTCGGGGTGGCGGCGCGCCAGCTCGCCTGAGGTCCACAGCTGCCCGAGCTCGCGGAACGTCATCTGCGAGCGCAGCGGCTCCGGCGCGGGCTCGTGCTTCGCGGCTTCCTTGCGGGCCACGTCCTCGACGACGGGGAGACCCTTGGCGTCGACGCTTGCGGCGTGCTTCAGGATGACTTGCGCTTCGCCGGCGGGAACTCGCACCAGAATGCCGGCGAGCTCCCGCAGCCGGACGAGCCGCGCGGCGGCCTGGTCCTCGGTCAGGTGCGAGGGGAGGGGGAAGCGCGCGGAGCGGCCCTGGCCGAAGCGGAGGCGGGCGGACCAGCCGTCGCGGGTGCGCGTCAGTACGGCCTGCAGCAGCCTGCCCAGGCACCAATGCAGATGCCCCGCCCCTGTTGCGACGGGAACTACGGCCCCGATTGGCGCCCCGTGCGCTCGAGCTGTGGCTAGCCTGGTACAATGACGAAGGAGAAAGACATGACCAGCTCGCGCGAGAAGTTCGACGAGATCGTCTCGGTCGCCGTCTATCCCGGGATTGGCCTCGCCCGCGTCGGCAACAGCCCGGAGTACTTCATCGGCCCCGAGGCGCCCGACGTGATCGCCGACCCCGGCGGCGGAGATGACGGTCCCGGCCCCGACGAGGGGTGGTACAAGGATCGCAGGGGGCGGCTCAAGCCCCAGGCCGCTCGTTTTCGCCTCTTCGGTCTGGACGCGGCCGGCAAAGCGGTCCCGGAGCTGACGGCCAACAATACCACGTCGCTCGAGTGGACCGTCCACGTGCGCAACATGAAGGCGGCCAACTACGCCTTCCGGGGCCGATACTTCTTCGACCCCACCCTCAAGCGCAATCCCAACATCCAGGGCGACGACATCCGGCGAGCAGCTGGAGTCGAGAGCGCCACACATCTCCGAAGGCCGTTGGAGAAAAGCCTGCTGGCAAGCCCAAATCTTGCTGACAAGCTCGAGTTTGTTTAAGGTGATTGGCCGTGCGCTTCACCCTACGCCCCTACGCGCCGTCGGATCGCGACGCCTTTCTGGCGCTGTTCGGCGATCCCGAGGTCGTGCGCTGGGTTGGTGACGGGCAGGTCGACTCCGAGCGCAACCGGCGAATGTTCGAGAAGCTCAAGGTGCTCGAAATCGGCTCCGAGCAGCGCTTCGCATTCGTGCTCGCCGTTTGCCAAGGCGATGCGCTGATCGGGCACGTGGAGCTCAAGCAGACGGACGAAACCGGGCCGGACGAATGGGAGCTGGTCTACATCTTTGCCCGGCGCGTGTGGGGCCGCGGGTACGGAACGGAGCTCGCGACCTGGGCGCTGCAGACGGCTCACGCCCACGACCGGCGACTCGTGGCGACGGTCGATCCGGAAAATGCGGCCTCTCTGCACATCCTGGCCCGATGCGGGTTGCAAGAGCGAGGCCGATTGCCGGATGGCACCCTGGTGTTGGGCGAGCGCGGCTAGTCGTTTCCGGCGGCGAACGGCCCTGCCGGAAGCGAAGGAGCGCTCGCGCGAGGGCGCTGTGGCGCCGCCAGCGCCAGCGCGGATGGGGCCCGGGGCAGGGCGAGCCCGGAGAAGGTCGCCCTGGCGCCCTCGGGCGGGCTCAACGCACTTCTTGGTTTTCCCCGCAGCGAACCACGAATGCTCCGGCGAGGTATTGGTCCCCCGACAACCCGAGAAAGAAGGTGCCTCCGATGGCACCCTCGTCGTCGTCGATGAGGCCGTCCTCGTCGTCGTCCGGGCCGCTCGCGCTGTCGATCGTCAACCGCCCTCCGAGCACGGAGAGGTCGGCATCGTCGACCGTCAGGCTCGCCGTGACCGAGTCGCCCCGCGACTCGGCCGGGTTGTCCGCCGGAAGCACGAGCAGCGGCTCGCCATCGAGCACGTCACCGCCCGATGTATCGATGGTGATGGACGTGGCGCCTGGCGAGATTTGTTCGGCCAGTGTCCCCGTGATCACCAGCGTCACCCCGTCGCTGACGCGATCCGTGTCTTCGTCGCCTTCGGCCTCTAGGTACTTTCGAGTGCACTCGACGGTGGTCCCGTCGCTGCCGGTCGCGCCCACGTCGATGTCGCGACCGTCGAGCGTGCCCACGACGGAGAGGTTGTATTCGAGGCAGCTGCCAGCCGCCGCGGCGTCGCAGAAGCTATCTCCCGGACAATCCGTGGCTCCCGGCACGTCCGGTTGCGCTTCGGGCCCCGGACAGCTCTCGCCCTCCTCGAGCACGGATCCGGTGAAGCTCGGATAGCCCTCCGCGCTTGCACTGGCCCGGCAGGTGGATCCGTCCCACTCCTCGTCGGCTGCAGGGCACCGGCAAATGACGAGCAGGTCGCCTTCGGCTATGTTGCCGTCTTCGTCGAGGGGGCCCCGCGCGTTGCACAGCCCCCGATCACCGCACGGGTTGGGCGTGCAGGCTTCGGCGTAGGGCGTGGGAATGCATACGCCCTGGTAGCAGCTCAACCCGTCGGCGCAGTCGGGTGTGTCTTCTCCGCATAGCTCGGCCAGGCCACGCGGGGACGGGTCATCCCCTGGCCCCTCGTCGGCGGGTTGTGACCCAGCCGGAAGCCGGACTCGGGGGTCGTCCGTCTCGCAGCTGTAAGAGAGCGCTGCGATGGCGATGAGGGTGATGGGGATCCGGAGCTCGTTCATGCTCTTGTTCTCCTCGCGACCTCAGAATTGCTGGGTCAACCGTAGGTAGAAACTACGCCCGGCGTAGTCATAGGTTGCTGCATCCGACTCCGCGAGGAAGCCGTTGGCGATGTACGGCGGCGTGGTGTCGGTCAGGTTGTTGATGCCCGCCGTCACGCTCGTGGCCCCCAGGGGGGAAAGCAGGTCCACGCCCGCAAACAGGTCGAAGTATTTGTAGTCATTCACCGTGCGCTCGACTGGCTGCTCGGCACTGTCGACGTTGCACGGGCCGCCCTCACACTCCTGGAAGCCGGGCAAATACCGGAAGTTCAGGCCGGCGTTGTAAATGTCGAACGCCCAGCGAACGAAGGAGGTGAGCCGGTAGCGCGGGTTGGCGCCGGGCTGTGTGGCCGAGCCCCCCGAGGCCTGGTCATAGTTGCCCGCATAGGACTGTTCGAAGCCATCCGCCTGGATCTGGGTGAGGTCCACCAGGATCGTGCCATCGATTCCAGCCCCCAGGCGGCCGAACCCGAACGCGGCGGTGTCGTATCGCAGGCCAACGTCGATGCCTCGAGCGCGAAACCCTCCCACGTTGGAATCCGAATCGATGATGTTCTGGATGAAACCGTTGCCGTCCCGCTGGATGCGCTCGCAGTAGGCGCGGTTTGCCCCCTCCTGTTGATAGCAGCCGGCGAGAATCGTTCCGGCTCCGACGCTCTGGACCGCGTTGTCCACTGCGATGCTGTAGTAGTCGACGGATGCCGTGAGCCCGCGGATGAGCCGGTCCTCGAGGACGACTCCCACCGTAAAGGTATCTGCCGTTTCCGGCTCCAGGTCTTCCGAGCCACCGATGCGAGCCGGCAGCTGCGTTCTGTCGTCCGGCACGCCGTCGTCGTAGCCGTCGGCTGCGCAGTTCTCCGCCACCGTGGGGTTGTCCAGGTTGCCGCGCAGCGGAGAGCACGGATCCGACACGTTCGGGAAACTATCCGATCCGCCGCCGTAGAGCTCCGCGACGGAAGGAGTTCGAAAGGCCGTGGTGACCGTGCCGCGCAGGGCGAACCAGTCGTTGGGGTTGTAGCGGAGGCCCAGCTTGTAGGTGGCGCTCTCGATGATTGTGGTCAGTCGAGCCGCCGCCGTCAGCTCCAGATGTTCGACCCCCGGGCGATGGGACACGAGCGGGGCGGACACCTCGGCGTAGAACGCGCCCAGCCGGTAGGAGCCCGCCGTCGGCTCGCGTTTGTTCCCCGTCACGTCCCCAGCGGCCGTCAGCGGGTTCGGTGTGTCCGCGCCGCCTTCTCGGCGGAACTGGTACCCGGCGGAGACGGCCACGGGCTCGTCCGAGGAGAGGTGAAACAGGGGGCCGCTCACGTTCGCGGCGGCGACGTATTGCGAAGAGTACCCGTTGTCTACGCCGACGATGGAGACGTAGTCGAGCATATCCTGGGTGATGGTGCCCGGCCCGCCGAACAGGTCGAGCGGGACGCAGTCTCCAACGCACTCGGAATCTGGCCCCAGGGCGGCGGCGAGCCGCGGACGGTTGTAGAGCCCTTCTCGGATGACGGTCGTGTCGGTGCGCCCGTAGTTGAGGTAGGCCTCCCACGACCAGTCCCCCGGCAGGCCGGGAGTGGGGATGTCCCCTTCCATGCCCACCACGACACGGCTCACCGTGCCCTCTCGGGAAAAGAGGCGGTTTCCGCCTTCGACCATGCGACGGCGCACGTCCTGGAAATCTCGACCGAACGGGTTGTAGCGGTTGTCGGCGCTGACCGGGACCTCCTCGATCAACGTCAAGAACGGCTCGGGCGCGAGCTCCACCTTGGCGTCGCGCCGCGTGAAGCTGCCTTCGAAGAAGAAGCCGAGGTAGTCGCTGATGCGGTAGTTGCCCTGCGCGAATAGGCTCAGCCGCTGATACGGCGTGCTCAGGTAGTTTTCCGGCTGGAAGTTGTACAGGTCTTCGTCGCCCCCGGAGAGGCGCCAGCCCGCGCCTAGATCCCCCGCGCGCGCGGACCCGTTCTGGCAGGTGGAGAAGCGGCAGCCGAGAGCGTCCCAAGCCGCGTTTCCCGGCGCTCCCGTCGCGTCCAGGACGCGCCCGCCGGGAACCGCCGACGAACCGGCGTTGCTCAGGTACAAAGCGTGATCCGGGCGACCCGCAGCCGCGAAGGCATCCCAGTCGAACAGCCGCTGGTAGCGTGAGAAGTCCCGCTCGCCCGCGAAGATGGGTTGCTGGTCCAGAAACTGCACGCTGAACAGCAGGTTGCTGCGCCCATCGGTCGAGCTGATGCCTCCGGTGAGGTCCACCTGATAGACGCGGCCGTCTCCGCGCTGGGTGATGCTGTTGTACGCGTTGGCCTCCACGCCCGTGAAGTTCTTCTTGGTGATGATGTTGACGACGCCCGCAATCGCATCGGAACCATACACGGCCGAGCCGCCGTCTTTGAGCACCTCGATGCGCTCGATGATGGAGGCGGGAATGGCATTCAGGTCGACCGAGGAGTTCGCTCCATCCCCCCCGGGCACGAAGCGCCGGCCATTGACGAGCACGAGCGTCCGTTCGACACCCAGCGAACGCAGGTTGATCCGCGCCGTGCCAGTCCCCCCGTTGTTGAACTGCAGGTTGATGGCGTTGGCCTGCGCGGGAAGGCGCTGGAGAATCTCCGCGACGGACGGACGCCCCACGGCGAGCATGTCCGACGTGCCGATGACGGTGACCGGTGCGGAGGAGGCGATGCTCTTGCGCTTGATGCGGGAGCCGGTCACGGTGACCACGTCCTCTGGGGGGGGGCTATCTTCCGGCAACGAGTCGCCCGGCTCTGCGTCGGGTGGGGGCTGATCGCCAGCCGGGGCCGGGGGAGGTGCGGCGGCGGGGGACGCCGGCCCGACCGGATTGGATTGGGCTTCCTGCTCCAAGGCCTCCAGCTGCTCGTCGACCGAATCCTGCGCGACAGCGGCTCGACCGAGAAGCTGCAGACACACACAACACAAGCCCGAGCCGAGCAGGCGGCCACCGCTCCTGGCGAACGCGGGCCTGTGGCCCATCCGAGGTCTCGCTTTTTTTCGTTGGCGCATCGCTACTAGGTAGCGCAGCCGGGTTGTGGGATGTTCTCTTTTCGGTTTCCACGAAGCGACATGGGCGTGGAATCGGTGCCCCTCGGCGGCGGCAGTTGTCGGATTTACAAAACAGCGTCGCTCCCATGTCATGGCTCTTTCAGCACGCGGTCACCCGGCGTGTCGACCGCCGCGCCTGGGTGCAACCACGGGTTGCCACTTCAGCCGGTCGAGTGCCGCTGGGTGATGCGTCTTGCCCCGCCGCGGGTGCTGCCTCTGGCCGCCCCGATCGCGTCAGCGCAAGACCGCGCACCCGAAGGTGGCCGCTTCGATGGTCGAGGCCAGCGCAATGGACGAAGCTCGAGTTCATACGCGTTCCACGCCGCGAAGCAGCTAGCGAGGAGCGCCTGTGAAGGATTGAACGGGCGTATCGCCATCATCGACCCCCGACGGCCCGCGTCCGCTCTAGCCCCCGAGGCCGGGGCTTTGGTGCCCCCATCCGGCGCCAGCCGGATTTGGGGGCACCCGGCGCCGCGGCGCCGGGCCGCTCTCGCGACGTGCGAGGTGGGGGGCAACTCGAGATCCGGCGGGGCCCGAGCGGACTGTCGGGAGGGACCCGCGGACTTCGAATGCCTCTCGCCGACCGGTCACGGGGCTCGAGTGCCCCGTCCGATAGGTCGTAATCACTGATTGCCGGTCGCCGCGGGAAGAGAGTCGTCTTGCCTCGAGCGGCGGGACGGGGCACGTCGGCGCCGAAGGCGCCGCAGAAGGAACGGGGTGCCGTGTCCCAGACGAGCCCCCAGCGCAAACCACCGCGGGCCGCCACAGGCGGACCGGCGCGCGGTGGTTTGTGATTACGACCCAGCGGACACGGCGCGAGTACGCAGCGTGCGGGGCTAACGCGCCCGAGCCGACGACATCAAGCCCGGCCCGGGGCGGGGCCACTGGGGGTGCTTCCAGCGCTCGCGACGACTCAGGGCCGTCGCGGCTCGTTGCTGCTCTGCTTCGGCGAAGCGCAGGATGAGCGCCTCGGACTGCTCCGTAGCCCCCCCACGGGCCCCCTCGCCAAAGTCGGAGTTCGTCACGATCAGGGTGCCCAACGCGGTCGTCTCGGTCGAGGCGCCCGAAGCCGAGAAGGTCAGGTCGACGCTTCCCCCGTAGGCGATGGTGTCGGCCGACAGGACGGGGTCATAGGCCTCCCCACCGAAAACGATTGGGAACGGCTCCGTCCTGTCCCCCGGACCGTCGAAGTAAACGTCGTCGATGAAGGCCGAGGCGATGACGCTCGTCGTCTCGTAATCTTCCAGGGTCATGCCGAGCTGCTCAGCGCAGGCGCGCAACACCGTGTTGCCTGTGTTCATGGCATGCTCTGCGTCGAAGAAAGCGCTGAACTCCTCCGTCTGCAGGTTCTCCGCCCAGCTGACGACTCGGCCCTCGAACGTGGGGTCATCCGTTCCGATCACGCCCTGGTCGGCGCCGAAGAGGGCGAAATCGTCGACCCCATCGCCATCGAGGTCCAACTGTACACCGGGAACGACGGGCAGCAGGTGCGACTGGCGCTCGTGGGTGTTGATGGCGACCGAAACGACGAACGAGGGCTCCGCCCCGCACACGTCGGCTTCCACCAGGTCGGCACGAACGCCGACGAACGCGAGGTCTGGTTGGGGCGCCTGGGCCCCCCGGGCCCCCTGCGGCAAGTCCGGACTCTCTGCCACGAGCGTGAAGGCTTCCAGCTGCGCGTCGCCGACGCCGAAGTTGCGGATCTCCACGGGCGCCTGCTCGCTCGGGGTAACCTCTCGGACGCCATCGGCGATGGCGGCCGCCTTGCGCGGGATCACGGTCCACGGAAGGTGCATGGACGGGGTGTCCCCGATGCCGGTCAGGGCGACGTAGCCGTCGTATTCGAGCGCCGTGAGAGCGGCCGGGTCGGTGCCCTGGGCCCCCGAGCTCATGGTGTTGCCGCCCAGCTTCGTGCCGTCGACCGTCCACCGCACGGTGAAGACCTTGGCAACGTTCGGCTCGAGATCGATCCGCTCCGGCAGCTGCACCGTGACCGCGCCGGCGGCGACGTCGTCGGGCTGTGGGAAGACGGCGGTGGGCTCGTAGGAGAGCGAGCGCGCCGACAGATTCTTCACCGCGATGGTGCGCGCGAAGGAGACCTCCTCCGCCGATATGTCGACGAAGCCGAGCGAGATGGCGGGCGAGGCGTCCTCGAGGCTGTAGGCGTAGGCCGGCGCGTCAACCGCTCGGTTCACTCGGACCTCGCCGCCGCCGATGCGCGTGACTTCGGCGGGGGCTCCCGTGATATCCCGGTCGATGGCTTCGTCGGCGGTGTTGACGAGCAGCGACTTCACGATTCGAGAAACGTCGGCGCTGTAGCGCCCCGCGGGCTCGTAGATTTGCCCGCCGCGCGCCTCGAGCAACAGCGCCACGGAACCGGTCACCATCGGCGCGGCGCCGGAGGTGCCGCCAAAGGGCGTCTCCCCGGTGCCGGTGCCGACCTCGAGCGAGAGCGACGCCCCGGGCGCCCCGATCTCGGGCTTGAGGCGATTGGTCGCCGTAGGTCCCCGCGACGAACTGCCCACCATGGACCCGATGAGCGGGAGCTGGTTCGCGGGGTCGGCGGTCGCGTTGGCGCCCTCGGCCGCCAACGCTTGCAGCACGAGCGCGTCGGCTTGATTCACCATGTAGCCCGGAATGTCGATCGGCCGGTCGCCACCGTCCGCCCCGGCGAAGGCGGCTCCGGGAGCGACGAGACCGATGATGCCGAGCACGCCCCCGGCCTGACTGATGTTGGAAATTTTCAACGTGAAGTTGCACGCCCCTCGATCGACGATCACGGCCCGACCGGTGAGGGACCCGGGCTCGAAGGGAAGGCAGCCGTTCAGGTTGCCGCCGGCGCCGTCTGCATATTGCAAGGGAGCGGAAATTGGCTCGGTGAGGGGCACCGACCAGGACTGAAAGACCGCGGGAGCGACCGTGTCCCCCGCGCTCAACAGCTCCATGGCGGCCGAGGGGACGTTGGTCTGCGCAACGGAAATGGCGGTGTCGGCGCCAGCGGGGGTGCCCGTGACGTAGGGGCGATCCCCTCCGTTGCCGGCGGAGGCGACGGTTACCACGCCGAACCGGCTTGCATTGTCGACGGCGAACACCAAGTCATCGTCGAAAGGCTGACCGTAGTTCGAGCCGAGCGACATGTTGATGATGTCGACCCGGTCGGCCGGGTCGCCGTCGCCGTTTGGATCGACGGCGAACTCCATGCCCTGAATCAGGGCGATTCCGGAGCAAGAGCCCGCGACGGCGGAGCAGATCTTCACGGCATAGAGCTCGGCTCCGGGCGCCACCCCCGCCTGGCCGCCGATGATGTCGGCCACGTGCGAGCCGTGCCCCTCGAAGTCGATCGGGTCCGGATCCGGCGCGAGATCGTCGGGTCCAAAAGCATTGGGACCGTTGGGCCACACCTCGCCGACGAAGTCGTAGCCCCCCACGACCTTGGGCGTGGGGAACAGCCCGTCGAGGACGGTATTGCGAGGGTCGTCGGGGCCCGAACCATAGGCGGCTTCGTAACCCGCGAGGGTGCCGGGGCCGCCCAGGTTTGCATGCGTGTAGTCGATTCCACTGTCGAGGACGGCGACTCGGATGCCAGCCCCGTTGGCGCCGCTCGCCTGCGCGGCGGCGGCGCCGATGTACGGCACCGTTTCGCTGAGGTCCAACGCGTAGTTGGCGACGGGTGCGACGTGCACGGTTCGCGGGTCCGCGACCAGCGCGGGAACGAGATCGGCGTTCGCCCGGACGAAGATGGCGTTCATCACGCGCTGCACGCGCGCGACGACGCGGAGCGCCCCGGGCTGCTGATCGAATCGGGAGAGGAACTCGGCCTGCTCCGCCTCGATTGCCGTCATCTCCCCACCCAGCGCAACCGGCGGCGTGGAGAGCCGGATGCTCAGCGTCTCACGCGCCGGCAAGGTCGACTGCTGCTGGCCGAGAGAAGCGCGGAGGGGCGTGCTCAACACGCGGCCGAGCCAGCGCGCCGGCGCCGCGTCCGCGCTCGAGGTCAGCCCCAAAGCCATCACCAATGCCCCCCCCGCCGAAAAACCCCATCGCATGCGTCTCCTCCTCTACTCGACTTGAAAAAGTGTGAAGCGCGTACTCCCCCGGGCTCGGTGTAGCGCGGCTCGTTCCGTAGCGGGAGTAAGTGGTCTGGGGTGCGCAGTCAACGCGTTCGTGCTCGTCCACCTCGCGCTGAGCGGCCGGCTTACGTGCTCGTCGCCCCATGGCGGCCGCACCGCTCTCGTATTGCGCGAAATCGATATTCGATCGGGCGTGAAGACGAAGCCGGCGAAGTACCCGTTGCGTGCGTGGCGGCTTTCTTCTCGCGCATCGACCGGACGACGGCCGCCATGTCTCCGGCATCGCGAGATCGAGGGTGCCGACCGCGAGAACCTCGGCCCTCGATGATGACCCCGCCGGCCCCGCCGGCCGCTGTCCTCATGCAGCAAGCTCGTCTCGGCGCTCCGCACTCTCGTCGCCTGAGCCGGACGGCGTCGACCAAAAACGCCGCCCGCGGGTGCGGCGGAGCCGTCCTGCGCAAAGAGCGAACGAAAAGTGCAATGGGAATGTGTTTCAGGTGGGGTGGGAAGTTGAAGGATAGGAAGCAGTGTGTCCGGCAAGTTTCGCAGCGAGACCGCAGCTGCTGGCTGAAGGTCATCCACGGCGATGTGATTCGGCCATCGCAGCTGACCGCGGGCGTCGTGCCGTGAGCGAGAAAAGCTACTCCGGGACGCCCTCGGCGCCAGCGCTGCCGCGAAGCTCCTCGGGGTCAGCCGTCAAACCCGCACGGCCGCGCAAGAGCCAAGACGTCGTTGACCATCGAAGACGAGAACAGCCTGTGCGGTTTCCGGCATGGCAGTTCGACCCGAATGGCCCCAACGGAGTGAACGCAGGGCTCCCCGACGTGCTGCCCGCGTTGGCAGTGGGCCCCTTGGCGCTGGCTCGATGGTTCACGCGTGCGAGTTCCGTTCTGGAGGGGCGAATGCCCCTGCAGGCGCTTCGTGACGGAGAGCTGGAGCGTGTCGTATCGGATGCTCGAGGCGTGGGCGCCGCAGCGGCGAGCTGATGGTTGCCATTCCGCCTCCGCCCCCCGGTCGCAACGCAACGCCCAGATGGATCACGCTGGCGGCGAAGACCCGGAAGAGGATCTACCATCGCGACCGCCTCGGCCCAGCGAAGCACGACCACGAGGGGCCGCGCCATCGTTTCGATCAGCGCCCCGCCGGTGCCCAACCGATCGTCCGAGTCGGGGCGTGTACTACGCTGCGGAGACGCTTGCCGGCTGCGTCATCGAGGGGTTCGGGGACACGGGCGTCATACTTCTCTTCTGTCCGCACCGAACGCCTGGGCCAAGAAACTGGCTGCTGGGCTCGACGGCGGCCAAGCTGAGCGAGAGTGTGGAGCCCGCGCCGGGGTCGAGGGGCGCCGACGACCGCCAACGCGCGAATGCAAGCTCGATGCGACCCACCGGCGCAGGAGGTGCCGCCGTTGGTGTGATTGACAACAACTACCAGGTATTCGAGGCTGCTCTCTCGAAGAAAGGCGCGCATGGATTTCTTGCTCCCACAGGATGACCCGAACGTGGCGGCTCGCCAGCGGTCCCTCGCTGCGCGCCAAGCCGAATACTCGTTCAGCACATACAACGACGTGCCGATCGGTCTCGCGTTCCACGAACGCGACAAGCCGGGGGCGCTGTGGGTGAAGCAACTGCTCAGCCTAATCTACCAGGCCCGCGCGAACCTCGAAGCCTACCTGGATGTCAGCGGACGCAGCTTCAGTGAGCCTCTGCCGCAGCGCTCGGCGCCCGAGCTGGCCAAGGCTCTGGCGCGCAAGGATTTCACCACGCTGCTCAATCACTTCATGCCGGACCTGGGTCCCGTGATCGGCGGCGGTCGGGCACGCAGCATCGAAGAATACCGGCGAGTGTTTCAGAGGGAGCCGGTCCCGAAGATTGCTGACGTGTTCATGGAGGATTGGGTCTTTGCGCGCTCTTTCGTGGCCGGGCCGAATCCGCTGCTGCTCTGTCGCGTCGATGGCGGCTCGGCCGCATTTCCGGTGAACGATGGCCATTTCCGTAGCGGGCGCGACTTCCAGGAAGATTCACTGCAGCAGGCTATCGGCGAGGGGCGGGTCTACGTCGTCGACTACGCCATGCTCGACGTGCTCGAGGGCGGCCATCACCCGCAGCAACCGAAGTACGTGACAGCGCCCCGGGTCATGCTCGCCGTCCCGCGCGGGGGCCGGTCGCTGCTGCCCATTGCCATCGCGGCTGGCCGGGGCGACGCGCCGCTCTGGACGCCTCGGGACGGCTGGGCCTGGCAAATTGCCAAGCAGGCCGTGCGGGTCGCCGACGGCTGCCACCAAGAGCTCCTGTCTCACCTCGGCTTCACTCACCTGGTGATCGAATCGTTCGTGGTCGCCACCCGGCGCTGCCTCTCGGAGAAGCATCCGCTCTACGCGCTGCTCGATCCTCACTTTGAAGGCACGATGCCGATCAACGCGCTGGCCGTGAAGAAGCTGATTCGGCCAGGCGAATCGGTGGATCGGCTGGTCGGGGCGGACGTGCCTTCGCTCTACGAGCTCTTGCGACGGGAGCGGCTCTCCTTCAGCTTCAGCGCGCACCACTTGCCGCGCGAGCTCGAGATCAGAAATGTGCACGACGTCGAGCAGCTGCCCGACTACCCGTACCGGGACGATGCTCTGCGGGTGTGGTACGCCATCGAGCGTTGGGTGTCGGGCTACATCGATCACTATTATGCCGACGACGAAGCCGTCGCGCTTGACGACGAGCTTCGACGCTGGACGCAAGAGCTCGGCGATCCGGACAAGGGTGCGATCCGAGATCTGGGCGAGCACGGGCGAATCGACAGCCGCGCCACGCTGCGAGACGTGCTGACGATGGTGCTGTTCACTGCATCGGCGCAGCACGCGGCCGTCAATTTCTGCCAGAAGACCGACATGGCGTTCGCTCCGGCCCAGCCGCTGGCGCTCTATGCCAAGCCACCCAGCTCCGCGGAAGCGCTCAGCGAGCAGGATTTCATGGACACCCTGCCGCCGCTGGACGTGGCGCTTCGCACCGAGCAAACGATGACCTTCCTCGGCTCGTTGCAGCACGGTCAACTGGGACAATACCCCACGCGTCACTTCCGGGCGCCGGGGATCGTCGAGCTGATGAGGTGCTTCCAGCGCGAGCTCTCCAACATCGAAGCCGACATCGTTGCGAGGAACCAGGGCGCGATCTTGCCCTACGTCCACCTGCAACCGACGCGCATTCCCCAGAGCATCAACATCTGATCCGAGTCGCATTCGTTCTGCCAGGCCACGACGGCAGACGGTCGAGGATAGCCAGGAGCGAAAGCGAAGCGGGAAGGGTCGTGGGAGTCGAGGCAATGCCTTGGGGCGCCTTCGGGGTGCCCGGGCACTGCGGATGTGTGGGCCTCGGCCACGGCGAGGAATCACCCCACCCGGGCTGAGGGGGCGTGACCATCCGGCGTCGATCTGGCGAAGCAAGCTCTCGCGCGGGCGACCCGGAACAGTTGATGTTGGAGTCGGTGGAGGCGCTGGACCAGCTCGGCGGTGGGCGTCCCGATCAGGAAGGTCTCTTCCTGCGGGGCGTCCCGATCGACGGCTCGAGAGCGACGCGACGGGAGAGCTCGCGCGGTGGCTCGACCCGCCGTGCAGCCGGCGCAGGGCTCCGCTCAAGGGTTTGGCTCGCCGTAGCGGACGACGAAAAGCCTTCCGGCGTCCTGCCCCGCGCGGCTCGTCACCAAGAACAGCCGGTCGTATTTGCCCTCCGACAGCCCCTGGACCGCTCCACCACCGACGCCGGTGACCAGCTCATCCACCGTATTGCTGTGCCCGACGATCAAGATCGTGCCATCGTTCGCCCGTTGCTTGACGTGCGCAGCGAGCTTTCGTGGGGAATCGACGGAGGCCGGCAGCATTTCCACGGCGGCACGAATCGCGGGCTCGCAGCTCGCGTGGCCGCCCGACTCCGCCGTTTGAACGTGAATCGGGACACCTGCCGCCAGCGCCACCGGCTCCGCCGTCTGGATCGTTCGGCAAAAGTCGGTGGCGTACACTGCCGTGATCGGGCCGCGGATGACGTCGACCAGGTCCCGGGCGCGTCGCTGACCCCCTTCCGTCAGCGAAACGTTGCCCGGCCCACCCTGCTTTTCCGCGTGCCGAACGATCACGGCGACGCCGTAGCCTCGGCTGCAGCCCGCGAGGTACAGCATGAGTAGCCCCAAGGTAGATTCACGCCACATCACCCGTCTCCGAATGGACCTTACACCGCGATTCGCCCGGATTGGCCAGATCGGCGCGACACGAACCGCTCTCGGTGAGGTCGGTCTGGCGGCTATTGGGCCGGTCTTCGCCGCCCCGGTCTCTTTTTGCTGACCGCGCGATCTCGATGGGGATGCCCACGCCGCGCGGGGTCACGGCTTGCACGGCGCAACGCGGGACTCGCTGGGCGGTGGTGTACGGGTACCGCAACCCCGGGCGCCCCTCCGCGGCGGGTTGGATCAGCGAGGATTTCGAGCGTCGTCCGCCGCCCGGAGCCGAAGGACTGATGAGCCTCTACTGAGCCACCACAGGCCCGCGGAACCGCAATCGACCGGAGAAGCCGCCTCGCCTCAGCGGCGCCGCACGTCTTCACGGCGCTTGGCCGCGCGCCGCGCCGCCATCGACAGCGAGGCCACGAGGCCACCGAGCACCCAGCCAGCGAGGCCGGACGAGGCGTGCCCGAGGGGGGGGGCAATCGTCGCCGAACATCCGAAGGCGGCGCTGCACAGGACCCCCTCGCCGGGGACGTTCGGATCGGAGCCGATTCGTAGCTCGTCCACGTCGGCGGTGCCGTCCGCATCCGTATCTGCCGCAAGGCAGCTTTGGCCCTCCGCCGCACAGGCGGGCAACGCCTCGTCATCGCAGGCCGGATCGAGCAGTCGAAGCGCGCACAAAAGGCCGTCCACGTCCTCGGGCTGCAAGTCCGCCACGGCGACGGCCACCTCGCCGAAGCTCCGCGGACGCACCGTTCCGAGGCCGCCCTCGTTGCTTTGATGGCACAGCGTGCAGCGCGGAGGGCATTCCATCCCCAGGGCGTTCTGGAGAGCATCCGTATACTCTGGCGACGCATGGGACGCACCGCTCCACAGCAGAAGGGCGCTCGCCGAGCCGCGCGCAGAGAAAGCCGCAAACCGGCGGATAGGCAATCGAGTGCGCTGGTTCGTCATAGGTACGCGTGAAGTTGTGCCAGCAGAGACCAGGCGTCGTCCGCCTGCTGGCTGGCGCGAGGTTGCCGGTAGCGGGCATCCAGGCGCAGGTCGAGGTGAGAGTAGAAGAACCACTGGACGCCGCCGAGCGCTCCGAAGCGCGGCAGGCCGTTGCCGGGCCGCCGGCGGCGGTCGTACCATTGCGAGCTCGGGCGATATCCTTGATCCAGCATTTCCCCGGTCCCGATCAAGTGGAGCCCCCGAGTGAGTTCGTAGTCGAGCTGCAGAAGCCCTACGTGACCGGGGTCTCGGGCGGTGCGCAGGAGGAGATCCACCTCTGCAAGGACCGCCAGCTCCGCCGTGGGGACCCAACGAGAGAAGACCCCGTGGGCCTGGCGCAGGGTCGCCTCCTCGCGGTCCTGAATGCGGTCCGCCTGCGCGTGAGTCACGAGGCTACTGAACCCGAGGGTCAGGGAGTCGCTGGCGATCCACTCGCCAAACAGACTGTAGCCCCGCTCGCGGTATCGGTCCGGGTGAACCTGGTAGTTTCCCGCAATCGCCATGACTTCCGCGCGAAAGCTCTCGCCCGTATACGCGACACTGGCGCCATGCTGTTGATCCGAGTCCCGATCGGTTTGCGTCTGCTCCCGCGCCCAAAGGACGTGCTCGGGAACCCGGAGGCCAAAGGGGAGGTTCAAACGCCCCGCGCGCACCAGCCACTGATCGCCGATGGCATACCCCAGCCAGTGCGTGCGCGAGATGGCGTTGAAATCCTCTCCCTGGTTGGTCGTCAGCTGGGCGGCGCGGGCGTGCACCGAGCCCGCGGGGACGCGCGCCACGCCGACACTGCCGGCCAGCTGAAACGAGCCGAAGAACGCCGCGCCGTACACGTCTGCCTGCATCGGAAAGGCGCGGAAGGTGCCAGCCGAAGCACTCGGACGGTACACCGAGAGCGCCCGCAAGCTGCCGCCGAGCGCAAGCCAGTCGGGCGTTCCGACACCCCACAAGAAACCAGCCGCATCCCCGGGACCCGCGTCGGACTCGGAAACCTGAGCCTGAGTCGATGGGGGCTCGGCGCCTGCTTCGGGCCCGGAGCTCTCGGATGGATCCGACGACTGGGAAGGAGCCGAAGGCTCGGAAGGCGACGGCTCGTCGAAATTGTCGAAATTGTCGAAATTGTCGAAATCGTCGAAACTGTCGAAGCCGTCGAAGCCACCGTCGGCCGACGCCGCTGTCGGCGCGGAGCTCGACGCCGACGCCTCGCCGTAGCGAGTCCGAAGCAGGAGCTCGCCCTGGGCACGTCCATAGGGCGTCAGAATTTCTCCCCCCGACGGATCGACGTGGCACGTGGCACACGCCACGTAGTGGTGTCTCACCATCCACGCGTAGGCGTGGGCGGACTCGGCCGTGGTCGTCGCCGCCAGCCCCACCAACAGAGCCCCGACGCTTCCCGCATGATGCGCTCTGAGTCCCATGGTCGACACCTCAGTTGTTCTGGGCTCCCTGGCAGATCCAGGCGCCAATGGCGTCCAGGTCGGCCTGTGGCAAGGACTGCCCCGCCTTCGGCATTTGCGATCCCTGGCAGAGGTTCTGACCAAGCAACTTCTGCATCACGTAGCTCTGCGAAGGATCGCCCGCCACGACGCGGCTCCGCTCGGGGCATTGACTGGCGGGCGTGCCCACGAGTTGGGCAAAGGCGACGGACGCGGTCAGCTCGAGGTTGGCCTTGGCCGTGCGATCGTGACATCCGCGCGAGGCGCAGCCAGCGTCGAGAATTGGAGCGATGTCTGCGCCGAAGGAGACGGCGCCGGCCTGACCGCAGCTGCAGACGCCGCCCACGCACGATTGCCCCGCACCGCAAACCGTGCCGCAGCCGCCGCAGTTGTTCGGATCGACCTGCGTGTCGGTGCACCCACTCGCGCAGGCCGTCCCTCCCCCGGGGCAAGCGCAGGCGCCGTCGGCGCAGGAAAGCCCCGCGGGACAGGCCTGCCCACATCCACCGCAGTTGAGGGCATCGCTGAGGGTGTTGAGGCACTGCCCGCCGCAGTCGCTCGTTCCGAGCGGACACACACAACCGCCGGAAAGACAGCTGGCGCCCGCCGGGCATGCGACCTCGCAATTGCCACAGTTCTGGGAACTGCTCTGGGTGTCCACACACGAGCCACCACATTGGGTGAGATCCGCGCAGCCCGTGGAACAGCTCCCGCGCAAGCAGACCTCCCCCGCGGCGCATGGGGCGTCGCAGCCTCCGCAATGCGCGCTGTCGGAGGTGGTGTCGACGCACGACTCGCCGCAAGCGCTGAGCCCCCCGCCGCACACACACTCCCCGACGTTGCACAGCGCGCCCGAGGGGCAAGGCTTTTCGCAGCCTCCGCAGTTCCCGTGGTCGGCCATCGTGTCGACGCAAGTGTCGCCGCACGTCGCCAGCCCGCCGGCACACGAGCAGGCTCCCTGCACGCACTCGCTCCCCGCCGGGCACCGCGTGTCGCACGACCCGCAGTGGCTGGGGTCCCTCGACAGGTCGACGCACTGGTCGCCGCCGCAGGTCTCGCACCCGGGACCGGGGCCGGCACTTTCGTCCACACTTTCAATCCAGCGCTTGAGGCAAGTGAGCTCGGCCGCGCTGAGGCCGCGCGCCATCGGCATCGGTTCCCCGCAGAGCGGAGAAGCGGAGTGCACCTTCTGCCACAAAAACGAAGCGTCGAGCTGCCCGGGAACGACCAACGTCTGGTCTTCGCACGTACCGGCCGAGACGGTGACCAGAGACTTCTCGGTGTCTGCCGCAGTCAGGTCCAACACGGCCGCTGGATCGTCTCCCGAGTGGCAGCCGACGCCGGCGCAAGCCGGCTCGAACACGTACCGTTGGACGGACGCGAACGATCCATCGCACACCGATTCGACCGGATCCGGTTCGTCACAAGCCGAGAAGAACAGCCCCGTCGCGACGAGCGAGGACCCCATCCACGACCGCGCGACACGGCGCGACTTCGGCGTTCTGCGAATCGCCGGTGCAACGGCGGTGGGCTGTCGCCAGTTCCTCATCGACACTGCGGAGCCACGCTGCAGCACGCGGCCGCGGCACTGGCCGGAAAACATTGGTTCGTCGGGGGGCACAAGCACGCGTTGTCGTTGCAACGACCACGCGCGGCCGGAAGCCCCACGCAGTTGACGGAGGCTCCCCCGCCCCCCGAGGTCGGTGTCCCGGCGTCGGTCGACGAGGTGTTCGAGGAGGTTCCTCCACCCGAAGGGGGCATCGCCGACGTGCCCCCGCTCGAGCCCCCCGGACTCGAAGAGCCGGCCATGTTGCCCCCGCCCGGCGCGCTCGTGCCCCCGGTGGCCATGGCAGTGCCGGAAACGCCGCCGGCATTCGCTGCGCCCGCCGAGCCAGTGGCGCCCCCCGCCCCCCCCGTGGCGACACCTGTGGGTTCATCGCCCCGTTCACAGATGCCCGCGCGACAAGCCAATCCAAAATCACACACGTCTTGGTCGACGCAGGGTCCCCCGAGCTGCCCCGGATCGGGGTCGGGGGCGCAGGTCGTGAACGAGAGTACCAGCGCCCATGGCAGACGCAGAAGGTAGCCGATCGAGCGAGCAGACCGCGGCAGAGTGATTCGGGCATTCGGTGGCGTGGGAAGGAAGAAGCGTCCAAGTTTATGGGTATACATCGTCGAAGGGCCCACCGACCTGAACGACCAAGAGCTTCCAAGCTATTAGCGATTGCCCGCGGCGCGCTCGAAACGGCGCGGGAGGGCGGATACGAAATGACCAGACGAACCGCAGCCAACCTTCTGCTCGCCGCGATGGGATTCGCCTCCAGTGGTGTGGCGCTCTCGGCGGACGCCGCGCTACAAACGACAGGAACTCCCTTCGTGGGGTTCTTCGCCACCGGCCCTGCGGGTCTACAAGTCGAAGGGCACGGCTCGAAGCTCTCGGTACACGAAGCGAGCGATCGGGTGACGGTCGAGGTGGCACTCGACACGCTCGAGACCGGCATCGACCTGCGCGACGAGCACCTCAAGGAGCATTTGCACGCCGCACAGCACCCGAATGCGAAGCTTTCCGTTGCGCGTTCCGCCCTGACGTTTCCGACGAGCGAGGCCCCCGTGACCGGAAAGGCACAGGGAGACTTCTGGCTGAACGGCAAGAGTCACGCGATGAGCTTTACGTACCAGGCCCGGCGAGCCGGTGATCGAATTCAGGTACAAGGCCTCTCTTCGGTGGACATTCGGGACCACGACATCGAGGTTCCCTGCTATCTGCGTGTTTGCGTGAAGCCTGAGGTCAAGCTGAAGGTGAAGTTCGAGGTACGGGACCGCTGACGAAGCGGCACACGAGTCCCGGTCACCCCACGCGGTCCCGATCGAAGCGGCGCCCGTTCGCTTGGTGCCGACGCTCCTCGCCAATCGCGTACTCGAGATCGCGCAGCGAGTGGTTCGCGCGCGAGGCCGCGCAGGTGCACGGCGCCCTCGTTGCTCGAGCGCGAAGCGACGCCTTCCGACCCGGGGGCATTCGGCCCAACGCCTCCAGGATGTCGGTGAGCCGTTCGACCCCTTTCGCGGAGTCGATGCTGTCGCGCAGCTCTGCGGCTCGCCGGGCCACAGCGGCGTCGTCCAGCAGCTCACGGACGGTCCTCCGCAGCAGGTGCGGTGCGGCCGAGGTCGGCTCGATCACGGAGCCCACGCCGAGCATTGCGCAACGGGCGCCGTTGTCCGGTTGATCGAAGCGCTGTGGCAGGATGACCTGGGGCACACCGGCCTCGAGCCCGCGTGCCGTGGTGCCAATGCCTCCGTGATGCACGAGCAAGCGGGCCTGCGAGAGCACCGCGCCGAGGGGCACGAAGGGGCATAGCAGCAGCCGCTCGGAGCTGCGGCGCCCGCCAGCACCTCGTGGACAGAGCACGACCCCGGGCAGCTGGAGCTCTTCACAGCAGTGCTCTGCCTGCTCGATGAGCTCCTCCACCTCCCCATTTGCGGTGCCGAAGGTGAACACGAGGGGCCGGCCCTGCCGATGAATGAACGCTTGCAGCGCAGGCGGCAGCGCTGCCCGCTCTGCCGGCAACGGAAAGCCGACGAAGTCCATCGGCGGTGCGGTGCGGGGCGGCGAGGGACAGAACCAGCGGGGGAAGGTGGCGACGTGCTCGACGACATAGGCCTCGTCGTGAAACGCCGTATCCACGCGGCCCAGACCGAAAGCTTTTCTCAGCTGGTTGACGAACGCGAGCACGCGCGGGTTCCTCGCGAACAGATCGTAGGACGGCGTCCGCCCGGTATCGTAGGGCCGGAGCTTGAAGGGCGACAGGTGCAGTCGAGCCACGCGCAGCCCGTGCTTTTCTGCCACCAAGTTGGAGGCGCAGTAGCGATCGCAGTTGACCACCAGGTCCACGCTGGGCGCGCGACGGGTGAGCTCCTCTCCGATGGTCACTGCCGAGCGGTACAGGTAGTCCGCGAAGCGCGGGACATGCCGTTGGATCTCGACGCGCGGGGCCACGGCGGTGGCCTTCAGCCCCCGAGCCCGCGCACGCGCGATGAACTCCTCGTTGGTCAGCAGCTCGCAGCAGTGCCCGCGAGCCTGCAGCTGCTCGGCCGCCGCGATGAGAGGCGCTGTGTCACCGACACTGCCCAGCGATACGAATGTGATGTTCATGGTCGTTTCCTCAGGGGTAGGGGCGAGTCGAGGGGGGCCGCTCGGCGGCCCCGTCGAGCATTCTCTCCACGAACCGAAGCGCGTGTGGCTCTCGTTGCCACGCTTCGAAGCGGGCCTTCGTTTGCGCGCAGGCGCCAGCGATGGTCGTGGATGAGCTCACCTCGGTCACGGCAGCGTCGAGGCGGTCCGGTGTCGAGTCTCGCACATCGAGCGCTCTGCCCAAGCCATGCTGGTCGATGAGAGCCGCGTTTCTCGGCTGATCCAGCCCGAGCGGCAGAGCGATCATGCGGACGCCCAGCGCCGCGCACTCCTTGATGCTGTTGAAGCCGGCGTGCGTCACCGCCAGGCGCGCCCTGCGCAGCAGCGCGAGCTGTGGCGCGCGGTCGACCACCAGCACGTGGGCCGACGTGCAGCGCAACGCCCGCCGCTGGGGGGAGCCACAGGCCACGACCAAGAAGTAGTCCTCGCGAGCGGAAAACACGTCTACGACCCGCTGCAGCACCTCGAGTGTGTTGGCGTGGCGGCGCGTCTGTGTGCCCAAGGAGCAGAAGGCGAGGGGGCGGTCCGCCGGGAGCGCTTGCCAGGGAAAGTCCGGCTCGTCCCGCTCGTGATCGATGGTAGGACCGACCCAGCTGATGTTCGTCTCGCTGCCGCGAGCGAAGTCGAACTCCTGGGGGCAGAACACCATGCGCGGCACGCGGGCGACCGGTGCGTAGATCACATCGTGGTCGTACGCGACGCTGGTGCCCAACCGGCGCTGCAGCTCTTCCACCAGCAGTGCGGGAAAGTGCCACGTGGCCCAAGCGAACGCCGTGTCGGGCGCGCGCCGGGCCTCCTCACGAAGGCTGGCAGCCTTGCGCAGCTGGCTCGCCCATTCCGCCCGAATGCGCGGTAGGTTCGCGGCGCTCGGCGGCAGCAGGAGATGAGGCGGCGGAACGTTGGGGTCATGCTCACGGGGCAGGTCCGTTTCGTACAGCGCCCAGGGAATGCCGGCGTCGGCCGCGACCGTGCCGAAGGCAGAGTACAAGCTGTCGAATAGGATCAGCGCTGGCTCGTATTGGCAAAGGGCTGCACGAAAGCTGGCGATGAAGTGCGCCGCCGCGCTCTGAAACGCCGCGCGATGGGGTAGGTAGTCAAAGAGCGTCGGCTCTCCACCGGGCCGAGCTGCGGAGAGGTTCGCGTACTCGTAGCCCAGCGTACGCATCGGCTGCTCGAGGGTGCGTACGCCCGCAAAGACGACGCGGTAGTGCCGCTGCCGCAGCTGCTTGGCCAGAGCGAGCAGGGTGACGACGTGGCCATACTCGGGCCAGACCACGATCAAGACCGTCGGACCCGAGGGGTGCGGCGGGGCGCCGCCAATCGCTACGTGCCTCGGCACGGATTCGAGAGGATGCAACATCAAGCAACTATCGACCGCTGCGCTGGTTGGTTGCGGGAAATCGTCGACCCTGCGCAGTGCTGCCGTTCGTGGTAGAAATCGCGCAACCGGCCCGAGGCGTCGCCGATAAGAGCAGTAAGGGCGCTCATTGAGCGCAAGACATTCAGGCATAGGAAACCAAACCAATGAAAAACGACAACCAAGCTGCCGTGATCCTCTTCAGCGACTACTCGGACATGATGTTGACGGACGAAGAATTGTTGTCCATCCACGGTGGTGCGACCGACCAGGGCGGTAAAGACGGGAGTACCGCCTCGCCGCCGCCTGCCGCGCCGCCTCCCGCGGCTCCAGCCCAGGTGCCCCAGGTCTACCCTGTGACTGGGCATGTCGAGGTCGAAGGAAACGGGACAGATCTCTTGGGCGCGGTGGGTGAGGTCGTCTCTGAGGTTGGACACATCATTCATGAGATCCATAACTCGGACACGGTTCAGGCGGTCGACCACTTCCTTTCCACCGCCATCAATTCAGCCACCAGTTCCTGGTTCGGCGAATCGGGCGGCTCAGGCGGCTCAGGCGGCTGAACGAAACGGACCGCCGTCCGGTATCCGCGACAGGGGTTGGTATCGAACGACCCCTGTCGCGTACGGCGGGCCCAGTGCCCTCCAAATCAGCGAGCGCGATCCGCGGTGAGAATTGCACTCAGCGGATTTCTCTATTTCCCGAGGGGGCTTGCCAGCTCCTTCCCCCACTTGGCGAGTCCGCAGCCCACGAGTGTCCGCGAATTGCGCTCGGTCGTTTGGGACCATGATAGGCAAGGTAAAATGCAACAGCCTCTGAACCCCGCGAGCTCCCCGGTGCAGCATTTCGAAGTCGCGCTCTCGCGGGTGAGAACGTGGAAGCTCATCCCGGTAGTTTTGGTTCCGATCGTCGTCTTGGCTTGCATCCAGGAGGGGCGAGGCGTTTCACCCGACGCAGAGGTGACTTCGGCGTATTATCAGGTGGGGCTGACAATCATGATGGCAGCACTGCTTGGCTGGTGGCTGGCTGTCGTGCCTCGCCCCTACTCCTACTCCGTGCGCGCGACGATGGGGCGGCGTCTCACTCTTGCCGGGTGCAAGCTGGTGATGGTAGCGGCGCTGAGTTTGAGTTGCTTGCGTTTCCTCGGGATCGCAAAGGTCGGAAACCTACTGCGAACGGCGAGCAGCGGAGGGGTCTATGTCATCAAACTGACAGGTATCGACCCGTCGCATGGGGTGGCACTCGCGCTTCTGGTCGTGGTGACGCCGCTAGTCGAGGAAGTGGTGTTTCGGGGAGCGCTCTTTCGCGGGTGGCGTGTGCGCTGGAGCCCCGTCGTGGCGCTGTTGGTCAGCAGTGCCGTCTTTGGTGCACTCCATCCCCAGGGTGTGGGCGCGTTCCTCCTGGGAGCGACCTATGCGCTGCTCTACACGCGCACCCGCTCGCTCTGGGCGAGTGTGCTGGCGCACGGCCTGAACAATGCCATGGTGGCTGCCTTGGGAGGGCTGCACTACTTTTGGCCTTCGCCGCGGATCGTCCTGGATGGTCCAGTCGCATACGGCGCCTTCCTGCTGGCGGCGCTGATCGGCGTCGGTGTCTGGCTCCACTTCGTGATCGGGAGCTGGCGCACGCTCGGCGCGCCGATCTCACCGGACTCGCTGCCAACCGCGTCGGCCGCTTCGCCTGCAGCCCGCCCCGAGGCCCTGCGCGTCGACAGCCCGCTCAGGTAGTCAAACCGTAGCGGCGAAGGCTTACCACCGCTGAAGCGCGGCATGAATCGGCAACTCGGTCATTGGGGCCAATGGTATACAAGGTGACATGGAACAGCCTCAGAATCTCGGAAGCTCCCCGCTGCAGCGCTTCGAGCTCGCGCTCTCGCGGGTGAAAACGTGGAAGCTGATCCCAGCTCTATTGGTTCCGATCGTCCTCGTTGCTGGCATCCAGGAGGTTCTCGGTGTCGCACCGGACCTAGCAGCAGACCCGAGCTCGGAGAGCTACCAGGTGGCGATGCTGATCGCGCCGGCAGCACTGCTTGGCTGGTGGCTGGCTGTCGTGCCTCGCCCTTACGCGTACTCCGTGCGCGCGACGATGGGCCGGCCTCTCACCCTTTCTGACTGCAAGCTGGTGGCGATGGTGGCGCTGGCGTTGATTTGCTTGCGTTTCCTCGAGATCGTAAAGGTCTGGGACCTCGTGCAAGAGGCGAGCAGCGGCAGGGTCTACGTCATCGGACTTTCGGGTCTCGACACGGCGTACGGTGTGGCGCTGGTGCTTCCCGTCATAGTGGCGCCGCTCGTCGAGGAACTTGTGTTCCGGGGAACGCTCTTTCGCGGGTGGCGTGTCCGCTGGAGCCCGGTCGTGGCACTGTTGGTGAGCAGTGCCGCGTTTGGGCTACTCCACCCCCGAGATGCCGTGGGCGCCTTTCTCGACGGATCCATCTATGCGCTGCTCTACACGCGCACGCGCTCCCTCTGGGCGAGTGTGCTGGCGCACGCCCTGCACAATGCCATGGTGGCTGCCATGAGAGGGCTGCACTACTTCTGGCCTTTGCAGCGGATCGTCGTAGACGGTCCAGTGGCATACGGAGCCTTCGTGGTGGCCGGACTGATCTGTGCCGGCGTCTGGCTCCACTTCGTGATCGGGAGCTGGCGCACGCTCGGCGCGCCGATCTCACCGGACTCGCTGGCAACCGCGCCGGCTGCTTCGCCTGCAGCCCGCCCCGAGGCCCTGCGCGTCGACAGCCCGCCCAGGTAGTCAAACCGTAGCGGCGAAGGCTTACCACCGCTGAAGCGCGGCATGAATCGGCAACGCGGCCATTGGGTCCAATGATATACAAGGTGACATGGAACAGCCTCAGAATCTCGGAAGCTCCCCGCTTCAGCCCTTCGAGCTCGCGCTCTCGCGGGTGAAAACGTGGAAGCTCATCCCGGCTCTATTGGTTCCGATCATCGTTCTTGCTGGCATCCAGGAGGCTCGCGGTGTTCCACCCGACCTAGCAAGCTCGGAGGCTCACCAGGTGGTAGCGATGATCGCGCCAGCAGGGCTACTTGGCTGGTGGCTGGCTGTCGTCCCTCGCCCTTACTTCTACTCCTTGCGCGCTACGATGGGGCGGCCACTCACTCTTGCTGGCTGCAAGCTGGTGGCGGTGGTAGCGTTGACGTCGAGCTGCCTGAGTTTCCTCCAGGTCGCAAAAGTCTGGGATATCGTGCAAAGCGCGAGCAGCGGCGGGGTCGTCTATGCCATTCGACTGACTGGTCTCGACCCGGCGCACGGGGTGGCACTCCTGCTGCCCGTCGTGGTGGCGCCGCTAACCGAGGAACTGGTGTTCCGGGGAACGCTCTTTCGCGGTTGGCGTGTCCGCTGGAGCCCGGTCGTGGCGCTGTTAGTCAGCAGTGCCGCGTTTGGTGTACTCCACCCCGGGGGTCCGGTGAGCGCGTTCCTCAACGGAGCGACCTACGCGCTGCTCTACGCACGTACCCGCTCGCTCTGGGCAGGCGTGCTCGCGCACGCCCTTCACAATGCCGCGGTGGTCGCCATGGGAGGGTTGCAGTACTTCTGGCCCTCGCCGCGGATCGTCCTGGATAGTCCAGTCGGGTACGGGGCCTTCCTGCTGGCGGCTCTGATCGGCATCGGCATCTGGCTCCACTTCGTGATCGGGAGCTGGCGCACGCTCGGCGCGCCGATCTCAACGGACTTGCTGCCAGCCGCGTCGGCCGCTTCGCCTGCAGCTCGTGCCGAGGCTCTGCACATTGACAGCCAGCTCAGGTAATCCAACGACAGCGCCGAAGGTCCGCCGCCGCACAGCGCTGAAGCACGGAGCTGCCGGCTGCGCCAAGTAGACCGTGCTGCCCGGCCATTGATCCAGCGAATCGGCGGCTAGGTCCCCTAGGACCATGATGTGGTGATGTACGAGGTGGCATGCAGCAGCCTCTGAATCCCGGCAGCTCCCAGCTGCAGCCATTCGACGTCGCGCTCTCGCGAGTGAGAATGTGGAAGCTCATCCCGGTAGCCCTCCTACCGTTCCTCGTCTGGAATATCATCTAGCAGGTGCGTGGTGTTCCACACGAAGTAAGAACAGCCCCGAATTCCGAGTCTCACGAGGTCGAGGGACTGCTCATGATAGTGGCGGTGGTTGGCTGGTGGCTGGCTGTCGTCCCCCGCCCTTACTCGTACTCCGTGCGCGCCACGATCGGGCGGCCTCTCACGCTTGCTCGCTGCAAGCTGGTAATGGTGGCGGCACTGGCGCTGAGTTGCTTGAGTTTCCTCGAGATGGCAAACGTCTGGAAGCTACTGCGAACAGCGAGCACCGGTGGGGTCTATGTCATCGGATTGCCAGGGCTCGACCCGACGCGCGAGGCGGCATTTTTCATCTCGGTGGTGACGCCGTTGGTCGAGGAATTGATATTCCGGGGCGCGCTCTTTCGCGGGTGGCGTGTGCGCTGGAGCCCGGCCGTGGCGCTGCTCGTCAGCAGTGTCATCTTCGGTGCACTCCACGACCTGCGCGTGTGCGTGATTTTTTCGGGAGCGATCTATGCGTTGCTCTACACGCGCACCCGCTCCCTCTGGGCGAGCGTGCTGGCGCACGGCCTGCACAATGCCACTTTCTTTGCCATGGGGTGGGTGCACTACTTCCGGCCCTCGTGGCGGCTCGTCCTAGACGGTCCCGTCGCATATGGCGCCTTCCTGCTGGCGGCGCTGGTCGGCGTCGGCATCTTGCTCCACTTCGTGATCGGGAGCTGGCGCACGCTCGGCACGCCGATCTCACCGGACTCGCTGCCACCCACGCCGGGCGCTTCGCCTGCAGCCCTCGCCGAGGCCGAGCGCCTCGGCAGCCAACTCGAGTAGCCGCAGCGCGGAAGGGGCCGCAGCGCTGAAGCGCGGCACTCCCGGCCGCTCTGGTCGACGACGTGCTCGTGGTCTCGTTTCGCTAAGAATTCACGCCGACCCGCCTCGAGCCGCGTGTCGAGCTCGCGGGCGGGCGACCATGCTGGCGCGTGGCGATCGGAGTCAGCCTCTCGTGCAGCGGCGCGCGGTGTTCCAGCCGGGGCACCATTCCTCGGCCGACGGCTCGGCGAATTGGCCGCGCGAGCTCATTGCGCGCAACTGGCTCTTTCATTGGCCGAAGTAGGTTTGGAGACGCTGACGGATCAGCGCGCTTTCGCACCGTGTGAGGAGACCATGCAACCCGTCGCCATTGCCCAGCTGTTTCGTTCGGACGAGAAATTCTCCCAAATGGCCACCAAGGTCGTCGGCCAGGTCCGCCGAAATCTGTGCGTTCCGGACCACGCCGAGGACGACGTGGAGGCAGAGTTCGTCGCGCTCCGCCAGCGGCTCGACGCATATTACCCGGAGTTCTGCGCCCTCGTGTCCTCTGCGCTGCTCGATCAGCTCGGCCCGGAGCGGCTACAGGAAATGCTGTGCGGACTGAGCACCCCCGCGGCGCAACGCTACCTCGAGGCTGCCGAGCCCATCCAGCGAGAGCTGGCGCAGAGCGTTCCGGCATTGACGCAGAAACTGACGGCGGCGGCGCAAAGCGCCCTTGCAAGCTCCACGTCGTGCGCCGCTCTCAAAAATGCTCAGCAAAGCGCATTGAGCCTGGCTCGAGCCGCCGGGGTGGAACGCACGTTGCTCGGGATGGCCCAGGCCGTGGCGCGGCGCGTGTTGCGCGCGGAAGGCGAGGGGGCCGGCGGAGCGCAGCCCCCAGCAGGCTCCGAGGCCGAGCGGATCGAGCAGCTGCTATTGGGAATGCTGGCAACCTTCTACGCGCGCCTCTTCATCCGCCACGTGGGGGAGCCGCACGTTGCTGCGGTCGTGGCAGAGCTGGGGAGAAAGCCGCTGCAGGACTACGTGTTCGCCCGCAGCGCGACACAGGCCGCGATCGACCGGGGATTGTGCGAGCTGATCGTGCGCGTGCTGCCGGAGGTGATGTGAGATGAGCGACGCTACAGCCAAGCCGAAGATCGTGCTTGCCGGGATTGGCACGAAGGGAGATCTGTTCCCGCTGCTGGCACTCGGGCGAGAGCTCGCGGAGCGTGGTCATTGCTGCCACTTGCTCGGCAACGAGGACGCGCGTGCTCTCGCGGCCAGCCATGGGCTGGGTTTTACGCCCGTCACCGCGGAGCAATCAGACAACACCGTGAGCCTCCAGGAGAACCTGGAGCACCACATTTTTCCTTCGTATCGCCCCACGGCGGACTACTTCCGCAAGCAAGTGGTCCTGGGTCAGCCGCTGGTCGTGGTCAACTCGAGCCCGGCTTGTGCGAGCAATCTCTCGAGTGAAAGGTACGGGTTGCCGGTGTGTCGTATCCACCTGGCTCCCAACAGCATCCGGTCGCTGATCCGGCCGCCCTGGCCCTGGCGCGAGAAGCTCGAAGGGCCGCTCGCATCCACCTTTCGCAAGCACTTTCTGCCGGACCTCTTTGCGAAGCTCAATCGCTCCAGAGTCTTCATCCCCGCCTTGCAGCCGTTTCGCGCCGAGCTCGGTCTCGCTCCGGTCGAGACGGTCCCGGAGATCGATCGCGTGGTGCGCGCTCGCCTGGGGCTATTCCCCAGCTGGTACGCCGAGCCTGCGGCAGACTGGCCGCAGCCCTTCGAGCTGGCTGGCTTTCCGCTGCCGCCCACGACAGCGGCGCTGCCAGATGAGTTCACCGACTTCGTGCGTCGCGAAGGCAAGCCCATCGTCTTCACTCCCGGAACGGGGGTGCCCGATGTAGCGCTGTTCTTCGAGCAGGCTAGGCAGTGCTGCGAAGCGCTCGGGCTACCGGGGGTGTTCTTGAGTCGCCATTTTCGCCCGCCGGCGCGGCTCGGTAGCCGGATCCGACACTTCGAGTTCCTCGACCTGGAGCGGGTGCTGAAGCACACCGCGTTGCTCGTCCATCACGGCGGCATCGGCACGACCGCGCGCGCCTTTCAGGCCGGGGTGCCACAAGTCGTCCGAGCCCGGATGTACGATCAACCGGACAATGGCGATCGGGTTCAACGGCTCGGCGTCGGCCGCTGCCTGCACGGCGCAGGCGACACCGCGGAGGCGCTGATCGCCGCCGCGAAGCAGCTCACATCGAGTGCCGAGGTTCGGCGCCAGGTCGAGCACTTTCGAGCTGCGATCGCTGGCTGTGGCGACGGCATCCCGCGCGCGGCGGACTGGCTCGAGCGGTTGTTGGCACAGGGCCTGCCTTCCGCGCTGCGGCTGGCGAGCTGAGCCATGACCTCCTCGTTGAAGTTCATGCTCGGCTCGGTCGGCACGCTCGGCGACATGTTGCCCTTCCTGGCGCTGGGCAGGGAGCTGATGCAGCGCGGCTTCGCCTGCCACGTGCTGGGTAGCGCGCCGGGCGCGGACATCGCCGAGAAGATGGGCCTGGAGTTCACTACTGTCTCACCGGTGCGGGTGAGTGACCGAGGCGGACCGGAAGAGACCTTCGATACCTACCTGCGTCCCTCGTACGAGCCCACGTTCCGCACTTTCGCCCGCGAGCGGGCGGCGGGGCACCGGCTCGTCGTCATCAACCAAACCAACTTCTCCGCAACGTCGCTGATGTGCGAGCGGTACCAGCTGCCGCTGGTGCGCGCGATCCTGTGCCCGGCGTTGATCGACTCGCTGGCCGCGCCGCCCATGCCCTGGAAAGCCAAGGCGGAGGGCCCGCTGGGCAAGAGCTACACCAGGCATTTTCTGCCCAGGCTCTATGCCGATCGGGCGCGTGGGAGCTACCAGCTACGCACGGTGAACGAGCATCGCCGCGTGCTGGGGCTGGGCGCGCTCGACAGCCTGCAGGAGGTGGAGGGGCAAGTTCAGCTCCGTCTCGCCTTCTTCCCCGACTGGTATGCAGCGCCCGCGGCCGACTGGCCCGAGCTCGAGCAGGTCGGCTTCCCGCTGCCTTCCTCACCGGGGGAGCTGCCGCCAGCGGTGGCTCGACTGATTGCGAGCTACGGCCGGCCCGTGGTGTTCACGCCCGGGACCGGCGTCTCGGACACGACATCGTTTTTCGCGGAGGCCCGGCGGTGCAGCGCGCTGCTGGAGCGGCCGGCGGTGCTTTTGAGTTTGCGCCATGCGGCGGAGGGCGCTGGGGAGGAGCGCGTCGTGTGTCTCGACTACGCCGATCTGGGCGTGCTGCTGCCGCACGCGGCCCTGCTGGTGCATCACGGCGGAATCGGCACGACGGCGCGAGCGCTCGAGGCGGCGATTCCGCAGATCATCTGCCCGCACGGATACGACCAGCCAGACAACGCACAGCGCATCGTCGACCTGGGCGTCGGCGCGCGGGCGCAGGTCTCGAAGTCGAGCGGGGAAAGCTGGGCCAGCGCTGCGAGCGAGTTGCTCGCGAGCGAGTCGGTGGCGGCGAAGCTGCGCCAACTATCGAGCCGGCTTGCGGCGTCGTCCGCGATCCCCCGCGCCGCGGACCATCTGCTGCAACGCTTCGCCGACTGAGCGACTGGATCCGGTAGGGGCGGGCCCTTGGCGCGAGGATCCCGTCAGCCCGCGCGCAACTCCACCGCTCTTTGACCGATAGCTTTGGGATGACAGCGCAGTACACGCTGATGGGCCACCCGAGCCGGCCCCGCGCGTCGGACGACGCCGAGTGCCGCTCGACCGTCCGTATGCAGGGGCATGATTGCATCGCGATCGAAGCCTCGCGCTCGGGTGCTCGGGTGCTTTCCAGCGAGACCCTGGAGGGTGCGCGCGGAGCGGGTCTGACTGCCCTCGCGACTCCGCATACGGTAATCCTGGGCTCACCGCCCCGAGCCGTGCCGCCGCCGCTCCAACTGGCTGGCGCAACTCTCGAGTTTCGAGCGCGGCAAGCGCCCCTCGAACTGCTGCGCCCACGACCCGCGGGCGAGCCACCCTCCGTGGACCCTCTCTCTGCTCAATCCGTCGAGTCGGCTCCAGCCGCCAGCACTGCAACCCGCATCCAGCATCGGTCTGCGGTGCCCACCGCGCAGCCAGCGGTGAGCCGCGACTCTAGGTCTGTGCCCGCGCGCGCGGCTCGAGCCCCCGCTCGGGCTCCATCGGCGTCAGCAGAGCAGGCGCCCGCGCGCGCGGCTCGAGCCCCCGTTCGGGCTCCATCGGCGTCAGCAGAGCAGGCGCCCGCGGCTGGGGCGCCGCCAGTTGCTCCCGCCGAGCCGGTGGCGAAAGCCCCCTATGCCGAGCCCCTGGCGAAGGTTCGCCCCGCCGAGCCCCTGGCGAAGGTCCCCCCCGTCGAGCCCGTGGCGAAAGGCCCCTCCGCCGAGCACTTGTTCCGCCGCGAGGTCCTGCAAGCAAAATACGCGAGCAACGAGCCTCGCGCGAGTCTGCCCCAACCGACCGGATCGAACTGGGGCGTCCTCGTCGTCGTCGCCTCGCTGTTCGTCGTGCTGTTTGGTGGTGCGTTGTTTGCCACCGTCGAGGTCACGGTGAAGGCGCCCGGTGCCTTGCGCGCGCCCGAAGGGCTGCGACCCGTGGAGTCCGCCATCGCGGGTGCGATCGCCGAGGTCGAGGTGCGAGCCGGCGACGAGGTCGTCGCCGGACAGCTGATCGCCAAGCTGGCGGTCGCTCAGCTCGATGCGACCCTGACCGCCAAGCGCCAGGAGCTTTTGGCCGTGAAGCATCAGAACGCCCTGGGTGAGGCCACGGACGAGGCCTATGCGGAGCGCATCTCTTCCGCCCTTCAGCGCCGCCGCAGGGTGCTCCAGAGCCGCAACCAGCTCAATCGGAAGCTGCTCGCTCAGCGTCGCGACCTGCTCGATCGCACGCGCGAGCTGGTGCGCACGGGAGCTGGCAGTTTCAACCAGGAGTTGGCCTCTCGCGAGTCTCTGCAGGAGGCCCTGGACGCGGGGCACTCGCTGAAAGCGAGTCTCGCGGACCTCGACGTGCAGTTGGCGGAGATGCGCAATCGACTGGCGGAGCGCGCGTTGGCCCGCGACATCGCGCTGAGCCGTGCCCAGGCCGCCATCCTGGAAGTGGAGACTCTGCTCGCGCACGCAGAGGTCCGCTCACCCGCGGCGGGACGAGTCGAGTCCTTGCTGGTCAAGCCCGGTGCGGTGGTGCAGGCGGGGCAGCTGATCGCGCAGGTCGTGCCCCCGGGGGCCCCGCGATCCATCGTCGCGTTTCTGCCTGCCAGCGAGACGGCGTTCATCGCGGTGGGGACATCGGCTCGCGTCGAGCTCGAATCGCTGCCGGTCTCCGAGTTCGGCACGGTCGCGGCGACCGTCCAGCGCATCTCGGCGGATATCGCCGATCCGCAGGAGCAAGCCGCCGCGTTCGGGGAGGCCACACCCGGCGCGACGGTGCGTGTGGAGCTCGAGATCGAATCCGCCAGTGACGAGGTGACGCCTCACTTGCGCTCCGGCGAGCGTGTCGCCGTGCGGCTACACCGTCGCGAGCGTCGCGTCATCAGCTTGATGTTCGACTTTGCCAGGACCCTGTTGGAGCCATGATGTTTCGCTCGTCTCGCCGTCAAATTCGCCCCGTTCAGCAGCTCGAGGCGGCCGAGTGCGGAGTCGCGAGCCTGGCGATGGTCCTCGACTACTTCGGAGCGAGCATCCCGCTCGATGAGCTCAGGGATCTCTGCGGCACCTCTCGCGACGGCAATAGCGCTGGACAGTTGATCGACACTGCCAAGAGGCTCGGGCTCGAGGCGTGCGGGGTCAAGCTGCCGATCGAGAAGCTGAAGACCGTCAAGTCGCCGCTGGTGCTGCACTGGTGTTTGAACCACTTCGTGGTGCTAGAAGGCTTCCGCGGGGACCGAGCCACCATCGTCGATCCGGGCACCGGCCGCGCGCAGGTGGACAGCGATGGGCTGAGCCGCTGCTACTCGGGGATCGCGCTGATGTTCGCGCCAACGAAGAAGCTCCGCCGGCGGCCGCGCGTCTCCCCCGGGTTCGGTCGCTTCTTCGCCGAGCTGTGGACTGGCAAGAGCACGGTCGTGTTCCTGGCCGTGGCCGGGGCGCTGAGCCAGTGCCTCGGCATCCTTTGGCCCGCGCTGCAGCAGGTCCTGGTCGACCAGGTGATCCTCCCAGGGCGTGGCAGTTGGCTCTTGCCAATCCTGTATACACAGATCGGCGTGACGCTGGCCATGATGGCCTTGAGCTGGCAGCACCAAACGGTGCTGCTGCGGCTTCGAACGGCCCTGGTCGCGCGGCTCACCAACCAGTTGGGGCGCAAGCTCCTGCGCGTGCCGCTGACCTTCATCGAAATGCGCAGTCGTGGAGACTTGCTGCAGCGCGTGAGCGGCTACTCGGGGCTGGCCGACTTGCTCACTCAGTCGGTGGCAGGTATCTTTCAGCTGCTGTTCGCCACGGCGCTGGCCGTGCTCATGCTGGCCTACGACGCCCAGCTCGCTGCGATCGCGCTGGCGCTCGATGTCGTCCGCATCCTGATCGTGCGGCGCTTACGCGAGGAAACTCGCCAGCGCTCTGCGGGTGAGCTCACGGCGCGTGGTGCGGAGTCGTCGATCGTGGTGCAAGCGGCGAGCTCCGGTGATGTGATCCAGGCCTTCCGCATGGAGAAGCAGCTGGAGGACTGGTACGCCAGTCGCCTCGAAGACCGCCAGGCGTGGACGGTGCGCGCAGGCAGGCTCGCGCGTGGTACGGGCGCCTGGCTCAGCATCTTCGATGGGATCACTCAGTGGTTGGTGTTTGGGGTGGGCGGCGCCCGTGTCATTCAATCCGAGATGACTCTGGGGGTGTTCGCAGGGTTTTTGGCCATTCGAGGCCTGCTGCAGGCGCCCCTCGGAGGGCTGGTGCAAACCTTCGAGAGCTGGCTGGAGTTCCGTGCCGTCATCCACCGCAGTGACGACATCTTCCGTCAGGAGATCGAGCCGTCCGGTGACCGCAAACCACGCAGCGGCACGCCGGTGCTGGAGCTGCGGAACGTGGGCTTCCGTTTCAGCGCCGGGTCGCCCTGGCTGTTTCGCGGCGTCTCGTTGCGCGTCGACGTGGGTCAAAACGTCACGCTGGTGGGGCCGTCCGGGCAAGGCAAGTCCACGCTGCTGCGCATCCTCGGTGGCGTGCTGAGCCCCACGGAGGGTCAAGTGTTGCTCGACGGTGTCGACCTGCGTGAGCTCGATCGCGGCTCGCTCGGCGACAAGATTGGGGCGGTCGTGGGCCCGCCCGTGCTGGTGGACGGCTCGCTGCGCGAAAACCTGAAGCTGAGGCGCCCGAGCTCGAGTGACGAGGAGCTGCGCGAGGCCACGCGCATCGCCTGTTTCGACGAGGTCGCCGCCCGACTACGCAGCGGCTATGGGACGCAGCTGTCTGGCCATGCGCCGCCGCTGTCCGGAGGCGAGTTGCAGCGGCTGGGCCTGGCGCAGGCCTTGATCGGACGCCCCAGCATCTTGCTGCTCGACGAAGCCACCAGCTTCCTCGATGCAGAGACGGAGGCCCGCGTCATCCACAACACGCTCCAGGCTCGCACCACCCTGATCTCCGTGGCTCATCGGCCGGCGGTGATTGACACATCCGACCTCGTCTACCGCATCGAGGCCGGCCGGGTCACGCGCGAAGTCACACGTCCTGCCAACACCTACGACCTGCAGCAAGCTGCGGGGCGCATCGTGCAAGCAGAGTTCGATGCTGGCACGAGCGCCGCCTGATTGAGCGGAGAGATGGGATCTCATGCAACCAACCCCTAACCTTCGAGGCGGAGACCGACGACCGCTGCAGACGTGCCTGGCAGAGTGGGTCTATGCGGATCGCTCCCTGGTGTTGCGGCTCGGGCTCGCTTCCACGCTCTCTGCCTTGCTTGCTCTCGGTAGTCCGCGTCTCACGCAGCTCGTTTTCGATCGCGCGCTGCCCGATGGCTCTCCGCGCCTGATGCTGGTGGTCGCCGCCGCCGCCTTGGCTCTCACGCTCCACTCGGCCTGGCTCGATTGGGTGCAAGCCAAGCTCAGCATCGAGCTTTGGATGAACCTGGAGCGCCGCACGCTGACCCGAGTCGTCCGCGCGCTCGTTCATGCCCAACCCGAGCAGCGCAAGCTGAAGAGCTCTGGCTGGACGATGACCACACTGACCGGCGCCGCGACTGCTGCACAGCGCTTCTCCACGAGTATGGTCTCACTGCTCGGCCAGGGCATGGCTTGCGCGGGGTACCTGGTCTCGCTCTCGCAGTTTTCGCCCAATGCGGCGCTGTTGGTGCTTTTGGTCAATGGCGCCGTCTTCTATCTGGGGCTGAAAATCGTGCGCTTCGAGGCGGGCCATGTTCGGCGTAGCCTCGAGCGCAGCAGTGCACAGCAGCAGCACTTGCACTTGCTGCTGAGCCGCGTCGCCTCGCTGCGTGGCTTGTTTGCCACGGAGCGTTTGGCGCAGCGCTGGTCGAATGCCGTGGAAAAAAGTGCGGAGGCCGAGCTCGACAGCGGGAAGGTCGGCCTGGTCATGGGAGCCGTGGAGTCCGTCGGAGCAACAACGCTGTCGACCGGCATCTCGGTGTGGGCCACCTACCAGTGCTTCGGTGGCCGCCTCAGCTTGGGAGAGATGATGTTCTTGCTGACCGCGGCGGGTGGATTCTCCGCCACGCTTTCGGCAGCGATGCAGGCCGGACTGGGACTGAAGACGCTGGGACCCTACGCGAGCCGGGTGGATGAGCTCGTGCAGCTGGCGCGGCCCCAACCGAGGACCTCGGAGGTCGCTACGGGCGAGCGCATCATCGCAGATCACGTTTGGTTTCGCTTTGGTCGGGACGACCGTTGGATCCTGCAGAATCACGACTTCCAGGTTCGGCGGGGAGAGGTGGTCCACCTGCGGGCTCCGTCCGGCTCGGGTAAGAGCACGCTCCTGCGACTGATCGCGGGGATCGTGGAGCCCACCCAGGGCAACATCTCGGTGTTCGGCATGACCCCGGCGGAGGCGGGGGAAATGGTCCTGTATCTGCCGCAGAGCTGCGAGCTGTTCGAGACCTCGATTCGACACAATCTGGAGCTGCTGAGCAGCGCGCCGCGCGAGCGCATCCTGCAAGTGGCTCGGCAAACGGGGCTGTCGCGCATGCTGGAGAGCCTGCCAATGGGCGAGGAGACGCGTGTGGCCGCACAGGGCCAAAACCTCTCCTCCGGGCAGCGCCAGCTGATCCTGCTCACCGCTGCGTTCGCATCGAGCCGCGAGGTTCTGCTGCTGGATGAGTCCACGGGTCAGATCGACGCTCAGACCCGGAGCCGCTTCGACTGGCCGGCGCTGACGCGCGGGCGGACCGTCATCTGGGTCGAGCACGATGGCGGCCAGTGATGCGTAAGCGTGCCGTGGACGACACCGGGTGCAGCCAGGCGCGGTTCGGGTGGCACTCGAGGGCGATGGAGGGCGCGGGCGAGCGGAGCTGGGGAGGCCTACGGGGCGAGCTGCTCGTCGAACTCGTCGCCGATGGCCCACGGGTGGGGCAACAGCTCGCCGAGCCTTGCCTGGGGCCAGGGGTCCAGCCGCCGCAAGATGTCGGCGATGTAGCTGCCGGGGTCGACGCCGGCGGCCTGCGCCGTGGAAACGCGTGAGAGCTGGTCGGCGAAGCGGTTCGCTCCCCCTTCGGACCCTGCGAACGACCATTCCACGTGGACGCCTCGGCCGGGGTCTGAACGACGACCCGCTCGAGACCAGCTACGGCCTCGCCTATCGCCACGGCACGGGCGCGGAGGGCACGCGGGACGCCTTTGACCCGTCCGAGGGCGCCCTCGGCGAGGTGGGCTTCACCGCCCATGGCCCTCGCCGCAGGAGCCCGCCACAAGAGCCAAGGCGGCCGGCGGCGCGGACCACGCGGCTCGGTCGCGCGCTGAAGGCGGGGTCCGAGCCGACAGCCCCCGCGCTCAGACGGTGTTCGTCTCGGCTGCGCGCAGGAGCTGCTTGGGGTACAGCTTGATGCGCCCGTACTCGCCGAAATACTTGTCGTGGGTGACCGTCCACCAGGAGCTGCTCTTGAGACTGATGTCGTAGCTCCCGCTGGCGGCGATGCTGCCGCCGCAAACGCTCGGCCCTCGCTTCACGCGCAAGTCGGAACGGCTGCCGCCGTCCACGTTGAAGGCGATCGTTCCGGTGCGCCCGCTGACGTACTGTTGCTTGATGGAGGCCCCTGCCGAGGGGATCAAGTGGAGCTGAACGATCGAGTCCCCTACGTCCGGGGGGGTCATCTTCAGGCGGCCGAGCAGGTGATCGCGGCAGATCTCGAGCCCGATGCAAACGTCATCCTGCGTGAACACACAGCGCCCCTCCAGGGTGCCCCGCATGCCCGGCACCGAGTACTCGAGGCCCGGGGTCTTGTCGAGCTGGTCGGGCTTGATCGGGTCCATCGAGCCATCCACGGGCAAGATGCCCCGAACGCCGTCCACGCCCACCGACACGCGCCGGTGTACGGGGTTCTCCCAGTCTTTGTGATTGCTGAATTTCGGGCCCGGAAAGTCGATGGCCGAGATGTATTCCTTGTAGATGACGCGCTCGTTGACACCGTCGGCGTGCTGCACTCCGCCCTTTTGCACGAGCGCCACGTTGAGAATCTCGAGCTTGCCGTCTTCCGTCTCGATGCGGCCGATGGCGGTTCCGAAAACGAAGAGCCAGTGCTCGAACTTCGCTTGTTTGGTGTGCTCGCGCAGGGTCGGCATGATCTCGCACAGCACCTCCAGGGGGTAGGCTCCCTTCTTGCCTCGAAAGTAGAACTCGGGCGCCATGAAGAGCTTGAGGGTTTCGCTGCTTCGACCCCCGTCGTGCTCGCCGGCTCTGGCGTAGGCGATGTCGACGGCGTTGTTCATGATCTCGCAGCGCTTCGAGATGTCCTTGCCGTCGTCCGTATTGCCCCGGTAGTTGGCGAACTCGCTGAATACGTCCCCCTGCACGAGGGTGAAGGTGTTGATCTCGTAGGCCACCGGCAACACGTTCGCGTACGTCATCGCCGGAGTATACGGCCCAACGAGGCGAAACCGGCTCCCGGCACGGGCCGCGCCGCAACCTTAGCGAAGTCGGCTCGGCCAACGCCGCGTGGCAGGCCGCTGTGGTGCCTGCGCGCACAGGCTCGCACCCGCTGCGCCCGACGCAGGCCAGGGCGCCCGGGGCGACATCTGCTGCAAACCCGCCGCTTCTCGGCGCTTCCGAGCCGCGAGGGCGACACGGGTCGGCGCGCTGCGCCTCCTGGGCGCTGGCGCGGCATCGACGAGGCGCCGGCGCTCGTGCCAGCCAGGGGGGGCGGCTGGCGACGGGCACCGATGGGGCCCTGCACAGAGCGGCCATCCCCCTCGTGCAGGGCGACCGGGGCGGCGTCCTGCGGGCTCGCCGCCTTTCTCGGCGAGTGATGCGCAACGTCGCTTTCGTCGCTTTCGTCGCTTTCGTCGCTTTCGTCGCTTTCGTCGCTTTCGTCGCTTTCGTCGCTTTCGTCGCTTTCGTCGCTTTCGTCGCCATCGCCGTTGCCATCCACCTTTGCCGACGACGCCCTCGACGTACCGATTGCCGCAGGCGCGCCGCGTGCGCTGACTGTCAGGTTGCGCAGCCCGAAGCGGGCCCGCGCGGCGGTGGGCCACAGCTCCGTTTCCGCAGTCGGCAAGGCGGCGAGGCTGGGCCGCTCTCGGCGGTGATGCCCTGGCGGGTGGACGGTAGCCCGAACGGATCGCCCGCACGAATTCGCCCGCCAGCGCCTCGCGAGCGGCCGGCGCGGTCGCGAGCCCGCGAGAAATCGCCGCTTGCGGCGCTCGCGTGGTCGCCGCGGACCCCCGGCCCGGCAGCGCCGCCGGCGCTCTCGCGCAGTCGTTCTCCTTTGCGCCCGGCTCGGCTACAGTTCTTTGCGGGGGTGACCGTTACCCGTAGGCCCGCTTACGGCGGGGACCGGGGCTTACGCGCACACAAGGGGGTAGACATGTCCGTAGAGTTGTTCACGCAAAAGGATGTCGAGGCCATCGCCGTGCAGATGGTCGCGCCGCTTCCGCCGGTGGCGGTCGTGGCCGTGCAGTACAACTGGGGGCCGCCCGTGCCCGGGCGTTTCGAAGCCGATTTCCTGGAGATCTGGGTCGCCGCGGCGGGGGAGCGACCCGGTGAGGTGGCTCTGCACGGCGCGCGTGAGGGGCGCTGGGGCATCGAGAAGGAGCTCGCGTTTCGCTCGACCGTAATGGGGGAGGAGGGTCCGCTCAGCCTGTACTGTCTGACGGACGGCATCGACATGCCCGACGAGTTCGCGATCGAACTCCTCGATCGCGAAGGCGGGCGGCACTGGGACAACAACGGCGGCTACGGCTGCAACTATCGCCTCACGCCGTACCGGGGCCACGGGGCCTCCGTCATCGTGGCCGACCAGGCCATTTGCCGTCTCTCTGCGATCGAGCCCGTGCGCTTGGTGCGCCGCCCGAGTGCTCCGAGCGAGATGCGCTGGCGCACCGGCGGCAAGCGCCGGCGGCGCGGCGGCACAGCCGCCTGAGACCCGCGCGGCGCGCCCCGTACGGTTCGGTTCGCGCGGGACGAAGTCTACCTCGGTCGCCTCGATCCGTGCGATTCCATCGGTCGGGGCGCCGGCGGGCCCCGAGCCGGCTCCGCCGGTTCGACGGCTCGGCTCAGGCCCGGCGACGGCGTCTGGTCTCCCGGGCAGTGCGAGCCGCCCTCGGCGTGGTCAGGGCCGACAGGCTCGTGAGAGACTGGCGCATGGTTTCCCGCAAGTCTCAGCCCGAGGTGCCAGTTCGCCCTCCGATCTCCTTCCACCCCCCGTCGAACGGAGAGTTCGCGCCTCGGCCGGCCCGTCCCCGCGAGGCCGTGGCGGAACGGCTGTGGTGGCAGGTGCTCGAGCGCAGTCATCGGCGCCTGGGGATGAGTCGGCGACAGTTCGCCGAGAGTGGCTGCGGGATGGCGGCGGCTCTGTGGGCGATCAACCAGAGCGCTTGCGGCGATGACGAAAGCCGCTCGCCCGTGTTGCCCCCGGGGGGCTGCTACGAGGTGGACGAGGCGCTGCTCGAAGACGAGCCGCGCGCCCGCGAAGCGCTGAGCGGGAGCGAGCTCATTTTCGACGTGCAGACTCACCTCTCCACGCCGCTCGGTCCCTTCGAACGGGGTGATCCGCCCCAGCGTGCGCTGGATTTCGTCCGCCAGATTTTCGTCGAAAGTGACACCACCGTCGCATGCGTTTCGGGCGTCCCCGCGGCGCGCAACTTGGGGCAGGAGGGGGTCGCCGCGCGAGCTCAGCTCGCGGAGATCATCGATCGCTTCTGGGGCCCGCGGCTGGTGCTGCACGCCAACGCGGATCCGGAGAATGGGCCCGCCGAGCTCGACTACATGGCGGCCGTCGCGGAAGGTTATCCCGTGTCGGCCTGGAAGGTGTACCCGCACGCGGGCCCCCTGCGGCTGGACAGCGAAGAGCTCGGCGAGCCTTTCGTGGCGCGCGCCCGCCAGCTGGGGATCTCGGTGGTGGCCGCGCACCGCGGCATCTCGGGTGGCGGAGGCTACGAGGCGGCGGGCTCGCCGCGAGACGTGGTGCGCGCCGCGGCCGCGGCGCCCGATCTGCGCTTCTTGGTCTACCACTCGGGCTGGGAGAATTCGGACGATGAAAACCACCCGTACGAGCCGGATCAGGCCGATCCCCGCGGCGTCGATCGCTTGATTCGCGCCGTGCTCGAGTCGGGCACCGGCCCTTCGGGAAACGTGTACGCCGAACTGGGCTCGACCTGGTTCAACCTCATGGGGAGCCCCGGCGAGGCGGCCCATGTGCTCGGCAAGTTGCTGCTTCACCTGGGGCCGGAGCGCATCGTGTGGGGAACGGACTGCGTGTTCAACGGGGGGCCGCAAAGCCAGATCGCAGCGCTGCGCGCCTTTCAGATCCCCGAGGCGCTGCGGGAGGCGCACGGCTACCCCGCGCTCACGGACGAGATTCGCGCTCGCATTTTCGGGCTCAACGCCGCCGAGGTGTACGGGGTCGATCCCAGCCGGGTGCGCTACGCCGTGGCGCAGGACGAGGTCGCCTGCCTGCGCATGGCGCGCGCCGCGGACCCGGCGTCGCTCCCGCGCGTCGACCCGCGCCCCTACGAGGGCCCTCGCAGCCGACGGGCGTTTCTGGCGCTGGCCCGGCGCGAGGGCTGGGAGAAAGCGGTCCATCGCTCCGAGAGCCGCGGCCCCGCCAGCTCGCTGCGCCCCGGCGGGCGCGGCTGACTCGCACCACGCGCCCTGCGCCGAGGGGCCAGGTGCCGGGGGCACGCGCTACCGGGGGGAGCGGCCGCGGGGAGAGGCCGCGGGGGCACGCGCTACCGGGGGGCGCGGCCGCGGGCCCCCGGCAGGGCCGACGCGCGCAGCGCGGCGGCCACGAGCACGGCGAACACGCCCACCGATGCGTGCCCCGCCGCTAGGTGCAACCCGCTGACCAGCGGGCAGTGCATGCGCAAGAGCAGGTCCGCGGTGAGCATTCCCACCGCCCACAGCGAAAGCGGCACGCGTGCGGCCGACCGCGGGCCACGCAACAGCAGCCAAACCCAGCCGGCGCCGAGGGCCGCCGCCAGCGAGCCCCAGCAGAAGCAGGCCCAAGCTCGCGGAAGCAGGTCTGCGCCCACGCCGCCCAGCGACGCGGGGTGATCCGTGTGCAGCTGCGGAAGCAGCGCGGCGCCGAAGCCGAGCCCCAACGCGACGACCGGGAGCGTAGCGCGGCTCGCGTACCGGCTCAGACGGTGTGGGGGGCTGAGCACGACGGTCACCGAGTAGGCGATCGCCAGCGCGAGCACCGCGCACTCCGCCAAGAAGCGGGGCAGCGGGAGCACCGCGGCGTCCTCCCGCAGCGACAGGGCGATGACGAGCCCCAGCAGAGCGGCAATTCCCGCCCCGGCTGCGGCACGGCGCACCGGCGTCGACCAACTGCGGGGCCTCCGCGCCAGCCGCCCCTCCTTGGCCAGGGCGCCTTCCATGCCCGCCCACAGCGCGTCCGCGCCGCGCGGGCTGCCCGAAGCCGGTGACCCGCCGGGCGCCGGCTCGCCGAGGGGCCCTTGCAGGGGCGAGGCCTCGCGCGCTTCCTCGATGAGCGCGCGGCTCTCGAGCAGTTCGGCGCAGGCGGGGCACTCCGCGGCATGCTGCCGCGCCGCCTCCGGCCCCTCCCCGCGGAGCAGATAGCTGCGCACGTGGCGACAGTTTCCCGACCCCACGCTCATGTCTCGGCTCCATTCGGGGGCTCGGCGGGCTCGAGCAGCTCGCGGAGCCTGCGATAGGCTCGATGGGCGCGCACCTTCACCGCGCTCTCGCTGGCGGCCACGATCGTCGCCACCTCGGCGAAGCTCAGCCCCTCGTACCAGTGCAACAGCACGACTTCCTGGTGGGCGGCGCTCAAGTGCTCGATCGCCTTCTGGACGCTCTTGCGGTCCTCTACGGGCAGCAGCGGCTGGGCGAGTTCGCGCTGCAGCGCCCAGCGTTGGGCTCGCTCCTCGGAACGCATCCGACTACGATACTGCATCCGCATGGTATTGAAAGCGATGGTCCACAGCCAGGGCCGCACTTTCAGCTCGGAGCGAAAGTCTTTGCGCGCCTGGTGCACCAACAGGAACGTCTGCTGCACCACGTCTTTTGCGTCGGCTTCGCTGAGCCCGCGCCGCCGCAGAGCTCCGAACACGCGGGGTGCGTGGCGGTCGAAGAGGGTGCGAAAGGCTCCCGCCGCGCCGGCGATGTGCGCCGCCAGGAGACTCTCGTCGCTCGGCTCGCCGCCGGCCTCGTCGGCACCGCGGGGCGGCGCCGCGTCAAGCTCCGCCGCCCCGCGGGCCTGCCGGCTCGGGTGCACAGCCTCCGGCGTGGCGCCGGCAGCGGCCGAGCGGGCCGGAGCGTGGGGCGACGGGGGCGGCGGGACCTTCATCGGGGCGGGAGCATAGCCGCGCCCGCCCGCAAATCCCAGCGCCGCGCCGCTCGTGGCGGCGGACGGGAGCACCGCTGCTCAGTCCTCTACGCCCACAACCGGGCAATTTACCAGAGCTACGCCCGTGGCCAGCACGTTCGCGGCCTCCGCCGTGGCCAGGTCGGTGACGCTATCGAAGTCGGCATTGTCGTAGGGGTTGACCGACCACAGCGGCGAATAGTCGTCCGCGCCGGGGAGCGCTGTCAAAACGTTGTGAGTCTGGTCGGAGTCGGCCTCGGTAACGAACCCCGATGGCGGGCCGCCGCCGTCTTCTCCGGGGTTGATGTTGAAGGTGACGAAGATGGGCGCCGCGTCCACGCTCGCGCCGCTGAGCGGGTGCTCGTTGAAGCTGAAGTAGGGCGCGATTTGCCCCCGGTACCATCCTTGCGTCAGCTGCGAGGGGCCACCGGCGAAGCTTCGATTCGCCGTGGAGCCCTCCGGCACGACCGGGCAGTTGACGAGTGTTTCGGTCGCCTCCGGAGCGAGACCCGCCGACATGATCCCTTCCAGGCTCGTCAGCGAGTTGGCGACGTAGTCTGCGTCGACGACCACGCGGTGAACGCGCCAGTAGTCGTTGTAACCCGGGTCGCCCGGAATCACGTCGATGATGTTGAGCTGACCGCTGACGGGGCTGTCTTCTCCCTCGCGAAAGAGCACGTAGATGGGCGCCGGCTCTGCCGGTTGCACGTCGAAGTTGTAGTAGAGAGCGGACTGCCCTTCGGGGCCGAGCCCCCGCGTGATGAACGGAGGCTGGTCGAGGTCGATGGGCTCGCCCGGGTCGGGCAGGCCGTTGTCGTCGGTGCGAACCTGCAGCGTCGCCGCGTCTTCACTGAAGCGGTCGATCAGCGCGCGCGGAGCCATCGCGGGGTCGAGCGGGGCCGCGGCGGCCCCGGGGTCCGACGGGTCCGACGGGGCCGAGGGGGCCGACTCCACGGTCGTGTCGTCGCCGTCGTCGCCGCACCCGGTCGCGAGCAGGGCCGCAAGGGCGAGCCGCCCAAGCGCCGTCAAGCGGCGCCCGCCGGCTCGGGACTTGCTGGGGCGCGAGCGCCTCGGGGCGCAGGGCAGTTGCGTTTCATTGGGTTGGATGAGAGTTGCAGTGAGCATTTGCCGGGCCTATGCGGAGGGGGCCGGCTCGGTTACTTCGCGTGTGGCTTTTTTTCGTGCGGCCGCGCCGCGGGCCCGGGCGTGGCCCGCTCGGCCGCCGCCCGGGCTTGCTCGCCGGTGTCCGCGGGCGAGCCGGGCCAAGCGGCGTTCGGCGGGTTCGCGAGGGGCGCTTGCGAGCCGGACCGTGTTCCCCGCAGGGACGGGGCGGGGCCGCGGGGCGGGTCCCGACCAGCTCCGTCCCGCGATCCGGCGCCGTCGCCTGCCTGCCCGCCCGTTCCTCCCTCGTTGGAGGCGCTGGCCCCGGTCGCGCGGCCCGCGCCCGCGGGGCCCCCCGCCGCCGTTTCGTTTTGACTCGTGTCGGGCGCTCCGGCCGCCGCCGGTGCGCCGCCCGCGCCCGCGTTGGTTTGCGAGCTGACTCCCTGCGCGCCGAGCGGGCTGCAGCCGGCCCACGCCAGCGAGGGGAATGCGATCGCGCCGAGCGGAAGAAAAGGGATCCAGCAAGACCCCGTCCTGCGCGCAACGGTCGCAGGCGGCCGCGCCCGAGCAAAGCGGCCCCTCTCGCGGGCCCCGCGGGCGAGCTGCTCGTTTCCCAAGAGGAACACGCGCGCTCGTGCGCGGGGAAGCCCGGCGCTCGCGCTCGGGCGCCCCCGCCCGCAAAGCGTGCTCGGTCGCCGCGCTGCGGGGGAGCCCGCCGCGGGGGCCGGGAGGGCGCTTCGCCTTTCAGTCGGGCTCTTTCACCGATTGCCCGCAGTAGAACGTGACCACGACCTTCTCCTCTTCCGCGATCGGATCGTCTGCGTTCGAGTCCACGGTGCGTTGCCACAGCTCGCTCGCCCGACCCCGAACCTCGGCGAGCAGACCCAGCACCTCCCCTTCCAAAGGGTGGCCGCGGCGAAGGTCGAACGAGAGCGTTTGACCGCCGACCACGTCGGCCGCTCGCGACACGGGCCCCTGCCGAAGCTTGGTCAACAGCGCTCTCACCACGCTCTGAAAGTGGTCGAGCACCGCCGCTTCCCAGCCTTTCTCCGCGCCGACCGGGATGTGGAGCACGGCGCTGCTGACCTCCCCCGTCTCTTCGTCCACACGCAGCCGCCCCTCGGCCTGCAGCGCAACGAGCGCGCTCTGTACGACCTCCGCATCCACGCACAGCCGCGCCGAAAGCTCGGCTTCGGATATCGGCCCTTCCCGGCAAGCCAGCAGCGCCACCATTTCGGGAACCGAATCGCGCAGCTCTCCGCGGGCGAGCCGGTTCAAGTCGTCCGAGCTCGTCAGCCCGTACAGCACGGTCACCCCGCGCCCCGTGCAGTACACCAGTCCGTTGCCGACCAGGTCCGCGAGGATGGCGGCGACCGCGCCCTCCGGCTCGCCGCGGAAGCGCTCGAAGATGCGCGCGCGGGTTGCGCTGCCTTCGTCGCGAAGAAACTCGACCACGGCTTCCCACAGCGTCTTGTCTCGCTGGGTCACGCTTTCGGTCAGGCGTTGAACCTTCTTCTGGTACCCTCGCAGCGCCAAGCCGAACATGTCGGCCGCCACTTTGCGCGAAACGCCCTGCTCCTCGAGCTGACGGGCGAGACCGAGGAACACCTCGTCCGCGATATGGGCCAGCGGAGCGCGCACGCCGGCGGCGGTGCACAGCTGGGCGACGAAAACCGTGGTCTGGCGAAGGATGTTGTCGACGAGGAGCTTGGTGTTCATGGTGCGCTGCGGCGATGGGAGACCGGTCGTCGAGGTTCTCCCTCGGCCACCTCTCGCGAGGTGGCACGCTACCAGCTCGACGCGGCGGGCGGGGGTGTCCTCGGGGCCGCCCCCCGGCGCGGCCCCGGGGGGCGCCGGCGCCGGGTCTCCGGCGGGGCGCTTTCGCGCCGTGCGACGCTTCCGGCAAGCTCGCCGCTGACCTCTCGAGCCTTTTCTCCAACGTCCGGAGTGCCCCCAATGATCTCACCGCGTGCCTACCCCGACTTCCCGCGCCCCCGCCGCCGTTTCCTCGAGCTGCTCGAACGGGACCTGCGCTTCACGGCTTGCACGGGCCTCGAATGCCTCTCTCGTCCCGGCAGTGAGCTGCAGCTCGGGCGTCAGCCCGTGCTGCGCCTCGTCGGTCGCTCCGGCGGGGCCCTCGCGGACCCCCCCAAGCTGTTGGCCGCGACCCGAGTGATCGTGCGCTGGCCGGGCGGCGACGTCGCGCCCGAGGTCGAGCTGCACTGGAAGTTCGAGGCCATCAAGCTGCGAAGCCCGCGCCGCGCCGAGCTGGTCGCAGAGCTCTCGGGGCGATGCGCCTTGGACGAGCGGCGCGGAGTGGACCCCGAGAGCCGCGGCTGGGTAGAGAAGAGCAGGCTCTGCAAAGCCCTCGGCATCTCGCGGGCCAACCTGAACGTGACGCTCTACCGGCTGCGGCAAGATTTCGCGACAATGGGCTTCGCGGACGCCCGGCGCGCAGTGCAGATGCGCCAGGTCGGGCGGCACCCGGGCTCCTTGCAGCTACGCCTGCTGGTGCTCGGTGTGACCACGGGCTAACCCAGTGGCGTGGCTCGGCCGCGATGCGACCGCCCACCCCGCCCCTTCCCTTCGCGGTGTGGACGCCGAAGCGCCCCGATGCGTCGCACGGCGCCGACGCGTGGCGGGCTCGGCCCGCGAAACCTCCGAGCCACGCTCGCTGCAGGCGCCGCGGCGCGCCGCCTCACGAGCGCGGGGCTGAGCGAGGCCCTCGGGACAGCAATTTGGCCCCGCAAGCCGCGCAGCGCGGCTGCGACTGCCACACCCACTGAGAGGTCGGGGCGGAGAGCCCGGAGCGCCCGACGCGGGCCTTGCAGGCCGGGCAGCGCGCCGTCGGTGCCCACCACAGGCTGAAGCCACAGGTGAGCGTCGCGACGACGATGGCCGCCGCGGCGATCCACGCGACGAAGTCGGGGGCCATCTGCGACGCGCCGCCGCTTCGCAGCCAGACTACGACGCTCGCCAGCAGCGCGAACGCGGCCATCGGCCCCGCGAGGAAGAGGCGCTGCCTCCAGCGCAGGCTCGCCGTGGAGGGGGAGGTCATCGGCGGCCGCTCCGCCGCCGGGCGCTCGCCCTCGCGAGAATTCTCGGTTCGCGAGGGCGTCGCATCCCGACGAACGTCGCACGGCGCGGCCCTCGGTGACAACCCGTGCGAATGCCGGTCGGTCGAGCTATGACGCGGCGGGCCGCCGCGCCACGAGCTCATGCTGAAACAACTCGCCCTCTCCGCGCCCCTTTTCGGCATCGTCGGCTTGGGCTACGCGCTCGCGCTGTTGCCCCTTTGGCGCAAACGCTGGACGGATGTCGCCTCCCGGTTCGTGTTCGGGGTTGCCATTCCGGCGTTGCTGTTTCGGATGATGGCGCGTCGCGGGGAGCTGCCGCCGATCGACGAGCGCCTGCTGTTGGCCTTCTTCGGCGGCTGCCTGATCGTCTTCGGCCTCGGTCGGCTGCTCGCCGCCAAGGCGTTTCGGCTCGATGGGGTGGCGCAGTCCGTGTTCGGCATGGGCGGGATCTTCTCCAACAACGTGCTGCTCGGAATCCCGCTGGCGCAGGCTTTTTTGGGGCCAGCAGCGCTGGCGGCGATCGCGCTCGTGCTGCTGTTCAACACCATCGTGCTATGGATGATTGTCTCGTTTTCCGTAGCCTGGGCGACGCACGGCGCGCTTTCCTGGCGCGGGCTGGGTGGCGTGGTCGGAAAAGTTCTGCGCAATCCGATCATCTTGTCCATCCTGGCGGGGGCGGCGTGGAGCTTCGTGGCCGGCGAGGCGTTGCCCGAGCCGTTGAGCACGGCGCTGGCCTGGCTTTCGGGGGTCGCGGGGCCTTGTGCGCTGTTGGTGCTCGGGATGGGGCTGGCGCAGCACGCCGCGCTGTCGCAGTGGCGGCTCAGCGCGACGATGTCCGCGGTCAAGCTGTGCGTGCAGCCGCTCGTGGTGTGGGTGCTGTGCGCGGCGCTGGCGCTGCCCGAGCTGGAGACGGCCGCGGTCGTCTTGCTCGGCGCGATGCCCGTGGGCGTCAACGTCTACCTGATGGCGCTGCAGTTCGACGCGCTCAAGGGGGCGGTGGCCGGCAGCCTCGTGCTCTCCACGCTGGTGGCGAGCCTGACGGCCCCGGTGTTCATTTCGCTGGTTGCGCCTCGCGCCGGTGACGCGGCAACCGACGGCTCGCTCACCGCCGGGGTCGAAGGTGCCGAACGGGGCGGGCTCGATTCGCCGGCCCAGGCCGCCCGGCAGTCGGCGCGCCCAAGGGCCTCGCCCGGCGGGCGTGCTGCGAGCCATCGCGAGCCTCCGCGCGACCGGGCGCCGTAGCCGCGCACACACCCGTGGGGCGCTCTTGCGCCACCGGAGCCGCGCCCGGAGCGTGCCTGGCGAGCGGCAGGCCCCCAGGTCCGGAGCGGGCCGACGAACGGCTGGTGCGTTTGTGCCTCGGGGTCGGCGCGCAGCGATTGCGCGCCGCGGGGTGCTGGAATGGCCCGCGCCGACGAGGTTGCCGGCTGCGACGCGGCTCGCCACCGACCACCCGCGCGAATTTCGCGAATTGTCGAGGCGGCATGAGACTTGCTAGGCCAGAGGCATGGGTGTCCCGGTGGAGCGCGGCCGCTACTCGCGGGCGGACTACGCGCGTTTTGGCGACCGCCTTCGCCTTTGCGTCCAGGCGCTGGGGCATGTCCTACAGCGGCCCGGCTTCGGGGAAGGGGAGGCCACGGTGGGGGCCGAGCTGGAGATGTTCCTGGTCGGTGCGCGCGGTGAGCCGGCGCTGGTGAGCGCCGACGTGCTCGAGAGTGCGGCCGATCCCCGGTTGACGGTCGAGCTGGATCGCTTCAACGTCGAGTGCAACACCGCGCCCACGCGCTTGGCTGGATACCCGTTCTCCGCCCTGCGGCACGAGCTGGAAAGCGGCCTCGCGGCGGCGCGCAAGGCGGCGGCTCGTTACGGCACTCGGGTGGCCGTGGTCGGGATCTTGCCGACCTTGCGCGCCGAGCATCTCAGCGCCGACGCCCTGTGCGACATCGCCCGGTACCGCGCGCTCGCTCGCAGCCTCCGCCGGCGCAAAGGCACGAGCTTCGAGTTTCACATCGACGGCCCCGAGCCCTTGCACACGACCTGGGACAACGTCGCCCCCGAAGGGGCGAACACCTCGCTGCAGATCCACCTGCGTGTTGCACCGGAGAGCTTCTCGCGCCTGTACAACGCCGTGCAGCTCGCGACGGCCCCCGTGTTGGCCGCCTCCGGCAACTCGCCCACCTTTCTCGGGCACCGGCTCTGGGAGGAAACGCGGGTGGCGCTCTTCAAGCAAGCCGTGGACGAACGGCCGCGGGGCTCGGCCGAGGGTCGGCGCTCGCGGGTCGGCTTCGGCACGCGCTGGATCGAGGAGGGCGCGCTGGAGCTGTTTTCGGAAAGCGTTTCGGAGCACGCCCCGCTCATTCCCCAGGTCTCTGACGAGTGTCCGCTCACGGCGCTCGGGGGCGGGGGGCTGCCCAAGCTCTGGGAGCTGCGCCTGCACGCCTCGACCGTCTGGCTGTGGAACCGCCCCGTGTACGATCCGGGGGGGCACCTGCGCATCGAGATGCGGGCGCTGCCGGCGGGCCCCACCGTCACCGACATGCTGGCCAACAGCGCTTTCCTCGTGGGGCTCGCCCACGCTCTGCAGGGCTCCTCGCCCTGGCAGCGTTTGCCTTTCGAGCAAGCGCACGACAACTTCTACCGGGCGGCGCAGCACGGCCTCGAGGCGACGCTGCACTGGCCGGGGGAGGGGGGCGTGGCGGAGGTCAAGGCGCGCGAGCTGCTGCCCGAGTTGGTGGCGCTCGCCGAAGGCGGGCTCGCCCAAGCGGGCGTGCAACGCTCCGAGTTCGCGCCGCTCCTCGAAGTCTTCGCCGAGCGCGTGGCGAGCGGTCAAACGGGAGCGCGCTGGCAACACCGGCAGCTCGAGGCGCTGCTCGCGCGCTTCTCGCGAGATGACGCCTACGAGAAGATGACCCAGTCGTATCTCGCGAATTCCGAGTCGGATGTCCCCGTGCACCGGTGGCCCGTTTCGGCAGGGTCCGCGGAAGGCGCGAGCTCCTCTCCCCCGCGCTGAGTTTCTGGGCGCTCGTCCCGACCGAGCCCTCGACAACCTCCGTCGCAGCCGTCAGGTTCTCGACCCGATGCTCAAGCCCCTGCAAACGCTCGTCGCCCCGCACCCGAGCCAGATCCCCGAAGATTTTCACGAATTCTTGGTCGGGCTGGGCGGTCCGAGCTGGATCGAGTGTCCGGGCCCGTCATCGAGGCCGGCCCGGGTCGTCGTCTCCCTGCTGCACGCCAACGAGCTGTCGGGTGCCCGCGCGATTCACGGCTGGCTGCGCTCGGGCCGCCCCGCCGCCGCGCCCACGTTTCTGGTCGTGGCTTCCGTCGGCACGTACCTCACACCGCCCTGCGGCTCTCGGCGCCTGCTACTCGGCAACCCCGACGCGAACCGCTGCTTTCGACCTCCCTTCGTCGGGTCGATCGCCGAAAACGCGCGCGAACTGCTCCGGCGGCTCGAGCGGCTCCGGCCTCAGGCGCTGGTCGACCTGCACAACAACACCGGGCGCAATCCTCCGTACGGCGTGGGCTGTGGGGCCACCGCTGCACACCTCGGGCTGACGCGCTTGTTTGCCGATCGCTTCATGGATTCCGATCTTCGCCTCGGCGCTCTCTTCGAGGCGACCACCGCCTGGTTTCCGACCGTGACCATCGAATGCGGGAAAGTGGGGGATCCGCTCGCGGACGCGGTCGCGCTGGCGGGCCTCGGCCGGTTTTTGAGCGCTGGCGAGCTCGACTTCGAGTCCGTCGACCCGCAGGTTCAGGTGCTGGCGCGCCCGACCCGAGTCCAGCTCAAGCCGGGGCTCCGCCTCGCGTTCGCGCCGGCCGCAGACGCCGCGGCCGATCTCACGTTGCTCGCTGGCGTCGACCGCTACAACTTCGGGCGGGTCGACGAGGCCACGTTGCTCGGCTGGTGCTCGGGGCCGGAGCTACCCCTCGTCGCGATCGACGCCGCCGGTCGCGATATCGCCGCGGATCTCTTTCATCTGGAGGGCGGGGCGCTGTGGACCTCGCGTTCGCTCGTCCCGATCATGATGACCCAGGATCCGATCGTCGCTGCGGCGGACTGCCTGTTCTACGCGATGCTGGGGGTGCGCGGCTCGCCGCGCGATGGCTCCTCCGCGGGCCAGGCCGCGCGCTAGCCCGACGCCCCGGGGTCGCGCCCTTCGGGCCGCTGGGCGATTTGGGGCCGGTTAGCCGGTGTCCGCCTGGCGGACCAGAGGCGCGGCTCACCGAGTTCCGGTACGAAGCTTGCTTTCTGCGTCCCGAGGTCTGTGCGACCGCGCCGAGTGTGCCATCGGGCGCGCGGCGCGCGCCGCCCTCGCGATGCTGAAAGGTACGATGAACATGAAAAAACTACTTCCTTCTGAGCTCAATCGCGCGCGCCGCGGGGCCCTGCTGGGGCTGACAGCCATGGCACAGTTGGCACTGGCTGTCGGGTGTGCCGGCTACGATCCATGGGACTTTTTTCCGGGGCACGGCGGCCACGGGGGGCACGCCGGAAGCGGCAGCGGAGGCGCTGCCGGGGGACCGCCCGATTTTTGCGTGGTGGATGGCGAGTTCCATCCCGAGGGCGAGTCGTTCCCTTCCCCCGACGGCTGCAACACCTGCTTTTGTGCGGAAGATGGCCAGGTAGCCTGCACCGAGAGGGCTTGCTTCGACTTCTGTGGGGGGCTACTGGGGGTCGGGTGCCCGGACGACCAGTACTGCGATTTCCCGCCGGAGGCGCAATGCGGCGCGGCCGATCAGACGGGCACCTGCCTCGCTCGGCCCGAATTCTGTACGCTGGAGTTCGACCCCGTCTGTGGCTGCGACGGGGAGACCTACTCGAACGACTGCGCCGCGGCTTCGGCCGGTGTCTCCGTGGCCTTCGAAGGTCCCTGCGAGGCGGAGTGCCGAGTGGACTCGGATTGCCCGATTCCGCCCTGCGCTTGCCTCGACGAGAATCAGGACGGAGCCTGTGAAAACGAGTGCCCGGTGCCCGTCTGCGACGCGGGTCGTTGCACCGTGGGTCTTCCGGGCCTGGGAGAAGGGGACGCTTGCGGTGGCTTCCGAGTGCGCCCGGCGCCCGACTGTGGCGAGGGGCTCTTCTGCCAGCACCAGCCCGGGGCCACCTGTGGCTGGGCGGATGCGCCCGGCGAGTGCGTGGTCATTCCGGAGGCGTGCACGGACCAATACGAGCCGGTGTGCGGCTGTGACGGCGCGACGTACGGCAACGCCTGCTACGCCGCGGCCGCGCAGGTTGGCATTCTCGAAGAGGGGGAGTGTAAATAGCGCTGGCCTCTATCCCACGCTCCGGCGGCCGTCTGCGCCGCAGGGCGGCCCCTCGTGCTCGCCGCGGCGTGCGGGGGGCTGCCGCCCTCGATCATGCTATCCCGCTACACGATGATTCGCGGCGCGCGTCCGACCGCTAGCCCGCTGCCCCGCGGGATTCGCCAGGACACGCGCAAGCACACCCGTCACGTGCTGCGGCCGACGGCCGAGCTCGTGGCGGGCTTTCTCGGCGACGGCAGCGAGGCCAGCTTCCGACGGTTTCGCGCGGCCTATCGGCAGCTGCTCGAGGAGCGCTATCGGCAGGAGCGCCCGCGCTTCGATCAGCTCGCCCAGCTCGCAGCCTCCCAGGACGTGTTCCTGGGCTGCAGCTGCCCAACGGCCCGGCAGCCTCACGTGGCTCGCTGCCATACGACCTTGGCCCTGGAGTTCATGTCGGAGCGCTACCCAGGGCTACGCGTGAAGTAGCCCGTGGCCCGGCGGCCTGCCGGTTGGGGCGAAAAATTGGCTGCGATTTCGTCGGGGAACGAGCATGTTGCCGCGCTAGGCTGAAGGCCGAAAACCGTGTCGCCAATCGTTCCTTTCATTCGGAATTTTTCACGCTTCGGTGGGCTGCTGCTCGGGCTGGCCCCGGCTTGCGCGGGCGTTGCCGACGCGCCGCGGGGGCGCGATCAGGCCTCCTCTCCGCGCCAGGGCTCCGACGAGCCCGAGGCGTCGCAGGCCGGGGTCGCCGTGCCCCTTGCGGAGTCGACTGCGAGCGACCCCAAGCCCGAGCCGGAGCCGCCGTTGGTCGAGGGCTCCGTCTCCGAGGTCGAGCCCGTCGAAGAGCCGCCGGGCGGCGAAGCGTCGCCGAGCCGCGGCTGCCGCCCCCCCGCGGGCGTCTCGGGCCGCCCGCGCCGCGTGGCCGAGTTGGTCGCCCTCCTCGACGCCCTCCCGAAGCCCACCAGCGTGGCGTGTTTTCTCGAGAGCCTGGACCGGCCGCTCGAGGTGTACGTCACGCGCAGCGCCCTGAGCGCGCAGCCCGCCGCCGGCGAAGACGCGCCTCGTGTTTTTCTGTTCGTGGAAGATTTGGTGCTGAGCGTGGTGCTCGGGGGGCCCGCGGGCGACACGCTCGAGTTCGGCCTGCGCGTCGCGCCGGATCGGGCCGTCCGGGGAGAGATCGAGTTTCCGGTGCGAGGCTTCATCACGGCCGAGCTTCTCCGCGACCGAATCGACGTCGGAGGCAGCACGCTGTGCGCCACCTGCCACCGGCGCGAGCAACCCGCCGGCGGCGAGTACTTCGCCGGCACCATCGAGTCGGACGTGGTGTTTCCGTTCGACCAGTACGAGGTCCCGCTCGAGAGGATGCGCGAGATTGCGGCCGCCTGCGACCCCGCGTCGGATTTTGCCCGCTGCTCGCTCTACGAAGCTCTGCTGGGCCACGGAGAGGTCGTGCAGGTTCCGTTTCGCTAGGGCGCGGCGGCGCGGATGCTGGTTCCCATCCACGAAAGGGGATGGGAACCAACGTAGAGAAAAGCTGTGAGCAAAAAATGCCGCAAGAAGCGCGAGCCCGAGACCCTCACCCCGGGGGGGCTCGGGCTCGCAGCGACATTCTTCGCCGGGAACGAGCCTTGCGGTAACTTTCTCGGTTCGCCGCTCCCGCGACGGCGCTTCCTTGCCGACGCGGGGCGAGTCGCCGCCCCGGGCCGACGCGCAACGGCATCGCCGCGATGAGGCCGACGCCGAGGGCGGTGAGCGTCCCTGGCCGCCGGAGATCCTTGACTCGCGCGCCGCGGGCAGCGACGCTCGATTCCCATGAGCCAGGCACCCAGCGTCGTCAGCAGACTGCACCACAACGCACACGTGACCCGTGATATGGCGGCGGTGCGCGCCTTCTACGAGGAGATCATCGGCTTCCCGCTGGTCGCCACGTGGTGCGAGAAGACGATGCTCTTCGGCAAGGAGCGCGTTTACATGCACTGCTTCTTCGAGGTCGGCGAGGGCGAGAGCCTCGCCTTCTTCCAGTTTGCCGACGAAGAGGACGGTCGGGAGTTCGGTCCCGAGCTCCAGCATTCCGCGTTCCGGCATCTGGCCATGAAGGTCGATCAGAAGTCGCAGGATGGAATTCGAGATCGCCTCGCGGCTGCAGGCTACGAGGAGCCAGACACTTACATTCTCGACCACGGCTACTGCTACTCGCTCTACGTGACCGACCCGGCGGGCCTCCTCATCGAGTTCACGGTGGATCACGCGGACGTGGACGCGATCAACGCCGAGCAGCGTGAAAAGGCGCATCGCGAGCTGAAGCGCTGGCTTGCGGGGGATCACTCTCCCAACAACGGGGCCTATCACCGCTGATCGCGCGCGGGGTGCGAAGTTCGAAGGACCCTCGGTCGGTTCGAGCGCGGCCTTGCCTTGCGGCGTTTCCGGGGGCTCCCATGGCACTTTCGGGCGCGGTCGACGAGCGACTGGCAAGCCGCGATTCGGCCGAAGAAGGAGCCGAGGCTCGCTGCGACGACACACCGGCACGAACCGCGCCGCCGTTGCCCGGCGGCGAAGGCCGCGAGTGACACCACGGCGCGGGGTAGCGGCGCCGGCGGCGAGGCGAACGCCCCGCGGCGGGGGAGCCATCACCGAAACGAAAAAAAGGAAGGCGGAAAGGGACCATGTCCTCGAAGGTAGCAATCGTTTATCACAGTGGCTTTGGGCACACGGCGCGCCAGGCCGAGGCGGTCGAGGCGGGCGTGAAGCGCGTTGTGGGCGTCGAGTGCCGTCGGGTCGCCGTGGCAGACTTGAAAGAGAGCGACGCCGCGGGCTGGAGCCAGGTGGACGAAGCCGACGCCATCATCTTCGGCTGCCCAACCTACATGGGCGGGCCGGCGGCGGAAATGCGGCGGTTCATGGAGCAGTCCTCGAGCCGCTGGATGGGCCAGAAGTGGGCAGACAAGCTGGGCGCCGGTTTCACCAACTCCGGCTCGCCTTGCGGCGACAAGCACAACACGCTGGTGGCGCTGGCCACGTTCGCGGCCCAGCACGGCATGGTCTGGGTCAACCTGAACCTGCTGCCCGGCAACAACAGCTCCACCGGCAGCGACGCAAACCCCAATCGCCTGGGCGCCTCCCTGGGAGCGATGTCTCAGTCCAACGTGGATCAAGGGGCCGACGTGGCGCCCCCCGAATCCGATTTGGAGACGGCGCGCCAGCTCGGCAAGCGCGTGGCTCAGTGTGCGCTTCGCTGGGCCGTCGAGTAAACCGATGGCTACCGTGATGTACGATCGAGCCGTCGAGACTCGTCCTCTCGAGCAGCAATTGGCGCTCGACGAGGAGGCCTACCTGCGCCAGGTGCGCTATCTCTTCGGCAACTCCGAGTTCTATCGGGAGAAGCTGGCAGCGGCGGGCTTTCACGACCCCGAGTCCGTCGGAGGTCTGCGGGAGATGGCCCAGCTGCCCTTTACCGAGAAAGACGAGCTGCGCGCCACGCAGGCGCAGCACCCCCCCTTCGGCAAGCACCTCGCGTGTCCCCCGGAAAATCTGCGCCGCGTTTTCAGCACCAGCGGCACGACCGGGGTTCCGTGCTTCCTCGGTCTCACCGAGCGGGATATCGAGGTCTACGCGACCAATGTCGCACGGGGCTACACGGCAGCTGGCTTTCGGCGCGGGCAGCGAATCGTGGTGGGCTTCAACGCCGGGCCCTTCGTGGCCGGGTCCGTCTACTACGGGTTCGACAAGATCGGCTGCACGGTAATCCCCGTTGGAACGGGCAACACCGAGAGGCTGGTCGGGGCGATTCAGAAGCTCGGCGCGACTGGGGTCAGCTGCACTCCTTCTTATGGTTTGTATCTCATCGATTGGTGCCACGAGCGCGGCATCGAGCCGGGCTCTCTCGGACTGAAGAACATGATCACCGCGGGGGAGCCGGGAGGCGGGGACCCGTTGATTCGCGCCAAGCTGGAGGGGGCCTTCGGTTGCCGCGTGAGGGAGTCCATGGGTATCGGCGACATTTCTCTGTCGGTGTGGGCCGAGGACGACGACGGCGGGGGGATGGGCTTTCAGGCGCGCGGGTTCGTACACGTCGAGCTCATCGACCCCGACAGCGGGAAGCCGATCGCCTGGGAGGAAGGGGCCCAGGGCGAGCTCGTGTACACGGCGCTGCAGCGCGAGGCCATGCCTCTTCTGCGTTTTCGCAGCCGGGATCACGTCGTCGTCAGCATGAAGCCCAACCCGACCGGGCGCACCGGGCCGCGCATTCGCTGCATTGGAAGGACCGACGACATGCTGATCGTTCGCGGCGTCAACTTCTTCCCGTCGGCGGTGCGCACCCTCTTGGGGAGCTACGAAAGCGAGGTCTCGGGCCTTTTCCAGGTGCGGCCCAAGAAGCGGGGCGTTTCCCAGTCCCCCCCGTTGCCCCTGGTGGTGGAGCTGGCCCGCGGCAAGGCCGAGCCCCGCGAGGGCCTGCGCGAGGCGCTGGCGGCGGAGATTCGCTCCACGCTGCTGGTTACCACTCGGATCGAGTTCGTTCCGCACGGCACGGTGCCCCGCGGAACCTACAAGACGAAGCTGGTCGATTACTCGGACGCCGAGGACTGATCCGAGAGCGCCCCGCTTCGACGGAGGGGATTCCCGGCCGCTGCGGGGCGCGCGTTCGGGTGGCTCGACTCGCGAGCCGCTGGCCGGCGAGCGGGGCGCGCGTTTGGGCGGCTCGACTCGCGAGCGGGGCGCGAGTTCGGGTGGCTCAACTCGCGAGCCGCTGGCTGGCCAGCTCGGCGCCCTGTGCCAGGGCCTGGAGCTTCAACCAGACGACGTCCGGATCGATACCACGCATCCCCGCATGAACGCTGAAGCCGCAATCCACGCCGGCCATGACTCGCTCCGCCCCGACCCGCTGCGCGTAGCGCAGAATGCGCTGGGCGACCAGCTCGGGATGCTCGGCGTAGTTGGATTGGCACTCGATCACGCCGGGGCAGAGGATTTTTCCCTCGGGGACGGGCTGCTGCTCGAACAGCACCCACTCGTGCGCGTGGCGTGGGTTGGCGGCCTCGAACAAGACGGTTTGGGGCTTGGCTGTCCACACCAGATCGATGATGTCCGAGAGCGGCACGTCGCAGTGGTGCGGACCGGGGTAGTTGCCCCAGCAAAGGTGCATGCGCAGCTGCTCCGCGGGAATGTTGCGCACGGCGTGGTTGAGGGCAGCGATGTTCATCGCCGCCCGTTTTCTGAACTCCTCGAGGCTCAGGTGGGCGTACGTCGAGTGCCGACCCATCGCGAGGTCCGGACAATCGAGTTGCACCGTGGCACCGGCCGCGGCGATTGCTTCGTACTCGTGGCGCATCGCGTCGGCGATGGCGAAGAGGTATTCCTCGTCCGTTGGGTAGTGCTCGTTGGGAAAGAAGACCGAAACCACGCCCGGCGAGGCGGCGCTCGAGAACGTATGGGAGGCGCCGAGCTGGGTCGCGGCGTTGTTCAGGTTGACCATGTCGAGCTCGGCCGCTCGAGCATCTTTGACCGAAATCGGGCCGTTGCACGCGGGCGCGTAGCGCTTGCGGCGCCCCGGATTTTGCGCCACGAGCTCCGCGCTCTTCGGGAACGCGTCCAGGTCGGCGAAGTAGTAGCTCTCGACTGCCTTGCCGGCGAAGCCCTCGAGCCTGTCTTTCACGTAGGTTGCGTAGCTCGGCTTGGAGACCTCGCCGTCGTTGACCACGTCGAGGCCCGCCTCGACCTGCTTTTGCACCACCTCGCGCACGGCGCGCTCGACCCGCTCGGCCATCTTGGCGGCATCGACGGGCACGCCGTCCCCCTGGGCCCAGAACATCCGAATCAGATCGTCCGGGCGCGGGAGACTGCCCGTATGCGTCGTGAGAATTTTCGCGGTCATGGCAATGGCCCCGGTGCCTTTGGCTGGCCCGCAGCAGCCTAACGTGGCCGCGGCCGCCAGGTACACTGCGCTCTGGAGCAAAAGCCCGAGCCCCGGCGCCGGGTATGCCCGTGGGCCGGCGAGCGCGATGGCCTCGCGGCCCCGGCTCGTTCGGGCGCGGCGCCCCCTGGCCTGGCCTCCCACCGCGGCCCCCGCGCGCCTGCGCTATAGTCCGAGCCGCGGCGCGCGCCCGCTCCCTCAGTCCACTGTTTTTCGCCTTTTTACCCCTACGACGGTCCCATGCGCATCGGTAAACAAGATCAGCCCTACTCCGCCATTTCCACCTCCAACGCAGATGCGATCACCGTCCGCGGGCGAGACCTGTGCGGTGACATCATCGGCAAGCTCGATTTCACCAGCTACTTCTGGCTGCTGGTGACGGGGCAGGAGCCGACGCCCGTTCAGAAGCTCTTCGCCGACGCCGTGCTGGCCTCCATCGCCGAGCACGGGCTCGTTCCGAGCGTGGTGGCCGCGCGGATGACGCTTGCCGCCGCGCCTGAGGCGTTTCACGGCGCCGTCGCCGCCGGGCTTCTCGGTTGTGGCTCCGTCGTGCTCGGGAGCTCCGAGGTCACCGGTCGATTCCTGGCGGGGCTGGTCGGGGAAGTTGCTGCGGGCGCGTCTCTCGAAGAGTCGGCCAGGCGCGAGCTGGCGCGCATGAAGGCTTCCAAGCAGAGGGTGCCCGGCTTTGGTCACCCGCTCCACTCTGCCGGGGATCCGCGGGCCAACTTGCTCTTGCAAATGGCAGACGAGCACGGTGTCGCGGGCAACCATGTTCGAGCGCTGCGCGCCGCGCACGCGCTGTTGCCCGAGGTGCTCGGAAAGGCCTTGCCCATCAACGTCAACGGGGCCATCCCGGCCGTGATGCTCGACGTGGGCTTCCCGCTGTCCGCGCTGAAGGGAATCGCTTTGTTGGCGCGCACTGCCAGCCTGATCGGGCACCTGCGCGAGGAGAGCGAGCGCCCGATTGGCTTCTTGCTGTCAGGCAAGGCCGCCGAGGCAATCGGGTACGACGGGCAATAGCCAGGCCGGGGACGCCGGGGGGCGGGGAGGGTGCCGGTGCCGTACCCGCAGGTGGGTGCGCGGCATGGAAGGGGGGCTTGCCCGCATCGGCGGTGGGCACGAAGAAATCGCTCAGGGTACGACAGCGGTCGCCGTTCACCGTTCTAAGCCCAAAGGGCCTCGAAACTCCAAAGAACCCAGCCAGCGAATGCGACTATTGGACGGCAGTCGAAACAACCGAATCCTCGTCGTCGACGACAACGAGGCAATTCACGACGACTACGAGAAGATTCTGGGGCCCACGGAAGCACCCTCGGCCGCAGGGGTCGACGCCATGGCAGAGTCCTTGTTCGGGGAGGTGAGTCGAGGTGGTCCGATCTTCACCGTCGAGCTCGACCACGCTCTGCAGGGGCAAGAGGCGCTGGAGCTCGTGGGCAGCCGCCTCGAGCGCGGCGAGCCGTATGCCATGGTCTTCATGGACGTTCGCATGCCTCCGGGGTGGAACGGCGTCGAGACGGTCGAGCGCATTTGGCAGATCGACCACGAAATCGAGGTCGTGCTGTGCACGGCGTACTCCGATTTCTCCTGGGAGGAGATCGCGAAGCGGCTGAAGCACGCAGAAAGGCTTCTCATTCTCCGCAAGCCCTTCGACCCGCTCGAGGTTCGGCAGCTGGCTCATGGTCTCACCACCAAGTGGCTTCTCCGTCGCCAGGCCGCCTGCAGGATGCAGGACCTGGAGATCATGGTCGAGGAGCGCGTTCGCGAGCTGGAAGCGATGCGGGTCGAGCTCGAAGGCTCCACCACGCGTTCGCGAAAGGCTGGGCCGGGGGAGTAGGGCCTGTTGAAGCGGAACCTACTCATGCTGCTCGCAGCGCCGGAGCTCGGCCTGGTGAGCCCCATGACGATGTCGACGATGGTCTTCAACCACCTCGTCTTGCCCGTGCTGGGGTCGCATCGAAGCCTTCGGAGGTTTCCTCGGCGCCTGCTGCCCACCCCATGGTTTGCGGCGGGCTCGCTGACTGTCGCGAGCGATGGCTTCGAAGTGACGATCGGCGAACCCGCGATGCTCGTCCGCATGGGGATCCTGTCTTTCGCCGCGGTGACCCAGCTCACGCCGGCCGCGATCGAAGAATTGGACCGGGGGGCGAGCTTCTGCCTACGGCTGCCGACGCGTCCGCCCGAGATGCCCTCGCCCGCGGAGGGCTCGGCCAGCGCCGACGAGAAGACGGGCATCCAGGCGAGGCGCGGGCGGAACGCGGTGGCATGAGCGGAGAGCCAGATCGGAGCTACCTCGAGAACGAGATCATACGCTTGTGCGGGCTCTCCGCGATGCTCGCCCCAGGGCTGCTTCGGCGTGCGCTGGAGGCGGCGGGGGCGAGCTCGCCGCCCACGGCGGACGACTTGCTACTCGCCCTCCCACAGGTCGAGATGCGGATGCGGGCGTACTTGCCGGCGGACGAGGTTCGCAAGCGCAGCGCGCTGATGCGAGGCGTGTTGCGCAGGAGTTGAGCCGCGCCCGCACTCCGGTGCCCGCAGCAGCGGCATCCCGCTCGCCCGCAGAGCGCCCCGGCTCGACCGCCGCGGCAAGGGCCGGCACCCTCCGGCTACGCCGTCGTTCGCCAGGCTCCGATGGGGACTCTTGGCTCGGCTTGGGCTCCCGCAGGCGTCAGCGCCCGGAGCCCGCCGCGGTGGCGTGAGAGAGGCTGCGAGCCTCGCCGGCCGCGTCGTGGAAGGTCTTCCAGTGGATGCCGAGGCCTCCCAGAACCGCGAGGTGGAACAGCTCGTGGGCGCCGACGACTCCCGGAAGCAGGCGCAGCGTGCGCTCGGCATAGAATTCCCCCAGGGCGCCGGCGGTGTATACGACGCCGCCGAGCGCGAGGCATCCGGCGGCGCGCCACGCCCCCAGGATCGTCAGCTTGGTCATCGCCACGGCACCGAACCAACCCATGCCGACGTACAGCCAGAGCCCCAAGGCCTCCGAGATCTCGTCGAAGAAGACGACTTTCAATGTGACGCCCACTACGCCGCTTGCCCAAATCAAGGCGTTCATGCTCCACAGCCACGCGCCGCGAAAGAAGAGCCCGTGGCTGGCGGTGAATGAGCCGGCGATCAGTAGGAAGATGCCGGCGTGGTCGAGGCGCTGCAGCACGGAGCGAGCGTCCGTGCCGCGCGGTAACCCGTGATACAGACCGCTGCAGGTGAGCAGGAAGATGGCGCTGACTGCGAACACCCAGAGACTCCAGTAAACCCAGCGGCTGTGTGCGCCGCGGCGCACGAGCCGGCGCAGCAGAAACGACCCGACCACGGCACCGGCCAGATGCGTCGTCGCGCTAAAAGGGTCGTTGATGCCGAGAATCGGGAGTGAGTGCATGTGGGGGCGTCCGGCGGGGAGGTAGGGTTGGGTCCTGCCCCAGAAAAACGGCCAGCGGGGATTTTCTCAGCCTCCTTTTGTTCACCCTGCGGGGAAAATCGCCCGTTCCCCGATCGGCCGGCGGACACTGTTTCGCGGGATCTCGCGTTCGCCCGTGAAAGCGGAGGGGGGCGTCGGGGCGGGTGACGGCTCGCGCGGCGGTTCGGCGTGCGTCCGGACCGAGCAGGGAGCCGACGGCGCTGCTCTCGCGCCGGCCACTGCAGCGACGGTCTCGCCGCGGCGGGCGAGCGAGCCGAGCCCCGATGCGGCGTCCGCTCGGCTCGCGGCGGCCATGGCGAGGGGAGCGGATGGAGGCCGGTTCGGAAAACGGCAGCTCGAGTGGCCCAGGCCGCTCCCCGGGCGGGCCCGTTCCCCCGGGGCAGGGGGGGCAGTCGCGAACCTCGGCGACCTCTGGGCCCGGGGGCGAGAGGTCGAGCGGGCCCGGTCGTCGGCTCCGGCGGGGTCCGAGTCCGGGCACCGCGCGGAGGTCGCCGTGGAAGCGTAGTGGAGCTTCGGCGCCTGGGGTTGCCGCCGGGGCCGCGCCGCGGAGCTTCGGCGCCCGGGGCTGCCGCCGGGGCCGCGATGCCGACACGAGCTGGTGCAGCGATGCCGTCCGCGATGCCGTGATACCGCCCGCGATGCCGCCCCGTCGATGAAGCTTGCTCGGCTGAGGCCGGGGCGAGCCCAGGGCGGCAGACCGTGAGCCATCGAGCGCAAGCCGTGCAACACGAGCCAATGCCCTGTGTGTCTCACGGAGCGTTCGCGCGCGGCTCTTGCGCGGATTGGCGCGGATTGGCGCGCTTCGGCGGCTGGACGCGCTCGAAGCGCGCTCGCTGTTCGATGCACGCCGGCGCTCGGGGGCCTCCGTGGACCGTCGAGCGTTGCCGCGCCTCCTTCACTCGGCCACGTCGGCGACGATTTCGACGGCTCCCTTGAAACAATACGCCAGTGCTGCGAAGTCCATCGATTCGAGGTCGAAAAACGCCGAGGGGTGACGTCGCCATCCTCAGGCTGAGCGCTGCAGGCGCCGTTTCCTTGCTCGTCGGGCTTGAAGGGGACTTGGCTCGCGCGGAGTGAACGCTCGCTTCGCGCGCTGTTGCCGAAGCCCGGTGATCCTCGAAGGCTCGTACCGTCAGTTTGCATTCGTGCCGGCTCGCTTCATTCGGCGCGCACACCGCTTGCCGCCCCAACGATGTGGGGCGGTTGGATTCGCTCGTCCAAATCAAAGGAGGTCCCGTGAATATCGACCCTGAAATGTCCTGGCTGGTGCGGCCCAACCACGCTCGCCGCAAGTGTGTGACGGCCATCTGCGCAGGGCTCGTCTCGTTCGGCACCGTGAGCTCGTCCCTTGCCCAGCTCGCCGCCCACTACGAGCCGAGCCCGGCGCCTCTCGGAGCGGAGATCTCCGTGCCGGTTCACCTCCAGGATGGAGAGGAGCAGCGCCTCTCGCTCGAGCGTCTCAAGTCCCACGGAGCGCTCTTGTTTGCCGCCAACTGGACATCTCAGGAGGGCGGCGGAAGACCTCTGACGAAGGGCACCGGCGGGCCGCTCGCCGATCCCAGCTCACCGCTGATCTTCCCGCGCAATTTCAATCGCGTCTCGGCGCCCGATGCGAACTCGTGCGGTGGCTGCCACAACGCTCCGGGGTTGGGCGCAGGGGGAGACATCGTCGCCAACGTATTCGTTCTGGGACATCGCTTCGATTTCGCCACGTTCGCCTCCACTGACGAGATCCCGACGCGGGGGGGCGCCGACGAACGCGGGCTCCCCGTGACGCTGGACGACATCGCCAACTCGCGAGCGACCATCGGCATGAACGGCTCGGGATACATCGAGCGACTCGCCGTCGAGATGACTCGAGATTTGCAGGAAATTCGCGACAGCCTGGCGCCGGGGGAATCACTCCCGCTCGAGTCGAAAGGCATCTCCTTCGGCGAGCTCGCCCGCTTCGACACCGGGTCTTGGGATACGTCGGCCGTCGAGGGGCTCTCGGCCCCGAGCCTTTCCAGCATGGGGCTGGCCCCGCCCAGCCTCATCATCCGCCCCTTCCACCAGGCGGGCGCGGTGGTTTCGCTGAGACAGTTCAGCAACAATGCCTTCAACCATCACCACGGCATTCAATCGACGGAGCGCTTCGGCGACGGGGCGGACCCCGACGGCGATGGCTTCGTCGACGAGATGACTCGAGCGGACGTGACGGCGGTCAGCGTCTGGCAGGCCACCTTGCCCGTACCGGGGCGGGTGATCTCTCGCGACGCAGCCATCGAGCGGGCCGTGTGGCTCGGAGAGCACCTCTTCGAGCGCATCGGGTGCAGTAGCTGTCACACCAGCTCTCTGCCGCTCGAGGACGCTCGCTTCGTGGAGCCCAACCCGTTCAACCCGCCCGGGAACCTGCAGCCGGGCGACGCCGAGCCACTCTTCGTCGACCTACAAAGCAGCGCGCCGGAGGGAATGCGCCTGCCCGAGCGCCACGGCCGGGTGCTGGTTCCCGCCTACACCGACTTGAAGCTGCACGACATCACTGCCGGTCCAGAGGACCCCAACGCCGAGCCCATCAACATGCATTTCCCCCCTGGCTCGGCCGAGTTCTTCGCGGGCAATACCCGGTTTCTCACCAAGAAGCTGTGGGGAGCCGCCAACGAGCCACCGTATTTTCATCATGGGAAGTTCACGACGTTGCGCGAGGCCATCGAAGCCCACGCGGGGGAGGCGCAAGAGGTAACCCGCGCGTTTCAGTCCCTCGACGAGGCGGGTCAGGCCGCGGTGATCGAGTTTCTCAAGTCGCTGCGAGTCTTGGCGGCGGGCAGCACGGAGCGCGTCGTCGACGAGAAAGGGCGGCCCCGCCGCTGGCCCCCTCGTCGGCGCTGAGCGGGAAGCCCTGGCGCCGCGCGCGCGGCCGCGGGTTTGCCAGGGCGGCCCGCCCCCGGCGCACGCGGGCCGCCGCGGCGCCTCCGGGGCGGTCGCCGGCTGCGTCGGCCGCCGGCCGCGTTGCCCTTCAGAGAGGGCCCTCGGCGGGGGCAGTGGGCAAGGGCCGCGGATCCGCCCGATTCGGCGGCGAGATGCCGAGTAGGTGCGCCAGCGTGGCCGCGACCCGCGACTGCTCGACGGGGCCATCGTGCTTCGAGTGGCCCACTCCGCTGCCCCACGCCAGGACCGGGACGGTCCTATCGTAGGGCCAGGGGGAGCCGTGGTTCGTGCCGCTGCCCCCGGGCATGCGCGGATCCACCACGGCGCGCTCGGCCAGCACCACGTAGATGTCTCCCGGCGTCGACTCCGCGATCGAGTCGGCGACCGAGAGAGCCAACTCGGAGAGGCCGGCAGGATCGCGGGATCGAGCGAGCAGAGCCCGCACGTCGAAGGTCGTGTGGACCGAGGCGAGCTTCTGCAGCTCCTCTCGTGCCGCCTGGAGCACGGCCCCCCGCTCGGGCCCTCCGGCGATCGCTTCGCTCAAGACGACGAAGGGAAACGAGAACGCTTGGATGAGCGGCCCTTCGAGGTCGACGAAGCGCGAGCGCAGGGCCCGTTCGAGCTGCTCTTGGACGGCACCCAGCGCAACGCGCCCGGGCGGCTCGGGGGCTCCCGCGGAGCGCTCGGGCATCGGCGCCACGCCGTGATCGGAGGTGATCAGGAAGCGAACACCATCGATGGCGTCCAGCTCGCGAGCGAAGGCGCCGAGCGCTGCGTCTACGCGCTGCAGGTTGTCGACGTACTCCCAGGATTCGGGGCCGAAGACGTGACCCACGTAGTCCGTTCCCGACACGGAGATCATCAGCAGGTCGGGAGCCTCGTCGGCGCCGAGCCGGAAGTGCTTCACGCAAGCCCTCGCCAGCTGCAGCAGGTGCTCGGTCGAAGCGGGGGTCGCCCGAAATGCCGAGGCGGGGAGTGACGAGCGACCGGGGTCGTGGGGAAAGGTCGCTCCCAGACCCAACCAATCTCCTTCGCCGGGCGCGGCATCCGGCCCGAGCAAGCGCTGCAGCGCGGCGGCGTCTCGAGGCACCCAGGGGTACAGCTGGGCGCTGAGCGGGTGGCGCTCCTGCCATTGCCGCAGCCACTGGGGGAAACGCTCGGCGTAGTGCGTGGAGGTGGTGAAGCTGGCCTGGGCCGAGTCGAACCACAAGGCCAGATCGCCGCTCTGCCCCGCCGGCACCACGGCCGCCCGGTCCTTGTAGGAGAGCGCGACGGTATGGCTTTGGCCCGCCGTCGCGCGTTCCAGCGCGTCTGCCACCGTTTCGGCGCGCAACGAGGCCGGACCGGCAAACGCCGACTCCGAGCCGAACACCGCGCTCTCGCGGTCGTCGACGACGGACAGCTCTCGTTTCGACTCCCAGTCGAAGCGCTGGTTGGAGAGCACCCCGTGGCGCGAAGGCGTCGTCCCCGTGTAGATCGTGGCGTGGCCGGGCGCGGTGAGCGTGGTGGCCTGGGAGTACAGGCTGTGGAGGAACAAGGTGCCGCGGCTTGCGCCGGCGCGAAACGCGCCATCCTCGGGAAGGCTCGCCCAGTAGCGCTCCAGCGCCCAGCTGGGCAGCTGATCGACCACGATCGCGACGACGAGCCGGGGGCTCGACGCCTCGGGCCCGCCTTCGCGCGCCACGCCGCCGGGCGGTGCGATGGCGTTGCTGGAGGTTGGCGCCGGGCCTTGCGCGGGACGGCAGCCGAGCGCCAACGACAGGGGCAGGGCAGCCCACGCCGACCGCGCGGCGCTGGAGGGAAACTGCCTGGTGCGGCCGAGCGTTTGCACGCCGGGACCTTATCGCCGTTTCCGCTGGTTGTGGAGATCGTCGCTCGGCCGTGGTCCCGGCCCCCGGGGCGCCGCCGACCCTGCCGGCCCCTTCCCACGGTCGGCGCAGGCGGGACGGGGCGACGAGCTGCCCTCGCGTCGAGAGCCCCGCGAGCCGGCCGCCGCGCGGCGGCTCGCGTCGCGTCGGTGTCTCACGCGCGCGAGGATCGCAACCGCAGCCGCCCGAAGCTGCCGGGTCGCCCCGGGTCGGCGCGCGGGTCCCCTCCAGCCGAACCGCGGTCGCTCGCTCGGCAACCGCGTCGGCGTTTGCGTGTGAGGCGGCACGGGCCCGTCCTCGCGGTGCAGGGGCGCGGGCCAGCCGCGCGGGCGCTTCGCCGAGCCGGGGGTCTCCCCGGCGACGCGGCGCCGACCCGTCCCGCGGGCGCTGCCGGCGGCCGGAGGCGGCCTCGCCGCCGCGCCACCCCGCCGGCTCCCGCCGCCCCCTCGCCCGGCCGTTGGCGTCACGCCGGGCCCGAGGGGCTTCGAATTTGATTCTTCTGCGGAGTCGTTGCGGTAGCCTGCCGGCGATGTCCAATTCCGCCGAAAGCGCTCGCCGCCCCCGAGTCCAGGTTCGCCGCGTGGACGAGTGTGAATCGCTCGACGACCTGTTGCGCCACTGCTTTCCCGCGTTTGGCGGAGCGTTCTTGCGACGGGCGTACGAGATCCTCGATCGAGCGATCGGCGCGGGCTGCCCGCTCACGGTCGCCATCGCGGGGCCCGTGACCGTCTCCGGGCAGCACCAGGCGTGGCTGATCCCACTGCTCGAGACGGGCTGGGTCGCCTACCTCTCGATCACCGACGCCACGTGCTATCACGACGGGCATCGCAGCCTGAGTGGGCACCGCGAGGGTCCCATCTTCGAGGTGCCCGTCGGGGGAGACGACGGTGCGCTGCGCGAGGAAGGGGTCATTCGCGTCACGGACATGGGATTCGCCGAGGCCGTGCTCCTCGACCAGGACCGGTTTCTCAGCGCCATGCTCCGGCGTCCCGAGTTTCAACACCGAATGACGGGCACGGAGCTGCGCCATCGGATGGGGGCGTTCTTGGCAGAAGAAGAGCGCCGCAGTGGTGTTGCCGCGGGGCTGCTCTCCACGTGCCACGCGCTTTCGATTCCCGTGCTGGTGGGCGCCCCGGCCGACGGCAGCGTCTTTCTCAATTCGATGAAGCTGTGGGCCATGCAGAAAGCCGGGCTGATCGACGGCTACGAGTTCTCGCTCGACCTGCACGCAGAGGTGTTCGAGTCGTGCGCGTATCACCGGTGGGGCCTGTTCGAGCAGCCGCCGCACGCGCTGGCGACGCTCGTGCTCGGCGGAGGCGTGCCCAAGAACTTCAACCTGCAGCCGGAGCCCGCTCTGGGGCAGATCCTGGGCATTCCGGGCGTGCGCGGGTACGCGTGCGACGTGCAGATCGTCACCGCCCCCGTTACGGAGGGGTCCCTCTCTTCCTGCCCCCCCGCCGAGGCGGTGACCTGGGGCAAGGTCGACAAGGAAACCTACCGACAGTCGACGGAGAGCGTGCCCGCCGACTACTCGATGTTGATGCCCTTTCTCGTCAAGGCGTTGCTCGACAATCGCGAGCGCTATCGCCGTCTGGCGGCCGCCGAAGGTGAGGAGGCCGTGCGAGCGCGGGATCCGAAGGCCGCCGGGTATCTTCGCCCAGCCGGGGGCTATCGGTTGTACGATCGGCGCGAGCAGCTCGCCCAACGGTTGATTGAAGACGTGGCCGTCAACCGCGACTGGTTGATGCGATCGCTGCAGTACGGCTTGGCCAAGAACTAGTGCCCCGTCCGATGAGTCGTAATCACTGATCGTCGGTCGCGGCGGGAAGAGAGTCGTCTTGCCTCGAGCGGCGGACGGGGCACGTCGGCGCCGAAGGCGCCGCAGAGAAAAAGGGGTGCCGTGTCCCAGACGAGCCCCCAGCGCAAACCGCCGCGGGCCGCCCCAGGCGGACCGGCCCGCGGTGGTACGCCAGATTCGCGGTGGCGCGCGGCCAAAGGAAAGCGCCGCCGTCTCACGGGTCGTCAGGATTGGAGGGCGCGGGCAGGCTGCGAAGGCGCCGCGCGGGGGCTCGCTCCTCCCCCCCGGGGCCGGGGGCCGCGGGCGGTTCACCGGGTCGCCCTCGGCGGCCGCTCCGCGCCCTAGGCCCCAAACAAGCGCTGACCCTCACGCCAGCCCGGATTTCTCACGACCTGGTCCCGAGAGGGCGATGAGTCACCCTCGGTCCTGCGGTCGTGAGAAATCCGGGCTAGCCGCGGGCTCGATCGGGGGAGCCGCCCAGATCGGCACGGCGCGGGGCCTTCGCCGTTCAAGCGCCGCTCGGGTGAACCGTTCCTGGCCTGCGGAGCCCCTTCCTTTCGTCCCGCGATGCCTCCCCTAGCCGCCTCCCCCGTTTCCCTCGCCGCCGGGGGAAGAGGTGTGCCCTCGGTGCTCCTCTTCCTGCTGCTCGGCACCTGGGGGTGCCCGCAGCTGCTCGACGACGACTTCGCTTCGTCCCAGGGAGGGGCAGGCGCCGGCTCGGCCGGCACCGCTGCTTCGGAGCCAGTGGACGCAGCGGCGGCCGGCGGCGACGACGGAACGTGCCGTGACGGCGATCGCGACCCATCCGAGGCGAGCGTCGACTGCGGGGGGAGTTGTCCGCCCTGCATTCACTCCTCGCTGCGGCACCGCTACGGCTTCGATGGCTTCGGGACCGCCATTGTCGATAGCGTCGGCGCTGCGAACGGAGTGGCCCAGGGGACCGCGATGACGGGCTCGGGCAACATCGTCTTGTCCGGCCGTGACGACTGGGTGAGCCTGGACGACGGACTGCTGCAAGGGCTCTCGTCGGTGACCGTCGAGTCGTGGCTGGTGTGGCAGGGCGGTGCGGACTGGCAGCGGGTCTTCGATTTCGGTGCCAGCACCGCCGGCGACGATCAGCGGGCGCAGGGCGAGTCGTACCTCGCGTTCACGCCGCAGAGCGAGGATGGTACCATGGTCGCCCTCTACCTCGTGCCCGGCCTCGACGCGGAGATCCGCGCGGCCGCGCTCGAGCCCCTGGCAGTCGATCGCGTCACGCACGTGGCCGTCGTGGCCGACGCCGCGGCATCTCGGTTGGTCTTGTATGTCGACGGGCAGCCGACCGCCGTGGCCGACACGCCGATCGCTCTGGCCGCGATCACGCTCGAAAATGCCTGGCTGGGGCTTTCCCAGTACCGGAGCGCTCCGAGCTTCCATGGCGCGATTCTGGAGTTTCGCGTCTACGGCGCCGCGCTCGACGCCGAAGCGGTTCGGCGCAGCTTCGTCGCGGGTCCGGACGCGCCGTTCGTTCCCTGAGCCCGGGGCAGCCGCCGCGACCCCGCCGCGCTCGGGGTCGGGGCTGCCCCGAGGGGTCGGCCTTTTCGCCGCCCCGGCGCGCCCGATGTCCGACGCGGACCAGCCGCGGCGTCGAGCGGCGTGAGCCGCGCACCGATGGAGGGCCGCGGCCGTGGTCGGCGGCTTTCGGGGTTTTCCGGCCTCGCGCGGTCCCGTATCGTCCGGCTGGTGACGTTTCGCGAAAACTACTTGGATTACGAGGCGCTAACCGCGCAGCTCCGGGCCTGGCAGCAGGCCCACCCGAGCTTGGTGGAGCTTCGCTCCCTCGCCAAGACACCCGAGGGCCGCGACGTCTGGTTGCTGGTCGTCGGTCCCGACCCGCAGCGGACGCGCCCGGCGGTCTGGGTGGATGGCAACCTGCACGCGGGCGAGCTGGCCGGGAGCAACGTGGCATTGAGCATCGCCGACGCCGCATTGGGGTTGCATACCGGCGCCGAGCGGCCTGGTCTGCCGAAAGCCCACCCCATCTCCGAGCGCCTGCGGGATGTCCTCTTCTACATCACGCCGCGCATCTCTCCCGATGGGGCGGAGGCGATCTTGAAGACGGGTCGCTACGTGCGCTCCGTTCCCCGAGATGAGCGCCCCGACCGAGGCGCCTCACGCTGGCTCAGCCGGGACGTCGACGGCGACGGCGTGGTGCGCATGATGCGGGTTCGGGATGCCGCGGGTGAATTCGTCGAGTCGCGGCAGTCCCCCGGGTTGCTCGTGCCGCGGGAGGTGGGGGATTCGGGGCCTTTCTACAAGCTCTACCCCGAGGGCGTGATCGACAATTTCGACGGGCGAAGGGTCCCTGCGCCCGCGTTCTTCGCGGACAATCCGGTAGACCTGAACCGCAATTTTCCCTGGAGCTGGGCGCCGCCGCACGAGCAGGACGGCGCCGGTCCGTTCCCCACCAGCGAGCCCGAATCGAGGGCGCTCGTGGAATTCGCCACGGCACACCCCGAAATCTTCGTCTGGCTGAACCTGCACACGTTTGGCGGGGTAGGCATCCGCCCGTTGGGGCACGCGCCCGATGCGAAGATGGATCCCTTCGACCTGGCGGTGTATCGGCAAATCGGCGCGTGGTTGGAGGATCTCACGGGCTATCCGATGGTCTCCGGCTACCATGAGTTCCTCTACCAACCCGACAGGCCGCTGCGCGGCGATCTGAGCGAATTCGCCTACCATCAGCGCGGTGCGATCGGCTACGTCGTGGAGCTCTGGGACCTGTTTGCCCGCCTCGGGATCGAGCGCCCCCAGCGCTTCGTGGACCACTACTTTCGCTTCGACCGGTCGGACCTCGAAAGGCTTGCTCAGTGGGACGCGGCCGAGAACGCCGGCCGTGTATGCACGGGGTGGAAACCGTTCGAGCACCCTCAGCTCGGCCCGGTGGAGGTCGGGGGGATCGATCCGCGCGTGGGCATTTGGAACCCTCCACCGGACGAGCTCGCCGAGCTGTGCGCACGCCACACCGAGTGCTTGTTGCGAGTCGCGGCTCTCGCTCCGGCGCTCGAACTCTGCTGTGACGAGGTCTGCCACGAGGGCGGCAATCTCTCCCGTGTCGAGGTGAAGGTGCGAAATCTCGGCTATTTGCCGACGCACATCCTGGATTCGGCCAAAACCCTCAGCTTTGCCGAATCCTTGTTCGTCGATTGCGAGCCCGGCGGCTGTGAGCTCGTCGATGCCGGGCAGGCGAGAGTGCCGATCGGGCAGCTCTCGGGCTGGGGCAACGGCAAGCACCGCGGTCTGGCCGTTCCCTCTCACCAGCGTTCTCCGCGGGGCAACGATCACGAGGCCCACGTTTCGTACCTGGTTCGCGGGACCGGCGAGCTGGTGCTGCGAGCCGGCGGCTGCCGCGTGGGGTGGGTGAAGCGGCGCGTCGAGGTTCGCTGACGGTTCGCATGCGCTCGTCGGGCGCTCGACCCGGGCCCGCGGCACGGCGGTCGACCGCTCGCGCTCGAGAGGGGAATGCGCCGCGGCAGGCTGCGGGGGGACCGGGGGGTGTAGGGTAACGGTGGGGGGCGCTCCCTCCCGAGCAAGCCCGGGCCGGCCTGTGGGCGCGTGTGCTCACCGGTCGCTGCGAGGAAAGGGGGCGCGGGGGTCGTCCGTGCCGGCGAAAGCCACCGCGCGCCCCATGGCATGCGCGGCCCAGTCGTGGGCGCCCCGGGGCCGTTGCCGCGTCCGCCGAAATGGTCGCTAAGACATGCGTTCGCCGGGCCGTTCCCAGTATCGAACGGGGGCGAATCGCGCTCTGCCCGGCGACCGCGCGTGGGAGTCGCGAGCGGCGCTCGCTCGAGGAAGGCGGAGGATGTTCTGGAGCAAGAAGAAAGGGCGTTCGCAACAGCTCGAGCACGCCTCCGCGCCAATCGACCCTTCCGACCCCTCGAGCCGCTCTGGTAGCGACCGCGCACTCGACGTATTGGCCGGTGTCCTGCGCACGTACGGGCGCTACGCGTTCGATGTGGAGGATCGCGAAGCGCAGGAGATCCTGAGCCTCTGTGAGCAATGGGCGACCAGGATTCTGGTGGGCCACGGAAAGGTCGAGCCCGTCGAAGGGGAGGAGAAAGCCGAATCGTCGGGCAAATCGTTGAAACGGGACTGGCCCGGCTTGTTGCGTTTCGTCGAAGAGCAGCGCAGCGAAGAAAGCGAGTACGTCGCCCGCTCCATGGAGAGCTTTCGGCAAGCCATTTTTTGCTTTGCCGGCTGCCTGGGCAAGACGGTCGAGGAGGAGCGCCGAACGGACAAGGACGTGGCCGCACGCCTCGATGAATTGTCTCGCGCGCTGAAGGACCGCGACCCGGTGCGAGTGTTCGAGACCTCGGAAGAGGTCGTCATCAGCGTGCGCCGCTCGATCGACGAGCGGCGCCGCAGGGAGGTCCAGCAGGTGTGGACCCTCGGGGAGCGCGTCCGGGAGCTGAAGCGGCAGCTCACCGAGGCGCAGCACAAGGCCGAGGTGGACGGCTTGACGGGGCTGATGAATCGAGCCGCGTTCAACCAATACATCGAGCACCTCGCCAACCTGGGCATGTTGCTCGGTGAGCCACCCTGGCTGATGCTGCTGGACTTGGATCACTTCAAGTCCATCAACGATGGCTACGGCCACCCGATGGGGGACGAAGTGCTGCGCCAGGTGAGCCATTGCCTCAGCCGAACCTTTCTCCGAAAGCAGGATTTCTTCTCCCGCTACGGCGGTGAGGAGTTCGCCGTGCTGCTCATCGACACCAACGAGTCCCAGGCCAAGCAGCTTGCGGAGCGCCTGGCCGACGCCGTGCGAAACACCGAGGTGCAGCTGGGGGAGCAACAGGTCGAGGTCACGGTCTCGATCGGCCTCGCCGCCCTCCGGGACGCGGAATCGGCGGCGTCGTGGCTGCAGCGCGCCGACGCCGCTCTGTATCGGGCCAAACAGGACGGGCGCGATTGCATGCGGTTTGCCGGTTGAGCGCGCCCGGCGCCGAAGGTCGCGGCGCACCGCGTCGACCCCGTCGGTCCGCGCTCCCGGCCCCGCCCGGGGCAGCCAACGCCGGCGCCCCGGCAAGGGTCACCAGGGGAGTGTTTGCCCGTTCTGGTGCACGAAGGCGCCGCTCGTCGCGGCGGTCAGCTCCCCGATGCGAGCCAGCAAGCCCCGAACGGACTCCTCGGGGTCCAGCAGCCCCTCTCCACCCGTCATGTCCGTTCGAACCATCCCCGGGTGAAAGAGCCCCACGCTGACGTTGGCGGAGGCCAGCTCGACGGCGAGGCAGGTCGCGGCCATGTTCAAGGCCGCCTTGCTCATTCGATACCCGTAGGCGCCGCCCGAGGAATTGTCCCCGATCGAGCCCATTCGGCTCGTGATGAAGATCACCCTGGCCCGATCGACGAGGCGGCTCCGCAGGGCTCCCACCACGCGCAAGGGGCCGAGCGCGTTGACCTCGAACTGTTGGAGGATGCTCTCTGGATCGACACTGTCCACGGAATCGCCCCACAGGAGCACGCCGGCGTTGTTGATCAGCAGCTCGACTTGGCGCTCCCCCACCGCGCTGCGGAGCCCCTCGATGCCGCGGTGGCTGGCCACGTCGACGTCTGCGGCGATTTCCACGCCCAACAGGCTGAGCTCGATCGAGGGGCTCCGGCAGGCGGCCAGTACCTCGTGGCCGGCCTCGGACAGCTGCCGGCACAGCTCGAGCCCGATTCCACGGTTGCTCCCGGTGATGACGGTAAGCGCCATGAGCGCCTATTTGGCTCGAAGGAAGCACCCCTGGCAAGCGCGGTACGACAACGGACGCCCGGCGCGCTACCACGTTGCGGGCCGGCAGAACGCCAGTCGACACCCACGGGCCAAGCATCGGCCTTCGGTACTCGTGCCGGCTCTCGCCGCTCGCCCCACAGGGGGAGGCCGGCGAGGGCCACCCCGAGGGGCTCGCTCAGCGCCCGCCGCAGCCGCCGGGCGCCAATCCGTCCGCGAAGGGGATGAAGTGATCTTTCGGGTCTTCGTGCTCGCCACTGCACAGGGAGACGAGCTCTTTGACTCGGCACGAGACGCCCGACGCCGGGCCGTAGAGGCGGGCATTGGGGCAGGGGTTGCGGTCACCGACCTGGCAGCTGACCAAATCTCCCTGCGTGACGACCCCCACCAGCTCTCCGTCTTCGTAGAAGGCGTGGACGGACGTGTACCCGCCATTTTCGTAGAGAAAGCGTTTCCCGTCCTCGCAAAGGCCGCGAAAGCTCGAGCGCGGACAGGTCGCGCTCGAGCGGGCGAGCGCCTGCTGATAGCTCGCGTCGGGTCCTACGCCGAACCTGCCGGCCGCGTCCGAGCCTTCGGCCCACAGAGGCGCGCTGCATCGATCGAGATCTCGTTGCGTGAGCTGCGGGGCCTCCGCCAAGGAAGGCTCGCCGGCCTCTTCCCCGCAGGCCGCAAGCCCGAGGCACCACGCGAGCGCGGCAGCCGCCACCCCATCGCCCCTCCCGCGTGAGCGCCGTGCCGTGTGTCGACCCAACACGGTCCGGAGTATTGCATAGGCCGAGAGAATTGGGGAGCCGGCCAAAACGGAACCCGTTCCCCAGTGGAACGGTTCCGGCCCGACGCGGCGTGCCCGCGTTCCCGGAGCCCGAGCGGCTCCTCGGGGTCGCGACTCGGCGGCGCCGGGCGAGCCGAGCGCCCCTCGGCTTCTCACGCCGAGCTCGGACGGGCGCTGCGGTCGTGCTCGAACCACTCGACGAAGCGCTCGACGCCCTCTGCCACGCTGACCTGCGGGTCGTAGCCGAGCAAGCGCTTGGCCTTGCCGATGTCGGCGTACGTGAAATCCACGTCGGCTTCCGGCATCGGGCGCGGCTCGAGGTTGGGTTGCCTCCCGGCTCGCTGCGCAAGGAGGCGCACGAAGTCGGCGACGAGCACGGGCTCGCCGCGGCCGAGGTTGATCACCTCGTAGCCGAGCCGGCGCTCGGCGGCCGCGATGACGCCGGCGACGATATCATCGACGAAGGTCCAATCGCGGTACATCTTCCCTTGGTCGTAGTAGGGGACGACCTGCTGGTCGAAGGCGCTTTGCAGTACCTTGTACGCCATCATGTCGGGGCGACCGCGCGGCCCGTAGACGGTGAAGAACCGAAGCGCCGTCACGTCGAGGCCGTGCAGATGGTGGAAGGTGTGTCCGAGCATTTCGGCTGCCCGTTTGCTGCTCGCGTACGGCGCGAGCGGCCGATCGCAGCTGTCCGTCTCCACGAATGGTCTGGTTTCCGTGCGCCCATACACCGAGGAGGTGGACGCGAGGACGACGCTCGGGGCCCTGCCAGCCGCCCTGCGGGCGGCCTCGAAGAGGTTCAGCGTGCCCGTCAGGTTCACGTCGTGGTAGAGCCACGGATCTTCCACGGAGGCCCGCACGCCGGCCATCGCTGCGAGGTGTACGATGGCGTCGAAGCCGCCGCCGGCGACCAGCGTCCGCACCCCGGATCGATCGCGCACGTCGAGCTCCTCGAAGCGAAAGCTCTTTGCGCGCGCACCCGCCTGCTGCTGCACTTCGAGCAGGTTGCGCCGCTTCCTGGTGGGCGAATAGTAGTCGTTGAAGCTGTCGATACCCACGACCTCGTCACCGCGCCCGAGCAGGAGGGCTACGGTGTGGCTCCCGATGAAGCCGGCGGCGCCGGTGACCAATACACGCACGGCTCGAACGCTTACCACGCCTCGAGCGAAGCGTACACGGTCGCTTCCCGCGCTCTCACGCGGCAGAGGGCCTTTCGTGTGACACCCGGGTGAGGAGGTAGCCACCCGCCGCGAACAGGGGCAGGAGCGTGAGAATGGACCAACGCGGCTGATTGGTGACCGCATTCGACAGCCCGATCAGAAGCGGGCCGAGAATCGCCGCGAATTTGCCGAGCATGTTGTAGAAGCCGAAGAACTCGCTGGCGTGCTCCGGCGGCACGAGGCTCGCGTAGAGCGAGCGGCTGAGCGCCTGGACGCCGCCCTGGACGAGCCCGATGACGACGGCGAGCGTGTAGAATCCGGCGGCGTCTTTCAGAAATGCCGCGTAGGTCGTCACTCCGAAGTAGATGGCGATGCCGAGCAAGATACCCCGCTTGGGGCCGAGCTTTTCGCCCACCCGCCCGAAGACGATCGCCGCAGGAAACCCGACGAACTGCGTGACGAGCAGCGCTTGGATCAGGTCGGCCGAGCCGAGGCCGATGGAGAGCCCGTAGTCGACGGCCATGCGAATCACCGTGTCCACGCCGTCGATGTAGAGCCAGTAGGCGAGCAAGAAGGTGAACAAATTCTTGTGGCCACGCACCTTGCGGAACGTGCTGGCCACCTCGCGAATGCTGCCCAATAGCAGCTTGCCGGCGGCGGGCGTCGCCGCGCCCGCCGGCTCGGGCTCCTTCACCACGACGAAGAGCGGAATGGACCACAGCCCCCACCACGCGGCGACCGTCAGAAACGAGACGAGCACGGCGTCGCTCTTGCTCTCCAGTCCGAACGTCTCCGGGGATGTCGCCATGTACGCGTTGACGGCGAACAGCAGCCCGCCCCCCAAATAGCCGAGAGAGTATCCAAGCGCGGAGGCGCGCTCGCGCTTGTCCGGGGGCGCCACGAATACCAGCAGCGAATCGTAGAAGACGACCCCCGCCATGAATCCGAAGCTGCCCGCCACGAACAGGGGGGCAGCGAGCGTCCACTCGCCCGGGCCCGCGAGCGTGAAGCCCGCCGTGCTCAGCGCGCCGATCGCGGTGCAGGCGGCCAGCCAGCGCTTTCGGTTTCGCCCGGCGTCTGCCATGGCGCCGAGGAAGGGCGCGAGCACGGCCACGGCGAGGCTCGCCACGGAGTTGGTCACGCCCAGCCGAAGCGTGCTCGTGGCCGCGTCCACGCCGGCGCACCAATACTGCTTGAAGAACAGCGGGAAAAAGCCCGCCATCACCGTCGTAGCGAACGCGGAGTTGCCCCAGTCGTACAGGGCCCAGCTGAAGATCGCTTTCCCCTGGCTGGGGGGGGAAGCACTCACGGCGGCGCCGGAGGGGGCCGGGGCGCAGGCTTGGTCGTCGGTCACTTCCGCTCTCCCTCGCCGCGACTGTACGCGGCCCCATGGCAGCGCACCACCGCGGCTGACAAAGTCTCGCGGGAATTTTCCTTGCCCGAGCGCCACCGACCGGCCCTTTCGTACGAAACGGAACCTGTCTCACTCGAGGTCACGCGAACCTGCGGCGAAGTTCAAGGTAGGCAAAGGTAGGATGTTTCAGCTTTCTCCGTTCCATAGCGTAAAGCGTGGCCCCGCCCGCGAGCGCCGCGAAGTCCCCGTGCACTCCCAGCGTTTTCCGTGCGAGCCCGTGTCGCGTCGACGCGCCGTGACATCGCCCAGCGCGGGCTGGCGTACGGATTCAGCGCAGTGTGGATATGGGGCAACCGTCCCGCAGGAGCGGAAGCAAGCCTTGACGATAACCGACACCCCAAAGTAACGAAGAGGCCCAAAACCACTTCGGGCGCCGCCAGCGTTTCGTTGCGGCCCCCCCAAAAAGGGCAGGACAGTCTAATGGCCAATTGTATTTCACGGAGCAATGGCTCCACGATGACGCGTCGGCGTCTTGGAGTTCGGCGTTGGATTCATACGACGCTGGGAGGGATCGGAGTTGCGCTCTTGGCATCCTCGGCGCTGGCGCAGGGCGACGACGTGGACGCAGAGCTCGACGCTCTCGAAGCGGGGTCGGTGCCGGACGCCACGCAGGATAGCGCCCCCGAGCCGGAGGCCTCGGCGCCCGCGCCGGCCGCACCAGAGCCCGCAGCGGCCGCCGCGGAGCCGGAGGCGGAGAACCCCGAGGACGTGGTGGAGGTGACCGTCGACCGCCGCCGCAAGGACTTGCAGGACTATTCGGGCGTGGCGTCCGCGTTCAGCGAGAAGAAGCTGTCCAGCGTCGGGATCACCAATGTTCGCCAGCTGGCCTCCATGGTTCCCGGCATGCAGATCGGTGTGCAGGAGGGCAACACCGAGGTCTACATCCGCGGCGTCGGGTCGGACAACAACACCGAGCTCGGCGACCCGGCCGTGGCGCTGCACTTGGACGGCGTGTACGTGCCGCGCCCCCGCGGCGTCGGCTCCATGTTCTACGATATCGAGCGCGTCGAGGTGAGCAGCGGCCCGCAGGGGACTCTGCGCGGTCGAAACGCCATGGGCGGTACCGTCAACATCGTGTCCAAGCAGCCGCAGATGCGCGAGTACGCGGCGGACGCGGAGGCCACGTTCGGAACCTTCCGCCAGCGCCGCTACCAGGGCATGGTCAACGTCCCCCTCGGTGACAGTGTCGCGGTACGCGTCGCGGCGATGTCCGAGGTGCGGGATGCGTTCTGGCACAACGTCAGCCCGAACGTCGACCTTCCGGCGGGCGAGAGCGCCGATTCCTACGCCATTCGCGCCGGGCTCAAGTACGAGCCGACCGACAGGTTCTCGGCGCTGTTGGCCTTCGACGTCGTGAACGAGGAAGGTACGCCGTACCTCGGTGCGAACTTCCAGGACCCCCTGACGCGTCAGGACGAGGACGGCAACATCATGCCCTTCGATCCGAACGACGCCGACAATCCCCGGCAGACCTACCTGCGCGGTATGAACCCGTCCTCCAAGCTCGACCACTGGGGCGCTCGGGCTCAGCTCAGCTACGACGCGGGCCCCGTGATCGTGGACGCGCTCGGCAGCTTCCGCCGCATGCGCTTCGAGCAGGTGACGGGCGCGAACAACGGCGTCTACTACGAAGGTTTCGATTTCAACGATGCCAACCCGGACCTGTACGCGAACGGCTTCTGGGACACCCATTCGGATTCGCTCATCGCGGAGCTGCGCGCCTACGCGCCGGACGATTCGGCCGTTCGTTGGACGGTCGGTGGCTTCTACTTCGACGAGCAGCAGGACGCGTTCCTCGGCCAAGTCTCCGATCCGGCGAACTTCTTCGGCGGCGGGGAGTTCAACATGCCCGGCGTGACGGGGAACTCGCTCGCGGCCTATGCGGACGCCACGATCGATATCACCGACGACTTCCGCGTGTTGGTCGGCGTCCGCGGCACGACGGAAGAGAAGGTGCGTGAGGGCGGTCTGTGGTCGCTCTTTTCGGGCTTTCCGGCGCCGAACGAGGACCTCGGCGGCGACATCCGCTTCGGCACCGAGGGCTTCGCCTACGAGGGCTTCAGCCGTGGCCAACAGTCGCTTCCCGAGAATTACAACACGCTCTCTCCCGACGAACAGCGCCTGGAGCGGATCAACATGTTCCTGGCGGGCATCGACAGCTTCGGCTCTCGCGACACCCTCCCGCTGTACCTCTGTGCTCAGCCGGAAGACGGGGGCCCGTTGCTCGTCGACAACCAACGGGCTGGGAGCGGCTTTCAGTGCGCGGCGGGAGCCAACCCGGCCCTGGCGGAGAACAACCCCAACATCTTCCAGCAGGTTCCACAGGACAACAGCGTTGACGCCACCTACCTGGATTGGCGCGTCGGCGTCGAGTACGACCTGACGGACAACAGCCTCCTGTATTCGACCGTTTCCACCGGTCACAAGTCGGGCGGCTTCAACGACACCGTGCCGGGCGCGGTCGACCCGAGCACGGGCGCCCCGATTCTCACCAACTCCGATTACGATCTCGAGCAGGTGCTGGCGCTCGAAATCGGGTCCAAGAACCTGCTGGCAGATCGCACGCTGAAGCTCAACGCTTCGGCGTTCACGTACCTGTACGACGACTACGTCTTCCAGACCATCGTCGCTGCCGGGCCCGCCATCGGCGACAGCCAGCCGCCGGCCTCGGCGCAGCGCCAAAACGCCGCGAACGCCACCATCTACGGCCTCGATTTGGACGTGACGTACCGCCTGCCGGCAGGGCTCGAGGCGGAGGTTCATGCCCTGGTGATGGACGCCCGCTTCGGCGACGGCAGCGAGGTCGCCGATACGCGCGTCGACTTCGACCCCAACAACGTCTACATCGTCGACATCGGTGGAAACTGGCTGCCGCGGGCCTCGCCGTTCACGCTGAACTACACGCTCTCCCAGGTGCTCTACACGGCACTCGGCCAGTTCAACTGGGCGATTCAGGGGCAAACTCGGGGCCAGCACTTCATGACCGTGTTCAACGGCGAGGGCAACGTGCTCCCGCCTGCGGACGGTGTGGACACGCCCCCGGAGACGAACGCCGACGGGGGGCTGACTCCCTACGGGACGCTGGTGCAGGTGCCGAACGCCTCGCAGCGTCTGACGGACGTGGTGCCGACATACACCCGCTTCGACGTAGGCGCGGGTTGGCAGCACCCCGACGGCCGCATCTCCATCAACGGTTTCGTCAACAACGTCACCAACGTGGCGTACGCAACCAGCATCATTTCCACGCCCGGGTTGAACTTGCGCTTCTTCAATCCGCCGCGCACCGCCGGTGTGCGCGTTCGAGTCGTCTGGTAACCGTCCCCGAAAAGCGGTGCCAGTTCGAGAGCGCCCTTCCCTCCGCGATCCGGCGTGTTCGCAGCGGGGGAAGGGCGCTCGCGTTTTGCCTCTCCGGGCTCCGTGCCTTCCGTCCGCGGCACGAGCTCGGCAGGTGGCCGTCGCGGGGGGGGGGCGCCCAGCGCTCGCGCGGGCTTCTCTCAGCTCGTCGTCGCGGCGGGAAGCGGCCCGGAAGGGGCGCCTCGTTGGCAGGTCGGGCCCTCGGAGCTGGGAGCCGTTTCCGTGGGAATCTCCATCCGAAAGCAGGTGCCCGACCGGCTCGAAGAGACGACGCCGATCGAGCCCCGGTGCTCCTGGGCGATTCCGTAGCAAATCGAAAGGCCGAGCCCCGTGCCGACGCCGACGCCCTTGGTCGTGAAGCCGGGGTCGAAGATGCGCGGAAGGTTCTCCGCGCTGATGCCGTGGCCGTCGTCCTCGACCTCGATGAGCAGGTTGCCGCCCTCTCGGCGTGAGCGCAAGACGATGCGCCCGTCTCGCTCGGTGGCTTGTACCGCGTTGATCAGCAAGTTCAACACCACCTGGTTGAGCTTGGCGGGGTAGCACTCGACGATGCCCACGTCGCCGTACTCGCGTACGAGAGTACGCTTCCCTAGCTCGTGCTGCACGAGCGCGACCGTGTCGTCCAGGCCGGCGTTGATGTCGGCGCGTTGCCGCTCCGCCTCGTCCAGGCGGGCGAACCTTCGGAGCCTGCGCACGATCTCCTGCACGCGCGAGCTCCCAGTGTCGATGACGGCGCTGGCTCGCTCGAGCGCCGACAGAGCCCGTTGCAGGGGGGGGCTGCTCCCGACCTGCTCCTGTGAGAGGGACCTTCGCAGCCTCTCGAGTGCCAGGCGGAGCGTCTGATTGGTGCTGTGAATGGCTCCGAGGGGAGTGTTGATTTCGTGGGCGATGCCCGCCACCAAGAGCCCCAACGAAGCGAGCTTCTCGGATTGCACGAGCTGGCTTTGGGCTTGTTTGAGCTGGGAGTGCGCTTCCTGCAGCTCCGAAAGCATTTGGCGCTGCTTGTCCGCCTCTTGCAGCTCAGCGCCTTGGCGCTGATTCTCCCGGCTCAGGCGGACCGCCTCCCGGCTGTGCTTGCGAGAAAGGCGCTCCGTCTCCGTGAAACGCATGGCGACGTAGCCGGACATGCACGTGAGCAGCACGACGATGCCCGCGGGGAGTAGGAACATACCCGTCAGGGTGGTGGTCGGCGTCTCCGTGAGGCCGGAGATGATGTCCGTCGCCGCTGCCGCCAGAAACGCCCCGAGCCCCAGGACGAGCAGCCAGGAGCCCGGCGTGCGCGAGTGAACCGCCAAAAGGATGCTCCGCAGCCAGTCGGATAGCAGCAGGAGAGCCACCACCATCACGGTCTGAACCGGCAGGAAGATGCTTGCGGCGCTGGCCAACACCCCCGCTTTTTGCAGGAATCTGGTGCTGCTGCTGATGTCCATGCGAAGCGCCAGGCGGAGGAACAGGGCTCCGCTGATGGTGACCGCGATCAGCCCGAACTTGAAGCCCGCGTCCACCGGGCCCGCCCAGGAGGCAGGCAAGGAGACGAGACGCGTCAGCCCATCGAGCGCCTGGACCAACAGCACGCTCCCCGCAAGCAGCGCCAGGTCCAGGTTGCGGCGACTTTTGCCGGAGAGGAGAAACATCATCACGTGGAGCAGCGTGATGGCCAGGCTCATACCCACCACGATGGCGGAGATGACCAGCCGTTGCTGCTCGAGGCGAAGCCACCGGGTCAAGGTGGGTCGACCCTGGCTGAGGTGCACCTGAAAGCCGGCGGGTGGCGTGGGAAGAAGCGCGGGAGGCGGCGGGGCGAGGTAGCGCACGGCCAGCACGTGGGGGCCCGACTCGAGGGAGAGCGGCTTCGGAATGGGGGCGCCGGCCCAGGTGAAGTCGGGCTCCCGCAGGTCGTCGCCGAAACTGCCCTCGTGGTGGATCAGCTGGCCGTCGAGGTAGGCTTCGAGCGCACCGAGGTGCGTGAAGCCAGCAAACAGCGTCGTGCCGTCGAGCTCGTCGCTGACCACGATGCGCAGCCTGAACCAGCTGGGCTCCTCCGTACGAGGGGCGGGGTAGCTCTTCTCGAGGCGAAAGTCCCGATCGTCGATGCCGCGAAGCGCCAGGCCCGGGGCATCCCCCTCGTGGTAGCGCCACCGCAGCCGGGGGCCCTGGAGCAACCCGAAGACACCGAAGCTGCGTTTTTCGACCAGGATTTCATCCGGGGCCGAGCTGTGAATCTGGGCCACGGCCGCCGCGGCGCCAAGCCAGCCGGCGGCGGCCAGCAAAGCGGCCAGCAGACGCAGAGCCCGGCAGCGGCGTAGGGGCATGGCACGTTACTGCCACGGAAATTCGGTTGCATCCCGAAAAAGTGCGGGGCGTTTCCGAATGGGCCGATCGAGGGCCCCAACGAAGCCCTCGAGGCCCGAATTTTTGGCCGTTCATCCGAGCGTGGGCGGCCCGGATCCCTATTCCGTCGCGTTCGGCGAGTAGGCAATCAGGACGGGCTTGCGTGGGCAGTTCGTGTCGCCTTCGACGCTGGCCCAGGCCAGTACTTCCACGCCGGGGTCCCCCTGGGGGCTCGCGAGCACCGTGGTATCGATGTCGTCCCCGTAGTAGACGGCCTGCCCCGAGAGCCCGGCGAGGATCGGGTGATCCGATTCGTTCATCTCCACGAGGTAGTTGCCGCCCGTCCCGTTGTCGATGCGCTGGCCGCAATAGCTCGTCCCGTTGTCGACGTAGTCGAGGCGAGTCAGCGGCGAAAGCGAGAAGGCGAGCGCGTGGCCCCGTGACATGTCGTCGCCCTGGAGCACGACCCCGCCGCCGGCTGCCGAAAACTGTCGCAGTGAGCTCAACGAGAGGATGTCGTCCATCGGGTAGCCTGGATTGGAGAACCACACCACGTCGTAGCCTTCGAGCTGGTCGAGCGCCACGCCCTGCTCCGGCTCTTCAATCATGTCCGTGTCGTAACCGGCCTCGAGCAGCAGCCGGTGGAGCCTTTCCGTGTCCTCGGCGAATTCGCCGTGGTGGAAGTCGTCTCGTACGAAGAGCACCTTGGGGGCGTCCACCGGGCTCACCCAGTTCACGCTTTGCGCCATCAGCCGTGTCGTGTGCACATCGCTCTGCCCCGTCGCGGCGAGGGTCAAAAGCACCGTGACGACGCGCCCCTCCGCCCGTACCGGGCAGGGGAGCTCGAGATGTTGCACCGTGCTGCCCTCCACGAGGTTTTCGCCATCGTTGTAGGAGTGGCCGATGCGCACGTCGAGCGAGCCACAGATGTGGTCGGGAAGCTGGGTGCATACGCGGTGGGCGCTCTCGCCGTACTCGGCGAGCATGGCGAGCACCTCCCCCACGTCGGCCTCGTCGTCGAGCGCCACGTGGCGCCCACCGGTAGCTTGCGCGAGCGAGGAGAGCGCCTCGTGGTCCGCGTCGTCGCCCAGGCCCACCGTGTAGATGGGCGTCGACTCCGAGCCGACCTTGAGCTGTCGCACGTCCTCGAGCGTGGTGTCCACGCCGTCGCCCGGGTAGTCCTCGCTCCAGTGCATTTGGTGGCTGGAGTTGTTCTCGGCGCTGTCGGTGAACACGACGATGCCCCGCTTGCCACCCACGTCGCAGAACTGTCGCGCGTCGTCGAAGCGTGCGCCGCCGGAAGCCTGCGGTTCGGCGAGCGTCTGACTCGCCATTCGAATTCCGTCGTAAAGGGCCGTCCAGCCGTTCGATATGAACATGTCCTGGATCCCCGCAGCCAGCTGCTGCGGGTCGTCGGTCAGGGGAGTGAGCACGCGAGAATTGGTGCTCACGCGGGTGAGGGAGAGCCGGCCCCCGCGGCCCACCACGGTGTCTACCACCCGCTCGGCCGCGTCCTCGAGCGTCGACAGCTCGCCGCGCAAAGACTGACTGTTGTCCAGCACCAACGCGAGCTCGCCCTGCGCGGGGCTGGAGCACGCGCGATAGACGCGCGCCTCCTCCACCGTCGCATAGGGGCCGTCGACGCCGTTTCGTGAGACTTCCACGGTGAACGTCACGTCACTGGCATCGCAGGGCAGGGCGCTGCCATCGGTGTCGGTCACGAGCAGGTCGGCTCCTAGGTAGATATCGCCCTGGGTGCCGATGCCGGCCCGGACGGCCTGCGTCAGGGATCCAATGCTTGGCTGCGAGTCTTGGCGGCTGCACCCAGCTCCACCGAGGACGGGGAGAAGCCAGAGGGCATGTATTCTTCTCATGGGGTTAAAATACGTTAACCGCGAAATCGGGGGTTGGCACGGAACACTAGCTATTTCAGTAGGATAGGCGCGCAAAAGGGGGAGCGAGAGGGGAATTGTAGTGGTACTGTGATGCTCCGTGAGGCTGTGTAGGTCCTGTGGATACGTGTGGATAACTCTTGCATGCCTTGGCCCCGTCGTATTCGGCTACGTGTTGCGGTAGGAGCTGCCCAGTTCGAGGGCTGCGCCGGAGGCCGCTCCTTCCGCGCCCGAGCGGATCGGAACAGGCGGCGATCGGTGGGGGAATCACCCGCCGCTCGGCCCCTTCGAGACGAGTCGTGCCCGCTGCGCCAGCGCCGGGCCCTGCTCGCCGAGTGCGACGGCAGGGCAGCACGGCCTTTCGCTGCCGAGAGCTCCAAACGGGGGCCGCGACCGGGGCGGCTGGCCGCGCGTGAGCCAGACGGGTAGCCGCGGCCGGGGCGGCTGGCTGCGCGTGAGCCAGACGCGTAGCCGCGGCCGGGGCGGCTGGCTGCGCGTGAGCCAGACGGGGGCAGCGGGGGTTCGTCGCGGCGCCCGCCGGGCGCGCGTTGTCCGCGGCACCACGCCCGCGCTGGTCGAGGGATGGCAACAATCGGCCTGATTGCCACGATGGGCGGACGAGGTGGGATTGGGGCCATCGTCGGCGCGCCGCGCCCGCTCGCGTCACCTACCGCTCAGGCGGCCGCTCTCCTCGCGCATGCCGACGACCGCCGCCCGGCCACCGGCGACTGCAAAGGCCAACTCCGTACACAACAGCGACGACTTCCGAATCCCGCAGGGGGCTCGGCGCGATGACTCTCAGAACACCTCGCCGCGCCGAACCCCCGCTAGGAAGGACTGCTGTGAATGAAAAGTTAGTGGTTGGCTCGTCGCAATTCCGTTCATCCCTCCGCGCTTTTTCGAAAGAAAAGTGGAAGTGGTTCTCAATAGACCACCAGGCCAAAATAGAACGAGCAATTTCAATTACTTGTGACCTGTTTCGAAATCTGACGGGTCGGCGCGCGGCGCGGCGATTTCGGTTTTGGGTGCGGGGAGGTGCGATACTCGTCACACTCCGCGCGTGCAGACCGTTGCTCTGAGGCGTTCCAAAAGAGGCCCGCCCGTTCCCCGCCGTGCGGACTTTCTCCCGACTTGCCGCGCCGACATGGAGGCTCGGGGTTGGGACCAGCTGGATATCTTGATCGTCAGCGGAGACGCGTACGTCGACCACCCGGCCTTTGGGCCCGTCATGATCGCGCGCTTTCTGGAGCGCCGCGGGTTTCGCGTGGGCTTCATCGCCCAACCCAGCTGGACCTCGCCCGAGGATATCGCCCGAATGGGAGCCCCCAGGCTCTACGTCGGAGTGAGCGCGGGCAACCTGGATTCGATGCTGAACAAGCTGACGGCCCAGAAGAAAGTCCGCTCGGAGGATCAATACAGCCCGGGCGGGCGAGCGGGCCAACGGCCGAATCGCGCCACGATCGTGTATTCGAACCTGTGCCGCCAGGCGTTTCCCGGAGTTCCGATCGTGCTCGGCGGGATCGAAGCCTCTCTGCGGCGCATCGCCCACTACGACTACTGGATGGACCAGGTACGCAGGTCCATCCTGCTCGACAGCAAGGCCGACCTGCTGGTCTTCGGCATGGGCGAGCGTCCCGCCTGGGAAATCGCCCGCCGGCTGGCGGAGGGCGAGCCCTTGGCTTCGCTCACCGACGTCGCGGGGACGGCCTACCCGCTTCGCAACCGTCGAGCGTGGGAGCCGGTCGCAGCGGATCCGAGTCGCTACGTGACGGACGGCAAGGTGGTGGTGCTCCCCTCGTTCGAGGAGGTGAAGAGCAGCCGGCATGCTTTTGCGGTGATGAGCGGCATGTTTCAGAGGGAGACGAACCCGGGCAACGCCCGGCCTCTGCTGCAGCCTCACGGTGACGAAGCGGTGTTCTTCAACCCGCCGGCGCAGCCTCTCGACGAGGCCTTGATGGATGAGCTGTACGATCTTCCCTTTCAACGCAGGCCACACCTCGACTACTCCGAGCCCATCCCGGCGTTCGAGACCGTCAAGCACTCGATCGTCACCATGCGAGGCTGCTTCGGCGGCTGCAGCTTTTGCAGCATCACCGAGCACGAAGGGCGCGTGATTCAGAGTCGCTCCGCGGCGAGCGTGCTGCGCGAGGTCCGCGCTTTGTCGCGCATGCCGGATTTCCGGGGCATCATCAGCGATTTGGGCGGCCCGACGGCGAACATGTACCAGATGCGCTGCAAGTCCGAGCGGATCGAGAGCGCATGCCGTCGACTCTCCTGCGTCCACCCGAAGATCTGCGAGAACCTCGTCACGGATCACCAGCCGCTCATCGATCTGATGCGCCAGGTTCGGTCCCACTCCGGTGTGCGGCGCGTGTTCATCGCATCGGGCGTGCGCTACGATCTCGCCAACGAAAGCCCGGAATTCATCTCGGAAATGGCCGCTCATCACACGGGCGGCCAGCTCAGCGTGGCTCCGGAGCACAACAGCCCGGAGGTGCTCGACAAGATGAAGAAGCCGCCGATCGAGCACTACGAGAGCTTTGCGCGTTCATTTTGCGCGGCGAGTGAGAAAGCGGGCAAGCAGCAGTACCTCATCCCCTACCTCATCACGGGCCACCCGGGCTCGGGGCTGAAGGACACGGTCGAGCTCGCCCTGTACCTGAAGAAGAACGACATGCGGCCCCGGCAAATCCAGGATTTCATCCCGACCCCCATGTCGATGGCGACCGCGATGTATTACTCTGGAGAGGATCCATTTACCGCCAAGCCCGTCTTCACGGTTCGCTCACTGCGGCAGAAGCGCATGATGAAGGCGCTCGTCCTGTACTGGGACGATCGGCAGTGGCCGTTGGCGCGCGAGGCGCTGCGGGCGCTCGGGCGGGCGGATTTGATTGGTTCGGGTCCTCACTGCTTGGTCCCGAGCGAGCGAAGGTTGCCGGCGAGCCTCGGTCGAGCCGCGGGACCGCCCCCAGGCCGGGGCATGGCGCGGGGAAGAGGCCCCGGCCGCGGCGACCGCGCCCGCTTGCGCCCCAAGCCTCTGGCGAAGCCGAGCTCCCGCTAGCCCGGTTTTCTCGCGACCGCAGGGCCGCGGGTGCGAGGAGGAAGTGGATTTTCAGTCCAGATGTCCGCCGGGCGCGCGCAGGCAGACACGCTGTTCGTCGAGCACGACCGGCGGGCAGCTGGGTGAAATGGCACGACTCATCGCACCCTCGGGACCAGGTCGCTCTCCCAGCGTCGGAATGGCTCCTGAGCGGGCCGGACTCCGGCCCGCGCGGGCAGCCCAGCTATCGTTCGCTCTCGCTCTCGCTCTCGCTTTCGCTCTCTTTGCCGGGCGCCGAGGGCCGCTCTTCCTCCGGTTCGTTCCCCGCTTCGCTGCCGGGCTCGCCGGGCCCCACGTGGCTTTGGCCCGAGCTTGCGGGGTCGACTGCTTCGCGGTCGGCTTGCTCCTCCTCCGTGCCCAGTGACTCGGCGGGCGGGATTGGCAGGCCGAGCGCTGCCCGCGCGATGCAGCCTCTGACGGCCGTGGCCGGATCCGTTTCGGCCTCGCAGCTCGCCTCGTCGAAGTACCAGCGGCTCCCGTCCTCGAGGTGCACCGAATGCTGATCGATTCCGACGAAGCCCAGCTCCTGAGCACACGCCCACTCCCGAGCGTCCGTTGCTTTGCTGCTCGCGTCGGGCGCTGGCCCGTAGACACGGATCTCCTCCGCACCCAGCCAGTAGTGCATCCGCACCCCACCCTCGGCAGTCGCCCCCGTCCAGTTGCCCATCGCACTAATCGGAGTGAGCGGGCGAAAGCCCCACGCCTGGCACGGCGCCGCAGGGGCGCCCTCGGCGTGGGGGCGAAAATACAGCTGCCCGCGCGCGCGCTGCACGGCCGCCACCGTCTCACCGGGTAGCGCCTGGCACAGGTAGTTCAGCAGCCGATCGTTGTCGATCACCGTCTCGAACTGGACCTCCTGGCCCTCCGCCGCCCCCGAGAACTCTTCGTCGAAGGCCGTCACTTCGTCCACCAACCACTGCATCGACTGGAGCGGAATGCTTGCTCCGCAGCGCGCGTCGCGGGCGAAGGCAATCGGAATGGATCCGAGCGTGGCCGCGCCCGCACGCTGCTCGGCGATCAGGAGCTGCTCGAGCCCGCGCGCGTCGAGGTCGGCGCAATCGCAGCGTTCGATGGCCTCTCGCAGGGCCACCCGGAGCACGGACCACCGCCGCGCCGGGAGCACGTCGGCCGCTGCGGCCACCGCGGCGTGAATGGCCGGGCACTTCGCGTGTGCGCGGTAGGCCTCCTCGGCGATCACTTTGCGGTCCTCGGCGGTTTTCGCCAGGCGTATGTCCCGGGTCCAGTCCTCCTGCTCGACTTGCGCGGGGAGAGGGGAGGAGAAGACGAGCCTCGGCTCGACTCCGGCGGGTACGCTTTCGAGCACGGCCCTCAGCTGGTTGACGTACAGCGACCGCTCCGCGGCGACGTACAATCGACCCGCCTCGGGGGGGCGATCGACCAGCGCTCGTCGCAGCGCCTCGAGGCGCTGCGCTTTCGAGGCGCCATCGAGCGGGCTGCCGTCGAGTCGCAACCGTTCGCCGTCGATTTCGAGCAGCCCCCCCGCCCCGACGACCCCGTCGAGCGGGGCGATGGGCAGCGAAGCCTGCACCTCGACGTGGCGACCTTCCGCCGGCAGCAGCCGCAAGACGCGTAGCAGCCGTTGCTTGCCTTCGTCGCACTGCCGGGGGGTCGTCGGGAACGCCGGCGCCGTGGGCGACGGCGGCGAGCCGCACGAGAGGGCGAGCGCCACGGCGAGGGCCGGGGCGCTCGCCGCTTCCGAGAGGGGGCGAGGGCGCATCGAGGTTACGGGTGCCCTTCTTCGATGCGCTGCGCCGCCAATCGGCCCGGGCGAAGCTCGTTGGATGCTCTCCAGGCCTTCATGGCGCCGGCCCGGTCCCCCGTGGCGTGCAGAACGTCGCCGAAGAGCATTTGGATGTCGGCGTTTTGGGGATCGGCCAACACGGCGCGCCACGCCAACACTTCGGCGAGCCGTAAATCCTGCAGCCCGACGGACGCCTCGATGAAGCCCAGGCTGCTGTCGTAGCTACCGCGGCTGAGCAAGAAGGCTCGCCGCAGGTAGGTGCGGGCCTGGGCGTAGCTGAACCGAGCGAGGTTTTGCCGCCCGAGCTTGCCGTAGCTGTTGATCAGCTGCTCGGTCTTTCGGCTGCGATTGCCCTGCGAAGAGGTCTTCAGCCACAGCTTGCGCGCTTTGGAGACTTCGCCGTTGATGGCCAGCGCGTCTCCGAGCAGGGCCAGCGCTTCCGGGTCGCCGCGGGAAGCTCTCTTGGCGGCCGTTCGCGCCCATCGCTCCGCCAGCTTGGCGTCGCCGACCTGGAGCGCCAGGCGCGCGAGGTGTTGGCTCGCCTCTCCGCCCGGATCTCCGAGGGCTTGAGCCTCGCACAAGCCCTGGCGGGCTTGTTCCACTTCCCCGCGGATGAGCGCCTGCTGCGCGGCGCTCAGCCTGCGCTCTGCTCGCTTGCGCGAGCGCCTGACGTTGCCCACCGCGCAATCCTCGAGTGAGCCGCGGTTTTCGAGCGCGAGCAGTGAAGCGAGCTGCTCGTCCGTCAGCTCGTTCGTGGCGAAATCAGCGGCTTGCAGCGCCGAGCCCGATTCGGCCTCCGCCTCCTGGGCTGGTTCTTCCGCGCCGGGAGGCTCAGCCACTTCGAGCGCTTCGCCGCCCGCGGCCGGCTCGCCAACGGCGGGCTCCGGGCTCTGCTCGCCGCCCTGCTCGGAGTCCGGCGCCTCGCTCTCTGGCAGCGCGGCGAGCTCGTTCGCGGAGGCCGCCGAAACGGCCTGCTCCTCCTCGGCGCTGGCCTCTGCCTCGTCGTCTGCCTCGGCCTCACTCTCACCCTCCGCCGGACCTTCCACGACGGTCTCTGTGGGGGCGTTGCCTTCGAGGGCATTGGCCTCACGCGAGTCAGCGGCTAGCTCCGCGTTGTCCCCCGATGCGCCGTCGACCGGTTGCGCATGGCGCCCCGCCGGCGCGAGAGCCTTGGGGTACAGGAACAAGAGCAGGGCTCCAGTGGCCACCACGCCGAGCGCTCCGAGAGCCAGTACCTTGCGGCGAGGCTGGGGGTCGCCGAATTGCACGCTCCACGGGCTGGAGGCCACCTGGGCCCGCTGCGCCTCGTCGAACTCTCGCTCCCGCGGCAAGGGGATCTGCGAGGTCCTCGCCGCAGACGGCTTGGCCTCGAGCTCGTGGTCGGTGATCTCTTCCGAAGTGGTTTCCTCGCCCGGCCGTGCGCGCGACGAAGCGTCGGTGCCAGGGCCTGCTCCGGTGGCGACCAAGGTTTGCTCCGCGCTGGCCGCTTGCGTTGCGCTCGCCGCTTCGGGGCTCATCGCCCCGGGGCCCTGCACTTCGGGGGCCTGCGGCTCGGGGATCATCGTTTCTGGGGCCTGCGCCTCGGGGCCCTGCGCTCCGGGTGCCTCCGCCGAGCGGCGGGCCGCATGGGACGCCGCGGCAAACAGCTCGGCTGCCGCGGGCCGCGCGGCGAAGGGGTTGTCGCCTGACCCGCTCGGCGCTGCACCGCCGGGGGGTTGGGGCGGCGGGGTGCGGGGTCGGGCGGCGGGCGACCAGGCCGCAAGCTCCGCCGGACTGGCTCCCGCGCCGTTCTCTTGCGCGTTCTGCGAAGCGGACGCATGAATGGCCGCGCCTCGGCCCGGGGGGGCCTCGGGCTCGAGCGCGTCGGGCGGGAAGAAGGCCACGGCGTCCCGCGTGGTTTTTTCGTTCTCGTCCAGGGCGTCCAGCGACCCGTCGCCGGCCCGCTCGTCCCTGGAGTCGGGTGGTAGCGGCGGTGGAGGGGCGACCGGACGGATCGGCAACGGCGCCCCCAGCCCGAACGCCGTCCTGGAGCCCGGCCGCGGCTCGAACGGTGGCGGGGAAGGGGCGGGCTCGGCGGTGGCGGAGGCCGTGGGCAGCGCGGGCGCGCCCCGCCGCGGGGCGGGCTCGGCGGTGGCGACCCGGGCAGCGGGCGGCGCGGGCTCTCGCGGGGAGGCGGGCTCGGCGCTGGGCAGCGGCTGCTCCGGGCCGGCAGGCGCTGCCTCGACGGCTTCGTGTCGAGCGGCTTCTGCCGAGAGGGCCTCTGCCGAGAGGGCCTCTGCCGAGAGCGCCCCGCCCTCCACGACCTCGTCGGAGCGGATGGTTGGAGGGGGAGGCCCGGGTGGCGCCGGCGGAGCCGCCTGGGGCGGAGGCGCCTCGGCGGGGCCGGAGCTCTCGATGGAGACCGAGGGGAGGCGCGGGAGAGCCGACGGGCTCGCCTCGCCCCGCGGGCGCTTCGACGGCAACATCAGCTCGTTCTTGAACGGCGTGTCGGTGCGCAACGCTCGGCCGTCCCGTCCCGCGATCGGCCCCGCGGCGCCAAGCGAGGTCGACCGAAGCGCGCCGCCCGCCGCCGCCACCGTGGGGGGCGCCGAGCTGGCTTTCGGCGCGGGCATGCTCTGGCGAGAGCGCGAGCGCACCGCCGCCATGCGCCGCTCGAAGCGCTGCCCCGAGAGCTTGCCGACGAAGTGCGCGACCTGGTCGCGCTCGGCCAGGGGATGGCCGCAATCTCGCAGAAGGTTCGAGAGCTCTCGAGCCGTTTGCGGGCGGTGATCCGGGCTGGCGGAAAGGGCCGCGTCCGCCACCGCCAGCAGCTCGCCGGACACCGACGTGCTGCTGCGCAGCGCCGCGCCGAGGGAGGGGAGCTTGTGCTCGCGCAGCTTGCGCTCGATCGAGGCCCTCGAGCCCCCTACGAAGCGCCGCCCCGCCAGCAGCTCCCACAGCAAGACCCCGGCGCTGAAGACGTCCGTTTGGGGGCCGAGCGGCGCCGTCGCGCCAACCTGCTCCGGCGCGGCGTAGGCGAGCTTGGCGGGGTTTGCCCCAAACGCATCGAGCAGGGAGGCGCAGCCCGCGATGCAGGGGTCCGCGAGCTGGGCGGAGCCCTCTCGCGAAACCAGCACACTGTCCGGTGACAACCCGCCGAAGGCCCCTTGCGGCTCGGAAGCGGTTTCATGGACGGCCTGCAGACCCTCGAGCACATCCACGACCACCGTCAGGCTGACCGCGACGGGGAAGGGGAGCGAGCGCAGATTGCTCCACGATTGCAGCGCGCGCAGCGGCTCGGCCTCGGCGTGCTCGTAGACGAAGCCGAGCCGGCGGCCCTCGACGAGGGGTGCCAGAACGCGCAACACGTTGCCGTGGCGAACCCTCGCGCCATCCTGCGCGGCCAACACCAGCTGCTCTCGCGCGGACTCGTGCTCGGCGTCCCGGAGCGCGATCCGTCGCAGGAGGAAAAACTCTTCGGTTCCGCTCGCCGTTGCGTCGTTGCGGGCGACCCAAAGGGGGCCGAGGTAGGCCTGTGCGACGCGGTGTACGGGTTGATAGCCCCCGATGGCTCGTCGATCGACGTCGGTGGTGATTCCCACCGACTCAGAAACGGATGTTGTGGACATTTGCGAAACCATCGAGTTGCGGCGGGCGCCGGGCCGACGCCGGGGGCAACCCCTCGACGCTCCTAGTGTCGTGCACGGGTGAGTAGGGTTCAATCTGCTTGGCCGTCCGGGGCGATGCGCGGACGGACGCCCGCTCAGACATGGACGGCATTCGCGGGCTCCCTCGGTTCGAGCGGGACAGCGGCCGCCCGGAGAGTGCGGGTCAGCGCGTCGCCAAGAGTCGAGGCTCGCGCCGCCTCCGGGACGTTTCGACAACACTTCAATGAGTGGTCGCCCCCCGCGGGGCATCGGGTGGCACAGGGCCTCTGGCCGTTGCTCTGGATGCGTCGCGGGCGGCGGTCCCCCCCGGATGTCTTCCGCGCGCGCACCGGGCTGTCCGGCACTCGATCACGACCGCCGGCGGTGTAGGCTTCAAGAGCCCTGGCGCCCGACCGATCTGAACGACCGTGGGGTTCGCCGAAGCGCCTGCCGTTCTGTCGAGTCCTCCGAGCGAGGACCAGTTCCAGCGCGTGAGGGTCGTTGCCCAGTCGTTCGAAACGCGACTCGGCGGCTGCAGCTTTGTGTCCGAGCAGTACCGCGCCAAGGACGCGGGCGTGACTGGGTCATCGTCGCGGCCCCCTACCAAGCCACCATCAGCCCCCCGCCCGAGGTACGAACATGACGATCTCCATCGATCTGCCCCAATCCCTGGTCGACTCGCCCGACTGCTCCGCGAGCATGAGCCCCGCCGAGGCTGCCTTGGTGCAGACCCTGGAGGGAGGGCGGGCGGCTCTGCCGGTGCTGCCCACGATCGCGACCCAAGCGCTTTCGCTAGCGAACGACCCGAAAACCAGCATCCGCCAGTTTGCCCAGCTCGTGAAAACGGACCCACCGATCGCGGCTCGCTTTCTCGCCACCGCAAACTCCTCGTTTTACAACCGGGGCATCGACATCAAGTCCGTCGACGACGCGGTCGCCCGGATCGGGCTCTCGGGCGCCCGCGACCTGATCTTTCAGGTCGTGTACGCCGCTAGCTCCGCGGGCCTGCGGCGCTATCAGGACTTGGTCCAGAAGAGCTTCCAGCGCAGCGTGCTGTGCGGGGTCCTGTGCCGCGTGGCGGCTCCGGTCCTCTCGCTACAGCTCCAGGATGCCTACCTGTGTGGCCTGTTGCACGACATCGGCGAGTCGCGCGTGTACCGAATCTTGAGCGAGAGTGGGGCCTCGTGCACGGGCGAGGAGGCGGCCCGGCTCGTCTCGAAGCATCACCTGCGGGCTGGCGCCGAGCTGGCGATGCGCTGGGCACTGCCCGACGAGATCGTACGGGTCTGCCGAAAGCACCACGAGCCCGGGAAACCCGACAACGAGCACCTTCGCTTGGTGCGGCTAGCCGATCTGCTCGCGCCGATGGTCGAGGATTCCGTCGGCCCCGCCAGCCGGCGCACCGCCACCGAGCTCCCCGGAGGCCTCACCGAGCTCGACGTGACGGAGCAGCAGGCGCGCAAGATCTTGGACCGCGGCACGGCGGCCGCGTCTCGGCTGTGATCCTCACGGCACCGGCGCATCGGCGCGCATCAGACCGGCCGACTTGAGGTCGGTGAACAAAGCCTTCGGAATCGGGTGCTGCATCCACTCGAAGTTCTGCTGCACCTCGCCGGCGCTGACCCCGCCGACGACCACGCTCGAGACGCACGGATGGGCGAGCGGAAATTGGAGCGCGGCCGCCGCCATCGGCACTTCGTGGGCGCGGCAGATCGCCTGGATCTTCTCGACCCGCGCGATCACCTCGGGCGGTGCACTGCTGTAGTCGTACTTGGCGCCCGGTCGTGCCCCGGAAGCGAGAATGCCCGAGTTGAAGACGCCGCCCGCCAAAACGCCGATGTTCTTTTGCTCGCACAGCGGGAGGAACTCGTCGAGGGCCCCCTGCTCGAGAAGCGAGTAGCGCCCCGCGAGCAGCATGCAGTCGAAATCACCGGCCCGCGCGAATCGTGCGCACATGTCGGCTTCGTTGACGCCAACGCCGATCGCCGCCACGTCGCCCGCACGCCGAAGCTCGAGCAGAGCGCGGTAGGCGCCTTCCATCGCCTCGTCGAAGCGGCGGTCGCACGCCTCCCGGCTGCCGTGCGTGAAGACGTCCACGTCGTGAATCAGCAGCACGTCGATGCGGGGTGTGCCCAGCCTCAGCAAGGACTGCTCGAAGGCGCGCATCGCTCCGTCGTAGCTGTAGTCGAGGTGGGCTCGGAAGCTGAGCCCACCGGCCCAGTTGCCGCGCTCGGCGGGCCGCTTGCCGAGAGCGCTGTACCAGCGCCCTACCTTCGTGGAGATCACCACGCCATCGCGGTCCGTGGGGCGAAGGGCTTCGCCGACGCGGTGCTCGGCGAGCCCGGCGCCGTACAGCGGCGAGGTGTCGAAAAGGTTGATTCCCAGCGCGACTCCGGCACTCAGCATCGCGCGTGCGTTCTCTTCGGGCACCCGCTCGTAGAGATCGCCGAGCGGGGCGGTCCCGATGCCGAGCTGAGTGACCTGGAGGGCCGAGCTGCCCAACGGTCGCTTTTCTAGGGGAGGGAAGGCAGAGGCTTCACGGGGGGGGGAGATCATGCCGCGAGCCTTCCAGGCCGGCGCGACGCGGGCAACCAGGTTTTCGATTTCGCGCCGTCAGGCGGAGCGCTTCGTGTCCTGTTTTTGCTGGGAGCCACTCTGCGCGCGCCGGTCGGAGCCGCGACGCCACATTCCCGAGGCGCTGCGCACATAGGTCGAGTCGACGCCGAAGGTCATCGCGCGAAGTAGCTCGGACTCGGTAAACGGCACGTTGCGCCTTCCGCACTCCAGCGCGCCCTTGATGATCTTCACGAGCTCCGAGGTGGGCAGTCGCTCGGTCAGCTCTTCGACCATGGCATCGTCCACGAGGGCTCTCCTGTACGAGGGGGCTTGCTCGGGCCCGGGCCGGGCGTTCGCGTGCTCGGGGCCGGCAATTTCCGCAGTGCACCAAGCTGGTGCGGGGCATCAGAACGCACGGCCAGTGGCCAGGGGGCACATACCTTCTGCGGTCGGGTGGAAGATGGCACACTCCAGCTCCCATGCGGTGACTTTACCGCAGACGCGGCGAGCGAGCACCCCCTACCGGGATCGAGCGATTTCCGCGTCGCCAGGGGACGCCAATTCGCGATTGTGGGCGCCCTGCAGCGGGAAACATGCCAACCCGGCGCGGTGGCGGCGGCCAGCCTCTCGCGGCGAAGTCGCCGAAATGCGCGTCAGGGCGCCCGTCAGGGCTCGATTTTCATTGGCAAGCCGTCGGGTCATCTTTATGAGCCGATCCACGGATGGCCCCGTTTTGGGCTCGTTTGGATGGCTTCGGCGGGTCGCGCTCGGCGCACGGGCGGGCTACCGGAGCCGATTTGCCGAAAGGAAACGCAGCATTGGCTGGTGCACTTCAAGACTACCTCGGCGGCACGGAGCCGTCTCGACTCGAACCATCGCTCGTCGCCTACCTCGCCTGCCTCGAGCAGGTCGCGAGCGTGGCGCCCGAGGTGGCCGCCTCCATCGTGCAGGAGCTGGCCGATCAGCGTGCGAACCTCAAGCTCATTGCCTCGGAGAACTACTGCTCGCTGCCCACCCAGCTGGCGATGGGCAACCTGCTGACGGACAAGTACGCCGAGGGCTACCCAGAGCACCGTTTCTACGCCGGCTGCGCCAACGTCGACGCCATCGAGAGCCGCGCCTGCGCGGAGGCCAGGCGGCTCTTCTCGGCGGAGCACGCCTATGTTCAGCCTCACAGCGGCGCGGACGCAAACCTGATCGCGTACTGGGCGATCCTGCAAACGCGCGTCGCCTCGAAAGCCTTGGAGGAGCTCGAGGAGAAGAACCCCGCCAAGCTCTCCGTGCAGCAGTGGAACGAGCTGCGCGCCAAGCTCGGCAACCAGCGGCTGCTCGGGCTCGACTATTACTCGGGCGGCCACCTCACGCACGGCTATCGCTTCAACGTGTCGGCCCAGATGTTCGACGCCCACAGCTACAGCGTCGATCGAGAAACGGGCCTGCTCGACTACGAGCAGATTCGTGCGCAGGCTCGAGACTTGAAGCCGCTGATCCTGCTCGCCGGCTACAGCGCTTATCCGCGCAGCATCGACTTTCGCAAGCTGCGGGAAATCGCCGACGAGGTGGGCGCGGTCTTGATGGTCGACATGGCTCATTTCGCCGGGTTGGTCGCCGGGAAGGTCTTCCAAGGAGACCAAAACCCAATCCCCCACGCGCACGTCGTCACGTCCACGACGCACAAGACGCTGCGCGGCCCGCGCGGCGGGCTGGTGCTCTGCACGGAGGAGTTTCGCGACCAGGTCGACAAGGGCTGTCCGCTCGTCATCGGCGGCCCGCTGCCGCACGTGATGGCCGCCAAGGCCGTCGCGTTCGCAGAGGCAAATCGCCCGGAGTTCGCCGACTACGCCCGGCGTATCGTGGACAACAGTCGCGCGCTGGCTGCGGCGTGCGTCGCCGAGGGCATGAAGGTGGCGACGGGGGGAACGGACAACCACCTGATGCTGCTGGACGTTCGCCCCTTTGGGCTGACGGGCAGGCAGGCAGAGAGCATCGTGCGCCAGGTGGGCATCACCTTGAACCGCAACTCGCTGCCCTTCGATCCCAACGGCCCGTGGTACACGAGCGGGCTTCGGCTCGGCACGCCCGCGGTGACGACCCTGGGTATGAGCGGCGAGGAGATGAAGGAGATCGCCGCCATCTTGAAGCTCGTGCTGAGCCAGTCGAAGCCGGCGGCGACGCCGCAGGGCGCACCGAGCAAGGCGAAGTTCGTCACCGAGGCCTCGGCGCTCGAGCAGGGCAGCCGCCGCGTGGGCGCGCTTTTGAAGAGGTTCCCGGTCTACCCCGAGCTCGACCTGCCGCTGCTGCAGCGCCACTTCCCCTCCGGCGCCTGAGCGCTCCCGGCCGCCCGCCGAACGGGCTCCTTTCATTTTTCGGTCGGCCGACCGAGCTCGGTTGACCCGAGGTTGCGGGGCGGCGGGCCCCGCGCGAACGCGCTCAGTCCTGGGCCGCCGAAGGCGTTCCGCTCGCCGGGGGCGCCGTGGCGGCGCGGGCCTGGCGCCGGCGGTGGTCGAGAGACCACGGGCCGGCGCCCAGCGCGGCGTAAAACACCAACATGACGAGCACGAGGCCGGAAAACTCGAGCGACTGATCGGCGCTGGCGAGCGGTTGGCCGCGGTGCACCACCAGGACCGCGCCCATCACGGGCAAGGACTGGACCAGGGCTGTAAGGCGCGTGAACAGGCCTGCAGCCAACATCAGGCCACCGACGAGGTGCCCGGCTCCGACCAGGGCCGCGGAGGCGCCCGGCGCACTTTCGATCGCGGTGCTCACCCAGCGGGGATGGACGAGGAAGAGCAGGCCGCGGACGGCCAGGCCGACTCCCAAGTAGATGCGTATCAGGTCGAAGCCCTTCTCGGGGGAGAGGCTCTTCAGTAGTTGGGAAATGTTTTGCGCCATGAGCGGGGCTCCGGTGGGGTTTGCTGATTGATCACCGTCGGGCCACCTTCGCTCATAATCGAAATTCCTGCAAAGCTCAGCGGCGGCCCGTGCCCTCGCGTAGGTCGTCTACCCGCTCCGCGGCGTGGTGGCGCGGCCCGAGGCTCTCCCGCGCGGTGGGCGGATCGCTGCGAACGAGCTCGACGCTCTCTCGCCCACTCGCGGCCGTTGCGCCGGATTGCCCCAGGCCAGCGACGGCGTTGCGTACGACCTCCTCGGCCTCGGCCGCGTGATCGGCGTCGATCAGCGAGAGAGTGACCTCTACGTCGCGTCCCTCTCGCAGGCTGCGAATCCTCGCGTTCTGTTTCGGAACGCACCACGGGCACAGCAGCGCCGACGTGGTGATGCGGCGTTTCACGACGGGCACGGGCACGCCGCGCGGTAGCTCGACCTGAAACAAATGAAGCAGCCCGTGCCGCACTTCGGGCAGTCGTCGCAGTGAGGAGGCGGCAACCCGCCCGTAGGGTACCGTGGCGATGTGCCCATCGCTGGTCTGTAGCGTGAGGAAGCGAAAGCCCATGCGGCGCACCCGGCCCTCGAGCTCGCCCAGCTGCACGTAGTCGCCCGTTCGGCAGGCCCCGGTCGCCCGCAGAAACAGGCCATCGGTCGCGTCGCGGATCGCGCTCCAACTGGCGGCGACCGCGATCAGCAACCAGCCCCCCAGCACCCAACCCCCCGCGGCCACCTCGCTCAGTAGCCAGCGGGTCGCCACCGTGACGTAGAGCAGCGCCGCGCACGTCGTGGCGACGGGCAACCAGCGCCGCAGGCCGCTGGCCTCTCCGCGGGAGAGCGGCAGCCAGAAAACGAAGCGGCTCAAGGCGCGGAGCCCGAGAATGACGAAAACGGCCCCGAGCAGGGCAACGCCGAGGGCAATCCCCGTGCCGTGGATGGTCGCCGTCAAAGCAGACCTCGCTTCAAGAAGTGCGTGCTCACGTGGTGGCGGATGGCTTCGTTGATCGTGACCGTTCCGCTGCCGAGGTCGGTGAGGATCGAGGCGCCGAGCAGCTCGCGCACCACTCGATCGATTTCCGAGTGCTCACGGCCGAAGATCCGCTGCAAGCGCTCTCGCGAGGCGCTCTTGTGCAAGATCAGCTGCAGCAGGAGCGACTTGGCATCCCCGTCGATTTCGTCGAGCGCTTCCCACGATTTGGTTCGGGGTGCGCGGATCTGGATTGACTCGCCGTCCGTCGTGTGGATGTGAGAGAGCCAGGCGCCAAACGCCGCGGCGATGTTTCCGGCGGAGTAGTCGAAGTATCGCGTGAAGAGCCGGGCGATGCTCCACGCCCCGACCTCCTCCTCCGAGCGGGAGCCGAGCTCGAACTTCAAGCCCGTGCTCTGGTGGCGGCGCAGCACCGCCTGGCGCAGCTCCTCCGCGGAGAAGGGCTCGCACATCGCGATCCCGCTTGCGGCGGTCGACAGAGGCAGGAGCCGGTCGAGCAGGTGAAAGGAGTAGGAGCCGGTGCTGATCACGAAACTCAGGCGATGCCCGTGCTCGCGCGCGCTTTCGATGAGGTACTCCACGACGGCGAGGCCGCCTTCGCGCCTCTCCCACCACATTTCCAGATCGTCGACGACGATGGCGGAGCCGTCCGGTAGATCGTCGAAAACCCCGCTCGGCGCGCCGGCGCCCGTGCCCACGGCTCGACGAAAACGCTTCAACGAGGCGGTGCCGCCGTCGGGAGGTTGGACCCGGAAGATCTGCGTCGGGGCGAGGCGCACCAGGAGCTCCTGAATCAGCGTCGTCTTGCCGGAGCCCGGATCTCCGACGATCAGAATCGGCCCCGGGGTGCCTCGCTTCCGGCGCCGCACGCACTCTTCCAGTACTTTTTGCTGACCCTCTCGCTCGACCTGAAAGGAGCCGCCCACGGCGGCCTGGCCCGAGAACAGCTGCCGGTAGAAGTGGGGAAGCTGCTCGCGCACGGCCGCCCCCGGCTGGCTTTCCTCCACCAGGGCGCGCAGCTCGACGCTGGCGGAGGTGCGCCGGGTCGTGCCTCCCTTGAGGGTGGTCACCAGGCCACGCGAGCGACGGTACAGTAGGTCGGTGGCAGCCTGCGTCAGCGCGCTTCGGACTCGGAAAAGGATCGACTTCGCACCCTGCTCTGCGGCTCGGGCGCGGTTGTAGAGGTCGTCGCCCTGGAGCTGATCTTGCAGCTTCTCGAGCTGGTTGACGTTGGCTGCCCCGGCGACCTGCTCCAGCGCGCGGGCGATCAGGTCGCGGACGGCATCCTGGGCTGCCGTCACCGCTTCGCGCTGCTGGGTGACACGCGAGAGCGAGCGTTCGGCGAGACCGGTCACGCCGTCGGGCGAGTTGTTGAGCTGAAACGTCATCAGCTGCGCCACGTCGTCGACGACGCTCCAAGCGGACCGTTGGGCACTCTTCACCGTACGGAGCCGCTGCGAGAGCGGCCCGAGGAACTCCCGGCTCAGCACGACGTCCAGCCCTCGCCGCAAGTGCAACTCGAAAGGCTCTGCCTCGTCTGCGTCCCCGCTTTGGCCCGCCATCATCGCCAAGAGCGTGTCCTCGGCGACGGCAGACACCACCTTCGGCACGTCCGCGAGCGCGCGCTGCAAATCCGCCGAGAGCCGTTCCACCACCGTCTGGGGCTCCCACAGTGGCATGGCGCGGCCCACGAAGCGTTCGAAAGCCTCCGGCGAGGTCCCTCGGCCGCTCACCGCTCGCCTGAGCTGGGAAGCCAGGCGCTCGCAGTCGTGCAAGCACGCGGCCCCGGACCCGAGCAGCACTTCGTCGCGCGTACGAAAGGCGTAGACGCTGATCTCGTGGAGGAGCGCCGCCAGGCGCTGCCCGAGGTTCGTCAGCTGCAGGAGGGTTGCCTGGCTTTGCTTCCACGCGCCAATCCGATCGAGCATCGGACCCGGATCGGGCACCTCCTTGGCCGTCAGCGTGCGCTTCTCGCGAATGAAGGCCGCCGCGTCCAACCGCTGGATGTCCAGCGCGAACTCCTGAGCCGTCGCGCGCCCCAGCTGCGCGCGCGCGGCGTGGTACTCGTCTCGGCGCAGCTTTTGCCTCAGGCGCAAGGCGCCGCACACTCTCTCCAGCTCGCCCAGGAACTCGAGGGTTCCCTCCGCTTCCCCGTCTGCCCCGTACAGGCTTCGAGCCAGTGAGAGCTCCCGCAGCGGGCGATTGAGCGCCTTGCTCAGCTCGAGCGTCAGCTGCAGGCTGTCGTCGAGGAAGTTGGTGATCTCCTCGGAGGTCAGGCGCTGGGCGATGTGCTTGTGGTAGTAGCGTTCCAGGTTGCCCAGCGGCAGGCGGTAGCTGTAGGTTCGGCGCCCCAGGCGCGCTCGCCATCGCGCTTTGCGCTTGAGCCGGCGAACGGCGGGCGCATCGTCCGTGTCGAGCTCGTAGTCGCTGATGCGCCGGTGAATGACCACGACCGGTTGCTGGGCGTCGGTCAGCCATGGTTCCGGCTTGGAAAGCGTCGAAACGTCCGAATCGAGCAGGGCTCGCTGCTCCTCGAGCGTTTTCTCCTCGAACGCGACGAGCGCCTCGGAAACCTTGGCGCGAAACTCGGAGAGGGCTTGCCTCAGCTCGTCTCGAGGCCTTCCGCCGTTGTCGGCGAGCGCCGTGTCCGCCGCCGCGCGCAGGGTTCGCACCGCCTGGAGCACCTGCTCGACGAGCTCTTGGTTGTCTCGGTACACGCGCGTGATCGTGCGGCCGTGGGTCCCCGAAAAGACCTCCTGCGCTCGCGCGTCGAAGGCCACCACGGCGTCGGCCAGCGTGGGGTTGTCCGGCGCCACGAGATCGAGCAGCGGCTGTTCGCTGACGTGCCGGGGCCGCGGGATGAGTGAGCCGACCAGCGATCGATCGGTGGCCCGCAAGACCTCTCGAAAGCGCTTGCTGGCTCGGTACAGCAGTAGATGTGCGTCGAGCGTCGCGATGCGCCGACAGGCCTGGGCGATTTCGTCTTCCCTCTCTTCCTCTATCGGTTTCGGCAGGGCGGCGATGACGAGGCCGGCCTCTCGGGATTCCTCGACGACCACATCCATGGGATGACGCATGGCCGCGGGCTGCTGAAATACGCGCACCTCCGCGGAGACTCGCGCCTGCCGCAGGTGTTGGCGAGCCTCCATCGCGAGCACGTCGTCGCTCGCGCTCTCGCGTGTGAGGAGCAGGAACCTGATGGCCGCGTTGCGAAACCGGCTCGAGCGGGAGAGAAACCGCACGAGAGCGACCGAGAAGGCGAAGTTTCCCGCCTTCTCCGTCCACCACACGTCGATGCGCAGCTCGCCGGGGTGACTCTCACGAGCGTTTTGGGCGAGCAACAGGTTGTGCGGGGTGTGCTCCAGCGAATGGATCAACTGCTCGAAGGCGGCCGGGTCCCCTCCCTGCATCGAGAGCGGCAAGAGCACGGTGTTGGGCCGGATGCCGGAGAAGCCGTAGTGCGAGGCGAGCGTGGCGATCGTCTGCATCGGATCCCCTCCGGTGGCTTCGCGGCGAAAGAAGCCGGGCGGTAGCTCCTCGTCGCTCGGGTCCTCCGCCCTCTGGTCGTCCTCGGTGCCAGGCGCCCTCTGCCGCTCGGCGGCGGGCTCGGGGTCCGAAGGCGCCGGCAGGCTTTCGCGCTGCGCGCTGGCGCCGAGGCCCCCGAGATGGAACTCGGTTGCGACGCCGGCATTGGCGACCAGCGCGATGGCGATCGGTCGTACGTCTGCCTGAGAGGTGTCGTCGGAGCAGAAGGAGAGGATGTTCGGCTTCCAGTTGGCCGCCTTCGGCGTGGCGCGGCTCAGGCGCCGCAGGCCGGCTCGCACCACGGCCGACCATACTCCCTCCCAGGCGTCGCCCGAGTCCAGGCTCAGCCGCCGGCGCTGCAGGAAGGCGTAAAGCCCCAGCATCAAGAGCAACGAGCCGGCCATCGCGAGCAGATCCAGTTGGATCATCACGATGAGGCAGGTGACCGCCCCCACGACACTCACCCAGGTGGGGATGCGAAATGTGGGACGGAAGTCCGGGCTGGACCAGCTCTCGATTGCGCAGGCCACGTTGACGAAGCCGTACATCGCCAAGAAGACCATCGACACCACCCGTGCGATCAAGTCGAGTTCGGCGATCAAGATGCCGGCCTCGCCGACCAAGAACGCCAGAACGAGCGCGTTGCGGGGCTCGTTGGTCGGGCCGTAGCCCTTCGCGAAGAGCGTCGGCGTCACGCGGTCCGACGACATCGACTGCAGGATGCGCGGCGCGCCGAGGATGCTGCCCAGCGCCGAAGAGAGCGTTGCGCCCCAAATGCCGGCGACGACCAGCGGCGGCGCCCAGGCGATCGACAAAAGGAGCTCCGGGTCCTCGCGCAGCTGCTTCGGATCGACCCGAAAGGCCAAGAACACCGCCAGGGCCACATACACGATCAGTCCGGTGGCGATGGCCAGGATCGTCCCGCTGGGAATCGACTTCTTCGGGTCCTTGAGGTCTCCGGACATGTTCACGCCGGCGGTGAACCCCGTCACGGCAGGGAAGAAGATTCCGAACAGCAGGGCCAGCGGGGGCCCCCCCGGCTCTTGCTCGAGCAGTGGTCCCTCCACTTTGGCGGGGGTGCCGAGAAACACGGAAACCAGCGAAAGCGCGATCAGCGCCAGGATGAGGTACTGAGTCTTGATCGCGAGCGACGTGCTCACGAAAGTGATGATCGTCAGGAGCACCACCGTGGCGGTTCCGGTGACGCGTATCCAGAGCGGGGTTTGCTCCACCCCGAGGTAGTTGAGCAGGCTTTCGGAGAAGCCGATCACGTAGAGGCTCACGCTGAAAGAGAGCCCGATGAACAGCGCCAGGCCGATCGTGCCGCCCAGGGGGAGCCCCAGGCTGCGTGAAAGCACGTAGTATGGCCCCCCGGCACCTACACGCTTGTCCGTTGCGATGGACGAAATGCTGAGGCCCGTGGCGATCGAGATGACGTGTGCGACCAAAATGATACCCAGGGTCGCGTACAGGCCCGCCGAGCCCACGACACGGGGCAGGCGCAAGTACATGATCACCCCGAGGATGGTGAGGATCGAAGGCGTGAAGACGCCCCCGAACGTGCTGAACTTGCTTGTTTTTGCCACGATTCAGACTCGCTAGCCCTCGGCGCGACGGTGGCCTCCCGCCGCCCGCCGGCAGGCTGGGGAGGGGGTCGCGTCGGCAAGAAATGCGCCCTCTTGGCCCCGTTCGACCCGCTCGCCGGAGAGAGCCGCCTCCCGGTGGCTTTTGCAGCACTTTTTCGTCATTTGGGCTTCGCTTTCCTGGCTCGGGGCGAGCCTTTCACCCCGAGCTCGTTGCGCTGGAGGGCCGAGGTCGGCGCGCCCGTGGTGGGAGCGTGCCGGGGCCGCCTACGACGACCCGAGTATACGAAGGCACCGGCCACCATTGCAGATTTTGCGACGTACTCCCCACTTTTTGCCAGCTGGGCGATTCGAGCGGGTTGGTTGCGCTACCGCACGGCGAGGCGGCGGATTCCGTTGAGCCAGCGGACCGCTCGGCGACAGGAAACGCCCGTCCGTGGCCCCTCGAGGCGAGTCGACCTCGACCGGGGACAAGGTGACAGTGTGTTGCACGATGAGTTGCACGGAAGAAATGGGCGAGGAGACTTCAAGGATATCGCCTGGCGACGTGGCCTCGGAGGCTTCTCGGGAGTACAGTTGTCGAATCGAACCCAAACCCGTCGCTTCGCTCGATGGAGCCGAGCGGCGGGCAGTGAAGAATGACCGCTGGCGGTCGACGAGCTCCGTTTCGTCGTCGCGGCAGCCCACGTCCCAATGGGCTGGCGCAGCGGTGATCGAGTCCTCGCAGCCGAGCCGCCCTGCAGAAAGCGAGCCGAATGCCCCGAAGAGCGACGAGCGCATCGGGGGGGGGACAGGTAGAATCCAACATCTCGAAGGCGGCAGCGCTCGCGACCCCCCGGGAGGTGAGCGACGCCGCTGGCGGTGGCGAGCGCGTCACCCGGCCCGAAGAGCTCGCCCCGCGCGAGAAGGAGGTCGGCGCGCGGATCGCCGTTCTGCTGCGGTTGGACGACCGCGGGGCAGGGCAACTGTTCGAGCTCCCCCGCGGCCGGCTGCACTTGGGCCGCAGCTGGGAAGCAGACGTGCGCGTCGACGAAGAGGCAGTGAGCCGGCGCCATGCGGAGCTCACCTGGCGCGGCGACCGGCTCTTCGTGAAGGACCTCGGTTCGACGGGCGGCACCTACGTCGATGGCGCTCGGGTCTCGGAGCGCGTGCTCCGCGATGGGAGCCAGCTCGACCTGGGAGCGCGCGTCGCCTTTCGAGTTCGCCTGCTATCGATGCGAGAGCGAGACGCGCTGTTTTGCCTGCGGGAGCAGGCGATGTACGATCCGCTCACTCGCTTGTACAACCGGCGCTACCTCACGGAGTTTTTGGCAGCGGAATTTGCCTACGCGTCGCGCCACCAGACCCCGCTGTCCGTCCTCGTAATCGACATCGACCACTTCAAGCAAATCAACGACACCCATGGCCACCTCGCCGGGGATGCGGTGTTGCAGCAAGTGGCGGCGGTCGCCGGCGGGCAGGTGCGCACCGAAGACATGCTGGCCCGGTACGGGGGCGAGGAGTTCGTCGCAGTTCTTCGGCACACGCCGGTCGAGGGCGCGGCCGTGCTCGCCGAGCGGATTCGGCGCTCCATCGAAGGGCGAACCTTTGCCATGGGCTTTGGTGGCAGCGACGGGGGCGGAATCTCGGTGACGGTGAGCGCGGGTTGCGCATCGCTTTCGTGCCACCCGGGCCTTTCGCCCAATCAGCTCGTCGGCCTCGCCGACGAACGCCTGTACCGTGCCAAGAAGGAGGGGAGGAATCGAGTGATGGCCGAAGATCCGCCTGGTCCCGCCCAGGAGCCGCGAGTTGGTTGCGCCGAAGGGTCGGAGGCCGCGCGAGATGCGGCGCCTGCGCCGGAGGGCGACGAGCCACCCGTGGGGGAGGCGCCGCGAAGCGAAGTCGTTGGGCGGTTGGCGCGCGCCTACGAAGACCTCGATGAGCAGCAACAGCTGATCGTCGGCCTCTACTACCAGGAGGATTGCTGCATCGAAGAGATATCGATGATCCTCGAAATCCCCGCGCAGCAGGTCGAGGCCGTGCTGAGGGCGGGCGTGAGCCGCGTCTGGCACGAGGCTCGTGTGGCCGGCGCCGCCTGACGGCACCCGCCACGGCCGGATCTGCCGGAGTCGCCAGCGCGGCTTGCGGCCTCGGGCTTCGACTGCTCGGAGCCTGCCCGTCCGAGCGACGGCGGTTGCCGCGCCGGTGCGCATCCGGCGCCGTCGTCGGAAAGGGTCAGCCCTTTCGACGAATCAGTCCCGACGCTGCAGGCGCGCCACCGTCTCCACGTGCTCCGTGAAGGGGAAGAGCTCGAATGCGTGCAGGGCTCGCAAGGCGTAGCCGCCCGCGAGAAGCTGGGCCGCCTGGCTCGTGAAGGAATCCAGGCCACAGCTTACGTAGGTGATCTGGCGTGGCCTTCGCTCCAGCAACCCGCTCAGCACCTGTGGCTCCAGCCCTTTTCGCGGGGGATCCACCACCACCTCGTGGTGGGTCGTAATGCCGTCGAGCGCCAGTTCGGCCGGGCCCTCGACCACGCTCGCCCGCGAGGCCACGTCGCTCGGCAGGGCCTGCAAGCCCAGGCGCAAGCCGCGCAGGGAGTCGGGGGCGACCTCGTTGAAGAGCACCGACGAGGCAGTGTGCAAAAGACCGAGCCCGAGCGAGCCCGTTCCACAGTACAAGTCGGCGACGGGGGCACCCGGCTGGCTCCAGCCGGCGACCAGAGCGACGATCTCGGAAAACAGGTCGAGATTATTTTGGCCAAAGGCGCCCGGAGGAAAGAACACCCGCGCTCCGCCCATCCACTCTTCGATCGCGGGGGGCCCGAAAAACCGATGCCAGCTCGGCCCGAGAATGCGATTCGTCCGTTCGGTGTTCCCGTTCCACCACAGGCTGTGCAGATGCGGCGACAGCCGGTCCGCCAGTGCCTCGGCCAGCGCGTCGACGGGGGCAGCGGTGGCGGTGTTGCAGATCAGGGTCAGCTGCGCCTGGGCCGTCGAGCGCTGCACGGCGACCTGGCAGCCGCGCAAGACGCCAGCGTGGGCGGTGTCGCTGTACGTCGTGACGCGACACTCGCGTATGGCGGCCTTCAGCGCCGCACAGACGTCGTTGATGAGCGGATCGTGGACCCGACAGTGAGGAATGTCGGTCACCCGATGGGTGCCCGCCTCGAAGATCCCGATCTTGGGCGAGTTTCGACGCCCCCGGATAGAGAGTCGGGCACGCCGCCGGTGGTGCCGATTGGCCCCTTCGTGGTGGGTGAGGGCGATCCCGCTCGGCTGGGCCAGAGCTTCGAGGCGCCGGGCCGCACCCAGCCCGATCCCCCCGACGCCGAAGCGTGGGCAGCCGGGGCACGCGGGCCGATGGGGGCACGAGTCGTAAGGCCGAGTCGCCACGCGCGGTGTCTAGCCGGCGCGGGAACGCGGCGCCAGGGGACCGGGCGAGTTGGGCGCCGGACGCGCCGCCGGTTTGCGGCCCGCCGTTCGGCTGCGCGAAGCCGAGGCGTACAGCGCGCCAGTTTGTTAAAGTCCTCACCGTCCCGGACCGTTCCTGCAAATGCACCACTTGGGGCCGCCTGGTGGCTCTCGAGATCGTTTGAAATGACGAGCGATATCCGGTGCCTTCGGACGGATATGGGATTTCTCTCGAAGTTGTTTGGCGGGGACTCGGAGGCCTCGAGCACTCAGGCCAAGTCGACGCAGCCTCGCGCGCCGTCCAATCCCTCGCGCGAGGACTCTTCGGGCTCGGCAGCCCACGCCCCTTCGAAAGCGCCCGCCGAACCGCCGAAACCCGGCAAACTGGGCGACGACTTGCCGACCGCGGACGTGCGCGGCAAGAAGGCGACTCGTCGGGCCGTGGTGCAGCGACCGGCCAACGATCTTCAGCCGCCACCGCCTGTTGCACCCAAACCCGCCGCGGCCAGACCCGCGGCCGCAGTGCCTCGAGCGGCCCGCGCGGCGCCCCTTGCCGCTCCGCCCAAGCCTCCACCGGCTCGCGCGGCCGAGGCCCGTGAAGCCGCGGCCGCGGCAAAGGCGCCCGATAGCGACGAGGGCAGCCCGCGCGATGACGAGGTCACGCGCCCGGACGTGGCGGTGGGGCCCGTACCGCAGGCGCAAACGATTCCGCCCAGAGGCGTGCACGAATCCGTACGCCCCGTGCCCCGCCAGTTCGGCCGACCGCGACCGCTTCGCCAGCGCTCGCCGGGCTTCTATTCCGTGTCCAATTCGGAGCGTCCCGAGCGAGTTCGCACGCCGCGAAGCCTTTCCCGGCTGCCCGCGGTGACGGGCGGGGAAGGAAGCTCGGATGCAGCGGCCGAGGAGCTCGGCGAGGTCGACTCCGCCGCGGCGCGTGCCGCCGTACCGGAGCAGCTCGCCGGGGCTGCGGTCGCCGGCTCCCCGCAGAAGCGCCGGCCGCTCAAGCCCCCGGAGCCGGACTTTCAGGACGAAGAAAAGACCAACCCCGGACTCGGCAACACGCTCTCCCGCCACGATCCGGAGCGCGTGAAGACGCTGTCGGTCGGTGAGCTGCGGCTCGTCGCCGAGTTCGTGGTCGATCTGCACCTCGGGGCCGTTTCATCGGCGTGGAGCCTCAAGGTGGACTCGGCGTTGGCACGGGTGCAGAGCGAGGCGCGGGCTTTCGAGCTAGCCACCCTGGTCAAGCTGCTGCAGCGAGTGCGCGTGGAGTTGCGCGGCAAGGGCCACATTCGGGGCGAGGAGCGGAAGAAGTTGCTGCGGTGCATCCACGCGCTAGATGGGCACTGGGCGCCCCCGGTTGGCATCGCGGAGCAGGTCGAGCTTCGGCGACGATTGATCAGCCAGCAGCTCAGCGCGGGCGTGGTAGGCCTGGATCCTTCCGTGCGGGAGCAAATCGAGAAGAATGGGCTGCCTCTGGGCGACAGCGAGGAGTTTTCGGCCCAGGCCCTCGCGGACCGGTTGGGGGCCCAGCCGGAGTCGGGCGACGCCTTGAAGGAGGCGTTGAACGCTTATGAAGCCCACCGGCTCGAGCGGGGACCGAGCCTGGCGCTCGCCGGCCCGCGGGAAGCGGTGCAAGCAGCCCTCGGGGACCTCGAGCGGGCTATCGAAGCCTTCGAGGTGGCCAGCGATGCGGACGACGCCTCGGCCCGCCGCGAGGCCCGAAAGCAACGCCAGGAGAAGGTCGACAGCCTCATTTTGCTGATTGCGGAGCTTGGCGAGGGCGAGCTCTACCGGGAGATTACCCATTGTCCGGTGCCGGCCATCGTCGACTGTGTCCGGAGTTGGTTGACAACCTTGAAGAGCAGCCCGTGAAGTTCTACGCCTGCAGGCAGCCGAAGCTCAGCGCCCACCACGGCTGAGCTCCGGGGAGAGGAAAACTATGGAGAAACCAACCCGAGCAAGCATCGAGCAACGGGTTCGCAAGGGAGAGGACCTTTCGCGCATCGATTTGCGTCAGGTCAACCTCAGTGGAGCACGTCTGGCAGGGGCAAAGATGGCGCGTGCCGATCTGGAGGGGGCGAACCTCGAAAGGGCCGACCTGACCGGCGCGGACCTGACGGGGGCTTCTCTACGCGAGAGCTTCGCGGCTCGAGCCAACCTCGAAAAAGCCAAGCTCAAGAAGGCGGACCTGGACGGCGCGGTGCTGCGCTCGGCCAAGCTGCGCGAGGCGGATCTCACGCGCGCCAACCTGGAGGGCACGGTCCTCGAAGGCGCGGATTTGGAGAGCGCGAAGTTCAGGTACGCTCAGCTGGACTCTGCGAATCTCAGCACGGCTCGCATGCAAGGAGCGAACTTCTCACAGGCCGATCTCGACAGTGCGACGCTCACGGGGGCGAGCGCGGAGGGGGCCAACTTCGAGCGCGCCTCGCTGGCGAACGCCACCCTGGACCGGGCGAACTTCTCCAACGCAAAAATGGAGCAAAGCGTCCTGCAGCAGGCTTCGGCCAAGAAGACGAGCTTTTCGTCGGCCGGTCTCGTGGAAGCCGACTTCGACGGAGCCGACCTCAGCGAGGCGGATCTCTCCCAGGCCGATCTGCGTCGCAGCCGCTTTCGCGGTGCCACCTTGGACAAGACGATCATCGAGTCCGCGCATGTTTTCGCGAGTGACTTCGGTGAAGCGACCGCTGAGCAGCTGGTCGCGGAGCGCTGCGACCTGAGCCGCGAGGCGAACAATGGGTGGTGGGTTTCGGTCGAGGTCTTCCTCAAGGATCCGACCGGCTCCAAATCATCCGATACCCGTGGCCAGCGCCGCTACGTCGGCCCCGGCGACGTGTTGAAAAACGCTCTGCTGAGCTTCGAAAGCGGAGCGGAGGTCCAGGTGGACGGCCTGCTGGAGCGCTGCGAGCTGATGATGGCTCAGGACGCAAGCTTGATCGTCGGCGAATCGGGAGTCTTGGATGGTTGTCGCGTGGTCGGGGGGCGCGTGCAGGTACACGGTCGGTTCCTCGAGCGGAGCCGTGTCGGCCTCGACCAGCCCGTGGAGCTCATCGTCAGTGAAAACGGAGCGGTGGCCACGACGCTGCAGCAGCCCACCGCCGAGACGGCTTTCGGCTTCGCTTCGGGATGCCGTTTGCGGCTCTACATCAAGAACCCCATGACCCCAGCCAAGGGAAATCAGAATGCCGGACAAAGCAATTGACAGCGCCAAGAGAACTCTCGTCGAAGATGGGACGGAGTTTCATGGCACCATGAAGAGCTCGTGCCCGGTGACGGTGAATGGCCGCATCGAAGGCGAGCTGACGGCTCCGCGTCTCGACGTGACCGAATCCGGGTGTGTGGTGGGTACCATCAAGGCCGACGAGCTCAGTTCGCGCGGCAGGCTTTCCGGCAACATCGACGCGGGTGAGCTCACTCTTTCGGGCAGTGTCGGCAGCAACACCGTCATCAAGGCCAAGAAGCTCGAAGTCCGGTTGGCTCCGAGCGAAGGGCGCATGCAGGTGAGCTTCGGCGAGTGTACGCTCGACGTGGGAGACGAACCCTCCAAGGAGGCCTCCAAGCCAGTGGCCGATTCCGCGAGCCAGCAGGCGGGGGACAAGGCCCCCGATTCCCTCAAGAGCAAGGCAGAGAAGGCGATGGCGGCGCTTGCGGACAAGCCCGCCGACGGCAAGGGCGGCAAGTCATCGGAGGGCAAGTCATCGGAGGGCAAGGGCAAGCCGCTGGAGGCCGGCGCCGACGCGAAACCGCGCACGGACGGGAAGGAGGACCTGGTGCCCCCCCCTCAGCCCATTGCCGCGGGCGCGGACCCCGGAGCAATTCCTCCGGTGGGGGATGCAAAGAAATCCGAGGGTTCGAGCCCATCCGCTGACGCCAAGAGCTGAGGCCCAGGAGGCACCGTAAGAACCGCAGGGCCGGCCGACGGTGCCGGACCGCCGCCGCGGCAAACCCACGGCGGGATGCGGTTGCCCCTGAGAAGGACGCGGTCGCGACCCATGGCTTGGCGGCGCCCGATGGGTCGATCCCTGCTGGGAGCTGGGCACAGCCGCTGCCGCAAGAGCACACGAAATCGCGGCATTCAGCCGTGCGCCGGGGGGGCTCTCGGGCTACTCGAGCTCGCAGTCGTTGAGTTCGGCCCCTGCGTCGCACTGCACTTGTCCGCCGCACTGGTCCGCCCCGCAGTCCACATCGCACACGTTCTCGGCCTGGCAGTCGACGCCGTCTTGGCAGGCGGCGTCCCCCACGCAATCGATCGTACATTGCTCGGCTTCCGCGCAGCGTACGAGCCCGGCGCACGCGTTGTCCTCGTCGCAGATCAGCGTGCACTCGTCGTCCCCCGTACAATCGACGCCTCCCGAGCAGCTGTTGACGCCGCAATCCGTGCGGCACTCGAACGCATCGCACACCACGGACCCCGTGCAGCTGGCGTTGTCACAGCTCAGATCGCAGCGGTTCGCCTGGCAGTCGATACCCTGGGAACAGGAGTCGGCGCCCGTGCAGCTGATATCGCAGTCGTTGGGGATTGCGTTGCCGCCGCCGCAGACGATGAGCTGCGGGCAGGAGTCTCGCCCACCGCAGTCGACCTCGCAATCCTGACCGTTCTGCGGGCATTCGATGCGCGCCCCGCAGGAGCCCACGCCTTCGCAACTCAGCTGGGCGTCGAAGCTCGCAAGAATGATGTCGGCGTCGCAGCTCTCCGTGCCCTCGCAGCTCACGTCGCAGTTGCCCCCGCCGCAGGTGACCGGGCCGCCCACGCAGCTGTCGTCCCCCTCGCAGGTGAGCAGCAGGGTCGAAAGTTGGCCCGCGACCTCGAAACCGCCCGCGCACGAGCCGTCCGCGAGGCAGTTCACCTCGCACACGTCCGAAGCTCCGCAGTTGATCAGTGCGCTGCAGGTGCCATCGCGCTGGCAATTGACTTCGCACTGAGCGCCGAGCGGGCAATTGATCTCCGCGCTGCAGGTGTCCTCGTCCTCGCAGTCGATTCGGCAGTCGATGTTGTTCGGGCAGTTCACGTCCTGCACGTTGCAGACGTTGGAATCCTCGTCGCACTCGAACACGCAGATGCGGCCCTGGCACTCGCCCCCCGCGTTGCGGCAAAGCCGGTCGTCGCAGCCACCGCGGGCGTTGCCGGCGTTGCCACCGCGGGCGTTGCCTCCGCCGTCGTTGCCCCCGAGGTTGTCGTTGCGCGGGGGGGGCGCCGCGGGCCCGTCGTCGCGGCCTTCGCTCCCGGGAAAGGCGGGAATCATGAACCCGGGGTCACCGGGCTGCAGCGCCATGCCGCCGGCGCCCGCAGCCACCGAGCCGCCGCCGCCCCCGCCCCCCGTCGCGACGGCCGAGCCGCCCGCCCCGACCGCACCCGTGGGGGTTCGGTCGTCGTTGGCTACGTCCAGTGAGGCGCCGTACGGCTCGTCCTCGTCCCCGCCACCGGTTAGCTCGTCGAGGGCGCCGCACCCCGAGCCGAGAGCTGGGAGCATCGCAGCCAAGAGGAGCCCGGTGATGCCGGGCGCGACGCGAGGAGACGCTACTCTCGAGCGGGAAACGATCGGGCGCTTCGACGGGAAGACGGGGCGGGCCATGATGGGGAAACCTGACGGGTTGAAGGGTGGGGGCGCGCGCGAGCGCTCGCATGCGAGGCTCTGGCTGTGGCGGCTTCAAGAGGCGGAGGCCGGGGCCACACGGCGCGCTCCAGTCGCGCGGTGGCCCCGGGTTGCTTTCTGGGCGACTTCAGGGGCAGTCGTTCAGCACGTCGTCGGCGTCGCACACGACGTTGGCGAGGCACTGCGCGTTGTTGGCGCAGTCCACGTCGCACTCGTCGTCTGCCGTGCAGGAGATCGGCTGGTTCTGGTTGCAGGCGCCCACGCCCGTGCAGTCGATGTCGCAATCCGCGTCGGCGTCGCAGGTGACCGCCGCCGGACACGAGTTGTCCCCATCGCAGCCGATGTTGCAGTTGGTGTCCGAGATACAGCTCACCGCGCCGACGCAGGAGTCGTCTGCGTCACAGGTGATGTTGCAGTTGCCGTCCGAGTCGCAGCTCACCGTGCCCTGGCAGGACCCGGCCACGGCGTTCCCACCGCAGTTGACGTTGCAAGTCCCGTCTTCGGAGACGCATTCGACGTTGCCGAGGCAAGCGTTGTCGTTGTCGCACAGCACGGCGCAGTTGCCTTCCTCCGACCGGCACACGACGTCGCCGGCGCACGTGTCGTCCGCGCCGCAGTCGACAGCCCCGTTCTCTTCCTCGGTGACGCAGCTCACCAGGCCGCCGCAAGCGCCCAGCTCGTTGCAGTCGATGTCGCAGGATTCCACGGATTCACCGGTGACGTTGCCGGGGCAGCTGTCGAGGCCACAGGCGATGTCGCAGTCCAGAGTCACGTCGTCACCTGCTTCGCCACAGGTGACGTTGCCGGTGCAGCTGTCGTTGTCGCAGGTGAGCAAGCACTCCTCTGCGAAGCAGGTCACGTCGCCCTGGCAGCTGCCGATGCCGATGCAGTCGATGTCGCAGCTCTCTGGCTCGCCCACGACGCCGCAATCCACCCCCTGAAGGCAGGAGCCGTCACCACTGCAGTTGACGCCGCAATCTCCCTGCCCCTCACACTCGATGAGGCCCGAGCAGGAGTCGTCGCCGTCGCAGACGACATCGACGTTGTCCGTGCCCAGATCGAGGTCGGCTGCGCAGGACTCCTCCCCGCCGCAGTCGATGTTGCAGTTGTCGTCTCCGGCGCCGCAATCGAGCGTACCGCTGGAACACGAGCGGTCACCTTCGCAATTCACGGTCAGATTGCCGAGCGTACTCAGGATGGTGAAGTTGATGCTGCACGAATCCTCGCCTTCACACTGGACGTTGCAGGTGTCGGCGCCGCCGCAGTTGATGGGAGCAGTGCAGGTGTCGTCTTCCTCGCACTGAATCGTGCAGTTGGCGTTGTTGCCGCAGTCGATTGGAACGGAGCACGTCTCGTCGTCTTGGCACTCGACGCGACAGTTGACGTTGTTCGGGCACTCGATGTCGAGGTCGTTGCCGAAGACCGCGTCGTCATCGACCACGAATACACACGTCTGCCCCTGGCACTCGCCGCCGTCTCGCTCGCAGTCCGAGTCCTCGCAGCGGTCCCGGTTGTTGTTGTTGTTGTTGTTGTTGCGATCGCGGTTCGCGCCGCCGCCGCCGCGGTTGTCGTTGTTGTTGCCGCCCGCCAAGGGGGGGATTTGGAACCCGTTGTCGCTCGAGCCCGCAGCGCCCACTGGACCGCCGCCGCCGCCGCCGCCCGAGGCGAGCGCCGAGCCACCGACACCCATGGGCGCGCCTCCCGCGCCGCCCTGGGCCACCGCGCCCAGGGCGTCCGAGGAGGAGGGATTGCGGTCGTCGCCGTCCAACGAGTCGTTGAAGTCACCCTGCCCGTCGCCGTCGTTCTCCGTCAGGTCGGATAGCGAGCCGCAGCCCAAACCGACGTGAGTGGCGCCTGCGAGTAGCAGGCAGGCGAGCGCGGTCGTGCATCTGAGAGCGCTACGCGCTCTCGGCGAAGTCTTTTTGGCAGCAGTCATGGCAGGGTCTCCACAAGGTCGTTTGGAAGGGAAGGTCGGTGTCGATGGTCGGACTGAGGCCGCGAGAGGGGCCGGCGCTCGGGCGCTCGCCGGTGGGTCTCGCCGGGGTGTCCAGAGCCAGCGAGATGCCACGAAACGGCGCCGAGCGCGCGGAGAGTCACCCGCGAGCGTTCCTCACTATAGCTAGCGCTCGGATCTTTGACCATCGGGCGCCGAGTCACGAGGCGAATCTTGCCACCACTGTCGCCATCACTTTTCAGCGACTATGTCGAAGCTGTGTCTCGCCTAGAATCTTGTGGGGTAACAGGAAAAGCCTGGGACCGCCGCGGCCCGTGAGGCAAGGTCAAGAGCCCGCTGGGTGCTGTTCCAGAGAGCCCGCGCTACCGAGCGGGGGCACGGGTCGGGACGAGCCCGCGGGTTGGTCGGCGGGCAGCTGCTCCGAAGTTGCACACCGCGTTACGCCGCCTCCCGACGGGATGGCGGGCAGCCGCCCCAGCCTAGTTCCCATGCACGAAAGGGGATGGGAACCAAGGTAGAGAAGAGCTGTGAGCGAAAAATGCCGCAACAAAGCGCGAGCCCGAGGCCCTCACCCCGGGGGGGCTCGGGCTCGCAGCGACATTCTTCGCCGGGAACTTGCCCAGAGGCAGCCCTGGAGCAAGAACGCGAACCGCGCCATGCCGCGGGCGAGCCCTCGGGGCGATGGCGAGGTGTCGACCACGCGGGTCGGGCGCCTTTCGAACCTCCTGCGGGCGGCGGCTCGTGCCCGCGCCGACCCCGCGCTCTTCAGTGAGCTAGATTCCACGCGGCCCCGCTTCCGACCTCCACCCGCAAGGGGACCTTCAGCTCTGCGACCGTTTCCATCGCGTTCGCGATGGCCGGCATCGCCTGCTCCACTTCTGCCTCGGGGACTTCGAAAACCAGCTCGTCGTGCACCGTCAAGACCATGCGCGTGCCGGGGGTGACGGGCTCGCGAAGCCGCAGCATCGCCAGCTTCAATAGGTCCGCGGCCGTTCCCTGAATGGGAGTATTCATCGCGACCCGCTCGGCCGCGGAGCGCCGCCCGTGGTGGCTGCTGCGGATGTCGGGAAGCTTGCGGATGCGCCCGAGCATCGTTCTCACCAGCCCCTCCTTGCGCGCTCCTTCCAGAGTGGATTCCATGAAAGTCCTGACGCCCTGGTAGCGGCGAAAGTACGTCGCGATGAAGTTGCCCGCATCGGCGCGCGGGATCCCCAGGCTCTTGGCGAGCCCCACCTCCCCCTGCCCGTAGACGACACCGAAGTTGACCGCCTTGGCTCGCCGCCGCAGCTCCCCCGTCACCTGATCCGCGGGCACGCCGAAGATCTCCATGGCCGTGCGCGTGTGCACGTCCTGGTTCTCTCGAAAGGCCTCGATCAGGACCGAGTCTTCGGACAGGTGCGCGAGCACGCGAAGCTCGATTTGCGAATAGTCGGCGCTGACCAAACGATGGCCTTCGGGAGCCACGAAGGCACCTCGAATCGCCCGGCCCAGCTCCGTGCGGATCGGGATGTTCTGTAGGTTGGGGTCGCTCGATGCGAGCCTCCCGGTGGCCGCCGTGGCTTGCCCCCAGCGCGTGTGAATGCGGCCCGAGCTCGGTTGGACCAAGCTCGGCAGCGCGTCGATGTACGTGCTCTTCAGTTTGGCGAGCTGGCGAATCTCGAGAATGACGCGCGGCAAGGGGTGTTGATCCGCGAGTGCCTCGAGCGTCGCCGCATCGGTCGAGCGCGCGGTCTTCGTGCGCTTCAGCGGCTTCAGCCCCGCGTCGTCGAACAGCAAAGTCTCGAGTTGGCGCGGTGAGTTGACGTTGAACGCCTTGCCGGCAATCTCTTGGGCTTGCTGCTCGAGTCCCTTCAAGCGCTTGTCGAGATCCTCGCCGAGGCGAGCCAAGAGGGCCGTGTCCACGAGCACTCCGCGGCGCTCGAGGTCGGCGAGAAGGCCCGTGAGCGGTAGCTCCAGATCCTCGAGCAGGGAAAACAGCTTCTCGTCCTTCAGGTGCTGCTCCAGCGGGGAGACGAGACGTCGCACGGCCGCGGCTCGTTGCGCCGCGACGGCGGCGACTTCCTCCACCGGGAGCTCGTCCAGGCCGACCCGCTTGCCTCGCTTCGGGTGTGTGAGCGCCTCCAGGTCCCGAACCTCGGCGCCGAGCTCCGCCTCGGCGAGCGCGGGGAGCTCGTGACGAGCCTCGGGGTCCAGCAAGTACGACGCGAGCAACGTGTCGAACCCCCATGATTTCGGCTCTTCTGCGCGGCCGGTGAGCTGGAGCGCATCGAGGGCGAGCGAGGTCTGCTTCACGTCGTGAGCCGCGAGGCGCGCGCCGCTCGTTTGCAGCAGCCGGCTCAGTGCCGCCCCCACTTCCGGCGCCGATGGCTGCGGGGGCGCGCCAACGTACCGGTGCTGCAGCGGGACGTAGACCGCTCGATGCGCCTCCGCACACAGTGCCAGGCCGATCAAGTGTTTCTCGTTTCCCACCGACTGCAGCGCGGCCGCAATGCCGAGCCACCCCGCCTCGGGCCGGGGCGCCAGCCGCTCGATGGCGCTCGGGCTGGTTGCCACTTCTACGGCTGCCGGCCTGACGGGCGGTGGGGGGGAAGCTTGCGCGGGCGCGCCGTACTCGGCGTCGAGGGCGGCCAGGTGACGCTGAAAGCCGAGCTCCCGATACAATTGCCGCAGTGTGTCGAGATCGGGGGCCTGCCTCGCCATGGCGGCTTCGTCGAAAACGATCGGGCAATCGTCCTTGAGGGTGACCAGCGTGCGGCTGAGCAGCGCCACCTCTCGATGCTCGAGCAGTGTTTCGCGAAGCTTCTTGCGCTTGATCGAATCGATGTCGGCGTAGATCCCATCGATGTTTTCGTACTCCTCGAGCAACAGCTGGGCCGTCTTCGGCCCGACCGAGGGCACGCCCGGCACGTTGTCGGAGCTGTCGCCCGTCAAGGCGAGGAGGTCGCGCACCTGGTCGACCCGGACTCCGAAGCGCGCGTGGACCTCCTCCGCGCCCAACACGCGATCGCGCATCGTGTCCCACAACAGGACGTCCGGTCCGACCAGCGGCAGGAGATCCTTGTCTGCGCTGACGACGACGACCTTCAGGTTGGCTTGCCTGGCGGCCCGAACTGCCGATGCGATGAGGTCGTCTGCTTCCACCCCTTTCTGGCGCAGGACGGGCACGTTCAGGGCCGTGATCAGCTCCTCGACGCGTGCCAGCTGCTGCTTCAGCTCTTGCGGTGCGGGCGGGCGATTGGCCTTGTATTGAGGATAGAGCTCGCGTCGAAACGTGTCCTGGCCGGCATCCATCGCCACCATCAGGCGCTTCGGGTCGCACTGCTTCACGAGCCGCTCGATCATGTTGACCGTGCCCAGAATGGCGTTGGTGGGCTCTCCGGAGGGGCTGCTCAGCGGCTGAATCGCGTGGAACGCGCGGAATACGTAGCCGCTGATGTCGATCAAGTAGAGAACGTCGGGGGAGCCGGCAGAAAACAGCTGAGTCACGGGCGATCCGGTCCGTAGTGCAGGGGAAGCGACAGGAGCCGCCGCGGGGGTTGCCTTTTCGGCGCTTTACATATTCGTGACATTTCGTGTTAGTCGAGTGATACCGAAAGCTGGAGAGATGGGAATCGTCCTGATCGCGCCGTACCTCGCCGTTCTACTCCTACTCTGCTGCTATGGTCTGCACCGAGCTCGGTTGGCGTGGCTGTGTCGGCGTTGCCCCCCGGTGCATGCCGCCACTGGGGAGGAGGACGGCTGGCAGCCCGCCACGCCCGGGCTGCGCGAAAATGATGCGGATCGCAGCGAAGCTTCAGGCCAGCAGGAGGACTGGCCCAGGGTTACGGTGCAGCTGCCGTTGTATAACGAGGCCACGGTCGTCCAGCGTCTTCTGGAGGCCACCGCCCGGCTCGACTACCCCCGAGACCGGCTCGAGATACAGGTGCTGGACGACTCCAGTGACGAGACGCGGTCTCTCGCGCTGCGAACCATCGCCCGGCTCGAGCAGCGAGGGGTGCCGATACGTCACGTTTCGCGACCGAGTCGACACGGTTACAAGGCGGGTGCGCTGGCGTACGGGCTCGAGCAAGCGAGCGGTGAGCTGATTGCCATTTTCGACGCCGACTTCGTGCCTCCCGTAGACTTTCTCAAGCGAGTGGTCGGTCACTTCTCGAATCCCGAGGTGGGCATGGTGCAGGCGCGCTGGGGCCACCTGAATCGCGAGGTGAACGGCTTGACGGGCCTGCAGGCGCTCATGTTGGACGGGCACCACTTGGTCGAAAATCGAGCCCGCCACACGGCGGGCCTGTACTTCAACTTTTCAGGGACTGCCGGTGTGTGGCGCCGGGTGGCGATCGAGGAGGCCGGCGGCTGGCAGCACGACACCCTCACCGAGGATCTGGATCTGTCCTACCGCGCCCAGATGCGCGGCTGGCGATTCGTTTATCGCGCAGACGTGGTGGTGCCCAGCGAGCTGCCCGAGGACATTTTCGCTCTCCGAGCCCAGCAGTATCGCTGGGCGAAGGGGACGGTGCAAACGGCTCGCAAGTTGCTGGGCAGGTTTTGGGTTGCACCGATGACGCGCGCGCAGCGCATCGAGGCGGTCTTTCATCTGTCGCCGCATTTCGCGTACCCACTCACCCTGCTGCTCACGGTGCTGTTGCCCTTTGCCCTCGTGCTCATGCCGGTTACCGGAGACTGGCTCGGCCTGCTCTTCGTCGACGTGCCCCTGTGCGGCGGAGCCACGGGCTCGCTGGCGCTCTTCTATGCGTCCGCCAATCGTGCCCAGCGCAGGCCCGTTTCCGAGGCGTTGGTGCGCCTGCCCGGCTTGATGGCGCTGGGCGTCGGGCTCAGCCCCCACCTCTCGCGGGCGGTGCTCGAGGGCCTGACTCAGCTCGCCGGGGAGTTCATCCGCACCCCGAAGCGCGGGCTTCGCGCGGGTCGCTATCGGCAACCCAGGGTCACGCTGCCCGTCGTGGAGGGGTTCCTGGCGGCGCTCAGCGTGGGCAGCGCTCTCATTGCGGTCGAGACGCGGCACTATTTGGCTGCCCCGTTCGCGTTGCTCTTCGCGGTCGGCTACGGGTATGTCTCCTGGCTGATGCTCACCGAGCAGCTGGCGCGCCGGCGCGAGCTGGCCCCCTCGGCGGCGAGCATCATCGCCAAGCTGTGAGCCAGGCAGAAACGCGCTGCCGTTCGCGGCGCGGCAAGCGGGCGGCTCGCGCCCAGATGCCCCCGCGATAGGGCGCGGGCGAAGCACCCGGGTGCCCGGCGTACCGTCGAGGGACCGAGTGTCGAGAGCACCGCGGTGCGAACGCGAAACGCTGCATGCTCGAGTGCAACACGTGCCTCGTTCCGGGGCGCGTCGCACGGAGCGAAGGGGGCCTCGCGCGTGGCCGAACGGTCGAGCCCGGCACCGCCCAAACCTGCGCTGAGCCGGGAGGGAACTGGTCCGAGAGCCCCCCCGGCCAGGTCCGAGCCTGACCTTTTGGCCGGTCACTTTCCCGGTTTGGGGCGCGAAATCCCTTCACGTTGTCAACGCAGCACAACCTCGCTGCATTCCTTGGGCTATCGGCGGGATGGCAGCCGCGGCAAACCATTCGCAACCGCTTTCGGGTGGAACTTTCCGCTCGCGGCCGTTACGATTTAGCTTCGTTCAGCCGCCCGGCGGCTCTCAACAGGCTCGCGGAGGCGAGGCCGGAGGGTAAAATGACCAAAGCCGATATCGTGCAGGCCGTCTATTCACAGCTCGGAGGCTTCTCCAAGAAGGAGGCCGCCGACCTCGTCGATCAGGTGTTCGACGCCATGAAGGAGACGTTGGGGCGTGGAGAGAAGATCAAGATCTCGGGATTCGGTAATTTCGTCCTGCGCGACAAGCGGCAGCGCCAAGGGCGCAACCCGCAGACGGGCGAGCCGATCGTCATTACGGCGCGACGAGTCCTGAACTTCAAGGCCAGCCAGCTCTTGAAGCAAGCGCTCAACGAGCCCGACCCAGCCTCGAGCCGAGTCAGCAGCGCGGTCGCCGCCGAGGGCGCCGCGGTTCGCGCCATGTCGTCCACCACCACGCCGGTTCCGGGCTCCAACCAGCCCTGAGCCGCTTTTCGCGGGGGAAGAGGGCGGCGGTCGCCGCCTCGGCCGCGCGAGCCGACCCACCCAGCGGGTGAGCGGCGCGGCGGCGGAAAAAGCCACCGAAGGGGACTGCGGTCACGGCGCAAGGAGCCGAGTCCGCCGGGTCGTCGTGCGCGCGGGGCCGTACTTCGTCGCGGCTCGCGTTCGCCCCGGCCCATGCATTTCGGCGCCTGACGTTTGCCTCGGCGCCACCGGCGAGGCCCGTCCCTTGCGGCACGGAATGGCCTCGACGCTGCGCGGCACCTTTCGCAATGGCTCCGCTTACGGTAGGATTCCTCCGTCGCCGAATGAATCCCCACCAGGATGTCAGTGGGAGTCCGGCCGCCGGCAGGTGGCCGGGCCAAGCAACAACGAGAACCCTGACGGCCACAGTCGTGGTCCGGGGGCGCAGCGGCTGGCCCTCACCGGGTTGGGGCTAGCGGCGGGCCCCACGCGGCCGGGAGAGTCAGATCAGATGGCAAGCGAGGAACTCGTCAAGCTCTACTACAGAATTGGGGAGGTCTCCCGTATCGTGGGTGTACAGCCGCACGTGCTGCGCTACTGGGAGACGGAATTTCGCAGTATTCGCCCGCAGAAATCGAGTCGCGGGCAGCGGGTCTACTCCCGTCGGGACGTGGAGCGGCTGCTCGAGGTGAAGGATTTGTTGCGCAACCAGGGCTTCACCATCGCCGGGGCACGCAAGCGGTTGGCGCGTGGGGTGGGGGGCCCGGTCGAAGAAGGGGCGTCCTCGGAGGAGGAAGCGCGCGAAGTCGCCGCGCTGCCGGTGAATCCCGCGCCGCTCGCCGCCCGCGCGCCGGAGCGCCCGGTTTCGACGGGCATCCCGCCCCGCACGGGTGGCGAGGCCGCGCTCGTGCCGGAGGCGGGGCCAGGCGGGCTGGCATCCACGGGCTCCGCCGCGTCGCCCGTCAGCCGCTGTGACTCGCCGGCCGCGGCCGAGTGCCGCGAGCCTCCGGTTCCGCTGACCCTGGGGGATGCCCGGCGCGAGGATCGGCGGGGGCGAAGCATGCGCCGCGGCTTGTTGGCCGTGCGCGAGGAAATGCTGCGCTTCCGGGAGTCCCTCGAGTCGCGCACCTTCGGTCGCCTGTCCCTGGTCGATTCCGCGCAGGCCGGGCGCGGAGCGGTCGCTTCCGGCGAGGTCGGCGGGGCCCGCGAGAGCCGGCTCGTGGCGGGGGGGTTGCCGCCCGCCGCCCGCCCGTCTTCCGCTGGCTCCCAGGGGCCTCCGGGTGAGGGCGCTGCCGACGGGAGCGCGCGTTCGGGCTCGTCCACGGGTGGGGGCTCGGTGGCCGCCAAGCCGGGCCGTCCGATGGCACCGTGAGCGGGGCGGACTCGTCGGCTCTTCGGGAGGGCGGCTCTCGCGTCGAGGGCGCCTGCCCACTGGCGCCGTGTCGCGTCGGCATCCGCCGCTCGATTCCGCTTCGGCCCGTGGTTTCCCATTATTGTGCTCTGGCGGCCCGGGTAGCGAGGCGTTAGCTTCTGCCTTCGGGGCAGCGCGGCGCTGCCGCCGTCGTGAAGAGGTATACGAAGGATATGGCTGAAGGCTTGAACCGCGTCATGTTGCTGGGAAACCTCGGCGCCGACCCGGAGCTGAGGATGACCAGTGGCGGCCAGGCGGTGCTGAAATTGCGTCTGGCAACCAGCGAAACGTACTTGGACCGCAATCGAGCGCGGCAAGAACGCACCGAGTGGCACAACGTCGTGGTGTGGGGCAAACGAGCCGAGGCCCTGAGCAAAATCCTGTCCAAGGGCAGCCGGATCTTCGTCGAGGGCGGCCTGCGCACCTCGAACTACGAAGATCGAGACGGAAACAAGCGCTACCGCACGGAAATCGTCACCACGAACATCCTGCTGCAGGGGCGCACCGGCGGCGGCTCGTCCGGAGGCGGCGGGTACCGCGACGAGTCCGGAGCCGGAGGGGCGACGACGGAGGGCGGAGAGGGCAACCGCGGCCCTTCCTCGGGCCCGCCCGCGCCCGATTTCCCCGACACCGACGACGACGACATTCCCTTCTGATGGGCCGGTAGAGCATGGCCGGGTCCCCGGATATCCTCGTCACCGGATTCCCTGGGTTTCGAGCGAATCATCTGGTTCATCACCTGCTCGCCAGTGGCTATCGCGTCGTGGTCGTCGTCGCAAATCATCGCGGCGGCGAAGTGGAGCGCTTCTCGAGCGCCCTGCCGGCTGGCTTGGGCTCTCGGCTGGAGGTGCTCGAGGGGGACTCCTGCAGTATCGACATGGGGCTTTCGGGCCCCGAATTTCGCGCGCTCCAGCAACGGCCGCTGCTGATCCACCATCTGGGGCAGCGGGTGGACGAAACGGCGACGCGTGCCCACGCCCACGCGGTGCACGTCGGAGGAATGCGCGAGACGCTCAACCTGGCGGCCGCGTGCCGCTCCCTACATTCCGTCGTCGTGCACTCCTCGGTGACCGTGAGCGGTGACCGCGAAGGTTGGGTTCGGGAAACGGAGCTGCATGCCGGTCAGGCTTTCGGTGGCCCGGCTTCCGAAATGCTCGCCCTCGCGGAGTTGATGGCCCAACGCAAGCGCTCGCAGCTGCCGATCGCCATTTTGCGGGGGGGCCGGGTCATCGGGGAGCCCTTCGGCGGCAAGCTGGCGGCGCTGGACGGGGTGTATCGCTTGATTCTCCTCGTGCTGCTGTCCCCGCGCGAGCTGCTGCAGCTGCTCCCCGGCTGGGGGGACACCCGCGTCCACGCGATTGGCGTCCACGAGTGGGTGCGTTGCGTCGTGGCGCTGACGGGCCACCCCCAGGCGATAGGCAGGGCTTTCCACCTCACCGATCGAGAGCCTCTGAGCCTCCGCCAGGCGTTTCACGATTGTCTCGACATTCGGGCGCGGCTGCTGAAGGAGGGGTTCGAGATGCCGGCCATCGGCCGCATCTTTCTCGAAGATCCGCTGTTGCGCAGCCAGCTGCAGAAGATGGTGTCGCGCCCGCGGGGCTTCTTGAGCATGGCATTTCGGCACGTTCACTACTCGACGGACAATGCCGCGGAGCTGTTGGGTGAGGCTCTGCCGCGCTGCAGCCTGCGCGACCAGCTGGGCACGTTGGTGAGGCAGGTCGCCTGGGTGGCAAAGCACGGATCGGTATCCGAGCCGCCTGCGGGTTTCGGCGCGCGGCTCGCATCGCAAGGCGATGAGCAAGTCTGACCGAGCCGCTTGGGCCAGCAGCCTGGGGCTGCTCCTCGCGGCGCTCATCTCGCTGGTCGTCGTCGCCTATGCGCGCGGCGCCGTCGTCACCCGGTTGCCTGCGAAGAGGCAGGCCCCGTCGTCCGACCCGGCGCCGGCCGCGGCAGCGCCGCCCGAGGTCGTCTGGGCCGAGCGCGTGCCCCTCTGGCTTCCGTTTTTCTATCGCGAGCTTCAGGCTCTGCAGCTCCGCGGCGCGGAGCGCCCGGTGCGCATCCTGTGGCTCGGGGGCTCACACACGGTCGGGGACTTCTGGACACACGCCGCCCGCGCGGAGCTTCAAGAGCGCTTTGGGGACGGAGGGCCGGGGTTGTTGTCGATCGGCCTGCGAGAGCGGCGCCACGGGGCCGTCACTGCGCAGCAAAGCGGCCCCTGGAAGCGCATTCCGGCGTCTCCTGCGGCGCCGGCTCCCCGCGCCGCGGGGCCCCTCGGCCTGCTCGGAATGGGCGCCGTGGCTCTCTCGAGAGACTGCACCGCCCGACTGCAGCTCGCTTCGCCCGGCGGCGGTCGAAGCGTGCGCGTGCGGTGGGAGCTGCTGTTTCGACTCCCGAGTGAAGGGGCGAGCTTCCGCGTTGCCATTGGGGAGCAGGAGCCGGCGCTCGTGACCCTGGACAACTCGCTGGAGCGGCCGTCGGGGCTTCGCTCGTTCGTCGGGTATGGCAACGAGAGCCCCGTACTCTCGGTCGGCTCCTTCGAGGAGCAGCCCGAGCTGTTTGGGGCGATCGCCGAGGTGGAGCCACCGGGTGTGGTCCTGGACACGCTGGGTATCGATGATGCACGCGTTGCCACCGCGCTTTCGTGGGACGCGGCGGCGTGGAGCGCAGAGCTGCGGTCTCGCCGGCCCGCCCTCGTCGTGATGGCCTACGGGGCGAACGAGCTCGACCGGGCTCGGTTGGTCGAGCATCGGGACCAGTACGCGGCCCTCCTTGCCCGGGTTCGGGCTGCCGCTCCCCAGGCGGACTGTCTGGTCGTGGGGCCGCCCGATCGCGCCGGCGAAGACGGGCGGGAGGAGCTTCCCATGGTCGAAATCGATGCCGTGCAGCGAGCGCTCGCCCGCCGGGCGGGGTGCGCGTATTTCAGCGCGCTACGGGCGATGGGCGGGGAGGGTGGATTCGCCGAGTGGGCTCGGCGCGATCCCCCCCTCGCGAGCGGGGATGGAGTCCACTTGAGCGCCGCGGGCTATCGGCGGCTCGGAGGCGAGCTTGCCGGGCAGATGATCGAATCCTACGAGCTGCGCTTCCCTCGCGGGGCGCGGCTCGAATGAAGGGAGAGCGGCAGGTGGACCCTTCGCGGCAAAAGCGCGAGCTACGTCAGGCTCTCAGAGAGCAACGCCGGCGGCTGGCCCCGGCCGAGGTGGCGGTGCTCAGCCGGCGCATTCACGAGCACTTGCTCGACCTGCCGGCGTTTCGGGCGGCGCGCTCGGTGGCCTTGTTCGCAAGCATGGAGCGAGAGCGCGAGCCGGACCTGTCCGCCACCGCGGAGTGGCTGCGGCACGCCGGGCGGCGGAGCTTCTATCCCTATCAGCGCTCGGACGCGCGGGGATTTCGGGAAGTCACCGCGGGGGCTCCGCTGCAGAGCGGGCGGCTGGGCTTTCTCGAGCCTGCGGCGGGGGCGGCCGAGGCGCTGGAGGAGGAACTCGATCTGATCTTGGTTCCCGCCCTCGCCGTCACGGTGGATGGGCTTCGGCTGGGCTTTGGCTCCGGCTTCTACGATCGCGTGCTTCCGCGCTTTGCGCCACCGGCCGTCGCAATCGCGATCGTCTACTCGTTCCAGGTGTTGGAGGGTTTGCCGCACGAGGCGCACGACGCGCGATGCGGGGCCGTGGTGACTGAGCAGGGGCCTTGCGCCTTTCCCGGCGCCTCGTGAGGGCCGCACGGGCGAAAGCCGGGCGCGGCTCACCGAGCGTGCGGGACCGCCGGAGAAGCGAGGCGAGCCGGTGCGCGTGCGACGCGGAGTGGGAGGCGCCCGCGCAACCCCCACTCGCGCGCGGCAATCCCCGCCAAGCTGGCCAGCGGCAGGCCCCAGGTCGGGGCCCCGAGCGTTAGCGCGATGCTTCCCATGGCGGCCGCAGCCAGGCTGACGAGCACGCCGAATCGGGCTTGGTCGCGGACGGAGCGACACGCCTCGATGGCCCGAGCCGCGTCGCCCAGGGCCCCCGATGTCACCTCCACGTCCCAGCGCTCGAGTGGAGCCCCTTCGCTGTCCAGGTTGACGGAGACGCCCCCGGCGGCCATCGCTGCGCTGTCATCGGAACGCCGGCCGATGACGGCGAGGCAGCTTCGGCTGGCGGCGAGCTGGGCGATCGCCTCGGCGCGTGCGTCGGGAGGGATTTCGGGGCGAAGATGCTGAATCGAAGTGCTTCGCGCGAGGGCCTCGCACGTCAGGCGCGCCTCTTCGGAGACCAAGATGGGCTCCACACCGGCTGCTTGCAGCCGAGCGACGGCGCCGCGAGCGCCCGCCTTCAGTCTGTCCTGCAGGGCGATGACGCCCACCACGCGTCGCCCCAGGGCGACCAACAGCACGGACCGACCGAGGCTCTCCAGCTCGGATATCCGGCCTTCCAGCTTGGCCACGCTGAGGCGCTCCTCGAGCAGCAGCGCGCGGGTGCCGACGGCCAGGTTGCGCCCCTCGCTGGTCACTGCGGTCACGCCGAGGCCGGGTCGGTGTTGGGCACTGCGTACCGCCTGCAAGGCGAGCCCCTGCGCGGCGGCTCCCGAGCGCACGGCGCGACCGTAGCTGCTGCCCGGAGCGGCAGAGAAGGCGGCTGCGGCCAGGGCCAAGACGCGCGAGGGCTCGACCGCGCCAGTCGATTCCACGCTCGCCAGATCCGGCTGTCCGCGCAGCAGCGTGCCGCGGGGGCACAACACGGCGCTCGAGACCTGCCCCAAGCGATCGAAGCCTTCGGGCTGACGGAAGAAGACCCCCTGACCCTGTAGCTCCAGGACGCACCCACGGTAGAGCAGGCTCACCCGTTCGCTCAGGCCCACGCTCGCGAGGCTCGCCGTCGCCGCGGCGAACGCTCCGGCAATGGCGTACACGTCCCAGCCCGAGGCCACGCCGATCGAGGCGCCCACGCCGCCGGCAAACAGGGCGGCATATTGGCTGACTCGGGCCGCTAGCACGACGGGGCCGCAGCGCTGATCCGCGCGGCGATTGGGGTCTCGCGTCAGGCGCGCTGCGGCCCGGTCGTCCCCCGTCCAGCGGACGATGGCCTGCAGCTGCCCGCTGACCACACGCGCTCCGGCCAGCACGGCCTCGCCCGCCGTGCGCCGAACTCGAAGAATCGAATCGGGCCATGGTTGCAGCGTGGCGTCCCCGCCCACGACGGTCGCGTCCACCCCGACGAGCTGACCGGCGCTCACCGAGAACGTCTCGCCGGGCTTGAGCGACGGACTCGGCGCCCGAAGGGATCGTTCGCAAACCAGCTCGCGCTCGCGAAGGGGTTGGAGCGCCGCGCGCACCCGGGCGACCGAGACCCCTGCCACGAGGCCGAGCAGGTTGGCCAGCAGAGCCAGCGCGCTCGCACGGGGGGAGCCGGCGGCGAGCGCCAGCCAACCCGCTCCCAGCGCCATGGCGGGCCCGGCCAGCTGCACGAGGGTCGAGCCCCGAGCCCAGCGTTGGTCGAGCCAGCGCGGGATTGCGACGAGCGCCAGGGCCGCCGCGGCGGTGGCGAGCGCGGCGGCGGGCCGAGGGGCGGGCGGGGATATCAGATAGGCGCCCGACGTGACCAGCGCGAGGTGGGGCAAGAAGAACGCAAGCGAGGGGCCGCGTGGCAGCGCCGCCGGAGGGCTCACGGCGCCCGGCTCGGCGGCTGGCTCGTTCGGCCGAGGTGCACCTTGCGGCGCCTCGCTTCGCGGGCGCGGATCGGGGCGTCCCCTGTTTGCTGGGTCACTTCGGCCGACGCGTTCGGAGCGCGCCGACGGCTGCCGCAGGGGGGCGGCAGGGGCGGGGGGGGGCTCACCGCTCGGCGTGAAAGCGCCTTGGCACTCGGCGCTGCAGAAGAACACGTACGCGCCGCCACGAACCGCCACGCGGGAAGCCCTCAAGGCGTCCACCGGCTCTCCGCAGTGGGCGCAGCGGTCGTGACGAGGCGCCGGCCGCCAGCTGCCCGGCTGCGTCGGAATGCCGTGTGGTCGAGGGTCAGCCATCTCCTTCGAGCGCCCAGCAGAGCACGGCCTTGGAGGTGTGGAGGCGCGCCTCGGCCTGATCCCAGACGTGGCTCCGCGGGCCTTCGAGCACCTCCGCCTCGATCTCCTCGCCGCGATGCGCCGGCAAGCAGTGCAGCACCATGCACTCGGGGTGCGCAACGCGAAGTAACTCCCGATTCACTTGCATCCCGGCGAATGCCACGCGCCGCTGCTGCGCTTCCTCTTCCTGGCCCATGCTCGTGAACACGTCCGTGCTCACGACGTGGGCGCCCGTCGCCGCGGAGCGGGGATCGCGGACGATGTCGATGCGCCCGCCCCGCGTCCGTGCCTGCTCGACGACCCTCGAGTCCGGATCGTAGCCCTCCGGGCAGGCCAACGAAAGCTCGAGACCGAGCAGCCCCGCGGCTTCGATCCACGAGTGGGCCATGTTGTTCCCATCTCCGATCCAGGCGTACTTGAGGCCCTCGAGGCGCCCCTTCTCTCGACGCACCGTCTGCAAGTCCGCCAGAATTTGCATCGGATGGCTGTGATCGGTCAGGGCGTTGAGCACCGGTACGGAGCTTTGCCCCTGCAGCTCGAGCAAGCGTTCGTGGGCGTGCGTTCGGAAGGTGATGGCATGCACCATCCGAGAGAGCACGCGGGCCGTGTCCGCCAGTGGCTCGCCGCGCGAAAGCTGCGAGCCTTGTGAGGTGATCACCACCGGGTGACCCCCGAGCTCGACCACGGCCACCTCGAGCGACAGGCGCGTCCGCGTCGACGCCTTGTCGAACAGCAGCGCCACGCAGCGACCCGCGAGCGGACGAGGGGCGTCTGCCGTTCCTCGCGTCTCCAGAAACGAGTCGGCGCAGTCGAGCGCGCGTAGCAGGCCTTCGCGGCCGAGATCACAAAGGTCGGCAAAGTGGCGCGTCACGACAGGCCCTCCAGCACTCTGCGGAGAACGTCGATCCCTTCCTTCAGCTCGTCGCGCTCGACGTTGAGGGCCGGCGAGAAGCGCAGCGCGCAGCCGCCGGCGACGGTCAGCAGAACGCCTGCCTCGCGCAGAGCACCGAGCAAGCTCCGCGCGTCCACCTCGGGCTTGAGGACGAGCGCTTGGAGAAGGCCTAGGCCTCGTGAGCCCGAGACCCACTGCGGAAAGTCCGCTGCGACGCTCCGTAGCTGCTCGGCGAGGTAGTTGCCGAGCGCCGCGGCGTGCTCGACGAGGCCCTCGCGCTCGATGCAATCCAGTACGGAGAGTGCCACGGCCGAGGCCAGGGGGTTGCCGCCGAACGTGCTGCCGTGGCTGCCCGGCGGCAGCGCCTCCTCGAGGTGGGATTGACACAGCATCGCGCCGATTGGGATGCCGCCGCCCAGCCCCTTCGCCAGCGCGATGGCGTCGGCAGTGACCCCCGCGTGCTCCATGGCCAGGAAGCGGCCCGTTCGCCCGACCCCGGTCTGGATCTCGTCGGCCAACAGCAACGCGCCCGCCTGGCTGGTCATCTCCCGCAGGCGCGCCAGGAAGCCCGGGGGCGCCGGGGAGACCCCGCCCTCGCCCTGCACCGGCTCCACCAGCACGGCCGCCACGGTGTCGTCCAGCCGCCGCGCCACGGCTTCTGCATCCCCGAAAGGAACGTGAATCACTCCCGTGAGCGGGCCGAAGCCGTCTCGGTACGCGGCCTGGCCAGTGGCCGCCAGCGCCCCCAGCGTGCGGCCGTGAAACGACTTGTCGAAGGCGATCACGTGGTAGCGCTCCGTCTGACCCTGGCTGTGGAAGTGGCGCCGAGCCAGCTTCAGCATGGCTTCGATCGCTTCCGTGCCCGAGTTGCAGAACAACGCGCGGCTCATCTTTGCTTTCTGACAGATCTTCTGCGCGAGCAGTACGTTGGGCTCGTTGAAGAAGTAGTTCGAAAGGTGCATCAGACGACCCGCCTGCTCGCTGATCGCCGCCACCACGTCCGGGTGAGAGTGGCCGAGCGCCGTGACCGCGATGCCCGCATAGAGGTCGAGATAGCTCTTGCCTGCCGCGTCCCATACGCGCCGGCCTTCCCCGCGCACCAGCACCAGGTCGGGTTGCCGATAGTTGGGGTACAGGTACTGCCTGCCCAGCCGGCAGAGGCTTTCTTGATCTGAGGGTGTCACGACGATGGCTTACTTCCTTTTGCGAGAAACGGAAACCCAGCCCCGCGGCTGAAGGGGCAGGGACACTTCTCCCCTCGCGAGGGGGCCCGTCGACCTCTCGGGGGCGTCCTGCGAGCCTCGCTCGAGGGTACAAAAAGCGAATGCCCCTGCGGCTGGGGTGCCGAAGGGGCGGGTGCACGCCATTGGGCTCTGTCGAGGCAGAAACGGCCGTGCTGTTGGTCCGGAGCTGGTGACTCGCCGGCCCGGACCGGTCGACTCGGAGCCTGCTTTCGTGTCGGCCGTTACTGGACCAAATCCTTCAGCGCCTTGAGCGCGGTGGCGCGCACCTTCTTGCTTGCCGGTTTGGCGGGGATGGTAATCGGTTCCTTGGTGAATGGGTTGATGCCCTGCCGCTCCTTCGTCGCCGGCTTCTTCACTACCCGAAGCTTCACCAGGCCCGGGACGACGAACTCTCCCGGGCTACCGCGACCGGTGAGCTGCTTGCGAATGATCTCCGACAACGAATCGAACACGCCGGAGACGCTCTTCTTGTCGAGCTCCGTCGCTGCTGCGATCTCCGTGATGACCTGCGCCTTGGTGAGTCTCTTGCTAGCCATGCACTACCTCCTATGCCTCGAAACTCGGCCCAGCTGACGCGCCACGAACTGCACCGCCCACCGCTCGATCTCGGGCGAGCAGAGCCGCAGCCCGGGGGCTCGGCTCTCGCTTTTTCGCACGCGGATCGGGAGTCAATCGGGATACGCAGTATGGTGATTCGCCGCTTGGGGTGAGTCCCTTGATGATACCGTCGCTACTTCGCGCTGACTGTTCCTTCATTTTCCCAGGCGAACTCCAGTCGAGAGCATGAAGCGAACATCAGATACGCTCGCGACAGGTAACAGGGGGGCTATCCCCTTTCAAGCAAAAAAACAGCGGTATTGCTGCTCGAAACGCGCTTCGGAGCTCGCCGACGCACACGTGGTTACATGCCGAGTGGCGCGGGGGAGCGGCGGCCGCGGCGCTCGAGCGCGTCTGTAAGTACCGAGAAACGCTCCATTGCCGCCTGCCATCGAATGGGGGGGGCCACGGTGGGTTGCGGGGCTTCGTGATGCCCTGGAGTCGGGGCCGGAAACAGCGAAAAAAGAGGTGGTTGAGCGCCTCGGGGCCTCGTGATTGGTCGCTCGAGGCCGCTCCTGCGGCTGAAAAATGGCCCCCTGGATGCCTCGGGCGGGAAAGCTCACATTCGGTGATGGGGGCGGGGCGCCCGCGACGAGCCCCTGCTTCGATTGTTGCGCCGGGTGAAGCAGGCAGGAGAGATGGCGCTAACAGGGAATTTTCCCCCTAGAAGCTAGCTGGAGGCGGGGAATCCGTGGCCTCTTCCTCCCGCGGCGCGCGAGGGGAGCTCTTCGCGGGTATTGTGCGCGACAGCCGGACCCATCGCGGCGGGTCACGTCATCTCGTGGGCGCCCGTCTTGCCGGGCGACGGGCTCCGTCCGCCGCTCGCGGATCCCCCTCTTCGCGCCTGGCGGCAGGCGTTTTTCCCGAGCGGAGAGCGATCCGGCTGCACAGAGGGAGCGGCCCGACGGGTCCGCTCAGGGCAAGGCGGCTTTCACTAGGCTGCGCGTCACGCGATTCATCTCGGCCTCCTCTTCGTCGCTTTCGTGGTCGTAGCCGACGAGGTGCAAGACGCCGTGCGCGAGCAGGAAACAAACCTCGCTCTGCAGCGTACGGCGCCTGCGTCGGGCCTGCTCGAGCGCCGTGTCCAAGGAGATCACCACGTCGCCCAACAGGCGTTCCGACTCCGGCAGCGGCGCACCGCTGCCAGTCAGGGCCGAGGAGGGGTCATCGAGCTGGGGAAACGAGAGGACATCCGTTGACCGATCTTTGCCGCGGTGTTGCAGGTTCAAGTCGCGAATGAAGACGTCGTCCGTCAGCAGTACGCTGAGCTCTCGGTCGTAGAGATCGAGCTCTCGCAGCATTCGATTGGCGAGCACCGCCACTGCCGCAGATCGGAGCGGAGGCGACTTGCGCGCCCTTCGCGTCACGTGAGCGGGCATCGAAGCTCGTCGGCCGCCAGCTACGCGGTGAGCCCGGGGAGTGGGCCATCGCTCCCGAAGCTCGGGTCACCAAAGGTCGTGGCGGACACGCCCATGGCTTGCAGAGTCGAAATCAGTAGGCGGTTGTGGGGGAGGCCTTCGAACTGCAGGTATCGACCCGTGCGGAAATGCCCGCCCACGTTCCCGGCGAGTACGAACGGGATCTCCTTCAGGGAGTGGATGTTGCCGACCGAAAGCTCGCTGCCCCACACGACGAGGGTATTGTCCAGCAGCGAACCCTCCCCCTCGGGAATGGCCGCGAGCCGTTCGAGTAGGTATGCCACCTGCTCGGAGTACCAACGCCCGCGAGCGATGAGCTCGTCTCGCGCGTCGGTGTCGCTCGGCCCCTTGTGGGAGATGGCGTGGCCCTCCGCTTCGGCGTACTTCCCTGCCAGCCAGGGGAATCGAATGGCGTTGATCGCCGTGGAGAACTGAACGCTCGCGACGCGCGTGATGTCACACGCCAGCGCGAGCACCAGCAAGTCGAGCTGCTCGCGAACGATGTCCGGCATCGCGTCGGCTTCGTCCACCGCTCGCTGGGAAGGCTCAATCGGCTCGACGCACGCGCCGCCCTGGCGAATGCCGAAGTCGAGCCGCCGCACCATTCCACTCAAGAAATCGACATGGCGCTCGAACTTCTCGCGATCCTCACCGCTGATGCGTGGCGAGAGGCTCTGGTATTGCCGCTGCACGGCGCCGAGCACGAGGCGCCGCTGCGCCCTGGCCTCCTCGTTCTCCGGGCCATCCAGCGCGCCGCTGAAGCCCGTCACGAGTCTCTGGAACACCTCGCGTGGATCGTTGATGGGCGGAACGGGGGCGGCGGGATTGCTATAGATGATACGGCTGCGCACCTCGGCGGCGGTTGCCCTGGCTCCCAACTCCAGGCTCGGTAGCAAGGTGGGGGGATCGAGCTCACGTACGATCTGTTGATCCACGCTGAGCCCATTGGCCCACCCGGCGAGCCGCCCATCGCCACCGCGCATGGTGCCTTCTTGCAGGCCCCAGCCCGTGTACAGAGCTCCCATACCACGCTGGTGCGGCCCACCCCGTGGATCGTCGACGACCACCGAGAGATCGAGGCCGCGCAGCAGCAGCAGCCGATCACGGAACGGCGCCAGAGGGCCGAGAACCGGGCCGAGCTCGAACGCCGTCTCGCTCTCCGCGCCCGCCGGCCAGAACGCATCGGGAACCGTGCCGTTCGGATTGAACAACAGCACCACGCGCTTGGGCGGCGCGAGCACGGTCTGGGCGCGAGCCGCGGGAGACTCGAGCAGCGGTACCAACCCACCGGCCGCGCTCGCCGCGAGCGCGCCGAGAAAGCGCCGACGCGGCAGCGACGCCAGCGGGCTTCGGCGGGCCTGACCACCCGAGTTGGGGCGCGGCGCACCCTTCATGGCATCAGCCCTCTTCACAGCGCCTCCCCGGCATTTTGGTTTGCGAGATCTTGCTCGCCCATGGGGCGGAAGCGGAACGCGCCCGTCGTGGTCAGCGCGACGAGCAGCTCGGTAAAGCTCCCGCCGCTGTCGGCGAAGACTCGTTGCACCGTCGACAGGCTGCACGCGTCCTCGTCCTGTTCGGCCCGCCCCATGGCGTAGCGGAACCACTGCGTCGCCAGGCACGCCTCGACTTGCTCGCTCGCCGCGAGCTTCTGCGAGAGCTCGGCCACGCCCTCGAACTCGCCGTTGAGCGTCGCGTCGACCGCGAGCTGGATGTCCCCCGACGTGTCGATCGGCAGCCCGTTCTCCTCGGAGCGAAAACGGCCGAGATGGTCGAAGCCCTCCAAGCCGAAGCCGATCCCGTCGATCATTCGGTGGCACCCAGCGCATTCCTCCTGCGAGGTGTGCTGAGCGAAGCGCTCGCGCGTCGTGGCGTTGGGGTCTGGATCGGGCGGCGAAGCGTCCACCGTGGGCGGAGGCGGACGCAGGGTTTGGCACAGGAGCTGCTCGCGAACGAACTTGCCGCGCTGGATTGGCGCCGACTGATCCGGGTGGGAGAGAAGCGCCATCAAGGCGGGCTGCGAGAGGAGACCGATGCGATTCGGATCTTCGACGGGCGAGCCATCGGCCGTGGGCCGCAGCCCGTAGAGCTGCCCCATCTCGGCGCTGGGGACGAAGACTTCGCTGCTCTGGAGCAGTGATTCGACCGTGCCCCCCGCCTCCCAGAACGCGTGCTGCGCGAACTGTTCGAGCGACTGCTGCCAGGCTGCGTTGAAGTCCGTCGAGTAAGCCTGCCCCGCTCCCTCCTGCCGAGCGAGGCCGCCGAAGCGGCTCAGCCCGAGCCACTGGCGGTGGAAATCCGCCACGGTGCTGCGAGCGCGCTCGTCTTGAATCATGCGTCGAGCTTGCGCCTCGATGTTCTCGGTGCTCACGAGCATGCCGGCGTCTGCCATGCGGAACAGCTCGTCGTCGGGCATGGTGTTCCAGAGGAAGTACGAAAGGCGAGAGGCGATCTGGTAGGAGTCCAACGCGACGGCGTCGCTCGGGGGCGCGACGCCGCCGGCGGCCGGCGTTGCACCGATGGGGGACGCCGAGGCCAGGGATTCCGTGCGGTAGAGCACCTGCGGCGACTGCAGAATCGCTTGCAGCACGAGCTCGACGGCCTTCTCGAAGCCCCACTCACCGTTCGCCGCTTCGAAGAGATCCATCAAGGGTTCGCTTTCGCCCGGGAGCAGCGGCCGGCGAAACGCGCGGTAGCCGAACTCCGACACGAACTGCTGCATGCAGGCGCTGGACTGCTCTTCACAAGGCAAGAGCTCGGAGAGGCCGCCCGCCACGGCGGCCGCGGCCACGGACCGTGCGGCGCTGGCGTGCTGCTCGCTGAGCAACAGGCTCGCGCGGTGCACGTCTGCGTTGTTGCCGAAGCCCAAGAAGGTGGCTTCCTCGGGAAAGCTGCCCCCTGGGCTCGTGTCGTCCCCGAGTAGATCCCGAATCGTGTTGTCGTATTGCAGACGGGTCAGGAGCCTCGCCGTCGCGCGGCCCGCGATGGGAGTGCCGCACTCCGCATTGGCCCGTGGTGGTGGATCCGGCTCGGCGGGCTCGCCCGGGGCACCACCGGCTGGGTCCCCGGGGCTCGGGACCCCATCGTCGCTCGGGACCTCGCCGCTGCAAGCGGCGAGCGAACAGGCGAGGGCTACCGAGCACACGGTTGCCGAACGGGTAGCGAGGGGCAACCCGCTCCGGGTCGGGACGGCGCGGAGCGTACCGCGCCCGCGGTTAGTCAACGATCGTCGGCCCATTTCTCCCACAGCAATGCACAGGGCGCCACATCGCGCATCATCAACCCTGCACCCTCCACCGCCGCGCCGCAAGCCGGCAGTCCGCGATTTTTTGGCGCGTTCTCCGTTGTTACGGCGCCCAACGGCCCGGCTTGGAGGGCTGATTGAGAAATTGCGCCAACTGAATGAATTCCCGATACGCGAAAAATCCAACACAAGGGAATCAGCTTCCCCAATCGACCGACGGCGGGGAAATGACGGGAGTCGGCCCTCGGGTCGCCAACATTTCGACGACGAACAACCTTCGCACCGGGCGCTCTCGGGACTGCTCGACTCGCATGCCCCAAAGGCCCACCTCCAGGCGAACCTTCTGCCCTCGCCAGAGCTTCGGCTGCCCCTTGCCGGGCCACTTCTGGCGAAAGGTGACGGGCGAGCCATCCGACACCAGCTCTTCTTCTTTGCCCGAGCGCCGATCGGAAAAGCGTTCGCGCTCGCCGCTCTTCTTCTCGATCCGCCCGGCGATGCTCAGCGGCCCTTCGGAGGCCGTCTGGAGCCAATACAGCCGCCCGTCGAACGACCGCGCCTCGATCTCGAACTGGACGTCGAAGCTGCCGTTCTTGCGCGCCACGGCTTTGGCCTTGGGCCGCAGGTGCAGCCCGTCGATCTCGATTACCAGGCCCTCGCCCGTGACGCGGTAAATGATCTCCTGGCCCGAAAGGTCGCGCTTCTCCGGCGCTGCGCTCGGCGGCGGGGAGCCGGGCTCGCCGACCTCTTGCATGATGGCGGCGATGTCCTCGTCGAGGTCGTCCTCCGCCGCCTCCGCGCCGGGGGCTCGAGCGCCGTCGGTGGCGCCGCCCTCCGGCTTCGACGGCGGCAAGATATCTCGCTCCCCGCCATTCCCTGGACCGGGCTCGGACGTCGGTTCGACGGGTTGCCCCGGCGGCCGACCGACAGCCCCGGAGCCGCCGCACCCAGAGCTTAGAATCACAGAGCCTAGAATCACAGAGCCGGCGGCTCCCGCCCAGCCCGTGCCGCGCGAACGCAACCGCGTCGCGCCGGCTGGGCCCGGCCCCGCGATGATGACCGCCCCGCGCGCCAATTGGGGCGGCGCCTGACTCACTGGGTTTCCGACCGCTCGTGCCGCCCGACGGTGCTTCATCGCGCTACTTGCTTCATCGCGCTACTTGATGTCGAGCAGCTCGACGTCGAATACCAGAGCTCCTGCGGGAGCGCCTCGCCGCGCCGGCTTGTCTCCGTAGGCGAGCTCGCTCGGGATCCAAAATCGAGCCTTCTCGCCCACCACCATCAACTGAAGGCCTTCTGTCCATCCCTTGATCACCTGCCCCACGCCGAATGTCGACGGGCGCCCCCGGGGAATCGACGAGTCGAACATCTTGCCGTCCGGAGTCCACCCGGCGTAGTGCACTTCGACCCGATCTTGGAGGCTCGGATGCTTGCTGCCGGTGCCCGGTTTCAGCACCTTGTAGCGCAGCCCGCTGGCGGTCTTCTTGGCATCCGTCGGTGCGGCGGCCACGTCGGCGGGCACCTCCGGGGGCGGGGGCGCCTCGATGATGTCGAGCAGCTCCACGTCGAACGTGAGCTGTCCGCTCGGCGCTCCCGGCCGGCGAGGCTTCTCGCCATAGGCGAGCTCCCCCGGAATCCAGAAGCGCCTCTTTTCGCCTTTCACCATCAGCTGCAGGCCTTCCGTCCAGCCTTTGATGACACGGTTGAGGCCGAAGGTCGCGGGCATCCCGCGCGTGGCGGACGAGTCGAACATCTTGCCGTCCTTCGTCCAGCCCGTGTAGTGAACTTTCACGCGGTCGCTCGCGGCCGGGTGCTTGTCGCCCGTTCCGGCCGTGAGCACCACGCTGGCCAGGCCCGACTCGGTTTTCTCGGCGTTCTCCGGGGGGCTCGCCACGTCGGCGGGCGCGGGCAGGGGGCCTTTTTGGGCCGTGGGCTTGGTGGGGCCGGCTGCCTTGTTCACCTCGGAGGCACTCTTGGCGGCTTCCGCGTGCTCGCCCACCCCGGAGGGCTCGGCGTCGGCCTTGGGGGAGTCGCACGCGCTGAACGCTGCGCAGGGGAGCAGCAAGGCGGTCGAGAGCCGTGCCGCCGAGATGATACGGGCCAGAGAGGACTTCATGGTGCGCGGAGTCTTGCTCGAAACACAGAAGGCTTGCAGCCGAAAACCGTTCCATTCAAGCTTGACCGGCTAATCGGTCAACGGGTCGAAGGGGCGGGGTTTTTGGCGCTGTTGGCCGTACCTGGAGGGCGACCCGGGTGTCGCGGAATGTCGGTGGGAGGCACCGCTCGCGAGGCCCGCCCGGGCACGGCTTTCTGGAGGAGTTTGTGAGCACGAGATGGATACGATCGACGGCGGAGCCCCGGCGGCTCGGCCCGGATGAGGCAGGCAACGTCGGCGCGCTCGAACGAGTGGGGCGGCGTGGAGCGAAGCGCGCGACTCGGGCTGCCGGGACGCCCAGGTGTCGCACGCCGTTCGCGGCGCTGGCCGCGCCGGTCCTGCTGCTCGCGGCGACTGCCGGTTGCGGTCTGTTGGGGCCGAGCGAAGCGCAGTGCGCGCAAAGCGCGGCCACGGTGCGCCAGGCGGTGGGTTTCCAGGACTTCGAGTCCGCGCGCAAGTGGCGGGACTACGTGTGGGAAGTGTGCGCCGACTCCACGCTGATCACGGCGCTCGACGCGGAGATCGTCGCGGCGGAGCAGGCGGCTCGCCAGCAGGCCGAGCTCGAGGTCAAGAAGCGGCAGAAGAAGGTCGCGCAGGCTCGCATCAATGCGGCCCAGAAACACTGGTTGGCGTTCGACGGGCGGGACGAATCCGGGCGCACCCAACAGGCGCTCGACGCGGCTCGAGCCGCCGCGGAACGCCAGAGTGAGGGCCTGCCGGCCGAGTATGCCGCGCAGCTCGCGAGCTACAATGCCGAGCAGTACCGCCGGCGAGTGACCGGCCTTTCCAAGTAGCGCTGCGCCCGAGCGGCCCCGCCAGCGACCCGGATCGGCGCCTCGGGTCGTTGGCCGCGCGGGTCCGGCTCCGCCCGCCGATCGGGATTGCTGCGCGGCCCGCTCCGTTCGCGGTGCGCCTTCTGCTAAACCGGGCGCTCGAGATGCCCTTCATCCTTCATCACCGAATGGTCGAGGCCGCGGGCCCCGCCTCCGGCGCGCCGTTGGCTCTGGTGTTGCACGGAGCCCTGGGCGCGGGGCAGAACTTCCGTCGTTTCGTGCAGCGCTTGTGCGAGCGACGGCCCGACTACCGGTACGTCTTGGTGGATCTGCGAAGCCACGGCGAGTCCACCGGGGCCCCGCCGCCGCACACTCTGGCCGCTTGCGGCCAGGATTTGGTGACTCTGGTGGGGCAGCTCGAGGGCGTCGCGCGAGTCGTCATCGGCCACTCCTTCGGCGGCAAAGTCGCGCTGCAGTACGCGAGCCGAGCTCCGGTCGGCTTGCGGCAGGTGTGGGCTCTCGATTCGTTGCCCGGTGCGCAGCGGCCCACGGCATCGACTGAAATCGTGCGTGTGATCGAGGCCGTTCGCTCGCTCTCCACGCCGGCGCCCGGCCGGGCCGAGGCCCTGCGGCACCTCGTCGAGGGGGTGGGGCTGCCCAAAGGTCTCGCCCAGTGGCTCGCCACGAACCTCGTTCGCGGCCCCCAGGGCTACGAGTGGAAATTCGACATCGATGCGATCGAAGAGCTGATGAACGACTACTTTCGAGCCGATCTCTGGCCCTACTTGGAGTCGGCGAAGGGGGCGGTGAGCGTGGAGCTGGTGGTGGCGGAAGGCAGCGACCGCTGGACGGGGGATACGCGGGCGCGCGCGGAGCGGATCGGGCCCGAAGCGGCGGTGCGCTGCCGCGTGCTGGCCGATTCGGGGCACTGGGTTCACGTGGACAATCCCGACGCCCTGCTGGAAATGATGGCCGAGGGCCTCGTGCCGGCTCGGGGCTAGCCCCACGACCTGCTTCCGAGGGTGCGATGAGTCGTGTCTTTTCGCCCGGCTGCCCGCCAGCGCGTGCGGGGCAGACAGCAAGTCTGCCGGCGGGCATCTGGACTGAAAATCCATCTCCTCCTCGCACCCTCGGTCCTGCGGTCGCGAGAAATCCGGGCTAGCGGGTTCTCACCCAGCCACGAAGGGTGTGGGAGCCCAAGCAGAGCAGGGCCGTGAGCGAAGCGCGCCGCGAGAGGCGCTCGCCGGCGGCCCTCACCCGAGGGGGCCGACGGCGAGCAGGGGCGTTTTTCGCCGCGACCTGGCTGGCGTTGCACGCAGTGCGGGGCCGGCGTCCCTCGTCGGGGTGGCGACGGCTTGCGGCGCGCTCGCCGCCCTTCGCTTTCGGCCTTCTTTGCGATGCCCTCTTCGTCGTGGACGGGCTCGCGCCGATTCGGCCTACCAGCAATTCGTTCGTGCGCATCGCGCCGCTGGCAGAGGCGCCGGAATCGGGGGAGGGCCCTGGCGCGCGTTCGGGCCGTGGAAGCGGCAGGGCTTGCATCAGGGGAGTTTCACGTCGCTGCCGATGCCCCGCCGGGGCTTGCGCTCCTTCGGGTGCAGCGTAGTATGCCGCCACGTCATGGCGTTTCCCCCACCATTTTATCGCTGGCGCCCTCATCCGTGGCACGGCCTCGAAATCGGCAAGCGTGCCCCCCGGGTCGTCACGGCGTACATCGAGATCACCCCGTTCGACTCCGTGAAGTACGAGCTGGACAAGGTCACGGGTTACATTCGCATCGACCGTCCGCAGCGCGGCTCGGCGCAGCCACCGGCCCTGTACGGCCTGATTCCCCGGACCTACTGCGGCCCGAGAACGGCGGCATTGACCGCGGGCGAGGCAACTCGTGGGGACGGTGATCCGCTCGATATCTGCGTGCTCAGCGAACGGCCCGTCGCTCGCACCGATCTGATCCTGAGCGCGACCGTGGTCGGCGGCCTGCAAATGATCGACAACGACGAGGCGGACGACAAGATCATCGCGGTGTTGGAAAACGACTTGGTGTGGGGGGCGTGCCGCGATCTGCAGGAGCTGCCCCAGAACCTGATCGAGCGGCTGACGCACTACTTTTCCACCTACAAGATGGTGCCGGGAACCGAGAGCAACGTGCACATCAGCAAGGCGTATGGGTGGGATCACGCCGAGAAGGTCGTGCGCGCCGCGATGCGCGACTACAACGACGAGTACGGCGAGTGAGCCGGCGTGCGTCGGGCCACGACGGCCCGCGCGTCTCGGGGGCAGGGCACCGCGCTGCCGTTCAGCCGGCGATTCGGTAGCTCTGGCGGTAGCCCCGCTCGCAGTCGACGATCACCAGGTCGACGGCGCCCGACTCGTGCACCTCGTACTGCTCTTCGATCTCGGGGCCTCCGCCGGGACTTCGGGCCACGGGGATGGCCTTCAGATCTTTGGTCTGCCGCAGGTGCGGGTCGAACGGAAAGAGAATGTCCCGACAAGGCTTGATGTCGCCGCTCGGCTCGCCGGCGGCGCTCAGCCAACCGCACTCCACGAAGCGGAAGTGCCCGACGTTGTGCGTGGCGCGGTAGCGGCGGCTCAGCCGAATGGGCTCCCCACCGGGCGCAGGCAACGGCACGTCGGGACCAATGATCCCGTCGAAGTCCACGATTTGCCCACCGCGGGCTTCCCGGAAGACCCCCAGATAGTGTTGGAAGCTGGCCGAGACCTGGTACGGGGCCGCCTCGTCGGCCGCGATTGCCAAGCCGATCGCGATGGCCGCCGACGGGTACGGAGAGCGGCGTACCCTGCGACCGAACTCCGTGCGCAGTCGGCGCGCCACGTTCGGCAGGGCGCTGGCGCCACCGACGACGTACAGCCCGGCGAGCTGCTTGGGCACTCCGCTGGCATCGGGCTCGCTGTCCTCCCCCAGGCCGCTGACGAGCGCCTCGCGGACGAGTTCGAGGGTTCGATCGAGCATTGGTTGGCAGGCTTGCTCGTACGCGGCGATCGGGACGGACGCGACGGCGTCTGCCGCGAGCTGGAGACGGGCCCGGAGCTCGTCACCGAAAGCGTTGCCGAGCTCGACGTAGACGTTGCGGGTGTTGGCGTGGATCGCCTCCTTCAAATCTCGGCAGTAGTGCCGAAACGCCGCCCACTCGGAGGGGGACAGGTCGCTGGCCGCGAAGCCGCCCTTTTCGGCGCCGACCGTCGCCAGCGCCTCGTCGAAGTCGTCCCCGCCGAGCTGGCTCAACCCCCGGCTCGACACGACGTCGTGTCGGTCGCCCTGCATGTCGACCAGGGAGACGTCGAACGTGCCTCCCCCGAGATCGTAGACGAGCACCTTCTCGCGTTTGCTGTTGAGCGTGTTGCGATAGCGGTGCGCGTACTCCATCCCCGCCGCCGACGGCTCGCTCAACATGCTGAGCACTCTGAAACCCGCGCGCCGAAAGGCCTCGAGCGTGACCAGCCGCTGGGTGGAGAAGGCGTTGGCCGGCGTGGCGACGGATGCTTCGACATCGACAGAGCTTCCGTTTTTCATCGACTTGGGCAGATCCGACTCGTAGAGAGCCGCCTGCTTCACCGCGCGCAGGAACTCGGTGACGAGCTCGACCAGAGGCAGCGTCGTCGAACCGACCTGCACCACCCGGTCGAGCGTTGCGTCGGGCGACGAGAGCCAGCGCTTGAACGAATGCTGGACCGTCCATCCCGCTTGGCCGATGCGCGCGAGCGCCCGAAAACCGAACTCGAGGCTGCCGCCTCGTTCGGCGACCACACTGGGAAAGTAGGGGCGGGCCGTGCCGCTTTCCACCTTGAAGGAAAGCACGGGGTAGTTGCCTCGATCGCACACCGCCACCACGGTTCTCGTCGTCCCAAAATCTATCCCGAAACGCACGCTTGCCTCACTTGTGGTGGTTAAAGTCGCTTCCCGAGCCGAATGGGGGGGAAGAGGATGGAAACCAAAGGTCACATGGCCAAATGTCGATCCGCGGGGCCGCCGCGACAGCCCGCTTGCGAAGCCCCCCCTCGGTAGGCCCCCAGGCGATCGAGGCCGCTCGGATCCGCCGCGTGATCTCGCCTGGCGCAGTATTGCCTAGGGTCGGCGCCGCGTCACCAAAACGCCGGCCGCCGCCGGGCCGGGTGCTGCGTGTTCCGGATTCCGTCGAGCCGTGCCGAGCTCGCCACGCGCCGCGGCGCAACTCCCTGCCGGAGCGGCACTCCGGGCCACAATCGCCGCGCCCGGGCGGCCGCCGCGCGCGGCGTTCGGCTCGATTGCCGACAAGGGCCGCGTCCAGCCCCCGGCCGGCTCGCGCCGCGCGCCCCTCTCGCGCCGCAGACGGAGCCCCGTGGGGCCCCGCGGCCGCGGGGGGTGGACTCGGTCGGGCTGCGCTTTGCGATGGCTGTCGGCGCTCGGCGGCGCTGTGCGCTCCCCCGTCCGAGGCGACGGAAGGGTCACGGCCCGAGGCCGATTGCCGAGCGAGCCACCTGCGAGCAAGAAGCGTGCGCGCTGTCCTTCGCAATCCTTCGGCCTCCTGGGGTGCGTGACGCCGCGCCGTACGTCGCTCGAGTGAGGAGCGGCTCGAGGTTGTTCGCCGAGTCCAGGTTTCCATCGGGTTGCGGGAACACATCCTATACGATGTTGTGACGAATCTCCGCTGTTCGAGCGTTCCTCCTGCCCGCGGGGCGCGGGGAGCGCGGGCGGGTGACTCTCGCCCCGGTGCGGCCACGCAGCGTTTGCGCGCGGCGGTCCTCGAGCCAAAGCGCGAAGGCGGGCGGCTCGGTCGGCGCGCGCGCGACCGCGCATCGCATCGCTGCCCCCCGGTGCGGTCGATCCACACCGGCGGCAGCGAGCCACACCGACTTGGTCATGGCGCCGCTCGGCGGGCTGCGGACCTCGTGGCACCGCTCGGAGCCAGCCGCCCGTTCTTTTCCCGGCGCGGGCGCGAGAGGCGGAAACCGGGCGGACGAGCGAGGGCTTTTCATGCTTAGCCCGCAGGCCTGGACGAGCTTTCGCCGCGTTTCGCCGCGTCGACGTCTGAACTTGGTACCTCCGCCGTCGTATTGGTGGTCGGAGGCCGCACATGCCGAGCCTCGAGTTGACCAACATTTCTTGCAGCCACCACGACGCTTTCGTCGGCTCCAATGGGGGGGGCGTTTCTGGGGCTGGGAATCCATCGCCAGAAAAAGGATTCGAAGGCAGGAAACGGGGAGCTCCGGTTCCCGATTGGAGGTGGGATGAAGAAAACCGACGTTCTGTTGATCGAGGACGACTGCTGTTTGGCCCGCGCACTCGTGCGTCAGCTGCGAACCCACGGGGTCGCCGTGGTGCATCGCACGACGGTCGCTTCGGCGTGTGAGCTGGAAGGCCATTTTCGCATCGGAGTCTTCGACATCGACTTGCCCGATGGGGACGGCATCGTGCTGGCCCGCTCCCTGTTGGCCCGCCAAGTCGTGGCCAAGGCCGTCTTCAACACGGGCTGCACCGATCCGCGGCGCTTGACGGGCGCGCGGGAGATCGGCGCGGTATTCGGCAAGTGCAGCGGGTCGACGTGGATGGCTCAAATGGCCCGAGAGGGCTCGGAGCAGGGCACGGCGTCGACGGCAGCGGCGGCCCCTCCCTGAGCGCCGCGGGGCAGGGCGCGAAGCACGCCGAGTCGACGCTGCCGGCCGGCCCCGTGTTGCGGCCAGCCCGGACGCTGGAGAGCCGCTTGGGCCCGGTCAGGCCGAGCAAGACCCGGGGAAAGCGACCCCCGTCCCGCCCAACCCACAATAGCCCCGGGGGTTCTTGGCGAGGTACTGCTGGTGGTATTCCTCGGCGTAGTAGAACTCCGCTCCCCGTACGATCTCCGTGGTGATGCGCCCGCGCCCGGCGTCACTCAGGGCGCGCTGATACTGCTCGCGGCTTTCGTGTGCCAGCCGCTCGTGCTCCTCCGAATAGACGTAGATGCCCGACCGGTATTGGGTGCCGAGGTCGTTCCCCTGCCGCATCCCCTGCGTCGGGTCGTGACTGGCCCAAAACGTCCCCAGCAGCGCTCGGAAGTCGCTCGCCCGGTCGACCACGACGAGGACGACCTCGTTGTGCCCCGTCAGACCCGAGCAGACCTCCTCGTATTTCGGATTCCGGGTGAAACCGCCCGCATACCCGACCGCCGTGACGACTGCGCCCGGTGCCTCCCAGAAGCGTCGCTCCGCTCCCCAGAAACAACCCATCCCGAACAGCGCTCGGGGTAGCGGCCCGTCGGCGTCTTCGAAGGGAGGGACCAGCGAGCGTCCACTGACGAAGTGGCGACCCGAAATCTCCATCGCCTCGCTGCGCCCCGGCAGCGCCTCCGTTGCGCTCGCCGGCAGTCTGCTCATCCGTGCCATGGCGGAAAGGTAGCAAGGTCGGGGGAGCTTTCCACTCCGCGTTCCGCGCCGCCTCGGCCCGGGCGCGCGTCGTCCGCGCCCGGGGCCCGAGCGCTCCCGCTGCCAGCCCCCTCCTTTGGGCGGCGGGGTCGCAGCCCCGAGCCGAGCGGTGGGCTCGGGGCGCCAAAGCCGGCGCGGCGCGAGAGGCCCTCGACGGGGCCTCGGGCGGGCAGCGTCCGCGGCGAGTCGTCCGACCAGCTGAGCGGCCCTTCCCGGCAACGCGGGGCCCGCTCGGGGGCGCGCGGGGCGGCTGGGGGGGAATAGCCCGCGGCCCAGGATTGTCTCCACGCCGCCGACCGCGATATACGCGGCGAGCAATCGGTTCTCACGTGTCTCGAGCCAGGGCTCCGGTAGCGCAAGGTTGCCGAGCCCCCCGGCTTGGGGCGCCCGGAATCCTCGCCGGGTTGGTCTGTTTTCGGCTCGGAACACCGAAATTCTCACTGGCCCACTTCGCGAAGTCGGGCCCTAGGAGCTCTTGAATGCAGGATGTGCGGGCGCTTGGGGATGTAGTCGCCAAGGAAAGCGCTTTTGTCGACGAGCTGATGGCCGAGGTCGGGAAGGTCGTCGTCGGGCAGACCTACATGATCGAAAGGATCCTGGTTGGCCTCTTGACCGGCGGCCACGTGTTGCTGGAAGGCGTGCCGGGCCTGGCCAAAACGCTGACGGTGCGAAGTATTTGCCAAGCGATTCACGCTCAGTTCGCCCGGATCCAGTTCACTCCCGATCTGCTGCCCGCCGACGTGATCGGAACGGTCATCTACAACCAGCGGTCCGGCGAATTTACCAGCAAGCTGGGGCCGATCTTCGCCAACCTGGTGCTGGCGGACGAGATCAATCGCGCGCCGGCCAAGGTACAGAGCGCGCTGCTCGAGGCGATGGCCGAGGGGCAGGTGACGATTGGGGACAAGACCTACGCCCTGCCGGATCCATTCGTCGTGCTCGCGACGCAAAACCCGATCGAGCAGGAGGGGACCTACCCGCTGCCCGAGGCCCAGGTCGACCGGTTCATGCTGATGGTGAAGGTCGGCTATCCCACGCGTGAGGAGGAGCGACTGTTGATGGATCGGATGACCGGCGTCGCTCCCGCAAAGCCTGCGGCGAAGACCAGCCCCGAGCAGCTGCTGCAGTGTCGCAAAGTGGTGCGCGACATCTACACCGACGATCGCGTTCGGGACTACATCGTCAACATCGTCTTCGCCACCCGCGAGCCGGAGAAGGGTCTGCGCGACCTCGCGCCGCTCATCGAGTACGGTGCGAGCCCCCGGGCGAGCATCGCGCTGAACCTCGCCGCCAAGGCGCACGCCTTCTTGCAGCGTCGCAGCTACGTCACCCCCGAAGACGTCAAGGCCATCGGCCCGGACGTCCTGCGCCACCGCGTGGTGCTCAGCTACGAGGCGGAGGCGGAGGAGGTGACCGCCGAGGACATCGTTCGCCGCGTTTTCGAGGTCGTCGAGGTTCCGTGATCCCGAAGGACCTGCTGCGGGCGCTGCGCAGGATCGAAATCACGACCAACCGGCTGGCGACGGAGCAGCTGTCCGGAAACTACATCTCCGGGTTCAAGGGCCAGGGGTTGGCGTTCAGCGAGGTCCGCAAGTACCAGCCCGGGGACGACGTGCGCAGCATCGACTGGAACGTCAGCGCGCGGATGGATGAGACGTTCATCAAGGTCTTCGTCGAAGAGCGGGAGATGACCGTCATGCTGGTCGTGGACGTTTCCCAGAGCGGGCTGTTCGGGACCCAGCGAGCCAGCAAGAGCACCGTCGCGGCGGAAGTGGCGGCCTTGTGCGCGTTCAGCGCGATCAAGAACAACGATCGCGTCGGCCTCATCCTGTGCTCGGATCGCGTCGAAAAAATCGTGCCGCCCAAGAAGGGGCAGAAGCACGTGCTGCGTGTGGTGCGGGAGATTCTCGCGGCCGAGCCGCAGGGGCGGGGGACGGACCTGGGGGTGGCGCTCCAAACCCTGTACAAGGTATCGCGCAGGCGCAGCGTGGCGTTTGTGCTGAGCGACTTCTTCGCCGCCGACTACGAGCGGGCCCTTTCACTCGCCGCGGCGCGCCACGACGTGGTGCCCGTCGTGATGGCCGATCCGCGAGACACCGAGCTCGCCGACGTGGGGTTGGCTGCGTTCGAGGACCTCGAGTCCGGCCAGGACGTCCTGGTGGACACGTCGGATCCGCGCGTGCGGGCGTTCTATCGGCGACAAATGAGCCAGCAGCGAGGGCAGAACGTGGCGCTCTTTCGCAAGTTCGGGCTCGATCACTGCGTGGTGCGCACCGATCGGCCCTACATCGGTCCGATGCGCGATCTGTTCGCGCGGCGCGCCAAGAGGGCTCACCGGTGAGGCGGGCTGGAGTCGCTTGGGCCGTGGCCGTTGCGCTCGTGCCGCCGGTCGGCTCGGCTGCCCGCGCGCAGGCGCCGGACGCGGGCGTCGCCGCGCCCCCTTCGGTGACCGCGCCCTCGTCGGCGAGCGCCGGCGACGCCGTCACCGCCCCGTCGGCGTGCGTCGAGCACGTGCCGGAAGGCAAGTCGCGCCCGGTCATGGCCGAGACGTTTCCGGCCCGAGCCAAGGCGGGGTACGCTGCCACGCTTCGGCTCTCGATTCCGCACGGGCTCGGGGAGCGGGTGTTGCCGGGCGGCTTCAAGCTCTTGCTCGACAGCCCCGAGGGGCGGGAGCTGTCGCGCTCGGGCTTTCAGTTCGCGGATTTGCAGGGGCCAGCGGCTCCGCGGATCGAGCGCACCGAGCAGCCGGGAACGGCGACGACCGTCGTGGAGCTCTCCTTCGTCCCGCTGCCCGAAGAGCCGGGCCCGCAGACGCTGGTGTTGCCCAGCCTGCCCATCGCGATTGCTCGCGCGAGTGGCGATCTGACGACTTTGTGCACGCACCCCCACTCGCTGGCCGTCGAGGACCCGACCTCCAGCATCGCGCTGGCCGAGCCGAAGCCCAACCCCCCGCCCCGGCCCCAGCGGGAAGTGTGGGAGGCGGCGAAGAACGTCGCCCTCGGCGCCCTGATTGCCCTGCCACTCGGCGCTCTGTGCGCGTTTCTCATCGGCATGTATCGGCGCCGTGAGCGCCCCCCCGTGCCCCCTCCGCCGCCGCGCCCCGCGTGGGACACCGCGCTCGAGGCCCTGGCGCGGCTGCGTCGCGGCGAGCTTTCGGTGGGCAGGACGCGCGAGCACTACGCGGCGGTTGCTGCGGCGGTGCGCGAGTACCTCGGGCAGCGCTACGGGTTCGATGGTCTGGAGAGCACCACGCGCGAAACCATGCGCGCGCTCTCCGCCGTGCGCCCGCGCATCGATGCCCTGGCCGACGTGCGCGCATTTCTCCAGCGCGCGGACCTGGTCAAGTTCGCCAACTTGGTGCCCGAGGTGGCGGAATGTGAGCGGGCGCTCGACCAGGGCGAGAGCATCGTGCGCCACACGATGGATCCCGAGCGAGCCGAGCTCAGGGCCGCGGCGCGCGGCGAGCCTTTGACGCACCACCTGAAGGAGGAATCGTGAAGCGGGCGTCGGCACTGCTCGGCTACCTGGTCACTGCGCTGCTGTTCGGGCTGGCGTATCCCGCCTGGGTGCGAGGACCCGAGCTGGTGGCCGCCCAGTGGCAGCACCCCTGGCTCCTGCTGGGGCTCTCGGTCGTGCCCTGGCTGCTGTGGCGCGGTACCTACGGGGAGGACAAGCGCCGTCCGCGGGTTCGGCTGGGCAGCGTCGCCGGCTTCTCCAGGGGGCCGGTGGGGGTACGCGTCTGGCTTCGGGACCTCCCCGGAGCGTTTCGCGGGGTCGGCTACGCCCTCTTGGTGTTGGCGATGGCGCGCCCCCTCAACGCCGTCGTGCCGACGAGCGCGGAGGAGGAGGGCATCGACGTGGTGCTCGTGCTGGACCTATCGGGGTCGATGCGCGCGGTGATCGAGAACCTTCCGGAAGATCTGGAGCGCCTGGCGCCCGAGCGGCGGCGCGGCATCTTGCCCACCCGCCTGGATGCGGCCAAGGCGACCATTCGCGATTTCGTCTCTCGGCGCAAGACGGATCGGATCGGGGTCGTGGTGTTCGGCAAGGCGGCGTACGTACTCTCGCCGCCGACCCTCGACTATCATCTGCTCGACACGCTCGTCTCGCGACTGAGCTTGGATTTGATCGACCCGAGCCGGACCGCGATTGGTGATGCGCTCGGGGTCGCCACCGCTCGGCTGCGGCGCAGCCAGGCCGCGAGCAAGGCGATCATCCTCTTCACCGACGGGGACAACAACGCCGGCCAGCTCTCGCCCGAGTACGCGACCCACCTCGCGTCGGTCGTCGGCGCGCGAATCTACACCATTCAGATCGGGGACGGCGATCGCGCGGAGGTGCACGATGGCTTCGACCTCTTCGGGCAGCCGCGCTACTCGACGCGCCACTTTCCCGTCAACAGTGACCTGCTGAAGACGATCGCAGACAGCACCGGCGGTGCGAGCTACGTCGCCACCGATGCCAGTGTGCTGCGGGCCAGCTTGCACGACGTGCTCGACAAGCTCGAGAAAACCAAGTTCGAGGGCAGTGTGGCGACATTCGAGGATCTGTACCGGTACTTGGCTCTTCCGGGCGTGCTGCTGCTCGCCTTCGAGGCGTTGATGCGCGCTCTGCTCTTGCGGAGGTTTCCGTGAGGTTCGAGCATCCCGGTTGGCTGCTGGGAACGCTGCTGGCGCTCGCGGTCGGCGCGCTCCTGCTGCTGGGCGCGCACCAGGGGGTGAGGGCGCTGCGGCGCTTCGGCCAGCAGGATCTCATGGTGGGGTTGATGACGGCGCGGCCAGCTGGGCGTCGCGCTCTGAAGGGCGTCGCGTTGGTCCTGGCCTTGTGCGCGTGTTTCATCGCTCTCGCGCAGCCCCAGTACGGTTGGGGAACACGCCGCATTCCCGCGACCAACCTCGATGTCATCCTGGTGCTCGACTACTCGAAGAGCATGTACGCGCGCGACGTGGCGCCGAGCCGCATCGAGCGGGCCAAGAGTGAGGTGGCGCGTCTGATTGCGGCTCTGCCCGGCGCCCGTTTCGGGGCCGTGGCTTTCGCGGGGGAGCCGATGAGCTTCCCGCTCACGAGTGATGGGGGCGCGATTGCTCAGTTCTTCCGCCAGCTGACGCCCCACGACATGCCCGTCGGCGGCACGGCGATCGCTCGCGCTCTGCAAGCGGGGCGGGCTCTGTTGGAGCGCGACCCCCGATCGCAAAAGCACCGCCGAGTGATGCTTCTGATCACCGACGGGGAGGACCTCGAAGGGGATCCGGTGGCCAGCGCGCAGAGCGCGAAGCAGGCGGGCATCACGATCTCGGTCGTGCAAATCGGCGGTCGCGCACCGGAGATCATCCCCGACATCGACGAGTCGGGGGCCAACCGCGGCGTGCGCCGTGATCGCGACGGCAAGGTGATGACCACCGCGCTCAGCGCGGAGGGCGAGGCTCAGCTCGCATCGATTGCCGAGAGCACCGGGGGGAGCATCGTGAGGAGCGAAGCGGGCAGCACCGGTATCGACGAGGTGGCACGCCAGCTTCGCGTCATGATGACCCAGGAGCTCTCCGAGCGCGTGGAGACGGTATACGCCGACGTGTACGCCTACCCGCTCGGGGTCGCGTTGGTCTTGTTCCTGCTGGAGAGCCTGGTGGGGGAGGTGCCCCGGCGCCGGCGGCAGAAGAAGCTGCCGAAGGCCGCTGTGGCCGCGGCGGCGCTGTTTCTTCTGTTCGGGTGTCGCGAGCCGAGTTCCTCGCCCGTGGATTCCCTCTTCATGCGCAACGCACCCGAGGTGGACGAGGCCATCGAGGCGCTGAGCCGCGGGGACGCCGGCGCGGCGCAGGTCCACCTCGCCGGCTATCTCGGCATTTCGCCCTGTTCCGAGGGCACGCTCGCGACGGCCGGCGGCCGCGACAAGCCTCAGGCCGCGTTCGACCTGGGCCTCGCCCTATTTCGCATCGCAGAGCGCTATGGAGCACGATTCGGGGAGGACCTCGGGGCAAGCCAAGACGAAGCGGCCCAGCTGGCTCGCCGCAGCCAAGAGGTTGGCTGCGCGCTGGCGGTCGTCGAGCCGCTCGTCTCCCGTCGCGACCTGCCCGTGGAGATGAGGGCGCAGGCCGCGTACCTGCTCGGCAACCTCGAGTTCCTGCGCCGTGAGTACGAAGCGGCCGTCCAGGGCTACGACCAGTCTCTCGTGTTGATACCCGGCGTGGAGGGCGAGCCGGAGGAGTCCAACCTGGGGCGGGACGCCGCCCACAACCGAGCGCTGGCATTGCGCCGGATCGAGGAAAATCCCCCTCCGGAACGGCCCGACGCGGGGCCGCCGCCGGCGGGCGACGCGGGCGGCGGTTCCGATGGCTCCGAGCAGCCTCCGGACGACTCGCCGTCGGACCAATCGTCGCCCGATGACGATCGCGACGAGGACGAAGGCGAGCAGCCTCCGGACGATCCCGACGGGAACGACGACGAGCAGAAGGATTCCCAGGGCAAAGAGCCGCCGGGAGACGAGCCGAAGCAGGACCCCCAGCAGCAGTCGGCGGATCGAGAACAGCCCCGAGGCAGCGAGCAGGGGGCCGGGCAGCCTCCCGCCCCCAAACCCGAGCCAGGGCCCTCGCTCAGCCAGGATGACCGTGTGCTCGATCAGCTGGAGCGAGCTCCGACGGTGCAGCAGGAGGCGGCTCGAGCCCGGCGGGTCGGTGTGCGGCGGGGAGTCGCCGACAAATGAGCTGGGCGCAGCGTCGCGCCCGGCTGCTCTGGATCTCGTGGCTGGCGCTATCGTGCTTCTTGGTGTCGCTTCGGGCTTCGGCGCAGCCGACGCTCGAGCTTCGGCTCGGAGCGCGCGAAGTCGAGGCGGGGGAAGCGATCGTCGTCGAGCTCACGGCGATGAGCTCGGGCGACGGCCGCCCGTCGGATCCCCGGCTCGAGGTCGCTGCGGGGCTGCAGGCCAGCGCGCCCCAAATCGGCACGCGGCAGTCCGTCTCGATCACGGGCTTCAGCATGGTCAAGCAAGTGGGCATCTCCGCCACCTGGCGCGTGGTGGCGTCGGCGCCCGGCTCGTACGTGGTCGGTCCAGCCACGGTTCGAGTGGGGGGGGAGCTCTTCCAAACCTCGTCTCAGACGCTGACGGTGGTGCCCCCCGGGCAGCTGACCCGCCGCCGTCGCACCCGGCCTTCGAGCCCCTTCGGCGGGTTCAGCCCGTTCGACGACTTCTTCGACCGTGCCCGACGCGGCCCGAGCTACGAAGACGCGCCGCCGCGGCTGGTCGTCGAGCGGCCACCGGATCCCACGGCGTTCGTGCGCGCAGTTCTCTCCCAGCGTCGTGCCGTGGTGGGCGAACAGATCACGCTCAGCATCTACGCCTACGGGGCTCGGGGCACCTTTCAGGAGGCGCCGGGCTCACGCGAGGCGTCCTATCCGGATTTTCTCGCCCATCGGCTCGTGGAGGAGCCGAGCCAACAGCCCGTCTACACCTTTCGGTCCGCCGGGCGGCAGTGGCTCGTCGTGAAGGTCCGCGAGGTGGCGCTATTTCCCCTGCGGGCCGGTGAGCTCTTCATCGGTCCGATGAAGTTCGGGTTTCTCGGGCGTTCCTACGGGACGCGCGGAGCTCTCGGCCTGCCGCGCTCGACGCGCGAGCTGTCCGTCCTGGTGCGGGAACCTCCGGCCGCGGGGCGAGTGGCGGGCTTCGACGGGGAGGTGGGGAGCTTCCGCCTCGAGGCCACCGTCGAGCCGCGCGAGGTGGCTGCCGGGGGAGCGGTCGCGGTGCGCATCACGGCGACCGGAAGCGGCCGTCTGCCGAGCGGCATCAAGCTGCCCGAGCAGGCGGGCGTCGCCTGGGACGAGCCCACCATCGTCGACGACGTTCGGGTGCTGTCCGAAGAGCGGCTAGGAGGCCAGCGAGTCTTCAATCACGTCGTGCGGCTCGAACGCCCCGGTGATTTCGACCTGGGGGAGGTGCGGCTGCCGTTCTACGACCCCGAGACCCGACGGTACTCGGTTGCGCGCGCCGAGTTGGGGCGCGTCATCGTCACGCAGGCGCCGGTCGCCGCATCGGGGCCCTCCGAGCCCCACGCCCCCGAGCTGAGCTCCCTCGTGGCAATGCGGGTGGGTGCCCTGGGGCCGATGCCAACCCGCGATCGCTTCGGCGACGGTCCGCTCTTTTGGCTCATTCTGCTCGGCGCGCCGGCGGTCGTCGTGCTCGCGTGGGCCGCTTCGGCGATTCTCTCTCGTTTGCTCCGGGCGCGGCGCCAGCGCGTCGCATCCACCGACGCGCTCGTTGCTCAGGCGCTCGAGGACGCCCGCCGCGCGGGCACCGAGACCCAGGCGGTGCTGGCCGACCTCGAGCGGGCCGTGTACCTGGCCGTCGAGGGGTGTACGGGAGTCAAGGCGCGTGCCGTTCTTCGCGCGCAGCTCGCTTCCGTTCTCACACGGGCCGAAATGCATCCAGACCGCGCCGAGGAGGTGGTTCAGCTGCTGGGTCGCTTCGAGCAGATCCGCTTCTCCGGATCCCCCCTGCAGGGGTCGCTGGTGCGTGAGGTCGAGGCGCTCTGCCGCAAGCTGCGCGGCGGGCGAAGGCCGGGCGCCAAGGCGGCCTCGGCGGCTGCGTTGCTCTGCGCGTTGCTCTGGGCGCAGCCCTCCCCGCTGCTCGCCCAGCCGCCGTTGCCGAGCGAGCAGGAGCTGCAGAAGGTCGCCGACCAGGTCGCCGAGGGGGCGTTCACCGTCGCCATCGACCAGCTCGAGCTGTGGTCGGACCAGGGCCGGGTGCATCGCGATCTCAGCTTCGACCGGGGTGTCGCCTACCTCGCGCGAGCCGAATCGACGGCCGCCAAGCCCACCGACTACGGGCAGGCGGCGGCCGCCTTTCAAGAGGCTGCGCACCTCGACTCGACGGATGAGGAATCGGCCCAACTCGCCGAGCGGGTGCGAACGCTGATCTCCGAGCGCCTCGCGAAGGATCGGGGGACGAAGATCACGGCGCGGCCGCGGCTGCTTCGCGCGCTGTCGGATTTGGTGGGCGAAGGTGGTTGGGCGGCGATCGGGGCCGTCGGCTCGGGCTTGCTCTCGCTCGGGCTGTTGGCCTGGTGGCTGCTCGGAGCGACCGTGAGTCGCGTGGTGAGCGCGCTGATCTGCTTTTTCGGGGCCGTCTCCCTGGCCCTCGGCGGCGGTATGACGGCCGTCGCGCTTCACTTGCGCGAGAGCTACCACCCGGCGGTGGTGATCGTCGAGCAGGGGCGTTTGCTCTCCTCCGCGGGGGGCCGCCTGCCGGTGAGCCGAGCGGTTTCCACTCGAGCCGACCTCGGAGATCAGGTGCCGCAGGGGGCTCTGGTCTACGTGGCCGAGACCGTGGGGCGGCTTTCTCGCGTGGAGTGGGGTGACCGCGAAGCCTGGATCGATTCACGGCAGCTGCGGCGCCTGGCCGAGCGGTGACGTGGTACACTCGTCGGCTGTGTGGGTTCGCCGGTCAGCAATTCGCCCCATCGTCAGCTACGCGCGCGTGCCCCAGGGAGCCGTCGCGGCGGTGGCGGCCCGCATTACCTCGGGCGAGGGGCTGAGCGGTAGAAAGCTCTTGGACGAAGGCAAACGGCGGTTCGATCAGACGCAGCCCGAGCTGTCATCGTACTTGGCCTCTCAGCTGAGCCCGAACCTCGATCCGCAGGCGCTGGCGCTCGGGCAAATGCTTTCCTCCTGCATTTTCCTCATGTTCGAAGCGGCGCACCCCGTGGCCAAGAGCGAGCTCTCACGAGACGCGGTGCTCGCGGTCGAAGCGGCACTGGGCGCGGACGAAGAGCTGCGGCGAGCCGACCCGGTCGATCCGCTGGATACGGAGGACATCGTCGCCATCGAACAGCCGAGCTTGGTCTCCTTCGTCAATCAGCACGTCGGCTCCACCCTCGAAGAGCACTCGGAAGACATCAACGTGGACGACGTGGGCGTCGTCTTTCGCGTGCTATTGATCCAGATTCTCGCTCTTTCCGAGGCGGTGTGTCCGCCGCTCGGGCACCCGGGCGGCAGGCTCCGGGAGCCGATGGCCTGATGAAGCTGGAGATCCTGTACTTCGCCGCGGTGGGGGAGCTCGTGGGGCGCCGCTCCGAGAAGCTCGAGCTCCCGCACAGCGAGCTGGCAGTGCGGGCGTTGTGCTCCGTCCTGGTGAGCCGCTCTCCGCGGCTCGCCGGCGGCCTCGAAAGTGTTCGGTTCGCGGTCAACGAAGAGTTCGTCGAGTCATCGCACGTCGTTCGAGACGGAGACGTGGTGGCCCTGATCCCGCCCGTCTCGGGCGGCTAGCGCGCGCGGGTCGCGCCCCGTGCGAAGCGACTGTTGGGCGGCCCCGGCCGCGCGCCGACTGGGCTCTCGCGATCTCGAGCGCGACCCCGGTCCTTCGACTTTCGAGCGCCGAGTCCCGTGGGGATCGCGCGCTACAGCGCGCTGACGGAGAGGCTCCCGGAGAAGCGAACCGTGACGTTGACGCCCCACTGCTGCTCGGGCAGGTCGCCCACGACGGTGAGCTGGTAGAAGGCGCTGTTGGTCTTCCAGTAGTCAATCACGTTGGTGTCATCTTCCGCGGCGACGTCGAGCATCGGCCCTGCGTCCCCTGCTTGCCTCGTGTACGTGACCACGTCGGCGGGCTCGGGGCCATTCGGGTCTCGGGAAGCCAGCGTGAGGCGTAGCCCATCGATGAAGGCCAAGTCGTGCATGTCGCCGTAGCCCTCCACCACCACGCCGAGCGGGCGCAGCTCCGAGTCGAAGCCGTCTGGCACTTCGAAGCCTTCGGGGTGGTCGAAGCTGGTGCTGAGGCTCGTCGTGATGTCCACGCCGTCCAGGCGCGGAACGCCGTCGAACATGACCTCGCTTTGTGTCACGACGACCTCGGGGATGTCGGCGCGCGCCGAGCAAGCGCTGCCGCCTGCCACCCAGGCGCCCACCAGCAGGAGCGTGGGGGCGCTCAGATTCGCAACGAGGTGCGGCATCCGTGGGTTCCTCTTCATAGTCGTACGATCATTCCAAAGTTGAGCGATGGCGCCCAGGCGCTGAGCACCGGGTCCTGTGGCACGGAAATCGAGGTGTTGCCGTTCACCTGTGTCTCCGGATCGATGGCCTCGTCGAAGTCGTGGATTTCCGTTCGGATCCAGCTCAGCCCGGCGCGGGTGAAGAAGAGAAATCGATCGCCTCCGAGCTCCAGGCCGGCGCGCAGCGTGACGTAATCGTACCCGAAGCGCTCGAGCAGCACCGTTTGCGATTCGTCGTTGCCACTCATGGAGGCGACCAGTCCGTTGGCGTCGCCCTCGAAGTAGTGGCCGTAGCCGAGTCCGAGGGAGAGCAGCTCACCCAAGGGAAGAGCCATGGCCTCGAGTCGCACGCCCGGGCTGACGGCATTGTATCCGAGCCCCGCCGTCACGCGCAGCTCGCGCAGTGGTCGGTAGACGAACGAGAGCATGATGCCATCGGGCAGGCCGAGATCGAGCATGGCTCCGAACTGGCGCTTCGGCTTGTGGGTCATAGCCGAAAGCGCGTCGAGGTCCCGGGGCGTCGAAAGCGTGGTCGTGGCCGGCGCGGGGGGCAGGCCGGCGCCGCCCGGCGCCGTCGGGGCGACGGTCGCGGTCGCGGGCGCGGCCGCCACCGGCGGCTCACTCGCGGCGGGGCTGGGGAGCTCGGGCTCCGCCTCGAGCGGGGCGGGCGGCGTCGGCTCCGGCTGCGTGGGGGTCGGGTCCACGGGGGCCGGGCTCTCGGGAGCGGGAGGGTCCGAGTCTTCGGGTGCGGGCGCGGCGGGCGGTGGCGGATCGGGGTCGATCGCTTGTCCCGTCGCGGACTGGGAGGCCAGCAGCAGCGCCGCGGCGACCGGCAGCTGAGCTCGTTTCAAAACGCTGCGCGGGGTGCGTCGTTTCGGGATTCGTTGGCTCGTTACCACATCCTTGTGGACGGCATTCCGCGGCCAGGCGATAGCCAAAAGGCGGGCGCGAAGTCGCTCGGGGCCCCGCTGCGCCGGTTGGCGACGGGCCTCCCGGGACGCGGATGGCCCGCCGCGACCCCGAGAGAGCCACGGCCCGAGCGGCGCCCCCCGAGGAGCTACCGCCCCCAGCGGCGCCGGCTCAGTACAGCGACTGCATGAACTCGACCGCCAGCGGCCCGCCCTGGCTCGGCCAGCCGTGGGTGCTGCCGTCGTAGCCGCCCTCGGAATGCTCACACCACCGGACGGGCAGCCCCTCGTCGCACCCCTGGAAGTCGATGCACTCGGTGGCGTTCTCGCCGGCATCGCGCGCGTCGCGCACGACCTGGTGCATGGCGGTGGCGTCCGCCTGCTCGCAGCCGTTGCGCTCGGCGTACCAGTCGCGCGCGGACTCGCCCTTGTCCAACGTCACGCTCGTGTCGTCGATGCCGTGAATCACCAGAGCCGCCACGTGGCCCTCGCAGTCGTCCCGCACCCACGCCTCTCCCGCGCCGGGCACCACGGCCATCAGATCGTTGCCGCGACGACAGGCGAGGATGTTGCTGAAGTGGGCGCCAGAGCTGGTGCCGATGGATACGACGCGGCGTTCGTCGACGCAGTAGTTGTTCTTCACGTGGTCGAGCATTTCGTCGAACCACTGGATGTTCTCTTCCAGCATCGGCTCCGTCCACGAAGGGGCAAGCGACCGCATGTACACGGTGATGGCCTCTGCCTCGACCGCGCGCCGAACTCCGCCACAGTTGCCGCCGTCACGACAGTCGATGTGCGTGTTGTTGGCACCGTGAAACACGAAGGCCAGCGGCCTCGGGTCGGTGGCGTCCGAAGCGGGACCCCCGATGAAGTACTCGGCGACGGCGCCGCTGGTCAGCGTCAGGGTTCCCTCTCCGGTGGCGCCGGCCGCGCCGCTGTCGCACCCAGGACTGGGGCGCACGGTGCGGTCTGCTGGATCGACGTCCATCGTCGTGCGGAGAAACGGAGTGGCCGTATCGGCGCCGGCCGCACCCATCGTGGAGCCACCCATGCTCTGCTCGCTGCTCGGGCCGCCCGGCGTGCTGCCGGGGCCGTCGTCGCTCGAATCGCTCGAGCAAGCGGGGCTCGCGACACAGAGCGCCATCATCATCGGTATCTGAAGAAATTGCCTACCCATGGGGCGATCTCCTACCACGTCGCCGCAGCGGGGTGGCCCCCGAGCCGATCAGTTCCCCTCGCGGACCGAGCCTACGAGAAAAATTGCGGTGTCAGAGCATGCAAAGCGTTCTCTCCGGGCTCGGAGCGCGGCTCGCGGCCCTCGGCTGCCGCAGCCTTGGGCGATGCCGGGCGGCCTCGGCCGGAGAGGCGCCCCCGACGGGTCAAGGTGGGTTCCCTCGAATTATGACGCAACGAGTCATCGGCACGCGGAGCACTCGGCGCGCGTGCAGGCCTGGAGGGCCTCGACGACCTCCTCGGTGGAGGGCTCCCCGGTGAGGGCGGGCGGAACGATGATGACTCCGCCGCCCGACGTGGCGCACTGGTCCGCGCAGCTGTCCGCATCCTGGCAGTCGCCGGCCAACAAGCACTCCCAGATTTCCGGGCAGCTCTCGGTCAGTTGGCAAAGGGCGATCTCGTGCGGACACTTGTCGCAGGCGCACTGGCTGCAGCCTCCGCTGCTGCCGGAGGAAGAACACATCGAGGTTTGCTCGACGCAATCTCTCGATTCGTCCTCGGGGCACAGGCAGGAGTCGGTCGAGCATTCGCGGCAGCCGTCGTTGCAGGTGGAGTAGCCGCAGCTGTCGAGGCAGTTGGTCAGGGTCTCTCCCGTGCAGGTGCAGCGTCCGAGGCACCCCTCGCAGGGTTCGCACTGGTCGAGCTGGTTGCCCGTCTTCTTCAAGCACCCCGGGGGCGGGCCGGAGGCGCAGTCGCTTTCGCATTGCGTCTGCGAGCCCCCGTCGCAGACGCAGCCGGTGACGCAATCGGGGCACTGAGCGCAGGTATCTCCCCCCGAGCAGGGAGTCGCCTGACACATCGAATCGCACTCGGCCGTCGCCGTGCCGCGGCACGTGCACTCCGAGAGGCAATCGTCGCAGCCCTCACAGCTCGGAGGGGCGCAGGTCGGCTGACATTGCGCCGTGCACGTTTCGAAGTCGCCACCCCGGCAGCTGCAGGCATCCAGGCACGTTTCACACTGCTGGCAGCCGTCGGGGATGCAGTTTTCGGGGCTTTCCGAGCAGAACTGGAGACAGTCGCTGTAGCTGTCCCCCGTGCACAGGCAGGTTCGAAAGCAACCGTCGCAGTTCTGGCAGCCCGCTCGCTGGCTGCACTCCTCGGGGGGGACGGGCTCCGGCGGCAGGCAGCTGAAGCAGCCCTGGCCCGACGCACACGCGCGGACGGCCGCGGCCTTGCCGATCGCCTCCCCCGAGAGCCCTCCATTTTCCTGGATCACCTCTCGGCACACTCCCGACGAGAAACAGCCGTCGGCGCTGCTCTGCCCAATTTGGCACCGAGTCTCGTTCACGCAGGCCAAGATTGCCGTGCAACCGCGCTCGTCCTGGCACTCCGAGATCAGCGTGGAGCAGCCGGCGCAGATGCATTGCCCACACGGGCTCGAGGCGCTCGACTGATCGCAGTACCCCTGGCCTCCCCGTGGCTCGCAGGCGGTGCGGTGCGCGGGGAGAATGCAGCCACTGCAGTCCGCCCCCGGGCGGCAGCCATCGTAGCCGCCAGGCGGCAGGGCCTCCGAGGCCAGGTTGCGCTCCTGGATGCCGAGCACCCCGCGGCACGCCAGCGCTGCGAGCAAGCAGCAAGAGAGTGCCCACAGGGCTCGGGCCAAGGCTCCGCGGGCTACCATCGACCCGTCCACGAGAGGGTGGCGCCTCCCGGCCCCACGCTCGCCGCGACCGGCGGGGCGTCGGGGGCGGGCGCGTCGGAGCCCATCAGGAGCAGCGTCACCCCCGCTGCCACGGCCAAGAGCCCGGTCCCGGCGCCAACGGCGGCGATCTGCGCCTGGGTCGTGGCCTTTTCGCCGAGGCTGACCCCGTCGCCGTTGCATTGATCGGGGGAATCCGGAATGCAATATGCGTCCGCGGAGGCATTGCTGCTCTTGGCGAGCGCGGCGAACACTCCCCCGCCGATCAACCCGACCGCCCCCACGCCGAGCAGCGAGTAGGGCAGCAGACGGCTCTGCGTGTCGCGAGCTTCGAGATCCGCGCCTCGTGCGGCGGGCGCGGCGGGCGGGGGTGCCGGCCGGGGCTCAGGCGCCGGCTCGGGCGAGGGCGGGAGCTTTCGTAGCACCGGAATGGTCACCTCCAAGGTCCCGGGGTCGGTGGCGATCGTCACCACCTGCTGCCAGGGCGCGTAGCCTGGCGCCGACGCGCTGAGCTCGTGCGGACCGGGATCGACGGGCAGCGGCGTACCCAAGAGGGCGGCCCCCAGGGTGCGGCCGTCCTGCTTGACCTCGACCTGCAGGTCGTCGCTCGCCTGCAGCTGGATCTGCAGGTAGCTGAGCTTGGGTTTCAGCCCCTCCGCCAGCTCCTCCGCCACGGCCTGGCGCTCGTCGCCGTTTTCCTTCGCGGAGTAGGCCGCTTCTCGAAAGGTTGCCCAGGCGCTGGCTGTGCGGCCCGTCTGCCGATAGCAGTCGGCCAGGTACAGCAGGGTCCCCACCCCGGGGTCCAGGCGCTGGCTTTCTTCCAGCTTGGGGCAAGCCTGGGCGGCCTCTCCGGCATCGAGCAGCTGCAGCGCCTCGTTGAAGAGCGTCTCGGCCGCGGCCTGCTCCAGGGCACTCGCATCCTGGGCGGCGACGGGTGAAGCGAGGCTCGCGCAGCAGAGCAACACGGATCCCCTCAGGCTGGCGGCGACGACTCGTCCGCAACGGCCGAAAAACACTTGGTCACTTACGGCTGCCAAATCGAGACTTGAAGTCGCCCGTGTGGGTTTTTTGCGGAGGGCTGATTTTCGTGGCGGTCTTCGCCGGCCGCGGGCGTTTGCGCGCGCTGCGCGAGCGCCTCGAAGAGGGCTTGGTGCGGCGCGTCGCAGGCGCGGCCTGAGCGGGGCGGCTGGGCTCGTCGACGCTTGCGCGCGGCTCGCCCGCGCGCGATTCCTCGCGTTCGCTCGCGGTGCCTCCCGCGGTCGGCTCCAGCTCGCCGTCGGTGGCGCCGTCGACCAGCGCCACCCGTGCGCGGGCCTCGACTCCTGCCGCGCCTTCTTGCGGCTCGCTGGCCGCTCCCGATCTCCGCCGCTCCGCCGCCGGCTCGTCGGCGCTGGCGCGGCCGCCCGCTGCCGTCGCCGAAGGCTGCCCCTGGCCCGCGGGGCTCGCCTCTTTTGCGGCGGCTGGCGGCGGCTCGGGAGCGGCGCCCGCGGGCGAGGCACTCGACGCGGCCGCCTTGGCTGCTGGCGAGCTACCGAACAGCAGGGCCGTCAACGAGGCGGCGCCGACCGCCGCGACGACCCCGCCGGCGAGCAGGAAACCTTTCAGCCCGTATTTCTTCGGAATGAGCCCCTGGGTCTGCCCGAAGTTGGCTACCGTTTCCTCCATGGCCGCGCCCGTGCGACTCGCCGCGGGTGACTCGCTTTCTTCGGCTGCGGGCAGGGCACCGCCGACCCCGGCCTGGGTCTTGCCGTGCGGCTTCACTCGGGCCTGAAACTCGGCCGTCGCCATCCCCGCTGCGCCGAGCACGCGCGCGATGCGCTCCACGTTGCTCCGCGCGCGTTCCGGCGCGAAGGGGAGCAGCGCTTGGGCCAGGTCGCCGACGCTTTCGTAGCGATCCTCCGGCTTCTTCTCCAGGCAGCGCGCGACGACGACGCACAGCTCGGCGGGCGCGCCGGGCAGCGCATCGGACAGCGGCGTGGGGGTCTCCAGCAGGATGTTGGCGGAGATTTCCGGGATGCTGTTGCCCCCGAAGGGAGTCTGGCCGGATAGCGCCTCGTACAGAATGACGCCGAGCGCCCATATGTCGGTTCGCGCGTCCACGTCTTTCGTGCTGCGCATCTGCTCCGGCGACATGTAGAGCGGAGAGCCCATGGTTGCCGAGGTGCGCGTGAGCGAGGCGCTTTTCGGGTCCGAATCCACCGTCTTCGAGATCCCGAAGTCCAAGACCTTGATCTTGCGTGCTCCTCCCGGTTGCCGCGCCAGGAACAAGTTGGCGGGCTTGAGGTCGCGGTGAACGATTCCCTGGGCGTGTGCTTCTGCGATTGCGTCGCACGCCTGCACCAAGTAGAGCGCGGATTCCTCGGTGCCGAGCTTGCCGCTGGTCTCGATGACGGCAGAGAGATCCGCGCCCTCCAGGAACTCCATCACCATGTAGGGCGAGCCCGTGTCCATCTTGCCCACGTCGATGATGCGGGCCACGTGCTCGCTCTGTATCTTGACGGCCGCTCGCGCTTCCCTCAGGAAGCGTTCGGTGGCTTCGGCATTCCGGCTGTATTGGGGAAGAAGAAACTTGATCGCGACGCGGCGATCGAGGGCCTCGTCGTGCGCTTGCACGACGATCCCCATCCCACCTTCTCCCAAGATCCGCTCAACGCAGTACTTTCCGGCCAGTATCTGACCCGCCTCGACCGGCACCGCTTCCATTCGATGATTCTAGCAGCGTGAAACAGCTTGCGCATGGGGTCCGCTCGCACACGCTCCCGCTCGACCTCTGGCCAACAGCCTTGCCTACCCCGGCGACTGGCGTCGGAAAAGGTAGTTCCTGGTCGGGGATGGGTGAGCGCTCGCAGGCCCCGCCTGATTCGAGTGGGCCCGCTCAGTTGGTGGGTGAGCCCGGGGGGCTACTGTGGTGCCGCGTGAGCAGTTCGAGGGCCTGGCGGCCCATCGAGCTCTGCGGTTCGTATCGATCCGGAGTCTGCCGAAGGCGCACACCTTGCGCGGTCTTTCCCTGCGTGACCCGCTCGATGTCTTCCAGCATCGCTTGCATCGTCGGGTAGCGATTTTCCGGGGACTTCCTCACGCTCGTGGCCACCAGAACGTCGATCGATTCATCGAGCTGTTCCACCAACCACGAGGGAGGGGGCGGAATGCTGGCGAGCTGGTGCGCGAGCAGCTCGGTGGGTGTCACGGAGTCGAAGGGTAACTCACGCGTCAGGAGCCGAAACAAAACGACCCCCAGAGAGTAGACGTCGGAGCGCGCGTCGGCGGGATCTGCCACGACCTGCTCTGGAGCCATGTACTCGGCCGTGCCCATCACCTCACCCGCGGTGCCACTATCGAGGGGCCCGTGCAGCTGGCGCGCCAACCCGAAGTCGATCACCTTCAGCGCCGTGATCGTTTCCTCGGTTCCGCAGAGGAAGAGGTTGTCGGGCTTGACGTCGCGGTGGTAGATGCTCTGCGCGTGCGCCGCAGCCAGCCCAGCCGCTGCTTCTCGAACCAGCTCGAGGGCGCGCCGCGGGGAGAAGACTGTTCCCGATTCCAGGTGCTCCCGCAGCGTCTGCCCCTGCAGGAGCTCCATCACGAAGTAGGGCACCTCGGCTTGCCGGCTCGCAACGGCACACACGTGCACGACGTTGGGGTGACCGATCCGTCGGATGACCTCCGCCTCGCGAAGCAAACGCCGCGCCGTTTCGGGGCTCTGGTTGTCCGTCGTGATCACCTTCAGGGCGCGTAGCTCGTCGAATTCGCGATCGAGGACTTGGTACACCTCGGACATGCCGCGGCCGAGCAAGTGATTCACGACGAAGCGATCCTCGATGACATCGCCCGGTCGATAACGCAGGGCAAGGCTCATCGGCGGCCGCTCTCGGCTCCGGCAGAGGGCCACGGCGCGCTCCCGGGGGGTTGCTGCCGAGGGTCAATCGTCACGGCAGCACCATCCGAAGGAGGACCACTTGGGGCATGGGGCGGTTCGCGGGCGCGGCTATGACCGCACCCTTTCTCCTCTCACGTCTACGGCGTGCTGTCGACAGCCCAGTTGCCCCTTTGCACTGGGGACGCATTTCGTGTTCCAAGGTTCGAGGAATCGTCACTTCTGCGGGCTGAGTGGACTGGGGGGGCGGATCTCCTCACGGCGCGCCGCGCGGATGCCGCCCAGCCCGGACAATCCGCGTGCTCCCGCTGGGTTCTGGTGGTGCCGCGGCGCGGGGGAACGGCGCGAAATTGTCCGAGCCATCCCTCTTTGGTGCAGTTCGACTCGCATTGGCACTCGGCCAACAAAAAAGCTCAAAAAAGAGGGCGGCCGATTACGTTTTCGTTCATCATGGGTCCGTGTCAGGGCGCGTAACGGCCGGGACTACCTTTCCCCGACCAGCGCGCTCTCTGCTGGCTTCAGCGGTTTCGGGTGCCTCCCCCCGGGGCGGTTCCGGGCTGGAGCAACTCCGGCGCACCGCTACCTACTCGCAACCGGTTCGGTTGGGTTTCACGTTTTGGCTGAGAAGGAGATTGGCCGGTGAACAAGGCTACATCGCTGCAAGACGCCGTCGGGCAAGCCGAAGGCGAGCGGGCGAATGATTCCGCCGTGGAAAATTCCGCTCACGATGGGGGGAGCCGAGAAAGGGCCGACGGCGCTGGGCGCTCGTCCCCCATCGAGTCGGGAATCTTTTCGGGTGTGATGCCCCCGGTGGTCGCGGAGCAGTTGCTCGAAAGCTTGCAGTCCGCACTGGGCGCGGCGTCTCGGGGCGACGCGGGCCTCGGCTCGTTGCAGCGGTCCCTGCAGGACTCGACGCGCGCGCTCAGCGCGTCGCAACAGGCCCAGCAACAGCTCACCGACGAGTTGCGCGTGCTGTACCGGGGCCTGAACGAGGTCATCTCCGAGAAGGCGGCGCTCGAGCGCTACGCGGCGCTGCTCACCCAAGAGCGGGACGCGGCGCTCGACGCCGCCGAGGATACGCGCCGGGAAGCCAAGCGCGACCGCGACTTCTTGATTCGCGAGCAGGACCGCTTCATTCAGCTGCTCATCGAGGAACACGAAGCGGAGGTGGCCAGCGTTCGCCGAGAGAGCGAGCGCACCGATCCGGCTGCGACGCTCGACCCGCTCAGCTCGGAGTCAGGCCCCGTCAGCTCGGCGCCGGTGGCCGAGATCCGGTCGATTGGGGAGCCTTCCTCCCCCGACGGCGCGGGCCTGGAAGAGGCCCCGACGCAGCCAGGGTCCGACCCGAACAACCCTCGGGTGCGCCTGGTGCGGGTGCCCATGCCCCAGCGCTACCGGGGGGGCCGGGAGAGCGAGCGACCGGCCGCTTCCTCATCGACCCTTCGCGCGAAGACGCAGCGCTCCGACGCTCCGCCCCTGCTAGACGAAGAGGACCGGGGGAGCTACCCACCCCCGCCAGCCGTTCTGGACCTCGAGGCCTTGGCCGAGGAGGTCGATGGAAACTCCGAGCGGCCGCCTCCAATCCAGTCGATCAAGCCTCTGCAGTCGGAGCTGCGGCTGCCGCGCCAGCCCGTGCCTTCTCGCCTCATGGATACCCTGGTATCGGCGAAGGGTGACGAGCCATCCGAAAGCGCCGACGACGAAAAATCCGAGCGCGAAGGCGACTGAACGGCAGCTGCCCCTGGGCGCGGGCTCTGCATCGGGTCCGGGCGCTTCGGAGGCCGGCGGCCGCGAGGACTCTACGCGCCCTCGATCGTCGGAGCGTTTCGCGCGCTCGAGCGAGCGAGGCGCTGCCGGCAGCCTGACCCGCCTGGCGCCGCAGTTGCGGGAGCTTGCTCGGGCGCAGCCCGAGCGGGCCGCCACGGCCGTCCAGATGCTTCGCCTGGCGGAGCGCGGCGAGGTCGCGTGGAGGCGGACCTGCTACGACCCGGGCCACTTCACCGCCAGCGCCTTCGTTCTCTGCCCGGAGCGAGCGCACCTGCTGATGATCCGTCACAAAAAGCTCGGCCGATGGCTGCAGCCCGGGGGGCACGTCGAGCCCGGCGACGAGTCGCTCTTTCGGGCTGCCTGCCGCGAGGCCCAAGAGGAGACCGGCGTGGCGCTGCGGAGCCACGAGCACGCGCCAGTCCCCTTCGACGTGGACATTCACGAGATTCCCGCGCGGCCGAGCGAGCCGGCGCATCAGCACTTCGACGTTCGGTACCTGTTGCACGCCGCCTCGCGAGACCTCGTGAGGAGCGACGAAGTGGGCGGAGTTCGGTGGGTTGCGCTAGCCGAGGTGGTCGAGCTCAACCGGGAGGAGTCCATCGCCAGGCCGGTGCGCAAGCTGCTCACCCGGATGCCGCGTTGAAGGGCTCGGCTTCCCACCGGGATTCCCAGTGTTTTTCTGGGGGTTGTGGTTGCCCGGTCGGTTGTGGGATGACTGCCGCGGGGAGTTCCCCGGGTGTCGGCCCACCGTGCGGGGCAAAGGGTGTCCTGCTGTTCGGCCCGTGAATTCATGGATCTGAGCGAGATCGAAACCGCGCATGAAACGGCGCTTCGCGAAATCTCCGAGTGCAGCCAGCTGGAGTCCCTCGCGGCGCTCGAGCGGCGCTACCTGGGAAAGGGTGGGGAGCTCGCCGAGGCGATGGCCGGCATCCCAGGCCTTCCCGTCGGGCAGCGCCCGAAGCTCGGCAAAGCGATCAACGGCTTGAAGCGCGCGCTCGCCGACGGCATCGCGGCTCGCCGCGCCCAGCTCGAGGAGATCGCCCGCGGCCGGGAGCTCTTGGAGCACCCGTTCGACGCGACCCTGCCCCCCGCGCCTCAAGCCCGCGGATCGTTGCACCCCGTCACGCAGGTCACCCGCGAGATCGAGGATCTCTTTCTCTCCATGGGCTACGAGATCGCGGACGGGCCGGAGGTGGAGACGGACTGGAACAACTTCGAGGCCCTGAACATCCCCGCGGATCACCCGGCTCGAGACGCGCAGGATACATTCTACCTCGAAGGGGAGGGGAAGCTCGTTCTGCGAACACACACCTCCCCGGTGCAGGTTCGCGCCATGATGGGTCGCACGCCGCCGCTCCGTATGATCGCGCCCGGCAAGGTCTTCCGAAACGAGGCCACGGACGCCAGCCACGAGCACACCTTTCACCAGCTCGAGGGGCTCGTCGTCGATCGGGGAGTTTCCGTCGCTCATTTGATTCATTCCATGAAGACGCTCTTGCGAGGCATCTTCCGGCGCGATCTGGAGGTTCGCCTCCGCCCGGGCTTCTTCCCGTTCGTCGAGCCCGGCTTCGAGCTCGACGCGCGCTGCCCGTTTTGCGAAGCAGGCTGTAGCGTGTGCAAGAAGACGCGCTGGATCGAGCTCTTGCCCTGCGGCTTGGTCCACCCGAACGTGCTTTCGGCGTGCGGTATCGACCCCGACGAGTACAGCGGCTTCGCCTTCGGCCTGGGGCTCTCCCGCCTGGTCATGCTGCGCTACGGCATCACCGACGTTCGCCATCTGCTGGGTGGCGATCTCCGATTCTTGGAGCAGTTCTAGATGTTGATATCCGTTCGGTGGCTGGGGCGCCACATCGACCTGTCGGATCTGAGCGCCGCGCAGATCGCCGAAGCCCTGACGTTGTGCACTGCCGAGGTGGAGGCGGTGGAGCGCTTCTTGCCGCACACCGCCGAAGTGCTCGTGGGCCGCGTGCTCGAGCGCTCGGCACACCCCGGTGCCGATCGCCTCTCGCTGTGCAAGGTCGACGTGGGGGGGGCCGAGCCCTTGCCGATCGTCTGTGGAGCGCCCAACGTCGCCCAGGGGCAGAAGGTGCCGGTCGCCTTGCCCGGCGTGGTGCTGCCCGGGATCGGCAAGCTGAAGAAGGGGAAGATTCGGGGCGAGGCATCGCTCGGGATGATTTGCTCACAGTCCGAGATCGGCCTCGCCGAGGCGAGCGATGGGATTTGGGTCTTGCCCGAATCGTGCGAGGTTGGCGCGAGCCTGGCGCAGGCCCTCGATTTGGAGGACTGGGTCATCGACATCGACAACAAGTCGCTCACGCATCGGCCGGATCTCTGGGGGCATCGCGGCATCGCGGGCGAGCTCGCGGCCATCTTCGAGCGCGCGCTGCTGCCGCTCGACCTCTCTGCACCCCAAACGGGCGAAGCGCCTCCGGTCGAGGTGCGCGTCAGCTCGCCGGCGTGCCGGCGGTACCTGGCGGTCTCGATTGCCGGCGCCGCGTCGCTTCCCTCCCCGCTGTGGCTGAGGGCGCGCCTCACGGCCGTTGGGCAGCGAAGCCGTGGGCAGCTGGTGGATTTGAGCAACTTCGTGATGCTGGACCTCGGCCAGCCCAATCATACCTTCGATGCGCGCCAGCTGGGCGGGGGGGCCGTGCTCGTTCGGTCGGCGCGGCCCAAGGAGCCCTTCGTCGCGCTCGATGGCTCTGCGCTCGAGCTGTGCGAAGCGGACATGGTCATCGCTTCCGAGCGCGAACCGGTGGCTCTGGCGGGGATCATCGGCGGGGAGAGCTCCCAGGTCACCGGGGAAACGAAAGAGCTCTTGCTCGAAGTGGCCACGTTCGACGCCACATCGGTGCGCCGCACCAGCACGCGCCACGGCGTGCGCACCGATTCGTCGGCGCGCTTCGAGAAGAGCCTCGATCCCGAGCTGCCCTCGGCGGCCGCTGGCCACTACTGCCGGCTGCTCGCAGAGCTGCAGCCGAGCGTGAGCTTCCCGCGCCGGGTCGCAGACTACCGGCGCGATGCGCCTCGAACGATCGAGATCGAGCTCCGTCCCGGCCGAGTCAACCTCGCCCTCGGGGCGGATCTTCCCGCGGAGCAGATCGCGAACATTCTCGAGCGCCTCGGTTTCGGCGTCACGGCGAGCGAGGGGGCGCTGCGCGTGCGCGTGCCTTCGGCGCGTTCCACGAAGGATATCGGGATCGAGCGCGACCTCGTCGAAGAGGTCGGTCGGCTGTATGGCTACGGAAACATCGCGGAGCGGCCGCTTTCCGCCCCCGTGGTGCCGCCTCGCGGCGGAGAGCGCCGCCAGCTCGTGCGCGCCGTTCAGGATCGCCTATCCGGCGCCGCCCGGTTCACGGAAACGATCAGCTACTCCTTTCAGCCCGATTCGATGCTCGAGCTGCTCGGGTTGAGCGAGCTGCCGCACTGCCGGCTCCAAAACCCCGTGGTGGCGCCGGAGAGCCGCATCCGTCGCTCCTTGGCACCGAGCCTGCTCTCGCAAATCGAGGCCGCGCGGAGGCATCGCCCCGAAGTGCGCCTCTACGAGGTGGGCAAGTGCTACTTTCCCGAGCGCGCCAATGACAGCCACGAGCCCCAGGAGCAGCACACGGTCGGGCTGTTGTGGGCTCAGGCTCCCCCGGGCGAGCGAGCCGGCTTTCGGCAGACCGCGTTTGCCCAGCTGCACGGCGTGGTCGCGGATCTCTTGGGCTCGCTCGAGCGCCCCCCCGTGCGCTTCGACCCCGCTTCGGCAGGCGAGGCGCCGCGGTGGGCGTACCCGCAGCGCACGGTGGTGGCAAGGTTGTCGGAGGGGGGGCCGGTCGTCGGATGGCTCTCGCAGCTCGATCCGAAACGGGCCATCGCTCTGGGCTTGAGCGGTCGCCTCGCGAGCGAGGTCGCGCTGGCGGAGATCTCCCTGGACGCGCTGCTTGCAGCCCCGCGGCACGGGCGGCGTTTCGAGCCGCTGCCGCGATTTCCGGGGATCAAGGTGGACGTGGCCATCGCCGTGGCCGAGGCCACGGCTCAGCGCGACGTGGCGGCGGCCATCGCCAAAGCGGCGGGCAGCCACTTTCGCGGCTCGGAGCTGTTCGACGTGTACTGCGGCGAGGCGGTCGGCGCCGGGCGCAAGTCGCTCGCCTATCACGTGCTGCTTCAGTCACCCGACAGGACGCTGAGCGAAAAGGAAGAGCAGAAGTTTTTGGGGCGCTTGTCCAAGGAGCTGGACGCCGTCGGCGGGCAGCTACGCGACGGCTGAGCCCTGCACGACGCGGCGCATAGGGCGGTTTCTCGCCGGCGTTTCCTCAACGAGCGGGTCGGGTGCTCGGCGTGTCTGCCGGTACCCGGCCCTTCGCCTCGACCAGCTTGCGCGCGACCTCTCGAAAGCCCTCGCTGCGGGCGCTCGCGGTGATGTAGCGCGGCAGCAAGGACGGGTTTCCCGTCAAGTTGGCGACCGCAATCGAGCACTCGAAGGCCGCGAAACAGGGGGCGTCGTTGCCGCTGTCGCCCACGAAAGCGAACTTGTTACGTGCAGCCGTCGGGTCCGTGCCGAAGAGCTGCCACAGCAGGCGCACCGCCCCGCTGGCCTTGTCGTCCGTATCCAGGCTGACGTGCAGCTGGATGCTCGACCGTACCACGCGCGCTCCCCGCGCCCGGGCAAACGCCGTCGCCCGCTCGATCGCGACCTCGGAGAGGGTCGCGGCCTCGGCGATGTCGAATGAGAAGTCCGCGAGGCGCCCCGCGGCGTCGTCGCTCGGTCGAAGCTCCGGGAGCTCGTGCTGCATCTCTCGGGCCAGGGCGAGGAGCTCGGCTCGCCGTTTCGCTCGGGCCTCGGGAGCCAGCCGGTCGAGGAGCACGACCCGCCCGGCTTCGCGCCGCAGACCGAGAATGCCGTTCTCGGTCAGCATGGCGTCGACGGGCCACTGCCGCACCAGCACCTGCCCCCAGGTTGCCGGCCTGCCGGTCACTCCGACGAGGCGCAGGCCGGCCTCTCGCAGCTCGTACAGAGCCCGAAGCGCCTCGACGCGGAGGCGGCCTTCATCCAGCAGCGTGTCGTCCAGATCGAACAGGAGCCCTTCGAGCCGGGCGGCGTCCCGGTCGGGAAGCTGCTCGAGGGGTCTCACGAGTGGGCCCCGGGGCGAATCGGACGGCCGCGCATGGCCGCCCGTGTGCCCTGCACGCTTCGCTGCATCCCGGCGCTCGACGTGCGGAGCATCAGTTTTCCAGGCGTGGCCGTGGCACGATCGAACGGGGTGCGCCGGAGCCGACGCCGTCCACGTGCCCGCGGGCGTTGAAATACACGCTGCACCAGCGCTTGGTGTTGCCCAGATCCTCCTCGGCGGCTTCGCTCCGCAGCCCCTCGAAGCAGCTCAGGCTCGCGTACGAGCAATCCGCGTCTTCGGCGTCCGCCTCGAGGCGCAGGACGCGGCCATCCTGCAGCGGGATGGATTGGGGCTTGGCCAGCGCGTAGGCTCCCTCCGCGTCTTCGTGCACGCTCGCCCGCAGGGGCACGGTGGGGCCGGCCGAAGGCTGGACCAGGAACCGGCCACCTTCGACGAAGCCGTGCAGGCGAGCGGCGGGCAGACCCGAGCCGCGGGAGAACCATTCGTCGAAAGGGCGAATCTTCAGCACTCGACCGCCGGCGGAATCCATCGGGGCGTCGGACATCCTCGGGCAGTATGCCCCGTCGGCGCGCGCCATCGCCACGGTGGAGTGCCACAAAAGCAGCTCGCCGGGCCCCGACGTGACCTGGAGCGTCGGGGCCCGGCGGACCACTAACCTCTATTTCTCTTGGCCTTCTTGCTCAGGATTCGTTGTTTCGACCCCCTTTCGCAGCGAGATCCCGAGCGCCTCACCGTCTCGGGTCGACCCTGGCCCGCCTTCCCCCTCGGGAAGCGGGCCAGGAATCGCTTCAGTCGTCCAGCGCGGCGATCGCGTCTCGACAGAAGCCGGCCTCGGGGCGGTTCTGCGAGAAGACCTGCATCTGACACAGGCTGGCCGGGAACAGCGCGGAGAAATCGTCCCGATCGATCGTCGTGATTCGAACCTGTCCCAGCGCCGGGTCGAGCCGGTTGAGGTTGTCGCGAAGGAGGGTCGACGAGATCCCGAGGTCTCCCGCGACCTCTTTCAGATCCATGTCTAGGTCGAACCGAATGAAGTTGCTCGACACGGGGTCGGCTTCCCGTGTCGGCACGCCCGCCCGGGAGAGTGAAGCCTGGTAAAAGCTCGAGTCGTCCGCGATCTGCCGGAGGAAGTCGTCGACCGACACGTAGATGTCCAGCACTGCCTCATACGTGTCCGCATCGTAGTCGAGGGGATTGGCCTCCACCACGCTGCGCACCTGGTCGCGCACCGGAATGAGGCCCGCGCCGTGGCAGCCCGAGCACGATACGGCCGTTCTCGCCTTGAAGTCGTTCTGCGTCCGGTCGATGAGAATGTCGGATTCCTCCACGATGTTGCCTTGATCGTCGGCCACGATGAAGCCGAGCAGACCGTTGGGGAGCGTGAAGATGGCCTCCGTTCCCCCTGCTGCGAATCCGAACGGATCGGCAAAAATGCTGTCGCTGGCCTCGTCTGCCCGGAAGTCGAAGCTCTGCCAAAAGGCCCCTTGCCGAACGCCGATCTCGTGCCGCTCCGTGACCCGATCTTGGTTGGAGATGTTCGACTGCGTCGTGCCTGCTCGAATGACCTCTTCCTGCTCGATGTTGTCTTCGATGTCGATCCCGAGGTCGACTTCGATGAAGTCGTTCAGGGAGGCGTTCACGTCCACGTCTACCAGCGCGTAGTACAGGTTGCCCACGGAGGCGATTTCGATGAACGCATCGGAGTACAACAGCGGAATCCGAGTGCCCGTCTCGTCGATCACCGTCTCGACCTCCGCGCCTTCGAAGGGCACGGCGTACAGGGTGTTTGCGATGATTGCCTCCCAGCCGTCGTCGAAGACCACCCCGTTTACCTCGACTTCTCGATCCCAACCGTAGTCGCGGATGTCGATACGGAAGATGGTCTGTGCCGAGTCGATTGGCAGGGGAGCGCGCACGGTCGTCTCCGTGGAGAGCATGTTGACGAGCTTGCTCATTCCCCAGCGGTCGATGTCGAGCTCCTCCTTGCAGGTCCCCGCGTTGTAGCGGTTGGTGAGCGTGAGGTAGCGCAAGAATGGCCGTTCATCGTCGTCTTGAGCGAAGACGTCGCGCTGGATTTGGCTGTAGATTTCGTCGAAGGTGATCACGGCTTGATCCGTGCAGCTCGCCGCCGCGGGTAGCCCGATGATCGGGTTGTTGATGAACGCCTGGACCTGGTCCAGGACGTCTTCCGTCGGCTTGGGTACGTCCGAGCTCGGAGGCGGCATCGTGCCGTCCAGGATGCGCCGAATGACCAGCGACTCCTGGGCGTCGCCCGGGATGACCAGACCGCTCTCGAGCAGCCGGTCGTACTCGTCGACGAAGTCGAAGTTGCCCTGAACCGAGCCTTTTTCGCGGGCGTCGGCCCCGTGGCAGCTTCCGCAGTACTGCGTCAGCGTCGCTTCGAAGTTGCCGATCAGTAGCTCGACTTCGTTGCCTCCGCTCTCTCCGACGTCGGGTGGGCCTTGATTGCTCGGCTCCGGCTGGCAGCCCTCCGCATCGGGTGTGGCGGCGCAGTCGACGGCGGGCGTCCCGTCGTCCGGCGGCGGCTCCTCCGTCCCCGGGTCGCCGCCGGGCGCCATGCGCGTCGGTGGGTCCTCGCCCCCCGGTTCGGGAGGTGAGCCTTCACCCGAGTCTCCGCAACCAAAAGCGAGCAGCAGCACCGAGGCGCCTACGAGGGGTCTCGCGCCCACGTCGTGAAAGTGAAAAATTCTGTGTATCATCAGCAATCTCCAGGTGTGTCACGCGGCGCGAGGGGTGTTCTGCCCCGCACCGGCACCCTCACCGTGTCAGTGGTCGCCGCCGCCGGGGAGTGTTGGAACTTGCACGCCTCGGGGGTGATCGAGCTCGAAGCCCTCTCGGCGGGAGGCGGGATCGAACGTCTCCGCCCGAGGATCGCAGGCCATGGCTCGGGCAGGGGTTGCTTCGAGCGGCCCCGCCGGGCGCTGGTCGAGCGGTGAGGGCCCCCCCTTTCGAGGCTCCCGGCGCACGCCCCACGAGCGCTGGCCGCACAGGTCGCGCGAGCGTTGCCGCCGCGGAGCCCGGTGCTCGGCCGTCGGAGCGTTTCCGCGCCTTGCGCGATGGCGCCGGAGGGCGTGCCTCGGCTGGGTTCGGCGTCGCTCGCCGCGAGCGCCTCCGGTCGGGTCTCGGTTTGGCTCTCGTTTGCCCGTCCGCGATCGCGCTGCCCGGGTGCCCGCGAGCTGCCGCGATCAGAAGCCGTACGTCGAGAAGCCGCCGTCCACCGCCAGGCACTGCCCCGTTACGTAGGAGGCCGCCGGCAAGCAGAGGAACGCCACGGCCGCGGCCACTTCTTGGGGCAACCCGATGCGGCGCGCGGGAGTTCGGCGCAGTATGTCCTGCCGATATCGAGGGTCGCTCAGGACTGGGGCTGCCAGCGGTGTCTCGATGTACCAAGGCGCAACGGCATTGACGCGTATGCCCGCCGGGGCCCACTCGGCCGCCAGGTTGCGGCTCAGCTGCACCAGAGCCGCTTTCGTCATCCCGTAGGGCGCGCCCGAGCGAACGTGTACGAGCCCCGCCACGGAAACGACGTTGACGACACTGGGCTCGGAGCCGGCCTCCAGCAGCCCGCGGGCTCGGCGGGTGAGGTGAAAGGCTTGGCTCATGTTGGTGCTGATGATGTGGTCGTACTCGGCGTCTTCGTATTCTTCGGCGGCGCGCCGGATGTTGGTTCCCACGTTGTTCACCAGGATGTCGAGGCTCGGTGACTCTCGCTGGAGCCAGTCGAGTATGCTGCGGCGGCCCGCTTCGGTGCTCACGTCGGCCGCGAGCCCGCGCGCTCGGCCCTGCGTGCTCGGCGCGGCTTCCCACTGCGCGAGCCGCTGCTGCAACCGCTCGCCGTTGCGAGCGACGATTCGTACTTCCGCGCCGAGCATCATGAGCTCTTCGGCGATCGCTCGTCCGATACCGAGCGTGCCCCCCGTCACGAGGGCGCGGCGCCCCCTGAGGTTCCAGCGGGGGCGAGTGGGATCGGGTGAGGGGGCTTCGGTGACCATGCCGGCAGGGTGGAGCACGGGGGCCGTGAAGCCGAGCCCAAAGTGAGCTCACGCGTCGGGCTGGCTATGATTTTGCGATGAGGGGGGGCCGGCGGAGCGCGGGCTGTCCGGATGGACCCCCTGCTGCTGTGCGACGCGCGCCTGCGTGGCGAAAATATCGCTCATCGTGATCAGGCCGATGAGCTGCATGTCTCGCTCGCTGACGACGGGAAGCTGACGGGTGCCCAGGGCGCTCATGCGCACCACGGCCCGCAACATCGGATCCTCCGCGTACAGGTACTCTTTGAGGCGGACCAAATCCGCGATCGAACGATCGCCCCCTCCTTCGGCGATCACGCGTTGGGCTCGGGCGCGGTTTACGAGCCCGAGGCAGCGGCCTCCGCCCGTGATGACGGGGTAGACGGAATACGCGTCGCGGGCCATGCTCTGCAGAGCCTCCGTCACGGTCAGCGAGTCACCCAAGGTGTGTAGGTCGGTGTTCATTCCGTCCTTCACGCACAGTCCCCCGAGCTGACCGGAGCCGGTCGCGTCCATGAGTCGGATCCCGTCTTGCGCGAGGAGCGCATCGTAGAGGCCGAGCGGCTGCATCTTGCGGGCCACGACATAGGCGCAGGTATTCGCCAGCATGAGCGGCAAGACCAAGCCGTAGCCCCCCGTCATCTCGAAGATGATGAGCACGGACGTAATTGGCGCGCGAATGATACCGGCGAAGGCCGCTCCCATGCCCACCAGGGCAAAGGTGTTGCTTCTGTACTGCCCCAGCGCGCTCACGTCGATCCACCCCACGACTCCGCCGAGCATGGCGCCCAGGAACAACGTTGGGGCGAACAACCCCCCCGCGCTGCCGCTCGAGTAGGAGAAGATGGTCGCGATGAACTTGAGACCGCCCAGCGCGATCAGCGTTTGCAGCGGGATCGACTCGTTGATGGCACCCGAGAGCTGCTCGTATCCGCCGCCGAGCACTCCGCCCTCTCCCACCGTCAAGTAGCCGACGACGGCGCAAATTCCGGTGGCGAGCCCGCCGACCGCCGGTTGGGCCCAGGCGGGCACGTGGCCCTGCGCCCGGAAGCCGCGGCGCAGGCGCAGTAGGCTGCGCGTGAAGGCCACCGAGAGCAGGCCCGCGAGAATGCCGAGCAGCGCGTAGAAGGGCAGCGCGCTGGCATGCTCCAGGCCGCGCACGCTGTGGGTCAAGGTGAGGATCGGGTGAGCCCCCAGGATGGTGTGCTCGATGATGGCTGCCAGCGCTGCTGCAACCACGACGCCGCTGAGCACCGTTTGGTCCAGCGCTCCGACTACCTCTTCGACGGTGAAGGTCACGGCCGCGATCGGCGCATTGAACGCCGCTGCCACGCCTGCCGCGGCACCCACCGGCATCAGCCGCCGCACGCTGCGTGGCGACAGAGCAAACCAGCGGCCCAGAGCGCTCGCGAGGGAAGCGCAGATCTGCACCGTGGGGCCTTCGCGGCCGAGCGATGTGCCGCTTCCTAGCTGTAGCACCGTCGTGCCGAACTTCGCGATGCCGTCCCGCAGCCTGAGCCGTGCGGTTTGCACCGCGTAGGCCGCCTTGACCTGGGGGATGCCGCTGCCGCGAGCATTGGGAAACCCGTAGTGCAGGAACAGCCCCGCGGCGAGGCCGCCGAGAGTGGGGCAGCCGATCGTCAGCGCGACGCCGAGCCAGCCCGGCTGGGCGACTGCTTTTCCGATCAGCGCTGCGCTTGCGAGCACGATGGCGCCGTGAAAAGCCACGGCCAGCACCCCGCAGCTCGCCCCCACCAGCAAGGTGACCGCAAATGTTCGTTGAACCTCCGTGGGGCTGAAACGAATCGAGTAGTGAATCAGCCAGTCGGAGATCCGATGAAAGCCGCTTTGGAGAGCCGACCACGGCGTTCCCTCCGTCGAGGCGGTGCTGGCCGCAGGCGGCGCTGGGCGCGAGGAGGGGACTTCGACCACTGGGGCCGGATACGCCCCGAGGCTGCTGCCGTCAAGGTTGTCGGCGAAAAGAGCGAGCTGTGGCGCGGGCGCCGTTCAGACTCTCGGCCGGCGCTGTCTCATCATGGGCTCACGCAACGCACATGTCGTTTCTTGCGGTGCCGCCCACACCTTTACCGAATCGCTCGGCTGGCGCCCAATCCGCGTCGGGCGGTGCTGCATCCAACGGCGCCACGTCCGATTGGCGAGTGGGGTCGACGCTCTTTCCATTCGCTGCCATTGACTCACGGCGTCGTCGCGCCTATGCGACATCGCACCGACCTGCCGAGGGGCGGGCGCTGCCGAGCGCAGAAGCCATTGCCTGCGGGTCCGGCTCGCTCGCGGCCTTCACGAGCGTCACTCGTCGGGCAGCGTCGAGACGACCGCCCTCAACCATGCGAGCATTTCGGCATCCCCGCTCTCGCGCGCGACCGCCTTGAGACGGCGAAGCAACTTCGCAAAGAGTGGCGCGGCCCCCGGGGCGTGCAGATCGTGGCTCAACCCGTCGATGCCGATCTTCAGCGCGGCGGCCGCCATCTGCGGGGCTCGATTCAGCGCCATGGAGAGCACCAGCAGCTCGTTGCCCGCTTCTGCATACTCCCGAGCTACGTCGACGAGCCGCAGGCGATGCTTCGCAAATCGCTCGATGGCGCCGCGCAGCGATTCCTCCTTGCGACTGCTTTCGAGCGCCTCGAAGCGCTTGGTGGCGACGTCGAGCTCGCGCAGGAAGTCGTCCGGGCGGAGGTGAGCCGCAGCCAACCGAACGATCTGATCGAAGAATTCCGACAACTCTGGGTCTTCGTGGATGCCTGCCATGGTGCTCACTTCCGAGTGGAGAGCCGAATCGTTCCGTCTCGGGTCGCTGCCGCCGAGCGCGTGGCGCACGCAAACCCGCGCGACCGAGCCGCCCTCGCGATCGGACGGAGGGGGGGACCGATTGCGACATGGCTCTAAACCGAGAGGTGCGCGCGGGGCTAGATGGATCGGGAGGTCGCGGCTCGTCGGCCGGGCGATTCGTGGCGCGACTTGCCCGTCGGCGTTCGCGTTGCCGCCCGGGGGGTGCAGGTTTTGACACTACCGGATGGTGCCGGTGTCGGTCACGATGGGTTTTCAACGATGCTTTCGCTTCTTCCGCGCTCGCAGTCGGGGTCTCGTCGCGGCTGCTCCCCGCTCGCGTGCGCGGGGCCGATGGGGCGCCATGCGGCGCTTTCGGCTTTGGCGGTTGCGCTCGGTTGCGCGGGGCTCATCGAGGGGCCGCCCCCTTCGGACGAGTTGGGGGAGGCGATCGCGTCCCTGCAATCTTGCATGACCGACCAGGACTGTCCGGTCGGCGACTGCACGTGTGGCGTCTGCACTCCGCGCTGCGGGGACGAGCTGGGCGCGTGCTCCGGGGACCAGAGTTGCTATCGGTCGGGGGACTGGCCCTACTGGAGTCACTGCGGTGGCAGGTTCATTTCGGGCATTTGCCTCTCGAGCTGTGAGCTCCCCGACCGCGATTGCGCGGCGGGTGTGTGTGTCCAGGGGGTCTGCGTCGGCAACGCGGTGGCGGTAGAAGCGCGCAAGTTCCTGGACGAGTTTCCGCGCGGTGGAGATGCGCCCCCCAACTCGCCGCAGGCCGTCGTGGTCGAGGTCGCCGCGCCGCTCTGCGACTCGTCTCCCGTCTTGAACGCTCCTTGGGTGCTCGTGCAGAAGCAGGTGCAGCTGGACTCGCTCCGCGGCTGTCGCGAGCTCACGGGGGATCTGTTGATCGGTCCGATCGAGGACGCCGACCTGTCCCCGCTCTCCGATCTCGAGGTGGTGGGGGGCACGCTCAACCTCGGCCTCAGCGACGCGTTCTCCGCCTTTCTGGCTCGCAGAGCCGGTGCGGAGGGAGAGGTTCCCGCCCGGCCCGCGTATCCCCTGCCGGGGCAGCTTTCGGACGAGTCTCCGCCCGCCGCTTTCCCCTCACTCGACGCCCTGTCCTCGCTCCGGCAGGTGGGCGGTTTGATCCTGGCCGGGCTGCGCAGCGAGTCTCTGCGGGGCCTACGCCGCCTCGAACGAATCGGGCCGCGTCGCTACGGGGATGACACGAGCGGTCGCCTCGAGATTGCGGGCGCCTATCGTCTGCAATCGCTCGACGGGCTCGAAACGCTGCGTGAGGTCGCCGTCCTACACCTCACCCGAAACCTGTTGCTCAGGAGCTTTCGCGGCCTCCGCGCCGGCACCATCGTGAGCCTCCGGCTCGAAGACAACGCCCGCCTCTCCAACCTCACCGGGCCGGTGTATGGCCCAGAGCTCGAGCGGCTCGTGCTCTCGAACAATCCCGAGCTGGTAGACCTGGCGCCCCTGTCGGAAACGGCCTCCATCGGCACGCTCTCGGTCGTGCAGTCGCCGCTCGAGTCCCTGCAGAGCCTGTCGGCACTGCGCCGGGCTGGTCGGGTGCGGCTCGCCTCCAACCGCGCGCTGCGCTCTCTGGCCACGCTGGGGCGGCTCGAGTCGTTCGAGTCCCTTTACGTGTCCGAGAACCCTCGGCTCGAGGCGTTGCCGTCGTTCCTCAGTCTCGCGGGCGGCTCAGGGCCCGTGACCCTGACGGTGACGCGCAACGAGATCTTGCTTCAAGGTCCCCGGCTGCCGAGCGTCTCTCGCCTGGGTCGGCTGCGCGTGGAGGGCAATCCGAGGCTTCTGCAGTTGATGGGCTTTGCCGCCGTACGCAGTGCCCAGGCCATCGAGCTGATCGGCAACCTCTCGCTCAGTGAGCTGGACTTCGGTGGGCTCGAGCAAGTCGAGGAGGCCGTCGTCGTGACCAGCAATCCCGCCCTGAGTGCGGCCCAAGTGGTTGCGCTCAGCCGCGTTCCTTCACCCATGCGGAAGATCGGCGGAAACGAGGGGGCCGTGTCGCCGCTCAGCCCTTGCCCCTGGACGGGTGACGGCGTGTGCGACGAGCCCGACCTTTGCATGTTCGCGACCGACGTGGAGGATTGTTCATGATCGCACGGCTCGTAAATCGCCCACCGAACTCGATTCGCCGCCGGACGGGGGCGCTGCCCATCTCGGTTGCTCTGCAACGCCTGCTCATCGCGCTGCCGCTGGCGGCCTGCGGGGCAACGGATTCCAGCGGTGGGGACGGGCTGGGAGGCGAGACGAATTGGCTCGAGCCCTGCACCTCCGACGACGAGTGCGTCGTCGGCGAGTGCATTTGTGGAGCTTGCACGGCCGAATGCGATGGCGCGGACCATGGCTGCGAGGGAGGACCTCCGGCGAGCTCCTGCTACGCCAGCCAGAGCCCCGGCTTCGTGGCCCTGTGCGAGGCGGCCCCGCGCCCCGGCGTGTGCCTGAACGACTGCATCGCGGACACGGATTGCGGGGGAGGGCAGCTTTGCGCCTATGGTGTCTGCATCCCGCTCGAGCCCGGAAGCTTCGTTCCCGCCTCGGCAAACGCACCCGCGCAGGGGGAAGGGGTCACTTCGCCTCCCACCATCATCAGGACCGGGAGCGCGGACGTCGGCTCCCCCGCGGAGTGCACCGCGAGCCTCGGGGGAGAGGTTCCCTTCGCCTGCGTCTGCTCCGAGGCGTCTCCATGTCCCACGTTCGAGCAGCTCCTCTCGATGCAGGCTTCGTCCTGCTGGGAGGTGAGCGAGGGCTGCGGGCTGGCTCGCGCCGCCGCTGAGCAAGAAGGAGAGGCGCGCACGGTGTATTGGTACGCGGCGCTGTCGGCCGAGCCCGTCGGCGTGCAGGAGATATCCAGCACGCCCGGTGAGTCCTACGTTTCGCGCTTGGTCGATCTCGAATGTGGGGAGCTGGAGCGGGTCTGCAATACTTGTGGGCAGGGCGCGCCCCCCTGTGCTCCGGGCCGCGCGTGGTTCGAAGCGGCTCCGTGAGCCGTCGGGGTTTCGCGGCTCGGCTCGCGTGACCGGATCCGGGGCGACTGCACTTCAAGGGTGGTGTGGCGGGCGCTCTGGTTGTCCCGAAGCTGCTCAAGCACTCCGGTCTGAAACCGTTCTCTCCTCTACGTGAGGGTACCCGATCCACCATTTCCCGAGCGCCCCATGGCAGGAATGGGCGAGTTTTCCGAGCGAAGCCCTCGCTCGGGCCTGGCTCGTAGCGAGGCGGGCGGCTTGGATTCGGAGTTGGCTCCCAGCGGGCGCCGAGCGTCGAGACCGGAGGAGTTGGTCCCTTCGACCAAGCCGAGCATCGCTCCGGGGCCGCCTTCGCATGGCTCGCGAGAGATAGCCGTGCGTTTGGCGCGCGCGATGCCGGTATCGAAGGGGACTCGACTCGAACGAATCGCGCTGCGTGGCGGGGGGCGGCTGGTCGTGGCGCTCGCCGTGATTGCGTGCGTGTGCATGTACGGCGCGGTCGGCTTGGAGGATCTCGGCCGAGTCGTGCAGGCTTTCTGTGCTGCGATGGGTGGGGGAGCGTTTGCCCTGTGTGCCCTTCTGGGCTTCTTGCGGGCGGGGCGTACGGCGCGCAGAGACTAGCGCGCTGTCGCGAGTCTTCGTTCGAGCGATTGAGCATTGAGCGGAATTCATCATGGAGGGCATTCGAACGTGACGAAGGTGCTGGTTGTCGACGACGACGTGCAGCTTCGACGCGCACTGGTGCGGTCGCTGCGCGCCCACGGGTACGACACTCGCTATGCTGGTGGGTACGACGAGGCGTTGCAGGCGGTGCGCTATCAATTCTTCGACGTGGTGCTCACTGATCTTCGAATGGCCGGCAAGGATGGCATCGACTTGATTCTGTCCCTGGGCGATGCGGCTCCCACGACTCGAGCGATTCTAATGAGCGCGTACGCTTCGGCGCGCGATGCCCAGCGAGCCCTCGAGACGGGGGCGTTTCGCGTGCTCAGCAAGCCGTTCCAAACAGAGGAGCTGCTGCGGGCAGTGGACTCTGCCATCGAAACGCGCCGCGGGGTCGTACGCAGCCCGCACGGGCTTTCCCTGCTCGACATGCTCCAGATGTTCCACTGCGCGCGCCGCAGCCTCACCCTGAAGGTCGAGGGGCAGCCGCTCGGGTTCGTCCACCTGAGCGAGGGGCAAGTCGTTCACGCCACTCGCGGACATCTTTCGGGAATCGAGGCGCTCGAAGATATCCTGCAAATGCCGGCGGGCGCACTGGAGACCATGAATCCGCAGCCCGTCGAGCCCACGATCCGTCAGACGTTTCCCGTCTTGCTCTCGGAGTTGATGGAGCACGTCCATCTCGAACGCCATCCCGCCAAATCGGAGTCGGGATTCATGAATTGGGGCAAGCCCCTTTCCGAGGGGGAGTTCTCCGAAAAGGTAGAGCGGCCGGAGCCTCGGCTGAAGCCCCTCGAGGACGACCCGCCCTTCGCCGACGTTTTCGCTGAGCTCGAGCAGCCGTCGGGGCACTCCGCCGGCTATGCTCGGCGACTGCGAAGAGCGGAGAAAACCGCCGAGGCCTTGCTCTCGTGTTTCGGCGAAGTCGATGCTTGCTGCGTGGCTTCGATGGGGCGTGACGACCTGTGCGCGTGGGCGGCGCGCGGCGCGGTGCCCTCGGATGGGGCCGCTTGGCTCCAACTGGTGCTTCCTCTCCTCCAAATGGTCGTTTCGCAAGGCGTGGAGTTGGACCTACCAGAAGGAGCCCCAGCTCCGCTATCGCAGCTTCACCTCACCACGGCGCGAGGCCAGCTGCTGGCTACGGTAACCGAATCTCGAAGCAGTGCCGTACTGCTGTTCGCCACACGGTGCGTTGGCTCCGAATACGACTGGCAGCGGCTTCGCGAGGTGCTGCGAGAGCTTGGGGGGTAGGGAAGACATGAAGGGGCGACGCGGTGGGTGAAGCTCAGGCCAGAAAGCTTTCCGGCTTCGAGGGCGACTCGCGCGACAGCGAGAAACCGAAGTCGGTGGCCATGCGGCAGCGCATCTTGGTCGCGGAAGACTCACAAGCAGTACGGCAGCAGCTGGTCGACGTGCTCAGCGATGTGCCCGGCGTTGAAGTCGCGGTCGCAGCCGACGGGTTGAGGGCTCTGGCGATGGCGAAAGAACAGCCGCCGGCGCTGCTCATTTGCGACAACGAGATGCCCGGAATGAGTGGTATTCAGCTGGTGCGCATTCTGCGGGGGAGCTGGTCTCGTTTCGAGCTGCCCATCTTGATGTTGACGGTCCACAGCGCCACACACACGAAGGTGACGGCCTTCCAGTACGGCGCGAACGACTACGTCACCAAGCCGGTCGAACCCGCCGAGCTGAAGGCCCGAGTTCAAAGCCAACTCGACTTGCGGAAGGCCGTCGAAGAGAGCTTCAAGGCGCGGGTGCAGCTGCTCGAGGTCCGCCGCTACCAGGCCGTCGGGCGCCTCGCGGCGGGGGTGGCTCACGAGCTGAACAACCCCGCCCAAGCCACCAGCTGTCATCTCTCCTTCTTGCGACACGCTTGTGGCGTGATGACCAACACGCTCGCTCGGGTGCAGAGTGTGCTGCAGGACGGCGAAGGGCTGGGGCCGCTGCGCGAAATCTGGTCGCGCGACAAGATTGGCGGCATCCTCGAGGAGACGCCTCGGGCGGTGGAGGACGCGGCGCAGGGCATCAAGCGGATGGCGAGCATCATTCGCGAGCTCACGGACTTCGCTGGCGAGGCTTCACCCAGCGTCGGCCCGGTCGACGTACCGAGGGCCTTGTATCAAACCGTGGACATCGCCCGCCGCACCTGGGAGCGTGAGCTGAGCATCGAGCTGGACATGGCTCCGTCCGTGCCGTCTGCGCACGGTTGCGAGCACGCCCTGAAGCAGGTGTTCTTCAGCTTGCTCACCAACGCGCTGGAAGCCACGCAGGGCTGCGCGGATCCGAGCGTGTCCATTCGGTGTTGTCGCGCCGAAGGAGGGCTTCGAGTGGTGTTCGAGGACAACGGTCCCGGGATTTCCTCCGAGCTGAAGACGCAGATCTTCGACCCCTTCTTCTCGACCAAGCCGGTCGGCAACGGCACCGGGCAGGGGCTGTTCTTGGCGTTTGCCATCGTGGTGCAGCAGCACGGCGGGCGGCTGACGTGCGACTCCGAGCCAGGGTGCGGAGCGCGCTTCACGATTTGGCTGCCACAATCCAGCTCGAGCCAATCCGTGCCGCCGCGCACGTCCTGAGCGCAGCGGCTGGGCCCCCTCTCGCCCCCCCGGCGACGAGGGGCCGGCGCACCGAGCGCCCCCGAGCGCCGCGGATCGGGCGCTTGGGGTCGGTTGCCTCGCCCAGGCTCGAGGCCGACCCCGATTCGCCCGGGTCGGCGCCGCCACGACGCGCGCCTGTAGGCCCCGCTGCCCTAACGTAGTCAGTCGTCGAGTCCGTATCTTGCTGACTACGAGCCGGCCTTGGCGGTGAGGCTCATGGAGGCGGACGCGTGAGATTCCCCGAAGATTTTTCACCAGTCGATGGCGTTTGGAGGGCGAGGCAGGCGAGCGGTACGCTCGACTACACGGATGGGGCTGCGGCGGAGCGCTACCTCTTCGAGGTCCTCACGGCCGCGGAAGATCTCGGCAGCGGTTCCGAACAACTGCGCGATCGCATCGTCGATTGGCCATCGCGATACCACCTCTCCCCGGAGCGCGGCAACTTGGTGCGTTGCCTGCGGCTGTCGCCAGAAGCCGACGTTCTGGAGATCGGCGCGGGGTGTGGCGGCATCACTCGAGCGCTGGGCGAGCGTTGCGCGCGCGTCGTGGCGCTGGAGGGCAGCCCGAGCCGCGCTCGGCTGTGCCACCTGAGGTGTCGTGACCTACCCAGCGTGCAGGTCGTCGCCGGAGACGCGTTCCAGTTGGAGATGGTCGAGCAATTCGACGTGGTCACGCTGATCGGGGTGCTCGAGTACGCCGGGGTCTACTGCAGGCAAGCCGCCGACCCCTGGCAGAAACTCTTGGAGGTTGCCGCCGACAGATTGCGCCCCGGGGGCCAGCTGATCGTCGCGATCGAGAACCAGTTCGGGATCAAGTACTTCGCAGGTTGCTCGGAGGACCATGGGGAGCCGCGCTTTGCGGGGATCGAGGGTTACCCCGACGAAGGCGGAGTGCGAACCTTCGGGCGCCAGGCGCTGGCTCGACGCCTCGAGCTCGCCGGGCTCTCCGTTTCGCATCTACTCTTGCCCTTTCCGGACTACAAGGTGCCGAACACCATCGTCAACGCCGAGCACGCGGATGCCGCGTCCGCTCGTCGCTTCGGGCTCTCGGATTGGTGCCGACGCCCATACTCCGACTACAGTCGGCCTCGAGACTACTTGTTGGACGATCATCTCGCCATTTCCGAGTTGGCAGACAACGGTCTGCTCGCGGACCTATCCAACTCGTTTCTGTTCGTCGCGAGCAAGCCCGAGGGTGCGTCGCCTCCGGTCCCCCCTGCCGACTGGGTGGCGCGTCGCTACAACTCCTTGCGACATCGCGCGTACGCGACCTGCACCACCTTGCGCGCGACCAAGGAAGGGCCTGTCGTCGAGAAGCAGCGGCTCTTCGGGTCGGGGCCGAGCGTCGCCGTCGGCTCGAGCGTCGAGCACAGGCTGGATGTGCAGGAGCCCTACGTGGAGCACGGGCATTCGATGGCCATGGCCATGGTGCGCGCGCTGCGCCGCCAGCGCGGCGCCGAGCCGGCCTTCACCGAGCTGTTGGGTCAGTGGCTCGGCTTCTTTCGGCCCGAGCATGCAGAGGGGGGCAGCCTCAACCTCCTGCAGGGGCAGTTCGTGGACTGCGTGCCGGACAACCTCTTTCGCAGCGGCACGGGCCCTTGGCAGTACATCGATCGAGAGTGGAGCATGCGCGAGCCCGTGCTGCTCGACTGGGTCTTCTATCGCGGGCTGATTGCGCTGTGGGAGCATCACAGTCTTGCGATTGCCGGGGCCCAGTCGCGGAAACCGGGGACGCGGGCTCGCTTCGTGGCCCGAGCGTTCGAGCTGCTGGGGAGCCCGCTCGCTGTCGATGAGTGGCGGGAGCTCGAGGCGAGGGAGGCTCACTTCCAGAGCGTCGTTCGGTTCGGCGAATCCGCCGCACGCTCGCTGCGGGCGGCGCCGACCACCCCGCCCGAGGTGGGGGGGTGGGCGATTCCGGGGCGTTCTGCCGTGGTGCTAGGCTCGGGGCTGCAGCTGCCGTGACGCGGCGGCCGCCCTCGGAACGGCCGTTTGCCGCATCAAGTCGGTCATCAGGGCGGACCGAATGCACCCCGGTGGCTCGCCGAGCAGCGCCCGAGCGTAGCGGGCCAGGCTCTGGCTCTCCGTGGTGAGACTCGTGCGGCGCACCCCGTCGCTCAGCCGCTCGAGCAGCCCCCCCTCCTGGCGCAGCCTGCGCAGCTGAGCGGCGAGACTCGAGGCGTTGCCGGGCTCGAACAGTAGACCGTTCTCGCCGTCGCGAATCCGCTCTCTCACGGCTCCCACGTCGCTGGCCACGACCACGGTGTTGGCCTTCAGCGCTTCGTCGACGGCGATGCAGTACGTCTCGTGCCACGTGGAGGCGATGACCACCACATCGACTTCCGAAAGCAGCACCGGGAGCTGCCCGGGGGCGTAGGCGCCGCGCAGCCGCACGTGGGGGGGCAACGGCGGGGCCTGGCTGCCGACGGCGCCGACGACCGACAGCTCGACGTCCTCACCACGCAGTAGGTTGGCGGCTTCGGTGAACGTGGCGCTGCCCTTCTCGGGCAAGAAGTTGCCGAGAAACGCGGCGCGCAGGCGGGAGGCTCGGGGCTTGTCCGCCCGCGTCGTGGGGGGGCCGTCTGGGCCTCCGTGCCCGATGACCTCGATGCGGTCTGCGAGCTCGGGGCCCCAGGCTCGAGAAAACTGCTGCTTCACGAACTGCGAGGGGGCGATCAGGACGTGTGCCTGTTCGGCTGCCAAGCGCGCGAGCCCATTGCGCTCGGCGAGCCACGGGTGCAGCGGCAGAGCTCGGGCACCGGGAGCGCTCTGGAGCTTGCCGCGCAGGCAGCCTTCGCACTGTGCCGACTCGTCTGCGAGGGCCCGGCCGCACGCCTTGCCGTGGGGATCGAGCAGGTTCCAGTCTGGGCACAAGAGGTAGTAGTCGTGCAGGACCAGGGCGACTCGGGCGCCCAGGGCGCGGGCGATGGAGGGGAGCAGCCAGCTGCCGAGGTTTGCCAGATGACTGAAGTGTACGACCGTCGGTCGAATCGCGAGCAGCGTTTCCGCGAAGGCGCGCTCGGCCGCCGCTGAGCGCAGGCGCAGCGAGCCGCCGCGCAGCACGTGCTCCACGGGCGTGCAGAGGGGATTGAAGCGGATCTGGAGCACTCCCGCCTCGCGACGCAGCTCTTCGTCGACCGCCCGCCGACAGGCAGCCGAGCACAGCAGCGCCTGGGGGGGGCCGTCGGCAAAATGAGCCACTAGCTTGCGCACGAAGCCGGCCGTTCCGGTACGGGATTCGAAGTCGTGAACCACGTGCAAGAGTCTGGGCGCGCCCGGTCGGACCGGTTTGGCTCTTCCCGAGAGCCTCTCGAGCTCGACCATCAATCGCTTCTGCTGAAACCCGAGAGGATTCAGACTGTAGAAGGCGATCACGTTTCGGTGGTAGGCGGGATAGCGCTCCGCGAGCATGCGCTCATTGCGTTGCTGCAGCTGGCGCTTTTCCGGAAGGTGGGAGAAGCTCGCTTCCCCTTCGTGGTAGACGTATAGGTCGTCGCAGATCGCGCACTCGAACCCGAGTGCCCAGCTGCGTTGGCAGAAATCGACCTCTTCGCCGTATCCTTTGCCGAAGGCGGGGTCGAAATGGCCTACTTGCGAAAGCGCGCGCCGCGTGATCAGCATGCAGAAGCCGACGCACGTGGGTACGCGCGGGTACCTTCGAAGCGAGGTCGTGGCGACGAGCCGGTCCATCTCGGCCAGACTGGTGCCTGTGGGCAGGCCCCCGCCTCGACCCAGGTGTGGAACCGAGCAGAGCGTGGCGTTGTTGCTCAGCGGGCTGATGGCGGCCAGGGCGGGGGAGCTGCGCCGGCAACGGTCGAGGCGAGCCACCCAGTGCTCGGGCACTTCGGTGTCTGAGTTGAGCAGGATCACGTCGCGTTCGGTCCGTTCGAGCGCGTGGTTGACCGCGCCGACGAAGCCGACGTTTTTTTCCAGGCGATGGACCTGGACGCGGCCGTGCTGCGCCTCGAGCTCCGCGAGCAGCGAGCCTGTCTCTTCGTCTGGGCTCGCATCGTCCACCACGATGATCCGATGGCGAGGGTGGGTCCACTGCAGCACCGAGTCGAGGCAGCGACGGACGACGGCTGCTCCGCCGCATACGGGCACGACGACGTCGTAGTCGTGCTGCTCTGCCTCGAGCTCGAAGCCCTCGAGCGACAGCAGCTCTTGCCGCAATTGCCCCGTGAGGTTCAGCGCGTGCTCGACGGCGGCAGAACGCAGGCGTGCCCCGTCGGTCGCCCTTGCTTCGGGCGCGGCCTGCTCGGTGGCTGGGCGAGCGGGCGGCGCCGCCCGTTCGAGTCGGGAATCGGCCCCGAGAGAGGCCGGACTGGCCACGGAGCGGTCGGCTCCGGTGGGGCCGGAGCGTGCCACCTTCGCCTGCGCGGCACGCCTTGCTCTTCGCCCGGCGCGCTGCCGCTCCGGGCGGCTCTTACGCAACATGGGCCTTGCGCTCTGACCCGGCCGCTTCCTCTGGCGCGCCGATGACTCGCCCGAGCAGGCTCTGCATTTCCCCTTCGGCCAGGCGCAGGTCCTCGCGGTCGCTGGCGTAGTGGTAGTCCGCCGTGAGCCGCTCGCCCGAAGCGGGCTCCTGGCGTGGCCAGGTGACGTGATCGGGTTCGATCACCAGGAGATCTCCGAGGTCGCGTGTCCGCGGACAGTCCTCCGGGGCGAGCAAGCACTCGTGGAGCTTTTCACCAGGCCGAATCCCGATCACGCTCTGCGGGACTCCGGGCGCCATGGCGGCTGCCAGCTCCGCGACGCTGGCGGCCTTGAGCTTGGGGATGTATATCTCCCCCCCTTGCATGTTCGTGAGGGCCTTCAGTACTAGCTCGATGGCACCATCCATCTCCACCCAGAACCGCGTCATGCGGTCGTCCGTGATGGTGATTTTGCCCTGCTTGCGTTGCTCGAGGAACAGTGGAATGACGCTTCCCTTGCTTCCCATCACGTTGCCGTAGCGTACCGCCGAGAAACGGGTGGGGAGGTCGCCGGCGTAGGCATTGGCCGAGGTGATGAGCTTCTCGAGGCACAGCTTCGTGGCGCCGTAGAGGTTCACGGGCGCCACGGCCTTGTCGGTCGAGACTCCGATGACCTTTTCGACTCCCGCCTCCAGCGCGGCCAAAATCAGGTTGACCGATCCCAACACGTTGGTGCGGATCGCCTCGATCGGGTTGTACTCACACAGATCGACGTGCTTCATGGCGGCGGCATGAATCACGATGTTCACCGAGCGTAACGCGAGGTTGAGGCGGTTGGGGTCGCGGATGTCGCCCACGAAGTAGCGAACCCGCGGATCGCCCAAGCTCGCCCGCATGGCGTGATGCTTCTGCTCGTCGCGACTGAAGACGATCACGCGGCGAGGGTTGCCCAGCGCGAGTGCCTTGCGCACGAAAGCCTGCCCGAACGAGCCGGTTCCCCCCGTGATCAGTAGGTTCTTGCCCTCCACGACCTTCATCAGCTCTTGCATTCGACGTTTTCCGATTCTTGGCGAGGGGCGGGTCGCAATCGGTGGGCTGCGCCGCTCCGGCTTGGTGGGGGCGGGGGCTTCTCGGTTAGGGGAAGCGCCTGCGGGCTTCGCGCAAGAGAGGCTCGATGTATTCCGTACAGTCCCGCAGGGTTTCGTACAGCTCGCGGCTCGCGGCCAGAGCATCTTCGAGGCTCGCCGCGTTGGCGGCCGAGCGCTGCGCCGCCTCCAGCCGCGGCTGGCAGAGGTTCGTCATGTAGGGAACGCCGCGCAAGCTGGCCGTGAGAGCGGCCTCGGCTTCGTCGAGCTGAGCAAAGCACTCCTGTCGGTCGAACGCGGCCGAGATGACCTCGCAGCGGTCGAGAGCAGCCTTGGCCCCCTCGATGCTCTCCATCATGGCATCCAACTGCCGGGCCAGGTTCGCCGCGCTGGGTAGAGCCTGGCGCCTCGAGGCTTCATCCATGACCTCGAGCGGCTTCCACGGCGCTGTCGCGTGCTCGCGCACGTACTGGCTGAGGGGGACGTGCTTGGCGCCGCGAATGTGGGCGCCCCCCTCCGTGCAGTTGTACACCTCCACGCCGCGAAGCTCTTCGAGCACCGTTTCGTACCAGCGCCGGTACATGTCGAAGTGGAAGGAGGTCGAAACGCGCGACACGCCGTCCCAGCCGAGCACCTCCAGGAAGCGCTGGGAGATGTGCCCCTGGTCGGGCAGTTCTCCCAGTCGCCGCAGCGAGTCGAGGAGCTCGCTGCTGGTGTTGCGGAAGTGCCCGATTTCGTCGACGATCTCGATGCGAGTGTCCCCATCGGGGGCACTCTCGACGTAATAGCGGTCCCCATCCAGGGCGAGATCTTGCCCTGCGAGCACCAGAGTGGTGCAGCCGAGCTCGAGCGCCAGGCGGAAGCCGACCGTCGCGACCGAACCGCCCGAGGGCAGGTAGCTGCCAACACCCAGCCCGAGCGGCTGGAACGTGGCGAGATGCGCCGGGCCGATCCCACAGTACGACAGGCGCCGCTGCGGACTCAGGTCGAACATCGCGGGATGCGCGACGATCTCGAGCAGCAGGGCTCCGACCCCATCCAGGTGCTCTCGCGGCAGCTGGTAGTGCAGATCGAGGGGGTCGGCCACGACCGCCAGATGAGGCCGTATGCCGGCCTTGCAGAGGGGAGAGACGGAGCGGTTGCTCGCGATGATGAGCGCCCTGTCTTGCAGCTCCTTGATCTGCTCGATGTTCTTGGCGAGCGAAGGGCCGGGCGAGACGATCAGGCACGGCTTGCCGGCGAATGCGCCCCGCAGAGCGCCTACGCTCTGCCAGGTTGCCAGGTGGTGGTAGTTCGCGAGCATGTGCCGCGTCCACGTTTCGCCCTTCTTGATGAAGGTCGCTCGGTTGAAGACCGCCTTCTCGAGGCGGTCTGCGAGCTGCGTGTGCAGGTCATCGGAGAACCCACCGCCCGGGATCTTGCGGACGGTAACCGTGCCCGGCGGTGGGCTGAAGAGCAGAAGCCGGTTCCAGAGCTCCTTCTTGGACCGAACGACGCTCACCATGCGGGGCAGGTCGTCCGCGCTGGCACCCTCGGGCAAGAATGCGATGATGCGATGTTGCCCTCGCCCGAGCAGAGCGCGCGCCGTCGTGCCTGCGCCTGCGCCTGCCAACACGACTACATCGATATCGTAGTTCCAATCGTCGTCGAAGTAGATCGGCAAGGGCTCGTTCGGCGAGGGTGCGGGGACCGAGGCCGAGATGCTGAGCATGTTGGTCGGCAGAGCAAGCTACGTGCCATTCGCGCAGGCAGCGCCCCAAGCTGCCTCGTTTGTGTGCGCCCGCGCTGGGCGGTCCACGAGCGGGTGCATCTTGCCGGGCTGCCGTCAGCGCCCTGGCTCGATGCTGCCAACGAGCTGGCACCCGCGCTCGGTAACGCAGCGCCCGCGTCCGGCGGGGAGCGCTCGCGAGTCGTCCCGAGCTCGCCGGCCCGCGGCGGCGCTCCGCGCTTGGAGTGCGGCGAAGGCGAGCGGCTGCGGGCGCTGGGCTGGCAGCAGTGGGTGGCGGGCGACCTCGCCGTGCTCCCCATGCAGGGGATGCGCCATCCCTCGCGGGACCGCGCCGCTGGGCTCGCCCCGCGCCGAGCGCGCTCACGCTTCGGTGGCGCTTTGCTCCGCCGCCTCTTCGCTCGGTGCTTCGTAGCTGATTCGACCGAGCAGGCCCGCGCGCAGCTCCCGAAGCAGAAGCTCGGCGGCTTTGGTCCGATCCGGCTCTCCGCCTCGCACGAGCAGCCCGCGACCACGGGCGATTTGCGTTAGCCGCTCGCTGGGGGGGGCGAGCCCTTCCTCCACGCGGAATCGAGTGGCGAGGGCGGCCGGGTAGGCCTCGGCGAGGAAGCCGAGCGCGAAGAGCGCCACTTCGATCGGGTCGAGCGCGCCGATGCCGATCGCTCCGGAGGTCGCCATGCGGTAGGCGCCCGCCTGATCTTCGAGCTTCGGCCACAGCACGCCGGGGGTGTCGAACAGCGAGAGACCATAGGGAGTTTCGAGGTGCTGCTCGGCGCGCGTCACGGCGGGCTGGTTGCGTACGGCGGCCTTCTTCTTTCCCGCCAGCAAATTGAACAAGGTCGACTTCCCCACGTTGGGGATCCCCGCGATCATGGTCCGGACGGGAAGCCCGTGGGAGCCGCGCCGCGGCACGACGCGCTTGCAGGCTGCCACCAGCCGTTTGGCGTTTCGCGGGTTCGTCGTCTGCAGTGCAATCGCGGCTTCGCCCCGGCTCTCGAGCAGCGCGAGCCAGCGTCGCGTCACCTCCGGATCCGCCAGATCCGGCTTGGTCAACACTTTGAGGCAGGGTACCGAGCCGCGAATTTCGGAGAGCATCGGGTTCTGGCTCGAGCGCGGGAGCCGCGAATCGAGCACCTCGACGACGAGGTCGCAGCGGCGCATGCGCTCTCGCAGCAGCCGCCGCGTCTTGTTCATGTGGCCCGGAAACCAACCGATTCGCACGCGCCCATTGTCCTGCAAGGTTCCGGACTTGCCAAACCGCACCGGCTCCTTGGCCGTTCCGATCCACCGAGGCGGCCGCGGCAGGCTCACGGGGTCCGCATCTTCCGCGTGGGCCCGCCAGCGGGTCACCGATTTCGAACCGATTCGAAGAAAAGAAGCAGCTCGGACGCTTTGTGAGCAACCGACTCTTGGGCCGCTACGATGGGGTGCACATAGGCGAGCGTTGGATGCTCGTCTGCATCAAGGAATCAGGGAGAAAGCCATGAAGAGCACTTGTGACGAGCAGACCGGTTTGCAGGTCGAGTCCATCGCCGACGACCTTCTGGAGGATGTCGCAGGGGGGCGCTGGGGAGGCGGGGGCTGGTGCTCCAGTCGGCACTCCGGGGGCAACTCGCGGGGGGGGAACCAGGGCAACAACCACGGCAACCGCGGCGGCATGATGATGCGCCAGAATGGCGGGGGTCAGGGGAATGCCGTGAATAATCTTCAGATTTTTGGCATCGTCGGCGTCGGCTGAGGAGCTTCCGCCAGCGTCCCCGCCCGCCGGAGAGCTCCGGGGCGGGGGCGCGGCGGGATCGCCCCGCGCGGCGCGATCGTCGCCCGCTTTCGTCCGCTACTTGTCCGCGTCGGGGTCCGCTTTGCCGTCCTGCCCTCGCGCCGGCTCCGCGATGACGGCGCGGCCCGGCAAGATGAGTCGTTTCGCGAATGCGATCAGGCCCTGGTCGGCCGAAGAAACCTCCATCTCGGCCTGCTTGAGCGCCGCCTCCCATGCCATCGAGAAGCCCGGCGTGGTCGCCAGAATCGAGCGAACCGCGCGGTCGTAGATCTGCAGGTTCCGCTGCTCTGCGCGGCCCGGTTTTTGCTGCCACGTGTGGAGCGTGATGCGCAGGTTCTCGTTTTGGCGCTTCAGCTCCTCGAGATCCATCTTCAGCTTGTGGGTCCCCTCGTGGGAGATCTCCATCTGCGTGTGGAGATGCTTCTTGAGTCGGTCGATCTCGTCGACCAGAGCGCGCCGCTTGATCCAGCCGCCAATGCTGACGCCCAGGGCCACCGCGAGCCCGGCCCCCAGGCCGTAGAGGATCTGTTCGACGTCCACGTTGAATTACTCCGGCTGCACCAAATTTTTCTGTACCAACTCCGTCAGCAGTACGCCGGTCGCTTAGCAGAAGCAAATCGCCCGTGCCTCGGGCTTGCAGTTCGGAGGCACCGGTCGCGCGGGGGCCGTCGGGGTGGAGCGCTTCGGCGTCGCCGGCCGAAGGTCGGCGCGGTTCCGTCCGCCGCGCGGTGCTCTGCCCCGCGCGGCTTCGGGGCTTCGAAGCGCTCGGCTCGAGCCGCTCGTCGCGCGCCGCAGGCGCGCGCTGGCGAGGTCGTATCGGGTCGTTTGCGCGCGCGGCGGGGGCGCCTCCCGCACCCGATTCGATACACATCGTCATGTGTATCACCGTGAGACATAAATCGGCGGGCGGCATGTCGTTGGCGGTGGGCTTCGAGGGAGGAATGTGGTTATTGGTGCGCTATGCGTTGGCACGCCGCAATCGCATTCGCCGCCGTCATTGCCACGGCTTGTGGTGCAGCGGGGCCCGTAGCGGACGAGCGCCTCGTTGCGGGAACCCTCACCGTCGACCGGGAGTTCTCGCCGCATCAGCGGGTGCAGGTCGAGAAGGCAGTGGAGCTCTGGAGCGAGGCAACGGGCGGTCGCTTCCGCCCGAGGCTCACCTTTGGTGAAGTCGAGTGCGGCGACCCCTACGCGATCGAAGCCGTCGCCGACGAGGGCTGCCGGGTGGGGCAGCGCTTCGAGAGCCCGGAAGGGAGGCTTCACGTGCTCGGCGCAACCGATCTGTATCGTCACACGATCGCGGTCGTTTCGTGGCTCGAGGGCTCGAGCTTTCGCAACAACGTCGCGCACGAAATCGGGCACTACCTGTTGATGCGTCACGGAGACGGGATCATGGCACAGTCCTTTCGCGGCCAGCCGCCGGTCGTCACGCGTGATACGTTGGCAGAGTTCTGCGCCACGTGGGGTTGCGAGGAGCTGCGGGACGGCGAGTGAGCGCTCGGCAGCAGGGCTCGCGGGCCCCCCGACGCGCAGGGCGCGCGCGGCCGGCGCGCTCCCCCGGTTGATCGGAGTTCGTGCGGGGGCGGAGTGCCGGGGCTCGGTCGAGAAATCGGCGCGAGATGTCCCGGCGATTGCGGGGTATTGGGTCGAGGCGTATAACGCCTCGAAATGACCCGAGCCGTACCGCCGATCCCGCGCCCCTTGCAGCTGCGCGTCACCCTGCCGGGCAGCAAATCCATCACCCTGCGCTGCTGCCTGTTGGCCGCCCTGGCATCCGGGGAGAGCGTGCTGGCCGCAGCCGGGGAATGCGAGGACTACTGGCGCATGAAAGAGTGCCTGCGAGCGCTGGGCATCGCCGTGGACGACGCCGAGCCGGGCGTCGTGCGCATTACGGGTTTGGGAGGCCGGTGGCCCGGCGGCGAGCGGGAGCTGTTCGTCGGCGCCAGTGGCGCGTCGACGCGCCTTCTACTGGCCGCGTGCGCGCTCCGGCGTGACGCCACCACGCTCGACGGAGACGAGTCGATGCGGGCTCGGCCCAACAAGATTCTGCTGGACGCGCTCGCGGAGCTCGGCGTCGACGTGCGCTGTCAAAGAGACGGCTACTTGCCGGTGACCCTGCGCGGTCCCGAACGTCTCGGCAGCTCGGTCGCGATGCGAGGGGACGTGTCGAGTCAGTACTTCAGCGGGCTGATGCTCTCGGCCCCGCTGCTTCCACGGGGACTCGACATTCGCGTCGTGGGCGAGCTCGTCAGTCGACCGTACGTGCAGGTCACCGTCAACGAAATGCGCAAGTTCGGGGTCGAGGTGGATGTCTCGGACCCCCAGCGATTCATCGTCCCGGCGGCTGCCTATTCGCCGCGCCGGCTCGCCATCGAGGGAGACGCCAGCGGGGCCTCGTACTTCGCGGCGCTCGCGACCATGCACGGAGGAACGGTTTGCTTCGAGAACCTCGGTAGCGACACGCTGCAGGGGGACTACCGCTTCTTCGAGATCTGCGAGCAGCTCGGCGCACGGGTGCAGCGCAGCCCCGACCGCACCACGATCACCGGCCATCCCGAAGCGATCGTCGGCTTCGAGCGGCCCGTGGACATGGAGTCGATGCCGGACGTGGCGCCAACGCTGATGGCCATGGCGCCGTACATTCCCGGGCGCACGAAGATCGTGGGCTTGGGGACGCTGCGCCTCAAGGAGTGCGACCGCCTCGCCGCGCCGGCGAAGGAGTTGAGCAAGATGGGCGTCGAGCTGACGGAAGGGGAAGACTGGATCGAAGTTGGCGAGCTCGTGCGCGGTGCCGCCGCCGAGCCGGTCGAGGTCGCCACGTACGACGACCACCGAATGGCCATGAGCTTCGCCGTCGTGGGTTCGTTGCGGGGGGGCGTGCACGTTCGCGATCCCGACTGTGTCCGCAAGACCTATCCGCAGTTCTGGCAGGAGCTGGACCGCTGTTATTGAGCTCGCCGCCACCCGCTTCCTCAGGTCGGGTGGTTTGTGTCTTCGGCACCGCCTCGGATGTCGGCAAGAGCACCATCGCAACCGCGCTCTGTGCGGTGTTTCGCCGCATGGGCGTCTCCGTTGCGCCCTTCAAGGCGCAGAACATGTCGAACAACTCCGCCGTGACGCGCGAGGGGCTCGAGATGGGGCGGGCTCAGTTCGTGCAGGCGCAAGCGGCCGGAGTCGAGCCCCACGTCGACATGAACCCGGTCTTGCTCAAGCCGCAGGCCGAGAGCAAGAGCCAGATCGTGCTCTGTGGGCGTGTCGTCGGGGAGGTGAGCGCCCGAGAGTACTTTCGCAAGCGCCCGGCGCTGCGCGAGCCGGCCTTTGCGGCGCTCGACCGGCTCAGGCAGCGCCATCGCGTGATCGTCGCGGAGGGGGCTGGCTCGTGTGCCGAGGTGAACCTGAGGGCGCGAGAGTTCGTCAACTTTCCAGTGGCCCACCACGCCGACGCCAGCGTGCTCTTGGTGGCGGACATCGAGCGCGGCGGAGTGTTCGCCCAGGTGGTCGGCTCTTTGGAGGTGATGCCGCCCGAGGATCGCCATCGCGTGCGGGGGGTGATCATCAACCGCTTCCGGGGTGACCCGGAGCTGTTCGTCGACGGGCGAGCCTTCCTGCAGGAGCGCACCGGGCTGCCCGTGCTCGGGGTGCTGCCCTACCGCGAGCAAGTCCGGGTCGCCGCGGAGGACAGCGTCGAGCTCGCCACGCTCGTGGACCCGCCGGCGCTTTCCCGGGGCCGAGGCGAGGTGGGAGTCGCCGTGATTCGGCTGCCGCGCATCTCCAACTTCACGGACTTCGAGGCGCTGGGCCGGCGCGTTGGCGTGCGCCTTCACTACCTGTCCGCGGTTCGATCGCTCGACCCCTACGACCTGGTGATCCTGCCCGGTAGCAAGGCCACCGTCTCGGACATGCGCTGGCTGCGCACCGCGGGGTGGGAGCAGGAGCTCGTGCGTCGCGCCGAGCGCGGCGGAAAGATACTCGGCGTGTGCGGTGGCTACCAGATGCTCGGTGCACGCCTCGACGACTCGCTCGGCCTCGAGGGCCCCCCCGCCGTCGAGCGGGGCCTGGGCCTGCTCTCGACCGTGACCCACTTCTCCCGAACCAAGCGACTGTGTCGCAGCGTGGGCCAGTCGGACCTGCTCGGAGCCCGGCTGCGCGGCTACGAGATTCACATCGGGGAGTCCGCGGCCGAAGAGGCGCCCCTGTGCGAGTCCGTGGCTCGCGAGCCCGGCGATTCGGGCCCCGATGGCGCGGTGCACGCGCGCCGCCACGTGGTGGGCACCTACCTACACGGCTTGTTCGACGAGCCGCTCGCTCTCGACGGCTGGCTTGCCTGGGCGGCCCCGCACGCCGAGCTCCTGCCGGCCCCCCCCTCGCTCGAAGCGTGGCAGGACGAGTTCGAGCCGCTCGTGCAACACTTTCGGCGCCACGTGGACGTGCCTGCCCTGCTCGGCGCGGTCGGCCTCTCCGAGCTTCCCTGAGCTCGCAAGCGATCGCTTCGATCGCGCGGCGTCCGGCAGAGCGCGCGGATTTTTCTCGTGGAAATGCTTTCTGGGCCCCCTGTGAAGGAGACCTTTTCCGCCCTCGCTGGGGTGCTATAGATTCACTCCTCGGCTCGCGATGTATTTCAGAAGAATTTCCGCATCAGTGTCGCCTCGTTCGGGGCGCTCGCGCGGGGCGCGCGCCGAGCTCGGGGCGGCTGCCTCGAGCGTGTGGGCAGCCTCGTTGTATCTGTCGGTCGCCTGCAGTAGCTCGCTGTCGAGCGGTGGTCAGGCCGAGGGAGAGCCCGGCCCGGGTGGCTCGGCCGTGGCCGCGCCCGGGGGCCCTCCGCCGCCGATTCGGGCGGGCCTGGGGGGCCTGGGGGGCCAGGTGGTGCCCACGGCGCGCGGGCGGCTCGCGCGTTTGACGCACGCACAGTGGGAGAACTCGGTGCGAGATCTGCTCTTGCTCTCGCGGCAGAGTGGGCTCAGCGCCACCTTCCCCTCGGATGCGCTCGCCTCGGGCTTCGTCTTCGACAACTCGGCGGAGTCGCTGCAGGTCGATCAGGCGCTTTGGGGCGCGTACGGGCGGGCGGCGTCGGTCTTGGCGCAGGAGCTCGTGGCCGACGAGCAGCGGTTGGAGCGCCTCGCTCCCCCCAGCAGCGGGGGGCAGGAGGCGCGGGCCGAGGCGTTCGTCGTGTCCTTCGGGGAGCGCGTGTATCGCCGCCCTCTTTCGAACGCCGAAGCCAACCGCTACCAGCAGCTGTATCGCCAGGGCGAGCAGCTGTACGAGGACACGTCGGGCTTTGCCGCCGGCGTGCGCCTGGTCGTCGAAGCCATGCTGCAGTCTCCGAATTTTCTGTACCGGCGGGAGCTCAGCGACGAGGTCGTGGCCGGGTCGATTCCGCTCTCGGCGTTCGAGGTTGCCGAGCGGCTCAGCTTTCTGCTCACCAACACGACGCCCGACGATGCGCTGCTGCAGGCGGCGCGAAGCGGAGCTCTCGGCAGCCTGGACGGCGTGCGCGAGCAGGCTGCCCGCCTGGCTGGCTCGCCGTTGGCTCGCCCCGCTCTGCTGCATTTCCACGAGCAGCTCTTCGAGGTCGATCGCTATACGGGCATCAACCCGTCAGCCCGCGCGTTCCCCGGCATCAGCGAGGAGCTGGCGGGCGCGGCGGTCGAGTCGAGCCGGCTCTTTCTCCAGGAGCTGGCGTTCTCTTCACGCGGGACGTTCGCGGACCTGATGACTTCCTCCGAGGGCTTCGTCAATGCCGAGCTCGCGTCCGTCTACGAAGTCGCGGGTTCCTACGGCGAGCGCTTCGAGAAGGTACAGCTTCCGCCCCAGCGGCGCGGCTTTCTCAGCCAGGTCGGGTTTCTGGCCACCAACGCCACGAGCGTGCAGCCCGATCCGATTCACCGGGGCGTATTCATTTCGGAGCGGGTGCTGTGCCGCACCATCGCGGCGCCGCCGGACGGCGTGCCGCCGCTTCCTCCGGTCGTCGGCGCAACGAACCGGGAGACCGTGGAGAATCACACCGAGTCGACGCCCCGATGCGCCGCTTGCCACAAGACGCTGATCAACCCCTTGGGGTTTGCCTTCGAACAGTTCGATGCGGTGGGCGCCTTCCGCACCACGGACAACGGCTTTCCCGTGGATACCAGCGTGTCGATGACACTCGATGGTGAGGCGAGGAGCTTTGCGGGGTCCACGGATTTGCTGGAAGCGTTGGCATCGAGCGAGGAGGCCCACGGCTGCTTCGCCCGGCACTTGTTCGAGTATGCGTTCGGCCGCGAGGCTTCTTCCGACGACGCGCCGCTGATCGACGAGCTCACGGCGGCTTCCCTCGAGGGGGCCACCATTCCCTCGTTGCTGCTGGCGATTGCTCAGTCTGGCGCCTTTCTCACTCGCAGTACGCAGGAGCTGCCATGAAGTCCCCGATTCACCGCGCCGGAGGCCCCGCGTCGGGTCAGACCCCGCCGCGTCGAGCCCTGTCGCGTCGAACCCTCCTGCGTGGCCTCGGGGGCGTTTGCCTCGGTCTTCCCTGGCTCGAGGGGCTCTCGCCGAAGCAGGCCGCGGCGCAAGGGGGGGGGGCGGATTCGTTTGCCATCTTCTTTCGGCAGGCCAACGGCGTGGCGGCGCAGCAGGACACGCAGGAGATCGGGGCCGAGCCCGAGCGCTTCTGGCCGAGAGAGCTCGGGCCGCTCACCGCGGAGAGCCTCGAAGGCCGCGCGCTCGACGAGCTCTCCGCCTTCGCTTCGCGCCTGCTGGTCGTGCGGGGCGCCCACATGCAGAACTTCAACTACGGTGATGGCCATGCACGGGGCGCCTTACAGGTGCTCACCGCCCAGGGGCCCGTGGAGCCGGGTCGGGGCGGGGATTCCGACGCCGCCGGCGAGTCGATCGATCACCGCATCGGGCGCGAGCTCAACGAAGGGGGCAACGACTCGCTGTTCCTGTACGCCGGGCAGCCCTTCGGCTGGCTCGGGGGACCGTGCATCTCCTATCGCGGCCCGGGCAATCGGCGCAGCGCGTTGACGGACCCGTTCGGCGCCTACCAGGCCATCGTCGGGGGAGGGGCTGGGCTCTCGGACGGGGAAGCCTCCCTGCAGTCGTTGCGCCAGCGCAGCGTCAACGATTTGCTGCGTGCCGAGCTTTCGGAGTTGCGCTCCAGCTCGCGGCTGAGCACCGCGGACCGCGCTCGCTTGGATTTGCACCTATCGAGCGTTCGCGATATCGAGGTTGCGCTCGCATGCCGGCTCGAGCTCGCGGGGGAGCAGGCGCTCGCGGGAGTGGTCGCCGGCGAAGACGGGGACGAGGTGCTGGCCGCGGCCCGGCTCCACATGGATGTGGCGGCCTTGGCGGTGGGCTGCGGATACACTCGCTCGGTGGCGCTGCAGGTGGGCAACGGCAACGACGGCACGACCCGCTACCGCGATCCAACGACCGGTCAGCGGATGGAGAACTTCCACTACATCTCCCATCGGCGTCAGAGCGATGGCAATGATGGCAACGTCATCAGCGGCTCGGATTTGCTGCACCACCAGATCGACAGGCAGTTTGCGCAGGCGTTCCGCCACCTGCTCGAGCGGTTGGAAGAGTACCAGGTTGCCGGGGGCTCCCTGCTCGACGCGGGCGTTGCCGTCTGGCTGAACGATTTGGGGAACGGCCCCGCGCATTCCGAGCGGAATTGCCCCGTGGTCATCGCGGGCAGCGGCGGCGGGCTGCTTCGGCAGGGCGAGTGCGTCGAGGCCGGCGGCGGCGCCACGCATGCCCGCGTGCTCAACACGATTGGCTCGGCCGCGGGGCTGCGCACCGCCGGTGGGGATCTGATCAGCGATTTCGGTGACCCCGAGCTGGACCGAAGCCCGCTGCCCGAGCTCTTGGCGTAGCCGGCCGAAGCGGGCCCTTGTTCGCCGGGCGAGCGGCCGCCGGATGACGGCGCGGGTCGAGCCGGCCGCCGCTGGTGGTCGGCGCGGACCAGGCGGGTTTCCATCCGTCGGCGCCCGCTCGAGGGCGTTCAAGGGCCGCCTCGCCTCGGGGCCCGACCGGCTGCTCTTCCCCCTGGCCGAGGGGTGCCCGCGGAGGGCGGCCTCCTACCGCGCGACCGACGGCCGCTTTCCACGTTTCCCCGGGCCTGAGAGTTTCGGCTCAACCGAGCGGCGGCCGTGGGTCTAAAGTGGGTCATGGCCGTCGATCTCCGAGAGCTGCTCACCCACCTGCAGGCTCTGGCGCCCCTGCACCACGCCGAACCGTGGGACAACGTCGGCTTGCTGATCGATCCGCGGCACGGGCCGGGGGAGTGCCCCGTCGACGACGTCTTGCTGACGATCGATGCGACACCCGAGGTGCTCACCGAGCTCGAGGGGCTTCGCCGCCCGTGCCTGGTGGCGTACCACCCGCCGTTGTTTCGCCCGCTCAAGCGGCTGTCCCATCCGGATCAGTCCATCGTTTTCGTCGCCGCCCGCCTCGGCATCCCCGTTTACAGTCCCCACACGGCGCTCGATTCGGCCCCCGGCGGGCTCAACGACTGGCTGGCGCAGGCCGCGGGCCCGGGCACCGTTCGAGCCCTGCGGCCCCACTCGGAGCGGGACCCGGAGGGGCGGCTGAAGCTGGTGGTATTCACCTTGGAGGAAAACGCCGACGAGTTGCGTCGGGAGCTGTCCGCGGTGGGCGCCGGCGAAGTGTTCGGCTACGAGCAATGCAGCTTCCTCTCGCGTGGAACGGGCTGTTTCCTGCCGCCCGAGGGCTCGAGCCCTGCCGTCGGCGCGCCGGGCGCGCTCGAGAAGGTGGACGAAGTGCGGTTGGAGATGCCCCTCCTCGACAAGCACGTCGCGGCCGCCACGGAGGTCATGCAGCGCGTCCACCCCTACGAGCGACCGCTTTGGTATCTGCAGCGCTGCGAGGAGCCTCCGGATGCCCGCTTCGGGGCCGGACGCCACGTGACGCTTGCCGAGCCCGTGGCGCTGGAGCCGCTCATCGAGCGTATCAAGCGAGCCCTCGGAGTGCCCACGCTGCGCCTCGCGGCAGCCCCTGGGGCCGAGGCCGGCCGCGCGATCTCCACGGTCACGGTCGCCGCTGGCTCGGGGGGCTCGCTCTTCTCCCACGGGCCGCCCGCCGACTTGTACCTCACCGGGGAGTGCGGGCACCACGAGGTGCTCGGCCTCCTGCGCCGCGGCGCGAGCGTGGTGCTCGCCGAGCATTCCAGCTCCGAACGGGGGTATCTGACGCTGCTGCAGCAGCGGCTGCAACAGCGCGTGGGACAAGCGGCACGGGTACGGGTTTCGGCGGCCGATCGAGAGCCGTTGCGAGTCGTCTAGCGCGAACCGGTCTGTGACGGCGATGAACGAGCCGCTTCAGTGCGTGTTGGACGTCGAGGTGAAGGTAAGAGCCTCCGAAAATCGGGTGGTTGGTTTTCGCGGGCCCGTTCTGCAGGTGGCCATCGCCGCGCCGCCGGTGGACGGAGCCGCCAACCAAGCGCTCGTGAATCTGCTCGCGAAGCGGTTGTCCCTTCCCAAGAGGTGCGTCGAGATCGTCGGGGGAGCGCGCAGCCGTCGCAAGCGAGTGCGCCTCCGAGGGCTGTCGCTCGAAGCGGTGAAGCGGAAGGTGCCGTGAGCTTCGAGCGGTTTCCGGCCACGCGCTATCAAGGGAGCAAGCGCAAGCTACTCCCTTGGCTGCACTCCGTGTTCGCCGAGCTGGACTTCGACACGTGCCTGGACGCCTTCGCTGGGACCAGCAGCGTCGCATACCTGCTCAAGACACTGGGGAAATCAGTCACGACCAACGACTATCTCGAGTGCAACCGGGTCGTGTCCCGGGCGCTGGTGGTCAACTCGGGATCCCGCCTCGCAGGGGCGACGGTCGACGGCATCTTGGAGCGCAAGTCCGGGCACCGCTACGACGGATTCATTCGTGAGAACTTCGAAAACGTGTTCTTCCTGGATGACGAGAACGACTGGCTGGATACGGTCGTCCAGAACATCGACGAACTCGATGCGCCGTTCCAGCGTGAGCTCGCTCTCTTTGCGCTATTCCAGGCTTGCCTCGCCAAGCGCCCCTACAATCTCTTTCACCGAGCCAACTTGTACATGAGAACGGCGGACGTGAAGCGCAGCTTCGGCAACAAGGCAACCTGGGACGCCCCCTTCGAGAGCCTGTTCCGGCAGGCACTCGAGCACGCGAACTCGGCCATTTTCGACTCGGGTCGCCAACACGAGGCGCTTGCAGGAGATTGCCTCCTGCTTCCCGCTGGCTACGATCTCGTCTACCTCGACCCGCCGTACTTCAACGCGCGAGGGGTGGGCGTGGACTACCTGGATTTCTATCACTTCCTCGAGGGCTTGTGCTGCTACGAGCGCTGGCCCTCGCGCATCCGTCGAGCCTACAAGCATCGGCCCCTCGAGCGCCAGGCGGCGCGCTTTCAATGCGCGGTCTCCATGCTACGCGATCTCGAGGAGCTGTTCGCGGTTCACCGCCACTCCACCCTGGTGGTTTCCTATCGCGGCGACGGCGTTCCCGGCGTGGAACAAATCGCGGAGGCGCTGCGCCGGCTGCGGCGTCGGCGGCCGCGCATCGCCAGCAGGCCGTATCAGTACGCGCTTTCGCGCGGCGCTCGAGCGGAAGTGTTGATCGTCAGCGAGCCCTGAGGGGCATGCAGACTGACGAGAGTACGAAAAGAGCGCCTGCGAGCGCATGGGCTGCGAAGCGGTGCGTCCGCGCGCGGCCCACTCGGACGAGCCAGCGGGAGGTCGACAGAGACGCGGACGATCGGGACGCGGCCCTGTCGCCCGACGGGCGCGAGCTCTGGCTCTCCTCTTTTCGGGAGTGGCGCGGGGCGACTGTGGGTGGCCGCGCGCGAGTGCAAAGCTCTGGCCCCGCGAGCCGTTCGGCCGCGGGAGGCCCGAGGTCGAGGGCACCGCGTCTGCGGCGAAGCGCCCCGGCGCTGGCGACGCGCCAGCGAGGCTCCGGGCTCAGGCCTCGTCCCCCAGCGTGATGTCCACCATCAGGTCGTTGGCCAGGGCCTCGAGTCTCCTTCGCAGCTCGTCGAGGGAAACCCCGGGCGGGCACTTCAGTGAGGCGCACATCCTGAAGATTTCGCCGCCGCCCATCGGGGCCGGATCACACTGGGTCGTGAGCTCTTCGAAGTTGAGGCCGTCCTCCTGAACGACTTGGGCGACTCCGGCGATGATCCCGGTTCGGTCCGTGCCGAGGACCTCGAGGTGCAAGTCCCTCCAGCCCTTTCGCGGAGCCTCCTCGCTGCTCGCCTCCACCACCACGCGCAGCCCGGATTCGGCCAGCCCTTCCAAGTCTGCCCGCAGCTTTGCGGCCCGCTCCGGCTCCAGGCTCACGCTGAGCAACCCGGCGAATCGACCTCCCAGGCGCGCCATGCGGCTCGCCTCCCAGTTCGCGCCGTGGCGAACGGCCGTCTGCGAAATCATCTCGACCAGACCGGCGCGGTCGGCGCCGATCAACGTGAGGACCAGGGACGTTTTCATGTTGCCCATCATACACCTCCTCGCCCGGCCGGCACCCGAGCCGAGCGCCACGGCTCGGTGGAGCCGAGCGCCGGGGCGAGCGGGAAGGAGCCGGAGCGATCGACGGCGAGCGCCACCGCCGCGCTGCGCCAGTGCGGGACCCGCTCCGGCAGCGCGCGTAAGTGAGCTCCCGAGCCCGCGCCGAGTGACGCAAAATGACGACACCCGTGATCGGAGCGCCCCGCCGCCGTGCGGGCCGAGCCACCCGATCTCCGCTTGGCCCCCTGTGCGGCGGGGCGCGGCCGGCGCGCGGAGCGCAGGGGGCGGCGACCGGGACGGCGTGTGGCGCGGCCCTTGCACCGTCTCCGGTATGAAGATCTTTCGCCATGCTTCCTCAATCACCGGGCTCGTCCGCGCGGCGCTCGCCGGTGCGAGCTGCCTTTGGGTCAGCGGATGTTGGGTTTCGGTGAGCTCCGAAGAGAGCATCGACCCGCTCGATGAGTTTCATCGAGAAACTTCGGACCACGAAGAGCTTCCCGTCGGCTATGGGTCGGGCGGCGAGGTGCGGGCGGACGTTGCCGCGTCGCCCGCCCGAGAAGAGCCGCAGCCCGAGCCGCCGCTGGGGGGGCGCTACCAGTCGCTGGTGGTCCTCGAGCCCGAGGTGTTGGCCCGGGGAGGTGACAGCGGCGATCCAGACGCGCCATGGAGCTTTCGTGCGCAAATGGCCTGGCTCGCGGACGAGCCGCAGCGGCTGGGGGACTACACGCTCGGGTGGCTCTCGGCTTGGGCCGACGGGGACGCGGAGGGGGGCACTCCGGGGCGGCCCGGCGTGCGAAGCCGCCTGATTGAAAGTTGGGTGTCGGAGTCGGGCGAAGCGGGTTCGACGGTGCGCGAGATGCGCTGGCAGGATTCGCCATTTCGGCTGATCGCCATCGTCAACCGGGTGGATCTGGCCGAGTCGGCTTGCGACGGCTTCGGGGGGGAGCTGCGCTTCGTCTACGCCGCGCGCGACTGGCGATACGACGAAGAGCTACAGGCTACCGTGATCGTCGAGATTCCACTGCCCGATACGCAGACGGCGGCCGCCTGGTCCAGGCGTTTTCAGCAGCTCGAGGGGATGAGCGGGGCAGAGCTCGCCCAGGCCCTCGCCCGCATCACCGACGACGTGAAGGCGGACGCGCAACCACTGCTCGGCCGACTGCGTACGAATGAAATCGGTCTCGGCGAGCTCGGCGACGGGGCGTGGCAGATGCGCGAGTTTCGCCCGCAGATCGTCGCAGGGCAGCTGGCGATGCGACCCGTGACCTTGGAGTTCACCCCGGACGCGGACGCGGACCCCGCGCGGCTGGCACAGCACGTGCTTGATCTCGCAGCCGAGATTCGTCGACGACCGGTGCCGTTGCCCGCGGAGCTGCGCGCGCGCGTGGCCACGCTCCCCTCCGAGGAATTTCGCTGGGATCTGCCGGGTATCAGCGACGCGCTCAACGAGGCGTTCAGCCGCAACACGTGCAACGGCTGCCACGGGGCAAACACCGAGGCGCTTCCCTTTCAGCACATCGCGCCGGATGCCGACCCGGGCCGACCCGCCCACCTATCGCGGTTTCTGTACGCTCCGGATGCTGAGCAAGACGATCTGCGTCGGCGGCAGTACGCGCTCGACGAGCTGGCGGCCAGCGAGTGCGAGCCGTTGCCCGAGGGCGCGGAATACTGAAGGCGGGCGAGGACGCGGTCCGGGTCGCCGTGCGCCCGTTCGCCTGCCGGGTCGTTGCCATTCGACGGTCGCCGGGCCCTCGGCTCCCTCGCCGCCCGCGCGGCGACGTATCGAGGGAGGTATATAATCGCACACGGGTGTGGCTTGGCCGGAGCAATTTTCTCTCCGGTCGGCGACAATTTCTCCGCAACTGGCGCTCGGCGTGTCCGATGGTCTTGCGATGACGACTCTGTGGCAGTGGGGACGGCGGCCCCGGGGAAAGCGGGCGGAGCAAACGCCGCCGAGTGGCCACGCGGCTTCGCCGAGCGATAGGGGTCGAGCGGCGGGGGCAGCGGCCGCCCGGCCCTTCGGCGTGTGGGCCCCCGTCGAGGAGTCGAAGACCGCGGTTCAGCTCCAGCTCGTCGCGGGTCCGGCCGCGGAGGCTACCGCCAGGCCTCGCGATCGGTTCGCGCAGGGGTCTCCACCGCGAGCCGAATCGGCCCAGTCGGGTCGCCGCGCGGTTCCCGAAGGCCCCGAGCCGGCGGCTACGGAGAGCCTCGGAAGCCACTCGGAGCGCGCCCAGTCGGGGGTGCGCGCTCGCGGCGGGGCCGGGCCGGAGCTGCCCTCTCGCACGGCCAGCCTCGGCAGTCGGTTCGGCGCCGGGTCGGTGGAGTCGCCGCGATCGGACTCGGCGCGGGGGGCCCAACCCCCGGCCCCTCCTTCGACGGCGAGTCTCGGAACGGTGCCCGGCGCGGTCGCCTCGACGCCGAGCACTCCCGAGCTCGGCGCCCCGGCGGCGCCCCGGTCGACGGCCAAGCTCGGTAGCGCTCCGGGGGCGCTCGTTTCCGCGCCCGTGAGAACCGCCGTTGCCGGCCCTGATTCGTCCACGGTGAGCGTCGGTAGCCCGTCGGGCAACGCCGAGCCACCCCCGCCGTCGGCGAGGCCCGGCGGCGCTCGGCGGGGGCTCGGATCGGCGGCCGTCCGCGCGGGCGCCGAACTCGGATCGGCGGCCGTCCACGCGGGCGCCGTGCCCGAAGCGTCCGCCTCGACGGAAAATCTGGGCGGCGCTGGAGGCTCCGCGCCCGCCTCGGCGGCCGGCGGCGGGAGGCCTCCGGCGGCCTCTCGCCCGAGCCAGGCGGCGCCTGCCGGGCCGAGGGGCGCGGCGTCGCGCGGGGGCGCGCTTCGGCCGGGCAAGCTGCGCCAGCTTCCCGATGGGCCGCGCACCGCGCCGCCCGGCGGCACCGGTCTGCCGTCGTCCCCAGCGCGGGCGGCTCGCGTTCGCCCAGCGGCCGCGGCGGCCCCCCCCGCCGTCTCGAAGCCGCGCCCGGCGCGAGCTCGCACCCCGCGTGCGGCCGCGCAGGCCTTGCCGGCGGCGGCCCTGGTCGCCCGCGCGCCCGCGCGGTCGGCTTCGGACGGGCACGCACCCGGCGCCGTCCGCGCGCCGCGGCGGGCTCCCACCCTGTTCCGCACGGGCGCGCTCGCGGCGCGGGAGGTCGAATCCCCCGCGACGCAGACGTTCTCGCCGCCCACGGGCTCTTCGTGGGGGACGCTCTTCGGCCTGCTTTCGCTGGTGGTGTTGCTGTTCGGGGGAGCCGCCCTGCTGTCGGTCGACGTGACGGCGGAGGCGGCCGGCACGCTGCGAGCTCCGAGCGGCCTGCGACCCGTCGCGTCCGCGTTGGGGGGGTCGGTGACGAAGGTCGTCGCGCGGCCGGGGCAGCGCGTCGAGGCGGGGGAGGTCGTCGCCGTGCTGGAGGGAGCGGAGCTGCAAGCTGCCCTCGTGCGGCGCGAGCGGGAGCTGTCGAGTGTCGAAAAGGACGTGGAGGCAGCACGCCAGGCGGACGATCAGATGGCGGCAGAGGCCCGCCGCGCGCTGAGCCGGCGGCGCTCGGCCCTGCAAGATCGGCTGAGCATCGCCGCCCGCCAGCTCGAGCAGCGGCGCGCGCACGCGCGCGGCGTCGCCGAGCTCGTGCTGCAGGGAGCGAGCAGTGCCGCCGACGCGCTTTCCGTACAGGAGGCCGCTTCGCGCGCGGAGGTCCAGCTCGCGGCGCTGCGCGCGGAGGCGGCGCAGCTCGACCTGGAGACGGCTGACCGCGATCGGCAGTGGAAGCAACGGGAAGCCGAGCGGCGGCTGCGCCTCGAGTCCGCTCGTGGTGCCGTCGAGGAGGCGCGCGCCTTGTTGCAGCGGGTGGAGCTTCGCGCGCCCTCCGCTGGGCGGTTGGAATCGTTGCTGGTCCAGCCCGGCGCGGTGGTCACGCCGGGGCAGGTGCTGGCGCAAATCGTCCCGGAGGGCGCGCCCCGTTCGATCGTGGCCTTCGTGTCCGCTCGGGAGTCTTCCTTCGTGCGAGTCGGGGCGGAGGCTCAGGTCGAGATCGAATCCTTGCCCACCAGCGAGTTCGGGGTCGCCCACGCGCGCGTCGCCCGGGTTTCCGCCGAAGCTGCAGCCGCCGGGGAGCTGGCAGCGGCCCTGGGTGCAGTGCCCAGCGGTCGCTTCGTGCGCGTGGAGCTCGATCTACTGGACGCGGGGCGAGAGGGCATCATGCAGCCCCATCTGCGGTCGGGGGCTCGCGTGCTCGTGCGCCTGCATCGGCGGCAGCGGCGGATCTTGGCCGTGTTGTTCGACTTCGTGCGTGAGTTGATCGAGCCCCGCGCGTCGTAGCGCCCTTCGAGTCCGCCGTGGCCCACTGGCGTCGCCTCCTCGAATCGTTCGCTGCTCCGGTGCGGCGCTGGCGCGGCGTTCGGCTCGTGCAGCAGATGGAAGCCGCCGAATGTGGCGTCGCCTGCTTGGCCATGGTGCTGGAATACTACGGCTGTGGGGTCCCGCTCGAGGAGCTACGGCATCGCTGCGGGACCGGGCGGGACGGCAACTCCGCGCTCGACCTGCTGAAGTGCGCTCGAGCGATGGGGCTCGCTGGCGGCGGGCTGCGCCTCGACCTGCGCGGGCTGAGCCGGGTCTCGGGGCCGCTGATTCTCCACTGGAACCTCGATCATTTCGTGGTCTTCGAGAAAATGCGTGGAGGGCGAGCGCGCCTCGTCGATCCAGCTAGCGGCCGGCGCTGGGTCGAAGCGCGCGAGTTGCACGAGTCGTTCTCGGGAGTCGCCTTACAGCTGCGCCCTACCGAGGCCCTACCCAGGCGTGGCCTGCCTGGGCCCGCCATTCTTCCACATTTCGCAGCGCTCGCGCGTCGCCGCGAGAGCGTCGCCTTCGCGCTGCTCGCCGGCGCGGGCGTGCAGTTGCTCGGAGTCGTGGCGCCCGCCGTGACCCAGGTGCTCATCGACGAGGTGTTGCGCCCTTCCGCGGCAAACTGGCTCCTCCCGGTCCTGCTCGTGGCGGTGGGGTCGCGCGCGCTCGCCATGGCGCTGAGCTTTCTCCACCAGCAGTCGACGGTGAAGCTGCAGGCGATTCTCGATTACGACCTCACCGCGCGGATCGGTCGCAGGCTTCTGTCCCTCCCGCTGGCTTTCGTCGAAAATCGAAGCCCGGGCGACCTTCTCCAACGCGTCGAAGATCACGCGCAGCTCGGCAGGCAACTGTCGAAGACGGCGATGGCCGTGTTCGACTTGCTCTTCGCCGGGGCGCTCGCGGCGTTGATGCTGGCATACGACCATCGGCTCGGAGGGATCATGCTCGCCTTGGACGCTAGCCGGGTCGGGTTCGTCGCTGCGTTTCGCCACCCAGTACGGCAGCGGGCCGGCGCGGAGCTTGCCGCGCGGGGCCGGGAGGCTGGGGTCCTCGCGGAGGCGACGGCCAGCTTGGAGACGGTCAAGGCGTTCGGAATCGAGGCCAAGCTTCGCAAGCGATACATGGGGCGGCTTGCTCAGCGCCTGACGTGGTCGTGCTCCTCGCAGCGGTTGTCGCGAGCCGTGGCCGCAGGTCTCACCGTTTTCGACGGAGCGGGGCACGCCTTGGTGCTCTGGTTGGGGGGGCGCCAAGTCATCGCTGGGGAGACGACGCTCGGAGTCTTCGCCGCGCTGATCGCGATCCGTGGCTTGCTCTCTCAGCCGCTCTCTTCCTTGCTCTCCGTCGCCGAGGGGTGGGTCGAGCTGGGGAGCACGCTCGAGCGCTCGGAGGAGCTTCTGCGCGCCGAGCCGGGCCCCGCGGGGAAGCGCTCCGCCCGCGGCATCCGCGGGCGCTTGGAGCTGGTCGGCGTGGGCTTTCGCTTCGGCAGCAAGGGGCCTTGGCTGTTTCGGAATGTCTCCCTGTGCATCGAGGCTGGGCAACGCGTGGCGATTGTCGGCCCTTCTGGCCATGGCAAGTCTTCGCTGCTCCGGCTGCTGGCGGGGGTGGCGCGGCCCACAGAGGGCGAAGTGTTGCTCGATGGTGTTCCCTTGCGGCAATACGATCGACAATCTCTCGGGCGGCGCGTGGGGGCCGCGCTCGGTCAGCCGTTGATCATCGAGGGCACGGTGCGGGAGAACCTGTGCCTGCGCACCCCCGGTGCAACCGACGAGTCGCTCCGGGAGGCGATCGATCTAGCTTGCTTCGGGCCCGTTCTGCGCGGCTTGCCCTGCGGGCTCGCCTCCACTCTCGAAGCCGACGGCAGGAACCTGTCGGGCGGAGAGCGGCAACGGTTCGGTATCGCGCAGGCCGTGCTGGGGCGGCCACGCCTTCTGCTCCTGGATGAGGCGACTTGCTACCTAGACCTAGGCGCGGAGGCAGAGGTGCTGGCCAAGCTCGCCACCCTCGAGGCTACGGTCGTTTCGGTGGCCCACCGGGTGGCCGCCATTCGGGCCTGCCGCAAGGTCCTCGAGGTGAGGGCCGGCATGGTTTGGTTCGGTGACAGTCGAACGTGGCTGGCTGGTTCCGAAGCGGGTCCACACCAGCCGCTGCTCTCCTCTTCCGCGCCAGGGGGCGCTCGATGAGCGCGATCGCGGTCGGGCCGAGGCACTACCGCGGCGCGCTCCGCCTGGTGATCGAGAGCGTCGCCCGGGAGCGAGCGCTGCTGCACCGGCTGGCGCTCGCGTCTCTGTTGCGGGGACTGCTCGCCCTGGCGTTGCCCGCCCTCGCCCAAATGGCAATGGATCGCGCCGTGCCCGAGGGCTCCCAGAGCTTGCTTCTTTCGCTCTCGCTCGCCACGTTGTTGGTCTGCCTGCACGAAGCATGGTTCGCGTGGGTACACGCCCGAGCCTCGATCGCGCTCTCGGCGGCCGTGCAACAATCGGCGCTGGGGCGGCTCATCGGGCACCACCTCGGTAGCGAGCTGTTGGCGAGCCGTGGGCGCGATGCAGGTTGGATGATGGCGACCCTGCAGGGGGCCAGTGAGGTTCTCGAGCTGGCGGTGGAAAGCGTCTCGCACGTTCTCGTCAGCCTCGCGTTCTTGCTGGTGTACCTCGCCGCTCTGTCTTGGGTGTCGTTGTCCGTCGCATTGGTCGTTTCGAGCATCGCTTTGCTCGACTGCGCACTCTCGCTGGTCTTCGAAAGGCGCGAGGCTCGGCAGCGGAGGCACAGTGTGCAAGCCCACTCTCGCAAGTACGAGCTGCTTCGCGTGCTGGTAGGCTCTCTCGCGTCCGTTCGTGGCGCGTTTGCCGAGCGGCGCCTGAGCGCCCGGTGGGCGAGTCAGGTCAAGCAGGCGGCGCGCGCTGACGCGGCCGTCGCTCGCGTCGGGGTCTCTGCCGGTCTCAGCGAGCAGCTCCTTCGCCAGCTGGTGAGCCTGGGGGTGCTCGGTTGGGCTGCGTGGGAGTGCCTGTATGGGTCCTGGAGTATCGGGAAGCTCGTCTTCGTCACTTCCGTGGCGAGCGGTGCCTCCAGGGCTCTGGTCGAGCTCTCCGCTTCGGCGTGGGCCTTCGTCGGCCTGCGCCCGCAGTTGGAGAGGGCTTCCGAGTTGCTCGCCCAGCCGCTCGAGGGCGCCTTGGTAGAGAGCGGCGCCCGTCCGCACGGGGCCACGTGGCCCGACCTCGAAGGCGAGCTCGCGGAGGCTCCGCGGGGAGCGGGGATCGAGGTCGAGGGGGTCGCGTTTCGCTATGGCGAAGGGGGGCGATTCGTTTTGCGCGACTACGACCTGAAAGTGAGCGAGGGGCAGCACCTTTTGTTGCGCTCTCCCTCGGGCTCCGGAAAGACCACCTTGCTACGCCTCGTGGCGGGCCTCATCACCCCGACTGCCGGCCGCGTGCGGGTTTTCGGGCGCGACCCCTCGAAAGACAGGTCGCTCGTATTGTACGTGCCGCAGCAGTGTCAGCTGTTCGAGGCGACCATTCGAGAAAACCTGCAGCTCTTGTGCGGGGCGCCCTTCGAGGTGATCGAAGCCGTTGCCCGCCATACCGGGCTCCTGCACTGGCTCGACGAATTGCCCATGAGAGAAAACACACCGGTGGCGTCCGAAGGGCGAAATCTCTCCTCCGGTCAGCGCCAGTTGATCCTCCTCACCGCCGCGTTGGCTAGCACGCGGCGGGTCCTGTTGTTCGACGAAGCCACGAGCCAGCTCGACGAACGGCTGCGGGCTGCGATTGATTGGCCGTCCCTGCTCGCCGGGCGCACGGTGATTGAAGTGCGGCACGATTGAGGAACCGGTTGGCTCCGAGCCCAGGTCGCCAACGGACCGACGAGGAGAACGCTCGCCGGTCGAAGAGCGAGAGGCTCTGCTGGGGGGGCGCGGGGGCCGCGCAGGTTCCACTTCGGGACGACCGATTCTTCGCCAGCCTGCGTCGAGTAGGGGCAGCCGGTGGGGAGAAGAGCTTCGTGGCCGGACACACGCGAGGTGGTGGTCGCGGCGTCGAGGTGGGAGGGGGCGGACGGGCTTTGGGTCGATGGCTCGCCAGGTGGCCGGGGAGGTCGGGAATTTCGCATCGACCGCACCGGGCTGCGGGTCGCGTGCGGGCTTTCTGCGTCATGTCGGGCCGCTTCCGAGGGAGCCGTGTCGGCGGAAGTGACCGTGCGGGTGCCCGCTGGAGCCAGCGGACTCCGCGCGCCGCTCGGCCGCCGACCTCGAACCGGGGGCGACTCGCCGCTTGCCGGTGGTACGCCTCCGCGCTGGCGAGGCCGCGTTCGCCTGCACGTTGCAGGGGAGATGCAGCGTGGAATACTTGCGGTAGTGAGGCGTCTGCGCGCACGTTGGCAAGCTGGGCTCGCGGCACTGAGCGCAGCCCTGTGCGCGTGTTCCTTCGAGGTGCCCGGTAGCCAAGTGCCTCCCGCGCAGATGGCGGGGGAGGCTCGGCTCGCCTCTCGCAGTCTCTCCGGGCAGATCACCTCTCGTGGGGGCGCCGCGATGCCGGACGTTTCTGTCCAGGTGCTGCGATTCGGTGGCAACCCGCCTCGCTTCGAGGTCGTATCCGAAGCGGCCACGGATCGACAGGGGCGTTTTGCCTTCGAAGGGCTCGATCAACGCAACGTGCTCCTGTCGGTGGCTGCCGGGGGCTTCTATTCCGAGGTGGTCCCCGTCTACCTTCACGGGGCCGAAGATCACGTGCGGTTGAGCCCCCTCGCACTGGTCGAGCGGCGCGAGAGGCGCTTTCGGCTCTGGCTTGCCGGCGACACGATGTTCGGCCGGCGCTTCGAGGACCTGGACGAAGACGGCAACGCCGGGGAGGCCCAGGACCTGATACGCCCCGCGACGCGCGCCCAGGACGCGCGTTCCCTCTTTGCGCGGCTTCTGCCCGCCCTGGCCTCCGCGGACTATCGTGTGCTGAACCTCGAGTCCCCGGTTTCGACGGCGCACGAAAGCCGCCATCCGCTGAAACAATACAGCTTCACCTCTCACCCGGAGTCGGCATCGGCGCTGAAGGGGATCGGGATCGACGCCGTGAGCCTGGGCAACAACCACAGCTACGACTACCTGGAGCCCGGTCGCAAAGAAACCGAGCAATTCCTGCGAAGTCAGGACCTTTCTTTCTTCGGTTCGGGGGCTTCCGAGGCGGAGGCGCGCGAGTCTTTCGTCGAGACGCGGCTCCACGGAGTCGACGTCCGCTTTCAGGGCTTCAATGGCATCAAGCCGAGCACCTTCTACCCCGACCCGAACGAGCCGTGGGAGGAGAGGTACCTCTACTACGCCAAGGACGAGCCGCGCAAAGGGGGCGCGCTCCTTCTGAGCCGCGACAACCTGGAGGATTTCTTGCTCCGGCCGGGAGCGGACGTTTCAGTGCCCGTCATGCACGGCGGCGCCGAGTACGGCGAGTATCCCAGCAACCCCCTGCGCGACAATTTCGCTGCCGCTCTGCGAGCCGGGGCACCTCTCGTCGTGGCGCACCACTCCCACACGGTGTTCGGTGTAGCGCTGTGGGGAGAGGAGGAGAGTCCCCGCGTGGCGCTGATGTCCATGGGCAACCTTCTCTTCGATCAGGAGGTCTTCGAAACCTTCAATTCGTATATGGCGGTGGTGGACTTGGAGGTCGATCCCGCTGGAGAGACCGACTTCGTGCAGCTGCGGCTGATCGGGTTTCATCAGGAAGACTACGTGCCCTCGCTCATTTCTGGCCCGCAGCTCGATCGTCTGGCTCGCCACGTGGGTCACCTCTCCACGCATTTGCCCTACCGCGAGGGCGACGAGCTGCGTCCGGCCATCGCGTTTCGAGATGCGGCTGGCGTGGGTGTGATGCTTCGACCGGAGGACTACGTCGTTCAGCGCAGCGAGTCCTCGCAACGCGCCCAATTCGGCAGCGCGGCGCTCCTGCGGCTCGGCGAGGGCAGGGGGCCCGCTGCCTTCTTCGAATCTTTTTCTTCCGAGGACCCCGAGCTTCGGCTCCAGCTCGGCCGAGAGAAGCTGATCTACGGAGACTTCGAAGACTGCGACATCGACGAGCGGGTGGGGGAAAGTCGCTCCTTTTCGCAATCGGACTCCCGCTACGCGACCAGCCAATCGCCTCACCACGGGTCGCTCGCCTTCTCACTGTACCGCCCCGCGGGCGCCCGCAGCGTCATCACGACTCGAGTTCGCAACCGTGTTCGTTTCGATCGTCGGCTGCCGCTGACGCTCTCCTGCGCCGTGGCGGCCGACCACGCCGGCAGTGTGGAGTTTCGGGTGCGATACAGGGCGGAGAGTGACGGTCGGGATCTGGACGAGGAGGTCGCGTGGTCGTCGGCGGGTGGCTCCCACGCCTATCAGCAGTGGAGCTCGGACTTGCATCCGCCCAGCGCTGCCGGTTTCCTGGAGCTCTCCGCGCAGATGGAGCCCCCCGTCGACGGGCGATCCGGCCTGCTCTTGCTGGACGACTGTGCGCTGATCGAGTGGGGTCCCACGGTCCGGTCCGGGGCGGCGGTGGCCGTGCCACACGCCTACACGTGGGCGCGGATCACCGGCGCCGCCGACCGGGAAGCGGCCTGGGTCGAGCGCTACGTCGAATTCTCCCGTCGAACGACGACGGGCGAGTGAGTCGTTCGGCTACGGGTCTCGCGAGCCCGGCCTTTCTTGGAATCACCCCCGCACATGGTGGGCGCCGCGACCGAGGGCGTGCATTTGCTTCAAGAGAGACGGTCAGGGGCCGTTCAAGCGCGCGGAGTGAGGCGTTGGAATCCGAGGTGAGTCCCAGTCGATGCCCTCCCGCGAGGAGGGCTCGCGCCATCTGGTGGCGTACGAGAGCCGCGCGCAGGATGACCGGGGCCTGCGTCGCCTTCTCGTCCGTGGCCAGGGTGGTCTGTGCCAGCTGCGGTGAGAAGGTGCCTCCGGCTCGCGCCCGCAAACTTTCACGGCGGCTGTGGTGTGCCCGCTGCCGGGGATTTCGCAAGTTCGAGCGTTTGGCTCCCCGCGTCGAGCCCTCCGACGCGTCGGACGGTTGAGCCGCTCTCGTTCGGCGCATCGCGGCCTTGGCGCGCTCGCCGCCGCACCCGTGCCGCGATTTCCCGCCGACCCGGCGAGCCGACGGCGTCAGCGAACCTTCGCGCTCCGCCGCCGCACCTGGACGACCCGGCGAGCCGGGGCGCCGATGTCGACCGGGTCTGCCATCACGTTGGGAAATGTGAACACGGGGAGCACGAGCGGGTGCTCGACGCCGGGGGGAGTGCGTTCCGCCCACACCGGCTCCAGGATTCCGATGTGACTCGGATTGGGGCCGCGGCCGCCGTCGTGCAGGCTCTTTCCCAGCGCCCTCACTTCGAGCCAGGGGGCTTTCGCAAAGCCCCCTCAGCCCCGCAAGTGAATTCCGGAGCTTTCACCCCAAGACGGTCTCCTTCGGCTCCGATAGCCCCCCACTAGCCCGGATTTCTCACGACCGCAGGACCCAGGGTGCGAGGAGGAAGTGGATTTTCAGTCCAGATGCCCGCCCGGGCGCGCACAGGCAGACTTGCTGTCTGCCCCGCACGCGCTGGCGGGCAGCTGGGCGAAAAGACACGACTCATCGCACCCTCGGGGCCAGGTCGTGAGAAATCCGGGCTGGCCACCATGCAACCGACGAAGCGGTATCTCGCGTGCGTGCGGAATCCCGAGAGGATTGCGCCTGGCTCCCGGTGTCGCAAGGCACCATGCGGCGTTTCGGGATGTTTTCCCGGTTGGTGCCGCCGTGCTTCGGCTTTCCTCAACCAGAAATGAAGTCGACCGTTCACGGCGGGCAAGAGGGGGGCGCTCGATTCCCGGTCGACGCGATCGAGCGGCTTGCTAAGAATATGCATTTCATATACGTCTTTTGGGGATAGCATCCCCACAATCGGCAGGGACGCCGTACACCGCCCATTCGTTGGCGCGCGACCCAAAGCCACCAACATTCAAAGCAAGGAATATCTCAAATATGTCACTGTATGATGAACTTGGCGGCAAAGAGGCCATCGGCGCCGTGGTCGAGGCCTTTTATCGCAAGATGCTTGCTGACGAGCGGGTGAGCGATTTCTTCGATTCGGTCGACATGGACAAGCAAATGGCCAAGCAGACTGCGTTCCTCACGATGGTCACGGGCGGGCCCAACGAGTACACCGGCAAAGACATGCGCGCGGCACACGCCCCGCTCGTGAAGCGCGGCCTCAACGACTCGCACGTGGACATCGTGATCGAGCATCTCGGCGCCGTACTCACGGAGGTTGGGGTGCCCAAGGAGAAGATCGAACAGGTTGCCGCGCTCGCGAACTCGGTGCGCGACGACGTATTGAGCCGCTGAATCAGGGGCCTGCGCGAGTGTCGCGCCCAAACGGTCATTGCGCGGCAGCGCGCGAAGGACGACCGGGCGAGTTCCACGCGAAAGCCGTGAGCCGGTGCGACGCTCGCTCCACGGCAGGCTTCGCGCAGCGGGGCCAAGAGTGGTCCCCGCACGCGCGTGGCTACTCCGTTGCGGGGCTGGTTCGCCCCGGCGTGAGATGGCTCGCGAGTGCGCAACGTGAGACGATTGAGTGAAACCGTTCGTGAAACGCTCGATCCCGGGCGTCTGGGGGAGGTGGCCGGACGCCTCCGCCGCGCTCTCATGGCGGCTACCTCGTGGGAGTCGGCTGCATCGCCTGATCGTTTCGGTCAGCGCGCTGGACGAGTCGTTGCTTCCGGCCCCTTGCCCCCCGAAAGGCCTCGACGCTCAGCGGCGAGCGAGGCCCTCGGCGTCGGGCCGCTTTTTCTGGTCGAGGTTGTGAGTCCGGCTCTCTTGTGGTGAGCTCGTACCTCGCCGTTTGAAGAAGAGGATGTGCTCCTGGAGAGCGGGAGCCGTGAAGCGTTCCAAGCGGGGCTCGGGCCCCGGCGAGCGGCGCTCCGAAAGCCACTCCGAGATCGAGACACCAGCGAGGGTGCCCCCGTGAAGATTGAATACGAAGGTCGTTCGTGCTCCGTTGCCGAAGGGGAGACGGTTCTCGACGCGCTCCTGAGGGCGGGGTTCACCGTGCCATACGGGTGCCGTGCCGGGAGTTGCCAATCCTGCCTGTTGCGTGTGGTCGAAGGTCAGCCTCCCGCCAAAGCGCGGGAGGGTTTGACGCCGGCTCAGGTCGAACAGCGGCTGTTTCTCCCCTGTGTCTGCGAACCCGTGGCGGGGCTATCGGTGGTCAGCCCCGCGGCGGTCTTGCCTCGCGTTCCAGCCGTGGTCGAGCAGGTGGACTGGCTGGGGGCGGACGTGATCCGGGTGATGCTGCGCACCAGCGACCCCTTCTCATTTCGCGCTGGGCAGTTCCTCAATCTTTTTCGGAGCGATGGCTTGGCTCGCAGCTACTCCATCGCGAGCCTGCCCGAGTCGGGCGGCGCCTTGGAGCTTCACGTGCGCGTGCTGCCGCGGGGGGCGATGAGTCAGTGGCTCGCGAGCGCCGAAGCCCGCGGGGCCAGGGTGGAGGTGCGTGGCCCGGGCGGGCAGTGCGTGTATTGCTCCGAGTCTCCCGAGGAGGTCCTCATCTTGGCGGGCACCGGCACGGGGCTCGCCCCATTGTTGGGTGTCGTGCGGGACGCGGCGGCGCGCGGGCACCGAGGTCCGATCTACTTGTTGCACGGGTCGGGCTCGCCACGCGGTTGGTACCTGAACGCCGAGCTCGAGTCCCTGGCGGACGCGGTCGCGGGCCTTTCGTACGTGCCCTGCCTGCGCGACGCGACCGAACGAGCGCCAGCGCTCGACTCGCAGCTCCGCGAGCTTGCTGCAGGCCACTCCGGGGCGCGGTTCTACCTGTGCGGTGCCCCGAAGTTCGTTCAGAGCGCCCGCAAGAAGCTCTTTCTGTCGGGTGCGAGCCTGCGGCGCATTCACGTCGATGCGTTCGTGGTGGCGCCTGCGCCCGCCGGGGAGGCCGTCACCTCGGGCTGAGGGGTCGGCGGTCGAGGCGCTGCTGGGCGGGGCCGCGGGTGCGCCCGCCCAAAGTCCGCCCCGCGCTGCTCCAGGGTCGACGCCGATCTCGTCATCGCCGTCTGCGTAGAGAAAGTAGGGGGCGAAGGGCCTCGGGGCGCCTCGTGACGTCCGCCAACGTGTACTTGTCGAGCTCTTCCAGAAAGCGCCGCATCGCGACGTGCAGAACACCTCGTAGCCGACACGAGGAGCTGATGACGCACTGGTCGTCCTCCGGTGAAAAACATTCCAAAAGGGAGAGATCCTCCGTCTTTCGAACGAGCTCCCCGAGATTGATCTCGTCACTGCGCATGGCCAGACGCACGCCTCCGCCCCGACCCCGAGCGGTGTGCACGTAGCCATCTCGCACCAACACCTGCACGACCTTGACCAAGTGCTGTTGGGAAATGCCGTAGGCCGCCGCAATGTCTCCCACGGGCACCGGCTCGGCTTTGTCTGCCACCGCGAGGTAGATCAACGTTCTCAGAGAGAAGTCGGTGAACTTGGTGAGGTTCATGCAAAAGATCCAACAACCGGCCTTGCATAGCACACTCGCTTCCACGGCGCGGCGCTGCCGCGGCGCCTCGGGGTCAGTCGACTGGCGCTCGACCTGGTTGGCTTCGGTCGGTTCGCGGTCCATCGGCGGCGCGCCTTGATTCGATCCCGCCGCGGTCGCGGCTTGGCCGAGCGAAGCGCGGGGGCGTTGCCCGGGCCGAGCGAAGTGGGGAGCAGCGGCCGGGCCCGGTGGCAACGAGCCCTCTCCGCAGGCGCGCTCGGGCACGAGCAACCTCGGGGGCGATGCTTTCGAACCGTCTGCTCGGACCCGGGGCCGACTGCGCGCTTTCGGCGCGGGACGCAGGACTTTCCGGCGGGGTTGGGTTAGGAGGCTGCACAGGCAGCGCGGCCGTTCGTCTCATGTCCGGTGCCGGGGAGGGAGGCGCCGTGTCCCTTCCCTCGGCGCCCCAGGACGGGCTGAAGCCGGCGTCGGGCTCGCCGTACACCCACCCCAGAGAATCGATGACATACTGCCTAGCAATCCAGGTCAACGAAGGGATCGCCTTCGCTTCCGACACCCGCTCCAACGCGGGCGTCGACTACGTCAGCGCGTACCGCAAGATGCATCGCTTCCGCACCGCGGCAAGCCACGTCGTAGTGCTGCTGTCGGCTGGCAGCCTCGCCACCACCCAGGAGGTCGTTTCTCGCATCCAAAGGGATCTCGAGCTCGGAGCGGCGGAGAACCTCAACTCGTTTGGGCGGCTCTTCGAGGTGGCGGCCTACGTGGGGCGCGTGAGCCAAGCCGTGCAGCGCGAGCACGGACCGGCCCTCGGCGCCGCGGGGATCAGCGGGGAGGCGACATTCATCGTCGGGGGGCAGATCGAAGGGGAATCTCACGGGATCTACCTGGTGTATCCGCAAGGAAATTTCATCCGCACCTCGGAGGACACGCCGTACCTGCAGATTGGGGAGAACAAGTACGGCAAGCCCATGTTGGATCGGCTCGTGGCGCCGGAGCTCGCGCTCAAGCAAGCCGTGCGCTTGTGCGTGCTCTCGCTGACGGCCACCATCAGGTCCAACGTGACGGTGGGACCCCCGCTGGACCTGGGGATCTACCACGCGAACAGTCTCCGCCCGCTCATCACGGGCCGGCTCGGCGCTTCCGATCCCTACTACCAGCTGATCACGGAGTCCTGGAATACCGCGCTGAGAGAAGCGTTCCTGAAGCTTCCGGATTTTCACTGGCCTTCGGTGGAGCACGATCACATCGTCGCACCTTGAGCCCCGATGGACGCGACGACGATGCCCCGGCGCGGCCAGTGCCGAGTGAAAGGGGGGAAACGCGCGGGGCGGGGCGCCGCGCCGCCGGGCGCTGCGCTCGGCGGGCAAGCCCCCGCCGCGGCGCGCTGCAGCAGGTGTTCGGGCTCGTCGTCTCGTCGCGCGGCTCTGGGCTCGCCGCGACCGGGGCGCCCCGGCGTCGTCAGCACCGGATCGCCCCGGGCGCGTCAGAGCTGCCGCCGGCGGCAGCTCCGCGCCGAGTGCGAGAGGCCCGTCCCGCCGGGGGCGGCCGCCTCGCTGGCGGGGGCGCCCGTCGCGGGGTCCGGTGGGTCTGGTCGGGCGCGATTGCCCCCACCGAGCCGCGTGAAAATCGCGGGCAGCACGCGGCCGGGAAAGACGGGCCACAGCGTGGGGCACATCGGCTATACTGAAGCGCCGGTGTCCCTGCTTTCCCGAGCGCTTCGCGCCTTCGCGCGCGCCACAGTCCCCTCCCGCCTGCGATCGGCCGTGTCCGTTGGGCGCCGGAGCGCCGTTTCCGTCGGAGCTGCCAGCGCGCCGTCGCGCCGGCTGCCTTTCGGGGTCCTGGCCTCGCTGGCGCTCGCTGCTTGTCGCGGCGAGGGGCAGACGAACATTTCTCCGCGGCAGGCGCCGGCCGCTGGCGTCGCCAAGGCCCCGCCGCGCGAGCTGCCACCGTGCCCCGCGGTCGCGGCGGCTCCCGACGTGGTGCCCGGCTCTTCTCCCCGCCAGCGCAGCCTCCAGTATTGGCTCGAGCGCTGGGGCAACGCCTACGACCTGGACGAGGTGCTGCTTTCGTCCGCGGAGCTCGATCGCCTCGAGGCCTCCGCCGGCCTCGCGCGCGAGGGGCTCGTGCCGCGTTTGAATCTGCTGCAGCCGCCGGACATGACCGTGCTGCGCCGGGAAGTGCGGGATCGCCTCGAGTGGGCCGAGCAGAAGCTCACCTCGGGGCAGTTCGTCGGCGCCGACGGGCAGAGGATCGAGGCGCGGGACCTCGTCGGGCCCCGCGGCGCCGTTCGGCTGGCAGCCGCCGAGGCGCGGCTGCACGTCGCGCTCGCCGACGCCCAGCTGCACTGCGCCCCTTTGCCCGCGTCCTTTTACGCGGCACCCGCGCCCGGCGTTTCGATCGATCGCCGGCTCGATCGGAACGCCTGCAGCCGCGTCCGAGCCCAGGAGGTCGTGCGCGTCGTGGCGCAGTGGCCGAACGGTATGCGGCTCGCGCAGGCGGCGTACTCCTTTGGTTGGCTCGCCCCCGGGGCGGAGCTTTCTCCGCCCGTTCCCAGCCGGCTTCGCGAGGCCATCGTGGCGTCGGAGCGGCTCCAGGTCGCACGAAAGCTGGGTGTTGGAGCAACGCGTGGCGAGCCCGAGCTGGTTCTTTCGGAGGGAACTCTCGTGGCCTCGCTGGAGAGTCCGGAGCGCAGCCGGGGGTCGTCGCGCCGAGCGAAGCGCAGGCGCTCGCGGGCGGACGAATCCGCGAGCGAAGCGCCGCGAGCGATCGTGGCCACGGCGAGAGGGTTCGTCACCACCGATCGGGAGCGAGCGGATCATTTGCGTTTCACGCGCAGGGGGCTGACCCGCCGGGCGCTGCTCCAACAGGCGTTTCGGTACATCGAGGACCCCTACGGCTTGGGTGGAAGCGGCGGAGGGAGGGACTGCTCACGGCTGATCATGGATGCCTTCTCCGCCCTCGGAGTCGACCTTCCGCGGCACAGCTCGTGGCAGGCCAACGCGGCGAGCTTCCAAGTCGACCTTCAGGGGGTCGACGAAAAAGGGCGGCTCCTGTTGATGGACTCCGCGGCGCGTCGAGGTATCGTCCTCTTGTACTTCCCCGGGCACATCATGCTGTACTTGGGGCGGGATGAAAGCGGCGAGCCCCGCGTGCTGCACGCGCTCGGCGAGTACGTGCAGACCTGCGAGGGGCACGCGGCGGACCGCCCGCGCGAGACGCTGATGCGCGTGGAGAAGGTGGCGGTCAGCGGCCTGCGGCTCGGCGAGGGAAGCAGTCGCCGTGCGCTCCTCGAGCGCATCACGTCCATCGCCGTGATCGGCCGGCCCCCGGGGCCCGAGCTCGCGGGCGTCGCTCGAATGCGCCCGCCGGCGCCGGCGCGCATCCCCGCCGACCGCGAATGCCGTGACAGTCGACCGGCGGCGCTTTACGCCCTGCCGGAGCGCCCGAACGTCGAGCAGCCTCTGCGCGTGGTCGCCGCGTTGGAGCACGACCCGGGTCCGGCGCGCATGATCCTGGTGAGCCCAGCGGGCGAGCTCGTGCAGCCCGAGTTGGTGCGCCTCGGAGGCCCACCCTTCGGCCAAGTGGCGATGGTGGCCCAGCCCCGGCCGGGGCGCTACAAGGCGGTCATCGCCGACGGGGACGAGGTGCTCGCTTGCCAGCGCGTCACGGTGTACGGCCGTCGCCCCAAGCGCGCCGATCCGAGTGACGGTCCCGTGTGGAATCCGCGTTGGGGCTGGAGCCGAGCCAGTGAGAATTTCTTCTCGCTGTTCGTCGAGCGCTTGTTCGATCATCCCGCGGACGAAGACGTCGTCTGGGAGAACTTGCACACGCTGCTGCGCGATCCCGACAGGAATCTACTCTTCGATTACCGCGGCCTGAAGGAGGACGCGGAGCTCGAGCTGGTGCCCGATTGCGCGGACCTGCCGTACACCTTGCGGGCCTATTTCGCTTGGAAGATGCGCATGCCTTTCGGCTTTCGCCGCTGCACGCGGGCTCGCGACGGCAAGCCGCCGAACTGTGCCTATGAGAGCCAGTACGAGAGCCTGATCACGAACGTGATGAGTCGGCTGGAGCTCAAGAGCAAGGAGGGGCGCATGCTCGGCCACGACGACGTGGAGGCGTTCTCCCTGTTCGTGCAGAGGCACCTGCGCGGCGTGGTGCACTCGTCGAGTGGCCGAACGCTCCCCGGGGACGACGCGACGGATTTCTACCCGATCGGGCTCTCGCGGGAGTCTCTGCGGCCGGGCTCGCTGTTTGCCGATCCCTACGGCCATCTGCTGGTCGTCGCGGACTGGCGCCCGCAGGGCAAAGCCGGCTACGGCGTCCTGGTCGGTGTCGACGCGCAGCCGGATGGTACCATCGGCCGCAGGCGCTTCTGGCGCGGCTCGTTCCTCTTCGATCCGAGCGTGGAATCCGGGGGGGCAGGGTTCAAGGCGTTCCGGCCGCGCAAGTTCGTCCGCGAGCCCACCGTCGTCGATCCCGAGACGGGCGCGGTGGTCGTGCCCTCGGCCGACGCCGGCACGTCCGCCAGCCGGGAACCCGGCTCGCAGGGGGCGCCGCGCGCGCAGAGCGCGAACGTGTCCGCGGCGCTGCCCATCGACATGGATTCACCGGCGCCCGTCGCCGCCGCCTCGCCAGAGGAGCCGCCCAGCCAAACGGTGACTCGCATCGGGTTCCTCGAGGAGCTGACCAACGAGGATTTGCAGAAAACGGGCCGCTTCACCCGCTACAGCGACGAGCAATACCGCGGCAGCTTGGATGACTTCTACGACCGCGTGGAGGCCCAGATCAACCCGCGCCCGCTCGACGCGGAAGAGATGCAGGTGGCGCTTCTCGATGCCCTGGCGGAAGCTGTGAGCCGCCGCGTCACCTCCGTCGAGAACGCCGAAAAATGGCACGCCGCGCACCCGGAGGAAGTGATCGAGATGCCCGACGGCGCCGGTATCTTTCTCTCCGCCGGTCCCTGGGAGGACTTTTCCACGCCCTCGCGGGATCTTCGCTTGCTGATTTCCATCGACAGCGTGGTGGGCTTCGGGGAACGCGTGGAGCGGGCTCCCCGTCGCTTCGGGATCGAGCCGAGCGCGCTCGCGGAGCGGGTGGGGGCGGTGCGGGCGGTCTTGCGAGCAGGGCTCGCGAGCCGCTCCGTGCAATACCGCCGCTCCGACGGCTCCACGTTTCGGCTCACGCTCGAGCAGTTGGTCGACCGCGCGGGCCGCTTCGAGATGGCCTACAACCCGAACGATTGCGTGGAGCTGCGCTGGGGGGCCGAGCCGGGCTCGGACGAGGCCAGCCCGTGCTCGCGCCGCGCGCCCGACGCCCAGCGCGAGCGCATGTCGCAATATCGGCCCTGGTTTGCCTCTCGCAAACGGCCCGCCCGCTGATGGCCGCTCGGGGACCGCGGCGGGTGCTTGTCGCCTTCGACAAGTTCAAAGGCGCCTTGACCGCCGCGCAGGCGTGCGACATCGCGCAGCGCGTGATCGAGCGAGAGCAGCCGGGGTGGCAGGTCGATAGCGCGCCGATCAGCGACGGGGGGGATGGCTTCACCCGGCTGTTGACGCAGGCGGCGGGGGGCAGGCTCATACCCTGCTGCGTGCGGCCCGTCTCCGGCGGAGCCGCGCCGGAGCAGGTCGTCGCCCGCGTAGGGTGTTTGCTCGGCTCGCAGCTTCCGCCGGCCGCTGCCGAGCTGCTCGACCTTTCCGCCCAGGCGCGGCTGCTCGTCGCCGATCTGGCCAGCGTCGACGGCTTGGCTCTGCGCGATCGAGCTCGGCACGACTTGTGGCAATGCACCACCCGCGGCACGGGCGAGCTACTCGCTTTTTGCGCGGAGCAAGGGGCCGATCGAATCCTGCTCGGCGTCGGGGGCAGCGCCACCAGCGACCTGGGGCTGGGCGCGCTCGGGGCCCTCGGTTTGGGCTTTGCCTCGCGCCGGGGGCTGCCGATCGAAAATCCCACGCCCGAGCGGTTCGCCGAGATCGGGTCCCTCGCCGGCCGCGCGCGGGCTCTGCCGGCCGTGTCGGTGGCTTGTGACGTGGATAGCCCCCTTTTGGGCCCACGCGGAGCGGCCGCGGTATTCGGTCCCCAAAAAGGCCTCGCCTCGGCCGATCTGCCGCGTCTCGAGCTGGGGGCCGAGCGCTTGTCGAGGATGCTCTGTGAGCATCTCGGTCAGCCTCTGGGGATGCGGGAGCAGCCCGGCGCCGGCGCCGCCGGCGGGATCGGGTTCGGGCTCATGGTCGCCGTCGGGGCGCGTCTGGTTTCGGGCTTCGAGCTCGCCGAGCGCTGGCTGCGGTTGCGGGAGCGAGTCGCGTCGGTGGACTTCGTGCTCACCGGGGAAGGTCGCTTCGACGAGAGCAGCTTCTGCGGCAAGGGGCCGGGTCGGCTCCTGCGGCTCGCCGAGGAGCAAGGCGCTCCTTGTGTGGTGCTCGCTGGCAACATCGAAGCCGATCCGCGACCGGGCGCGCGTTACTTTGCGCTCAGCCCGCCCGAGCTGCCCCTCGCCGAGGCGCTCGAGCAATCCCCCGAGCGGCTCGCGCAGGCCACCCGGCGCTGGCTCGAGCAAGTCACCCGGAGCCGCTGAGCTCGCGCCGCCCCGGAGCGCTTTCCGTCTGCCTCGCGCGTCGCCCGTCGGCGGCTCGGGAACCGTTCGACCGCTGCCGCCCCGGCTCGGGCATCCTTGCCGAGGCACGCCCGCGCGGACTCAGAGGCGTTGCACCGATGCGTCGTCGACGAGCAGAGTCACGCCGGGCGGTGGCCCCTCGGCGTAGATCCCGACGCTCTGCAAATCGCACAGCTGGGTGTTCGGCACTTCCAGCGTGCCGACGAGCTCCGTCCAGCCGCCGCTGGTGGCGACTCCGCTCGCCAGTAGCACGAAGGAGAATGTTTCCGTTTCGGCTGGCTCGCAGTCGATTCGAGCCGTGAGTAGGACGGGTGCCGAGCCGGCCCCCGCGATGCGGGCAAACACTCGGGCTCGATAGGCCGCCCCGGGTTGCACCAGCTCGGAGAGGTCCACGAACGCCCCCTGCCACGTCTCGGTACGCCCGGAAACCCGGCCACTGGCTTCGCCGCTTCGAGGGGTCGTCGTTTCGAGCGAGAGGGTCCCTCCGAACTCGGCGGCCCAGCCCGTGAGCCCCAACTCGAAGCCCGGGTTGGGGAGCAGGTTGTCGAGGGGGGCTCCGGCTTCGGAATCGATCGGTGGATCGGAGGGGCCGGGGGGCGGAAGCCCACCCTCGTCTGCCTCGTCTGCCTCGTCTGCCTCGTCTGCCTCGTCTGCCTCGTCTGCCTCGTCTGCCTCGTCTGCCTCGTCTGCCTCGTCTGCCTCGTCTGCCTCGTCGCGTGGGTCGCTCTCGTCGACTTCTTCTTCCCTCGGTGGGGCTTCGCCGTCTGGCATCGGCGGCGCCGTGGCCTCCTCGTTCGAGGTGACACGGGCTGGGGCTTCCTCGTCGGCGCGACCCCGAGGGGGCTGGATTGGCCGTTCGTTCGCTCGCTCGGGAGCGCCGAGCGACGGTCGCTCGGCTTGCAGAGGCTCGGCCGGACCCGGCGTCTCGGCCGTGGAGCTCTCGGCGAGGGGCGGCCGCGGCTCTTCGGAGCCGCGCAGGGACACCTCGCTGTCGATGGCGACGCCTTCGGCGCACGCGATTGCCACCAGGCTCACACCGACGGCCAGCGCTCGGTCGGCTCGACCCGGCCTCCGGGTGAGCGAGGCGGGGGGCGCGCTGCGCAGCGGCCAACGAGCGTTGCCGCCCTGCCGGCGGAACGCGCCCGAACCAGGCCCCGGTGCGTGCGGGTTCGAAGCCGCATGGCGGGCTCCCGAGACTGCGCAGGGTTCGGCTTCGACTGCCATGCTGGCACACACGGCCGCGCGCTGTCCGTTCTGAAGCTCGTCACCGGCCCCGGGCGCCAGCGGTGTGCTAAAGCAGCTCGGGTGAGCACTGCCCCCACCACGCGCCCGTACGGTCGACACGTGCTTCTGTGTGCTCACGGCGACTGCGCGGAGCCCCCCGTCGTCGAGGCTCTGCGCGGAGCCGTTCGCGAAGAGCTGGGCAACCTCGTCAAGCTGCGCAATCCCGAGCGCGTGAAGTGGACGCTGACGGGCTGCCTGGGGGTGTGTGAAGGCGGGCCGATCTGCGTCGTGTACCCCGACGGGGTCTGGTACCACCACGTGGACGAGCAGGCCATGCGGCGCATCGTGCGCGAGCACCTGCTCCGGGGCGAGCCCGTAGCGGAGCTGGCGTTTCACCACCACTACCCGGCGGGGCACGGCCCAGGCTACGCTCCGCGGCTGCGTGGGGACGAGGGCAGCTACCGCGCCCCTCGGCGCAGCCCACCGGCGGAGGAAGCCTCGGCGTTGGCCGTCCCCGCAGCCCCCCGACCTGGCGCCGCGAGCTCGGGTGCCGCGGCGCCCGAGCGCCCCGCCGATGGGTTGCTCTCGCAAGAGGAGAAAGAAGAGCGTCGTCGCCGAGCTCGGGAGAGCAAGGTCAAGCGCGGGCTGCTGATCGTCAACACCGGCGAGGGCAAGGGCAAGACGACCGCTGCGCTCGGCATCATCCTGCGCGCCTGGGGGCGGGGAATGCGTACGGGGTTGCTGCAGTTCATGAAACACGAAGGCGCGCGCTTCGGAGAAATCCTGGCCCTCGAGAAGATGGGCGTCGAGCGCATCGGGCTGGGAGACGGCTTCACCTGGACCAGCCGGGATCTGGACGAAACGCGGGCCCGCGCCGTGGCCGGGTGGGAGCTGGCCCGACAGCGGATCACGAGCGGGGAGTACGACGTGTTGGTGCTCGACGAGCTGACATACCCGCTGCATTACGGCTGGATCGATGCGGCGGAGGTCGTGGCCTTTCTGCGAGAGCACAAACCGCGCATGCTGCACCTCGTCATCACGGGTCGCTACGCGCCGCCCGAGCTCGTGGAGCTCGCGGATCTGGTCAGCGACGTGGCCAACGTGAAGCACCCGCTGGAGCAGCAGGGCATTCGGGCGCAGCGAGGCGTAGACTTCTGAAGCGGACCGGAAGTTTCCGCGGGGGCCGGACACTCGGCAGAAACTCCGCCGTCGTCGCCGTTTGGTCCGCGGCTCGGGCTTGCCGCGAGCCCCCTGTGGCGGCATCGTCTGGACATCTGATCCCGCCGCCTGCGGGTCGAAGGATTTCGAGTGTATCGCCTCATCGCCAGGATCATCGGGCTGCTGCTCGTGCTCGCCGTCGGGCCCGCCCACGCGGCGGACGCCGCCATCGCCGTGCGGGGCACGGTTTCACCCGACGCCCTGGGGCCAGGGCAGCCGGGGCTGCTACAGGTGGAGATCGACGTCCCCGAAGGCTGGCACCTGTGGTCGCTCGACCCGGGGCCCGGGCCCCATCCGTTGCGAATTGGGTGGGCGGATGGTGCGGGGCTGCAGTGGGGCGGGAGCTGGTACGGGGACCCTCCGCAGCAGAAGATGGACCGCGGATTCGGGCGCATGCTCTGGTCCTACGAGCAGCGCACGGTGCACCTGGAGCGCCAGGTGGAGCTTTCCGGCGCCCGCGCTTCCGTCTTGGAAGTGCGCGCCGAAATTTGCTCTGCCAAGCAGTGCCTCAACCAGCGCGTCGATCTACCCATCGAGCTCGAGCTGCTCGGCGCCTCCTCGGGCGCGGTGCCGCCCGAGCCCACGCTCGCCGAGCTTTCCCTGGGCGAGCCCGAGAGCGAGACGCAACAGGCGGCCGTGGCGCCTCCGGCGAGCCCGCCGGGCGGTGGGCTCGCCGGCGAGCTGGACGCGGCGCGAGAGCGCGGGGTGCTCGCCTTCATGGCCATGGCGTTTTTGTTTGGCCTGGGCGCGTTGGCGACACCGTGTGTGTTCCCGGCGATTCCCCTGACGGTGTCCTTCTTCTCCAAGTTCTCGGGAGAGAGCTTCGGGCGCGGCGCGCGGCTGGCCTTCGTGTACGCCACGACGATGGTGGCGGCGTTCACTTTCTTGGGGGTGATGCTGTCGGTCGTGTTTGGCGTGACGGGTGTGCAGCAGTTTGCGGCCCATCCGCTGTTCAATCTGATCTTGGCGTGCCTGCTCGTCTTCTTCGCGCTGAATTTGCTCGGCTTGTTCGAGCTCACGCCCCCGGAATTCCTCGTTTCCGCCGTCAATCGCCTCGAGACCGAGTACGGGGCCTCACCGGGCAGCGCGGCGGGCAAGGGCGGGGGGGCGCGGGATTACGTCGTCGTGGCGATCGCGGCGGTGAGCGCGACGACGGTCTTCTTTACCTGCACGGTGGCGTTCGTGGGTTTGGTGCTGGTCGCCGCGGCCAACGGAGAGTGGTTCTGGCCGACGGTCGGGATGCTCGCCTTCGCGTCGGCGTTCGCCCTGCCGTTTTTCCTGTTGGCTCTCTTCCCGCAGGCGGCCCGCCGCTTGCAAGGCAAGGCGGGCTCCTGGCTTGCCGCAACGCGCGTCACGCTGGGCTTTCTCGAGCTGGCCGCCGCGACGAAGTTCTTTTCCAACGCCGATCTCGTCTGGGCGACGGGGCTGTTGGGGCGCAACGTCGTGCTCTCCGTCTGGGTCCCGCTCTTCTTCCTCTGCGGCATGTTCTTGATGGGCAAGCTGAGGATTGGAGAGGAATCGACGGCTCGCGATGACGGTGGCACCGGCGTGCCTCAGTTGTTGGCCGCCGTCGTGATGTTCTCGCTCTCCATCCACCTGGGCCTCGGGCTGCTGCACAATCGCCCGTTCGGCAGCTGGATCGACGGCTGGCTACCGCCCCTGCAGGCTTCGCTCGGGCCGACCGGGCCCGCCGCCGGGGAAGCATCGGCGAGGTTCGATTGGGGGCATTCGCTCCGCGAGGCGCGCGCCGAGGCGCAGCGCGAGGGCAAGCTCGTGTTCGTCAACTACACGGGCTACACGTGCACCAATTGCCGCTACATGGAGGGGGGCGTGTTCCCGGATCCGCGCATCGCGCCGCTGCTTCGCCAGATGGTCTTGGTCGAGCTCTACACGGACGGGGGCACACCCGAGCACGACGCGAATCGTCAGAGCCAGGTCGATCGGTTTCAGACGGCCGCGCTGCCGCTGTATGCCGTCGAGGACGCGAGCGGCAACATCCTCGGTACGTTTCCCAGCTCGACCAACGACGTGTCGGAGTTTCGCCAGTTCCTCCAGAGCTCGATGGCTCGCGGCGCCTCGCAGGGGGCCGGCGGTGGGGTCGCTTCCGCCGTCGGCGCGGCTGCCCCGGCCGCGCCGAGCCCGGAGCCGCCCCCGGCGGCCGAAGGGCCCGGGGGGCTTTCTCTGCGCACGACGCATCTGTTCGATTCCGACCCTCGTTCTGCGTTCGAGCCCGGTCGCTGGACGCTGCTGAATTTCTGGGCGACCTGGTGCTCGCCGTGTCGCACGGAGCTGGAGGAGTTTCTGGTGCGGGTCGGAGCGGAGTTCGAGAAGCAAGGCGGGCGCTTTCGGCTCGTCGCCGTGGAGGACGACGGCACGCTCGATACCGCCCGCGGCTACGTGAAGAAGCTCGGCGTGCCCGAGCCGGCGGCGCTCCGCGTGCCGGGGGAGCCCGGTCCGCGGGAAATCGACGAACGCTTCGGCTTCGAGGGCACCCTGCCGTTCACGGCGCTGGTGTCCCCCGAAGGGGACGTCGTGTGGAGCCACACCAACGCCCTTTCCGAAGAGCAGCTCCGCGACGTGCTGCAGCGCTACGCGTTACCCCAGCGCTGAAGGGCCGACCCCAGCGCTGAAGGGCTCCAGCGCTGAGAAGGGCCCCAGCGCCAGCGCTGAAGGGCCACGGCACTGAGAGGTGCTCGAGCCCCGGAGCGGGCCGCCGGGCGACGCCGAGCCCGCCGCGGCATCGGAAATAGGACGCGCGCCTCACCAGAGCCCGCGAACCGGCGCGGGAGGCCCAGGCGCCGCGTATGCCGGAGCGTTCGGCGCTACTGCGGCGGCCGCTCGGAGGTGGCGTAGATCTGCAGCTGCTCGGGGCCGTTGAGTTCGAGATTGCAGATGGTGGGCGGATTGACCTCGGTGAAATAGGCGCGGCGCTGGCCTTCCTCGGTGCCGAACCGGATCATGAATCTCCCGAACACGCCGCCCCGCGCGAGGTCGTTGCCGTCCGTCATCCAGCCCGAGCGCTGGTCCCCCGTGTCCGAGCGAACCATGGCCTGCGCCTCGGCGTCGAAATAGAACACCTGCCGGTCCGCGTCGTGGACCTCGATGGTGGAGAAATCCGAGTCCGGGTCGTCGAAGACGGCCATGGCTGCGAGGGCGTCCTCCGGCATCGTCTGCGCCATCTGGTCCTGTGCTGGCGCCTCGCTGCCCGGCTCGCTTTCTGGGGGCACGCTCTGGGGCGACTGGTTGGGACTGCCTGGTTCGGCGCTCGTGCCACTCTCCGAAGAACGCTGCCCGTCGTCGCCCCGCGGCGACCCCGCCTGGCCGGGGGCCCCGCTTTCGCTCGGCTCAGCGAGCTGCTCGTCCGTGCCAGACGAGCAGGCGCACGACAGGAGGGTGGTCAGCAGCGCCAACGGCGCGCGGCGGGCTCGTGGGCGAGATGCCATCGCCGTGGGGTAGCCTCGCTCCCTCGCTCGGTCAATGCATGACGACGAACCAGGCCTACCGGCGAGTGGGTGATTTCCGTGGTGGCGAAATATTCCCTGATTGGCGCGTTCCTCCGTTCACCACCGCGCCGTGCGATCCGGGGCCCCGAGGGTGGCACGGCACGTCGTGACGTGCCCGTGGTCGGGCGTTCGTGCCATTCCGCCGACCGTGGCCGCTTGCGCCCCGCCGGCCCCGTCCCCGGGCGCAGCGCTCATCGCCCGTGCTTCAGGCCGCTGGCGCTCGCCACTCTGCCACGCCTCGCGGGGGGGGGCCCAGCAGCGGGGTCGCCGTCGGGCTCCAGGACGCGCGAGGCGCCGTGGCGCGGGCGCCGGCAGTGAGCGCGCACCAACCTCGTTTCCGCCCGAGTCAACCGTTGGCAGTGTGGAGGGAGGATTGCCAGCGGAAGCGAGCCGCAGGGGGCTCTCCTGCCGCGAGGCCTCGGGCTGGCAGCGCCGCCGTCTCCGAACGGCGCCTCGTCCCGCGCCGTCGGCGCGGCTCCCCTTCCGCGTTCGACGCGTCGACTGCCACAATCCGGCCGCGGCGAGAGGTTCCGCCCTGTGCGGGGCGCTCGCGGCTTGATAGCTTGCCCGCTGCCCATGCGTCGGCCCCTGACCTCGCCTGCTTCGTCGCGCGCCCGGGCTTCCGTGGCGCCCCAGTCGTTGGCGCCGCCGCGTGTTTCCCGGCTCGACGCGTCCCCCTGCGACTTGTTGCACCCGATCCCGCTTCCGCGCATCGATCAGGAGGTGGCGGCCGAGGCGCTCGCCTTCGCGTTTGCCAGCGGGGAGGCGGAAGGCCTGGGTCGAATCGTCGATCGAGTGGCCACCGCCCCGTCGACCTTCGAGCGCCGAGACTACGAGCAGGACCTTTTCTTGTCGGAGTTCGTGCGGAAGTGCTTGCCCATCGTGGCTCGCGGCCGGGAGCGCAAGCCCAGCGTTTCACACCTGCTCTCACTCGTGTGCTCGCCCCCCGAGGATGCCGCCGTCACGGCGTTTCGGCAGGAGGTGCTCTCGGAGCTTGCCGGCTCGGAGGCGCTTCGTCGTCGTGTCGAGAATCTCTACGTCTGGCTTCGGCAGTTTCGCGACCTCATCGGTCGCCCGGCGCTCGGGGCGCAGGAGGGCATCGAGCGTCGTTTGAGCGTCCTCTCCAGCGTTCGAGCCGTGATCGAGTCGCTCGCCAGCGGTTTCGAAGACACCACCTCCGGCCTGCGCCGGTTGGGTGAGTACGGCTCGCGGGTGGCGCAGGAGCCTGGCTACCGCCGCATGTGCGAGCTGCTCGACTACGAGAAGAACCGCGCGGAGGTGGATCTGCGCATCAGCGTCGGCTTCGATGGGCGCGTGCGCAGCTTTCAGACGTTGGAGCGGCGTCCCAATCGCTCGAACGCTTTCTATTCGACGCCGCTTGGGCGCCTGTGGTCCCGGCTGGGACTGTGGATTCGCGGCTATCGCACGGGCAGCGCCGAGATCCTGAGCCGGCTCGTGGATAGCGTGTTCTCCGGGCTCGAGCCGAAGATCGTTTTCTTCTTTACGTTGATCGGGGACCTCGAGTTCTACCTCGCGGGCCTCGGTTTCCGCGATCGGGCCGAGGCGGCCGGCCTCTCCGTGTGCCTGCCGCGCTTCGAGGATCGCCAAGGGCGCAACTACTCCGATCTCTTCAACCCCTGGCTCGTCTCCGAGGATCGGTCTTGTGTCCCGTGTACGCTGCGGTTCGACGAGTCGGATCACATCGTGTTCGTCACCGGGCCGAACTCCGGTGGCAAGACCCGTCTGCTGCAGGCCCTGTCGCTCTGCCAGTTGCTCGGCCAGTGCGGCCTCTTCGTTCCCGCGCGGGAGGCCCGGTTGCAACGCGTTCCGGGCCTGTTCGCATCGCTGATCGAGCGCGCGGAGGTCGATCAGAACGAAGGGCGGCTGGGAACGGAGTTGATGCGCATCCGCCGAATGTTCGAGCACCTGCGGGTCGGCAGCATGGTCGTGGTAGACGAGCTGTGCTCGGGCACCAACCCCAGCGAAGGAGAGGCGCTGATGCGCCTGGTCCTCGAAGTGCTCTCGAGGTTGGGGCCGCAGGCGTACGTCGCGACGCACTTTCTCGAGTTTACCGCCGGCCTGCAGAAGGTGGCCTCCGGCTATCGCTATCTGCAGACGCAGCTCGACGAGCGGGAGTGCCCCACGTATGCATTCGTCGCGGGGGTCGCCACGACCTCGCTCGCTCATCGCGTCGCCGAGCGGCTGGGTGTCACGCGCGAGAGCCTCTGGCATTTGATCGCCGAGAACAACCCCGAGCTTCGCCGGGCTCTTGGCGGCGGGGCGGTGGATCCCGACTCCGAGCAGGGCGAGGAGAGCGCCGGGAGCGCGCGTTGACCTGGCTGCGCGTGCCATGCCGCTCGCCTCGGGCGAACGCGGCTCCCCGAGTCCTCGATCCAGCGCAAGCGCTGGGCCTCGGCCTGAGTTTTTTCCAGGGGGCTTTCGCAAAGCCCCCTCAGCCCGGGAAGTGAATTCCGGGGCTTTCACCCCAAAACGGTCGCCTGCGGTGCGACCCGCGCCGCGCTCTTTCGCTTGCTCGATCCCAGCCGGCGAGGCGACTGCGGTTTCCCCTGGCCGCGCGCCGACCGCGAGTCCGTCGTGCCTCGCCGCTTGCGGGTGGGCTCCACCCGGCGGGGAGGGGACTCCGCCGGCTTCGCCCGAATCAGCCGGGCTGCAACGCGGCGACGTGCTGCTCGAGCACTTTGCGATCGAGCTTCCCGTTTGCCAAGAGCGGTAGCTTGCCCGGCCAGACGTGGAAGGCCTTGGGGATCATGTAGCTCGGCATGGCCCGCCAACAATAGCGCTGCAGCGCCTCGCAATCCGGGGCCGATCCCTCGCCCGAGCTGGCCACCACGGCGTGCACGACTTGCCCGAGGGCCGCGTCCTCGACGGCCACGGCCGCCGCCTGCTCGACGAGCTGGCTGTGGCCGAGGCTCTCCTCGACTTCGGTCAGGCTGAAGCGAAAGCCGCCGGATTTGACCATCCAGCTCTCGCGGCTGACGAACCACAGCACCCCATCCTCGTCTTGCTTCACCAGATCGCCGGAGAAGTAGACTCGCTCTCCTTCCCTCACGCCGGGCAAGCCCGAGGCCGCGCGGAAGCGCCGCGCCGTTTCCTCGGGATTGTTCCAATAGCCTTGGCTCACGTGGCTTCCCGAGTGCACCAGCTCACCTGGCTCACCCACGCCGCACGGCCGCCCCTCGGGGGACAGGACGAGCACGGACACGTTCGGGATGGCCGTGCCGATCGAGCCATTTTTCTCGGGAAACCGCCTGGGATCGAGATAAGTCGAGCGAAGCGCCTCGGTGCTGCCGTACATGAGGTAGACCTCGGCCTGCGGAAGGTGGTGGTGCAGCCGCCGCGCGCTCGCCGCGCGAAGATGCCCGCCAGCGTTCGTGATGAATCGCAGCCGCGGTAGCTGTGTGGGTCGTGCGTCCAGGAGCGCGAGGAGCTGCTCCCACACCGAGGGCACGGCCGCCAGCCCCGTGATGGCCCGCTCTCGCAGCGCCTGGACGACTTCCGCCGGGAAGGGGGCTTTCTGGAGCACCAGGGCGCCTCCGGCGTACAAGGTCGAAAGCAGCTGATTGAGCCCGTAGCCGAAGCTGAGCGGCAAGAGCCCCAGCACGCGATCCTCCGCCGTCAAGCCGAGGTATTGGGCGACGTTGCGCGCGAACGAAAGGAGGTTGGCGTGGCTGTGCATCACCCCCTTGGCCCGACCCGTAGAGGCCGAGGTGTACAGCAGGGCCGCCAGGGTATCGCCGCCCGGTGCGGCAACTGGGGGAGGCTCGTAGGGCTGCTCCGACGCGGGCGCCGGCCACGGCGGGTGTTCTTTCGTACCCTCTCGGCTCTCTACGCTGCACACTCGGGCGGGGAGCCGCAGCTTGGAAAGCTCTCGCGCTCGGCGCTCGTGCGTGACCAACAGTGCCAGGCCGCTATCCAGCACCACGTGCTCGACCATGCGGGTCGTCAACTGCGGGTGGATGTTGACGAACACCGCGCCCAGCCGCATGGCCCCCAGAGTCAGCGCAACCTCTTCGACGCCTTTGCGCAAGTGGATGCCGACGCGATCCCCCGCGCGGAGTCCGTTTTCGTACAGCCAACCCGCCAGGTGCTCCGCCCGAGCCACCAATTCGGCGTAGTCGATCCGCTCGTCGCCGTCTTCGATCGCCACTCGGCTTGGTGAGCCACCCGCCAACTCGGCAATTCGGTCGAACCAGGTTGCGTTCACGCGTGCCTGCCTTGCTGTCGGTTTGCCAACGGTCGCCCCTACCTGATCTCGAGCACGGCCGCGCTCGTCAACCCACGCTCGCTCCGTCCTTGCTCGACGCCTGGGGCTCGCTTTCGACCTCGCTGGGGGAGGCGGCCGCTGGGGTGGCCGACGGCGGGCAGGCTGGAGCCGCCGGCGCCTCGCCGAAGAAATGGGCCACGCGCAGGCGTTCGAGCTCGGGCTCCAGATCAGGGTCGAGCTCGCCCTTTCGCCTTTCGATGAGATGACGCCAAGGAAAGCGCTCGTTGCGTGCCTTGAGGATCTCTACGTACATTCCGACGCTGGAGACGGGCTTGGCCGGGACCCCGGCGACGATCACGCCTTCGCCGACGTCGCGGTTCACCAGGGAGCCGGCGCAGACGATCGCGTTGGGGCCAATCGTCACGCCCGGCTGGATGATCGCCCCGTACCCCACGAACACGTTGTCTCGGATGTCCACCTTGCCCACGCTGTCCAGCTTGAGCCCGAATGCTCGATTCAGCATGTTGACCGACCCGTCGTGACCGAAGATCGAACAACACGAGAGCCGCACGTTGTTGCCCAGGCGGACCAACTCGGGGTCCGAGATATTCGCATCCGGACTTATGTAGCAATGGTCCCCAATGGCGTGCAGGCGACCGTGTTTGCGCAGGTACTCGGCGTACTTTCCGCCATCGGGATGGCACGCTCGGACGTACAGGTCTCGGGCGCGGCCCGTCTTCAGCGAGTAGTGCTCCAAAAGCGCTAGCAGTCGTTGACCCAGCATTTCACCCTCGGCATTCTCGACTCTCGATCTTACCAGCGGCTGGGGGGGCGCGCTGAACCACTGGTGCTTGGGCACCTCGCGCGTGCCGCGGTCGCTGTGCGTGTTTCGATTCGGGCTAGCCCGGCTGCTTCGCACCAACGAAGCGCAAGAGCTTTGCCACGGAGTCCATGTTCTGCAAGTTCATGTCGAGGGGACCGAACTTGACGCCCGCCTCCCGCTCAACGAAAGCGGCCATTTCCAGAACGATCATCGAGTCGAGGAGGCCGTCGGAGAAAAGCGGCGTTTCGGTCGACAGACGGTCGACCGCGATGCCCGCGCGCTCGCTCACGAAGGCCAACAGCTTACCAGGTAGCTCGTCGTTCATTTACAGGCCCCCAATCGTGCGGTGGGAAGCGACCCGCCTGGGTTCGAGCCGAGGCCGTGGGCGGGAGGGGACGCGGCAACGACTCGCCCGTGCCGCCCCGCCTCGGGGGGCGCCGGACATTTGTTTCGATGGAGGCCGAGCGTTCGCACGAAGGGCGCTCGGGGAACCACGACGCTCGACCATTGTGCTCTCATGGCCCTCTCATAGTGCTGGCTTTCGCGGTTTGTCAGCGGATGTTGTGATCGTGTTTTGACAAGTGCTGACCCAACTCGCGACAACCGGAGTCGCCCGGCCCGGTGGCTGAACACGTGCGGCGATGTCCGCCCGGCCGGGTCCCCTTTTTGGACGCAACCCTCGCGAAAGCGGGCTTAGGTCGTGGAATACTAGGACGATGAACAGTCCCGGCGACGAGAGTCCGGCCGGCCTCGCCAAGTCCTTGTTGGAGGTGGTGGGCCGAACTCCCATCTCGCGGGAGCCGCCGAGCCGATCGCCGAGGGAGCGAGCCCGGACCATTCGCACCACGGCGGCGCTCGAGGCGGCGGCGATTTCCGGGACCCTGGCCTTGCCCCCGGGGCCCGCGGGGCTGGCGACGATCTTGCCCGACCTCGTGGCGGTTTGGCGGATCCAAGCGCAGATGGTGGCCGACATTGCCGGAGCCTTCGGCCACACGGCGCGGCTCAGCCGCGAGCAGATGTTCTACTGCATGTTTCGCCACGCGGCGGCCCAAGCGGTCCGAGACTTGGTTTCGCACGTCGGCAAACGCTTGATCTTCCGTCGGGCGACGCTGCAGGTGTTGCAGGTTGCGGCGCACAAGGTCGGCCTGCGGGTGACGGGGCGCGTGGTCGCTCAAACCGTGGCGCGTTGGGTGCCCGTCGCGGGCGCGGCGGGCGTTGCTGGCTTTGCCTACTACGACACGATCCGGGTCGGGGACACGGCGATCGAGGTCTTTGCTCCTCCGCACGGAATCCTCTGCGAGTCGTCGGTCGTCGAGGAGGAGGGAGTCGAGGAGGAGGGAGTCGAGGAGGAGGGAGTCGAGGGGGAGGGAGTCGAGGGGGAGGGAGTCGAGGCGGGGAGGGCTGCTGCCAGCGACACGGCCGGAGGCTCGTGTCTCGGCGGGGGCGATGCCGCCCGTTGCGTCGAGCCCGGCGCGGAGTGACGCCCCGGCCCGGGCATCAGGTTGCGGAGGTCGCCACGGCAGGAACCCAAATTCGCACACGGGTGCCCTCGTCGAGGCTGCTCTCGAGCCGCAGGGTTCCGGCGTGGCGCTCGACGATGCGGTAGGCAATCGCCAAGCTCAGGCCCGCGCCGACTCGGACCCCCTTGGTGGTGAACCCTGGATCGAACACTCGGGGCAGGTGCTCGGGTGCGATGCCCCCGCCCGTGTCGGCGATTTCGACGGTCACTCCCTGCGCATTCGAGGTGCTGCTCACGCGAACGGTGCCGCGGCCGGAGATCGCTTCGATCGCGTTCGTCAGCACGATCGCGAATACCTGATTGAGCTCACTGGCGTAGCAGCGCACTCGGGGGAGGGGCTCGAGCGCGCGCTGGACCTCGATCTCGGGTCGGAGCGCGTGGGCCAGCAAGGCGAGGGTGCTCTGCAGCCCCTCGTTGAGATCGGCCCACTGCAGCGCGGCCTCGTCGAGCCTCGCAAAGGTGCGCAAGGTTCGGAAAATCGAGAACAGGCGCTCACTCGCCGCCACGGCGCCGCGGCTCGCATCGGAGAGCACGCGAAGGGCCCGTCCGACCTTGGGAGGAGCCCCTTGCAGCGCAGCGCTCATCTCCGAGGAGGCCGTGAGGATCTGCACGGCCCGGCCCGTCGTCTCCGCACTCGAGCGGAGGGCGCCCAGCGGGGTGTTCATTTCGTGCGCGAGGCCCGCGGCGAGCTGGCCCAGGGCCGCCATCTTGCCCGACTGCACGAGCTCGGCTTGCGTTTCGCGCAGCTGCCGGTTGGCATCCTCCAGCTCCGAGGTGCGCTGCCTGACGCGCGCCTCGAGCGCCTCGTACCAGCTCGCATTTCGCAGTGCCACGGCGCACTGGTTGGCCACGATCGTCAGCAGCACCTCGTCGTCCTTGCGCAGCGGCGCGGCGCCGTGGGTTTCGAGGTACAGCACTCCACAGAGGGCGTCTGTCGCCAGCATGGGTACCGCCATGCTGCCGGCGATTGGGCCGCTCGAGGTCGAGGTGGGCAGCTCCGCCGAGCGGTTCACGCGCACGACTCGCCGCTTGGCGGCGGCGGCGCCGATGATCCCCTGGCCGAGCCGCAGGGGCGTGCGCAGAGGCTCGGGCCCATCGCCGCGCGCGGCGGCGAGCTCGAGTCGTGAGCCATCCAGCTCGACGAGGTAGACGCTGCAGCGCTGAAACCAGACCACGCCGCCGACCGTGTCGAGCGCCACTTGCAAGACCTGCTCGCGGCTCTGGGCCGCATTGATCTCGGTCGACACGCGGTACAGCGAGTGCAGGCCGCCGCGAATGGGAGGGGGCCGGCCATCAGCGGGAGGGAGATCTCGCGTCACTCGTCGGTTGCTCGCGGGGGCGGAGCGCCGCAGCGCCATCTCGAGCCAGCGTACTCGGCGCGTGGCGCGTGTCGAGCGACGCGCGCCCGGCTCCTCGGAGGCGGCGCCGGCAGGGCGATCTCCTGGCCGCGCGAGTGCCGGCCCGATTCAGCCGGGGAGCCACCGCGCGGCTCCGAGCCGGCCCAACGGAAAGCTCGCGCGCAGCTCCGCAAAGGGCGGCCGCCAGTCGGGGCGCCGAGCGCCGACCCGCTCAGCGGCCGAGGGCGCGCGCCCTGGCTATTCGGCCGTGCAAGGCCTGGGCTTCCTGCGAAAGCGTTCCTTCGGGAAACGCCCGGGAGTAGCGAGCCAGCAGCCCTTCGGCGCGCTCGAACGCGCCTTCGGTGAGCGCCGAGCGAGCGGCGTCGAGCAGCTGGACCTCTTCACGCAGCCCGGCCTCGCGCGCATCCGGTGCAACCGGCGGCGCCTGGGCCGTTTCTCCGGCCTCTGGCTGGATGGCGTCGTCCGCGTCGCGGCTTTCCTGCGCCGGGGACTCGGCGAGCGTGGCCCCCCCCGGTGGATGCCCCGCGGCCGCCTTTTGCCCGTCGGGCGGGCTGCCCGGGGGCGCAGGCTCGGGGGCGAGCGACTCCGCGTGGGCCTTTTCGGCGGGCGCGTGCTGGCTCCCGATGGCGACGTAGGCGCCCGCACCGCTGGCCGCGGCGCCGCCCGCGATCGCTACGGCGATCGCGGCCTTGCCGCCCAGCGTGGTCGAAAACGCTTTCGCTCGCGCCCCCCACAGCAGCGGGCCACTGATCAACACGCCCTGCATCATCCGCAGCCTGAGCCTGGGGGCGGGCAGCTCCTTGCGAACGGCGCTCAGCAGGACGCGCTCCAGGTCGGTGGCGTCGTCGCCCTCCAGCAATCTCTTTGGCTCGATCACGGCCGACTCCCCGCGACATCGCTCTGCGCCGCTCTCCGGTTGGCTTCGAGCCGCTTCGCCGCCGAGCGAAACGCCTCGCGGGCGCGACGCAAGCGGGAGGCGACGGTGCCGACCGGGATGTCCACGAGCTCGGAAATCTCCGGGGCGCTGAGCCCTTCGATTTCGAAGAGAACGAAGACGGTGACCAGATCGGGATGCGTTTGCATCAGGATGCGATCCATCATTTCTACCGCGCTACAGCGCTCGGTGACCTTTTCGGCCTGCCGCCTCGGGTCGGAGCGCAGATCCATGTCCGCGTCGAGCTCACAGCGCTTGTTGCGCCGGAAAGCCGTTTTCGCCAGCCTCACGGCGGTGCTGAAGAGGTAAGCCCGTTCGCAGCCCGGGCGGATGTCCGAGAGCCTCTCGGCGGCGATCAGGTACGCCTGCTGAGTCAGGTCGGCCGCCGCATCGGGAGAGAGCCCGAGCCGCCGGAGCGTTCTCCAGATCAGCTCGTGATGGGAGCGAAACATGCATTCGAGCCGTTTTCGCGGAGACTCGGCCTGCGCTGGGTGCGCAGGGGCCGAAGTGGCGGACAGCGGGGGAACGGCGAGCATTGGCTTGCGGGTATGATGCCCAGGTCCGACCGAACGATCACGAAAATGGCCGGACCCGGGGCTGGCGAATCGAGCTTCCCCCGCAGCGGGCTGGGGCCGTTCGAACGCGGCACTCAAAACGGAAGCTGGCTCTCGCAGGTGAATAGCACGTCGAGGCGCGCGCCCGGATCCCGCCGCACCACTTCACAAGCCTCGGGGCAGAGAGTTAGCCGGCCGGCTTCGATGGTAAAGGCGTCCGATTGGCAGGAGGAGGGATCCGGTGCCTGGCCCAGCCGCCCGACCTCGAGCCCATTTTCGTCTCGATGCGAGATCGCCACTCGGTCCAGATCGAGCATCGCGTCCGTGGGGGGCTCCGGAATCGCGAAATCACACGCCAGCAGGCTGCGCACCACCACGTCTTCCGCGATGGACTGAAACACCACGTCGTACGCGTCGAACTGGCACAGTGGGAAGCGCAGGCCCCCGGTCAGGATGCTGAGCTCCTGGTACGTGTCGCCTGCGTCGTCGATGTCCGCCGACTGCGCGGTGCAGACTCGACTCTGGAGCGGCTCGCTGTCCAGGTATGCTTCCGTCGGTGGATCTTTCTCCGCCAGCCCGACGATGCTGTGGAACACGAAGCTCGGAGCGAGCGCCTGGGTGGCGAAATGCTGGGGGGCAAGCGTGGTGAGCTGTTCCACGAATCGCTCGGAGTCGAGCTCCGAATCGTCGTCCGTCAGCTCCAGGAACACCTTCTTGGCCCCGGCCCGCAGCCAGGCCGACCACCCCTCGGGCGCGTTGTCGCTTCGGTCCTCGTAGCCTTCGGGAATCGGCTGCTGGTACGTGTCCAGCACGATTTGCAGCGAATCCGTGCTCTCGACCTTGGTGTTGTAGTGGAAGAAGCGCGGGCCGAAGGCCGGGTGCGGCGCGCTGTCACAGTCTTGCGTCGGGCTGAGCGGCTGCGTGATGCAGACCGACGTGCTCGCCTCCCCGGTCTCCGTACGTGGAGCCTTCCGGTGGCGCGATATCAGGATCAGACGATAGTCCACCCCGCTGCTTTCCAGCACGTCGGCGAAGTTGACGTTGAGGTTGCGCTCCACCGCATCGAGCTCTTCGGACATGCTGCCGGAGTTGTCGAGCACCACGATGATGTCGACCGGCTCTCGCTGCAGCGTCGCCTGGGCCTGGGTGACCGCGCAGGCCTCTCCTTCCTGGACTGGGCGATCCGAGGCGGGGTCCGGTGTAGCGAGCCCGCTCGCGGGGCCGACGCCCTCGGCGGTCGGCCGCCCGAGGCCAGCCGGTGACTCGGAATCGAAGAAGGCCGAGCCGCGCTCGGCCTCAGGGACGAGTGGCGCCGCCACCCGTTCCGGCTCGTTCCCCGAGCCACAGCCACCCGCGCTCCCGGCGAGCAACAGGCCCGCGCCCACACACCAGCGCGCACGCCTCGCACCCTGTTTGCGTCGGTGTGCCGATATCCGCGCCATGGTGGCATCATGTCTTGGTTGACGGAATCGATCCGCTTTTTTTTCGCCCACGCGTGCCGGCGATCCGGCCCGGCACGTTTTCTCCGCGGTGCGTATCGAAGAGGGCGCCCGCGGACGCCGCGCGCCGTGTTCCACCACCGGTGCGGCTCGGCGACCCGGCTTTGGCCCGCTTCGGCCCGCTTTCGCGAGTCGGCCCGCGAATTGTCGCCCTGCGGACCGTTCCTCTATACTGGGCGAACCCACCCCGGTCGCGGGGGCGGCTTGCTTTTCATGTCAGCGTCGGAACTCATCACGGGCAAAGCCGCAAGAGGGATCGAAGCGCGCGGGCGCGACGCCTCGCGTTTGCGTCTCCGGCGGCGCCGGTCGGCCGCGACGTGGGTTCAGATCGCTGCGCGCATGCTGTTGCCGTGGGGGCTTGCGCTGTGGCCATTGGGCCGCGCCCAAGTGGCCGGGGCGGCGCCTTCGACGCTGACGGTGAGCCTTACCTGGCGGGGGCGTGTCTGCGGCGGGCCGGAAGGGTTGAAGTCGCGCGTCGCCCAGCGGACGTCCCGGATCCGATGGGGTCGCAAGTCCGACGTCGAGTTGCACGTCGAGCTCGAGCCACACGAGGCGGGCGTCGAGGCGATGCTTCGGCTCGGTCGGGGTGCAGCGATGCGGCGGGAGCGGCGGCTCGTGGGAGACGACTGTTCCGAGCTGCTGGACGCCGTGGCGCTGGTCGTCACGATCGGGTTGGAAGCCGAGCTCGACGTCCGGTCGCGCCCGCCTCCGGCTGCCCCGATAACAGCCCGGCGCTCGGCCCGGCGCAGGCCAACCAGGCGGGCCGTCGTCGACCCGCCGACCGCGGCGCCGCCCGAGCCGGCACCGCCCGAGCCGGCGCCGCCCGAGCCGGCACCGCCCGAGCCGGCACCGCCCGAGCCGGCACCGCCCGAGCCGGCGCCGAAGCCGCAGGCTCCCGATCCGTTGCTGCCGCCCCCGGTCTCGGAGGACGAGGTCGTCGACTCCGCCGGCAGCCCGGACACGCCGGCGCCTCCGGCGGGGGAGCCCGCGCCCGCGCCTGCGCGCGGCGACGGGCCTTCCCGCTGGTCGATCGCCGCGCTGGCCCTCACGCGGGTCGCGCTGGGCGCGACCCCGGGTGTTTCATGGGGGTACGGCGGAGGCGTTCGCGTCGCGTACCGAGGTGACGGCATCTGGTTTCCCGAGCTCGGGGTGGAGGTGTCTCACAGCCAGAACTTGCGCGCGGACGACGCCGTCGGTGCGGCCCGGTTTTCCGTGTCCCACGCGGATGCGGCCTTTTGTCCGGTAGGGCTGGCCGCCGCCGGGTTGCTCGTTCGCCCGTGCGGAGTCGCTCAGGTTGGTGAACTCGTCGCCCGGGCCCGGGAGGCCTTCAACGCGCGCCGTGAGCACCGGCCGTGGAGCGCCGCGGGGCTGCAGCTCTCGGCCCGTTTCCCGTCGAGTTCGTGGGCCCTTTGGGCGAGCCTTTCGCTGACCTTCCCCCTGGTGCGCGATCGCTTTCGCCTCGATGCTGCCATGGACGACGGGGAGGGGGGGATCACGATTTTCCGCGTGCCGCCCGCGGTCGTGGGCTTCAGCTTCGGAGCCGGTTGGGGGAGCTCGTGATGTGCGCCCGGCGGGTGCTGCTCGCTGCCGTCCCCGCGGCGCTGCCGGCGTGCGGGGGCGAGGTCGTCGTGCTCGGCGACGACGCCCCCGCGATCGCGTTTTTGCGGGACGGCGAACCCGTCGAGCGAGGGGCGGGGCTGCCCGTCTCGGGCATCAACAGCCGGGAGGCGGATGAGAACCCAACCCTCACGGGGGACCTGCTCGAGGTCTTCTTCACGTCACGCCGGGAGCCAGGGCTCGGCCGCGGGGACATCTGGGCGGCTTCTCGCTCGAGCCGCCAGCTCGCCTTTGGCGAGCCCGAGCTCGTCCGGGCGAGCTCCGAATTTCTGGAAACCAGCCCCGCGATATCGCCCGATGGACTCACCCTCTGGTTTGGCTCCGATCGACCGGGGGCCATGGGAGGGGAAGGGGACCTCGACATCTGGCGGGTCGAGCGGGCAAGCCGGCAGCACGACTGGGGCGAGCCTCGGCTCGAGGTCACGCTGAATTCCACGGAGCGCGACATCCCGCGCAGCCCCACGCCAGGTGGGTGGATGCCTCTGGCGTCCGAGCGGTCCGGTGCGAGCGGCGGCTACCAGACGTACCTGGCTCGACGGCTCGAAGGGGGCGACTTCTCCGAGCCCGAGCTCCTCGCAGAGTTGGTCGTGGAGGGCCGGTCGATGGTCGACGGGGCGCTGTCGATCGACGGACGCCTTCTCTTCTTCAGCCGCAGTGCACCGGAGGAGCCCGCCGACCTGTATCTCGCTTGGCGTTTCCAACCCCGTGGCTCGTTCGTCGGGGAGCTCGCTCTGTCGGCCCTCAACACGCGCAGCGGAGAGCGAGACCCGTGGCTGAGCCCCGACGGCGCTCTGTTGTTCTTCTCGACGGACCGCCTCGGGGAGGAGGACATTTTCGCCGTGCCCGTGCGCCTGCCGACCTTCTGAGCTTTCGACGATCGGTGCGTCCCGTCCGAGAAAAAGGGCCCTCGCGCACACGCTGGCTCGGGCGAGCGAGTTTGGCCGCGGCTCCGCTTGCGAACGGCACGGCGACACGGGCAGCGCGCGAGCCCGGCTCACTGCTCGAAACCTCGGTGGGCGCTGTGGGCATGCGGGGGGTTGCCGCCGAGCGGCGTCGTCGGCGGCATGACCGTTTCTTCGACGTATTCGGCGACGACGCTGGGGAGCAACTCGAGGGCGATGCGCAAGGCCATGTCCAGAGCCCGCCTGCCGACGGGGGCCTCGACCATGACGCAGAGGATTCCGCCCTCGAAACACCGAGAGATCAGGCGGTAGCGGCTGAGCCCGAGGAGGCACTCCTCGACGGGTACGTCGCACAGTTGCCCACATCGAACGATGTTGGCAACACGACTCGCCGTGCGCGAGAGCTGCTGGTCGCTGAATTCCTCTGGCATCATCGATATCAACAGATGTCCGTCCGAGGTGGCGACGAAGCTGCCCACGACCCACTGCACGTCCTGAATCGCGTGCAAGACGTTGGCGCCCGTCACGCGAGCCCCGCCTTCTTGATCAGTGAATAAAGCCGAGCGGTTGGCCCCATGGCGGCGGCCACGTCTTTGGTCTCGGAGCGCACCACCACGAGGCTCTGGCCCCCTCCCCGAAGGTGGACCGACGCGTTGCCGCGACCCCGCAGATCGGTCGCGATGAGCCGCATCAGCTCGTGGATGTACGCGGCCGAGTTGGCGAGCTGCTCGCGCCGCTGGCCCCGGGCGGCCAACAGCACCCCTCTGGTCGAGAGCCGGATCATCGTGGGCTCTCGACTCGCGGCAAGCTCCTCTGGCGTCTTCTCGCGCGGGAGCGCCTGGCCATATCGGGCCATTTGCACTGGTGCGCTGCGGTGTACGCGCAGAGCGGGACGGTCGGCACTGGGATCGAACCCGACGGCGGCCAGCTTCCCTCTCGAGGTGGCGCCGGCCGCTGCCGAGGGGGCCCGGCTTTCTTCGGCCGAAGGCTTTTTCCAGCCTGCCGTCGCGCCGCCCCAAGGACCCTGAGAGCTGGCCAACGCCCCAGAGCTTGGAGGGGGGACCGAGCCGGGGCTGCTGCGTTCCCCTTTGGCGAGGCTGGTGCCGGTGCCCGAAGCCAGGGGTCGCTCCGCAGCACGCGAGGTCCCCTCGGCTGCCGCGGGCCTGCCCGATCGGACCTGGACGCTGCTCGATTCGCGGCCGCTGGCTCGCATGGAATCGGCTCCCGGAGGCGCCTCGACGGCGGGGGACTCCACCGTGATGTCGTTGTTGTCGCCCGCCGCGGCGTCGATCCTATCGGCGCGTCGTTGGCTGCGCTCCGCGGCGCTTGGCTCATCGGAGGGAGGCGGCGCCTGCTGCTCGCCGAACCTTGCTCTGGCCACGTGCAAATGCGCGGGGTCACGTGTGGTCGCTGCACCTACCCCGCCGGCATGCCTCCCCGCCGGAGCGAGCTTTCGCGGTGGCGGAGAAGAAAAGTGACTGGGCGAGGGCAGAGGTGGTCCAGAAGGCCTCGGTGGCGGCGTCGACAGGGGAGGAGGCCCGGAGCGCGGAGCGCCGGCATGGGACGGAGCGCCGGACAGCGGCGGCGGGGCCGACGCCGGGGGCTGGGTGGACCGAGGTGGCGGCGTGGATGGGGGCTGCGTGGATGTTGGCGGCACGGCGGAAAGCGGGGGCACCGCAGACGGGGGGAAAGCGGAGGAAGGCCTCGGTGCGGAGCGAGCCGAGGTCGTGGAGCGAGGTGCGCTGGAGCCGACGCTCATCGCTTGGGTCGGCTCGGGGTCGGGCAAGGGAGGCGGCTCCGCCCGACTTCCCCGCCGCTTGACCTCTGTTTGGAGCCGAGGCTCGCGCTGTTGGTCGGCTTTCAGGGCGGACTCCAGGTCCAATTGAAGACTCGTGCGAGAGGGCCAACGACGCTTGCACGGCAACACGAAGATCTGCCCTGCCTTCAACATTGCCATGACGGCGGGCATTCCGATGTCCTCGCCGAACTCCGCGTGAACGACGCGCCCCCCATCGAAGAAGATGTGACCGCGAGCCTCGTGTCCCACGATGCGCACGGCATCTCGTTGGCCCGCCCGGCACTTGTCCCTCAGGACCTCCACCATGTCGACCTGCCGTAGGCCGGAAACGTCTAGCTCGCCGGTTTGCGACAAGCCCGTGCCTGACGAAGAAGTGGCCTGCATGTCCTCACCTCGTTGTGGTTGAGGCTTCCGTGACTCGAGAAGCTGCAAGGGTTGCCCCGCGTTGGTGTTTTTTTGGAAAACCGGACGGCTCGCCCACGCAGACGAATTCGGCGCGCGACCCGCACGCCAGACGCGGGAAGCGTACCACCCCGTCGAGTCGTAAGAAAGTCGGTAACTTTCCTTAGATAGTTCTTTCCTGGGCACAAGGCGAGCCACGACGAGTTCCATGCGCGACGCTTCGAGATCGATCAGAATTGAGTAAGCGCTCGGTTCGATCGACGACCAGGGCCGGCGGGTGTTCGCGATTCGACGCATGGCCGCCACTGCGGTGTCTCATTTCGTCGTACCAGTAAGTGGTCGCTGGCGGAGGTGACCTGCGCGAGAGACAGCAGATGGTCGGGCCGTGAGGTCGTTGACACGTGCTGCCGATGGTTTCATCCTGGCATGAGCGCAGGCGCTCGCGTTGAAGGAACCCGCGGCGTGCATACGATGTCATTACGCTCTCAGATGCTCCCGTGTCTCAGGGGGGACCGGGCTGTCAGCCCAGCCGCTCTTCGAGGCGAGCAAGCCCGCCTGCGCGGAACGGGATGCAGCCGCGCGGTCGGCGGCGGGAGCGGGTTCGGCGCGGGAAACGAGCTCGGCGGACGCCGTGTCGTGTTCGGCCTGGTCTTCTCGGGCCGTGTCTTCTCGGGCCGTGTCTTCTCGGGCCGTGTCTTCTCGGGCCTTGTCTTCTCGGGCCGTGTCTTCTCGGGCCGTGTCTTCTCGGGCCGTGTCTTCTCGGGCCTTGTCTTCTCGGGCCGTGTCTTCTCGGGCCGTGTCTTCTCGGGCCGTGTCTTCTCGGGCCTTGCCTTCTCGGGCCTTGC
>JBNKVS010000039.1:0-37446 GCA_050299315.1 Polyangiaceae bacterium
CCGACCTGTTCGAGCACGCGGATTTGGGGGGCGTCGTGTTCGTGCCGCTGGGGGGTCCGCGCGCGTCGGGCGCGCCCGCCGGGGTGCAGCCGGAGGCGTCGGGCGAGCCCGCCGGGGTGCAGCCGGGGTCGTCGGGGGAGCCCGACGCCCCGCCCGAGTCTCCGCCCCGCGCTGGCGGCGGCGAGCCGTCTTTCCTCTGAAGGTCGGTCGAGTCGGCCGGCTGCGCCGCGAGCTGCGAGGCGGCGGCGTCCCGGGGGCTGCGCGGTCGTCGCCGCGCGGTCAGCCGTTGGGGGCGCTCGCCACCGTCGGGCTCGAGCGGCTCTCCGCCTCTCGCTCGCCGATGTGCGCCAGGATCTCGCGACAGTGTTCGATGGCGATTGGCTTGACGAGGTACCCGTCGATGTCCAAACGCTCTGCCTGAGCGCGCTGGGCGTTGCCGCCGTTGGCGGTGATGACGACGATCGGCACCCTCCGGCGCTTGGCGGGCGGGCAAGCGGCTTCGTGCTCGCGGATCCTCGCAATGGCCTCGAGGCCGTTCATGTTGGGCATGAAGATGTCCATGAACACGAGGTCGAAGGCGCCTGCCTCGTAGCAGGCTACCGCCTCGCGGCCGTCCTCCACCCGCGTCACGATACAATTCAGCCGAGTCAGCATGCGCGTCATGATGGTCCCGTTGATGTCGGTGTCCTCCGCCAACAGCACCTTCGACGGGGCCCTTCGGTAGGCGCTGCTTCCGAACGGCTGGTGGTCTTCGGTGGACGCTCGCAGCCGCTCGAGGACCCGCGCCAAATCCTCCTTCGAGCACGGCTTGGTCAGGTAATCCTGGATGCCGTGCACTTCGCACTCCGCGCGCTGCTCGGGCGACGCATTGGCCGTGACCACGATGAACGGCGTGCGGGAGTGAACTCGGCTCTCCGGAGGCAGATCATGTTCCTTTTGGCGAATCTCCGCCATCAACTGGAGGCCGTCCATGCGCGGCATCTGAATGTCCGTCACCACCACCAGGAACTCGCCCGGTCGCCACGCCTCGACGCCGAGCACTCCGTCCTCGGCCTGCGTCACCTCGAGGCCGAGCCCCACGAGCATGCGGGTCAGGACGATGCGGTTGATCCGGTTGTCTTCCACCAGCAGCGCCTTGTGCTTGCCGCGGTGGGCGAGGCTGGCGAGCTCCGCCGAAGCCGCGCGCAGGGCTGCCTCCACCGAGCGGGCATCGAGGGGGCGCTGCAGCTGCGAGACCAACCGGTCGCCGCGAAGCAGGTCGATGCCGGCGCGGGCGCCCCCGGCGCGATCGCGGTCCGAAAACCGCAAGCCAGCCTCGTCTTGCCCGTCGGCGAGCGGGCACTGCAGGCGCGCCAGCACGGCGACCAGCGAGTCGCGCGCGCGGGGGTTGTCCACCTCGACGCGGGCCGCGGGCAAGGGGGCGCGACGGGTCTTGGGGGGACCCAGCTCGGCTTCGTCGTCTGCCGCGTCGAGCTCGAGGCTCCACCGGACCAGCGCTCCGCCTTCGGGGTGATTGTCCAGCTGCACCGAACCGGACATCAACGTGGCCAGGCGGTAGGCGAGGGTCAGGCCGAGGCCGACGCCTTCGACGCCGCGTTGCCGCAGGCCCGAGGACTGCTGAAACGCCTCGAAGGCTCGGCGTAGCATCTCCGGCGGGAAGCCCGGTCCGGTGTCGCGTACCTCGACGTGCAGCTCGATCGTTTCGCCGCGGCGCCGCGTCGAGGCGCGGAGGGTGACCCACCCGCTTTTCGTGCAGCGCACGGCGTTGTCCACGATGCAGCGCGAGAGGCGCTCGATCTTGCCGGCGTCGCCGAGGGCGAGGGGCTCGGCGGCCTCGATCACCACGTCCAGCTCGAGGCCCTTGCGCCCTGCCTCGCGCACGAAATCGCGAACCGAGGCTTCCAGCGACGCGCCGATGTCGACCGGGGCGCGCAGCAAGTCGACGTCCTGCGCGTCGAGGCTGACGAAGTCCCAGATCCCTTCGAGCAGCTGGGTCAGCTGCCGGCCCGAAACCGAGATGGCCTCCACGAGCTCTTTCTGGTCGTCCGGCAGCTTCTCCGAGTCGAGCAAATCGGCGCCCGCCAGCACGCCGTTCAGCGGGCTTCGCAGCTCGTGGCTCATCAGCGCCAGAAAGTCCGTCTTCGCTCCGAGCGCGGCCACCAGCTCGGCCTTGGCCGTTTCGAGGGACTGCTGGGCGAGCGCGCGGCGCCGCACTTCGAGGCCGAGCTCATCCTCGACGGACTGGTTGCGGGAGTAGAAGAACCAGAGCGTGGCCCCGAACAGCAGGACGGTGGACACGGTCATGGCCGACCGCAGCCACATCAGCTCGCCCGTCGCTTCCAGCGTGTCGAGGGAGAAGCGCTCGAGCTGCACGGTGAGGAGGGCGCCCAGCGTCAGGGCGAGCAAGCCGAGCAGCGGGCCGCGCTCTCGCTTGACATCGAAGAGCTGAAATGGCCAGCACGCCACGAAGAAGAACGCCAGCTGGACCTCGAAGCCCGGCCCGAGGTGGGCGATGACCGAGCACAGCGCCGCGCACGCGCTCAAGACGGGCAGGACGCGCGCGGCGACGTAGTGGCCTCGCGGGTTGAGCCAAAGGGGCGAAAGGTAGGCGGCGACGCATACGCCCGTGACGAGCCCCAGCGTCGAATGGCCCAGCGCGGCGAGCGCGGGGGGGTACGGCCACGACGCGAGGAACAGCGTCATGCCCATCAGGTTCGCCTGACGCGTGTGGCGGTTGTGGCGCGCGGATTGCTCGGGCACCACCCCCCGCCGCAATTGGCGCCCCCACCATCGGCCGATTCGCCTCGGCACGCGTCGTACCCCCACGGCGGTATCACGGCAGGGGGGGACTGCCGGCTTAGCGCGCATTTCGGCGGCCCCGACGAGCGGCGGGCCTTCCTCCGCCGCCAGCGCCTCTTGGCCGCCTCGCTCGGGGGGCCCGCTCGGGCCGCCTCCCCGACCCCGGGTGGCCGACGGCGCTCGTGGGCCACCGCCCCGCGCCGGGCGCCGCGCCCACTCCACAAGCCCGCGGGCGAGCTCGGATTTCCGTGGGCCGGAGGCTGGCCCCGCGGTGCGAGCGCCCGCCCAAACAGGAGATTCAGTCGGGGCTCCGTCGGCCTCGCCGTCAACCCGCGCGCCAGCGTGCCGGCCCCGCTCCGGGAGGACGGCCCGGCGCTGACGGACCTTCAGCCGATCGCGCGGTGGCTCGCCGACACCCACCCGGAGAAGGGGCTCCTGCCCGAGGGCGAGCCGGCGCCTGGTCGGGCGCGGCCTCGCGCGGCTCGCGGCGGTGGGGAAGGGCGAGCTCGATGCGCTGGGCCCGTTCTCGATTGCCGACGCGGCCGCGTTCCCCCGAGTTCTGGGCGGACCGCACCCACATCCCGCTACCTCCGAAGTGCGAGGAGCACTGCCGAGCGATGCTCGGGCGGCGGGCGGTGCAGCAAGTGCTGGCCGAGGGGTACGCGAGCACGCTGCGCAAGGAGTTCCGGCCTCGGCGCGGCGGCTTTCCTGAGCCGGAAGGCTCAGCCGCGGCAGCGCCTCGCGGGGGGCGAGCGCTGCCCGCGGCCGCCGCTGGCGCCGACGGTCGGGACGGGGCGCGCCGGGGGGCGATCGACGGGGGCGACCGGACCGGGCGCGCGGTTGGGCGGACGCCGCGGGCCTCGTGCTCCGCTCCGCGGCCATGCAGGCGCAGTCTACTTATGCAAGCGCCCTGCCGCGCCGCGCGGGGCTGCCCCGCGCTCGCCGCCACCTGTTGCGCGACTCGGTCGACTGCCCGTGCTACTTTGGCAGGGTGCTAGGGGTTTGTTCAAGACGGCTGAGCCGTGCTGCTTTGCGCCCGCGGGCGCGCCTCGGGGGGCCCCGCCGGGGGATGCGCGGGAGGCGGCCGTGACGCAGGCCGCGACCGCTCTCGCGCCGCTGACGCAATCCTCGCGGCTGTACGTGCACCAAGAGCAGGAGTGGGTGGAGCTGCTCGTGGATTGGGAAACGGGCAATCGCTACAGCATTCTCGACCAGAGCCAGGCGCGGCTGGGGATGTTGGCGGAGCGCACCGAAGGCTTTTGGACGACCGTCAAGCGGCTGATCTTTCGCAGCCATCGCCCGCTGCACATCGACTTCTTCGATCCGGATGGCTCGGTGCGGCTGACGTTCCGCCGCTCCTTCTTCTTCTTCTTCTCCGACCTGAGCGTCGAGTCGCACGACGGAACGCCCCTGGGCTCGGTGCACCGCCGCTTCGGCATCCTCCACAAGAAGTACGACTTGCTGGATGCCTCGGGGCGGTGCTTCGCGCGGATCGAAACGCCGATCTGGCGCCTGTGGACTTTTCCGTTGTTCCGAGGGGACGGCCAGCGCGTGGGCGAGATCAGCAAGAAGTGGTCGGGGCTGCTGCGCGAGGTGCTCTCGGACGCCGACACCTTTCAGGTCAACTTCGGCGCGGCCGCCTTCGGAGAAGTGGAGCGCGCCGTGATCCTCGCGGCCGCGATCAGCATCGACTTCGACTTCTTCGAAGACAATCAGCCCAAGCGTGGGCTGCTCCGCGAGTGAGCCCCCGAGCGGGGCGCGTCAGCGCATGCCCTGGTCTTTGCTGGCGCGCAGGAATTCGGCCGTGATCCGCCGTTGACCGGCCTCGCGCGCGGTGCGCTCGATCTTGGCTCGCGCCCGGCCGCGGACGAAGAAATTCCGGCCAGCCCGTGCTGCCGGCGGACGGGCGGCGAGGAGCGCTCGCGAGCCGCCGCACCGCGCCCGGGTCGAAGGCCCGCGCGCGCCGCCGCCACGACCTGAGAACGCAGGCTTTTGCAAAAGTCGTTCCGAGGGGGATGTCGGGTTGGATGGCTCGCCCGCCATTCGCCGCCATTCGCCCGATCCGGCGGCGCCCTGGGGCTTCGCAGAAACACGCTGGCCTCGCGCGAGCGCGAGCGCGGGTCACGAAGCCGACGCGACCTGCAGACCATCCCGTCGCCTTCCCGACCAGCGCCGCGCGCCGCGTACGGAGCTCGCAGCCCCAATTTTCTGCGTCCTTCGCCGCCCGCTCCGCCTTCTCTGCGGGCCGTTGCCGCGAGCCGGGCGCGGCCTCGGGCGGGCGCCCGGGCCCGGCGAACTCGCGCGCGAGGGGGGCGCGCCGCGCCGCTCCCCTTGCGGCGAGGCCACCGGGAGGTACGAGGGCCGGCCATTTTTCCGGCGCCGGAGTTACGACAGGGGCACCAGGCCGTCTACAGTGCGGCTCACGACCTTGGCCTTGCTCATCTACGCACACCCATACCCCGACCGATCCGTGGCCAATCGCGCTCTGCTCGAGGCCGTTCGCGGGGTCGACGGGCTCGTGGTTCACTCTCTGTACGACGAGTACCCCGATTTCGACATCGACGTGGCACGCGAGCAGGAGCTGCTGCTCTCGCACGACCTGCTGGTCTGGCAGCACCCGATGTACTGGTATTCGGTGCCCGGGCTGCTCAAGCACTGGTTCGACAAGGTGCTGGCGCGCGGCTGGGCCTACGGGGAAGGGGGCGACAAGCTGGTGGGCAAGCGCTGCCTGTGGGTCGTCACCACGGGCGGGGACGAGAACGCCTTCAGCGACACGGGCATGCACGGCTACTCGCTGGGCGCCTTCTCCGTGGCCGTGGAGCAAACGGCGCGGTTTTGCGGCATGTCCTGGTTCGAGCCGGTGGTGGTGCACGCGGCCCATCGGCTCGCCGCCGGAGAGCTGGCCGAATTCGGCCGGGACTACCACGCTCGGCTCTCTTCCCTCCTGCGCGCCGAGCGCGCGGAGGCTCGCCCGTGAAGGAGGGCAGCATGTTGTTCGACGCCATCGTGTACCTCGGCGCGGCCGTGGTGTGCGTCCCGCTCGCGAGCCGCTCTCGGCTCGGCTCGGTGCTCGGCTACCTGGCGGCGGGCTGTGCCATCGGCCCCTTCGGCCTGGGCGCCGTCGGGGACCCGGCGGCCACCATGCACTTTGCCGAGATCGGCGTGGTGCTCATGCTCTTCCTGATCGGCCTCGAGCTGGACGCCAAGCAGCTGTGGAAGATGCGGCGCGCCGTCTTCGGCGGGGGAGGGCTGCAGCTTTCCACATGTGCGGCGGCCTTCTTCGCGGCGCTGTACCTGGCGGGGCTGCCCTGGAAGGGCGCCCTGGTGGCCGGGCTCGCCGTCGCTCTCTCCTCCACGGCCGTGGCGATGCAGACCATGGCCGAGCGCAACCTGACGAAGACGGAGGTGGGTCAGGCGGCGTTCTCGGTCTTGCTGTTTCAGGACATTGCGGCGATTCCGCTCCTGGCGCTCGTGCCGCTGCTCGCGGATTCTCCGGCACAGGGCGCTTCCGGCGGCTGGCTGGGGGCGGGTCGCGCGCTCGGCGCCATCTGCGCGGTGTTCTTGATCGGCCGCTTCTTGACCCGGCCCGCCCTGCGGCTGATCGCGCAGACGGGCCTGCGGGAGGTCTTCACGGCCTTCACGTTGCTGCTGGTGCTCGGCATCGCCCAGCTGATGGCGCTGGCGGGGGTTTCGATGGCGCTCGGGGCCTTTCTCGCCGGGGTGCTCCTGGCCAGCTCGGAGTACCGCCACGCCCTGCAGACGGACATCGAGCCGTTCAAGGGGCTGCTGATGGGGCTCTTCTTCATCGCGGTGGGGATGAGCATCGATTTCGGGCTGCTGCTGAGTGATTTCTCGACCGTGGTGGCGCTCGTGGTGGGCTACCAGGTGCTCAAGGGGGCGATTTTGCGGGCGATCGCCGGGCCTTTGGGCGCCGGCGGCTCGCAGGGTTGGCTGCTCTCCGCGCTGCTCGCCCAGGGCGGGGAGTTCGCGTTCGTGGTGTTCGGGGTGGCGCGCACGGCGAAGCTGTTGCCGGGCCACTGGGATGCGCTGCTGACGCTGACGGTGGCCCTTTCGATGGCGCTGACGCCGGTGCTGTTGATGCTGGAGCGTCGCCTCCGCCGGCGCGAGCCGCCTCGCGAGGCGGACGAAATCGTCGCCGACGGCGCCCGGGTGATCATCGCCGGCTTTGGGCGTTTCGGGCAAATCGTCGGGCGTTTGCTCTTCGGCCATGGAGTAAAAGCTACGGTGCTCGATCTGAGCCCGGGGCAAATCGACGTGCTGCGGCGGTTCGGGTTCCGCGTGCACTACGGCGATGCGTCGCGCATCGACCTGCTGGAGGCCGCGGGGGCCCGCGAGGCGAAGCTGCTCGTCAACGCCATCGACGACCCGGAAATGAGCCTGCGGCTCGTGGACGCCGTGCGGGAGCACTTCCCCGGCCTGCCCATCCTCGCTCGGGCCCGCAACGTCGCCCACTACGAGGGGCTGCGCTCGCGAGGCGTGGTCGTGGTCGAGCGGGAGACTTTCGAGTCGGCGCTGCGGTTGGGCCGCCGAGCGCTCGAGGCGCTCGGCGTGGGCGCGTACGAGGCGCGCGAGCACGCCGGCCAGTTCCGCCGGCAGAACGTGCGAACGCTGGAGGAAATTCTTCCCCATTTTCACGACGACGAAACGCGCATGGCGCTGGCGCGCAGCGGGCGAGAGCAGCTGGAGCGGCAAATGGAGCGCGACCGGGCCGAGCTCGAGCAGCGCGCGGGCCAGGAGTGGCACGAGGCAGCGGCCACGCAGCGGGCCGCCGGCGAGCGGGCGAGCGCGTGAACGAGCGGCGAGCGGACGGCGCAGCGGGGCCGCCGGGGCGGTGAGAAGCGGGCTTCGCGCGGTGCGGGCTGAGCGGTGAGAGGGGCGCCGGCGCGGCGCGAGGCGGCCATCGCACGGTGGGCGTCACGCGCGGAAGCGGCGCCGGGTGCCCTGAACCGGGGCGTACGCTTTTGGCTTCTCGAGGCCCCTCTGGTCGGAAATCGTTGCTTCGTGTAACACATCCAACCCTGCGAACGCGGTGCGTGGTAGGCTTGCCTCGATGGGCTCAGCTGCCGAGAAGCTCGCCACGTTCGACGCGCTCTACCACGCCATCGGGGCCCTGCCCGCGGGGCTCACCGGCGAGATTTTGGAGCCGGGGATCATTCGCACCCGCGGCCGCCCGGGCGGGCTGCACCGGATCGCGGCCCGCGGCACCTGGCGCGCCCTGCGGGACGACGACGGGTGGGACGGGGGAAGCGGTTGGTGGTTCGAGCAGGAGGCGGGCGTTCGCCTGCTGGAAGATCGCCTGGCCGTGCCGGATCTTTCGGCCTGGCGCCTCGCCGAGGGGGAAGGGCTGCCGCCGGCATTCGCCTTCGTCAACCCGATCCGGCGCGTTCCGGACTGGTGCTGCGAGGTGCTCTCGCCCCGCTCGGTCAGTGTCGATCGGGAGCTGAAGCTCCCCGTCTACGCCCAGGCGGGCGTGGCCTGGGCGTGGCTGGTGGACCCGGAGCGGCAGGAGCTCGAGGTGTGGTGCTGTCGGAGTGGGGCGCCGGAGCTCGTCGAGCGGCACGCGGGCGTGGTTCAGCAGGCGATCGCCCCGTTTCGCTCGATCGTGGATACCAGCCGCTGGTGGGCCGAGCCCCCCGCCGGCCCGCACGCGGTGTGAGGGCCCCCGGGGGGCCGCGTCGGTCGAGCCCGGCCGCCGCCGAGCCTGGCTCGGCGGCGTGGCGGCGGGCGTCGGGGTTGGCTGCCTCCGCGAGGGCGAGCTTGCAGTCAGTAGATCAACCGGACCAGCCCCAGCGTGATCGGAGGAAACGCCGCCAGGAGGATCACGCGCAGGATGTCCGTCATCACGAAGGGCAGCACGCCGCGAAAGGTGTCGCCGATGGGGATGTCGGGGGCCATCGAGTTGATCACGAACAGGTTCATGCCCACCGGCGGTGTGATCAGGCCCACTTCCACCACGATCAGCACCAGGATGCCAAACCACAGTCCGAAATCCTCCGGCGATAGGCCGAAGTCGAGCGGCAGCAGGATCGGAAAGAAGATCGGCACCGTGAGCAGCACCATGGAGAGGCTATCCATCACGCAGCCGAACGCGAGGTAGCACAGCAGCACGACGGTGAGCACCGTCCAGGGGGCGTAGCCTTGCTCGGTGACGAGGGTGGCCGCCTCCTGGGGCAGGCGCGTCATGGCGAGAAAGCTGTTGAAGACCCCCGCGCCGAGCACGATGAAGAAGATCATCCCCGTGCCCGTGGCTGTCGAGAGCAGCGCGAGGCGGATCTTCGAGCGCTCCAGGTTGCCCGAGAAGTAGGCGACCAGGCCCGTGCCGGCGGCGCCCACGGCAGCGCCTTCGGTGGGGGTGAAGACCCCGGCGTAGATGCCTCCCACGACGATCACGAAAATCACCAGCACCGGCCAAACGGGGATCAGCGCTCGAAAGCGCTCGCGGTACGGCCGGCGCGGCAGCACCGAGCCCGAGCCCGGCACGAGGTGCGCGTACGCGGAGATCGTGGCGAGGTATGCCGCCGCAGCCAGCAGGCCGGGCGCCAACGCCGCGACGAAGAGCTTGGCCACGTTCTGTTCGGTCAAAATGGCGTAGATCACCAGGATGACAGAAGGCGGGATCAGGATCCCGAGGGTGCCGCCAGCGGCCAACGCGCCCGTGGCCAGAGGGCCCGAGCAGCCGCACTTGCGCAGCTCCGGCAGCGCCACCTGCCCCATCGTCGCCGCGGTGGCCAGCGAGGAGCCGCAGATCGCGCCGAAGCCCGCGCACGCGCCCACGGCGGACATGGCGACGCCGCCCTTCCTGTGGCCGAGCCAGGCCTCCGCGGCCTTGAACAGCGCGCTGGACATGCCGCCGAGCGTGGCCCACTGTCCCATCAGAAGAAACAGCGGAACGATCGACAGCGAGTAGTTGGAGAATGTGCCGTAGGTCAGGTGCTTGAGCTGCGAAAGGCTGATCGAAAGCGTGCCGCTCAGCAGGTAGCTGCCGCCTACCCCCACCGCCAGCATCGCGAGACCGACGGGGATGCGCGCGAAGATCAGCAGCAGAAGGACGGGAAAAGAACCAATCCCGATGTGGAGCGGGCTCATCGCACGGAGCTCATCGGGCGGCTCGCGGCGAGGGGCGCGGGCGCCGCAGCGCGATCGTCTTGAGCAGGCAGGAGGCGGACACGACCGCGAAGCCCACCGCGCCCGGCAGGCACGCGGCATAGCCCCAGCCCAGCGGCAGCCGCAGCACGAAGGTCGTCTCCGTGTAGCCGAGCTTGTCGACCATGCCAGCCCACAGGCGCCAGGCGATCAACACCGAGAAGACCAGCATGAGGGAATCGGAGAGCACGTCCGACAGCCAGCTGCCCCGCTCGCCCAGCGAAGCCCTGAAGAGATCGACCCGCGCATGGCCGCCCGCATGCTGGCACCAGGGCAAGAAGCTGAAGACGGAAAACGCGATGCCCAGCTCGACCAGCTCGAAATCCCCCGGTATGGGGCCGAGGCCCGCAAAGCCCAGAGATCGCCCCGCGATCGAGGCGCAGGTCAGCCCCACCAAGAGGAGCAACACGCCGCCGCCCAACGAGGCGAGCGCCGCCGCCAGTTGCCCCACGCGCTCGTGCAGACCCATCATCGAATCATCCGTGGGAGCGAGCCCTATTCGAAGGAGGCGATCGACGACCGCGCCCGCTCGATCAGCGCCTGGCCGTCGATGCCCCGGCTCTTCATGTCCTCGACCCAGCGCTCGACGACCGGCTTGGACGCGGCCTTCCAGCGCTCCACCTCGGCGCTGTCGAGGGTGGTGATCTCGTTGCCGGCCGCCGTGGCGATCGCTCGGGCGGGCTTGTCGGCGCTCCACATGATGTCGGCGGCGCCCGCGCTGAACTTCATGCCCGATTCCGCATCGAGGATCGCCCGGAGGTCGCCGGGCAGCGCATCGTACTTGGCCTGGTTCATGACCATGACGATCGTGGCGGTGTACAGGGCCTGTTTGCCGCCGAGCTCCGTGTGCTTCTTCAGCAGCTCCGCCAGCTTGATGGCGGGCGTGACCTCCCAGGGGATCACCGTCCCGGAGATCACCCCCTTCGAGATGGCCTCGGCAATGGCGGGGAGCGGCATGCCGACGGGGGTTGCCCCCATCTCCTTCAGCAGATCGTTGATGATGCGGCTCGGCCCGCGCAGCTTCTTGCCCTTCATGTCCTCGAGCGCGTAGACGCCCTCGTGGGAGTGGATCACCCCCGGCCCGTGCACCCAGGCTCCCAGCACCTTCAAGCCCGGGTACTCGCTCTTCTGGAAATCCTCCTCGACGAGCTTCCAGAAGGCTTTCGAAGTGGCGACCGGGCTCGTCATCATGAAGGGGAGCTCGAGGACCTCCGTGCGGGGGAAGCGGCCCGGCGTGTAGCCGGTGAGCGTCATCACGATGTCGGCGACACCATCGCGAGCCTGATCCATCAGCTCCGGCGGGCGCCCCCCCAGGGACATCGAGTCGAAATGCTGAAAGCGCAGCCGCCCGCCGGATGCCTTCTCGATGCGGTCGGCCCAGGGCTTGAGCACCTGCTTGGGCACGGTGGCGAGCGGCGGAAGGAACTGGTGCAGGCGAAGCGTGATGGGCTCGCCTGCGGCCTTCTCGACGGCTGCGGCTTTTTCGGAGCCGGGCTCGGCCGACTCCTTCGCGCAGCTCGCGAGCCCTGCCGCTCCCATCGAAGCGCCGGCTGCCATCAGGCCTATGAAGTTTCTACGAAGCATGGTCTCCCTTCTCGGGCTCTCGTTTCGGCGGCGCTGCGATTCTTCGGCGCTGCCCGCGAACGGTCAGCGTCGCAGCGAGGCCGGCTGCAGCGTTGCACGCTCCAGGCTCGCTGAATAGTCGCGCGCGGCCGCCTTCTTGCTTGCGTTTCGCGCGCTGCGTGCAGCGAGGGGACAAAGCGCCGCGGATACGGGAATCACCCGACGCCGGTCGTCCCGAGGGGCGGCCGAAGCCGCGAGTGAACGGGCAGCGACAGCCATCGAGCAGCCCGCTTCCCGCCGGGCTTGCGCGAGGCCGGGGCTCGTCGCACCCCGGTCGCCCGTCGAGCGTGTAAGGCAGGTCACGGCGCTGGCCGTTTCTCCCGGCTCGCTGCGCTCGGAGGCCGTGCTCGATCACTTCGGCGTGCAGGAGTCCAACGGGCGCGACGCGATCGGGCAAGACCCGTTCTTTGCCGAGTCGGCGACGCCGTGCCTGGGGGGGGCGAGCCATCGCGACCCTCGCCGCGGACCCGAACGTCAAACGAAAAGCCGGCGACGTCGCCTCGCAGGCGACGCTGGCGCCTTGCCGCTCCCCCCGATTCGCCCGCGCGGCGTCGAGGCGCTGCGCCGAGGGTGCAGTGCCCCGGGCCCCTCGAAGTGGGTCGATCCCGCACACCGCCTTGCTGGAAACTGACGGTCCCGTCGAAAGGCGCCATTCCGCCACGAGTCCTGGCTGGAGCCGCGCCACGAACTGTGTCTTGGATCGCCCCCCTGATGTTCCACTCGCCTCGAACCCCCCTCGCCCTCTCCCTGCTTTGCGCTTTGGCCGCGTTCGGCTGCTCCGACGACGACTCCCCGAGTCCGCCCGCCTCCGGCTCGGGCGGCAGCAGTATGGGCAGCGGGGCCGCCGGCAGCGGCATGGGTGGCAGTGGCATGGGCGGCAGTGGCATGGGTGGCAGTGGCATGGGCGGCAGTGGCATGGGCGTGGGCGGCAGCGGCATGGGCGGTAGTGGCATGTCGACGGGCGCGGCGGACTGCGTGGGCCTGCTCTTCTGCGACGACTTCGAGTCCTTCGCGGCGGGTGCGCCGCCCGGCGGCGCCTGGGGCAACCAGCAGACGAACGGCACGGTGGCGGTCGACACCGAACGCGCCTTCAGCGGGCAGAGCTCGGTGAAGGCCACCACCCTGTCCACCGATGCCTCGGGCTCCACCTACAAGGCGGCCTTCATCAACCTCACAACTGCCGTTTTGCCGCGGGAAGACAATGCCTTCTACGGGCGCATGATGTTCTACTTGGAGTCCGCGCCCCTCGCCAACGTGCACTGGACGATCGTGGACGGCACCGGCGACATCGAGGGCGAGGATTACTCCGCCACCTATCGCTACGGTGGCCAGCTGCCCATCCCCGAGGGCGGCCCCTTCACGGGCAACCAGCTGATGGCGAACTACGACACGGTGGACTTCTACGGCACCCCTTCGGTGGGCCCCAACACGGACTGCTACCGCCACGCCGACGGAACGGCCGTCCCCGTGGGGCGCTGGGCGTGCGCCGAGTGGTTCTTCGACGGCGAGGCCAACGCCATGCGCTTCTGGCTCGACGACGAGGAGATATCCGCGATCGCGATCGACGCCACGGGCGACGGCTGCGTGGCCCAACCCGCGGACTACACTTGGCAGGCGCCCGCGTTCTCGCGCGTCGACATCGGCTGGGAGTCGTACCAAACGGACGACGAGCGCACGATCTGGATCGACGACGTGGCCATCGGCACCGAGCGCGTCGGCTGCCCCGCAGCCGAGTAGCCCGAACCGCGCGCCGCGCCCGCAAGCGCCCGGCCCGGCGTCGCGCCGCAGACACGCCCCGGCAAGCCCCCCCCCCCTGCCGGGCGGTGCCGCCCCCTGCTGCGCGTGCGCCGCCACATCCCGCTGTGCTGGAGCACGCGCCGCCCCTTCCCGGCGTAGCGCGCGCGCGCCGGGCTGCTGGAGCACGCCCCGCCCCTTCCCGCACGGTTCGGGTGCGCGCCGCCATACCCCGCTCTGGCGGAGTGCGCGCCGCCACATCCCGCTGTGCTGGAGCACGCGCCGCCCCTTCCCGGCGTAGCGCGCGCGCGCCCGCCTGCCGGCGTGCCGGCGCGGTCGGGCGCGCGCCGCGTCCGCAAGCCGCGTCCGCAAACGGGCCGAGCGCCGCCCTCTCGCGGAGGGACCGCCCATCGACGTGGCCAGCGCGAAGGGTGAAATCCTCTGGGGCCGGCCGTTGCACGGCTTTGCGCGTGGCCGTGGTGGCCGGCTCGGCTCGGCTCGCGGCCTGCTGCGGGCGGGCGCGCCTTTACCCGTCGAGAGCGAGCGATGCCGGGGATGGGCGATGGCGGAAACGGCCGCGCGGCAGCCCTCGCTTTCGCGGCCGAAGGGGTCGAGCCTGGAGCTAGCCCGGATTTCTCACGACCGCAGGATCGAGGGTGCGAGGAGGAAGTGGATTTTCAGTCCAGATGCCCGCCCGGGCGCGCGCAGGCAGACTTGCTGTCTGCCCCGCACGCGCGGGCGGGCCGCTGGGCGAAAAGATACGACTCATCGCGCCCTCGGGACCAGGTCGTGAGAAATCCAGGCCAGGGGGCCGTCAGGGCCGCCACGGTCGCGGCGGAGGGGTCCACTCGAGCTCGGTGATCCACGCCGCGTGGCCCCACGAGGGCGGCTGCCGGGAAAGGTCCACGGTGGGGTCGATCAAGCGTTGGGGCGGGCGGTAGTTCAGCCTGCACCGCGCGTCGGCATAGACCTTCGCCTCGGGCCGCCCGGCGCGCGCCATTCGCTCTCGCAAGTGCCAGGCGTACTGACGGATCAGCTCGGGCTGCCCGCTCAGCTTTCGGTACTGCCGCGCGGTCAGCTCTCGCCGGGGGTTGATCACCTCCACGCGCCCGTCGCCGGTCACGATGCGAAACTTCACCTCGCCGCGCTTCGATCGCAGCTTCATGCGCCAGGAGTATTGGTGCCCCTCCTCCGTCCAGGCCACGTCGCCCGGGTACAGCCAGTGGCGCAGAGGCAGCAGCGTCTGGCACAGCCCCCAGGCAAGCACACCCGAGCGCAACCACGCCCGGGAAGCCGGTCGCCAGGCGGAGGCCGGTGCGCCGCGGTCCACGGCGCGGCCGATCACGTTCCCCAGGCCCGGGATGCGGCGCGGCCAGCCCGGCTCGAAGAAGACCGGTGTCAGCGCCAGCATCAGCCAGGGAAAGACCCCGATCTCGAACAGGTGCTCGTTGAGCCCGTGAAATGCCACCGAGGCCACGACCCCGAAGGGTCGGGTCGTCCGACACAACAGGGCCGGTGCGATCGCCAGGTCGAAGGCGAGCCCCCCCCACGCAACCAGCTTGGCCCCCGCGTCCGTTGCCAGGGCTTCGAGCACGGGCGAGGTCGAATCGGCCGCCTTGCGCCGCAGCCACTCGGCCACCGGCATCTGGTGCAGCACCCAATCTCGGTTGAGCTTGGCGAGGCCGCCCATGAAATACACCAGGCTCAGTTGGAACACCAGCCACCCCCGAGCCACCCGCGGCACCTCACGGCGGGCCCGCCGACGGCGCAGCCACACATCGACGGACAGCGCATCGGCCGCGGGCACCACGACCAGCCACGCCATCAGCAGCAGGATCAGATAGTGGTGGTTCATGTAGTGGCTGGGGCTGAGCAGGTACAGGTAGCCGTAGCCCAGCAGAAGCGCCGCGGCGCAGAAGCGGTACGCCGCGCCCGCGCACACCCCCAGCGCCGCGACCAGGCAACCCCAGAAGAGCCCCCGCATGGCCCAGGCCGGGCCGCGCGCCACCCACTCGAAGCCGAAGTAGCTGAACAGGAAGGCGTCGGAGTAGTAGTAGTGCTCGGGCCACCGAGCCCACAGGTACCGCGCGATGTGCCAGGCCAGCACGGCGCCCAGCCCGATCCGCGTGACGGCCAGGCTCGCGGCGTCCTCGGGAAGCACCCAGGCTTTGCTCGGTCGGCCGAGGGCGGCGCGGGCGGGGAGCATCGCGCGGCTACGCCTCGTCGAGTGCTTGGCTCGGGGGCCTAGAAAGATCCCCTGCGGGCATGCTTCTCCCGTCGCGGACTCGCAGGTCCCCGGCGGCACGCGCCGGGCCGATGCATCGCAGGGGTGATTTTCCGGTGGCCATCCTGGGTGCCTATTTCAGCCTCTCCGCCTCGATTTACAAGCATCGACTGCGGGGCGGCGTCGCGGCGGGGGCGATGACCCGCGCGGCCCGTGCGAGCGGGTCTCTCCCAGAGCTCGCAGACGCCGCGGGGCCGCTCGAACCTCGCGCTGGGCGCGGGGCGAGCAACGATCCGCCGCCGTCGGCCGAGGTCCGTGCGTCGGGATGGCCTGCGCAGGCCAATCGAGGCGGGCACCCCGCGCACGCGCCGCGCCGCGGCCGCGTCGCGGTCGTCCGAGCCCCTCAGCGACCGGCGTAGCTTCTCCCGAAGCAGGTGATGACCGCGATGGAATCGTCCTCGACGCCTTCCCCGACGATTCGCAGAAGCTGTCGTTCGCTCGCCGGACACTCCTGCACCAGCTGGGGATTGCCCACGCTCTGTTGCGGCGTGTCGGCGACGTAGCACCAGCCGTCGCTCGCGCTGCCGGCGATCTCGTTTTGGCACTGCGATAGGGCTGGTTCCAGCAGGATCTGGTCCACCTGGCAGAGGCACACGTCGCGGCATGATGGGTCGCCGGGGTCGCAGAGCAGGTCGCGATCGAAGAGTCGCTGGCGGGTGGCTCGGTCGACGAGGGGCCCCGGCGCCGTGCGCGCCCGGGCCGCGTCACACGTACACGCGGATGCCGTGGCGGCGCGCGCCTCGACGAGCGAGCAGGGAATCGACCCATCCGTGTCGATTTCGACCGGGCGCGGAAGGCAGCGCTGGGTGAGCTGATCCTTGAGGCGGTCGACGATGCTGGCGATTGCCGGGCGATAGCCGAAGTCCGCTCGCTCTGGCTCGTCGACGTTGCGCGCACAGATGGACGCCAGAATCGAGTTCTCGCCGTAGCCTCGAAGGACCTCGAGGTGGCGCAGACCGGGATAGGCCTTGGCCCAGTGCTGCTCGTTCGAAGCGGTGGATTCCCCGGGCACGATCTCACACAAGGGCGAGTCGAGGCTGCCCGGGCTGCAGTCGCAGGAGGCCTGCCCCTCCCGGCACGTTCGACTCTCGGGGAGCGGGAAGATGCACGAGTACTGCAGGTCGCGGGGCGCCTGGCTTCCGCGCCGAGTATCGTACTCTCGACCGTTCGGGCCGCCCGTCGTGACCCCCTGTCGAGCCGTCGTCGATTCGCGCATCAGAGGCGAGGCGGGCGGAATCGGTGGAGACTCCTGCGAGGCCCCGATGAGCTGCTCCCAGTCGCTTTCGGTGAGATCCGTGGCGGGGCGAAAGCGCAGCACGTCGCTCGGCAGTGGGTTGCCCGTCGAATCGGTCGTGGTCGAGATGGCTTGCCAGGGTACGCCGACGATCGCCGCCAGGAATACGCTGGCCGGCGATCTTCCCGCGGCGAAGAGCGGGTTGTCCAGCACGGCACCCGGACAGTCTTCCACGGCCAGATCGGGGCGCGAGGGGCACAAGCGCGGCTCGGTGAGGGCGTTGACGTAGCGCTCGGTCGGGTAGAGAAAGTCGTAGCCGAAGCGCCGCTTCTGATCGAAGCAGCGAAGGTTGGATTCATCCTCTGCCGCCGCGAGGAAGTTCTCCGGCCGCTCGTCGGTGCCCGCGCACGCCGAGCGCGCCCACTCGCACTGCGGCGGCACCTCCTGCTGCAGGCAGGAAAAGCAGCACTCGTCATTCGGATTCTCGGCGCAGGCAGCCGAGGCGGCGAACATCGTTCGTCGCGTGTCGGTCATCCACCACGATTGCCCTCGGGGAGCCACCGAGCAGTCGTTTTCGTCCGTCAGCATGACGATGGCGAGGAGCGAATCGGGGCGCAGAAACTGATTTCGCTGGCGCAGGAGCCCCTCGTCCAGCAAGGGCTGCCCATCGGCTTGCAGCACGGGCGCGACGCACCGGCCCTCGGTGTCCTGGTCGCCGCAAGCCGTGCGCGTCAGCTCCTCGAAGGGAACCGGGTCGATCAGAAATCGATACCAAGACTCCAGGCTCGCTTCCCACCCGCAGCCGTCCTCGCCGACGGCCCGCACGAGGCGCTGAAAGCTCCCCTTGAACGCTTCGGCGTCGCTGCCCTCACGCCACTCGAGAAAGCCCCACTCGTTGGTGAGCCCCGGCGCGCGCGGCAGCGACCCCAGCAGATGCGCCCCGTCGACGGTCGGCCCCGAAGTGCAGGCATCTGCGGCTCCGGCGTCCCCCAAGCTCGACGAGATGATGCCCACGTTGATGTCGCTCAGCGGGCGAAATTCGCGAAATCGACCCTCGGGGCACGCCTGGCCGGGCGGCGCGGCCGGGTAGGTTTGCCCCTGGGCATCCACGCACAGCGGATTGACGAGGCGATCGACGAGATCGGGGACCGCCGTCTCCAGGATCTGCTGCTTGTCGCTCATGGAGCCCGAGTTGTCGATCATGAAGAGCAGATCGAGCTTGTCGATTCGACTCCGGGAAATTCGTGCGGTGTATACGTTCGTCGTCACGGGCTCGCCGGCTCCGAGAGGGCGATCGAGGCACGCTTCGAAGCTCGGGACGATGAAACACGCTCCGAAAAATGATGTCCAACAAGTGCTCCGCCTCATTTGATCGTGTCTCCCTCGCCCAACGGGTGCCAGCGCCGGGGCGTGCCACGCCGCCGCTGCACGGGCGCCCTCTCGCTCGCGTTCGAGCCGTTGGTGTCGGGGCCAGCGAGAATCCGTCAGGGAATCGTCATCCAAAGAAGAGAGAGGTCCGGCGCCGGCGCCGGCGGCCCGGAGCTCGTCACACCCAGCCCGCCCCCCGGGGCGCCCCGGGCTCCGCGGGGGAGGGGCCTCGCGCCGCGGCCTACGGCAGGGGCTTTCAACGCCTTTTCGGACCTTGCCCGGCGGCAGCGGTGAACGCGTCGTCGTCCCCGCGCCGATGCGCCGATGCGCTGATGCGCCGATGCGCCGATGCGCCGATGCGCCGGGGCTCGATTCCACGACGGCGGGCAGCCTCCCCGCCTTTCCGCGTTTCTTCACTCAGCGTCCAGTGCTGCCGAGCGACCAGGCCGCCGTCCCGCGGATGGCCCTCGAGAAACGGCGTCTGCGGGTCGAGGGCGCCCGCCTCGTGGGGGGCGCTCACCGGCGCGAGTGTGCGCTCTCACGCCGCTCGTGCACGCAGCCGGCCGACAGCGCCAGCCGCGCGGGGCCCGCGGCTCCCCCCCCGACTGCCCATCACGGCGCGCCGCGGACCACGTCCGGCCGGCGGAGCGCGCCCGCGCGAAACGCCCCCCGCGCCGCGCTGGCTACCCCGCCTGTGCGGGCGCCGCGGCACGCGGCGGCCGGCGGCTCAGCGGAGCTGCCGGCGGAAGCGCCACGTGGCCCAGCCGATGAGCAGGGCGCCGAACGCGGCGAGGGTCGTGAGCTGGGAGGCGACGGCGGGGGCCGAGGCGCCTTCGAGGAGCACGGCGCGCATCACCTCCACCACGTAGCGCACGGGGTTGAGCCGGGTGACCCACTGCAGCCAAAGCGGCATGGCGAGGATCGGGGTCATCACGCCGGATAGCAAAATGGCGGGGAGCGCGAACAGAAAGCCGCCGAGGAAGGCTTGCTGCTGGGTGCGGGAGGCGGTGGCGATGAAGAGCCCCATGCCGAGGGTGTTGAGCAGGTACAGTGCCGCGCCCAGCGCCACGACCGTGAGATCCCCGCGCAGCGGCACGTCGAACACGTACGCTCCGCCGGTGAGCACCAGCGCCACGTCGAGCATGCCGATGATCACGAAGGGGGCCATCTTTCCGAGCAACAGGTACAGCGGCTGGATTGGGGTGACCAGCACCTGCTCGAGGGTGCCCGTCTCCCGCTCGCGCGACAGGCCCATCGCGGTGACGATGGTGGTGACGATCAGCAGCAGCATGCCCAGCACCCCCGGAATGATGAAGGGCGCGGTGCGCAGGCTCGGGTTGTAGGCAATGCGCGGCACCAGGGAAACGCGGGCCACCCGGGCTCCCGCCCCCTCGAGCCGGCGCTCCGCCAGCTCCCGCGCGACCTCGCCGAAGTAGCGGGAGACGGCGCCGGCCGCCACCGTGGCGCGGTTCGGGTCGGTGCCGTCCAGCACGACCTGCACGCGCGCCGGCCTGTGGGCGAGCAGCTGCCGCTCGAAGCCGGGCGGGATTACCAGGGCGGCCGCGGCGCGGCCGTCGTCGAGCTGCTGTCGGGCGGCTGCCACGCTGCCCAGCTCCGCCGCCCGGGCGAGCGTGCCGTCGGCGAGCAGGCGGCGGCGGTGCAGGCGGCTCTCGGGGCTGCGATCTCGATCCACGACGACGGTGGGGACGCGGTCCACGTCGAAATCCACCGCGAAGCCGAACAGCAGCGTTTGCAGCAGCGGCGCCATGACGAGCATGAACATCACGCGGCGGTCGCGCACCGTCTGCAGCACCTCCTTGCGGAACACGCACGAGAGCTGCGCGAGCGCCGAAGGCCGCCGGTGTGAGGTCGCGCGCGCCGGCTCGGCTCCGGGCGCCGGCGCGTCCGCTTCGGGGGGGCTCATAGCAGCCTCCGCGGGAAGCGCAGCGTGGCCACCGTCAGCACGAACACGGCGAATGCGATCTGGGCCAACAGATCCGGCCAGAGCACGCGCAGGTCGTTGCCCTTGAGCAGGATGCCGCGCAGCGCGTGCACGAGGTAGCGCGCGGGGACCACGTGAGAGATCTTCTGCAAGACCCAGGGCATGTTTTCGACGGGAAACAGCATGCCCGAGAGCAGCATCGAGGGCAGCAGGGCCGAGAGCGCCCCGGCCTGGGTGGCGACCAGCTGATTTTTGGTCACGACCGAGATCAGCAGCCCTTGCCCCAGCATTCCCACGAGAAACCAGGTGCCGATGAGCAGCAGGGCGAGCGGGCTGCCGCGGAAGGGGATCCCGAAAGCCACCGCACCGAAGGCCACGACGAGCAGCAACTCGACCAGGCCCAGCACCAGGTAGGGCAAGAGCTTGCCCAGCACGATTTCGAGCCGACCCACCGGGGAAGCGAACAGCTGCTCCATGCTGCCGCGCTCCCACTCGCCCGCCACCGTCAGCGCCGTGAGCAAGACGGCGCTGATGGCCATCAGGTAGGCGGCCAGCCCCGGCACCATGAACACCGAGGATTCCCCGCCGGGGTTGTACAGAGTCCACACCCGCACCTGCAGCGGGGGCTCGGCGTCGCGCAGGGCCGCCGGCAGTTGCTCGCGCTCGAAGCCGCGCACCACGGCGTCGGCTTTGGTCAGGATCTGGTTGGCGACGACTCCGTCGGAGCCGCTGACGATCAGCTGCGCGGCGGTTTCGCGGCGCTCGATCAGGTCCCGCTCGAAGCCCCGGGGGATGACCAGCACGGCCCGGGCGCCGCTCTCGCGAAAGGCCGCCTGCGCCTCGTCGGCGGAGCCGAGCTGGCCGACGGCGCGAAATTCACCCGTTTGGACGAAGGCGTCCGCGAGCTCGCGAGACGCGGCGCTGTGGTCGCCGTCGGCCATCGCCAGCGGCAGGCCGTCGATTTCGAAGCGCACGCCGTAGCCGAAGAGCGTGAGCATCACGATCGGCATGCCCAGCGCCAGGTAGAGCGTGCGGGGGTCGCGGCGAATGTGCAGCACTTCCTTGCCGGCCATGGCGGCCGTGCGCAGCCAGAAGCGCGCCAGCGCGCGGCCCGGCGAGGGGCGGCCTCCGGAGCGTCGCGGCCCGCTCACCGGGAGCCCTCCGCGGTCGCGCCGCCGCCGCGCGCGCCGCGCCCGACGACCTCGAGGAACACGTCTTCGAGCGTGGGCTCGCTGGCTTCGATGGTGGGCTCGGTCACGCCCGCCTCGGCGAGCATCGAGGACAACTCGGCCGGCGCGAATCGGCCGGGCTCGAGCCGCAGGTGCAGCCCCGCCCCGAAGGGCGTCACGGCGCGCACGCCGGGTCGGCCGTCGAGGGCGCTGGCGGCCCGGGCCAAGCCGCGGCCGCGCACGACCACGACCTGCTCGGGTACGTAGGCCCGCTTGAGGGCCTCGGGGGTGTCCAGCGCGACCAATCGGCCGTCGACCATCAGCCCGATCCGCCCGCAGTACTCGGCCTCGTCGAGGTAGTGCGTGGTGACGAAGAGGGTCGTGCCCGCGTCGGAGAGGCTCTGGATCAGCTTCCAGAAGGCGCGCCGCGCCGCGGGGTCGACCCCCGCCGTGGGCTCGTCGAGGAACACGACGGCGGGGTGGTGCAGCAGGGCGCAGGCCAGCGCCAGCCGCTGGCGAATGCCCCCGGGCAGCGAGCCCGTGACCGCTTGGTCGAATCCCTCGAGCCCCGTCATCTCCAGGGCTTCGGCGCTTCGGCGTGTCAGCTCGCGGCGCCGCAGGCCGTACGCGCCGCCGAAGAACCGCAGATTTTCGATCACGGGCAGGTCGAGGTACAGCGAGAACTTCTGGGACATGTAGCCGATCGCCGATTTGAGGCCGGCTGCGTCCGAGCCCACGTCGAAGCCCGCCACCTGGGCGCGGCCGCTGCTCGGGGCGAGCAGCCCCGTGAGCATCCGGATGGTGGTCGACTTGCCCGCCCCGTTGGCGCCGAGGTAGCCGAAGATTTCGCCGGGTCGCACGTCGAAGCTGACCTCGTCGACCGCCAAGAACGCCCCGAAGCGGCGGCTGAGGCGCTCGACCTCGATGACCGGCTTCACGCGCGGGCCTCCGGCGAGGGTCCGGGGGCGCCGCCCCCGGGGCTCGCCGCGGCGGCGAGCTCGGCGCTGCGCAGGCGCGCCAGGTAGAGGTCCTCGAAGCTCGGGGCGATCGAGTGCAGGGTGGCCCCGAGCGGCCCGAGCGCGGCGCGGACGCCGGCGGCCCCGCCCGGCGCCACCACGATGCGCAGCTGCGAGCCCGCCGGGGAGATGGCGCGCACTTCGGAAAGCGGCGCCAGCGCGCGCTCGACGCTGCGGCGGCTGCCTCCCCGCACCGCGTAGGCCTCGTCCTCGAGCTGCCGCAGCAAGCGGGCGGGCGCGCCCTCCAGCAGCAGGCGGCCGTGGTGCAGCAGCCCCACGCGGTGGCAGCGCTCGGCCTCGTCCATGTACGGAGTGCTGATCAGCACGGCCATGCCCTGCTCGACGAACTCGTGCAGCAGCGCCCACAGCTCGCGGCGCGAGACCGGGTCCACCCCGTTGGTCGGCTCGTCCAGCACCAGCACGTCCGGCTCGTGCAGCAGGGCGCAGGCCAGCGCCAGCTTCTTGTACATGCCGCCCGAGAGCGCGTCGGCGCGCCGCTCGACGAAGGGCGCGAGGCGCATGATGGTGAGCAGCCGCTCGGAGCGGGCGGCGTATTGGGCGCGGGACAGGGCGTTGAGGCGGGCGAAGAAGCGCAGATTTTCCCCCACCGAGAGGTCCCCGTACAGGCTGTAGCGCTGGGGCATCAGCCCGAGCCGCTCGCGCACCGGGCCGCTGGGCGACTCGCCGAACACCCAGGCGCTGCCGCCGCTCGGGAGCAGTAGCCCGCACAGCGCGCGGATGGCGGTCGTCTTGCCGGCGCCATCGGGGCCGACCAGACCGTAGAGCTCGCCGGGTGCCACCCGAAAGCTCAGCTCGTCGAGCGCGCGCACGGCGCCGAAGCTCCTGCGCAGGGCCCGCGCTTCGAGCGCGGGGGGGCCGGCCGCCGCGTCACTCGCCGGCATGGGGGGGCTCCGTGCCCGGCAGCGTCACCTGCACCGGCATGCCGGCGCGCAGCTTGCCGCGCCCGTCGGCGATCGCGACGGTGACCGGGTAGACGAGCCGGTCGCGATCGGATCGGGTCTGGATGTTGCGCGGCGTGAACTCGGCCTGCAGCGCCACGGTCTTCACCGTGGCCTCGAAGACTTCGCCCGGCCAGGCGTCGGCCTCGACGCGCGCCGGGGCGCCGGGGCGGACGGCGGCCAGCTCCGCGTTGGGCAGGTAGAAGGTGGCTTCGAGGTCATCCAGGCTGAGCAGGCGCGCGAGCACGTTGCTCGGCGAGACCAGCTCGCCCGCCTCGTGGGGCAGGCTCGAGACGAAGCCCGCGATCGGCGCGCGCACTTCGCACTCGGCCACCATCAGCTGGGCGCGCGAGAGGCCGGCTTCTGCTGCCGCCACCTGGGCCTCGGCGGCCCCGACCTGGGCGCTCGACGCGCTGATCTGCACGGTCGCGGCGCGGGCCTGCGCCGCGCTGGCGGTCGCCCGGGCGCGGGCGGCCTCCTCCTGGTGCAACAGGCCGGCGGCCTGCGAGCGCGTTTCGTCGACGCGGGCCGCCGGCACGTCGGCGGCGATCGCGGCCAGCCGCTGCGCCTGGCGCTCGGCGGCCTCGCGGCGCGCCTGCAGCGCCGCCGCCTGGGCGCGGGCCGCCTCTTCGCTGGCGAGGGCCGCCAGCCGCGAGCTGCGCGTGACGGCCACGCTCGCCCCCGCGCCTTCGGCTTGGGCGCGGGCCGCCGCCGCGCGGGCCTTGGCCTCCTCGAGCAGCGCCAGCGGGTCGGAGCAGTCGAGGCGCAGCAGCAGATCGCCCTTTCGCACCGCGAGCCCCTCGTCGACGTACACGTCGGTGAGGCGGGCGGCGACGCGCGACGACAGATCGACTGCGGTCGCCTCGATCTCGCCCGACCCGCTCGCGGGGCCCTGCAATGCCTCTTGCTGAGCGCGCAGGCGCAGGCCGACCAGGCTCACGAGGGCGACGACGATCAAGATCAAGGGAACGAGGATACGCATGGGCAAGGCTTTCGGGCGGATGGCTTTCCGCCCGCCGAGATAGCAAAGCGCGTGCCGAGCGCGACGAGCCGCGTCGGAGCGAGGGCGAGCGCCCAGCCCTTCGCGTCCCCGCCGCCCCCGCGGCCCCCGCCACCCCCGTCGCCGCACGACCCCGGCCACGCGACGGGTCTCGACCCGTGTCAGGGGATCCGACAGTCGCCGTTCGGATATCTTTACACTCGACCCCGCGTCGCTCCGCAGCCTTCGCGTGCCGCCGGGCGTCGAGATCGGCACCGCGCCGCCCGCGCGTGCCTCGCCCGGGCGTTGGCATTGCGCTTGCTGGTTCCGGATGCGCCGGGCGCCTGTGCGTGCGCCCGCGGCTGTCGAGGAAGCATGAATCAGATGAGAACACCGCCGGCGCGGCTCGGCGCCGCGCTATCGGTCGCGCTGGGGGCCCTGGTGGCGCCGGTTGCCGCCCAGCCGCCGTCGCCCGGCGCCGCGGGCGAGGTGCCCCGCGCGGGGCGAGGCGCCGCGGCCCCGCCCGAGCCGGCCTCGCCGGGCGCGGAGCGCACCCCGGGCGACGAAGAGCGCGGAGCGGCGTCGGCGTCCGAGGTCGACGAGGTGCTTTCCCTCGAGGCGGCGCTCGCCCAGCTCGAGGTGCAAAACCCGAGCCTGGCGGCGGCCCGAGCGCGCGTCGAGCGAGCCGGGGCGCTGGCTCGCCAGGCGCGCGCTCCGCTGTTTCCGAGCGCCGCGGTGAGCGGCGCCTACGTGCGCAACAACGCCGAGGTCCGGGTCCGCGTCGAGCAGCTCTTGGCGGGCCTGGGGGCAGCTCCCGCCGGCGCCCCGAACTTGCTGATTCAGCCGCTCGACGCCTTCCGCGCGACCGGCTCGCTGCGGGTGCCGATTCTCTCCCTCGCCGCCTGGTACGCCGCCGAGGCGGCCGAAGCGGGCCGCGGCGTGGCGCAGGCCAGCAGCGAGGCGCTGGCCCTGAAGCTGCGCGCCAGCTTTGCGCGCCTCGCGCACGCGGCGGCGTCGCTGGAGGAGGTCGTGGAAGCCTCGCGTCGGGCTCTGCGGCTGGCGCGCGAGCAGGCTCAGAGCGCCGCTCGGCGCGTGGGAGCGGGCACCGCCGCGCCCCTCGACTTGCTGCGGGCGCAGACCGAGCAGGTCGGCCGCGAAAGCGATCTGGCGATGGCGCGTGCCGAGCTGGCGCGGAGCCGGCTCGCGTTGGGGGTGCTGCTCGGCCGCAGCACCCCGCTGCGCGTGACCGTGCCCGAGCTGCCGGGCCGTGAGCCGCTCGAGCCCGGCTCCCAGCCGGCCCCACCGGGTTCCGCGTCGCCGAGCGATGTGGAGCGGCACCCCGAGATGCGGGCGATGCGGGCCCAGCTGCAGGTGGCCGAGGCTCAGGTGCGCGCCGCCGACGCCTTGCTCCTGCCGACGCTGCAGGCGAGCGCCGCGCTGTTCGCTTCCGACGAGCCCTACCCCACCGGAGATCGCTGGGGCTACCGCGTCGGCGCAGAGCTGAGCGTTCCGCTGTACGACGGGGGGCTGCGCTACGGAAAGCGGCGCGAGGCGCGCGCAAGCGAGCAGGCCGCCCGCGCGGAGCTGGCCCAGAGGCGGCTGTCGCTCCTGCAGGCCGCGGCCGATGCATATCGCTCGATCTCCGTGGCGGACGAGGGGCTGCGCCTGGCTCGCACCCGCCGCGCCCTCGCCGCCGAGGCGGCCGCCTCGGCGCAGCGCAGCTTCACGGCGGGGGTGGCCTCGAGCCTCGACGTGCTCAGCGCCAACGATACGCTCTACCGCGCCGAAATCGCCGTTGCCCAGGCCCGAGCGCGCTCTGCTCAGTCGCGAATCGACTGCGCCGAGGCGCGGGGCGAGCTCCCGTGAGCGGCGCGGCCGTCGGGGTGCGCGGCGGGCGCGGCACGGCCGGCGCAGGCGGCGATGCGCGGGGCGCCCGACGAGCCGCGCGATCCGGCGCGGCCGCTCCCTCGCGCGCCGCGCGCGGCGAGCGAACGTCGATCGTAGTACGCTCGTGGCCCCGGCAGCTCTCGGCCATGAACTCGGCTCCCCCCGCACACGAACGGATCCTGCACCAGGAACAGACGCGACTGTTCGGGCGCGTCGTCAGCGCGCGCCTGATGCTGCTGCCGGTGTTGGCGGCCGCGCTGATCGGGCTCGCGTGGGTGCAGCCGCTCGGCTGGCGCACGGTCTTGCTTCTCACGCTTTCGGTGGTGGCGCCGACCTTCTTCGTGTTCGAGTGGCTGCGCTACCGGCGCCACGGCCTGTCTCCGAACGCGCTGCCGCTGAACATCACGGCGGCCACGCTCGGCCAGCTGAGCGTGGCCGCCGCCACCGGCGGCCTGTCGAGCCCGTTCATCTACGGCGCCGTGCCGATCGCCGCCGCGATTGGCACCTTCCTCGATCGGCGCTGGCGCCGCGCCCTGGCGGCGCTGCAGTTCGTCGGGGTGTGGGCGCTCGCGCTCGCCAGTGAGCTCGGGGGGCTGCCCCACTTCGCCACGACGGTTCTGTCGTGGAGCGAGCAGCAAGCCGGCTCGCTGCCGCCGAGCTACGTCTCCTGGCACGCCGTGGTGCTTTCGGCGGCCTTGCTCGCCGCTTGCCACGTGGGTCAGGCGCTGATGGGAGTATTCCGGGAAACGCTGCGCCGCGAGCTCTCGGCGCGCGAGGAGCTGCTCGCGGCCCACGGCGAGCGGGTCCGCGAGCTCACCAGCCTGTCCGCCGAGATCGCGCACGAGCTGAAGAACCCGCTGGCCAGCGTCAAGGGGCTGTCCGCGCTGCTCTCCAACAACCTCTCGGATGAGCGGGGGCGCGAGCGCCTCGCGGTGTTGCGCCGCGAGGTCGACCGCATGCAGTCGGTGCTGGACGAGTTCTTGAACTTCTCGCGGCCGCTGGTGCCGCTGGCGATCGTACCCAGCGACGTGGCCCGCATCGGTCAGGAGGTCGCGGCGCTGCACGAAGGCCTGGCGCAGCAGGGTCGAGTGGGGCTGGAGTGCCGGGGGCATGCGGCGGTCGCGCACTGCGATCCGCGCAAGGTGAAGCAGATCCTGATCAACCTGGTGCAAAATGGGTTGGAAGCCAGCCCCGCGGCGACCAGCTTGGCGATCGAGTGCGAGCTGTGCGGGCCACGCGTGCGCGTGCGCGTCCTCGACGAGGGGCCGGGCCTCGACGAGCAGCTGGGCAACGTGTTCGAGGCGGGCGTGAGCTCGAAGGCGGGGGGCGCGGGGCTGGGGCTGACCATCGCGCGCGCGCTGGCGCGCCAGCACGGCGGCGAGCTGACCCTCTCGTCGCGGCCCGAGGGGGGCGCGGTGGCGGAGCTGCAGCTGCCCGTCGAGGCCATGGCCGGCCTGCCCGAGGCGCCGCGCCCGGAGGCTTCGGCGTGAAGCGTTTGCCCGCGCTCGGCGCCCTGGTCGTCGACGACGACGCCGGCGTGCGCTTCACGCTGAGCGAGGTCCTCTCCTCGGAAGGGCTCTCGGTCCGCAGCGCGGCCGATGGGCAAAGCGCGCTCGCGGAATACGACCGCGAGCCCACGCCGCTCGTGGTGACCGATCTGCGCATGCAGCCGATGGATGGCATGGCGCTCTTGCGCGAGCTGATGCGGCGCAGCCCCGCACCTCGCGTCATCGTGATCACGGCGCATGGCTCGGAGCGCCAAGCGGTGACGGCCATGAAGGAAGGCGCCTACGACTACTTTCGCAAGCCGTTCGACAACGACGAGCTGCTCTCGGTCGTTCGCCGCGCGCTGGAGAGCGCGCAGCTGGCGCACGAAAACGAGCGTCTGCAAGGCGAGCTGGCGCTCTCGCGCTCGATGGTGTTCGACTCGCCCAGCATGAAGCGCCTCGCGGTGTTGGTCGGGCGCGTGGCCCCCCACGACACCACCGTGCTGATCGGCGGCGAAAGCGGCACCGGCAAGGAACGGGTGGCGGAGGCGATCGTGCGGGCCTCGAGCCGCGCCGAGCGACCCTACGTGCGCTTCAACTGCGCGGCCGTTTCTCCGGATCTGGTGGAGGCCGAGCTCTTTGGCCACGCCCGCGGGGCGTTCACCGGGGCGCACCGCGCGCGGCCCGGTCTGTTTCGCGAGGCGGACGGCGGCACGTTGCTGCTCGACGAAGTGGGGGAGCTGGCCCCTTCCACGCAGGCCAAGCTGCTGCGCGTGCTGCAAGAAGGCGAGGTGCGCCCGGTCGGCGAAGATCGCCCGGCGGCGGTGGACGTGCGGATCCTGGCCGCCACCCATCGAGACCTCGCCGAGCGGGTGGGCAGCGGGGCGTTTCGGGGCGACTTGTACTATCGCCTCAACGTGGTGGCCCTGCACGTGCCCCCGCTGCGCGATCGCCCCGAGGACGTTCCGCTCTTGTCGCGGCACTTCCTCGATCGCCACGCGGCGCGCTTCGGCCTGCGGCCGCCCCCGTTGCCGCGGGCGCTGCTCGATCGATTGATGGCCCACCGCTGGCCGGGCAACGTCCGGGAGCTGGAGAACGCGATCGAGAATCTGCTCGTGCTCTCGCCGCCCGGCGAGCTCGATCTGGCGCTGCTGCCCGGCCCCGCTTCCTCCCCGCCCGCCGCGGGCGCGCCCGGCTCCGGCAGCCTGACGCTCAAGCAGCGGCTCGACGCCTACGAGCGGGGTCTACTCGTCGAGGCGCTGCGCCGGGCCGGCAACAACCGCAGCCTGGCCGCGCAGCGCCTGGGCATCTCGCGCGTGACTCTGCACGACAAGATTCGCAAGCATCGGCTGGGCGGCGCGGCGTCGGACGACGCGGAGGGCTGAGCTCGAGGCTGCCGCGCCGGGCGCGAGCGCCAGTCCGCCGCGCGCCGACCCGCCCAGGGCGAGCTCGGTTCATGACGCTGCAGAGGGGGGCGGGCGGTGCCCGTTCATTCCTGGCGGTGCCCCGACCTCGGGCCCTGGCCGGCTTCCCGGCGGCTCCGGCGCCCGCTCCGGGGCGGCGCAGAGACTGATCGTCCGGGCAGCCCTCGACGAGCGGCGCGGCGCGAGGGAAAATCGGGCAGAGGTTTTCATGGCCCACGCACCGCTGATCGTAAGCATTCTGAGAAATCGCGCCTTCTGGGGGCTGCTCGTGTTGGTCGTCGCGGGGTTGCGCTCCTACGGCAAGCGCGCCCAGCGCGACCTCTTGCTGCGCGACCGCTTCGGTCCGCTGCAAGAAGGGGGGCCGAGCCGCACCCCCGCTTCGGCGCCGGATGCCCTCGCGCGGCTGGTGCAGCGGCTGGAGCAGCAGCTCGGTCGAGATTTGTCGCGCGTGGAGCCGGGCACTCGCCTCGGCGACTTGTGCGAGCCCGGAGCGCCCACGCGCCGGCTCGTGCGCGGGCTCGAACGGAGCTTCGGCTGCCGCCTGCCGCCGAGCTACGAGGTCGTGTCGATGACCCTCTCGCAGCTCGCGCAGCAGCTCGAGCGGCCCGTGCGCGAGCCGGCGCAGCCGAATCGGCGCGTTTGAGCGCCGCTCGCCGCGGCGGGGGGCGGTTCGCGCGGCTGCGGGCCGGCAGCCGAGCTCGAAGCGAGGCGGAGGAACGTGTTGCGGAGTGCCCCAACCGCACCTGGCTCGTTCCCGGCGAAAAATGTCGCTGCGAGCCCGAGCCCCCAAGGGGGGGCTTCGGGGTCGTGCTCGGCGGCTCCGGCTTCGTGGGTGCCATCACGCGAAGCGTCGTCACCGGTCTCGCTCAGCTCTCGCGCAGGTCCTACGCGTCTTGTGCCTTCCAGTTGACACGAGACGTGTGCGGATGGGGCGCGGACCTGCTCGAGCACGGGGGGCACGCACTGGCAACGGCACGCGGAGCCGATCGAGCCGGTGCGAGCCGAACACAACGCGCGCTACGACCAAGCGGGCGTCGGCGGGCGGCGCGCCTCATTGCCGTTCAACCGGGGCAGGGGCCGCGCCGATCGCGTGACCCACCGCTGATCGGTGCGAGCGCCGGCCGTGGCCGGCGCGCCTGCTGACACCCGCTCGGTCAGGACGGCAGGGGACGCGGCACGCCCCGATGCCAGGCACGGTGCCGCTCGGTGGGGGGCCGGTGTCCGTGCGGCGGGGAGCCGCCGAGGGACGGGGTGCGCCCCGATGCGACGCACGGTGCCGCTCGGCGGAGGCCCGGCCCATCCCGAGATTCGCCGAGTCGCCTGCCCGGCGACGCGCCTTGGTCGGCCCATCGGGTTGTCTGCGGCGCACGAGGCTACCGCGAGGGGCTCGCTCCCGAGGCCACCCCCAGCAGCGGGAGCAGATCACGGAGGTGCTCGACCACCTCGCGCGGCGCGACGGGGCCCGCCGGCGCCGGGCGGCCGTGGTGCAACCACACCCCGGCAATCCCGACCGCGGCGGCGCCGCCGATGTCGGCCTCGAAGTTGTCGCCCACCATCCACGTCTCCGCGGGGCGCAGGCTCATCGCGCGCAGCGCCTCGCGAAAGATGCTGGGGTGGGGCTTGCCCACTCCCCACTCACCTTCGATCAGGATTGCCTCGAACCGCCGCTCGAGATCGAAGCGGCGCAGCTTCGCGCGCTGAAACTCGGAGCTGCCGTTCGTGATCAGCGCCAGACGAAAGCCCGCCGCGCGCAGGGCCCGCACCACCTCGAGGGCTTCCTGCAGCGGCGCCACTTCGCGCTCCTTGGTCTCCGTGTAGGTGTCCGCCACCCGCGCGACGAGCGCTTCGGGCAGCGGGCGGCAGAGGTGCCGAAGCGCCCGCGCCAGCACCTCGCGCCGCGCTCGATACAGATCGAGCCGGCCCCGCGCGGCGCGCTCGGGGTCCGCCCAGTAGCTCGGCACGACACGAGATTCGATGACTCTCTCCAGCTCGCCCAGGGGCAGCCCCGGCGCGGCTTGCTCGATCGGCTCGCGGTGGTCCTCGAGCACGCGGCGCCACAGCTGCGTTTGCCCGGCGGAGAAGCTCAGGATGGTGTCGTCGAGGTCGAGAAACAGGGCTTTGGGGCGCACGGCGAGCCTTTCGTGCGCGCCGGGCCGCGCGGCAACCACACCGGCGCCGGCTCGCGTGCGCAGTGTAGTGCGAATCGGGCCGGTCGGCAGGGGCTCGGGGCTCCGCCTCCGAGCCGCTCGAATCGGCCCCGGCGGCTCAGCACCAGCTGGCGTCTCCCGAGTCGTGGGATTGCAGGAGCTCGCGCAGGTTGGCCTCGATCACGCGGAAGCCGACGTTGCCGCTGAGCCGCTGGCGGCCCTCGTTCAACACCAGCGAGGGGCTCATCTTCACGTCGTGGCTGGCGGCCAGCTCGAGATCTTTCGAAAGCAGCGCGTGAGCCGTGCCGTCGTCGAGGCTCGCCTCCACGGGGCCTCGGGCCACGCCGTGCGCCTCCAGCAGCTCCAGGAGCACGTCGCGCCGACTCACGTCGCGCGCTTCCGCGAAGAAGGCCTTGCGCAACGCCCAGCAAAGCTTGGCGCCGCTGTGTGGGGCCAGCTCGCCCCGGGCCTCGAGCTGGCGCAGGGCGCACACCGCCAGGTGGCAGGGCATCGACGACCGAGGCGCCACCCGCCCCCAGGTGTCGGGGTGCACCTGCACGTGGGCGTATTCGGCAGCCACTTTGCGCACGTGTCGACCATAGCCTTCGGCGCCCCCTCGCGTGGCCCAGCCGCGCTCGAGCTTGCCCGGCACGTCGCCGAACACGGAGCAGAAGCGGAGCTCTACGCGGAGGGCTGCGGCGAAGCTGCGCTCCGCTTCGTCGATGCGCACCTGATTGATGTAGGCCCACACGCAGAGCACGTCGGTGTAATATTGCGCGGTGACGGGTTGCATGGCGCCATCCTATCGCGTCGCCGGCGCATCCGTGGCCGCTCGGTGCTCCGGCGTCGCGGCGCGTGCCCGGGCGGGGTGGGGGCCGCTGGAGTCGCCGGGGAGCGCCGGGGCCTGCGGAGGGCCCCTTCGCGTCCCCCCGCTCCGGTCCGCGGGGCGCGCCAGGGGCGCATCCCGGCGAGGGCGCCGGGGCGAGGCCCGACCGGCCTCCCGACGGCCCGCCGGCGCGGGGCTCAGCGCCCGAGCAGCGAGATCAGATCGCCGACGGTGCGGTGGGACTCGAGCGGGTGGCGCAGGCGAAAGGACCGGTTTAGCTCGTAGCGGTTGCGCCGTCCCTGGCGAGTGATCGAAAGTGCTCCCGCTGCATCCAACTCGCTGACGATCCGCTGCACCGCGCGCTCCGTGATCCCGATGGCGGCCGCCGCCTCTCGCATCCGAGCGTCGGGGTGCTGAGCGAAGAACAGGATTACGTGGGCGTAATTGCTGAGGAATGTCCAGCTATCCGCCACCGATTCGACTTCGGCCGCCATGTCTAATACATAAAATAAAATCGCGAATTTGACTACGCGCATCTTTTATCACGAAAAGGATTGCACGAAAATTATTTCTGCTTAAAGAACAGTTCATGGCATCCTCGACCATCCGCGGTTGGCCTCGCCTGGTGTCCTTCATCGGGCGGTTTCGCGGTGACCTGGCGTCCATCGTCGTGTATGCGGTTGCCGTCGGGGGGCTCACCTTGGCGCCTCCCGTCGCCGCGCAGGTGCTGATCAACACGATCGCGTTCGGCACCCTGCTGCAGCCGTTGATCGTGCTGGGTGCCCTGCTGGCGGCGGCCCTGGGCCTGTCCGCGTGCCTGCAGGCCCTGCAAGCCTGGGTGGCGGAGCTGCTGGCCCGAAAGCTGTTCGTGAGCGTGGCCGGGGAAACGGCGCACACCTTGGCGCACCTCGCGGCCACCCCCAGCGAGGAGCCCGAGGCGCGCTGGCGGGTCAACCGCTTCTTCGAGGTGGTGGCGCTCGAGAAAGCGCTCGCCTCGCTGCTGTTCGATGGGCTCGCGGCGGTGTTGCAGATCTTCGTCGGCCTGGTGCTTTTGGCGGTGTACCACCCGATCTTGCTCGCCTTCGACCTGCTCTTGCTCGCCTCTCTGGCCGTCGTCCTCGGGCTGCTGGGGCGCCGGGCGCTTCGCACCGCGGTGGCGGAATCGAGCGCCAAATACGAGGTGGCCGGTGTGCTCGAAGCGCTCGCTTTGTCGCCCGTGGCGGCCTCTGCGGCGGCGGCGCGCCAGCTCGCTTGCGAGAGGGTGTACACCGAGCTCGAGGGCTGGCTGCAGGCCCGGGCCGTGCATTTTCGCATCGTGATGCGACAGATGCTCGCGCTCTGGGGTCTTCAGGTCGCCTCCAGCGTGGCGCTGCTGACGGTCGGCGGGTGGCTGGTCATCGACGGGCAGCTCGCGCTCGGGCAGCTGGTGGCGGCCGAGCTGGTGATGGCGTCCACCGTCGGCTCGCTCGCCAAGCTGGGCAAGCAGCTGCCCAAGTTCTACGATTTCACGACCTCGCTGCTGAAGCTGCCCCAGCTGACGGAGCTTCCGCGCGAGCGCTCCGGAGCCGAGAGCCCGCCCGACGGGCCCGTGGTGTTGCAGGTGCGGCATCTCGGCCGCGCCGGCGAGGTGGCGGAGCCGCGCGAGCGAGCGGTGGATCTCACGCTCGGCGCGGGCGCTCGCCAGGGGATCTTGGGGAGCGCCCCCGAGCGCCGGCGCCTATTCGACCTGCTCACGGCCCGCAGCGCGGCCGAGGGCTGCGTCGTCCGGCTCGGCTCGACGAACGTGCTGGAGTTGGACGGCGGGCAGCTGCGCGATCGGGTTCGCCTGGTCCGCAAGGCGGAGCTGCTGCCGGGGACCGTCTACGACAACGTGCGCGCCGGCCGCCCCGAGCTGGGGCTGAGCCAGGCGCGGGAGGCGCTCATCCGGGTGGGGCTCGACACCTTCGTGGACACCCTGCCGGAAGGGGGCCACAGCGATCTATCCACGGTGCGGTTCGCGCTCGGCTTCGAAGAGCGCGTGCTGCTCGCCCTGGCTCGCGCGGTAGCGGGGCAGCCGCGCGCCGTGCTGATCGACGGGCTGCTCGACCCGCTGAGCGGAGCCGCGCGCGAGCGCGCCATCGAGGCCCTCGCGGGCCTGCCCGAGGGCTGTGCCTTGCTGGTCGGGACGTCCGACGAGAGCCTGCTATTGGCCCTGGAGAGCAGGTTGCCCGGCTGGAACGGCGCCCCCGGCGCGCCCGCCCTCGCCTCGAGAGCCGTGCCGCGGCAGCTCACCGCCGGAGGGAGCGCGTGAGGTCCTCGATGGTCGCTCTGCCGCGCCTCGACGCGCGGGAGCCGAAGTCGCCGCTCGAGTCGAGGAGCCTCTCGAAGGTCATCCGTTGGGCCACCTGGATCACGGCCGGATCGGCGCTGGCGCTGGCGCTGCTGCTCGTGCTTTCCCCCTGGCAGCAATACTCCTCGGGAGCGGGCCAGGTCATCGCGCTTTCCCCGATGGATCGGACGCAGAGTATCGACGCGCCCATCTCCGGGCGTGTGACGCGTTGGTTCGTGGCCGAGGGCAGCCGCGTGGAAGCGGGCGATCCGATCGTCGAGCTGGTCGATATCGACCCCGACTACGTCGCGCGGCTGCAGTCGCGCATCGACGCCGATCGGGATCGGCTCGAGGCGGCGGACGCCGCCGCGCGCGCGTACACGCAGCAGCTGGGCGCCTACGAGCAGGCGCGCCAGATGAAGGTGCGCTCGGCGGAGATGAAGATCACCGTCGGGGAGCAGAAGCTCGAGGCCGCCCAGCAGAAGCAGAAGGCCGCGCGCGCCGAGCTCGAAGCGGCGCTCAAGCAGGTGCAGCGGCAGCGGGGGTTGGCCGAGCGCGGGCTCATCTCCCAGCGCGCGCTGGAGCTGGCGGAGCTCTCCGCGACGAAGTCGCAGGCGGAGGTGGATCTGGCGGCGGCGGGCATCAGCGAGGCCAAGGCGAGCCTCACCGCTCTGCAGGCCGAGCGGCTGCGCGTGGACGCCGAGGGGATGGCGAAGGTGCAGACGGCCGAGGCCGCCTTGCGCAAGGCCAACGCGGATGCCGCCTATGCGCGGCGGGACTTGGTCAAAGCGGAGAGCGAGCTTTCCCGCCAGGATGCGCGGCAGGTCAAGGCGCCGCGGAGCGGTACCATTTTGAGCGTGGACGGAAACCAGGGCGGTCAGGTCGTGTCTTCCGGCAAGCGTCTGGCGCTTCTCGTTCCCAACTCGGGGCGCCGCGCGGCCGAGCTCTGGGTCAGTGGCAACGACGCGCCCCTCGTGCAGCCCGGGCGCAAGGTGCGCCTGCAGTTCGAAGGGTGGCCTGCGGTGCAGTTCGTCGGCTGGCCCTCGGTGGCCGTGGGCACGTTCGGGGGCGTGGTTCAGCTGGTGGATGCGGCGAGCTCGCAGGATGGGAAGCTGCGCGTCGTGGTCGTGGCCGACGAGGCGGAGCTGCCCTGGCCGAGTCGCCAACATCTGCGGCTCGGCGCGCGCGCCAAAGCCTGGGTGCTGCTCGACGAGGTGACGCTGGGCTGGGAGCTGTGGCGGCTGGTCAACGGCTTTCCGTTGAGCGTGCCCGACCCGCTGCCGCTCGCGCCTTCCTCCGGTTCCGCGGGCGGGGGCAAGAGCTGATGGGCGAGGTGCCGCGGCGCACGCGGGGCGAACGGGCTCGAGCCGTGCGGAGCGAGCCGCGCCGGCGGGGTGGGGGGGCGCTTCGCAGCCGCTTGATGGCGGCGGCCGCACTGTGGCTCGCGGTGTGGCTCGCGGGGCCGCAGCTGGCCCAGGCCCAGCCCCCGCGGGGTTCGAAGCCGCAGGTCGAACGTCGCGAAGCGTCCGCCGGGCCCGGGTCGGAGCGGGCCGAGTCGGCCCTGTCGCTGCGTGAGGTGTTGCGGTCCGTGGACGCGGATTTTCCCGGGCTGGCGGCGGCGGACCGGAAGCTTCAGGCCGCCGCGCACCGGGTGCGATCGGCTCGGGGCAGCTTCGACGTGAAGCTGAAGGCTGCCGCGCAGGTCACCGCGTGGGGCAAGTACGCCGAGCGTGCCGGCAAGCTGAGCCTCGAGCAGAGCACCCCCCTGTGGGGCGCCGAGTGGAGCGCCGGTTACGAAAACGGGGCCGACTTTCCGGTGTACGGTGCCAAGCAGGAGACGAGCGAGTACGGGCAGTGGTTCGTCGGCCTGAGGTTGCCGCTGCTGGAGGGCCGGGCGATCGACGCGGCGCGCACGGGTCGCGAGCTGGCCGAGCTCTCCCGCCGCAGCGCGGAGCTGCAGCGCACCGCGCGAAGGTTGAAGGTCCGCCTCGCGGCGGTCGACGCCTACCTGGGTTGGGTCGGCGCGGGAGCCCAGCACCGAATCGCCGAGCGTCTGCTGCGAATCGCCGAGGATCGGCAAGCCGGCGTCGAGCTGCAGATCGAGCGCGGCGCCATCCCCCCGCTCGAGGCGCTCGACAATCGGCGCCTGATCGCGATCCGGCGCGAGAAGCAAATCGCGACGCTGCAGCGCTTGCAGCAGGCCGCCCTGGAGCTTTCCCTGTACCGGCGGGACGCCAGCGGACGCCCCCACCCACCGGGCGACGCGGAGTTGCCCGCGGGCTTCCCAGGCGACCTCGAGGCCATGCTCGGCATGAGCGCCCCGGCCTTCGAGCAGAGCCTCGAGCGGCGCCCGGACCTCGCGCTGCTGGCCTGGGACCTTCGCGCGCTCGGCCAGAAGCTCTCGTATTGGGACAACCGCACCCTGCCGAGTCTGGACGCCTCCGTGAAGGTGACCTCGGGCCTCGGCCCCGCGCGCAGCTACGCTCCGTTCGCAGAAACCCAGAGCGAGACGCGCGCCCTGGCCCAGCTGGACTTCGAGCTGCCCCTGCAGCGCCGCAAGGCGCTGGGGGAGGCGGCCGCTCTGCGCGCCGATATCGGAGCTCTGCAGAAGGAGCTCTCGCTGCGCCGGGAGCAGGCGCACGTGGAGCTGCGAAAGGGGTGGCTCGCCGTGCAGGGCGCGCGGCGGCGGGCGGAGCAGGCCGAGCTGGCGGCGCGCGCGTCGCTGGAGCTGGAGGAAGCCGAGCGGCAGCGTTTCGCCGAGGGGTTGAGCAACGTATTCACGGTGAACCTGCGGGAGGCGGCTTCGGCGGACGCGGAAGGGCGGAGCGTCGCGGCGCGCTTCGACTACTACTTCGCGCTCGCGAAGTACCGCGCGATGGCCGCCGCGCTGTGAGGTCGCAGCACGTTGCGGGGACGTTGCGCCGTCGCGCGGGGTCGAATGCCGCGTTGCCGGGACTAGCCCGGATTTCTCACGACCTGGTCCCGAGGGGGCCCCTGCTCGTGTCTTTTCGCGCGGCTGCGCCCCGGTCGTGCTCGACAGACCGCAAGTCTGCCTGCGCGCGCCCGAGGCGCATCCGCATCGAAAATCCACTTCGC
>JBNKVS010000040.1:0-15824 GCA_050299315.1 Polyangiaceae bacterium
GAGGTGATCGTGATGCTCCGAAACGGGTGATCGTGATGCCGAAATCGGCGATCGCGATCGCCGAAACAGGTGATCGTGATGCCCGATTTGAGCGATCGCCATCCGCCGAAACGGGCGATCGCGATCAGCCGAAATCCGCAGATGGCTTGATCGTCGTAGTCGCGATCGCGGCGTTCGCGACGCTGGCCATGAGGTCTCTCGGAGGAGGCGTCGAGCGAGGGGCCATTTGCGTGGCGCAGAAGGTTTCCTCCATCGTTGGGGTCCGAGCGCCGAGCTCGCCTGCGTGCGGGGAGGCTTCGGCTCGGGTCGACGCACCCGGAGCGCTGCTGCCGTCCGAGCTCTCCGAGGAGGCCACAACGCTGCTCGTCGCACGCGGTCGCCAGAGCGCCGCGCTGGCCTCACCTTTGGCCGACTCCGATCCGCTGCTGGAGGCGGTCGCGGCGCCGAGGCGGCTGAGCGCGGCCGACCAGCCCTCGAAGGTCGCCACCGATGCCGGCGGTGCGCCGAGCCGCCGGGTCATCGGGCGCGTCTACCATGCGGAGCTCGGCTTCGCGCGCCTGCGCCACCTCGCCCGGAGCGAGGCGATCGATGCCGAGCAGGTGCTGGCCCCCCTGGTCCAGCGACACCAGCGCCTGACTGGTCTCCCTCGCGACGATCAGCAGCTTGCACGCCTCGCGCTCGGCGCTCGCCCCTCCAGTGATGGAGGCGGACACGCGCAGGCGGACGCACTGCTCTCCCTCGGGCCGCTCGAGCCGGGCGGCGCCCTCGTCGTTGGTCGTGGCGCTGACGCCCGCGGCGCTGTCGACCTCGACGCCCGCGAGCGATGCGCCCGCGAAGCCCTCGACGAACACGACCACGTGCAGCGTCCCGGTGCCCGCGGCCGGATCCGGCTCGCCGGTTGCGCCGGGCGACGGGGCGGCGGAGGCAGAGGGCGATGAATGCTCGACCGCCGGCGGCTCCTCGGCGACGACGTCCGGCTCGACCTGGCGCGCGTGTGCGAGCGAGCACCAGGCAGACGCGAACGCCGCCAGGCTGGGGATCAGAAGTCGGGTCACGGTTCGGTCAGACCCCCCCGAGGAGCACCGCGGGGCGGCGCCGCACCACTCGGTGGCATCTGCGTGACAGATTGGGGTCCATTGCATGGAGCGCCTTTGCTGCGCCGCGCGATGGCCGGCAGGCGACCCGGCTGCCAGGCGGCAGCGGGGCGGCGTCAGTCGGTGGGAGGGGGCCCGACGTAGCGCGCGCGGGGGCGGATCAGGCTCTCGCTCTGGTACTGCTCGATGCAGTGGGCGAGCCAGCCTGCCGAGCGCCCGAGCGCAAACAGAATCAGAGGCGCGGACGGCGGCCAGGCGTGCGAGCGACTGAGCGCGACCAGCCCGTAGTCGATGGTCGGCTTCACGCCGAGCAACTCTTCGGTCGCCCGTGCAAACGCGCGCGTCCGACGCGCCTCGGGGCCCCGCGCGCAGCGCGCGAGCAGGATCGCCGCGCGGGGATCGCCGTCGGGGTACAGCGGATGGCCGAAGCCCGGCACGAAGCCACTCGTGCGCAGCCGCGCCGCGAGCACGTCCGTGGGGCGTCCAGGCTCCGAAAGCAGCTCCGCGACGCGCTCGGTCGCGGCGCCGTGGCGGTGGCCCGAGAGCGCAGCCAGCGCACCCGCCACGGCCAGGTACGGCGTGGCGCGCGTGGCTGCGATCGTACGCGCCGCGAACGCCGACGCGTTGAGCTCGTGGTCGGCGCTGAGCACCAGCGCCGCGTCGATCGCGGGCGCGGCCCGGGGCGTGCCGAAGCGGCGCGCGACCAGCTCGGCGATCGGTGCCGAGCTCGAAAAGTCCCCGCTCGCCACGCCGACGAGCCCGCGCACGATCTTGCCGGCCGTGCGCCGCGTCCCCTCCGGCGTCAGGTGATAGGCGCCAGGATCGACGTCGGCGCAGGCCGCCAGGTAGGCGATGGCTGCGTGCAAGAACGCAACCGGCGCCGGTGCCGTGCGTGCCGCGCGCACGTCGGGCACGGCGAGCTCGATCGGCCCGTCGCAGAGCAACTCGGCGACCTGCTCGAAGCTCGCCTGCTCGCACAAGAGGGCCACGTCGCGGCCGCGATAGTACAGTCTCCCCGAGTCGATCAGAGTGAGCCCGGAGTCGAGCACCGGCAGACCGCTGGTCGAGATGGCGCGGCTGGCGGCTTGCGCCGGATCGCGGCGCGCGGACTGCTGGCCACGGCGCGCCTCGACGTCGCCCGCGTGGTACTGGCGCGCGCGCTGACCCGGCTTGGCGCGGCTGCGAATCCAGCCGCGACTGACGTAGGCGTAGAGGGTGGCGCGGGTCACGCCGAGTCGCTCGGCGGCCTCGCGTGCGCTCAAGTAGGCCGACACATTGATTACTGAATCAACATTGACGCACCAGGGCAAGGGCGTCATCTCGTCAGGCATGCCGACCACGCATTCGTCCCCGAGCCCTGCCTCCGAAACCCAGCACGCCGAAACCCCGTCCCAGGCCCAACACCCGGGCCTCGACGGGGTGATCGCCGCTCGCACGCGCCTCAGCCGGGTGGACGGCGCCGCAGGCCAGCTCACGATCGCGGGCTACCCCGTCGAGGAGCTGGCCCCGCGCGCGAGCTTCGAGGCCATGCTGCACTTGCTGCTGCACGATCGCCTGCCGAACGCCGCCGAAGAGCGCTCGCTGCGCGCGGAGCTGGCGAGCGCACGCACGATCGACCCCGACACGCTGCGCTCGCTGGAGGCGGCCACGCGCGCGGGCGCGACGCCCATGCAGGCACTGCGTCTGGGCCTTTCGGGGCGGGCGGCGCACGGCCTCGGCCCGGTCGCTCTGGTGGGCTGCATGCCCCCGCTGGTGGCCGCCCACCTGCGTCTCGGTCAGGGCCAGGCTCCGCTGCCCGCGCCGGACGCGAGCCAGTCGCAGGCCGAGAGCTTTCTGTTCCTGCTCGATGGCGAGCCGCCCGACGCGCGCCGGGCGAGGGCGCTCGAAACGTACTGGAACACCGTGATCGATCACGGCCTGAACGCGTCGACCTTCACCGCGCGCGTCATCGCCAGCACGGGCAGCGACGCGGGCGCGGCCCTGGTGGGGGCCCTGGGGGCGCTGGAGGGGCCGCTGCACGGAGGCGCCCCCGGCCCGGCACTGGCCGCGCTGCGCGAGCTGCGCGCGCGAGGTGGCGATCTGGCCCGCGTCACTCGGGACTGGGTGGAGGAGCGCGTCGCGCGCGGGGAGCGCATCATGGGCTTCGGCCATCGGGTGTATCGCGTGCGCGATCCACGCGCGGACGTGCTGGCCGCCGCCGCGCGCGAGCTGCTCGAGGGCGATCGTCGGGCAGCCTCCCTGCTGCGCGACGCCCAAATCCACGAACGAGCCGTGCTCGAGACGCTGGCGCGCCTGAAGCCCGAGCGCGCGATCGCGACCAACGTGGAGTTCTACACGGCCTTGCTGCTCTCGGGGCTCGGCCTGCCCGAAGCGGCGTTCACCCCCACCTTCGCCCTCGGGCGTGCCGCCGGCTGGATCGCACACGTGTCCGAGCAAAAGCAGAGCGGGCGGCTGCTGCGCCCCGCCTCCGCCTACGTGGGCGCCGAAGGCCGGCACTGGGCCCGGGCGCGGTCCTGACTCCACCGCGAGCGCAAACTCGCTCGCGGCCTCGCCCCGGCGCCTCGTGCAACCGGCCGAAATGACGCCGGCTAGTGCGGGCCCACGGGCAAGGTGCGAGGCCGCGGGCCGAAGGCGCGCGCGGGCGCGGGCGTTCTCTTCCGACACGGGAGCCCTCGCGCACGCAGCGGTCCCCGCGAAACCCCCATGCGCCCGCGCTCGCGTCTGACCGAAGGAGACGATTACTCCATCGACCGGGAGGGCTCGCTCGTGCTGTGCCGCGTGTGGAGCCGCCCCGACCTGAGCTCGAGCGACGGTGCCGAGCTCGCTCGCCAGAAGATCGGCTGGTTCCGGCGGCTCGCCATCAGCGACGCACGTGCTCTGCTGTTCGATCTGAGCGAGGCGCCGCGCGTGACGGGGCCTCAGACCGAGCAGGCGCTGGGCGAAATGATCGCGGCCTGGGCCAAGGTGGGCAAGCCCGTCGCGGTGGTGACGGGCGGAGCGAGCATTCAGCGCATGCAGCTGCAGCGCGTGCTCGACGGTGCAGCGGCCAAGCGAGGTCGGCTGTTTTCCTCGAGCGAGACGGCGCGCACCTGGCTCGCGTCGCAGTGAGACTAGGAATTTCAAAGGAACTCCCGGGGCGGGGCTCCGAGGCGGAGTTAACATCGTCTGCATTCCGCGAAGCCAGTGTGCATGCAGTTCGGGCGGAGTCGGGCCAGGTTGGAGTAGGCGACGAGCGAGCTCGCGATCCCTAGAGCACCGAACCGGTTGCCTCCAGCCATGGGGCCCCGGGCGGCGCCCCTCAGAGCCAGGAAAGCGGCGTTTTCCGGAGCCCCTGCTCGACGCCCGCTGCTCTAGTGCCGTGTCCGCTCAGTCGCAATCACAAACCACCGCGGGCCGGTCCGCCTGTGGCGGGCCCGCGGTGGTTTGCGCTGGGGGCTCGTCTCGGACACGGCCCCCTTTTTCTCTGCGGCGCCTTCGGCGCCGACGTGCCCCATCCGCCGCTCGAGGCAAGAGGACTCTCTTCCCGCGGCGACCGACCATCAGTGACTACGACTTATCGGACGGGGCACTAGGTCGTTGATTTGTCGCTGCAATCATCCTGATTTCCTCTTTAGGTCCATGGGCCGATAAAGGGACGAATATCGAATCGGTTGTCACCGGCACCGGCCTGGCGGGCTCTCATCGACATGACATGCATCTTCCCCGCTCCCCCCGACTGCGTTTGCGGTCTTTCCGCTCGAGGCTGGCTTCCGCCGGTATTGGCTCCCGCCGGCTCGCCTCGCTGATGCTGCCAGCCCTGTGTGCCTGCTCGAGCGCCGCGGGCTCCGGTGCCCGCGGGGCCACGGCGCGTGGCGATACCCCCGACGTTTCATCGACGCAGGTGCCGCCAGGGTACGACTTCGACGAGGTCTCTCGACTCGTCGGGGGGTTCGTGGATCGCCGCGGCCTCTCGGGGGCGGGGCTCATCGTCGTCGAGCGTAACGCCGGTATCGTTTTCGGAGAGTACTGGGGCGAGTTCGACGACAAGCGGATCTCCCTCGTTGCATCCGCGAGCAAGATGCTGAGCGCAGGCGTGTTGCTCAAGCTTGTCGACGACGGGCTCATCGACATCGATGCGCCGGTGGCCGACATCGCCGAGTGGGGAGCGGGCAACCCAGCCGTGACGCCCGCCCAGCTGCTCTCCAACAGCTCGGGACTGGTCGGGGTCTTCCCCGATCCGGTGTACCTGCCGTACCTCTGCCAGTTCCTTCCCATGGGGAGCCTTCAGGACTGTGCTGCGTCGATCTTTCTGACTGCGGACGACGACGCAGACGTCATCCCGCCAGACACCGCCTTTCGGTACGGAGGCGCTCAGTGGCAGATCGCCGGGGCCGTAGCGGAAGCCGCGTCGGGGAAGTCGTGGGCCGAGCTCATCAACGACACCTACGTGCAGCCTTGCGACCTCGAGTCGGGGAGCCTGGGATACAACAACCCCATCACACAGATGGGCAATGGCATAGACTACCCGAGTGAGTTCGGTGGGGATCCCTCCGTGCTCGTCCCGACGGACAACCCCAACGTGGAGTCCGGCGCCTACGCGACGCCGGCAGTGTTCGCGGAGCTGCTGCTGATGTACTTGCGGGGAGGCGAGTGTGGCAACGGGCAGCAAGTTCTATCCGAGCAGGCGATCGACCGCATGCTCGAGGACCGCGTCGCGGCGAGCTACGGAGGCGCCGCCGCGCCAGGAGTGGGCTACGGGATGGGTTGGTGGATCGACCGCGACAGTGGCCGCGCCTACTCGACCGGCGCGTACGGGGCGGTGCCCACACTACGAGTGGACGAAGGCTACGGCTACTACATCGTACTCGAAGCGAACGACAGCACCTGGCAAGCTCTCGCAGCTCCGCTTGGTGCAGCGATCGAGGCAGCCGTGCTCGCCGCCCGTGGATGATTTCCGCCCCACTCTTCGCGGACCGATAGCACCACGCGTGGGCCTCGTCCTTCGTCCACGCCGCTAGGTCGCAGGCGACCAGCCCCTCGAGCAGGGCTTTGCCTCTCGACGACGGCGGTGCGCTCGAAACAGCCCGTGCGGAATCGATTCCAGGGGGCCGCGGCCGAATGTTGCGTGATAGCGTCCGCGCGATGTCGCTCCTGGAAAATTTGCGTGCAACAGGGCTCTCGAGCTCGCTTTCGCTGGTGGCCGTAGTGTGCGCCTGCAAACCTTCGAGCCCGGCGGCTTCACCCACCGGGGCCGATGGGTCGGCGTCGACCGCCGCGCCTCGCGGCTATATCAGCGGCGGCTCTCGGCAGAAGGCGCGCGCAATGGTTCAGCAAATGACCCCCGAGGAGAAGGTGGCCTCGCTCGTGCACGTGTTCGACTGGTCCTACGCCAAAACGCCCGAGGAGCTTTGCAACAGCCTGCCGCAGGGAGTGGGCAGCTTCGAGCGTATCGGCATGTACCGCGACCCGGCCCCCACCGCGACGCTCGTCAGCGAGCTGCGTGAGTGCGTGAAGGGCAAGAGTCGCCTGGGGATCCCGCCGTTCTTCTTGGACGAGGGCGTACACGGCTTCATGCAGAAAGGCGCCACGAGCTTTCCCGTGGCTCTTGCGCTCGGGGCGACCTTCAATCCGGAGCTGATCGAGCAGATCTTCACCGCGATAGCTCTCGAGGCGCGCACTCGGGGTACGACCACGATCCTGGGCCCCAACCTGGACCTTGCGCGCGAGCCTCGCTGGGGGCGGATGGACGAGATGTACTCGGAAGATCCGTACTTGGTTTCACGCCTGGGGGTCGCCGCCATCCGAGGCCTGCAGGGAACCGCACGCCCGATCGACGGGGAGCACGTGCTGGCGACGGCCAAGCACTTCGGCGCGCACAGTCAGCCGGAGTCGGGAGCCAACGGAGGCCCGGTGAGCGTTTCGGAGCGAGCGCTGCGCGGCGAGTTTTTCGTGCCATTCGAGGCCGCCGTGAAGGAGGCCCAGGTCTCCTTCGTGATGGCCGCCTACAACGAGCTGGACGGCGTTCCGGGTCACATCAATTCGTGGCTGCTGCGAGACGTGCTGCGAAGCGAGTGGGGCTTCGACGGGGTGGTGATTTCCGACGGAATGGGTGTGGAGCGGCTGGAGTCGATGCACCGAGTTTCGCGCAGCCGCACGGAGTCCGCGCGCAAGGCCATGCTCGCAGGGGTCGACTACGAGATCGGGCAAACCTTTCTGGAGCTGGTGGGTGAGGTCGAGGCGCAGCGCCTGCCCATCGAAAGGCTCGACGCGGCGGTGCAGCACGCCTTGGAGGCTCGCTTCGAGCTCGGAATGTTCGACGAGCCCCCGCTGGATCCGGCGCGGGCGGCGGCGGCAAACAACTCCGAGCCGCACCGCGCGCTGGCGCTCGAAGCCGCGCGGCAAGGGGTGGTGCTGCTTCAGAACGAGGGCGTGCTGCCGCTCGATCGCAGCAAGATTCGCCGCATCGCCGTCGTCGGGCCCAACGCCGAAAAGGCGCACCTCGGCGGCTACAGTGCGGATCCGGGCCGCGGCGTATCCCTGCTCGACGGGCTGCGCACCGCCGCAAAAGAGCGCAACATCGAGGTGCGCTATGCGCGCGGGTGCAACATCACGGAGGAAGACTATACCTGGGAGGGGTTTTGGAAGGCCCCCGTTTCATTGCCAAAGAACCCCGAGGCGGAAAAGGCGTTGATTCAGGAAGCCGTAGGCACGGCGCGCGGCACGGACGCAGTGGTCGTCGCGATCGGAGAAAACGAATCGACCTCGCGCGAAACGTGGGACAACCACCCGGGGGATCGCGACAGCCTGGCGCTGCTGGGCGCTCAAAACGAGCTGATCGGCGCCCTGGCGGCCACCGGTGTGCCCATCGTGCTCGTAGTGTACGGCGGAAGGCCACTCGACATTGGCTCCGCGCTCGAGCACTCCAGCGCTGCCATTGCCGGCTTCTACCCGGGGCAGGAGGGCGGCACTGCCGTGAGTGAAATCCTCTTCGGCGACGTGTCGCCTTCCGGGCACCTGCCCATTACCTGGCCGCGCTCCCTGGGCCAGCTGCCGGTGTACTACTACCACAAGCCCTCGGCGCGCGGCCCCTACCTGTTTGCCGAGTCCGCGCCGCTGTTTCCCTTCGGTTGGGGCTTGAGCTACACGCGTTTCGAGCATTCAGACGTGCGAGTGGTGCCCGAGCGCATTGCCGTCGGTGAAAGCGCCCGGGTACAGGTTACGGTTTCCAACCGGGGGGAGCGAGCGGGTACGGATGTAGTGCAGCTCTACGTTGGAGCCGAGAGCTCCAGTGTTACGCGCCCGGTGCGGCTCGAGCGCGGTTTTCAGCGAGTGGCGCTGGAGCCCGGGCAGTCGCAGCAAATCGAATTCGAAGTCACCGCGGACGACCTCGCGCTGTGGGATCTTCAAATGCAAAGGCGCGCCGAGCCAGGTCGCTACACCTTGGAGGTCGGCTCCAACGTGTCGGAGCTGAAGGGCGTGAGGCTCGAGGTGCGGGCGCCTTGATACCAAACGGGCCCCCAGAACACCGACACCCCGACGGTTCTGAGGGCCCGCAATCCCGCGCCGGGTTTCGGCTTGGCACGGAGCTCAGACCTCGCGAACCAGCGCTCGTTCACTCTTCCGCGCGGTTGGAGCGCTTCGCGCGGTTGGAGGTCGTGCATCCAAGGTGAACCGAGCAACACCGTGTCGCTCCGCGCGACCGTGGCCGAAGCGCGAGTCCGAGCAAAAACGGCCCGATGGGGGACGCGGCGGCGTCCGACGCTTGCTATCGCCGTACGCCGTGGTAGCGGAACACGATGAAACGCTCGTCTATCACGCTGAACCTGATGTTCGTGGCTCGGCTGTGTGGGGCGGCGGGGCTGGTACGCTGCGGCGGCGACGAAGACGCAAGCGCCGAGCAATGTCAGGACTGGAGCCGTCAGGCGAGTATCGGGCGCCGAGCGGCGCAAGACGACGCGGACCGCGACTGCAGCGCGGATGCAGACTGCGAAGTCGTCGACTACGGGCTGCGCTGCTTCGCCGACTGCGGGTATCCCTCGGCGATTGCGAGCTCGGCTGTTCCGGCGCTGGAGGCGACGATCGAGGCGATTGGCGAGGACAACTGCGATCGCTTCGAGGCCGCCAGGTGCCCGGGGCCGATCGTTCCACCGTGTGATCCGCCCGATGGGGTGCCATCAGCCGTTTGCCGCCGCGGGCAGTGCACGCTCGAATACATCCCGTAGGCCCGGCTGTGATGAGGTCGCCGGTCAGGACGGCCCTCTGTCGCAGAATGCTCTTGCCCGAGCGAGGCGCGCCGCCAACCAAGTAAATCACGACTGCCTCAAGATCGACGACAGCCTCGACGACTATACGTGATCCAGGGGTACCATGCCACAGCCGCGCGCGCCTGGACTCGGGCTGAGCATCCGCCACCATCCGGGCGAGCACCAAGCGGCGTTCGCGGCCCCCTCCACGACACGCAGATCGACTACCCACCCCGTTTCTTGTCTGCCGAACGAATGGTGTTCTGCTGCGGGGAGCCTTCGCTACGGAGACAGCAGAACAGAAGGACCACAAGAAAACTGGGCGGCCGCCAACCGCCACCGAACGGGGCCTGTTCCCACGGAGGGGCGTCTCAGGCTCCCCGCCAGCAGCCGGGTCGCCCCGGGGGCTCACGCCCCCAGGGCTCCCACAGATCCGGACGTGCGGATTTCCCGCATCCGGCTCGTCAGGTCACGGCTTCGCTACGCTGGTCAGACGCCATGTGCGATGCGCGGGCGAGGAAGCGGGTACGCATCCAACATCACGCCCATCGACAGTCGTCCGCGGGTGGCCCGAGAGCGACGCGCCAACCACTTGCACCACAGCACCCGAGTCCAATGCCGAAACGCATCCAGCGCGGCAAAGTTCCCGATGATGCCGTAGTAGCCGTAGTGGCCACGCAGCTTCAGCACCAACACGCGGTGCTGCTTCGCCACCGGCTCGTGTCGATTCCGGCGCAACCAGAGCGAGGTCGCTCGAAGCGCCCGACTGAGACGAGAGCTCGCCGTCTTTCGATACACCACCCAGTTGCCCTGCCGGGACCGACGCCAGTAGTGCGTGAAGCCCAGCAGGTCGAAGCTTTCCGGGCGCTCCGCCGCGTCGTCGTCGAAACGAGCGCCGCGACTCGGCCGCCGGAACCGGACCAGTCGGGTTTTCTCTGGGTGGAGGCGTAGGCCGTACTTGCCGAATCTCTTCGGCAGCACGTCCATCACGCGGCGAGCATCCTCCTCGAGCTCGAAGGCCACGACGAAGTCGTCGGCGTACCGTACTAGCTTCACCCGGCCTTTCAGCCGCGGCTCCACCTGGTTCGCAAACCACTCGTCCAGCACTTCGTGCAGGTAGATGTTCGCCAGAAGAGGCGATATCACTCCGCCTTGCGGGGTCCCGGCTTCCGGGCGGTAGATGCGCCCTTCCTCCATCACTCCCGCGTTCAGCCACTTGCCGATGAGGCGAAGAAGCACCCCATCGCGCACCCTCCGCCGAAGGATTTCCTGCAGCTGGCTGCGGTCGACCGAGTCGAAGAATCCTTCGATGTCAGCCTCCAACACCCAACCGCCGTTCATCTCCATCAGGGCTCCTCTCAGCGCACGCAGCGCGCCGTGCGCGCTGCGCCCGGGCCGAAAGCCAAACGAGCAGTCATAGAAATCCTGCTCGTACACTGCCTCCAGCACCATCGCCACCGCCCTCTGAAGCACCTTGTCCTCGAAGGTCGGTATCCCGATGGGTCGGGTCTTCGACCCGTCTCCCTTCGGGATGTGCACCCGACGCACGGGTGGCGCTCGGTAGCCGTCGCCCGCCTTCGCCCGGTCGAGCAGCGCCCGCAAGTTCTCTTCCAGGTTTGCCACATACTCGACCGCGGTCCGGCCGTCGACACCCGCCGCGCCATCCTTGCGAGTGCGCCGATGTGCCTCCAAGAGCCATTCGATGTCGATATGATGCGTCAGCGTGGTAAAAGCCACACCGGGCATCTCCTACGCGCGTTTCGCTATCCGCTCGAGTTTCGTTGAGATGCTCTCTGGACTCGGTGTTCCAGTCATCTTTCCTCCGTTCGGTTCCGTGACCCGGTCGCCCCTTCCCTTCGCTGGGTCGCTCGGGCGGCTGTCCCAGCGTTCCTTGGTAGTATGGGCGACTCCGACTCCCCGCCGACCGTCCCGCATCGCTTTGGTCGTCCCTCGGCTCAGCGGTACCGGCGCGTCTCACGACGCCGCCGGAAACGACGGGGTCTCCTGCGTTCCTGGGGGACCTCTGGACGGTTGCCACGCTCTCTGACTCCGGTGGGACCCTTGCGCCTAGCCATCGAGGACGACCTCAGGTGCGGGGAGTCGCCGTTTGCCGGCGGCTTTCGCCCAATGCCGGTGCCTCAATCCTCACCATCGTCGCTGTCTCTCCGCCTCGGCGGCGCCCCGGTGCTGCCGGCGCACATTGCAAAACGACGGCTACCCACGACAATCGAATCTTTCGAAGCTCCATCACGCGGCCCACGCCCTCGCTGTCTACGCTTCGCAGCTTTCCTTCCCGCTTCCGCGGTCGTACGGCCACGCAAGACTCGCTTCCGGCTGGTGGCCAGCCTTTACCGGGCGGGGGTCGATACCCCGCAAGGTCCCTAATGAAGTTTCCGCCTCATCTACATGGCTTCCTCCTCATCCAAGCTTGCGCAGCGCAAGCAACATTCTAGTTAGGGGGCGCATACCGCCGAGCGGAAAGTGCTGGGTACATGGCGCTCCGGGACTGCTCGTCGAAGAGCAGCGCACCGGTCGCTACCGGTGCCACGATGTCGGAGTCTTTGTCGGCACGGTATCGCACGACGCGACACGCTCGTTCGAACTCGTGTGAACCGGGCCAACTCGGCACCGCCCGGACCGGGCGGAGGGAGGTCGGGCAGTCGCGTCAACTCCCCGGGCCCTGCTATTCGTAGTAGCAGCGCGACGAAACCTCCCACCAACGCAAGGTGGGGGTGGCTCCGGTGTCGGGGGAAGGCACGAGCTCGGCCTCGATCCACAGCGCCCACGGCTCGTTCGCCGGTGCCCACAGGGTCGGCAGCAGACCCACCACGGGCGCGCGATTGACCCAAACTCTCCGTTGCGGGTCACAACAGACTCGTGCCTCGAGCCCCAGAAGATCTCTGACCTCGCACTGTCCAGGTTCATAACTGTCGGCGGCCCCGCCGTAGAGCGCGCCAACGACATCGGCGCGTGCTTGCGCGCTCACCTCGTGGCAGCGTCGGTCGGTTCCGCAGTATCCGTCCGCGCACTCTTGCCAGCTCTGGCAGTCGGCGTCGGTGCCCGTGAGGGTCGCCAGGAGCACGAAGTCCGCGCAGGGCTCGAGCGGGTCGGCGCTATCGGACTTGCAGGCGCGCAGCTCGATGCGGCTGCCGGCAGGGAGCTCTGCGTGCACCATGAGCTCTTCCCAGAGGCAGTTGAACCTCGCGGACGAGGTCAGACGCTTGCGATAGGCCGCGCTCGCACCTGCCCCCGCATCAGCCCCGGTCAGCGCGATCCCGCCACCTGCGACCGCCTCGAACGCGGCGAGCTCAGGTCGATTCGCCACGTCCAGCAGGAGGTTGCCCGCCAGCCAACAGCTGCCCTGGCATGGTCCGCAGGCAATGCCGTCGCGTAGCTCGTCGACCGGAATGCAGGGGCTCCACCGTCCGTCGTCGCACGTCTGAACGCCGCGCCGCGGAAGGGATACGTCCTGCCCAGGACCGGCAACCGACAGCGCGCAGGCGTGAGTGTATCCGGAGCATTTCTTGCCCGGCGTGGTGAGCCGGCAGTCGAGTGCAATTGCAGGCGCGCTCGACTCTTGCGTCGCTGCCTGCCCGGCATCCTCGGTCGGCGCCCGGGGTGTGTCGCCGGACGGCTCCGTGTCGGCACGAAGCTCGTGAGTCGTGTGGCAGCCCAAGGACTCGCCGCCACCAGCCATGGCACGCTCGTACGAAGAGTCATCGCAAACAGAACACCTGATCGGTCTTGGCGGCAAGGCCTGGAGGATAAGTGACCGGATCGGGTCGAAGTGGAATGGTCTTGTCATAGAGTGGCGCCACTCGCCGTTCCGCGCGGTCGCTGGCCCGCGGTGTCGTCAACGTCGGATCCGAAATCGCCGGGGCCGAAACGTCCGCTTCGGTGTCGGCGTTGGCGTCGGGCGAAGTCGACCCGTCGGAACCGGCATCGTTCGGCCAAGGCGAGCGGCCAACGCGGCCGAGCCGAGGAGGGCAAACGACGCCGCCTCGGTACTCGCCCCGTAGCGGCGAGCCACGGCGGCGAGCGCGTCAGCCGTCTCGGTGCGCGCGCCGAACCCCGGTGCGACTTCCTTCATTTGGGCGAGCAGCTCTCGCTGTCGCGCGGGCTCCAGGCTGGCGGCGTGATCTAGCAGGCCCTCGAAAGCGCGGTCGTATCGCGCGTCTGGCGTCCCCCTCCCCAACGCCTCGCTCCCGCGCGGGCGGTCGATCGCGTGCGCCACCTCCCAGCGACGGCGAAGCTCGAGAGTCAAAAGAGCATTCTCGTCCCGCATCGCCTCGCGCGCTCGACCGAGCTCCCCGTCCAGCCGTGCGTCGAGCTCGGCCAGATGCGCTTGCTCGGCGAGCTGCTCGCGGGCGAGCTGCGCCGCGCGCTCAGCGTCGAAATTGGGCCGGGAACCCACCCGCTGATCCAGGATCTGCTGAACGGCGCCAACCCTTTGACTCGGGCCATCCGGCGACCAGGTCTCGAGCGTCGCCTGCTGGACGAGCTGGTCGATGCGATGCTCGACGTGGGCCGCCGCCAGGTCCTTCGCAACCCCCTCCACGACCTGGACCAGTGGTTTCACGAGCGGATGCGCCTCGACGAAGCGTTGTAGCACTTCGACGTGCTGGTGGCTCACCAGCAGTCCCAGCAGCTTGGAGTGAATGCCCTCCAGGTGCTTGCGCCAGGGCGAGCGCGCGAGCCGCTCGCGGAGCTCCTCGCGCCACCCCGCGAGATCCTCGTTGAGAAGCTCTAGGCGCTTCGCGCTGAGCTGCTCCTCGGTCATGACGTCGAACCTAGGATCGCCCGGGCGCCATTCGCCCTGGCGCGACTCGATCGCCTCCAACGGCACTCGCCCGGCGCTCTCGTCGAGCTCGCCGAGCGTTCGCTCTTCTCGCTGAACGTCGTCCCAGACGACCGAGCGCTCGAGCTCGGCGACGTGGACGTCGTAGTCTCGGGTCGCCTGGGACCACTTGCGCCTCACGCTCCGGCGCGCGGTGTGGGCAGCGCGAAAGCTGTGGAGCGCAAACCGATAGGTCTCGGGCGCCTCATCGAAGTGATCGTCAAGAGCCTCGAGCCGCGCCGCCCCCCTGAGCAAATCCTGCTTTTGCGCTTGGTAGTCGGCGTACCCCTGTCGAACCTGCTTCACCCGCAGTTCGAGGTCAGGAAGCTCGTCGCCCGCCTCCGAGCCCAGGATCGTCAAGGACGACACGAGGCTCAGCACCGCCGTCGCGAAGCCCACGATCTTGCCATAGCGCGAGACCCAACTGGATGCCACCAGGGTTCGGTCTCCCAGCGACGCGAGCAGGTCCGAGTCGCGAGCCCGAGCTGCACTCCAGAGGCTCGCGACGAGCAGCACGAACAGAATGCCGAGAGCCAGTGGAACCGGGATGGCAAGTTGCTTGGCGAAGGCCGTGAGCGCTCCCAGACGCTGCTCGAGCTCCACCAGCCTCGCCAGCGTGGTCTCATCGTCCACGCGACTGGAGAAGTAGCCGATCAAGGCAGCGTAGTAGAAGGCGACGAGGGTGGCTGGCACCAGCAACGCCAGTAGGTTCTTTGCCACATGGTGACCGAGAGTCCGCGGCTGGGGCGCTCTCGCGCGAATCGCGAAGATGGCCGTCAAGCCCAACAACCCGAATCCCACCGCCAGTATCATCTTCACTCCGCTGCAGGCGCCTCCGCCCCTCGCGCAACCTGCGTGAGGAGGCTCCCGGCCCCAAGGTGACCTCGATTGCGCGCGGGACGCATTCTGTCAGACGGCTAGGATGGTCGGCCGTCGCAGGAAAAGAACAAACACGTCGGCGTCCCGCGATCGCGACGACGCGGCTGGCAGACCGGAAGACGCGGCGACACGACCTCGCCGCCCGTGGAACTGCCGACAATTCCGTTCTTGGCGGCCGTGGTGTAGTGCTCATCCACGAAGGGGATGATCCCTAGTACCGCCAGCCCGATCCTGTTTGCGGCGTTCGTCTTCCCGTACGTTACGGCTGCGGGCTGCCTTGCGTGTGGTACGCCGCCTAGCGTGTGACCCGCGCCAGTCGCTTGCTTCGGCGCTTTTGCGAGCAACTGGCCCGATCCCCATCTGCGCACGATTGCCCCATCTGCGCACGATTCGAGCCTCGATCCAAGGGCCGCCGAAACCAAGTTGGCCAGAATCCGCCCGGACTGCACGCACTGTGTCAAGGCAAAGTAGAAATGTCGGGATCTGAGCAAAGTGGAGATGTCGGGTAGCTGTCTTTAGGCAACGCTTTTCTTGCGCTTCTCCAGCAGGCGCTTGTCCCGCTTGGTCCGCAGCTTGGAGAGTTTCTCGACATCCTTCGCCGCCTGCTTGTGCTTGATGAACTGGAGCGCCCCAGCGAGCAGCTTGTTCGACACGATGGCGCCTTGGGATATCTCCGCGTCGTCCTTGCCGAAGCGGGTCAGCGGCAGCAGCTTGCCAGCGTGGCGAGCCTGGACGGTGCCATCGCTCAGCTCGACGACAGTGATGCGCAGTCCGGCAAGCAGTCGGTTGTCT
>JBNKVS010000041.1:0-566604 GCA_050299315.1 Polyangiaceae bacterium
GGGGGGGGTGCGGGGGAGGCGCTTGGGGTGTGTTTTTCGTGGTACCCGCAGGGGCGGTCGGAAATAAGGAGATTCAGTCCCTGAGCGGCGCTCGGCGCCGGCGCCTCCCCCCCCCGCAGAAATGACCGCCCCCCCACAGAAAACCCTGCCGCGCGTCGTCGACGCGCAGTTTCGCGCCGGCGCCGCCCAAGCCGATCAGCTGCCCGCCAGCCAATTCGTGGAGGTAGCTTTCGCCGGCCGGTCGAACGTGGGCAAGAGCAGCCTACTGAACGCGCTCATGGGCCGAAAGCGCCTGGTGCGCACCAGCTCCACACCGGGGTGCACACGTCAGGTGTCGCTGTTCGACGTCAAGACGCGCGCCGGCAGCCAGCTGTGTTTCGCCGATTTGCCCGGCTACGGCTACGCGAAACGCTCCCATGCCGAGCGGCGCCAGTGGGGGGAGCTGATCGACGGCTACCTGCTGAGTCGCCCGACCCTGGGGATGCTCGTGGCGCTGGTGGACATTCGGCGGGGTCTGCAGCCAGAGGACGCGCAGCTACTCGAGCTGATCGCACAGAAGCCGCGCGCGTCGCGCGGCAAGGTGGCCGTCGTGCACGTGGCGACGAAGCTCGACAAGCTGCCCCATTCCGCACGCAAGCTGGAGCTGCACAAGCTGAAACAGCAAACGGGCCTTTCCTTTCTCGGCTTCTCCACCGAGCTGCCCGAAACCCACGAGCGGCTCTGGCGAAGGCTGCTCGGCGGGCTCGGCATGGAACAGGCCCCGACCGAGGCCAGCGGCGAGTCGAACACCGAGGCCGAGGCCGGCGGCGAGTCGGACACCGAGGCGACCGGCGAAGCCTGAGCCGCTCGGGCGCGCGGCTGCCCCGCGAGCCCCCGCCAAGCTCAGCGCGGGCGCGCGGGCTGCCCCTCGAGCGCCTGCGCGCAGTCCCCCCCAACCGCAAAGCGCACCGGCGAGCCCGGGATCGAAACACGGTAAGCGGGCCCCGCCTGCGCGAGGTAGTACTCGATCGTCGCCCGTTTCCCCGCCTCCGCCCCCCGCTCTGCGGCGAGCGCCACGAGCGCCGCCAGGCTGCAGGCGGGAGGCGGCAGGGCCTCGCGCGGCTCGCCGGGGCAGCGCGCCCTGGGCTGGTCGGGCTCGGCCACGAGGCCCTCGGGCCCCAGGGCCACCACCTGACGGCCGCAATACGACCCCAAGCGCGGCGAGCCTGGACGGCGCGGTGGCTCGGGGCCCTCGCCCCGCTTGCTGGCGAACTCGTATCGCACCCCGGCACCCGGCTGCGTCAGATCGACCACACCCCGCGCGTCGACGCCCGTGGCGAGGACGCGCCTCAGGTCTCGACGACGCGTCAGCGCGCGGGCGCGCGCGAGACTGCCGGCTGGGTCGACGGATTCAGGGAATCCGGCCAGCCCCTCGGTGGAGGGGGGCCCAGGCGGCACCGCGACGTCGGGCTGCACGGCGCGACTCGCCTTCCACGAAATCGCCAACGCAGCGCAAAACGAGCAGGCCAGCGCGGCAAAACCAAACGCCTGATCGCGGCTGAACGACGAAAACCGGCGCGCACTCGACGTGGCTCGATCGCCGGCCGAGGGTTCCTCAGTGGCCATGGGCGATGCCATAGCACTGGGGCGACGAGCGAAAAAGTAGTCCCGACCGCGAAACGAAGCGAGTCATGCCCCGGCGGGAAGTTCCGAGCGGCTCCCCTGGCGCCGACCGATCGGCGAGGCCGCGGTCAGCGGTCGCATGTGGGCCAGGACCGACCGCGCACGGCTGCCGCCTGCGCTCCGGGCTCAGGCGGCGGGGCCCGCGCGGCGAGGCCACCTCCCGCCACCCTTCGGCATGCGCGACCCCTCGAGAAATCGCCCCCGCGCGCCGCTCGCCCTCGAGCCCTGCCCCCCCGCGCGCCACCGCGGGTCGACCAGGCGTAGCGCCTTCCTTGCGCCGCTCGCGCCACGCGACCTCCCGCGCCCCTCGCACACGCGCGCCACACGACCTCTCGCGCCACGCGCGAACCACCACCAATTCGCCGTGGAATCACCCGGCCCCCGCGAGAGCCCGCAAGGGGAGCCATGCGGCGCGATCAAAGTGGCGCCACGCGGTTTTCTTTTCGCAACCGGCCGTTCTACTCTCGGGCGACATGCGAATCGCCTACCTCGTAAGCGAGTACCCGGCTGCGTCTCACACGTTCATCCGGCGAGAAGTGATGGGCCTCCGGGCGCTGGGGCACCTCCTGGACACCTTCAGCGTGCGCCCTCCCGACGGCCTCTCCGACTTGGCGCCCGTCGATCAGAAGGAGCACGAAAGCACCTGGTACATCATTCCACCCAAGCCCGTTCGCCTCGCCAAGGCGCACGTCGGCGCCCTGCTCAAGCGTCCCGCGGCGTATGCGCGCACGCTGCGGCGTGCTCTGAGCCACCGCGCGCCCGGCAGCAAAAGCCTCTTGTGGTCGGCCTTCCACTTCGCCGAGTCGATCGATCTGGCGATGGAGCTCGAGCGCCGAGGCGTGCAGCACTTGCACAACCATTTTGCCAACTCGGGCGCCAACGTCGGCTACCTGGCCGCGCACTACCTGGATCTGCAGTGGAGCGTCACCCTGCACGGCACGAGCGAGTTCGACTACCCGGCGGGGCTGTTGCTGGCCGAGAAAATCGAGGCCGCGCGCTTCGTCGCCTGCGTCACCCACTTCGGTCGCGCCCAAGCGATGCGCCTGGTCGACCCCAAGCACTGGAACAAATTTCGCATCGTTCGCGCGGGGATCGAGCCCCCGAGGCTCGAGCGCAAACCGCGGCCCCCCGGCGACAAACCGCTGCTCGTGTGCGTCGCCCGCCTGTCCCCGGAGAAGGGCCACGGCGGGCTCCTGCAGGCGTTCGCGCAGCTGATTCGGGAGGGCATCGAGGCGGAGCTGGAGCTGGTCGGCGGGGGCCCGGAGCAGGAGCGCATCGAAGCCCTGATCGCGGAGCTGGAAATCGGGCCGCACGTGACCCTGCGCGGGCAGGTGGGCGAGCACGAGGCCCTGGAAGCCCTGAGCCGCGCCACCCTCGGCGTGCTCTCGAGCTTCATGGAGGGGCTCCCCGTGGTCATCATGGAGGCGCTCTCGATGGGGGTACCCGTGGTCGCCCCTTGCGTAGCGGGGATTCCGGAGCTGGTCGAGCACGGAGTCTCCGGCCTCACGTTCCCCCCCGGGGATTGGGACTCACTCGCGAACGCCCTGCGGCTCATGCTGCGGGATCGGGAGCTTCGCGAGCGCACGGCGGCAGAGGGGCACCGGCGCGTGCAGGAGGAATTCCTGGTCGAGCGCTCCCTCGAGCCGCTGATCGAAGCGTTCGCCGGATCGCAACCGGAGCGTTCGCCCTGATGTCGCGGCCCGCCTTTCCACCCTCCCCGGAGCTGCAGCGCCTGCTGCAGGCCTTTCATCATCACCGGGGCGAATGCCCGAACACTTGCGTTCAGCTGGGCATCGATCGCAATCTCGATCGCCTTCCCGATCCGAGCCTGCAGCACGCCGCCGCCCACGGCCGCGCGGCGGCGAGCCTGCAGAAGCGCTTCGAGCAGCTCGACGTGAGCGTCCTCGGCTTCGACGACGCGCTCGACGTGGAGCTTGCGCAGCTGCTGCTCGGCGCCGAAGCCTTCGACGCCGAGTACACGTTCAACGACCAACGGACTGCGCCACAGAGCCCGCGCGCCGGGGACGATATCGGCGAGGGCTTGTTCATGCTGGCCGTCGCCGATCCACGCCCAGCCGCCGAACGGCTCGCCGACATCACCGCGCGAGTGGAGGGCATCGAGGCCTACACCCAGGCGGCCCTCGCGCGGCTGACTCGGCCCGTGGCGCGCTGGGCGCGAATGGACGCGGAGAAGGTGAGCGAGCTACCCACCCTGCTCGAGAGCCTACACGCCTGGGCTCGGCAGGAAGGGTTCGCCGACGCCGACCGGCTCGGCCGCGCTCGCGAGCGCGGCGAAGCCGCCCTCCGCGCGTACCGCCAAGGGTTGCTCGCCCTTCCCACCACCGACCAACTGCACGTCGGGGTCGAAACGGCCGAGCGAATCATCGCCCTGCGAGGAATCGAAAAGGGGCTGAGCGAGCTGCACGACATGGCCCGCCGTTTCCTGGCCGAAACAGGCGAGCAGCTCGAGCTCCTGCGTCAGCGGCTCGCACGGAAGTACCGGCTGGGCGCGGAAGCCTCTCTGCGCGACGTGCACGACGAGCTGAACCGCCGCTTCCAGGTCCCGCGCCACGGCGAGGGCTTCGAATACCTGATCGAGCGCTACCGCCGCGAGCAGGCCGATATCCTGAGCTTCGTCCGTGCCCGGGACTTGTTCCCCATTCCCTCGGACCAGGAGCTGAAAATTCTGGCCACGCCCGGTTTCATGGTGCCCTCGATACCCGCCGGGGCCATGTCCTCGCCGGCTCCGTTTCGCCCGGGTATCAAGACCAGCCTCATCTTCCTCACCCTTTCGGAGGCCCTGCTAAACGAGCACACCGAGCTGACGATTCCGGTCATGATGGTGCACGAGGGGATCCCCGGCCACCACCTCCAACTAGCCACGGCGAGCCAGCATCCATCGGTCGTGCGGCGCCACCTCCTCGCCAACGAGCACGCCGAGGGCTGGACCACGATGCTGGAGGACTACCTGCTCGACCAGGGATACTGCGCGGAGCTGGTGGACGAGGTGCGCTTCTGCGCCAAGCGAGATCTGTGTCGCATCGGCGCTCGCGTCGCCATCGATCTATTCTTCATGACGGGCGAGCGGGACCATCTCCACGTCGGCGTTCCGCTCGGCGAAAGCGCCCAGTCGCCGGACCCGTTCGCCCCCGCCGCCGAGCTGCTCCAGGCGGTGACGGGCTTCACCCCCGGGCGCACCCAGGCGGAGCTCAACTGGTACTCGCAGGAGCGGGGTTACCCACTGAGCTACCTCACGGGAAACCAGCTGGTGGCCGACCTGCGACGGGATTTGGCCTCGGCCCAGCCTGCGAAGGGTGCGGGCGAGCTGGACCGCCTGTTCTTCGACCGCTACCTCGAGTTGGGCAACATGCCCCTGTCGTTTCTGCGGCGCTGCCTCGTACACGAGGGCCTGCTGCCCGCCGCGGCGCCCTGAGCGCCGCGCCGCCGCCCCCCCGCGCGGCTCACGGCTCTTCGCGTTCCTGCAGCGGAGGCGGCCCGAGGCGCAGCCGGCGCAGGCACCTCGGGCAACGCGCCTCGAAATCCCCGCTCGCAGTGGGGCGGGCGCGACCGTAGGTGCGGCAGCACTCGAAGTACACCCCCAGCAAGCGTCGCGGCCGCTCGCCAGCGCCGAGCTCGCGCGACGGTGCGTCGCCGCGGAGAGACAGCCCAGAGGCTTCTCCCGGCGCACCGACCCGAATATCCAACCGACCACTTCGCGACTTCATTGCTCCCGTGCCTCGTCGGACCACAACGGCGCGCCCAGGCAGGGGCCTTACACCGAGCGTTCGGGGTTCCGCCCAATCGGCGCCGGGCGGCTCGCGGCCGGGCCGATTCGGCCTCGACGAGCGGCAGGCGCCCCGCCGCGACGCGAGCCGCCCCGGCGCACCCAGCCCTCACGGCTTCACTCCCTCGGGCAACCGCCGTACACTGTGGGGCATGATGCTTGCGAAATCCACTCTCAACAAGGGCCCCGTGGGGCCGAGCGTGTGGATCCGAGAGGGCTGGCGCAAGCTCAGCAAGATCCCGGGAGGCCGCCGAATTTTCGACCGCATGCTCTCGCGGGCCATCCCGTACACCGGGAGCATCGGAGCCCGGGTCATCGAGCTGCGCCGCGGCTACTGCTGCGTACGCTTGCCCGACAAACGGCCCGTGCAAAACCATCTGGGCAGCGTGCACGCCATCGCCCTCGCCAACCTGGGCGAGCTCGCCGGCAACCTGGCGCTCATCTACGGAATGCCCGATGACGCGCGCTTCATCGTCGTCGAGCTGCGCATCGAGTTCAAAAAGAAGGCCCACGGCACGCTGACGGCCCAGTGCCACTGCGAGCCGCCCGCCACCTCGGAGCGGCGCGAGTACGCGATCGAAGTGGCCATCACGAATGCCGAGGGCGAAGAAGTGAGCCGGGTGTTCCTCAAGACCCTCGTCGGGCCGCTCAAGAGCTGACGGCCGCAGCGCGAGCTCTCCCACTGCCCCGAGGCGGCATCGGGCCCTGGGCTAGCGAGCGAACTCGAACCGCGACAGCTGCGCGTCGGGGTTCTCTTGATAATAGTTGTCTCCGTACTCCAGCACGTACAGGGCCCCATCGGGGCCGAACTCCATGTCGATGGGGTTGTCGACCACGACGTCGGCGAGGGCGGGCTCGACCACGTCGAGCTCTCCCCGCTCCGTCAGCCGCAGCACCTGCACTCGGTCCCGCACCCACTCGTAGAAGAGCGCGGCGCCGTCGTAGCTCGCGGGCCACTTCACGTCGGAGTCCAGCTGCTCGTCGTAGTCGTAGACGGGGCCGGCCATCGGAGCCACGCCGCCCTGTCCGAGCTCGGGAAAGAGACCGGATCGGGCGTAGCCATAGTACAGATCCACGGCGGCCATGGCCGGCAGCAGACGGCGCCCCGTGTTGCGCGGCGAGGGGTTTTCGAGGGCCTCGCAAGCAAACTCGACACCTGAGCCCATCGACTCGAAATCGTAGTCCCGGTACGGCAGGTCGGGCAGTAGGCAATACGGCCACCCATAGTTACCGGGCTCGGCCACGGAGAGCCACCGCCCATAGCCGACGGGCCCTCGCGCGGGGCTCGCCTGCCGCGCGTCGGGAGAGTAGTCCGCCACGTAGATGCGGCCGCGGCGGTGATCCGCCGCAATCCGAAAGGGGTTGCGCAGGCCCATGGCGTAGATTTCGGGGCGGGCATCGGTCACACCGGGCTCGAAGAGGTTGCCCTCGGGGATTTCGTAACGGCCGTCCTCGAGCACGCGAATCCTGAGCAGCTTGCCGCGCAGGTCGTTGGTGTTGGCGGCGCTACGCTGCGCGTCCAGCGCCGGGTGCGAGCTCGCCCGCTCGTCGATCGGTGTGAAGCCATCGGAGCGAAACGGGTTCGTGTCGTCCCCCGTGGTCAAGATCAGGTTGCCGTCGGCATCGAAATCGATGTCCCCCCCCACGTGGCAGCATACGCCCCGATCGACGGGCACACGCAGGAGCTGCTGCTCGCTGCCCAAGTCGAGCGCGTCGGCTTCGAAGCGAAAGCGAGACAGCTGCAAGTAGCCTTCGAACGGCTGCCAATCGGCGGGGGCTCCGGACAGAGGAGCGTCGCCCGCCGGCGTGTCGAGCGGCGGGGAATAGTAGATGTAGACCCAGCCGTTTTCGTCGAAATGCGGATCGATGGCGATGCCCTGAAGCCCCTCTTCATCGTGCGCATACACGTCGATCTGCGCGGCCACGGTGTTCGCGCCCGTAGCCGGGCTGTGTAGCCACACGGTGCCCCTTCGCGTGGTGTGCAGCACACGCAGATCGGGCAACACGGCCAGCCCCATCGGCTCGCCCGGCGAGCCGTTGAGCGTCACCTTGCGAAGGCCCGGCTCGGACGGCGTCCCGTCCGGCTGTAGCGTGGTAACCTGGAGGCGCTCACAGGCCTGGAGGGTCAGTGAGGCCGGGGCAGCCAGCGAAACCAGGAAGACCCCGACCACGACACGCAGGGGTCCGCGCCAGGGCATTACCTGTCAGCCCGCCGGGCGCACGAGCGCCACGACCTTCCGCGCCGCCTCTCCGCGCCGACGCACTCGGTTGACGGCGCTGAGCACGGCCAGAATCGACGCCGTCACGATGCTCTCGTGCCGCCCCACGCCGAAGCTCTTGCCCTCCTCCCCAACGCTGAGCTCGACGTAGGCGACCGAAACGGCATCCGCCCCCTTGCCGAGCGAGTGCTGGTGGTAATCGAGCACTTCACAATCCACCCCGAGCCCGCTGCGCAGGGCGCTGACCATCGCGGCGATGGGCCCATTTCCCGAGCCGGCGATCGACCGACTCTCCGAGCCGCTGCGCACCTCGGCGGAAATCTGCCGATGCCCGCTCTCATCTTTGTCGAAGTCGAGCTTCAGCAAGGAGAGCCCTTCGTCTTCCACCAGGTACTCCGCTTCGAATGCGGCCCATACCTGTGCAGGCGAAAGCTCTTCACCCGTGTCGTCCGTGATTCGCTGCACGGATTGGCTGAACTCCACCTGCAAGCCGCGCGGGAGCTGAAAGCCGAAATCCTGCTCCAGCACGAACGCGATGCCGCCCTTGCCGGATTGGCTGTTGATACGGATGACTGGCTCGTACTTGCGCCCCACGTCGTCCGGATCGACCGGCAGGTACGGCACCTCCCAGATCACCGCGCCGCCTCCCGAGCGAGCCGCCATGCCTTTCCTGATTGCATCCTGATGCGAGCCCGAAAAGGCGGTGAAGACCAGCTCGCCCGCATAGGGGTGCCGGCAGTGCACCGGGAGCCGATTGCAGTGCTCCGCCACCTCGACGAGCTCGCGGATGTTGGAGACATCCAGCTCTGGATCCACGCCCTGGGTCAGCATGTTGAGAGCCAGAGTGACCACGTCCACGTTGCCGGTCCGCTCCCCGTTGCCGAACAGCGTCCCCTCGACGCGATCGGCCCCTGCCATGATGCCGAGCTCCGCCGCCGCCGTGGCCGTGCCTCGGTCGTTGTGCGGGTGGAGGCTCAGCAGATAGCACTTGCGATTCTTCATGTTGCGACCGAACCACTCGATCTGGTCGGCGTACACGTTGGGCGTCGCCATCTCTACCGTCGCCGGCAGGTTGATGATCATGGGCTCGTCCGTCGTGGGCTGCCAGGTATCCATCACGACCTGACAGACCTCCACCGCGAACTCGAGCTCCGTGCCCGTGAAGCTCTCGGGCGAGTACTCGAACCGCACGTCCGTATTTTGTACCGTTTCGGTGAGCTCCTTGACGAGGCGCGTGCCGCGACGGGCGATGTCGATGATGCCTTGGCGCGGCAACCCGAACACGACACGACGCTGCAGCGTCGAGGTCGAGTTGTACAGATGCACGATGACCTTCTTCGCGCCCTCGATGGCCTCGAAGGTGCGCCGGATCAGCGGCTCGCGAGCTTGCGTGAGCACCTGGATCGTCACGTCCTCGGGGATGATTCCGCTTTCGATGACTTGGCGCACGAAATCGAAATCCGTCTGCGAGGCGCTCGGGAACCCCACCTCGATCTCCTTGAAGCCCATGCGCAGCAGGTGCTTGAACATGCGCAGCTTGCGCGCGGCCGTCATCGGCTCGGGCAGCGCTTGGTTGCCGTCGCGAAGGTCCACGCTGCACCACAGGGGGGCCTTCTCGATCACACGACTCGGCCACCTTCGATCGGGCAGGTTGATCGGCGGAAATGGGCGGTACTTGTGCGTTGGCATTCGAGGCATGGCTATGAGCTCCTTTTCGGCAGAATTGCCGGCTGGGAGAGGCGCCGCAGGGCACGCGCAGAGTAGCCGCGGGCGACAACCAGTTACAATGGTGCAGCCCGCAAAGCGCGGCCCTTGCGGAGCGAGCCAGCCCGAGCGCTCGATCGCGCTCCGACCTGCTCATACACGTCTCCAGCCAGCTTCAGAGGAAGTTCGGGGCGGGAGAGTGGTTGAAGCGGTGCGTCGATTCCGGCAGTGCGATGGGCAAGCTCTCCCGCCTAGCTAAGGAGGAGAAGCAGAAGACCCAGCGACGCGGACGAGACCGACATTGAAGCGGGAGCCTAGCCCCGCAACCGAGCTAGCGCAAGGGGAGACCATGTTCTACAGCACCAACGGAATCACTGGTCAAGGCGAGGCGACTGGGCATGCGCGCCGATCGTTCGCTGAGTCCGGCGCCGGCGGCTCGTTTGGCACGGGCGCCGCCCGTCTGCGCTGGCAGAAGGTCGAGGCAGCCCCCGATCCGTCGCTTCGGCTCGCGCAAATCGCGCGGGATCGCGCCGCGTCGATCCCGCCGCTGGCCGCGCTGCGCTTCGGGACGGTCGGCCAGAAAACTGCCCGGCTTCCCATTCGTGCAGCCCCGAGCGGCGGGCAGCGGCCGGGGCAGCACGGCAGACCACTGCGATCGGGGCGGAGCCGATGCCCGGCAAGCTGCCCCCGTTTTTTCCAGGCCAAGCGAGCCCTTTCCTTCGGCCTGCGGAGGCGGTTCGTTCGACTCCGATTGCCAGGACGCCGAGGAGTGAAAATTGTTTGGTGCGAGTACCCCCGCAACCAAGGGGTCCCGATGGCGCATGGGGTTTCGCTGCGCGGCGGCCCGATGGCTCGCGCGAGCCTATCGGGGCTGCGGGGAGCGACGCCCCCGGAACGAAGTCGCCACCCGTGCCCCCCGGTCATCTGCTCTCGCTGACGAACGCGTCCAGCCCAGAACGCGAGAGACAGACGACCCGAAAAGGCGCGGGCTGGCGAAACCGCCGACCAAGTGATTGATCGAACGGCAAACGGGCAACCCCCGCGGGCGTCTCACTGCACGGCGGCGAGATTCTCGATACAGAAATCGAACGGGGTCGGAGCGTTCACATTCGTCGGGATTGCCCACTGAATCGCAAGTGGCTGATCGGCGGCGCCCACCGCTGGGCCCTGGGTGGCCGGAGGATTGTAACAAGCTTGAACGTTACTCGAGAGGGCGATCGTCTTCGTTCCTGGCCCCGCTGGAATATCCGCGCAATACGGATCGCCCCCTTGTCCGAGATCCACCTGAAATCGCAGGCCGGGAATCGTGGGTCCCGTAATGTCGAAAGTGAAGGCCGTCACGCCGCCGGGATCCCAAGGTTGATCCCCCACCGCGTCTCCCCCGTTGTTTAGGCTCAAGCCAACGCCGGCGCCGAAGTATGTGCTGTAGTCGTCGTTGAGAACTTGCGCTCCTGAGCCGCTCACGCAAATCGCGGGGCCGTCCGTCATGCTGAACTCTTGAGGAGCAATCGTCGTATCGCCACTGGCGTCCAAGTAGGTGAAGAAGTACCCGTTCACCCCGACCCCGTTCGTCGCCGCGCTCACGAAACCTGCCGTCGGAACGAGCTCGAGCCCTTCGCCGCCCTCGATGACCGGCATCTCGGTACTGACCATCCCCATCGCCCCGCCGCTCGTCAGCATGCTGTTGTCGGGGGGGGCCATGGCGCCAGGCTGCTCGGGTTGGGCGTTGACCGGAGGCGGCTGCTGGACGTTGTCCACCGGCGGCTGGCCGCCGGTGTCGACAGGGGCCTGCGGCTGCTGGCCAACCAAACCCGGAGGGGCGGCGGGGGCCAAGGGGATCTGACCGGGTTCTGTGCCGCCATCGTCGCCACAGGCGAGCCCCAGCAGGCCGACGGCTCCCATGAGCGCAATCTTCTTCGTCATTCTACTTGCCTTTCGTGCTCCTGAAGAGACGCGTGCGCAATCGGCTGGAGCCGGCACTGTCACGCGAAAGAGTCCGAGCCCGAAGCCCGGCCGATTGACGCGGCGGGTCTGAAGGGCCCTTCTGGGCGGGAGTATAGACACCACTCGTTCGTCGAGCGAGCACAAACCCGCCGGCGCGCTGCCGATGAGGAAACGGGTGATCTGCGGGAGCGCGGCCGCGGTGCCTGGAAGGAACGAATATTGTCGATGCAGGTACCATCGCGGTCGCGACGCGATCGGTCGGATCGCCGGGCGCGCCGCCCTGCACCTTCGATGCAACTGCGGCGCGCGCGCGAAGTCGTTTTCAGAGCAGGGGAGATTCTTCCGCTTGGGCAGCCATCTGCGCCGTGCAGAATGGTTTTCGCTCTGGTAGAGACGAGCTGTTCGGCAGTGGGCAGATGGGCTTACACTGTCAATTTTTAGTCTGAGCACCTGTGTTCCTCCCCTTCCCCGCCGTCCTGGCCTCGAGCCGCGCCACGCGCCCCCCCACCGGCTGCCACCGTCGCGGCTCGCGCTCGCCGCGCAGCTCGAGCCGCGCGCCGCAGGGCTCGCGCCGGGGCCTCGCTGCCGCCGCGCTGGGGGCGGCCTCGTTGCTGCTCGCGGCGCCCGCGCGAGGCGCCGGCGAGGCGGACATCGAAGCCCACGAGCTGGCAGAACGGGCGATTGTCGACGACTACTTGCAGCTCGAATTCGGCGCCGCCGAAAAGAAGCTGCTGCGCGCCCTACGGCTCTGCAAGAAGGGCTGCTCACCGACCATCGAGGCGCAAATTCGGCGCGACCTGGCGGTCGTCTACGTAACGGGGATGAAGCGAAAGACGAAGGGGCGTCGGCTGTTGATCGAGGCGCTACGGCTCGACCCGCTCATCGCGCTCGACGCGGATTTGACCACGCCCGAGCTGGTGCGCGCCTTCGAGCGGGCCCAGAAGGTCGTCTCCGAGAAGCAGCCGAAGCGAGAGCCGGCCGCACCCGAGCCGGAAAAGCCGAAACCGGCTCCGCCGGGCGAGGCAAACGCCGGCATGAGCCTGAGCGCGGAAGACTGTCCTCCCGATTTTCCCGGCTGCGAAGCGCTCCAGGGTCCGTCAGAGGACGCCGGCTGGGACGAGGAGGAGGAGCGCGAATCGGCTCCGGAGCACTGGGTTTCGTTGACCGTTCAGCAGGACGTGCTGATGTTCTCCGGGCAGAGCGGCGTGTGCTCGACGGGCGCTCCGGAAGAGCTCTCCTGCTACCGCTCGAACGACGAGTACCGCGACCCGACCAACACGGCAGGCGATGGCGGCGAGGTCAGCGGTGGCTTTCAGCTGGCCACCACGCGGGTGATGCTAGGCTACGAGCACCAGCTGCTGCTGCCGAACCTGATGGTCGGCGGGCAGCTCGGCTACGCCTTCGGCGGCGGCCCCTCCGAGCCCGGCGGGGCCTCGTTCGTACCATTTCACGTGGAGGCCCGCGGCCGCTACTCGTTCGGCGCGCTGGGCTCGCTGACGCCGTACGCGACACTGGGGCTCGGCCTCGCGCAGGTGGACGGCTCGGTGGAGACGGACGTGGTGGATCAAAACCCCAACCCCCTCCCCGGCCAGCCTCTGGTCCGGCGCGACCGAGTGATTGTGTGGAAAAAGACGGGCACGACCTTTGCTGCGCTCGGCGGGGGGGTCCGATACCCGCTGGGCCGCGCAGGCGCGCTCACGGCGCAGCTCAACCTGATGCTTCTGTTCCCCTCCGCCGGCACGGCCCTGGCGCTGCAAGCCGGGTACTCGCACGGCTTCTGAACCGCTACGGCCCGGCGCTCGCTCGCGAAGCGAGTCGATCGGGGTTTTGCGATAGGCGCTGGGCGGCTCCGGCGCGGCTGGGCGTCTACTCTGCCGCACGGCGCGCGGCTTCGCCCACACCATTTCGCGCTCGCGAATCCGTGGAGGGTTCCCTACGAGCCGTTGCCGTCCGGCTCGTAGGGCTCCCTGCGAAAGTCGAGCCGACTCGGCCGGCCCGGGCGCTGCGACGTCCCGCCGCTCTCGAGCTGTTGCGCGCGCTTGCGGAGGACTGCGAGCCCGAGTCCCCGGGGGTGTGGGCCTCGGGCTCGCGCCGTTCATTGGTTGCCCTCCTCCGTGGATGGGACCCAGCTCGACCCGCTGGGGAGTCTTCTTGCGGACGGGGTCGCTTCGGGCGCCCGGCGACTCCGCGCTCCGAGACTCGGCGGCCCGGTCGCGGCGCATTGGGCTCTCGGTCATCGCGGTCCCCCCCCTGTCTCGGGCGACGACACCGGCGTCCTGCGCGCTTGCGTGCTGTGGTGCAACCGCCTCGCGATCGGGAGTGCCGAGGGGTTTTCCCGCTTCGAGGCGCGAGAGGACGGCTGGCGCCCACGCGGGAGCGCCGCGCCGAGCGGCTTGCGATGCCACATTGCATCGACTAACCGAAGAACCATGAAACCGGGTCGCAGCTGCTGGCGCGCTCGCAAGGGCGAAAACGCGGGGGCAGCCGCCCCGCAGGGTGAGAAAGCGGCGCTGAAGAGCCAGCACGGCGTGCGGCGTTTGCAGGGATTCGCCTTCCTCGCACCGCTGCTGCTGGCCTCCGCGCTGCACGCGCCCCCGGCGCGTGCAGCGGTGGGTTGTGAGCCCGATGCGATTCGCTATCGTCTCGACAACGGGCTCGAGGTCGTGCTGCTCGAAGAGCATCGCCTGCCCCTGGTGAGCGTGGTTTCCTCGGTCGAGGGCGGCTCGCGGCGCGACCCGGTGGGGTATCGCGGCCTGAGCCACTACGTCGAGCACCTGCTCTACCGCGGCAGCTTCGGGTTCGGGCCGTACGAAGAGGTGGGCGCGACCTTCAACGGCCAGGTCGATACGGACTCGACCACCTACTTCGTCGAGCTCGAGAGCTCCCAGCTCGAGCGCGCCCTGTGGCTCGAGGCGAGGCGTTTCACCGTTGGGCTCGCGCAGGTGGACGAGCCCGGCGCCCGAGCGGAGGTGGACGTAGTCCGCAGGGAAAACGAGCAGCGCAGCCGCGACCGCGGGCGCGACATACAGCGAGCGTTCTACTCGAGCGCGTTCGGCGAGTCGCACCCCTACCACGACCACCTCCGCGACGAGGAAGACCTCGAACGCATGACCCTCGCCGCCGCCCGCTGGATGCACGAGCAAACCTACGCGGCCGAGCGCGCGCGCCTGGTCGTCGCGGGGGACTTCGATCCCGACCGCACGCGTGAGCTCATCGCCAAGTATTGGGGCGGGATCCGCTCCCAACCGCCCGACTCCGGCGCGCGTCCGCCGCCGGCGGACGCGCCCGATCCGCTGCACCACACGCTCGCGCCGCTCGGAGCCGTCTGCGAGCTGTCGAGCAAGCGGGCGACGAAGCTGCCGAAGCGGATCCGGGTGCGGCGGCCCGAACGCGACCGGCACTTCGAGGTTGTCTGGGCCCTCGATGCCGACCAGGATCCGATCCAGGCCGCACGTGTCCTGTCGCTGTGGGCGGGGGGCGTGGCGGGGCCCCTGCGGGACAAGGGCTGGCTACAGAGCCTGCGCACCCAGCCGCTCGCGACCGATCTGGCCGCCTTCGTGGATCTGTCCATCGGCCTGTCCGGGGACTCGGACCTGGCGGTCGTCGAGGACATGGTATGGCAGCGGCTGGAGGAATTTCGAGCGGTCGGCGAATCCTCCTTGGAGAAAGGCGACGTTTGGAGGCGAGAAGCCGAGCGGGTCGAGCTAGTCGCCGAGATGCGCCGACCGGGAACCCTGGGTCGCGCCCTCGCGCTCGCCGACCGCAGCTGTCTCCCGCTTCACTGCAGCGCGGACGAGGCCCTCACCGTCGAAGAGCTGCGAGCGCTGCTGCCGCTCTTCGATCGAAGCCGCAGCCTGGTGGTCGAATCGGCGTCCGACCTGTCCAAGCCCGTGGAGGTGATCCAGTGATGCACATGCGCGAAGCGTTCGGCAGTTTCGTCGCGGCCGGCTGGGCCGCGCTTTCATTCGCCTGCTCGGCAACCGGCGCGGCGGCGTTGCCTCCCCCGAAGAACCTGCCGCCGGACCCGGCCGCGCACTGGGCGTCACCTCCGCCCCCCGCGACCTCGCAGCCCGAGCTGCCTCGCCTGCCCATCTCGCGGGTCGCCCTGGAGAACGGCCTCTCGGTCAGCGTCGTGCACCTGCCCGAGTCCAAGACGGCCACGGTGCGGCTGTGGGTACCCAAGGCGGGGGGGCATCCGCTGGGGCCCGTCTCCGCGATGGTCGCCGGGCTCTCGGCGGGCACCCTCTTCCGAGGGCAGGTCGCGGTCAGGCCGCGGCTCAGCGGGCAGGCCATCGGCTCGGGGACGGAGCCGAACGGCTCGACGCTGACGTGGCGTGTGCTGGGGCGCGGGGTGAGCACGGCGCTACCCCTACTCGCCGCCTACGCCACCGCGCCGGTGTTCGACGAGCAAGAGACCCTCAATCTCCTGCGAGGCATCCTGGGACAGCTGGAAAGCTATTCGCGTGGGCGCGCCTACCTCAGAGACGTGGGCCGGGCGGCGCTGCCCACCATCGAGGTGAAACACCCCAAGGACCTCGCCGCCGCAATCACCGATCTGTCGCCGGCCACGCTGGCCGAAATCCACCGCTGCACCATGTCCCCCGAAGGGGCGGAGCTCGTCGTGGCGGGGCCCCAACCCGTGGAGACCGTCACGGCATGGGCTCGAAAGGCCTTCGGCACCTGGGAGAACCGCTCCGGCAGCCCGGGCTGCGAGAAGTGGGGCTACCGCTCGGTCGACGCCTCCGAGCCGCTCGATCGCCCGCAGCTGTACATCGCACACGTCGGCTCGAAGCAGCCCGACATCCTCACGATCCTGCCCGCTCCACCGCTGGGCCACCCGGATCGCTCGGCGTATTGGCTGGCCGCGCAGGCTATAACGGACAACAGCCAGGGCGTGGCCGCCAGCTTGCGCCACGCCGGAGCCACCTACGGCATCCACGCCCACTTCAACAACGCCTACCCGGAGCAGAGCTTGTTCGAAATGACCGGCGCCATCGACGCCGAGCACGCCACGGAAGGCGTCAAGGGGCTGCTCGAGAATCTGGTCTCGTTCGCCGATCGCGTCGACGACGCGGGCATCGCGCGTGCCAAGCGCCGCTCGCTGACGACCCACTTGCAGGCCCGAAGGAGCGACGCGGGCATCGCCTCGCTCGTGATGTGGATGCGCCGCAAAGGGCGGGACGCCGCGGACGTTGGCGACCTCGAAATGGAAGTCCAAAGTACCAGCCCCGACGCCTGCCGAGAAGCCGCCCGGCGCTGGACGCTCAACGTGCAGCCCGTGCTTCTGGCGAGCGGCTTGAATACCGTGGCGTTCCGGCGGCTGAAGCTGAACGCCAACATCGTCGACTACAGCCGCCTCGATCCATGACCGCCCATCGACGGGCGGAGCGCACAGCCCAGCGCGGCAAGTGGGAGGTCTACCCGGCGAGTCGGGCGAGGGAAAGCGGCCGTCCGCTGCGAAGACCAGCTCATCCGGCTTCCCACTCGACCGAAGGCGCGCGAAACGGTCCCGCCTCCGCCGCACACCACCACGGTCGTTACCGTGCAGGACATCCCCAGCAGACGCGGATGTGTGAGAACCCGACGGGGGTGAGACCCTCTGCGTGACGCAGACGGTCTCGGCCTTCCGACCAGGCCATGCGCGGGATGGGAACCCCGCGGAACCCGGTGCCGCGGCGAGCGTAGCTGGTATCGAATACCCCGCGATGGAAGACCATTTCCGTTCAAATGCCGAATTGCAGGATTGTCGTGCGGTACCGTTCTCCTCTGCGGAGTCAGCAGCGCCAGCTGCGAGCGGCGCCCGCGGCAGTCGCGCGAGGAGCTCGAGCCTGCGCCCACCGCTTCCGCTCCGCTTCCCCAGAACGAAGCGGTGGCCGTCACGGTGAGCCTGCTCGCGGAGTATGCGTCCAACATCGTCTTGGACGAAGCCGAGGTCCGGGCAATGCTTCGTCGTGGCTCGCGGCCGAGCTGGTGAACCGCAAGCGCCGCTGCCACTCGTTGGGCATCGAGCCTCTCGAGCGACCGGCGGCGGCGAGCGGCGTTCCTCGCTACCACCCGCTCAAAGGAACCCATCCATGGGCTGGTCGCAAGACATGCGGGTGAAGAAGACTTGCTGTGGCCCCCCCGACTCGGGAAATGCCGTGAAGAGCACCCCGATTTCGTCGTCCCCGAGCGCGGCGACGGGGCCGTACGCGTCCGAGGCGAAATCGGTGACGACCACGGCCTCGCCGAGCGGCTCGAGTTCGGCGCTCAGCTCTCGGGAGCGGATGTTGTAGCGCCCTTCGGCCCATTCGGACCACAGCAGTAGGAGCCGATCACCCAGCGGCAAGATCGTGTGGTAGCGCGCGAAGGCGGCCGGCTCGGTGACCGCGCGCGGCTCGACGAGAAGCTCGCCCCCCGCGCTCATCACCGCCGCGTAGATCGCGGGTCCGGGCGCTGGATCCTCGGTGTGCCAACCGACCACGAAGCGCCCCTGCCCGTTGTAGACAATCGAGGCCCCCGCAGTGTTGCTCGCCGGCAACTGGACGATCCCGGAGGGCTCACTCAGATCGGAGTTGAAGCTCTGAAAGCCCACCCAGCGCTCCTGCACGCCCCCGGCGCTGAAGACCATGGCGACCCGGCGGTCGCCCAGGGCGAGGACGGGCCCGGTCGTGTCGAGCCCGGCCCGGGTCATCGGAACGTTGCCTCCGATGGGCTCACCCGCCTCGCTGAGGCGCTGCGCGAAGATGCGCGCTCGACCCCGATCGCGGTGGTCCTCCCAGGCGAGCGTGTAGCCGCCGTCGAAGATCACGCTGGGGCGCAAGGAGAAGCCGCGGGCCGCGGTGATTCGCCGGTCCGGGCCGAGCTTGCGGCCGCCGGCCGCGAAGCGATTGAAGTAGACCTCGTAATCTTCGTCGCGGCGATCTTCCCAGGCTGTCGCGAACACCGAGCCGGTCCAGAGCACGGTTCCCGCGAAGGTGTTGCTGTTGATGTCGGAGACGGGCCCGCCTCCGAGCACACCGCCGCCCAGCTCGATCCGGACGAAGGTGTTGACGGCCGCCGCGTTGTAGATGGCGCCATACACCGAAGCACCGCCCGCGAACGAGAGGCCCGCCGCCGTGCCCCGCGACGCACCTTCGGAGAGCAGTACGGGCTCGGCGGGCGACGGCGAGAAGAGCGCGCCGTTGTCGACGACGCCGTCGCAGTCGTTGTCCACCCCGTCGCAGCGCTCGGTGCCGCCCGGAAACGCGAGCGGGCTGGTGTCGTTGCAATCATCGCCGCAAGCTCCCACCTCGCCCGGCAAAAAGCCGGGCAGCGGTCGCCGGTGCCCGTCGCCGTCCGCGTCTGGAGTGAGTGGCTCGAAGCGGCAGGCGCCCGTGCTCGAATCGCAGGTGTCCGCGGTGCACTCCTCCCCGTCGTCGCACGAAACGACCCGCACCGTACACTCGCCGTCGAGGCAGCTGCCAGGAGCGCACAGGTCCCCCGTGTCACAATCCGTGTCACTCAGGCAGATCGACGGCTGCGGGGCGGCATCGATCTGCCTGCCGACGAGCTCGGGAAGCGACGAGCTGCGAGAGCCGCAGCCGGCCGCGAGGGCTCCCGCAACGGCCAGCGACGAGCCGCCCCACGCCAGCCGCCGCGCGCGCCCCAGCGCGGGGGCCGAGGGCGGCATCAGTCGCCTCGCGGCGCACCGGGGCGAGCGCCGCGTCAAAGGCACCCTCCGAAGCCCTCGATGTCGATCGGCTGGCAAAGCAAGCCGGCCGGGCAACGAGTCGCGCCAGGCTCCTCGAAGCCGCACATCTGAACGCAGAAGGTGCCGCGCCCCGTGCTGACGCAAACGTGGTTGGCTGAGCAGCGCTGCGTTTCACACTGCTCCCCGTGCCGGCCCTCCCCGGCGGGAGCGCAAACCGTGCCGAAGCGCTCCACCTCGCACGGGCCCGTCGGATAGATGACGGTCGGGAAGCAGGCGAACCCCTCCGCGCAGCCGCTCGGCTCGTTGAACGCATCGCACGCGAGGGAGGCCTCGGCCGGCGGCGGGGGCGGACATTCGATGTCGGTGAAAGCCTCGATGGGCTCTTCTTCCTCCACCGGGGAGCCACCGGGCGCTCCCGCGTCCGGCTCGCGCTCGGCCGGTGGCTCTTCGGCCGCCGCCGCAGGCTCGCTGCCCGCTTGCCGTACGAGCACCGGCTGCTCGGGCTGCGAGCCGCACGCACAAAGCCACGCCAGCCCGGCCAAAATGGCTGAAAATCCCGCATTCCGCATTCTTCCGCAGCATACTGCGCAGCGCGAATTGTGCCAGGCCGCATTGGCTGGCAGCCCGCCGCGAGCGCACCCGACGCTGAGGCACCCGAGCGGCAAACCAACGGCCTCGGCGTGTCCAGCGCGGGCTTCGAGTCAGAGGGAAGTTTCGGACCGGGTCACAACCGTGTTAGGAGCCAGCCGGGCGATGAAAGATCACCTGGGGTTCTTCGCACTACATCGGCGCCTCGCCACCCAGCGAACGTGCGGCGCGGCGCCGAGGTTGGTCGGTGCCTGCCTGGCCCTCGCATGGTGTCGCTGCGAACGGCCCAGCGACGGGCCGCTGTCGGACCGGGAGCTGCGGCGTGAGACGGCCCCCGCCTCACCGCTGCGCCCCGATGGGCAGCGCTCCGCCGCCCCGAGGTCGACCCCGGCGTCGGGCGGAGCCGCCTCTCAATCGACCACACCGACCGCCGGGCAGCCCGCCCCGCCGCAGGCGCCCTCCCCCCGCGCGGCGAGGTGCGTCGTGCCGCTGCCCGAAGTCCCCGCGCCGCAGGCCCCGCCGGCCGCCAAATGCCCGGCGGATCCGGGCGGAGCGCCGGAGGCGCGGCGCGGCAGCGTGACGTTCGTCGACGCCCCGTCGAGCCCTACGGTCGAGGTGGAGCTCGCCGAATCGACGCTGGCGCGCACGCGCGGGTTGATGTACCGAACCGAGCTGGCCGAAAACGCCGGCATGTTGTTCTCTTGGAAGCAAGAGGCGCGGCGATCGTTCTGGATGCGCAACACCTGCCTTCCACTCGACATGCTGTTCATTGCTTCCGATGGGACCATCGTCGGCGCGCTGGAACAGGTGCCCACTCTCAATCTCGCCCCGCGCAGCGTTCCCTGCCCGGCCGCGCACGTGCTGGAGGTCAACGCCGGCTGGCTGCGCCGCCACGGCGTGGAGCCCGGCCAAAAAGTCGACATATCGCATTAACCCCTCGATCCCCAGGAAGCCCCATGCAAGCACGCCGAGTCCTGTCCACCCGCCTTTCCCTGCTGCTGTCCGTGGTGGCGCTGCCTTCCTGCGATCGGGGCGAGGTGCCCGAACCCGAGCCGACCCCGGCGAAGCGCGCAAGCGCCACCTCGACGACGGCAACCGTCAGCGACGCCGAGAAGCTGCGGCGGCTCGAGCGGGCTCGCGAGGCCATGCGCTCCGCAAGCCGGGGCCCGGCTTCTACGCCCCGAAAGGTCGAAGCCAAGCCGGTCGCCGCCGTCAAGCCCGCCCCGGGCGATCCGACCGGAGGCAATTTCGGCATGGAGCAGGCGATGAAGGGGCTCGAGGGCACCGGCGACGAGGTGGTTGCCAAGATCGAAACGGAGCTGGGAACGCTCACGTGTGACCTCTGGCCCGACAAGGCTCCACTTACCGTGGCCAATTTCGTCGGGCTCGCGCGGGGCACGCGGCCCTGGAAGAGCGATGGCAAGTGGGTCGAGAAGCCCCTGTACGACGGCACCACGTTCCACCGAATCATCAAAGGCTTCATGATCCAGGGTGGTGACCCGAACGGCAACGGCTCCGGCGGCCCAGGCTACGAGATCCCGGACGAAATCTGGGAGGATGCCCATCACGACGAGCGCGGCCAAATCTGCATGGCCAACCGAGGGCCCAACACCAACGGCTCTCAGTTCTTCATCATGGATGGCGCCGCCTCCCACCTGGACGGCGGCTACACCATCTTCGGCAAGTGCGGCCCCGAGGATCTCGTGGTCAAGCTGGCCTCCGTCCCGACCCGGGGCCAAACGCCGGAAAAGCCCCCGAAAATCAAAAAGGTCACGATCGAGCGAGGCAGCTGAGCCGCCCGGCGCGCCCGCCGCTCGCTGGCGCGGAAGCGCCTCGCGGCGGGGCGCGCTCCCCGTCGACCCGCGACTCGCCCTCCGCAGTCCCCCCCGCGGGGCGCGCGCAGCTCCCCCCCTTGGCTGAGCCCTGGCGGCTCGCGGCCGGCGGCGCTCACTGGATGTCGACGGAAAACTCGGAGACGCTCAGGCCCGCGCCCCCACTCCAGATTTCGAAGCCGCCGAAGATGTCCGTGAGCGTGAGAGTGCCGGGGAACTGAAACCCGCCCAGCGCGCCCTGGTTGCTGCGCTGCACGGCATCGTTGATGAATGCGAGCAAGTTGGCGCTGAAGTCGTTGATGGTCCCGCCCGACGGGGTGTAGGAAATCACCGGGGCGTTGTCGTTGAGGTTGGCCTCCGCACCGTTTTCGCCGCGGCGGCCCACCCAGATGTCCCAGGTGCCAGGGGCGCCGGGGATCGAAACGCCGGTTACGAAGGGGTTGATCCCAATCGGGCTCTTGCTGCCCGGCTTGTGGGTCCAGACCATCAAGAAGGCCGCCTCGGCGTCGTCGTAGAAGCCCTGGGGAGCCCCGTTGGCGAACCAAATGTCGTAGGTGGCGTTGTATTCGCCGTTGACCTGGCCGGCATTGGTGTTGAACGTCGATTGAATGCTGCCGATCGCGTTGATGGCCACCGGGAGGCCATCCGTCTCGGCTGTGGAGTTGGCTCCCGCCACCCCCTGATCTCCATTGCCGCCGACGAAGATCGAGGGGAACGAGATGGGCACTGACTGCTGCCCTCCGTTCGCCTGGCGCACCACGGTGAAGGAGTTGCCCTCGAAGCTGACTCCCTGATTGCCTTCCTGAGCAGCGGGGTTCCAAGCGTTGTTTTGCACGACGTACAGGTTCCCATCGGCGCCGCGAACTCGCCGCCGGCCGAATTTGCTCCCGATGGTCCCCGATATCAGCCCGCCGCCGCTGATGCTGGTGGGCGCATCGGCGATCGACTGACCGTCGGCGAATCCATCGATGCAAAAGCTGAACGGGATCGGCGTCACGTCGCCCGGCACGAGAAACGCAACGGCCTCGATGGGCGGGCGCCCTGCGGCCTCGTAGGAAGGGCCGGGCGGGGTCAGGTAGCACTCCTGAGTGATGCTGGAATACGGGATGAAAGCGCGCCCCTGAGCATCGGGGGCCGGAACGGCAGCGCAGAAGCGCTGGCTGGCGAGCGCGGGATTGGACCCCTGAATCTGCAGGCGTAGCGGCCCGTCCTGCTGCGAGAAGGTCAGCGCGATGCCGTCGCCCGTCGGCACGATCGTCCCCACCGGCGGCTCGGTTCCCTCCACTTCGGGCACCCCCGCTTGGGCGATGTTGAACCCGAGCATGGCGAAGCCCTGGTAGCCGTCCCCCGCGGTATTGGCGGGATCGGAGGGGGGATCCGCCGCGACCGTCCCAGTCAAACAGAACGGATCGCCATCGGGCAGCGTGGTGAAGTCTTCCGGAACTCGAACGGTAGCCCCCATGACCGGGTCCGTTTCGACGGCCGTCCAGGAATAGCCCTGCCAGTCTCCCGACCTGAAGAAGCCGGGGCCCGGCTCTGCGGCAAAATCGTCGACCGGCATCAGCGCGCCGCCCGCGCCCATCATCGCCCCGGCCGCCGCGTTGCCCATGCCGACCGAGGCGCTGCCCCCCGCGCCCTCGTTCAGGCCGGGATTACCGGGTGATTCGTCCACTCCCGCCCCGGGTTCTGGGCCGGGAGACATGGATCCCGTGCCGCCCCCCGGCACCATGCCCTGCCCCCCGGCGGGGCCCCCCGGCACGCCATCGCTGGGGGCAGGGAGCCCGCCGCCCGGAGCCGCGGGGGGCCCGGAGTCGTCCGACGAGCAAGCCACGAGCGCGGCCATCAAAGCGGCGAGCCCGGCCGCGGACGGGGCGACGAGGCGGGAAGCGGACCTCCGCGATCGGTAGGAGCGAGGGGTGAAACGCATCGATGATTCTCCGGTGAGCCGTGAACGGGGCAGGGCGAGGTCGGGGCGCGCCGGGCGCGAGCTTCGACACTCTCCTCGGGAAGGGGCCTCGGGAAGGGGCCTCGGGAAGGGGCCGGCGCGGCGAAAAACGGCTCCGGCCCTCGGGGCGATCGAAAGTATGTCGGCCAAGTAGCAGCGGCAAGGCAAAAACCGCTGCGATTTTCCCGATCACTGCGAGGCAACCGAGGCGTCCGCGCGACTCGCGCCTGCCCTCGCCGGGCGAACGATCCTGGCTCAGCGAAAATTTACCCCAACGAAGGAAGGGCGCCGAGGCCGCACCCGGGCGGGCTCAATCCGGTTGGTACAGCTGCCTCTGGGAGGGTTCGGAATAGTAGTACCTCGAGTAGCGCGCGCGATCGAAAGTCAGGGCTCCGAAGGTGTTGATCAGCAGACCCCAGACCGCCAGCGCCCCGACGAGAGCACCCCAGCGCCGCGTCGTCAGAGCCAAGGCGACGAAGAGCATCAATGCGTAGTCGTTCGAGAAGCGGTAGCCGAATTGCTGCCACCCGGTGTTTTGATAGAAGAGGGTGGGCCAGCTGACGGCGGCCGCCGCCAGCAGCCAGATGCCGAAGCCCGGGCGGGTCTTGCCGGGCCAGATGACGAACAGATAAAGCGGCGTCGTCAGCCACAGCGCGAGGCCGTGCACGTTGACGCGCAGCGGATCCAGCCAGGGCAAGCTGGTGAGGATCACCCCGAGGTTGCGCGGCAAGTAGTGGAGGTGAACCAGGCCCCACCGGTCGATGCGCCGGCTCCAGGCAACCTGCAGATGGTGGTAGCCGAAATCGAACGGGTGGTCGAAGCGAGCGTAGTTGTGCAGCATCGCCAACAGCCCAAGGGCGGCGATCGGCACCGTGAACGCCGCGAGCCGCCTCGAGAGAGCCGCGCCATCGACGCGGCTCCACGCGGCCGCCAGCCGCCGAGGCCAGCCCCGAGCCGGGCCGGACGCGTCGCTCGCGGGCGGCTCTCGGCTGCAGCTCGCCAGCGCTTCGGCGAGGAAGACTGGAAACGCGAACAGCACCGGCGCGCGCGCCCAAAACCCGAGACCGAGCATCAGCCCGGCCAGCCACGGGTGGCGAGCCTGCAGGGACGCGAGCAAGTAGCCCCCGCAGCACGCCACCGCGACCACGTGCGCAGCGAACCAGACCGTGCCCTGCACCGCGGTGAAATAGTAGACGCTGCCAAAGGCGAAGCAGCCGGCGAGCATCAGGTTTTCCCGGCGGCTGCGCAGCGTGCGACCCAGCTCGCGGAGCCGCTCGAGAATCGCGAACAGGAGCGTGGGCCCCAGCGGCGCCAACCAGATGAAGAACTGTGCGTCGCGGACGCGCTCCGCGCTGCCCGCGATCTTCACGAAAGGCAGAATCAGCAAGGCCGGCAGCGCCGGAAAGGTCACGTACCAGCGGCCGTGGTAGCGAGCGAAGTCGTTGCCCTGCGCGTAATCGGGCGGGGGCCCGCCGAGGTCGAGCCGCCCGTCGAGCCATGCCTCTGCCAGAAGCGCGAAATGGTTGAACGGCGTATGCTCGACGAGACGCTGCTTGCCCGCCGTCAGCAAGTAGACGAGCAGCACCAGCCCGTACAAGCCAATCGCCCAGAGGTGGCGTCGGCCGCGCTCACGAGCCCATTTCAGCATGGCGAATCCCGGTGCCGCGGTGTCCTCGTGGCCATGAGGTGGGCTGTAGAGCACACTCTGATGTTTCAGGAAAGAACGGCCCGAGGCGGCGCGGGAGCGCCCTCGGGGACCGCCCCCTCCCCGACCGACCCGGCGCCGGCTCGCGCGCTCTCCCGCCCGAGCCGCGCCCGCTTCGGGCGTGCTGGTCGGGGGCGCACACCCGCAGCGGGCGTGCTACGTTGGCCGCCGTGCAAGCCCCTGCCTATACCGTGCCGCTCAAGGATCTCGAGTCCGGAGATAAGCAGCGCTCCTGGCCCCTTCCCCCCGAATGGCTCGCCTGGGCGCTGGCGAAAACCGAGGCCGCGCCGAGGGGGCTGCCCGGCCAGCTCGACCTGTACCTGAAGAAGAACGGGCGCGAGGTGCTCGTGAAAGGCCGTGCTCGAGCGCCCGTGCAGATGCCGTGCGCACGAACCCTCGAGCCGGTCGATCTCGAGCTCGACGCCGAGATCGTGTTGATGCTGCGTCCGAATCCAGGCCAAGCAGCCGCATCATCGGCGGGGCGTAAGCGAAAACGCCGCGCTCAGGAGAATGCGGACGAGCAGCTGACCCCCGAGCTCGCAGCCGAGGACACCTTCGACGGCGAGACCATCGTACTCGACGGGTTCGTGCGCGAGCACCTTCTGCTGGAATTGCCGCTTTTCCCCGTCCGATCCGACTTGCCTTTCCAGTCCGATGCCGCTACCGATACGCGCCCAGTCGAGCCCCAGGGCCAAACGCCCTCGATCGACCCTCGGCTGGCTCCGCTCGCCGCTTTGGCGAGCCAGTTGAAAACCGCGAAGGAGTGAATCGGTGCCGGTACCCAAACGACGACTCAGCAGCAGTAAGCGCGACATGCGCCGCTCCCAGCACGACAAGGTCTCGGCACCGCACGTGGTCCCTTGTTCCAACTGCTCCGCCCCGAGCCTCGCCCACCGAGTGTGCCCCACCTGCGGCCACTACGCGGGGCGTTCCGTGGTCTCCCAGCGGTCCGAAGAGGCCACCGAAGAGTCGGGCGCCTGAGCGCGCCCTTCTTCCGCAGCGCCGGCGGCTCGGCTCGAGCGATCGCGTGCGGCTCGTCGCCGCCGCCCGGCTCGCTTCGCGACCCGGCAACCCGAGCAGGCGGCGGGCCTTCCCCGGGCGGCAGTGGCCGAAGAGACCCTGAAAGTTGCGACTCGCCCGACCGCCGGGGGCCTCGGCGACCCCTGGAGCAGACCGGGCCAGCGCGCATCATTGGGCATATCCAGCTCGCGGCTCCCGGCTTCCGCCCGGGTTGCTCGGAACGCACACAGAATGACTGCGGAGATGCGCGAGGTCGTGCCCACGGGGGCCCGGCGCGCCGAGTTCCGCCGGATACGACACTAGGAGGCATCGCATGAGCGTGTGGCTCTTCCCTGGGCAAGGGACACAGACGGTGGGGATGGGACTTGCCCTGTCGCAAGCGTCCAAAGCCGCGAAGGCGGTCTTCGACAGAGCGGACGAAGCTCTCGGAGAATCACTTTCCAAACTGATCTTCGAGGGCCCTGCCGAAAGCCTGACGAGCACGTCAAACGCACAGCCGGCGATCTTGACCGCCAGCATCGCCGCGCTCGCGGCCCTGAAAGAGGCCTGGCCCGAGCTGCCGCCCCCGCGCTTCGCCGCGGGCCACTCGCTCGGGGAGTACAGCGCGTTGGTCGCCGCCGGGGCTCTGAAGTTCGAGGACGCAGTGGCGACGGTGCGCAAGCGCGGCGAGGCAATGCAATCCGCCGTCCCCGTCGGCGTGGGCGCGATGGCCGCCGTCATGGGCGGCAGCCCTGCCGATGTCGAAGGGCTCTGCGCGGCCGCGCTCGAACGCTGCGACCCGGGAAGCGTCCTGTCTCCCGCGAACTTCAACGCCGCTGGACAGGTCGTGATCGCCGGCCATGCCGCGGCGATCGATGCGGCTCGAGCGCTGGCCCCCGACCGAGCTCTGAAAGCGCTGCCCCTGAAAGTGAGCGCGCCCTTTCACTGCTCGCTCATGGCGCCCGCGGCCCGAGTGGTCGACGAAGCCCTGCGGCGAATCGAGATCGGCGACCTCGCCTTCCCCGTCATCAGCAACGTCGAGGCCCTCGCCAACACGGACGCCTCACGCGTCCGTGGCTTGCTCGTGAGCCAGGTGGACGGCCCCGTGCGCTGGCACGAGACCATGCAGCGCCTCGCCGCCGAAGGCTGTACCAAGGCCCTGGAAATCGGCCCTGGCAAAGTGCTCGCGGGGCTCGCGAAGCGCAGCAAGCCACCGATCCGCGTGCTCAGCGTTTTTGACGCAGAGCGTCTGACCGAAGCGAAGACGTTCTGGAGCGACAACGCCTGAACGCCGGGGCAAGGGGCGGGTTCGTGCCGGATCGACCGCAACTCGGCGACGCACGACGGGGGCGGACGAACGCTCCGGTTCATTGTCGAGGCAGCGTCGGGACGGCATGACGAAAAACTGTGCACGCCGCAATTCTTCTGCTCGTGCTGTGCTGACCCGTGTTACACCCCGCCGCGCGAAGGAAGTGAAGCCTAAGCAATGTTCGATCTAACTGGAAAAACAGCACTAGTCACCGGCGGTTCCCGGGGCATCGGGAAGGCGTGCGCCGTCAAGCTGGCGGCCCAGGGCGCCAAGGTAGTGCTCACCTACGGCAAGAATGCCGCTGCCGCGGCGAGCGTCGTGGCGGAGATCGAGGCCGCTGGCGGCAAGGCGACGGCCGAGCCGCTGGAGCTGAAAGACTTCACGGAAACCGAGAAGGCCGCCGCCGCGCTCGTCAAGGCAGCGGGGGGCGTCGACATTCTCGTCGCCAACGCGGGAATCTCCGTCGATGCCCTGCTGTTGCGGGTCAAAGAGGAAGATCTCGACGCAATCCTCAGCGTCAACGTCAAGGGCGCCCTCGCGTGCGCACGCGCAGCTCTCAAGCCGATGATGCGCGCTCGATCGGGGCGAGTCATTTTCCTGTCGAGCGTCATCGGCCAGACCGGAAACGCGGGCCAGGTCGCCTACGCTGCGAGCAAGGCCGCGCTCATCGGGATCGCCAAATCGCTCGCGCGCGAGTACGCGGGGCGAAACATCGCCATCAACGCAATCGCCCCGGGCTACGTCGCCACCGACATGACCGCCGCCCTCGAGGAAGCGCAGCGGGAGGCGATGCTCTCGGCCGTGCCCATGGGGCGGCCAGCGTCCGCCGACGAGGTCGCGGCCGCAGCCGCCTTCCTCGCGTCGGACGAGGCCGCGTACATTACCGGCCAAGTCCTCGCCGTCAACGGCGGCATGTACATGTAGAGCGCTTTTCGCCAGCCAGACCCGGGACCAGGGGCCCTGCCCGGTGAGAAGGCGACGTAATCAACAGATCCTTTACTGAATGCAAATGCCCTCGACGACGAGGGCCGAGTTTGGAGGAATAACATGGCGGAAGGTCGCGACGTTACGGCCGAAGTGAAGCAAATCATCAAGGAGCAGCTGGATGTCGACGAGGCTGACATTCAGCCGACGTCGGTGTTCATCGACGACCTTGGTGCCGACTCCCTCGGCTTGGTGGAGCTCGTGCTCGCCTTCGAGGAGAAGTTCGAAATCGACATCCCGGACGAAGATACGGAGCAAATCCGAACCGTACAGGATGCGGTCTCGTACATCGAGAAGCACATCGGAAGCTGACACCCGAAGCCGCCGCTCCGCCGGCATCTCTTCCGAACTCAGGGAAATCGGGCCCCGCCGGTCCGTCGCGCACCACTCGGCCGGTCCGGCGAGGGTTCTTCGTGTTTCCTTCGCGACCGCTGAGCCGGCACGTTCAGGGACCCGTTCGGGGCCGACGATTTCGTGGGTAGCGAGCTGAGAGATGCGTACTAGAGTCGGAGGGGCGACGGGGCAGTCGACCTACGACTGTCCCCCCGCGGTGAGGGGATGGTCGGTTGGTGAGGTATAGTGGAGCGCATCGTCATCACGGGAATGGGCCTGGTTACGCCCGTTGGGATAGGCAGCCGAGCAACCTGGGAGTCGATCAAGAATGGTCGCAGTGGCAGCGCGTTGGTCCAGGCGTTCGACGCCACGAAATTTCCCAGCAGAGTCGCCGCCGAGGTGAAAGATTTCGAGCCGGCGGACCACATGCCTCGCCGCAAGGTGAAGGAGATGTGCCGGTTCACCCATTTCGCCATGGCTGCGACCAAGCTCGCCATCGAGGAAGCGGGCCTCGAGCTGACGGAAGAGGAGCGCGACCGAACCGGCTGCTTCATCGGCGTGGGGCTCGGGGGCCTGGAGAATCTCGAGAAGGTCACCCGGGTGCTGGACGACAAGGGGCCTGGCAAGGTCAGCCCGTACTTCATCCCCTCGATCATCGGCAACCTCGCCGCGGGCCAGGTGGCGATCGAGCATGGCCTGCGCGGACCCAGCTACTGCCACACCAGCGCCTGCGCATCGAGCGCCCACTCCCTGGGAGATGCTCTCGAGCGGATGCGGCGCGGCCAGGCCGAGGTCATGGTGGCGGGTGGTTCCGAGGCGACGATCACGCCGATCGGAATGGCGGGCTTCTCGGCCATGTTCGCCCTGAGCCGGCGCAACCACGATCCGGAGGGTGCGAGTCGCCCGTTCGATGTCGAACGGGATGGATTCGTGTGTGGCGAAGGCGCCGCCATCCTGATCTTGGAGACGGAATCGCGCGCGCGCGCGCGAGGCGCCAACATCCTGTGTGAGCTGAGGGGTTGGGGCACCACCACGGACGCCTTCCACATCACCAAACCGGCGCCCCGCCACGTGCACGCGGCCCGCGCGATGCGCCTGGCACTGCAGGACGCGCAGCTCTCGGCCTCCGACATCGACTACGTCAACGCGCACGGCACCTCGACGCCCGTCGGCGATATCGAAGAAGCGCACGCCCTGATCGATACCTTCGGCGGGCCGATCCTGGAGAAAAGGGTGTGGGTCAGCTCCACCAAGAGCATGACCGGGCACATGCTCGGTGCGGCGGGGGCCCTCGAGGCGGCCCTGTGCGCCAAGGCCATCGCCCACGGAGTCGTCCCCCCGACGATCAATTTGCACGAAGTAGATCCGGAGTGTCCGCTCGATTTCGTGCCCAACGAAGCGCGCCAACGCAAGTTGAAGCACGTTCTGTCGAACTCTTTTGGGTTCGGCGGCACGAACGCGAGCTTGGTGCTTTCGGCCTACGAGGGTTAGGCTGGGCCATGCAGTGCCCCTACTGCAACGCCGGCGAGTGCCGCGTCGTCGACTCTCGGCTGGTCTCGGACGGGGCGGTCACGTGGCGGCGTCGCGCCTGTGAGGGGTGCCGGCGGCGCTTCACGACCTACGAGCGCATCGAATACAGCTTGCCGACGGTTGTGAAAAAGAACGGGCAGCGCGAGGGGTTCAGCCGCGAAAAGCTGCTTCGCAGCCTGCAAATCGCCTGCAACAAGCGCCCCGTCGCCGCCGACCGGCTAGACGATGTGGCAGCGACGGTCGAGCGCCGCTTCGGCGAAGGGGGCGACCGCGAGGTATCGACGGAGGCGATCGGCCTGGCGGTCATGAAAGAGCTCAAGGAGCTCGACGAAGTCGCGTACGTGCGGTTTGCGAGCGTATACAAGTCCTTCCGCGATATCGACGCGTTCATGGCCGAGATGAGCGTACTGGTGCGCGAACGGCCTCGAGCCTGAAGGTCGAGGCCGAGAATTGTGGCGGCAGGAGAAATGTCGGACCGATGGATGAAAAAAGCCTTGGAGCTCGGCCGGCGCGGGGACCCATCTCCGAACCCGCACGTGGGCTGCGTGGTCGTCGGCGGCGATGCGCTGCTCGGTAGCGGCTACCACGTGGCGGCGGGCGAGGCCCACGCCGAGACGATGGCGCTCGAAGAGGCCGGGGCTCGGGCTGCTGGCTCGGACCTCTACGTGACGCTCGAGCCCTGCAACCACCACGGCAAGACCCCCCCCTGCACGGACGCCATCATTCGGGCCGGGATCTCGAAGGTGGTGGTGGGCACGGTCGACCCCAACCCCCATGTCACCGGGGGCGGGATCGCGCGGTTGCGCGCGGCGGGGCTCGACGTGGAAATGTCGCCGCTGCGCGACGAATGCGAGGCGCTGATTCGCCCCTGGAAGGGCTTCATCCTCGGCGGGCGCTCCTACCTCACGCTCAAAATGGCCGTCTCACTCGACGGACGCATCGCCGCCAAGACGGGCGCCTCGAAGTGGATCAGCGGCGAGGAGTCCCGCGCGCGCTCCCACCGGCTGCGGGCCACCCACGACGCCGTGCTGGTGGGCGTGAGCACGGTGGTCGCCGACGATCCACAGCTCACCGTTCGCGAAGGTCCCCCTGCCTGCAACCCCATCCGCGTGGTGGTCGACAGTCGGCTGCGAATCCCGCTGAGCAGCCAGCTCGTGAAGACGGCCGAGCAGCTGCCGACCTGCGTGATCACGACGCCCAGCTCTTCGGCCAAGGTCGGAACGGATCTGGAAGCCCTCGGGGTGAACGTGATCCGCGTTCCCGCCAATACCCAAGGCCGGTGCGACATGTCCGCAGCGCTGACGGCGCTGGCGGAGCGAGAGGTCGTCAGCGTGCTGTGCGAGGGGGGCGCGGAGCTGGCCGGCAGCTTGCTCGCCGACGAGCTACCGCAGGAGCTGCACCTATTCATCGCTCCCCTTCTGCTCGGGCCGCGGGGGCGCTCCTGCGCGCTCGACTGGAGCGGACCCGACTCGCCCCAGGCCGCGCCACGCGTAGAAAGTCCCCGCTGGGAGACGCTGGGGCCCGACGCGTACCTGACGGGCCTGCTGCACTATCCTCCCAAGGCCTGAGCCGCCCATGGCCTGAGCCTCCCATGGCCTGAGCCGCCCATGGCCTGAGCGACCGGGAGCTCCGGTGCCGCCCCGGGGGCCCCGCGCCTTTCGGCCCCATCGAGAGGCCGACCAAACGGCCCCTTCACTCATCGGGAACGGCGATTCCTTTTGAACAATCTTACTTGACCCAATGATTAACCGAGGTTAATCAAATTTCCCATGGAGCCGGCGAGTATCGAGAGCATTCACGACGCGGTCGCCTGTCTTCAGCGCCTCACGGAGTTGTTTCGGCAGCGCCGCCAAGAGCTCGCCGCCGCGGTGGGGCTGACCGAGCAGCAATGGGCCGTGCTGGAGGAAATCGCCACGGACCACTTCATGCCGAGTCTGTTCGCCCGCCGGCGCGAAAGCAGCCCAGCCGCCGTCTCCAAGATTCTCAGGCAATTGCTCGACAAGGAGCTGGTGCTCGTGAGCCTCAACCGCCAGGACGGGCGGCAGCGCCAGTACGTGCTGAGCGAATCGGGGCTACGCGTTCTGGCCCAGGTCCGCGCCCACCGCACGAGCGCCATCGAAGCCGTGTGGCGCCCCTTCCGGCAAGAGGATGTCCAGCAGTTCACCCGCTTTGGACAGGAGCTGCTCGAGCGTCTGCAGACCTACTCGAGGCAGGGCGGGCCGGTAGCGGCGAGCGGGCAATCGTCGGCGCCGCTCGAGGGCGATAGCCCAGGAGAGAGCGCGAGGCGCTGAGCCCCGGCTCTGAGCGCAACCCTCGAGAGCAGCGCGACCCGGAGGTCGCCCGCCCGCGAAGACGAGGCGCGCGCCGCGCGGCTTTTCGGTGGGGAAAAACGAATGCACGATGGGCGGAGCGAAAGGGCGCCCAGGAAGGAAAGCGAGCCAATGGGAAAAACTCTTTACGACAAGGTCTTCGAGCAGCACACGGTGGCCCAACTGCCCTCGGGGCAGTATCAGCTGATGATCGGGCTGCACTTGCTGCACGAGGTAACTTCTCCGCAGGCCTTCAGCATGCTGGATGAGCGGGGCCTCGCCGTGGCGCACCCGCAGCGGACCTTCGCCACGGCCGATCACATCATTCCGACCCACACGAAGCTTCGACCGCTGGCCGACAGCCTCGCCGAGCAAATGCTCAGCGCGCTGGAGCGCAACGTCGACAAGCACGGGATCCGCTTCTTCGCGCCGAAGCGACAGGAGCAAGGCATCGTCCACGTGCTCGGCCCCGAGCAGGGCCTCACCCAACCGGGGATGATCATCTGCTGCGGAGATTCGCATACGTCCACGCACGGTGCCTTCGGCTCGCTCGCGTTCGGCATCGGCACCTCGCAGGTGCGCGACGTGCTGGCGACGCAGACGCTGGCCATGAACCGGCTCAAGGTGCGAAGAATCGAATTTTCGGGCAAGCTGCCGCCTGGCGTCTACGCCAAGGACGTGGCACTGCACCTGATCCATCACCTCGGCGTGCAGGGCGGCGTGGGCTATGCCTACGAATACTGCGGGGAAGTGATCGATCGCTTCAGCATGGATGAGCGCATGACCCTCTGCAACATGAGCATCGAAGGGGGCGCGCGCGCTGGATACGTCAACCCGGACGAGACCACCTACCGATACCTCGAGGGCCGCCCGCTGTCGCCCACCGGGGCCGCCTGGGATCGCGCCGTGCAGTACTGGCAGAGCGTGCGCAGCGACGCCGACGCCGAATACGACGACACGGTCGTCTTTCGCGGCGAAGACATCCAGCCCATGGTTACCTGGGGCATCACGCCGGGGCAGAGCGTGGCCGTGGGAGAGCGAATCCCGAGCCTCGACAGCTTTCCGGAAAACGAGCGGGAAACGGCCGAGGAGGCCTACCGCTACATGTCTTTCGAGGCGGGGCAGGCGATCGCCGGAACGAAAGTCGACGTGGCTTTCATCGGCTCGTGCACCAACGGGCGCTTCAGCGACTTCGAAGAAGTCGCGAAGCTGGTGGAAAAGGGAACCCGAAAGGTAGCACCCGGAGTGCGCGCCCTGATCGTTCCCGGCTCGCAAGACGTGCGGCGGCAAATCATCGAGAGGGGCTACGACAAGGTCTTCACGGCTGCTGGCTTCGAGTTCCGCGAGCCAGGTTGCTCGATGTGCCTGGCGATGAACCCGGACAAGCTGCAGGGTCGCGAGGTTTGTGCTTCCTCCTCCAACCGCAACTTCAAGGGCCGCCAGGGGTCCCCCAGCGGTCGCACGCTCCTGATGAGCCCGGCCATGGTGGCGGCGGCCGCGCTGTGCGGCGAGGTTACGGACGCTCGGCAACTGTTCGGGGCGCAGTGATGAGGCGAAACGGCCCCCATGGCAAAAGGAGTCAGTGACATGAAAAGCGACACTCGCCGCATTCAAATTGCAGGCCGCGCCGTCCCCGTCCGAGGAGACGACATCGACACCGATCGCATCGTTCCGGCCCGCTACCTGCGCACTGTCACCTTCGAGGGGCTCGGAGAGCACGCGTTCGAGGACGACCGTGCGCAGCTCACGGCGCAAGGAAAGCGCCACCCCTTCGACGACCCCGCCTACGCCGGCGCCACGATTCTGCTGGCCAACAAGAATTTCGGCTGCGGCTCCTCGCGTGAGCATGCCCCGCAGGCGCTGGTTCGCTGGGGCGAAGGCATCGGCGCGATCATCGCCGAGAGCTTCGCGGAGATCTTCCACGCCAACTGCTTCTCGCTGGGCGTGCCCTGCGTGGTCGTGGACGGCGCAACCTGCCGGCGCCTGATGGATCGCTGCGAGTCGGATCCGGCGCTTCGCTTCGTGGTGGACCTCGAGAAGTCTCGGCTCCTCGTGGGAGACGAGGTGACCGGCTTCGACATGCCCGAGGGCGTTCGCAAACGCTTCGTCGAGGGCTCTTGGGATTCCACGACCGAGCTGCTGGGCAATCAGGACTCGATCGAGCAAACCCGGCGCAGATTGCCCTACATGGATGGCTTCGCCGGATGAATCACCCGCCAGGTCCCGGCGGCGAGTGAGGAGCGCGCGGCGGCTGCACGCGGGGGGGGGTCGGGCCAGTTGCCGGGGCCGCGCACCCTCCCCCCCCGGACTCGGCCGCGCCGTCGCGACCGCCGAAGCGGCGCGGCGGCGAGCCCGCAGAGCTGCTGGCTGGCACACCTTGACCATTGGGCCGGCCAGGAAGTGAGCCGGAGCAGCCGCCGCCGGTGGGATCGGCCCGCGGTCGCCGGGCGATTGCTAGTGCAGCTCGCCAGTGATAGGAAATAGCAGTCCAATGGCAGTGCTCGAGATTCTGAAGTACCCCGACCCCCGGCTGCGTGAAGTCGCCAAGCCCGTCGACGAGATCACGGACGAGACGCGGGCGCTGGTGGAGTCGCTGGCCGAAACGATGTACGCGTGCAACGGCTGCGGGCTCGCGGCCACGCAGGTCGGGGTCGCTCAGCGTATCTTCGTCATCGACATCGCTGGAGAGGATGAGCCCAGCGACTTGAAAGTGTTCATCAATCCGGAGCTCATCAGCCCCGAGGGGTCGCAGCTTTGGGAGGAGGGTTGCCTCTCCTTCCCGGGGGCCAGCGAGGAGATTCGCCGCGCCGAGCGGATTGGCGTTCGCGCGATGGACGAGCACGGCAAGCCGTTCGAGCTTCACGCCGACGGGCTGCTCGCCGTCGCCCTGCAGCACGAGAACGACCACCTCGATGGGGTGCTGATGATCGACAAGCTCAACGCGATCAAACGGCGTCTGGTGAGTCGAAAAGTGAGCCGTACGCTGCGCGAGCAGTCGGTCCCTGGCTGAGCACCGGAAGGCGGCTTTCGCCCCCCGCCCTGTCGGCACGTCGGGAACAATCCGCCCACGGGCGCGGCGCGGAACGAAGGGCCGCGGGCCACCGTGTGGACCAAGCTCGGTCCCCGCAGCGGCAAGAGCGAAGCGCGGCGGCCGGCACCCGGCCAAGCTCGGTCCCCGCGCGGGAGCGCCGAGCGGGGCTCAGCCTGCCGAGGGGCGGCTGAACAGGGAGGCGTCCAGGGCGACGCCCCGAGCCCTGAGCTCCCGGGCGAGAGCTGGCTCCACGCCGGTCGCGTGGAACGCCCCCTCGACGGCCCCTCCCGCTGCCGTGCGCTCCACGACGAACGAGAAGATCTCCTTGAGCTGCGTTTGCCCGGACGGATCTTCGACCAGCTCGACCAGGCGCCGGACCCGGTCACGGCCGTCGCCGGGCGAAAACACCTCCACCACCACGTCGAGGTTGGCGGCGATGCTGCGGCGGCCCGCCTCGACCGTGACACCGGGGCACTGAACGGCGAAATGGCTCGCCAGCCGCGAGAGTGCCCGTTCGACACTCGGCGCGTACGCGCCCGCGACTACACCGCCGACGCCCCGCCCGACCGCTTCGATGGTGGGCGCCAGGCATCGCCCGAGCAGGTTCTCCACGACGAGGCATGCCTTGGGCAGCGCGCTGGCGAAATCCAGCATTCGCACGGGATCGACGGTTGCGGTCGTGGCGTCCAAGCGCACGGCCGATTCAACGTCCACCGCCAGCCGGTAGCGTTCCTCGAGAACCAGCAGCTGCCGCCCGTCCACCCCGGCAGCGAGCGCGGAAAGCACGCGAGCAACGCTACTTGCCTCGCCGCCGGTGACGAGCAGGTTGGCCCCCGCGGAGAGGCAATGTCCAAGAAAGGTGGCCATGGCGCGAGAAACCGTGCCCTCGCGCACGAGCGTCTCCAGGCTGCCGCGCACGGCCGCTTGGCGCCGCAGCACGAACACGATCCCGTCGGGGCAAGCTCGCTGCCGCACGACACGCCAAACGACGCCACCTGGGAGGCGACCGTTGAGAAATGTCTCCCGCCCGTCGTGCGACACATCGCTCTGCCGACACAGCCGGGCGAGCACTCGATCCACGGATTCGGCACAAGAGAAGGGGATCTCCGCCATCGAAGAGCCCCCCTCACGCACGCTGTTGGCGCTGACGGTTCCGTTGGCCGTCAGTTGGACCACGGACTCGCCATGGATCAAGATCTCGAGCGGGCCTAGGCCAATCAGCTCGGCCCGCGCCAGCGCCAGCAGCTGCTCCTCGGGAAGCTGAGAGCTCACCCCGAGCTCGAGGCGCAGGCGACCGAGCTCCTCGACTAGGCAGCGCTCGATCCGCCGCGACGTGCTCTCGCCAATGTCCCGCTCGAGCGTCCGGCGCTCGACCTTTTCCGCCACTCGCTCGACCAGCGCGCGAATGGATTCGACGGGCGTCGGGTCCCGATGAACGCTCTCCGTCTTCGAGGGGCGAGGTGGCTCGACGGCCTCGGGGACGGCGTGCAGCGGGGAACGCCCGGTCACGCCCGCAGGGACTCGAGGCGCCGGCGGGACCTGCGCGGCTTTCAGATCCTCCGGGGAGGGACCCACCCAGCTGTCGCGCTCCAGCGTTTCGCCTTCGGGGCGCGCGAGCGGCGCCGCGCCGTTGCTCTGCGAGCCCGGCGCCCCATCGATGCGCAGAATGAAATCGCCTATGTAGATGCGGTCGCCTTCGCGGACGATGGTGGCCTGAACGATGCGCTGACGATTTACGTACGTGCCGTTCGTGCTGTTCTGATCGACGACGACGAAGCGACCATCTTTCTGAGTGAGGCGCGCGTGACGCTTCGACACGTTGCCCTTCGGCAGCACGAGGTCGTTCCCTCGCACGCGCCCGACCGTCACCTCGGAGGAATCGAAGACCTCGCGGCGTTCGGCCCCGCCCTTCTCACTGATGACTACTGAAAACACCAAACTCTCGACGAACTCGGAAGCATGCGGCTCCAGCCGGACTCATCCGCCAAGTATCCAACACAACGGCCCAAATCGGGATGGAAGATCAGCCCCGAGAGACAAAGATTTGCCTCGGCCGGCGCCCTTGCGACGCACCTGCCCCCACACGAAAGCTCAAGCGAAAAGCGCCCTCGGCAAGGTCGAAAACCCAATCGAAACACATTCACCGGGGCTGTTCGGCGGCTCCCCTCGCACACGGGTCCGGAGCGCAGGAGCTGCGCACCGGGAACTTCGCCGCCAGCCGACCGCAGCGCGCTGGTTCGGGTGCCCTTCGACGGCACAGGAGCTCCCGGTGCAGTCCAGAGCCGCACCGCACCAGGCTTCCCGGTCGCACCGGGCGGCGCAGCCACCCCGGCCGCAAGCGACGGCGGACGGCCTCCGCGGCTCGCGCGCGGCGCGGCACCTTCGACGCTCTCCGCGTGCGACGCCTCGACTCCGACGCACGGCCCGAGCGCGGGGGCCGCGCGCCGCGCGCCAAGGCGCACCGGCGGCGAGGCGCCCCATCGCCGCCGGCCAGAAAGCGCGGCCCGTCCCATCAGCGCTCTCATTACACGGGGTAGGACGCAACCACGGCCCGGCTCGGTCGCTCGATGGCGACCAGAGCGGTGGTGATCAAATCGGATCCCTCTTCCCCGAAGAACAGCAAATCCCCAACCTCGGGCGCGGACGTACGAGGCTTCGGGCAGACGCCGCCCGAGTCGTCGACTCGCACCGAGAGGCTGACATTGCGCTGCAGAGCGGCGTGCGCGAGCCTCCACTGCCCGCTGCTGCGGCTGCGCACCGCCACACAGCGGCGCCCGAAGCAGTGATACTCGGTATTCCTCGTCACGTACACGCGCCGTTTGCGGCGCTCGCGCGGCGGGGAAGGCTCTTCATCGAGAACGGAGTTGTCCATGGCCATGCTTCCTGCACACCGATTGTGCGTTTCGCCCCCCACTTGGGACAACTTCACGACACCCACGGTCGCTGCCGCGAACGAGCCGAGTGCGAACGCAACGCGCAGCCCCGCCTCCTCCACCGAGCAAACACAGTACCGGTCAGCCGAATCGGCCGAAAGGCTCTGGGTTGGTAAGCTGGGGAAAAGTTGTCGCTCTGCCTGGGCGGTGCGGGGTCGAGCCGTTTTCGAAGCCGCTGGCAAAGCGCTCGGCGAGGTCACGCGCGGCGCGCAAGTTGCCCACAGCCAGTTGTCCGCAGGCCTCGCTCGGGCAGGTCGCGAGACGCTGAAGGGACACTGGAACAACCACAAACTTGCCGTCGACGCGAGCCGATGCGGCAGCCATCGTGTACAAAGGTCGACCCTCCGTCTTCGACGAAAGGATGCCCATGGCGCGACCCTTCGGTCCTTCCCTCTCCCGCTCCCAGCGAGCCTTCGATTCAGATCCACGAAAAACGGCAGCAGAGGGGGGCCTCACGGCGCACACCGGCGCGGCGCGCCTCGGCCAGATGGCACCGGGAGGAGCGGAACCGGGCAGAAGGGCGCCAGGCAGGATGGTACAGGACACGGCTGCGCTGGGCAGAAGGGCACTGCACAGAAGGGCGCTGCACACGGCGCCGCCGGGCAAGGCGCCGAACACAGCGGCACTGGGAAGAGCCGCGGCGCGCAGAGCGGCAGCGCCCGAGACGGAGAGAGCCGCGCTCGCTGGCTGCAGGCGGGCGAGCGGCGAGCGGGAGCCGCGGCGCCGGTCGGCGACCTTGCGCGCGAGCCGGTCGGCACTCGCCATCGCGCAAAGCGGCTCCCCCCCGCCCGCGCGCCTGCGCGCTCGCCAAAGCTCGCGCGCGGGCCAGACCACACCCTGCCCCCGATTTGGAGCTGCGCCCCGCGGGCGTCTTGACGCGCGCCGTCCAGGGAGGAGATATTGGTTTGCGTCGATCGCGCTCGCCTCGCGAATCGAGGGCACGCAGATCGAAACCTCGAGTAGGACGGCGGTCTGAGATGCGGCGGCAGGGCAAGAGCGGCAAGAAAGACGGAAGAAAGTCGGGCCGCGCCGCGGAGAAGGTAATCCACGTCGTGTTCGGGCCGGGCGGAGGTCGTCGCTCGGCCGCCGAGGGGATGCAGGCGACGGCGCTCGACGAGCCACAATCGAGCCGCGAACCGGTCCAGGATCTGTTCACGCGCAGTGAAATCGCGCGCCTGCTCCAGGTCACGCCCACACGTCTGCGCACGTTGGATCGCGCGGGGGTCGTCTCCCCCTCGGGTCGGCGGAAAGGGCGGCGCGCGTACACCTTCGCAGACGTGATTCAGCTTCGAACCGCCCAGGGGCTGCTCGACCGAAACGTGCGCCTGCGCGACGTGACGCGAGCCATGACGGCCCTACGCCGGTCGCTGCCCACCGTGCGCAAGCCCCTGGCGGAGCTGCGCATCGTCTCCGACGGGCGCAACGTCGTCGTTCACACCCGCGAGGGCGCCTTCGAGCCACTCACCGGCCAAATGGTGCTGGATCTTCAGGTCAAACGCCTGCGAGACGACGTGGTGCGCGTGCTGCGCCCGACGGCTGGTCGAGACAGAGCTCGCGCGGCCTACGATCTGTACCTCCAGGCGAGCCAGCTCGACGAAGACGTGGAAACGATGGACCGCGCCGAGCAGCTGTATCGTCGCGCGCTGGAGTTCGACCCCTGGTTGACGATCGCCTACACGAACCTGGGCAACATTCGCTTTCGTCGCCAAGATCCGGAAGGAGCCGAGTCGCTGTATCGCAAGGCGCTGGAGATGGATCCCCGGCAGCCGGAGGCCCAGTACAACCTCGGCTACTTGACGCTGGAGCGGGGCGACCCGGAGGCTTCCATCCAGCTCTTCCTCGGCGCCTTGGAGGCCGACCCCAAGTTCTCCGACGCCTACTTCAACCTCGCCATGGCCTACGAGCAGGCAGGGCAGGCCGACAAGGCGCACGACTATTGGCGCAGCTACGTGGAGCTCGAGCCCCACGGCACCTGGAGCGAAATCGCGCGAAGGCACCTTTGACGGGCGGGTGCCCTTGCGAAGCCGCCGCCCCCGGGACCCGCGTGGGCGCCCCACGGGGCTCGCCCTCCCGCTCTGGGCGACGGCGGCGAGTCGCTCGGGTGCCGAGCGGCGGGCGCCGGCCATGCCGATCGCCTCCGGCTCCCGCGCGGCCGAGCCTCTGCGGCGCCGCGCCACGGGCGGGCACCGACCCCTCGCCGCGCCACGGCTTAAATCGTTGTAGAAACCACCCCTTTCGAGTACTCGTTCGGGTCGCCGTGACGCTGGATTTTTCGGTGTCTTAACGCGCCGCACCAAGCTTGCCCCGGCACCCATTTTTTCACTGCCTCGCCTCCGTCAATGACGACACAGCCTCCTAGCAACACCTCCGGAACCAACCCACCCGGCGAGGTTCCCGTCAGCATTCGAGACGAGCTGCGCAACTCCTATCTCGACTACGCGATGAGCGTGATCATCGGCCGCGCCATTCCCGACGTGCGGGACGGGCTGAAGCCGGTCCACCGCCGCATCCTGTTCGCGATGCACGGGCTGGGGATGCACGCCAACTCCCCCTACAAGAAGTGCGCAACGGTCGTGGGCGAGGTGCTCGGCAAGTACCACCCCCACGGAGACGCCAGCGTCTACGACGCGCTCGTGCGCATGGCGCAGAACTTCTCGATGCGCCACCCGCTCGTGGACGGGCAGGGCAATTTCGGCTCCGTCGACGGCGATCCCGCCGCGGCCTATCGCTACACGGAGTCTCGGCTCTCGACGATCGCGGCAGAGTTGCTCGCCGACATCGACAAGGACACCGTCGAGTTCAATCCGAACTTCGACGAGTCGCGCAAGGAGCCCCAAGTCCTGCCCGCTCGCTATCCGAACCTACTCGTGAATGGTTCGGGCGGCATCGCGGTGGGCATGGCGACCAACGTCCCTCCGCACAACCTGCAGGAGGTGCTCGACGCCACCATCCACCTGATCGAAAACCCCGACGCGACCATCACCGACCTGATGAGCTTCGTGCCCGGGCCGGACTTTCCGACGGCGGGCTTCATCTACGGGCGGGCGGGGATCTTGCAGGCCTACCGCACGGGTCGCGGCAGCATCCTGATGCGAGCCCGCAACATCGTCGAAGAGGTAAAGGGCGGAAGCGATCGAGAGCAGCTCGTTTTCACGGAGCTGCCCTACCAGGTCAACAAGGCGCGGCTGTGCGCCAAGATCGGCCAGCTCATCCGAGACAAGCGCGTCGAGGGCATCAAGGAGGTTCGGGACGAGAGCGACCGCGAGGGCATGCGCCTGGTGGTGGAGCTGAAGAAGGACGTCTTTCCTCAGGTCGTCCTCAACCAGCTGTACACCCTGACGGATCTTCAAACCACCTTCGGCGTCATCAACCTCTCGATCGTCAATGGCCGCCCGGAGACGCTCAGCCTGCTGGAGACGCTCAAGCTCTTCGTGGATCACCGCCGCGAGGTGGTCAGCCGCCGGACACACTACGAGCTGACCAAGGCCGAGGCGCAGCGGGAGCTGGTCGAGGGGCTCGGGATGGTCACGACGGAGACCGACCTCGTGATCCGGACGATTCGCGAGTCGCGGGACCCGGACGAAGCCCGCACGCGCTTGATGGCCCTGCCCCTGAAGGGGCTGGAGGAGTTCGTGCGGCGCGCCGGGCACGAGCCCCCGGCGGATGCCCCCCCCGAATACTACCTGAGCGAGCGGCAGGCGAAGGCCATCCTCGAGATGCGGCTCTCGCGCCTCACGGGCCTGGAGCAGGAGAAGCTGGCCAAGGAGTACGGCGAGCTCTGCGCGAGGATCGACTACCTTCGATCCATCCTCGCAGACGAGGGCAAGCTCATGTCCGTCATCATCGACGAGCTGAAAGAGCTGCGAGAGAAGTACCGCGAGCCTCGGCGGACCGAGATCGTGGACAACGAGGCCGAGATCCAGATCGAGGACCTGATTCAGGAAGAGCAGATGGTGGTCACCATCTCGCACGAGGGCTACATCAAGCGCACGCCCCTTTCCACGTACCGCGCCCAAAAGCGCGGCGGCAAAGGCAACCGCGGCATGGGCGCTCGCGAAGATGATTTCATCACACAGCTCTTCAGTGGCTCCACCCACTCGTTCGTCTTCTTTTTCAGCAATCGCGGCAAGGTTTACGTCAAGAAGGTGTACGAGGTGCCGCAGGCCACGCGCAGCGGGAAGGGCCGCGCCATCGTCAACTTCGTGGGGATGGAGGCGGGGGACCGCGTCTCTGCCATCACGCCGGTTGCTGGGTTCAACGAGGGGCTGTTCGTGTTGACCCTGACCCGATCGGGTCAAATCAAGAAGACGAGCGTGGTCGACTACCAGAACTTTCGAGAGAAGGGCATCATCGGCGTCAAGGTCAACGACGACGACCAGCTGCTGGCGGCCGCGGTCACGGATGGCACGCGTGAGCTGCTCATCGCGACCAAAAAGGGCAAAAGCATTCGCTTCGACGAGCAGCAGGTCCGCCCGATGGGTCGAAGCGCGATGGGCGTGAAGGCCGTCGAGCTCGACGCCGACGACGAGGTGGTGGCGCTAGCAATCACCGATCCGGATCGGCCGCAGGTGCTGGCCGTGTGCGAGCGCGGCTATGGCAAGCGGACCCCGCTGACGGAGTTCCGGCAGCAAAAGCGCGGGGGCAAGGGCATCATCTTGATCGATACCAGCGAGCGCAACGGCCCCGTGGTGGGCTGCACGCTGGTGGGCGAGGAGGACGAGGTGATGCTGGTCACGGATCGCGGGCAGACCATTCGAACACGGGTTGCCGAGATTCGCGAAACCGGGCGAAACGCTCAGGGCGTACGTGTCATGAACGTAGACGCCGACGAACGAGTCGTTGCAATCGAGGCGGTCGGCGAGCGCGAAGAGGAAGAGGTGCCCGAGTCCGGCGCGGCAGCGAGCGCGAGCGCGAGTGAGGACGCGGATTCCCCGGCGAGCGAGAGCGAGAACGCGGAGTCTCCAGCGGGCGAAGCCGCGCCGGGCGGCGGCGAGCCCGCGAGCGAAGACCCCACGGAAGAAGACTCCGAGCAGGAGTGAGCCGCCCTGGGGCGGCCCGCACGGGGGCCGCGGCGCCGTCGATGAGCCAGCGCCGAGCGGCCGGGCGAGCCCGCGAGAACGTACTCGCCCGGCGACAGCGTGAGGGCTGCGTCCGGGGGCCGACCCGACGGGTGCGCCCGCTCAGGCTGGTGGTCGACCGCTGGGCGGCCCGAAGCGCCGTTCGACCAGCACCTGCGCTTCGGTGTACGGATCGCTGACGCCATCGACCACGCGCGCGACGGCCGCCTCCACGGCGGCGCGGCAATCTCGATCGACGCTGCGCACAGCCGCATCCCGCAGCCTCCCCGAGAGCTCGAGGCGAATTCGACGGGCCATGCGCTCGCGCAGCCCCACGCCCCGTGTGAGCCAGGCCCGTTGACGCCAAATCTCCGCGAGCACGTCTTCCACTCCGTCCCCGCTCGACGCGACGCACTTGACGACGCTCACCTCCCACTGCGCGTCGCCGCTCTCGGCGGCAGCGGGTCCCGCCTCGCCCATCGGAGACCCGCTTTCGGGAGGCACGAGCGTTGCCCCGGAGTGGCCGCGCCCGCCGGGGCGCGCCCCGGCGGTGACCCTGCCCAGGGCGAGGGATGAGCGCAAGTACTGCGCTGCCGCTTCGGCACCGGGCAAGTCCGCCTTGTTGACGACGAACAGATCGGCGCACTCCATGATCCCCGCCTTCGCGGCCTGCAGCTCGTCCCCGGCTCCGGGCGCCTGCACGACGAGTGTGCAGTGCGCGAGGCCCATCACGTCCAGCTCGTCTTGCCCCACGCCCACGGTTTCGAGCACGATCGTGTCCGCTCCCCAGGCCGCCAGAACACGCACGATGTCCGCCGTCGAACTCGAGAGCCCGCCGTGCGCGCCCCGCGTGGCCACCGAACGAATGAAGACCTCCGGGTCGCCGAAGTGCCGCTGCATTCGAATTCTGTCCCCCAAGATGGCTCCGCCCGATAGCGGGCTGGTCGGATCCACCGCGACGACGCCCACCCGGCGCCCCTCACCTCGCAGGGCCTTCACGAGCGCACCCGAAAGCGTGCTCTTGCCGACCCCGGGGCTGCCCGTGACTCCCACGATCCACGCGTCGGCCCCGCCGGGGTACAGCGCCTGCAATATCCCGGACCAGCCGGGCACTTGCTCGTCGACCCAGCGGCAAGCGCGGGCCGTCGCCCGCTGATCCCCCGCCAAGACACCCTCGACGATTTCACGCAGGCCTGGGCGCAAGTCTACCGGCACGCTCAAGAGACGCCCTTGGCTTCCTCTTGACGGCCGATGTGATCGAGCAAACCGTTGAGCCCCAACAGGTAGGAGTGCGCTCCGAAGCCCGCCACCTTGCCCACGCACGCTGGGGCAGTGCACGAATGATGCCGAAACGATTCGCGCGCTTCCGGATTCGACAGATGCACCTCGACGCTCGGAATGCAGGCCGCGAGCAAAGCATCGTAGAGCGCGTACGAGGTGTGCGTGAGCGCGGCCGGGTTGATCAGGATGCCGGCAAAGCCCGCCTCCGCTGCCTCCCCAATCCAGTCCACGAGCTGGCCCTCGTGGTTGCTCTGCCGACACTCGACCGCCGCCCCCAGCCGCGTGGCTTCGCGCGCGATGCGCTCGTGGATTTGTGGAAGTGTTTCTCGCCCGTAGATATGCGGCTCGCGCTTGCCGAGCCGGTGCAGATTGGGGCCTCCGAGAACCAGGATCTTTTTCACGTGCGCCCGCTCCCTCCGGGCCGCTCCATGCTATCGCCCAGCGAGGTCGTTCGCCAAGCAACACGACCCGCGCTGCCGCCGACGCATAGGCTGCGCTGTGCGCGACGAAAGCGCCTCGGGCACCAGCGCTCGCGAGCCGAGACACCAGCCGACGCGGGCCGAGCGCGAGCCGGCAGCGCGAAGGAGGGCCGCAGGGACCTAGACCAGCTCTTGACCGAACTCGGGGGCCACCATGCGCAGCAGGTAGCGCCCTTTGCCCACGTTGCCCCCGGGACCAATCGTCAGCGCGATGAAGTAGTTGCCGTTGACGATGCGGATGAGGGTCGTCAGCTGATCACTCTGAAAGGATATCTCTCGCATTTCGCCCACGTCGAGCATCTCGCCCGTGCGTTGGATGGCCTTGACGACCACGCTGGCCTCGGCGCCCACCACCTCGATGTCACAGCGGCTGCTCTCCTTGGAGTACGTCTCCACGGGGATCCCCTCGAAATCCATGAGCAGGCCAGCCTCGGCCCCCTCGGTGCTCTCAACGAAGCGCTCAATCGACTCCCTGAACATAGGAATAAGCTTAGCCTGTGGACTTGGTTGGGGTGAAGGCAAAACGTCCGCCTGGCCAAAAGTGTCACGGCGTCAACCTGCCGGGGGGCTCACGCCCAACGCAGGCTCGGACGAGACCCACGCGGAGGGCGTCGTTGGGTGGGGTAGCCCCCCACCCAATCTGCCGCTACGGCCGCCGGGGCCGACGCCTTGACCCTCTGACCTCGAAACGGCTACTTTTATCGGCCGCTGGCATCAATCGTCACACATTCCCGACCGACTCTTCCCCGACTTTCCCTCCTTTGGTGATTGCCACATCGCGCCCGACCCCACGGGTCGTCTCCGCTCCCCCGGGGGAAGCGGGGCGCATCGGGGGAGGCGCATTGCCCCGCGCGTGAGCGCGAGGCGCGATTTCCCGAAAACCGCCCCACCCCGAAGCTTGTAGTCACGATGCGCGCGAAAGCGGGTGGCCTGCCCCGCAACATGGCCCAGAAGATCCTGGCTGGCAGATGTGACGATCCCGACTTGTCCGGGGATCTCGTCCGGGTCCGGGTGGACCAAGTGGTCATCACCCGACGTTCGGCACTGACTGGCGGCATACCCACGGCGGCCGCGAGCGGGTCCAAGGCGGGGCCCGGCGGACGCGCTCGTGGGCCGCACGTGGCGGTGGAGACGGCCGTCCTCTACGACACCGTGTGCGACGGAAGCGCCCGGCAGTCGCCGTCGGCCTCTCACCCGCTCGAGCGGCAGTCGACGGAGCCGGCTGGCGCTGCCAGCGACTTTCCGCTCGCGGCCCTGGTGGGTCAGGGGCTCGTGGTCGGCCGGGCGGGGATCGGCTTTCCCGCGTCCGTCCATCTGGAACGGTTCGCCGCCCCGGCCCGCCTCGCTCTGACGGACGATCCGCGGGTCTCGACCACGGGCGGCGCGGGCATGCTGACCCTCCTGGCGTCGCCCAAGCAGCTGCGCGACGCGCTGCAGCTCGGCCGGGTCGTGCTGCGCCCCCCCCAGAGCCTGCAGGTCCTTCTATCGGGCAAGCTGCGACCCTTCGTCGGTGCCCGCGACCTGGCGCTGGAAATTCTCGGCCGCGGGCTCGCCGAGATGGTTCGGCAGGTGGACGCCGAGCACGGTGCTCCGGTCGTCATCGAGTTCGCGGGCCCCAGCGCGCGCCTGCTGGCCGTCGCCGATCGAGCCGTGCTGTGCTCGGTGGCAGCCCGCGTGGGGGCCAGCGCGGCCCTCTTCGTCAGCGACGAGAAGACCGAGGTCTACCTGCGCGACCAGCGCCGGTCCAAAGCCCACCGCGCGCTGGTATCGGACGCAGGAGCTCCGTGCGCGGGGGTGGTCTCGGTGGACATGTCCACGGTCGATCCGATGCTGATGGACGCGAGCGGCGAGATTCGGCCGGTGCGCGACCTGGAGGGAGCCAAGGTGACCCAGGTCGTGCTCGGCGGGGATACCGGCGCCTCTCTGCGCGACCTGATGGGCGCCGCGAGCCTGCTCAAGAGCAAGCGGGTGCCGCCGGATCTGGATCTGTTGCTCGCCTGCCCGTCGCGGCAGGTGCTGGAGGTGATGGCGCAGTCCAAGGCTTTGGCCGACTTGCTCGCAACGGGCGCTCGGCTCTTGGAGCCGGACCCACGGCTGCTCGAAGGGGCCCGGCATCCTCCCACCGGCGATGGTCTGTCGCTGCGCTCCTACGATGGGGACCCGAGCCGCGCCGCCGGGTTCGCGGTGGCCTCCGCGGAAACACTCGCCTTCGCCGTCGCCAACGGGCAGGTCGGCGACCCTCGCAACTTCAAGCGCCCCGTCCGCATCACGGTGCCCCGTACCCTGCCCACCGAAGACGTGCTGGTGCTGCGGCGTCAGCGCGGTCGAGCCGGCAAGAGCCAGAGCGCCCTGCCCTCCTCGCCGCCGCGCGCGCTCCCCGCGCAGGTCAACGGATGGCGCGGCGGCCTGACGCTGCCGCTGCGCCCCCTCGCCGGCCTCCCCGAAATCGGCGAGGCCTCCTTCGGTACGCTCGCGGAAAGCTTCCCAGCGCTCTCTCACATCGTGCGCGCCGCCGCCCGCGGCACACCTGCGCTTCGCGTGGTGGTGGCCGAGCACATTCCCAGCAGCTGGGTCAACCTGCTGGCGAGCAGCGGCGTGCTCTGCTTGGTAGCGCCGGCGGAGAGCCTGGCGCTGCTGCGAAGCGCAGAAGCCATCCGGATTGCCGACACCGGGCGCTGGGGAGACTCCGTACCCGTTTCGGTAGGAAGCCAGGAGCTGTCGCTACGCTGCCCCGTGTTACCGGAAGAGCGAAGCTGGATCGTTGGGGAGGCCTGCCTCTCGAAGCTACCTTCTCGCCCGTGAGCCCGTTTGCCATGCACCGCCCATTTCGCGTTCTCGGTCTTCAACAGGTCGCCATCGGCGGCCCCGACAAGCAGCGCCTCGCCGCGCTGTGGACGGGCTGCCTCGGCGCGGAGAAAGTCGGCTCCTTTCGCAGCGAGCGCGAAAACGTCGACGAGGACATCCTGCGGCTGGGCCGCGGCGCGCTCGGTGTCGAGATCGATCTGATGCAGCCGCTCTCGGCAGATGCGCGCCCGCGCGTGGACACCCCTCCCCTCAACCACATCGGGCTGTGGGTCGACGACCTGCACCGCGCCGCCCACTGGCTGATCGGCGCCGGAGTGCGGCTCACCCGGGGCGGCATCCGACGCGGAGCGGGCGGGCACGAGGTGTGCTTCATTCATCCCAAGCCCAGTCAGTACTTTCCGCGCTCGGGGGAAGGCGTGCTGATCGAGCTCGTGCAGGCGCCACCGGAGGTGCTTCGGGCGCTCGGGAGCGCGGGCTGAAAATAGCCCAGCGCGCGCCTCGGCGCAGGCCGCGTCAGCGCGCGGCACCAACCGTCGACCGGGAGCACGGCTCGGGGTCCACCCCCCTCAGCCGTTCGGTGCAGCGCTCACGGGGGGCCACTCATCGACTGGGCGGCTCACGCCTCGGCGGGCTCGCCGGGCTGCGGCGGGGCAAACGCGGCGGCCAGCAGCTCCTCGATACCCTGCCGCACGGGGATCTCGCCCGCTTCGACGCGGCGCTCGACCCGGGCGAGCTGCTCCGCGGCCTGCCCAGCGCCAAACAGGCGCCCGAGCACGGCCGCTTCCAGGCCCCTGCGCAGCTGCGAGCGAAGCTGCCGCGCGCGGCGCTCCGGCAGGCGCCCGTCGCGCTCGATCGCGCGAAAGCGCGCCTCGATCGCCTGCCAGGTCTCCGACAGGCCCGTTTTCTCGAGCGAGCTCGCGAGCAGCACGGGCGGCGCCTCCCCGGAGGTCGCTCGCAGCAGCTGCAGCGCGCCCGCGTACTGGGCCTGGGAGCGCTCCGCCTGGGGGCGCGCCGCGCCGTCGGCCTTGTGAATCACCACGAGGTCCGCCCATTCGAGCAGCCCGCGCTTGATGCCCTGCAGCTCGTCGCCCGCGCCCGGCTCGAGGAGCACGAGCAGCACGTCCACGACCTCACTCACCGCCGTTTCCCCCTGCCCCACTCCGACGGTTTCCACGAGGCTCAAGTCGAAGCCGGCGCACTCGCAGAGGAACAAGGCGTCGGCAGTGGCCGGCGCGATCCCGCCGCCGCGCGGGCCCGAGGGAAACGGCCGCACGAAGGCGTGCGGGCTGGCGCTGAGCTCGACCATGCGCGTCTTGTCGCCGAGGATGCTGCCGCCGCTGCGAGCGCTCGAGGGGTCGACGGCGATGATCGCCAGGCGGCGGCCCTGCCCAATCAACAGCGCTCCCAGCTTCTCGATGAACGAGCTCTTCCCCACTCCGGGAGCGCCGGAGATGCCGATGCGCATCGAGCGGCGATGGGCCGAGTTGAGCGCCGCAACCAGCTGCAACAGCTTGGCGGCATCGCCGGGGCGCTGGCTCTCGGCAAGCGAGATGGCGCGGGCCAGGCTCCGCCGCTGGCCGGCCAAGACCCCGCGAGCCAGCGCTTCGACCGCAGGGGCGGCCCGGCGCTCCTGCGCCCCGCTCACGAGCCCTGGCTCACGCGCGCTTCGAGCTGCTCGAGCAGGGCCTCGATGGCGTCCAGGACGGCCGTCCCGGGCCCGAACACGAGGGCTACGCCGCTCTGCTTCAGGGCAGGCCAGTCGGCTTCGGGGATCACCCCCCCGCAGACCACGACGATGTCGTCCGCCTGCTCGGCGCGCAGCTGGTCGATCAGCGCCGGAACGAGGGTCGTGTGGCCCGCAGCCTGGGTAGACACGCCGATCGCGTGCACATCGCTGTCGACGGCCTGCCGCGCCACTTCCTCCGGCGTCTGGAAGAGGGGGCCGATGTCCACGTCGAAGCCCGCATCGGCGAACGCCGATGCGATCAGCCGGGCGCCGCGGTCGTGACCGTCTTGGCCTAGCTTGGCCACGAGCAGCCGGGGCCTTCGCCCACCCAGGCGCTCGAAGGCCTCCACGCGCTGCCGCAGCGCCGCCCAGCGCGGCTCTTTGTCGTAGAACTGCCCGTACGTCCCGGTGAGGGTGGCCGCCTCTTGCACGTGGCGCCCCCACACGCTCTCGAGCGCGAGCGAGATTTCCCCCACCGTGGCCCGCGCCCGCGCCGCCTCCAGGGCGGCCGGCATCAGATTCTGACGCTCGACGCGCGCCTCGCGACGAAGCCGCTCGAGCGCGGCTTCCACGCGCTCTGGGTCACGCCGAGCGCGCACCTCGGCCAACCGCTGCATCTGCGAGCGGCGCACCTCGGTGTCGTCGATCTGCCGAAGGTCGACAGCGGGCGCGGCGCCCTTGTCGTCCACGAAGCGGTTGACGCCCACGATGATGTCCAGCCCCCGCTCGATGCGGGCCTGGCGCTCGGTGGCCGCGCGCACGATGCGATCCCTCGGCCAGCCCGCGGCAACGGCCGCCGTCATTCCCCCGCCGCGATCGACCTCCTCGATCACTTCGCGCGCCTTTCGGGCCAGCTCGCCGGTGAGGTGCTCGAGGTAGTACGATCCGCCCAGGGGGTCAACCACGCGATCGACGCCCGTTTCGTGCTGGATGATGAGTTGCGTATTGCGGGCGATCTGCGCGGCGAAGTCACTGGGTAGCGCGAGAGCCTCGTCGAAGCCGTTGGTGTGCAGGCTTTGAGTGCCGCCGAGGACTGCGGAGAGGGCCTGCAGCGCGACGCGCACGACGTTGTTGTAGGGCTGCTGCGCCGTGAGACTGACGCCCGAAGTTTGGCAGTGCATGCGCAGCCGCAGCGAGGCCTCCTTTTTTGGGGCGAAGCGCTCCGCCATCAGCTCCGCCCAGAGCATGCGAGCGGCCCGCAGCTTGGCCACCTCGGTGAAAAAGTCGGACCCGACCGCGAAAAAGAAGGAAAGGCGGGAAGCGAAGGCATCCACGAGGAGCCCTCGCGCCACGGCCGAGCTGACGTACTGCAAGCCGTCGGCCAGCGTGAAGGCCAGCTCCAGGTGCGCCGGCGCCCCGGCTTCGTGCATGTGGTAGCCGGAGATCGAGACGGGGTTGAACCGGGGAATGTGCTGGCTGCAGTACTCGATGATGTCGCCGACGATCCGCATCGAGGGCTCGGGCGGGTAGATGAAGGTGTTGCGGACCATGAACTCTTTGAGGATGTCGTTCTGAATGGTCCCCGAAAGCTCCGCGAGGGTTGCCCCCTGCTCCTCCGCCGCCGCGATGAACATGGCCATGGTCGGCAGCACGGCGCCGTTCATCGTCATCGAGACGCTCGTTCGAGCGAGCGGAATCCCGTCGAACAGCAAGGCCATGTCGTCTGCCGTGTCGATGGCGACGCCAGCTTTGCCCACGTCGCCCACGACGCGCGGATGGTCACTGTCGTAGCCGCGGTGCGTCGCCAGATCGAACGCCACCGACAGGCCTCTTTGCCCTCCCGCCAGGCAGCGGCGATAAAATGCGTTGGATTCGGCCGCGGTCGAATAGCCAGCGTACTGCCGCAGCGTCCAGGGTCGGCCGAGGTACATCGAGGCCCGCACCCCGCGGACGAAGGGGGGCGCCCCGGGGATCGAGTCGACGTGCGGTAGCCCTTCGATGTCGCGGCGCGTGAAGAGGCCTCCCGCCACCGCGCCCTCGGGTAGCTCCGCTACCGCGAGCCTTCGCCAGCGTTCCAAGTCCGCTTGTGGTGGTGCCACGACGCCTGCCCTTCTCCCGAGAAAACCGGAGCGTATCAGTCGGCGGGGAACTGCACGACCAGCTCCGTCTGGCGCACCAGCCCCAGCTGATCGCGCGCGACGCGCTCGACGCTCGCAGGAGAGGTCTTGATCTCTCGCGCCACGACGCGCAGCCGCTCGATTTCCCGTGTGAGCTGGTCGATCTCGAGATCGAGCTGCCGGCGCTGCTGGGCCATCGCGGACAGGCGCGCAATGCCCTGCGGAGACCAAAGCATGTAGGGGACGGCGGCGGCGGCCACGAGGAGCATGACCGTCGGCACGATGCGATGAAAGCCGATGCGCACGAAGGCGAGGATGCCCGACGAGCCGCGGCCCGGCCACTTCTCGGCACTTCTCGCCCGTCCCGCGCGAGCTCACCGGCCTGGAGAAAAGCCCCATTCCTCGCCTCGGGCCGGCCTAAAAACCAATCGGCCGACCAAGGATCGAGCCCGCCCGACAAACTGCCGCCTACAAAGGGGCTAACCGTAGTCTTCCGGGCGCCAAGCCGATAGATAGGGGGCACCGTAGCCAAGCGCACCCTCACGTCGAAACGGCGCGCACGACGAAGCGGCACAGGAGAAGTAGCACGCATGGAGATGGACGGCCTCAGAGGCGAGCTGGAACGGCTTTTCGAGCTGGAGGAGTTGATGGACATCAGCTCGTCTCTGCTCGGTTTCCAGCCGGACTTGGTGGGAGGGACCGCCGCCAAGGCTTCGTACGTTCGGGCCCTGACGGAGTACTGTGAACGGCGAGGGGCGGTCGAAGCGCTGTGCGACGCCGTGCTCGCCGCGCGCCCGGACGCGGCAGAGGAGATTCACGCGGGACGCAACTCCGGCCTCAGCTCGGCGCAAGAACTCGCTCCGGGCGATACGATAGGCCCCTTCACCATCGAGAGCGAGCTAGCCGAGGGCGCACAGGGAATGTGTTTCGTGGCTAGCCGGGGGCAGTCGCGGTACCGCATCAAGGTGCTGCACCCCGAGTCGCTGCGCGATGCGCGGGGAGCGCACCGGTTCCTCACGTACAATCGAATGCTTTCGAAGATTTCCGGCAGGGGGCTACCACCGGTCTTCGCCGTGGGGCGCGAGCAGGGGAAGGTGTACATCACCCACACCCTGCTGGTGGGTGAGCCCCTCTCCGAGCGGCTCGAAACCAACGGCCCGATGCCCCAGGGCGAGCTCATCCCGCTCTGCCTCCGCATCGCGGAGAGCCTCGCGGACCTGCACGAGCAGGGGATGTGCCACGGGAACCTGAAGCTGGAAAACGTGATCGTCGGCGACGCGGCTGCGGAGAGCCACACGGGCGGTGGCTTCGAGGTCCAGATTCAAGACGCCGGCGCCGACCTGCTGCGCAGTCGAAGGCCGCCCAACGGGCGCGCCACGTTGCTTTCGCTTTCTTCGCCGAAGACGATCGCACCCGAGCAGCTGCAGGGGGCGCCGCGAAGCGCCGCAGGCGACATTTACTCGCTCGGAGTGGTGCTGTTCGAGCTGGCCACTGGCAGCGCGCCGTTCGAGGGGGACTCTGCCATGGATCTCGCCGTCAGCCACCTCACCGAGCGACCGCGAGCCCCGCGTGAGCTCGCTCCCAGCGGCTGGCTGAGCGAAGGCCTTTCCGACTTCATTCTGCGACTGCTGAGCAAGGAGCCCGAAGGCAGGCCCCAAAGCGGCCGTGAGCTGCTCGAGGAGATCGAGCTGATCTCGAAGACCCTTCAGCGAGACGCTCCGGCTACTCGCGAAGAGCTGAAGCACCTCAAGGCCGCGTTGGTGGCCGACCCCGCCAGTGAATCGGCCAACCTGGCGCTCGAGGCGGCCGCCTTCGGCGAGCAGCGCGCCGAGGCCTATTCCGCGTTCGCGACGGCTGCCGACGCGGTGCGGGGGGAAAGCAAGGAGGCCGACGATCTGCGCTACTCGCTGCTGCTTCGCGCCGCGCGCGGCTTGCGCAGCTGCGGACAGCTGGAGGCGAGCGAGCAGGCGTATGCCAAGCTGGTCGAGCTGCGCCCGAACGCCGAACCCTTGTGGGAAGCCCTGGATGCGCTGCGCGCGCGCCAGGAGAAATACGAGCTCCTGGTGGAGAGCCTCCTGGCGCGCCTGGAAAGCACCACGAGCTCCAATGCTCGGGCGCGCCTGATGACGCGCATCGGCGAGCTGTACACCACGGAGCTGGACGACGACCCGCAGGCTGCGATCGCGTTTGCGCAAGCGCTCAGTGAAGACCCGACCCAAACGGGCCTGGTGCGCCGAATCGAGCAAGTCGCCAAGACGAACGACGCGATTTGGTCGGAAATTCTGGACACGTGCAACGAAGCCAGCTCGGACGAGGAGCGCCCCAAGGAGGAGCGCATCCTGCTGCTTCTGCAGCTGGCCAAGTGGTACACCAACCGCCAACGCCGCCCGGAGGTTGCGCTGCCCTGCCTGCAGACCGTGCTTCAGCTGGCCCCGCACCACGAGGGTGCGCTGCGAGGGATGGCGGAGGTGTATCGCGCGAACGGCATGTGGACGGAGCTCGGCGACCTCCTGATGCGCCGCGCGGACGTGAGCCTGACCCCGAGCGACGCCCGAGAGCTTCGAGCGGAGGCCGCGAACATCCTACAGACTCGCCTCGACGACACCGACCGGGCGCAGGAGCTCTACGAACGCATCTTGACGGAGGACCCGGCGGACTTGGTGGTTTCCCGAGCCCTCGGCAGAATCTACGAGACGAAGAACGAGGTCGAGAAGCTCGTCTGGCTGCTGGAGCGCCAGGTGGAGGACGAGCACGGCAAGGCGCGACACGCCGCCCTGTGCCGGCTCGGCGACCTGACCCGCGACAAGCTCGGCGATCTGGGCCGGGCCCGGCGCTACTTCGAGGCCGTTCTGGACGAAAACCCCCGCGATTCGACGGCGCGCGAAGGCCTCTGCGCGACGCTCATCCGAGGGGGGCAGTACGAAGAGCTGCTGCAGCAGCTGCGGCGCCAGCTCGACCAGGCCTCGAGCCCGAAAGACAAGGTCGAGATTCTGGAGCGCATCGCCACCGTCTGCGACGAGGAGCTGCTCTTGCACGACGACGCCGTCGGCGCTTTGGAGCAGGCGCTGGAGCTCAGCCCCGGCAAGCGCTCGGTGCTCGAACGTCTCGGGCGCCTCTATCGCCGGCTCGAGCGCTGGCAGGAGCTGGCGACCCTGTACGGAACGCAGGCGAATCAGACGGACGAGGACCTCGCGCGGGTAGAGCTCCTGGTGCAACGTGCCCGCGCTCTGGCCAACCACGTCGGGGATTTGAACGAGGCCATCCGGTGCTATCAGCAGGTCATTTCGGTGCAGCCCGCCCGGGCGGACGTGCTCGAAGCGATCGCCGATCTGCACGAGGCCAACGATCGCCCCGATGAAGCGGTCGAAGCGCTGGCGCGCCTGCTCGAGCTCACCGAGGACCCGGCCAAGAAGCTGCGCCTTTGCCAGCGCGCCGCGCGACTCCTGGAGGGCTCCGCTTCGCGCGAGGAGGCGCTGTCCTGGTACCGACGGATGCTCGACATCGAGCCCGGAAACGACAAAGCGCTCGCGAGCCTGCGCCGCCACTACGAGGAGAACGGAGACGCGGCAGGCCTACTCGACGTGCTTCGGGCCGATTTGCAGCGCACCGAGGGGGCTCGGGCCAAGAGCCGCCTCTCTGCCCGAATCGCCCAGGTGGAGCTGACGAAGGAGAACAACCCCGACGCGGCCAAGCAAGCGGCTCTGCAGGCTCTGCAGTGGGATCCGAGCAATCTGGAAGCCGCCGTTCTGCTGGGCGACGTGGAGTTCGATTTGGGCAACTACGCCGCGGCTGCCGAGTACTTCGAGGAGCTGTCGACGCGGATCGACGCGCTGCCGACCGACGAGGCCGTGCGCGTGCTGCGGCGCCTGGGCCAGGCGCGCACCCGCGCCGACATTCCGCAGCCGAACGGCGGCCTCGAGCTCGCCGAAGCCATGCTGACGCTGCTGCCCAACGACCCCCAGGCCCTGGCGGACGCGGCCGCGGCGTGCTTCGAGCACGGCTCGCCGGAGCGCAGCGTCGAGCTGCACACACGGCTGCTGAGCGAGGACGCCGCGCCGTCCAATCTGCGCGAGAGCGGCGAGCTGAGGTTCCGCCTCGGAGAGTCTTTGCGCCGCGCAGGCGATTTCGAAACGGCTCTGCCCCACCTACTCGCCGCGATGGACGTGATGGATCGGCCCGAAGAGGCGGGGCGAGCGCTCTGCCTGCTCTACGAGGCGGAAGGTGATTGGGCGGAGCTGGTCCAGCTCCAGAGCCGCATGCTCCCGTCCGTTTCGCCGCAGGAGCGCACCGAGCTCCTGATTCAGATGGGCGAAACGGCGCTCTCCCACCTGCAGGATTCCGACCGAGCCCTGGCCAGCTTCACGGCGGCCCTCGAGGAGAGCCCCAACGATCGACGCATTCTGAGTCGGCTCATGCAGCTGTACAGTCAGGAGGAGAACTGGGGCGCTCTCGTCTCGGTAGTCGAGAAGCTGGCGGGCTTCGTCGAGGACGCACAGCAGAAGGCGAAGTACCTGATGACAGCCGCGAAGGTGAGCGCGCGCCACCTGCGGGAGAAGCACCAAGCCATCGATTTCTACAGGCAGGTGCTCGAGCTCGACCCGCACCACCCCAAGGCCCTCTCGGAGTGCGTCGTCCTGCAGATCGAGAGTGGCGACACGTCGGGAGCGGAAGACGCGCTGCAAGCTCAGCTGGCACGGGCGCGGAGCGCGGAGAGCACCTCGGAGCAACTCGAGATGCTCGACGCCCTCTTCGCGCTGTACCACCGCGTTCCGGAGAAGCTCGACCAGGCCGTCGCCGTCGTGGAAGAGGCAAAGCGACTCAACCCCGACGACCCGCTCCACGAGGAGCGCCTCAGCGAGCTGTATCCCCAGAATGCGCAGAAGTACATCGACCGGGCCATCCCGCTCACCCTGCAGCAACTGCGGCGGCGCCCGGACAACGGTGCGGCGTATCGCAGGCTCCGGCAGATGTACACCGACACACGCCAAGCCGATCCGGCGTGGTGCCTGTGCCAGGTGCTCGAGCTACTCAAGCTCGCCGAGCCCGAGGAAACGCGGTTCTTCCAGCGGCACGCCTCCACACAAGCGGCTCCGGCCCAGGCGGCGTTCACGACGATGGACTGGCGAGATTGCCTGATCCACCCGATGGTGGATGATCGCCTGACACAGATCTTCGGCCTGATCGAGCCAGCGATGATCGCAGCTCGAAATCAGCCCTTCGAGGAGCTCGGCTACGACCCGCGCGTCGCCGTCGAGCTGAGTGAGCACCCGCTGCCGCTGCCCAGCGCTCTGTACTTTGCGGCCAGTGTGCTGCAGATCGGCCCACCACCGACCTTCGAGAATCACCGCGAGCAGGGTGCGCTGTTGTTCCTCAACAGCCAACCCCCGAGCATCGTGATCGGTCGCTCCGCGCTGCGCAGCGACATCAATCCGCAGATGGCGGTGTTCGCAGCAGCGCGCCATCTGACCAACTACCGGTCGGGCTTTCACGTGCGCCACCTGGTCTCCTCCATTCCGGTGCTGAAGGCTTGGCTGTTCGCAGCGCTCAAGTCCTGCTCTCCGAACTTTCCGATTGCCCCCGAGCTGGAGGGGCCCGTCCACGAGGCGCGCACCGCGCTCGAGGTGCACCTGCCGCCGCCCAGTCGAGATCGCCTCATCGAGCTCGTTTCACACCTTCTGCAGACGAGCCCCTCGATCGACCTCAAGGACTGGGTGACCGGCGTCGACCTGACCGCCGATCGCGTCGGGTTCGTGCTGGCCAACAGCCTCAAATCCGTGACCGACATCCTGAAGACGATCGTCGACACCACTTCGCCGCCTCGCGAGCGGCGCCTTCAAGAGCTGATCCTCTTCGCGATCAGCGAGCCCTTCTTCGAGATTCGGCGCCGCCTCGGGATCGCCATCGAATCGAGCCCCTGAGGCATCGCCCGGCGCGCCTGCCCCGGCGCTCGTCCGACGCGTCGCCGGGCGCCGGAGGGCCTCCTGTGGAGCTCTGGATGGGAGACGGGACACCTCGCGCTCGGTATCTTCTCCCAGGCGACCCCAGCAACGAGCCGGGCCCATGCTCGCAGGCAACTCCAGGGGGGGTTCATCTCTCCCGACTCGAGCAGCTGGTGAGGCCACTCGAGAGGGGGCGGCGGGTCGCCGCCACCGATTGGTGGTGGTCTTCGTGACCTGAGCCGTGGGGTCCCGAGGTCACTGACGAGAGAAAGATTCTCGCCCCCGCGCTCAGTCAACGAAAAACGGCTCTCCGCGGGTGCTGCTCAGCGGATGTCCGCTACGCACCCGAATTGCAACGTCACGCTCGCCTGGGTATCTCGCGTCCGCTCGCAAGTCTTCGTGCACAACTCGATCCGAGCCATGTCGCCGGAGTAGTACCAGCCTTCGCGACACCCCGCTCCCGGCTCTCGGCCCACTGTCTCCGGCGGCCCCCCCGCTGCGGTCAACAGCACGTTGACCCGCTCCGGAGCGATACTGCTTCCGGGCGGCGGCGGGGGCACCTCGAACGAGCAGGCCGAAGCGGAGACGGCGATCTCCCCCAAGGCCTCCGCCAGGCTCCGAGCCAGATCGCTTTCGCGCGTGAGGTCGAAGTGACAGGAGCCCGCCTCCTGCGCGCGGCACCCGCTGGATGCCGTTCCCCCAGCCTCGGCCATTTGGGACAGGCTGACGCGCGCTTGTTCGCTGCCAGGGGCTCCAATCACGAAGGTGTGCACGCCGCTGGACAGCGCAGACCGGGCCTCGTCGATGAGCGGTATCGGATCGACCGTATCGTCGAGTTGCCCGGTGCCCTCGCAATCGAGTGCGTAGGTCGGCACTCCATCCGTGATCAGAACGATCGATGGCGCCGTCGCGGCAGTTTCGTCGAGGACCGAAAGTGCGTAGCGATACGCATCGTGCGTTGGCGTTCCGCCAACTGGATTCTGCTCCGAGAAGGCTTGCTCGACCTGCAACCGCTGAGCCGAACGCGCGTCCTCGAGCGGCGCGAGCGGCACGGCTTCCTCGCGGAGAAAACAATCCGATTCTTCCTGCCCTTCGAGCAAGCCAAGGCCGAAGAGGAATTGGTCGATCACCCCCAGACCGCTCACCCCCGGGAAGAACACGGCGCCTACCGAGGTTTCGGGGGAGAGCCGGTCGATGGCTCCCAACACGGCGGCCCTCGTGACCTCCCACTTCGAGCGCCCCCCTCCTCCCGGAGCCGGCTCGTCCATGGAACCGCTGACATCTACGAGGAACAACAGCGTGGCCGGCGCACGCTCCGCCCGGGAGGACCACTCCGCGCAAATCCGACTGCCCGTGACACCCTGCTGAACAGCGTCATCGCCGATGACGAGATTCGGCCCCGCTTCGCTCGGAAAACCGTCGCCGCGCCCCGGGCTGCCGCCGCTCCCCGGGCTGTCGCCGCTCCCCGGGCTGTCGCCGGCCGGCTCGAGCGAAGCTTCTCCGCAAGAAAGCAGCACCGTCACGGCAATCGTGGCAGCTTGCCCCATGCGACGGCTGCGAGGGCGAATGGGAGGTCGAGCCAGTTGAGCTTCGTTCATCGTCTTCTGCTCTCCCGTAGGAGTTGGGAGGCCACAAGCTAACGTCGTTCGCGACTTGCACCAATGGGGCAATGGTCCTTTCGGAGAGGCTCCACCGCAACGCGGCTCAATACACATCAACACTGCAATTTTCAACGGCCCCAGCGCCGCTCGAAAGCAGCGAAGAAGCTACCCCACCGCGGCGATCGCGCGCGCCCAGCGGAGTACAGCGATGGAGCCCCGAGGGTCCCCGCGTTTGGGATCACCCGCCGTGCCGCCTTGGGCATTCCCGGTGCCCCCCAGCAGGCCGACCGCGACCAAGCTCGGCCAGAATTCGCCAGGACTGCCCACACACTGGTTTCGCGGAACGAACGTGATGCGAAGTGTGCGCCTTCGGGCGGTCCGGTCGCAGCCCGGGGAAAAGCAGCAGAGCGGTGCCGGTGACGGGGCGCTTGGCGACGTTGCCAGCGTCGCCGATGGTCTTTCTCCCCCATCCGCGCGCAGGCCCTGCGGGGCCGAGCACGGGTTTGGGGGAGAACGCGCGGCCCGGGCCGCGGCGTGATACCGTGAGCGCGGAGTGGCCCCTCGCCTGGCAGAACCGCCCGCGCGAGTGGGGGCATCCGAATCAGCGCGTCCGCCCTGAAGGCCTCGCAACCTTCACGTCGTCGTGGGCGTTCCATCCAGCCTTTCTCCGCAGTGGTTTCAGGGACTTGACGCCTCATCGACATTCCGTGGGGGCCGAAAGCCGAATGCCAGGGCGGCCAATGCGTTCGGCGTTGTGCGCCCGGCACGACCAGCGGGTGCATCAGCAGCACGACCATTCGCTTCCGCAACCGAGATGGGGCGTTCGTTCCCATGCCGTACTTCCCGGGCTCCAGCGGCATCGTCGGGCGCTGTGAGCAAGACGAGATATACACCCCCCAACGCGGCGCTGCGCTGCCACGGCGCCGTTCCATTCGCTGCAACGCGTCAGGTGCGGGGAGGTTCGAGAGACGGCGGGCCCGCAAGGATCCTTCGGCCTCGGGGGGAGCTGCGGCAGCGTGCGATGGAGGTCGGCAGCTTGGAGGGGAGCCGACGAGGAGGAGAGTCCCGCGGCGCCCATGTCGCGCGACGGGCGGCGAGCCCCCGCGGGGCCGCCCGACGTCGGTTCGCGCTGGCCCTCTCGGCCGGCGCATCGTGGCCCTCGGGGCTGGTGGTGGGCCTCGACCCGAGGCATTTCGCCGAGCCCAGGGCGATCGTCCGCGAAACCCCCTCCCCAGCGAGCGCGCCGGCGGCGACCTCGCGCGCCGCGACCGGGCGCGAACCCGTCCGCACCACGCGTCGATCGCTTCGCTTCCTCGGACGGCGAGCTCGACGCACGACCGTCGTTTGGGGCTCGAGCGGCGGAGCGCCGATCAACCGGCCCGGTGCTCCGGGGCCAGCGCCGCGAAATTTCGATAGCGGTACCCGAAGCCTTTGATCGTCTCCACTCGCGAAGCCTCGCGCCCCAGCTTCTTTCTCAGTGCCCGAACCGCTGCGTCGACCACGTTGCTGCCCGCATGAGGTTGCTGCCACACGTTTTCGAGCAGCTCGGCCCGCTCGACGACGCGGTCGTCGTGACTCTCCAGGTACTGCAGCAGCTTGAACTCGAGGCGCGTGAGTGCGACTCGGCGCCCCTCGAGCACGAGGGAGCGCGAGGGCCGGTCGAGAGCGAAGTCGCTCGGGCCGCGCGCGGTCGAGCCCTCCGGCGCGCAGCCCTGCTCCCGATCGACGACGCCCTCCAGCCAGCCCACGATCCCGCCCGGTCCGAAGTCGAGGACAGCCGTCCACGAGCCGCGCTGCCCACCGCGCGTCTCGGGGAGGTCGAGCTGTGGAAGGATTCGAAAGCCGAGCGCGTGCTCTTCGGCCGTGAGCTCGGCTTGCTCGGTGGCCCGGTAGAGGTAGCGGGCTTGCAGGTTCTCCACATAGCTGCGCTTGATGTCCAGAATCATCGTCGAGCGCGCCTGCGATGGCTGCGGGCCGCCGTCGCGCGCCAACATGCGGCGCAGGAGCAGGGCGCCTTCGTGCGGATCATCGCGCAGGCGCTCCCACCACCGCTGGGCGACGGGGTCGCGCTGGCGCAACCGACTCGACTCCAGCAGCTCGCGGGTGGCCGCGACGTAGAATCCGGCGAATCGACCCGCGCCATCTCGCACGACGTGGAGTGAACGCGGCGCTTCGCTCCACCAGGCCGCCAGGGCCTCGGCGCCCACGTCGCCGTCGAACCGCGCCGAGAGGCGCAGGGCCCGCTCGAAATCCGCCGGCTCCGCAGCTTCGACCCCGAACAGGTGCTGGTCGGAGGGGAAGAAGGCCTCTCGGATCAGCGGAGCTCGTACCAAGAAGAGCGCGTCGGCCACGGCGCGCCAACACAGCGAAGGGGGAGCGGCCCAGAGCTCCGCTCGAATCACTCGCCACGCGCGCCGCCGCAGCCGGCGGTGCCGAGCCGGATCCAAAGCGCGGAGCACGCTCTCGATGGCCTGCCGCACGCTCGGGTGAATGCGCAAGCCCTCCGGCGTCGCGTCGGCGAAGCCACTGCCCAGCACGTGCTCCAGCGCCGCAGGGGCTTGGGCCTCGCCCACCATTTCCACGAGCAGGGGGCGAGTGACTCGTCGAACGACCGAAGCGGCCTCGAGCGAGGCGCGCACCTCGGGAGCGTGAACGCCTTGGAGGAACGTACGTGCCAGCTGCTCCATCACCGGACCTCCAACCGCCTCCTCGAAGGCCTGCTCGGGCGCCTGCTTGGCGGCCGCGGCAGCCAACGCCAGCGCCTGCGGGTGCCCTTGCGCGAGGCGCAGGATTCGGCGGGCCGCGCCCACAGGAACGCGGCGCTGCTCGAGCATTGCGGCTGCGGCCGCGTCCTCCAGGGGCAATAGCCTCAGCGTTCGCAACAGCGGGCTCCAGCCCGGATCACTCGTCCACCCGGGCAGCGGTTCGCTGCGCGAGGCGAAAATCATCCGAATCCGGCTGGGCAAGAGGGGAACGAAGCATTGGCGGAGCCAGGCGTCGAGAAGCCGCAGAAGCTCGTAGTGGTCGACGGCCAGGACCAACGGAGTCGCCGCAGCGGAGGGCTCGCGCCTCGCCCCCAGCGACACGAACGCGCGCGCGGCCTCCTCGGCGGTTGGCAGAGGCTTTCCAACGAGCTCTTCGAGGGCGCGCAACCACCCCGCCGGGGTCGGTTGCACGACTCTACCGTCGAGGCGCAGGGTGGCTGCGCCCCGCGCCTCGAGCCGATGGAGCGCCGTGTCCAGCAGAGCCGACTTGCCCATCCCCCCAATGCCGTGGATGAACGTCACGAGCGCTCCGCCCGGCTCCGCGCAGGCCTCGAGCTCGGCGAGTTCGCGCGTGCGGCCCACGAACGCCTCGGCCCGCACGCCGCGCAGCTTCTCGGCGATGGGCAACGAGGATTCGGAGGCATTTTTCATCGACTCTTCATCCTGGGCTCATGCGTGAGGAGGGGGCGCACACCAAGTAGACGGGGCCAGGGCGCCATTGTCGGCTCCTGGCCAGCCGAGAACAAGCACCACCGCTCGGGCAGCCGGCTTGGGCGGCGTGCTGGAAAGGAATCCTGTGAATCCCAGTTATCTTTGCGTCCGTTTCGACATCACCTGTTCCGGGGAAGAGTACACGTCGCTGTGTGACCACCACGCGGAGGCCATCGCCGAGGTCGACGGGCTGCTTTCCAAACGTTGGTGGCTCGACCGCCAGGCGGGACGCGCCGGAGGCGACTACGTCTTCTCGAGCCGAGAGAGCGCGGAGGCCTACCTGGAAGGGCCCCTCGTGCGCAGTCTTCGGAGGGCGCCGACGGTTCGCAATTTCGAGTTCCGGCTATCCGAGCTGCTCGAAAGCCTCTGCGAGCGAACGCGCGGCGGAATCGCGCGCGAAACCGCGGACGGCGATCGGAGGCAAGCTCCGCCTGCGGACCCTGCACAGCCGGTGCATCGCTTCGCCCAGCGGGTGTTGGACGACTACGCTTCGGCCGTCGGCGGTGTCATGGTCAGTCTGGGGCACTCCCTGGGTCTGTACGCGGCATTGGCGGCGCGCGGGCCGAGCACGTCGGCGGAGCTAGCTCGCGCGGCCGACGTGCACGAGCGCTACGCGCGCGAGTGGCTGCACCAGCAGCGGGCGGCCGGCTACCTGGAATACCAACCAGCCGAGGGCCGCTTTTGGCTCTCCGAAGCGGCCAAGCCGGTGCTCGCCGACAGCGAAAGCCCGGTGTTCATGCCCCCCGCGTTCGATGCAGCCGCCGCCATGTGGGCGAACGAGCCGCGCTTGGCCCAGGTGTTCCGCTCGGGCGAAGGCATGGCGTGGGGAGAGCAGCACCACCGCCTGTTTTGCGGCACGGAGAGCTTCTTTCGAAACGCCTACCGCGCGCACCTGACCAGCGAGTGGATCCCGGCGCTCGACGAAGAGGCACGAGATCGACTGCGCCGCGGGGCTCGCGTCGCGGACATCGGCTGTGGGCACGGCGCTTCGACCATCTTGATGGCGCGCAGCTACCCGGAGTCGTCGTTTTGGGGCTTCGACAACCACGCACCTTCGATCGAGGTGGCTCGCCAGCGCGCGGAAGAAGCGGCCGTTGCGGAGCGAGTGCACTTCGAGTGCGCCTCGGCCACACAATATGGCGGAGGCCCCTTCGACCTGATCTTCTTTTTCGACGCCTTCCACGACATGGGCTCAGCCGTCCAGGCGGCACGCCACGCCGAGGCTCGGCTTGCCGAAGGCGGCGCGGTCGTGCTGGTCGAACCGCGCGCCAGCGACCGCCCGCAGGAAAACGTCGGCAGCGTGGCGGCGATGTTCTACGCGGCGTCGACGGCGCTGTGCACGCCCAACGCCCTGTGCGACCCAACGGGGGTTGCACTCGGAGCCCAAGCGGGTCCGGAGCAGTTGCGCCGAACGCTGGAGCAGGGAGGGCTCACTCGAGTGCGTATTGCGATCGAAACGCCCTTCCATACCGTGCTGGAGGCCCGACCTTGAGTGCGGCGACGCCGCATGTCTGGGCGTGCAACCGCGAGTCGGCGCGCCGGGTCGGGTTGGGCGCGGGCAGAGCCTCACGAACGGGGCTCCCGAGGCGCGCCGCGCTACGGTGAGGGCCGGTCCACCTCGGCGCAGCCGGCTGGCTCTCGGCCGGCTCCGCCTTGGGTCCGAAGAAAAGCCCGTCGAGCCGGAACCCGCCGTCGACAGTCCGCCGGATCGGTGCCTTGGCGACCGCCCGCCGAGGCACCGGTGAGAGGGGTTTTCAAGCTGATGTGGGACCGAAGCGCTGGGCGGCACGCGCGAATTCCTCGAGTCGCTCGCGCACCGCTTGGTTGAGGCTGCCGGAGGGAAAGCTTCCGTCCTCCCCCTGGTCGCCGGCGGGGCGCCCCAACAGAAGCTCCAGCGCTTCGTCGACCGTCGACACCGGATACACCCGAAAACGCCCCGCCTCTGCCGCTTCGACGACATCGCGACGGAGCATGAGATTCTGTGTGTTCGACTCCGGCAGGATGACGCTCGGAGTGCCGCGGCAGCCCCGCACTCGGCACGTATCGAAGAAACCCTCCACCTTGTCGTTGACGGCCCCCACGGGCTGCACCTCCCCTTGCTGGTTGACCGAGCCAGTGACGGCAAACGACTGGTCGACGGGAGCTCCCGCCAAGGCCGACAGCAGCGCACACGCCTCTGCCAGCGACGCACTGTCCCCCTCGATCGGCGTGTAGCTCTGCTCGAACGCGATGCTCGCCGAGAGGCACAGAGGGTTGACTCCCGCGTAGCGAGACCCCAGGAAGCCAGCCAGCAATAGCACTCCCTTCGCGTGGATGGGCCCGCCCAAAGCGACCTCGCGGTCGATGTCCACCAGGTCGCCGCGCCCAGCATGCACCCGGGCCGTGATGCGTACCACGTGACCAAAGCCCCCCGGCCCCAGCAAAGAAACCGCTAGCCCATTGACTTGACCGACTCGCTGCCCCTCGCAGTCGATGAAGAGCGTTCGTCGCCGTACGGCCTCGAGCATCTCTTGGCGCTGGCGGCCATGCCGACGAAGCTGCGCCTGGATGGCTCGCTCCACGTGCTCGCCACTCACGGCGTCTGCTGCGGCTGTCTGGGCCACTGCGTCCGACTCGATCAGCAGATCGACCATCGGCCGCATGGCTACGGACAGCTTCTGGGCGTCGTCGGTCGAGCGCGAGGCGTGCTCGATGAGCCTCGCCAACGCGGACGAATCGAAACTTCGCAACCCCTCTCTCTGCGCCAGGGTCGCCATGACGCGAGCATAGCGCTGCTCGTTTTCCTCGGTCCAGTCGACTTCCTCATCGAAGTCCGCAAGGACCTTGAAGAGCTCCAGGAACGTCGGATCCGCCGCGCACAACTGGTAGTAGGTGCTTTCGTCGCCCAGCAAGACGATTTTCGTCTCGCCCAAGGGAATGGCGTCCGGCGACAAAGACTGGGCGGCCGAGTTTGCCTCCGGTTCGTCGGGAGGCTCGATGCGGATTTCGCCGGAGCGCAGAACGCGCTGCAGCGTGCGCCACGCGTGCGGGCGTGCGAGAAGCTCCAAGGCATCGACGAGCAGGCATCCGCCGCGGGCTCTGTGCAGAGCCCCGGCGACGATGTGGTTGAAGTCGATGATTCGAGACCCGAACCGTGAACGGGGTTCGATCCGCCCGACGAGGTTTGCATGCGTGGGGTTGTCTTCGTAGACGATGGGAGCCCGCGTGAGCCTCGAGTGGTCCACGATCGCGTTGACCGAGTATCTTCGAGAGAAGCTCTCTTTGGCGTCGCCTCGCGAAGCGATTTCTTGTAGCAGCTGAGCCTGGGAGGAATCTCGTCGAGATTCTTCCGCCAGCTCGGGAGCTCGACGAATCAAGTCCTGCTCGACCGCATCGAGGTGTTCGAGTATCCCTTCGAGGTCGGCACAGGCCTGCCTCAGTGGCGCGAGCAGACGCCGTGCTTCACGAGCCACGGCCTGACGAGCCAACTCGCGCCGCGCCTCTCGAGCCTCCTGCTCCCAGTCGTTGAAGTCGTGGAGGAGCTGCTGAACTCTTTCCGTGGCGCGGGACAGCGCCGCCTCTAGCTGGCCTCGTCGATCCGTGGGCAGCTTATTGAAGCTTCGGGGCGCAATCGGCTCGTTCCCTTCGAGTGCCGTGACGACGAACTCGTCGTCGACACGCGACACCTGCACCCCCTCCTGAATGGACTCGAGCTCCACCGCCTGCAGTGCTTCCTGTTCACGGCGTTGCAGCTCCGCCTCCAACTGCTGCCGCTGAGCCCGATGCTTGGCGCTTTCGAAAGCACCCCGAACGGCGCCAGGCACCGCCGCGGCAAAGCCCGCGACTTCGGCAGCCACCCGCGCGGCTCTGCCGGCCGGCAAGCGAATCGCCCTGGGCTGGTGGGGGTCGGAGAAATTGTGCACGTAGCACCAATCGTCCGGCGGCGAACGCTCGGCGTTGCGCTCCGTCAGGAGGCGCTCGACGAGGGCTCGCTTGCCAACGCCGTTGGGGCCCGCCGCGAAGACGTTGTAGCCCTGGTTGGGCAGGAGAAGGCCCAGTCGCAGCGCCTCGAGCGCCCGCTGCTGGCCCAGCAGCTCGGGCGGGTCTGCTGGCTCACCGTCGCCCGGCGGCGGGAGCGAGGTGGGCTCGCAACGACGAACGAGGTGCTGGGGGCCGAGAGGTCCGATGGGAGACACGAAGGCAGAGCTATCCCGGGCCGCACGAGACCGCAAGCAGCGGAAGGGTCGAGCACTTCATGAGCCCCCGCGAGTCAGAACTCAGGACGCGCAGCCACCCTGCCCTTCGGCGGGATGAACGGGTGCGTTGGGCTCGGCCCCGACTGCCGCCTTGCAGCGGCTCGCTCCAATCTCCTGGTGGATTCTCGGCGAGCCCGTCGTCCTTGCGCTCCTCAAAACTTGGCCCGTCCCGGGGGCTCGGGCTACGCGGAGCCCTGCTGCTGGCCTCCGAGGGAGATTGGCAGGTGCGGACGATGCGAAGGCTGTCACGAGTGGGCTCTTTGGTGGGGCTGTAAAGTGGTCGCGCGCATCTTCTCGGGCGGCGATCGGAAGTTCGCCTCGGCGTTGAGCGAGTGGCTGTACGTCAACCCGTTTCTTCCCGAGCGCTCACGCCTCGAGCGAAAGCTGCTCGGTGCGGACTTCCGCGAAGAACCGGACGCATTCGCCCTGGGCCCGGGTCACGTGAACAGCAACCTGGTGCCGATCAAGGAGCGCACCGGGCAGCTGCTGGCCAAGGCTCGACCCCAGCTCGAATCGCGCCAGTTCTCCGACGAAGACCTGGAGTTGTACCGAAACTTGGTTCGCTTCTGGCTGTACTTCGAGTTCCTGCGGACCTGGCGCTCGCTGCATCGGGCTACCCTCGAGCCAGGATTCACTCGCAAGAAGGTGCGGGACTACGAGGGCTTCGTGCGCGAGCTGCACCGCCTCGTGCCGGCCTCTCTGCGAAAGTCCCTGACGCACAGCTCCGAGCACCTGTTCGCCTGTCTGTTCCAGATCTATCGAGCGTTTCACAACGTGTTCAAAACCATCATCGGCGCCAACCTACCAGCGCAGGACCTGCGGGCAAAGATCTGGTGCTCCGTGCTGACCGCCAACGTGCGTCGCTACGAGCGCAGCCTCTACAAGAGCAGCCACCTGATCAACACGCTCATCTTGGGCCCTTCGGGCACGGGAAAGGAGCTGGTCGCGCGCGCCATCGGACTCTCCAGGTACTTGCCCTTCAACGGGCAGACCGCGCGCTTCCAGGAGGAGGTTCTGGGAACGTTTCTGCCCTTGAACATCTCCGCCCTGTCACCGACTCTGGTAGAGAGCGAGCTCTTTGGGCACGTTCGGGGCAGCTTTACCGGGGCGACCGCGGAGCGCGTCGGCTGGCTGGAGTCCTGTCCCCCCCACGGCACCGTCTTTCTCGACGAAATCGGCGAGCTGGACGCGGCCATTCAAGTCAAGCTGCTGCGAACCCTGCAGTCTCGTGAGTTTCAGCGGGTCGGGGAGCAGGCGCTGCGGCATTTCCGAGGGAAGCTGGTTTGCGCAACGAACCGTGACCTCGAAGCGGGTATCGCCGATGGCTCGTTTCGCGAGGACTTCTACTATCGACTCTGCTCGGACGTGGTGAAGACACCCGGCCTGCGGGTGCAGCTCCGCGACAGACCCGAGGACTTGAAGCTGCTTCTCGAAAACGTCGTGACACAGCACTTCGAGGCCGAGGAAGTTTCCGAGATCGTGGGTCAGGTTCACGCGTTCATCGACTCGGAGCTGGGCCTCGACTACGCCTGGCCGGGCAACGTTCGCGAGCTGACGCAGTGTGTTTTCAGTGTCGTGGTTCGGGGCAGCTACGAGCCGCGCCGTGTTCCCCTCCAGGTGACCGACAGTGAGATCGATGTGTGGAGCCGGCGCTTCGCCAACTGCGAGCTGGACGCCGAGCGTCTGCTCGATGTGTACTGCACGCTGGCATACGCCCGCACAGGCAGCTTCTCCGAGTGCGGACGGCGCCTCGGGATCGATCGGCGAACCGTCAAGGGCCGCGTCGACGGACAGCTGCTGCAACGGCTGCGCAAGGCCCTGCCCGAGCCCGGTGCCCCGGATTCGGCGTCGTCGGGCCGCGACGCCTCGCAGCCCGGCGCCTGACGCCCCTGTCCACTGGACGCACAGGGCCTGTGCGCCGCCCGTCTAGCCTCCGCCACGACCGTTCGCAGTCGCGCCCGCTTCCCTTCGCCTGGAGCATCAGCCCCGAACTGCCCGCGAGACGCTGGATTGCAGCAGGATCCATTCTGCAGAGAGCCTGCAGCGGCCCCCCGAGGCCCCTGCTCTCGGGAGGTGGCACGTCGCTTGCTTTGGGGGGGCCATGAACCATGAATGCAATCGGCTGAAGCGGCGCGCCCCGTCGCGGGCAGGGTCGCCGACGAGCTCCGCACCGGGGTGGGTGCGGCGGTCGCGGGCGCTGGCGAGCCTCGGGGTGTTGGTCCTCCCGCTCTTGGCGGGAGTGGCCAGCGCCGAGACCAAGACCGTCGAGGCGTACGTCGTCGGGGTGCAGGGTGAAGATCTGATCATCGACTTGCCCCCCGAATCTGGCGTCCGAGTGGGCAGCGAGGTCGAGATCTGGCGCTCTCTGAGCCTGCGCCACCCCGTGACCGGCGAGGAAATCAGCGACAAGTACCGTTTTGGTGTGTTGCGCGTCACCCAGGTGATGACCCAAACCTCGATGACCCGGGCCCAGGGGAAGCTCGAACGCGACCCTGTCGCGGGGGACCTGATTCGGTATTCCTTCGAGGTACCCGAGACGGCGAGCGAAGCTCATGCGCAGGCCCACGCCCCCGCCGCGGCGGAGGCGACCTCGGACGAGAAGGAGATCGCAGACTTGCTGGCGACCGTCCAAGGGCAGGCCCCGGCGACGCGTGCTCAGGCCTACGAGACCTACGTGCGTGCGCATCCCAGCTCGCCATTCCGCCGGGTCCTTTTGGAAGAAGCCGTCCTGCTGCGACGCGTGCTGAAGCAGGGCCCGCGGGGCAGCGAGCCCTTGATGGTGCAGAAGCAGGCCCCGACCAACCGAGCGCGGCTGGAAGTGCCGAGGATCCTGCAGGCAGATTTGGGAGTGCAGCTGTCGCTGCAGCTGGACGAGCCGGTCCGAGGTGTGTTGTTGCACCATCGCTCCGACCACCGAGCGGCGTTCGAGACCCTCGAGCTCCACCCCGGCCTCGGCACCTTCTACACCGGCGTCCTGGAGCCCAAGGATCTCGAAGGCAAGCTTCTCGAGTTCTTCGTCGAAGTGGTGGGAGAGGATGGCCAAGCCCTGTCGGCGCTCGGAACGGCGAAGAGTCCGCTGCGGGCGGCCGTCGTTGCGCCCCCCCGCGTGAGGGAGCCTCTGAAGCACACCACGACCGTCCAGCTATCGACCGACTACGCGGACTTCAACCGCCTGCGCGGCAACGACACCGCCTGGCAGACGGAGGGAGGGTTCCGGCTGCGCTTTGGCGACCGGGGACTGCGAGCCCTCAGCAGTAGCTTCGGGGTGTATCGCGGAAAGGGCGGCAGCGTGGAAGCACTGGACAGTCTCGGGGCGTCCCCACAGTCCGTCGGGCTCACCTATGGGACGGTGGGGGCCGAGCTGGGGGTGACACCGCGCTTTGGGTTGATCGCCGTCGGAACCGTCGGCTTGGCGGACCCCGGGGTCCGTGGAGGGGTTCAGGGGCACCTTCGCGTAGGCAGCGACCTCGATACGAACCTGACGGTCGGCGGCGAGATCCTGGGGGGCATCGGTGTGCGAGGCATCGCCCAGTTCGAGCTCCGACCGCAATCTCGACTGCCTCTCCTGATTCGCTCCGAAGTGACGAACCAACCGGCGGGAAGTCTATCGCAGAGCAGCACGCCCACGCCGGACCCTTCGGCAGTGGAGGCGTTCGCCGCGCCGACCCTCGGCGACGGCGAGTCCGGAGACGTGGGCGTGCGGGGCATCTTGCAGCTGGGATACCGCCTCACCGAAGGCTTCGTCGTCGCCGGGCGCGTCTCCTACCAGGGGCGGAACATTCGACATTCAGGGCCCGGTTTCGGGGGGGGAGTCAGCTACTCATGGTAACGCAATGCAGATGGGCGCCGAGGCTGGCCGCCCTGATCACGACCGCTTGTTTGGCGAGCTCCGTCCGAGCTGCGGAGGAAACTTCGACTCGGCAGAAGCCGTCGTCTACCGCCGGCTCGGCCGCAGATGGCGACGAGTCCCGGGCTGGCGCGGCGGGCGAGACGGCCTCGGAGCAAAGGTCGACTCGGTCCCGTCCGGCACCGGGCGCCCACTCGATTCCGAACCATGGCGCCGCGCAGAGCCGAGACCATGGCGCCGCGCAGAGCCGAGGCGCCCGGCTGTTCCACGGCCCCATCGTGTCGGTGGCCGAAGGTCGGTCCGTTTCGTTTCACGCGGATTTGCGCAATCCACACCAGATACGCCGAATCCTAGTGCTCTACCGACAATCACCAGAGGCCGACTACGAAGTACTGACTCTTCGTCGAATGGCCGAGCTGGGCTATGCTGGCGCCTTGCCCGCGGCGAAGGTGACGGCTGGGCACTTGGAGTACCTCATCGAGCTGGAGGACGATTCCGGGCGGCGCCTGCCAGCGTTCGCTTCGCGGGGTGAGCCACAGCGAATCCAGGTTCGCAAGGATCGAGGTGTGGCGATCGAGGAAGCGCTGCACGAGCGTCTGGGAGGACGGACGACTCAGGTGGAGATATCCGGCGACTGGGTTCAGTTCGGTAAGTCACAAACCGAGGAAGACGAGGATGCCCGTGTCGACGACGGATACTGGCGTATCGAGGCCGAGTATCGCTACCGGCTGCTGCGTCGAGTGCAGGAGTTCGGGGTCAAGCTCGGCGTGCTGCGAGGGAGCTCACCGGTCCCCTTCGAACGAACGGATTCATCCGACCCGTACGACGTGGGGTTGAACTACGTGTCGCCGTTCGTTCAGCTGCGGTTGCACGAGCTGCTGAGGCTCGAAGGCTCCGCCTCGGTGGCCGTGACCGAGGTCGCTTTTGCGCTGGGGGGAGGCCTCGAAATGCAGCTCGGAGATCCTTACGGGACCCAGCTCGTCCTCGGGACTTCGACCATGCAAGGGTTTGGCACGATGGGGCACGCTCGCCTGGACATTCGGGCAACGCCGACGCTACGACTTTCCCCGGATGTCGAGGTCACGAGTCAGCCCCACGCCGATCGGGTGGGCGTGCGACTGTCGGGACAAGCGCGGTATCAGCTGAGCGAATCCATCGGCGTGGCGCTCCGAGGCGGCTACCAAGCTCGGGACGCAGCCAGCGGAGGCGTGTCGGTGGGCTCGAGCGTGAGCTACGCGTTCTGACCACTGCGGCCCGGTCGACCTGCTCCCCCGGGGCGCGGCGTTCGAGTCGACGCCGCGCCCTGGCCCCCCTGTGATCCAAGACCACCCCGGCGTCGAAGCCGGAGTTCCGCGCGCCGTGGAGCTCCGCGCCTGGTGCTCCTCGTGCCCGACGCCGGGGTCGGGGCTTTTCGCTCTGTCGCCACGAGAGGTTGCTCCGGGACGACGCGGGGCGCAGCGTCCGGCAGTCGCTCGCCTTGCGTGATCCGCGCGCCCCCCTTGGTCGTGGCGGGTGCCGTGTTTGCTCCGGCCCCACTCATCCTACGGCCCAAGCGAGTCGGCGCGACAGTGCGACTCGAGCAACGCCGCAACGCCCAACGCCCACCGAGCCGCCTCGCCGTCGCGATTCGTCAGCGACCACGTGGCGCTGAGGCACGCATATGCGAACGTGAACTCGAGCACGCGCTCGACCTCGATCTCGAGCGCGTCGGAGAGGATTCGGGCGTTGGTCAGCAAGCGGCTCCCATCGTGGACGAGCTCGTCGTACCTCGGGTGCCAGGGATTGCAGAGCGTGTTTGCGCAGTCGTACGTGCGTTCACCAACGAGCCCCTTTGGGTCGAGAGCCAGCCAACCACGCGACGACTGGCGAATGTTGCCGTGGTGGATGTCTCCGTGCAGCACGCGCACCTCGCGCGGGCTCGCAAGCAGCCGAGCGGCGAGGCGAGCGCCGCGCACGTAGATCGACTCGATGCCGCCAGCCTCGTCGGAGGCTGCCTTGTCGAACAGCGCGCGAAACCAATCGTTCAACAGCGACAGCCCGTTTCCATGCTCTCCTGGTGGCACTGCTAGTGGGACGCTGTGGAGCTTCTCGAGCAGAGCAGCGATGATGCGCGTCGCCCCCTCGTCGTCACCGCGATCGACCAGAGCAGTGAGCTCCTCGCCTCCTGCAAACTCGATCAACTGCGCAGTTTCGTCCGACCGAAAGAGGCGAACCGCACCCCGCCCGTCGAAACGGCGCAGCGCCGACGCACCGCGCCACTCCTCCCGACCACGGCTCGTGAGTAGCTTGAGGACGGCGGTGTCGTTTCTCCAGCGGACCGCATGGACGTGACTGGTCGCGGTGCGCGCAAGGAGATTCGGCTCGGACAGGTGCCACGCCTTGAGGTAATGGTCGAGCTTCGCGTGCATGGCTCCACGAGTCATCGCTCCGAAGGTACACGAGTCGTCGTCCAAGGCGAAGGCGTCACGCGTCGTTGCGAAACATGGATCGCGCGCCAAGCTCGCCCGCACCGGCCCGAACTGCACACGCGGCGGTTTCGTGGCCCGCCGCCCGCTGCCACGACTGCTCCGCGCCGGTTCGCCCGGCGGCGACGCTGAGGCCGACGGCCAGCCGCGCTCGATCTTGCCCCTTCAGCGCAGCGGGGCTTGCGCTGCGGGCGCGAGCGCCGAGAAGCCGAGGTGCAGCTGTGGGGCCCCGGACGCTCCTTCGTCGGGCGACGATGCGGACCGCTCCTCGTGCCACGATTGCAGAATGAGCTCGTCCGACCCGTTGACGTCGATGTCGCCCGCCGTCCAGCGGTCCCGGGCGTAACGCTGGGGGTCGCTCGGAGCGACCGGGGGCAGCGGAACAATGTCAAATGTTCTCGCGTGGTTCGATGTCGTTCTCCCCTCGGGAGGTCGGCCACCCCGAGCCTTGACGCGACCACGCGCGGGCGCATTGTCGACCGGGCGCCCCCCGTGCTCCAGGCGCCAACGGACGCCATCGGTTGCGCCCGGGGCCCCACGTGCTGCGCACTCCGGCAGTCGCCAGCGTCCACGGGGGGAGCCGCGAAGGGCTCCCGCATGAGCTTGTCCGCCCTGTTTCACCATGGTGCGGTCGCGCTGCGACATTTGGCAGTACGGGCGGCGCAGATCGGCGCAACGCCCTTTCAACCAGTCCGCGCTCGTTGAAAACTGCAGGAGTGATGCGTCACCGGCAGCAGGTCCTGCTCCTGTACCTCGGCAACTCGGCACTCGATTCGCGCGTCGTCTCCTGGGCGCTGTACGACGGCACGGGGAAGACGAATCGACTTCGGGTAACGAAGACGAGCCCGCCTATGCCACCGGCCTCCACGCCAAGCTGGCCAGAACCCGTCCAAACTGACCAGAATCCGCCCGATCTGCACGAGCGATTGGTTCGTGGTTGAAGCGTTGGGTCGACTCCCCCTCGGGGCGCCGCCCCGGATCGCTTTGGAGTCTCTTCGCGCTCCCCGACGTACCGCTTCTCGCGTGCCTTTCGAGCTCCGCCTGCTACTCGCGGCCAAGCCCAATGCGCTTTCGGCCCTGGGACGCATCTTCGTGCAGGAGATCCACCGCTGGCAGAAAGGTCGTCTCGCCAATCTCGCGCGACCCATCGAATGTGCCGCCGTGTCCTTTTGCCAGCGTTGCCGCTCCAGCCTCGACTTGAACGTGCACTGGCACGTCGTCGTTCGTGTGCCCAGCATGGGAAAGGCCAGATGGTGAAAGTCCTTTGCGAAAACAGGTCGTAGGAATCTCGAGCAAAGGCGGCGCGGCAGTAGGCCCGTGCCGAGGACACCTCACTGGCAGCTACAGCCTGAGGCTCTCGCCGGGACCGTTTCCCTGAGGAGCGGACGGGCTTCGGTTGAGCACGAGCTTGCGGACCGTGATGCCGTCTTCCCGCCCCCAGATGTCGAGCGTGTGTAGACCCGTGGTGTTCACATCGAACAGCCCGGTTCGCCATTGGGTGGCCGCACTGTCATAGTCGTACTCCGCGGGTAGCGGAACACCGTCCATGCCGGCAAACAAGGAGTCGCTCCCATTATTGGGTCCCGTGGTCGCATGAACGTGGAGATAGAACTCGCCCGTCTCAGTCACGTTCACCCGGTAACTCAGCCTGGGTCCAGTCCCCGCCGGCAGCCACACGTCGCCGTTGTCGGAAGGGTCGAGCACCATCGCGTCGCCAGCCTGGGTCCAACTGTCGACGTTTGGCCGCGCGTCGTCGAAGTTGATGGCACGCGCGACCACCTGCCCCGCGCTCATTTGAAAGCCCGGTGTCTCGCACGTTCCGTCGTCGCACGTCCCGCTCTGACAGTCTGCCGCACTGGCGCAACTGAACCCGTCCGCACAGTTCAGCGGGCAACTGCCACCGCAGTCGGCATCGTTTTCGTCCAAGTTGTGAACCCCATCCGTGCAGCTCGGACCCAATTCGCAGGTGTTGTCGACGCAGCTTTCGTCGTCGTCGCACGAGGGGACACACCTGCACGCGTTCTCCTCACAGACGAACCCAGGTCCACACTGCCCGCAATCCAAGGGGCGACCGCAATCGTCCACGACGCCCCCGCACGTGGCGCCTCTCTCCAAGCAGGTCACCGCGGAGGCGCACGAGCGACCGGAATCCCCGACTCCCCCCTCGACACCTGCATCACCAGAGCCACCATTCGCTGAAAAGCCGGCATCGACCGTGGCGCGCCCCGCGCGGGCACGAGGGCTTGCCTGCAACGGCGAGGGAGCCTCGGCGTCGGCGGGGAGCGAGCTCGGTTCGTTCGCGGGCAATACGCAGTTGTTGGCAGCAGCTCCCGCTCCGGTGGGCGACCCTGCCGAAGCGGGAAGTACGGCGATCTTGTCCACGCTGAAGCGCCCTCCGGCCGCGGCGAGCTCGAGCACGTAGCGACCGTCGAGACGTACCGGACCAGACGCCCCGGCAACCCACGACCAGTCAGCACCAGTCCCCCGCACGCTCTGTGTCGTCCACTCCCCTTCTCGGACTCGGTAACGGAACCTGCCACCGCGGCGACCGTACGGGTGAACGCGGAAGAACAGCTCGTAACTCCCAGGGGCCAGCTTGAGCTCGAGGCGGACGCTGCGGTCGACGGGACGCCCCGCACCGCGGCTTGCCCCTGCCCCCTCCTCTTCTCCCCACAGGTAGCCTCCGCCGGAGTAGCCCGAGGTGTCGCGCAGTACCCTGGGAGCCCCCCCGGACGACGGCAACGCACACTCCGCTTCGAGGTACAATGACGTGCCCTCGGGACCTTGGGCCCCGTCGCCCGCATCGAGTGCGACCGAGGTGGGCTCGGCGTGGAGCGGCAGCGGCTCGAGCTCTGCGTCGACGCAGGCGCTTGCCGCCAGCACGACGGCGATCAGCCTCCCACCGCGCTGTTGCGTTCGAGGACGGACAGCCCCCATTTGATGAGCGAACGCAACCTTGCGGGAACCGTCCGAACCCGCCCATCGTGATAGCTGCGCCACGCCAACGCGTCTCGACATATCCCCCCGGTTCGTACGACCGAGCCCCCCAAAGCGCTAAGCGTTGCGCTCCCGAAGCTCAGCTCCAGAGCACAGCGCGAACGGCAACCGTGTCAACGCGACACAGCGGGCGTTTCGCTTCCGCCGACGAGGAGACCAAAACCGCCGCGCTCACGACGCCCTCAACGAGAGCTAGTTCTGGGTCTCCACGAGTACCCGAAAGTGCATGAACTCGCCTCTCTCGGCAGCCAGGAGGCGCTCGCGCAGGGCGGAGCCGAGCGCGAGCCACGGTGTCAGCACGCCTCCATTGCGAGGGGCCTGTTCCTGAGCCAACACGAGACAGAGGCCGACCTCGCCGAGTATCTTCGAGGTCGCGAGGTATCCTGGATCGCCACGCCCTTGCACAGCAACCATTGCTGCGTGTTCACCGGTGGCGGATGTCGCCTCGAGCACCAGACGGAACTTGCCGGCACGCTGCAACCACTTGGGTGGGCCCTGACCAGCCTTCGGCGAGAGCGGAATCGGGGCCCCGACGAAGTACCCGAATCCGCGACTGATCCAAAGCCAGCCGGCTCGGAGCCCGGCGCCCACGGACACACCCTCTGCGTAGGAGCAGGGCAGTCGCCCACTCAGCGCCAGCGAGCGCCGCACGATCCGCGCGTTGATCGGGGCCATGAAGAAGGGAACGCCGAGTGCCCTGAAGTCGCGGTCGAAGCGCGGCCGGTCCCAACCTGTGACGGTCTCGCGCTCGAGCTTTCCCTCGGCCCCAGCAGCGAGGATGTACGGATCGCTGCAGAGCGCTGCATCGTAGTCCCCCGACTCGGGTAGCTGTTCGAGCGTTTCGAGCACTTTCGCCGTACCTCCACTGAAGGAACCAGCGTAGTCCGTGAAGAGGGCTTTCACGTGAGCGGCCCGATTGCCCCGCCGTTCCAATTGCTCGACGGCAAACTGGGTGCCCAAGTCCGAGGGAACGCTGTCGACCCCAGCGGCGAGCACGATCTTCGCTCCGGTGCGCTCCGCCTCTTCGTGAAATCGATCGATCATCGCCCTCTGAAACCAGTACTCGCCAGAGAGGTCGGCATAGTGCCGACCCTGCTTTGCACACGCCTCGACGACCGCGCCGCCCCCGTATTCGAAATAGGGTCCGGCCGTCGTGAGCACGACGCGAGCCTTGGCCACCATGGCGTCGATCGCCGCGCTGTCCGATGTCTCCGCGACGATGATCTCGACAGCCGCGTCTGCTAGGGAGGTCCTCAGGGCGCCGAGCTTGTCCGGGTTGCGGCCGGCGATCGCCCAGGAGAAGCTACTCCTCTCGGGGTGCCGAGCGAGATACTCGGCGACGAGCTGCTCGACGAAACCGGTGGCGCCGTAGAGCACGATGTCCAGAGGGGGCATCTGATGGATCTCGTCTACTCGAGCAACGCGCCTGAACACTGACCGCCGCGGGCGCTCAGCCCGCTCCCAAAGAACCCCTCACCTCATCTTCCTGAATACGCCCGGATCGACCGCGGCTGCGCCGAGCATCCCCCCCCAAAGGGCGCCGGCGATGCCGGGACACAGCACGTCCTGCCCCGCCAGGAAAAGACCGGGGACGGGCGTGCGAGGGCTGAGCGCCCCCGACAACACACGGCGCGGCGTCGTCTCGAGCCCATAGAAGCCACCCTTTTCGTGGGCGGTGAATCGCGCGGTGGCGATCGGGGTGCCGAGCTCCTGATAGACGACGAGCGGCGCCAGCGCTGGGAAGCGCTCCGCGTAGTACACCATCATGCGCGCTTCGATGTCTTTCTTCAGCGCTGCCCACGCTTCGGGTCGCGCTTTGGCGCCTCCCTCGGCGAACTCCGCAACCGTGGACCAATCGGCCAGAACCATGAACTGACCCGTGTGGCGCTTGTCGGGACCGGGGTCGTGGGTTTCGTCTTTGAGTGACGGGAAGGAGGCATACACCATCGGGATCGGATCGTCGAGGTTGGACCAGATCCCGTCGTTGATGTCCCAGGTCTCGTGGAACCAGTGGCCCGAACGTGTGGCGCCGTGCCGAGCGATATCCCCTTTGAAGCCGAGGTAGATCTCGAAGTGACAGACCGACGGCTTCAATCCCGCTATTTCGACAGCCCAATCCTGCCCGCAGAATTCTCGTGGCAGCAGGCGCTTGACGGTTTCGCCGGCTCCAATCGCTGAGACGATGACCGGCGCTCTGAACTCCTCTCCGGAACTCGTGCGGACACCGACGGCTGCTCCCTCTTCGATCACGATCTCACTGACGGGCGTACCAGGACGGGCAGCGCCGCCCGCGGCTTCGATGACCGGAACGAGGCCCTTCGCAATCGCCGATGCTCCCCCGACTGGATAGCCTGCCCCATCGAGGTAGTGGCCCATGACGGTCGAGTGAATGCCGAAGCTCGCCTCTCTGGGCACACCGCCAAAGGTGCCCCACTGCGCCGACAAGACGGCGGCGAGCTTCGGATCGCTCACGCAGTCGGCGATGACTTCACTCGTCGAGCGACCACACCATCGCTGGATCTTCCTTTCGTTCCACCAGCGATGCGCAGAACGGAAGGGCTCGGGCATCGCTCGCTCAGTGGTCGTGAGAAACATCGCCGCCTTCCCCGATTGCAAAGCCTCGAAGTAAGCGTCCACCTCGGCAGCATGATCGGGGAAGCGATCCTTGAGCTCCATCTTGAAGGCGTCGGCTGGACGCGCGACGGCGAGCTCGAAGTCATCCGGGAAATGGAGCGTGTCGTAGACGGTGCCAATCGAGCGAAACTCGACACTGCCACCACTGAGCCAGTCCAGCACTTTGCCCGCCGGCTGATCGTGACCGAAGGTACCGCAGTAGTGAAGACCCACATCCCAGCTGAAGCCTTCGCGCGAGAAGGTGTGCGTCAGCCCGCCGATCTCTTGGGCCTGCTCGAGAAGCAAAACCCTGCGATCCATCCGCGCCAGCGCGGTCGCTACAGTCATCCCGCCCATGCCGGACCCAATGACGATGACATCGTATTCGTTTGCTGTACTCATTGCGGTCTCCTCGTGATGGCGATGCGGGCATCGGTTGGGTTCGGCATGATGCAGGCGCCATGATGCAGGCGCCATGCCACGAGCGTCTTCAGGCGCGCATACCGAAAGGTCTTGGCTTGTGCCCCCAAAGCCGCAAATGCTGCGTTTTGCCGGCATTTCCTGCACTTTTTCGCCTTGCAAGAAGTGCGAGGGAAGCACGCTCCTCCGGGCGTTCGACGGGTTGCTCTAGCCGGCATGAGGATTCTGGCTCTCGGCGGCACTGGCGTGCTGGGCAAACCGGTTGTCGAACGATTGCTCGATAGTCGTCAAGTCCGCTCGTTGATGCTGTGTTGACGTGAGTCAGTGGCACGACGCGTGCAGCTCCTCTTTCGAGGAGGTCTCGATGGAACCGGGAAATCGTTCGTATCCGCTTCAGTCGATAGAGGCAATCACCACAGGCCGAGGTGAGATCCACCCGGAACACCGCAAGGCGGGAAGGAAACCGCTTCTTTGGTGGGTGCTGACGTCCAGCGAATGGACCGAAATCCCCATCAATGCCTTCCTGATCCACCATCGCAGCGGTCCCGTGCTCTTCGATACGGGTATGGATCCGGCGATCGTTTCAGATCCGAAGTACGTATACAGCGCGCTTGGGCGCTTCCTGCTCCGCAAGATATTCCGTTTGCACATCGGAGCAGAGCATGCCCTTGCCGCCCAACTCGCTCGCCGTCGCGTCGAGCCGTCGGAGGTTCGCACAGTCGTGATCTCCCACACCCACTTTGATCACGTCGGCGGTATCTCTGCCGTTCCGCAGGCACAGCTCTTGCTCAGCGAGGCGGAGTGGGCCCACGCCAACCGCTCTGATGCCGAGAAGAACTGGATCCTGCGCAAGCATCTGGCGCTCTCCACGGCCAACTGGCAACCGATTGAGTTCGCCCCACCCAACGAGCGGTGTCTCGAGCATTCTTCCGGGGCGTACGATCTCGCAGGCGATGGCTCGATGGTGCTCCTGCCCACTCCGGGGCATACCCCGGGTTCTGTCTCCCTGTTGCTGCGCTCAGCCAATATGCGACCGGTGCTGCTCATCGGGGACCTCAGCTACGGCGCAGAGCAACTGATGAACGACGAATTGCCCGGTCGGGGAGACCGTCGCGCTTTGAAGGAGAGCTACGCCAAGGTCCGAGCTCTCATGCAAAAGCTCCCGAACCTGCTCATCGTTCCCTCCCACGACGATGTCGCGCAGTCCGAACTCGCGGGCGTCTTCCAAGGCCCAGCGGACGGCTCTCGCTCCGTCCGTGCAGAGAAACGAGCCTCAGCGTGAGTGGACCGTCGTCAGGGCAGCGCGTTGGTCGAATCTTGACCCCACCGCGGCCAGTCGCGCATGCCGGAAAATCGTGAACGGCTGCTACTCGGCGCGTCCGAAGTAGAAGCTGTAGCCGGCCATTGCGGCGGCACCATTGCCGTAGCCGTCGTTGTCGGCGAACGTGCCCTGGCTGCTCATCTCGACGAACGTTGCGTTCCTTGGCGAGAGGAAAGCCTCGATCCCGAACCCTCCGCCGAATCCGAATCGCGTTCACGGCGTACCTGGAGCGGCTTGGCGAGCACCCGGCCCTGCAAAGAGCGAACGCGATCCATGTCCGAGAGCGCGAGAAGCTGCAGAGCGCGGGCCAAAGCCACGCGGCGAAACGGCATCATCGAGATACCAGACGAGTGCCAGGGGTTCGGCATGTGACTCACGCGCCGCTTGGGTCGGGGAAATCTCAGGCCTTCTCGAGAATCCTCAGTGCGATCCGCGGCGTTTACCCTGGCCTGTGCGGGCCTATTGATCATCGCTTGCACAGAAGACCCCAGCGGGGACGATGCCGCTGGGGGAGCCGCGGGACTGAGCTCCGGCGCGGCGTCTTTCGGGTCGGGCACTGCGCCCGGCGCGAATGGTCAGGTCCACACCCGGCACATGCCCAAAGCCGGTGGCGCCTGGACGGGCCGGGCGGTATGGCCGGGAGAGCGCCCGAGCGAAAGGCGCACCTTCTTCGCGATTCCGCGCTTGCGGTGAAGGAGCCGACCGCGATCGACCGCCATTTCCCAAAGCCGTTTTGGCCCTCCGCGCTCGACCGGGCCCCACTGCCAAGCCCTCGCCCAACCGCGCCCCCGAACGTCCGCTCCCAACCCCGGTCCTGATTTCGGCGGCCGCTGCCGTCCGATGGGTCCACTGCTCACGGGGGCCGCACGCCAACCGAGCTACGCACGACTTCTCGTCGCGCATCGCATATGGTAGCCAATATCAAAATGAAGTCCCCGGCGAGAGCTATGCCACCGCAATTCGTCGCGCTGGGCGCCCATCGGGCGGCCGCGCTCTTGCTGCTCGGCAGCTGCACTGTGCAGCCATTCGAGGAGCCGCTCTGGAGTCGACTCGCCGGAGGGGCGCAAAGGCTCTCCGCGGGTGCCGAGAGCGACATCGAACACCCGGGCACTTCTTCGCAGCCGAGCGACGCCGGCCAAGCGGAGAGTGGGCCGAGCGAGGGGCGGGCGTTCGACGCTTCACCGGGCGGCTGCGGGCTCGACCGCTTCGAGCCCAACGACGAGCCGAGCGAAGCGGCCCGGGTGGAAGGCCGCGGGACCCTCGACGCCATCCTCTGCCCCGCAGACGACCTCGACTACTACCGCTTTTCGGCGCCCACCGGGATCGGCGGGCATTTCTCGGTTCGCGTTCGCTTCTCCCACGCTCGGGGCGACCTCGACGCGACGCTATATTCCCTGGCCGACGATGGCGAGGAAGAAGAGGTGGACTCCTCGGCGGGCGTCACGGACGAAGAGATCGTCGAGGCCACTTCCACCGGCGCAACCTACCTGCTCGAGCTGAGCCTGTTCGAAGCCAGCGACGCCGGTGGCGTGCCCTACCGCGTGGATTTTTTCGTCGCCGCAGCCGCGAGCAACGACTGCTGCACGGAGAGTGAAACGCCCGGCTGCAGCGACGCAGCCGAGCGCGCCTGCGTGTGCGAGGCCGACCCCGCCTGTTGCTCGTCGGGGTACGACCGGTTCTGCGTTCAGCTCGCGCAGAGCGAGTGCGGGGCGCAGTGTTTCGCCGGCGCGAGCGAGAGCGATTGTTGCGCGCCGAGCGCAGCCCCTGGATGTGCGCAGCCGGGCGTGGAAGCCTGCGTCTGCGACCTCGCGCCCTTCTGCTGCGCCGGGCCCTTCGACGTGGCGTGCACCGAGCTGGCTCTCGCCTTCTGCGGCGCCCGTTGCTCGGAGGAGCCGTGAGTCGGCACCTCACCCCGTGCCGGGCCGCGGCGGCCGCCGGGCTCGCGGTGGCAATGCCATTCGGCTGCGCCGACCCTGCGGAGCCCCCCGGTGAGGCGCTCTCCCTCGGAGCCGCCAATCAGCCCATCCTAGCGGGCTTCGCTGCGGCTTCCGCGGAGTTCGACCACACCGGAGCCCTCGCATACGTGCAGCCGGACGGTGACGCGGTCTCGTTCTGTGGCGCCACCCTGATCGCACCCCGCGTCGCGGTGACGGCCAAGCACTGCGCGAAGGTGCTGCCCGACTTCGAAAAGCAAGGCGGCCTGCTCGAGTGGCGCAGCGGCCCAAGCGTCGAAGAGCCCCGGCACCGGGCGCTCATCGCGGCCGTGGACACCGCGCCGGGCGACGTGGGGGGCTACGTCGGCGAGGGGCGCGACGTGGCCGTCGTGCGGCTCGATCGGCCGATCGCCGTCGAGCCGGTGGAGCTCGCCGCGTTCGACGACGCCTGGCTGGGGCGCTCGGTGCTGACCCTCGGCTACGGGATCTTCAGCCCGTCGGGCGCCGCCGACGGCACGCGCCGCGTCGGCCGAGAGACCATCGTGGCCGTCTCCGGCCGGGTCAACGAAGCCCTGTTCGGCAACTTCGAGAGCTTCGTCGAGTGGTCGCTCTCGCGCCAGGTAACCCCCCAGGACGCCCTCGCGCCCCCGACGGATCCAGATCTCATCGAGCGGTGGCGCATCGAGTACGAGCTCTCGCTCTTGCTCGAAGGGCACGAAGCCGTCGGCGGTACGGACGAGGCCGATCTCCTCAGCTGCCGCGGAGACTCGGGGGGCCCTCTGCTGCGCGTTCGTCCGGATGGCACCTGGGAGAGCGGCGGAGTCATCTCGGGTGGGCCGAGCTCGACGCGCTCGGAGTGTGACTTCGGCTCGGTGTATGCGACCTTTGGCCCGACCACGCTGGCGTTCTTGACTCAGGCCCGGCACTGGGTCGACCCCTGCGAAGGCGTCGCCGCGGCGGGAAGCTGCGAAGGTGATACGCTCGTGCAGTGCTTCACCAACCTGGGCGCAGCCATTCGCCGCCCCCAGCAGAGCAGCTGCGCCGAGCAGGGGCTGCGCTGCCACTCGGACGACGAGGGCGCGTACTGCGCGCCGTGATGAGTCGGCCGGCGCGCCTCCCGGCGGCTGCTCTCCGGCCTTGGTTCGGCATCCCCGGAACGCGAGGCCGATCCCGACGGTAGATGTCGTGGCAGCTGGGGATGGCGCAGCCGCAGATGCTGGCGGCGCTGCGGCAGACGCTGGTGCGACGCGCGCTCCAACGCTCTGACCGCCGCGAGCGAGCGACGCCACCGTGGGGGCGTCGATAGGACGCGGGCAGACCGTAGCGCCGTCGGAGTACGCCGGGCGCCGCGGGCTTCCTCGGGAGGCGATCGGAGACACTTCCATCGTTCCACGATGAAACAACAGGCCCCCCGAAGCGTCCAGCATCTTGGGCCGCTCTACAGCTTCTGAAGCGGCTTGGGTTTTGTGGACACCGAGCGAGGAGGATCATCCTCGCCCGCCCAGAAGAGTCCCCGAGGATGTCCCCCAAACCGAGAGCCTTGGAGTTGCCGAGAACCTGCTGAATTCGTGGAAGCGTCAGCATGGCTCGGACCGCCTGGGCGCAGATCCGTCACGGTGCACACGGACGGGTCTTTGCATGACGACTCTCGGGCGAGTAGCATTGCTGCTATGCGCTCGGCGCCCGGCACTACGCAACTCGTGGTTCGGATGACTGTCATTGGTTCCACCTGGGCGTGCAATCTGGTGGATGATCCACCACCTTCATTGGCACCAGATGCTAGCCAAGAGCGCGGGGTCATGGTCGATGACGCCGGTGAAGACGGAGCGCCCGGCGGCGATGAATCTGCTTCCTTCGTTATCGGCAGATTGGACTGCGATGGCGGTGAAAGTTCGCCTCGTTTCGAGTTGGTGCCAGACCGCGTGACCGTGATCCAGACATCGGTAGGGATCTGTGGAGTTGCGTACCAAGAAGTCCTTCTGCGCAATGCCACGGAGCGCCCCCTTCAGTTGCTCGGGCTCGAGGTCAAGTCCCCGCTTGCGGGGGTCTCGAGCGATCAGCTGGGACTCGAGATAGCAGCCGGCGAGTACGCGACTGTCCGATTGACGCGGGGAGCAACGGCGCCCGGCCGCTATTCTACGTCTCTCACAGTGGCAACGGGAGACTCCTGCGAAACGCACCCGATCGGAGTGCTCGCTGCCGACGAGCCCGCCATTCTCGTCGGTGCGAGCGCCGTCGACTTCGGGACGATCGCGCCGGGCACCAGATCGGATTCGTATCGACTGTCCGTGGCTGCAGTCGGCCGCGTGGAGAACGGTTCCACAGAGCTTTCCCCGGCTTCGGTATCGCCAACAGACGCGTTTCAGATTCTTGGCATCTCGAGGGCGGCGCAGTCGGCCGGTGCTGATTGTGGTCCCTCTTTCGAGGTGGAGATTGCTTTTGTGGCCGGCTCGGCGCAACGCGGACCGGTGGAAGGAACTGTCCTCTGGAGCTCTCGCACGAGAACGCAAGAAGGAGACTTCGAGGCAATCTCGGGGGTTCCACTCTATGGATCCGTGCAGTGAAGCTCACCAGTAGCCGCATCTCCATTCACGGAGAAAGGCTACTGTTTCCACCCGACGAACCCGGCGCCCAAAGTGGCTCCACGAACCGTCTGCGGGCGCGCGGTGCGCTCGTCTGAGGGCGCCGGTAGGGGGGGGAGCCGTTCAGTTGCCGTACACCGCCTCGCAGCGCGGCTTCGTGCGGTCGGGCGGGCAGGACAGGCCTAGGTAAAAGGCGAGATCGAACGCCGTGTCCTCGTAGCCCTCGGGCACGTCGCGCCCCGAGAACTGCCGAAAGTACGCGATGGAGGCGTCGCGCCACCACTTGGCCTCGCTGACCTGAATGCGCAGAAACTCGTCCACCTCCGAAAAGCGGCGGCCGTCGATGCGACCCTCGAGCCCCTGCCAGGCGTCGCGCATCTCGCGCACGGCGTCGACGCCGCCGCTGTAGCGAACGACGAGCTCGTCCCACAGGCTGCGGCCCGAGGCCATGGTCTCGCCCCAGCCCACGTGGTGAAAGAATAGCAGCAGGTTTTCGGGCGTCGTGGCCGGGTCGGACCACGCTTCGCGCAGCGGCGAGAAGTACTGCTCGACGGCGTTGCTGCCGGTCGGGCCGCGGTCGAAGCCGATGCCCTCTTCATCGGCGCGGTGGTAGTAGACGGAGTTCCACTCCGGTCGACCCAGCCCACTCACCCAGGGCCCCGGGCCGTAGTGATGGCCTTCCGCCATGACGTGCACGATGCCGAGCGGCCCGGTGTAGCTCACCACGGCCTCGCGCGAGCCCATCATCATTTCGGTGGCGGTCTCGACCACCTGCGGGTCGTTGGACAGCGTCATGCGCACCCACTCCTCCGCGGCTTCGCGAGCCGTCAGATCGGGGTTCCAGGCCATGCGACCGTACACGTACCAGTTGGCCTGATTGAAGTGGGAGCCGGTCCAGTTGGCGTCGTCGCCGACGTTGGAGACGCCGGCCATCAGGCTCAGCTCGTGACCGAACAGCGATCCGTCCACCACGCGTGCCACGGGCGTGCCGGGGCCGTCGGCAAAGGTGTCGGCCTGCAGCACTTCCTCGTAGAGCGGCCCGAGATACGCCAGATGCGTGTCCTGTCCGAGATACTCCTTGGTGATCTGGAGCTCGAGGGCGATGGGCGTCTGTGGCGTCGCGCCAAACAGCGGGTGAAAGGGCTCGCGGGGCTGGAAGTCGAGCGCCCCGTTCTTGGCCTGGACGACCACGTTGTCGCGAAAGCTGCCGTCGAGCGGCTGAAACTCGTCGTAGGCCTCGCGAATGCGATCCACGGAGCCGTCCGAGGTGTAGACGAAGGCGCGCCAGGCGACGATGCCCCCGTGCTCGGCGACGGCGTCCGCCAGCACGTTGGCGCCCTCGGCGTGCGAGCGACCGTAGTCCTGCGGCCCCGGCTGGCCCTCGGAGTTGGCCTTGACGAGAAAGCCGCCGAAATCGGGGATGGCCGCGTAGATCTCGTCGGCCTTGTCGTTCCAGAAGGTCTGCACCTCGGGGGAGGCCGGATCCGCCGTGGTCAGTCCGCCAATCTCGATGGGGGCGCTGAAGCGCGCCGTGAGGTAGACGCGAATGCCATACGGGCGAAATACGTCGGCGAGCGCCGCCACGCGCGCCAGGTACTCGGGCGTGAGGACCTGCGCGTTGGCGTTGACGTTGGTGAGCACGGTGCCGTTGATGCCGAGCGAGGCGTTGGCGCGCGCGTAGTCCTCGTAGCGGGGCGACAGCTCGTCTGGCAGCGCCTGCCAATCCCACAGCGATCGCCCCGCGTAGCCGCGCTCCACCGTTCGGTCCAAATTGTCCCAGTGGTTGAGCAGGCGATGCGTCACCTTCGGGGCACCCTCGAGCGCCAGATCGCCGAGCGAGCGATGCTGCTGCAGGTGCTGCAAAAACCGGAAGCTGCCGTACAGCGCGCCGAGCTCCGTGTTGCCGGCGATCACGATGCTCGTCTGTCCGTTCACGTCGGCCTTTCGCACCACGAAGCCGTCCGGCGAGAGCGCTTCCAGGTCGGTCGCGAGTGGCAACGACGCCACGAGCTCGGAGCTCTCGGGCGTGCCCACGATCACCCCACCGGCGCCGTCGACCGCGTCGCGCATCGGCACGTCCTGGCCGAGCAGCCCCGCGAGGCCGCGTTCGAGCTCGCTCTGGGCGGCGAGCAGCGTGGGGGAGTCGCCGGCCGCCAGGCGATGGGTGATGGTCTGCCGGTACTCCTCGAGTCGCGCCGCATCGGTCACCTTCCGATAGCGAAGCCACAGCTCGCTGCCGTCTTCGTTCGGCGGTGCTTCGCCCGGTTCGTCCGGGCTGGACGGATCGAGCACGGGGTCGGCGGCGTCAGCGGGGTTGACGGGGTTGACGGCGCCGGCCGGCGTTTCGCCGTCGTCGCAGCCCGCAAGCGTCAGGGCCAGCGCCAGCCAGGGCCGGCGGCGCGCGCTGCCACCCCGGGGCCGGGTTCCTGGGCGAGCGCGCCGGAGTGTCGTAACGTTTCCAGAACAAAGCATGAGAACCTCCGGGCGCGAGCATGCGCCAGGGGTCGGGCGGGCGGTAGCCGCAAATCGACGCCCGAGGGGGCTCGGCACCGCCAGCCTGGAGCGTTGCAAACTCACGGCGATCGGGTCCGGCGGCGGCGCCCGCGGGACGCGGTCGCGGCGACCGCGAGGAGTCGACGTCGACAGGCCGGCAGGTCGCTGGCATGACGGGGGAGCCTCCATGGCGGCCTCTCCCCCACCCGACGCCACCATCTCGGTCGTGGGGGTGGCTGCCGCGGATGACGTCGGTCGCCTGCGGGCGCTCGGGGGAGGCGAGGTCGAGGCGGTCTCGACCCTCGGCGACGTCCGCGATGCGCTCACTCGAGCGCGTGCCGAGCTCCCCGAGAGGAACGCCCAGCGTAGACGCCCAGCCACTCGGGTGTCGCTCGGCGTCTATCGCAAAATCCATGAGCCCCGAGGCCCCCCGTGGGCCTGATCCCGAACGCGCCAGCGAGACGAGCTGGTCGCGGAGCTCGGTCGTCGCTCCTGGCCGGCCAACCTGCGTCCGAGGACGAACGCCCCCGCCTATCCAACGCGCGTCCGCGGAAGAACGCCCCCCACCTACCCTTCCGTGCTCGACGCGCTGCCCCGAGGCGGAGAATCGGTGAGCAGAGCGCCCCGCAGAGCACCGCCCCTTCGGTGCCAGTGTGCAGCAAGGTGGGCGCCGGACATCGCGTGGTCGCCGGGATCGTTTCGGGCCTGCAGCGAGGGCTGGAGATGCGGCAAGCGGGTCGAGCTCGGTGTTGCCGCCGGGGGCGGCCGCCGTGACGACGCCCGGCACGGAGCTTTTTCACGCCGACGAGGTCGAGCCCCTGGTGCGGGCAGTTCAATGCACGAGGTTTCGCTCGCGCGATGCTGGAGGCGGTCCACGGCGATGAAGTGGCCGTGCCGTTCAGCGAGCTGATCAAGCTCGGCGGCCCCGCCCACGCCGCGCCACTATGGCGGCACACCCCGAGCCCACCGCATCAGTAAGTATCCGCGGGGCGCGGGCGCGCCGCGACGTCGGCTCGCCGTTGCATCGGCGTTGCGCCGCATCGTCGCGAACGCTCGACGGCGTTCGAGCGTTTCGCGAGCCGGGGACGAGCGTGTCGCCCCGCGGCGACTACTCGCCGAAGACCTCGTTCATGGCCGTATGCAACGCGGTCACGGCGACTGAGAAGTCGTCGAAGATGAGCAGTTTCGCCCCGCCGTCGCGCGCCATGCGCGTCAGCTGCATCTTGCCACTCGCGGTCCGCACCAGAATCGCGAGCACTGGAGAGCGCTGCAGCAGGTCCTTGCGTCGCTCCTCGACGGCGCCTTCGAACTCCGCATCGTTGCGGCGTGATGGTGCCGAGCGGATATCGACGAGCCAAGCCATCGGAGACGGCGCTGTCGTGCCGAGCTTGCCCCGCTTGATGCGGCGTTCGAGACGCCAGTTGTCCACCTCGCGCAGGAACTCATCGTAGGCGCCGTGCAACTCCTGCACACTGGGGTACACTCTGGCGTTCCGCTCGAGCCAAACAATCCCGTCAGCGCGCAGGTTCACGTCAAAATACGCCTGCGGCTTCACAATGTCGGTACCTGGAACACTCAGAGCGCCGGGTTTGCGCATATTGCTGCAGCATGAGCTGAGCCTGACCGCATGTCGACCTGATTTCGAGGATGCTCGCCCGTCGCTGGGGTTGGCAGCCATTTCATCCACTCGTGCAGTAGCGCAAGCGCGACCGCTCACCCGTTGGGGTGGCGCATTCGCCCGCGAGGACAATCAGCTCGAGCGGGCTGACTCGCCCTGATCCAGTGTTTCATTCGAGAACGCGTCGCCGCGTCAGGGGGCGCGCCCGGCGGCCATCGTCCGGCACGGGCAGCGGCTGCGCCCTGCATCCAAACAACCTTCGAGTGAGGACGCCGCCGCGACACCGAGGGCGGTCCGAATGAGCCCAGCCTCACGCTGCCGCGACACACGACTGTCGGTGGATCGTTTGCGCGAACCGCACGTCCGTCGCGCTCTCCTGTGGAGCGCCGCCCGCCTTTGCGCGAGCGCTGCAGCCGCTCGACGTGATCGCCCACGCGCGCGAGCAACGCGGCGCGCTCCACGGGTGTCGAAGCCCAGACCGGCTCGAAGTCGCCGCCGCCGAAGCGCACGTCGGCGTAGGTGCACTCGCTCGCATGATGAAAATGCAGGAACGCCCGCCCGCGGAAATGGAAATTCGGTCGGTCAGGACTCACGTCGATGAGTCCATCGACCTCTCGCAATGCGCGGACGAGCTGCTCGTGACTCAGGCCGACCGCTTCGGACTCGCTCGCGCCGCCCGACGGCAGCGGGGCACGCGGCAGGCGTTCGTGCATCGGCTCGAGCTGCGCGATCTACAGGGAAGCCGGTCCGATGGCCGGCCCTACCCCACTGACCCGGCCCGACGCTTGGGTCAGGCTGGGCGTGAGGATTGCCAAGCCTTCGGCGCCGGCTCGCGCCCGCTCGACGGGTCCACTTCCCCGAGTGCGGCGGAGGAATCGTGTTTTCCGCGAAGATCGGCACTTTGCGGCTTCTGAGCCACTGATATCACGGTACAAGCCGGCCGAGACCGCGGCCGATCGGTCGCAAATCGCGGCCGATGCCCGCCTCTTTGGAAACCGGAGACCCCTGTTGCTGCCCTTTCGTCACCGCTTCGCTCTGACTGCTCTTTCACTCGCCGGCGCTCTGGCCTGCTCGAGGCCGCAGTCTGCCACCCCCCAAGCCGAGCCCACCTCTGCCGGCCAAGCCGCAGGCGCCTCCTCGAAGGAGGCCTCCGGAATCGTTGCGTGGTGGGACGAGCCCTACCCTGAGACCTTCGACGCAGCTTCCTTGCCGACTCGTCTCAGCCCGGTTCACGTGCAGGGCAACCACTTCGAAGACGAGGCGGGCCACACCCTGGTGCTACGCGGCGTCAACATCTCGGATCCCGACAAACTCGAGCAAACGGGGCAGCTGAAGAAGGAGCTTTTCTCCAGCATCGCCAGTTGGGGCGCGAAGCTCGTCCGCGTACCCGTGCACCCGACCGCCTGGCGGCGCCGCGGCCGCGCCGAGTACTTCGAACTACTGGATCAGATCGTGCGGTGGGCCAACGAAGAGTCGATGTACCTCATCATCGACTGGCACTCCATCGGCAATCTGCAAACGGAGATGTACCAGCACCCGATGTACGATACGACGCGGAGTGAAACGCTGGAGTTCTGGCGAGCCGTGGCATTCCGCTACAAAGGAGTCTCCACCGTCGCCTTTTACGAGCTCTTCAACGAGCCCACTCGCCGGCGCGGCACGCTCGGGGCGATTAGCTGGGAGCAGTGGAAGGCGATCAACGAGGAAATCATCTCCGTAATCTACGCCCACGATGAGCAGGTCATTCCGCTCGTCGCGGGCTTCAATTGGGCATACGATCTGCGCCCTGTTGCCGAGGCGCCCATCGACCGAAAGGGCGTGGCATACGTTTCGCACCCCTATCCTCAGAAGACGAATGCTCCCTTCGAGGAGAACTGGGAAGAAGTGTGGGGCTTCGTGGCGAAGAAGTACCCCCTGGTCGCGACGGAGATGGGGTTCATGGGTCCGGACGACCCTGGTGCCCATCGCCCCGCGCTGAACGACGGCTCCTACGGGCCGATGATCACCAACTACCTGCAAAAGAAGGGCGCCTCGTGGACGGCGTGGTGCTTCGATCCCGATTGGGCGCCACAGTTGATCTCGGACTGGAACTACACTCCGACCGCAGCCGGCAAGCACTTCCGAAAAGCAATGCTCGAGGCAAAGGCCCCGGGCCACGAGCGTGACTGAGACGCCAGCCCGGCCTCCGCGTCGACTCATCTCTCATCGGCCTGCGCGGAAGACGGGCAAGCTACCGGTGTACGTCGGCGCGGACTGGGCGCCCGAGGCGGTCCACCGCTCGCAACGATGACACCCTGAAGGCGATCGAGCTCGAATCCCTCTCGACACCGAGTCGATGAGCACGCTGCGCGCGCTGTCGCCGGGCAGCACGCGGAAAGCGAAGAGGGGCTGCCTCCTACGGATACACCCAACGAAGATTCCAGGGAAAGTGGCTTCGGTTGCTGTTGGTAGCAGGAGGGTGGGAAGGAGGTTTGGGCTTCCGCACCACGCTCATGGCGGATATAGCGGCTGAAGTATCATGAGCGAACTTCGATCAGTCCCCGGACCATTGGCTGGAATCCTCGCGTTGGCCTTCGGGCTTGCGGGGTGCGAAAAGAGTGGGGCCCCGGCTGGGGGCAAGGAGGTCGACCAGGCCCAGGCCGCGGCGCAACCCGCTGAAAAGGCCAAGGCTGCTGGCGGCGCCCCGGCGAAGGGCAAGCTGCGCGCGCTCACGACCGACAAGGCCCAGTTGCTGCGGCCTACCACGGCGGCGATTCGCGGCAACGAGGCGTGGTTTGCGATCGGGCAGCTTTCGTCCTTGTTCGGGGACGAGAAGCCGTCACTTCCATTCCGCGCGGTGTCGGTGCCGCTCGCCGGCGGCGAGCTTGGGGCTGCCATCGAGCTTCCCGGTCCCGACTACTACCCGGAGGGGATCACCGCCGCCAAGGATGGCACGCTCTTCGTCGGCAGCATCGCTCAGGGTGTGATTTCTCGCGTCGCACCGGATTCCACAGCAGCGACCCCGTTCGTCTCCAAGGCGGGGACCAAGCGTGGGGTCATCGGCATGACGGTAGACGAGGCGAGGCAGCTGCTCTGGTTCTGCGACTCGGACCCCACCCTGCCGGATGACGAGAAGGCGGGGGCGCTCGTGGGCGTTCAGCTGTCGGACGCAAAAGAAGTGGCTCGCCACGAGTTGCCGGCAAGCGGCTCCACCGCCCCCTTCTGCAACGACGTGATCGTCAGCCCAGACGGGGCGCTGTGGATCACGGACTCGGCGATCGGCCGCGTGCTTCGAGTCGCCTCGGCTCAGGCACTGGGGTCGAGCGCGGCAGAGGAGTGGCTTTCCGGCGGGCCTCTCGGGCCCCCCGCGGGGGGCGGTCACGGAGCAAACGGCCTGGAGTGGATGGACGGCGTGCTGGTAGTTTCGAACGTCGGTCGCGGCACCCTGGTTGCGCTCGATCCGGAGTCCAAGGCTCCAACCCGAGGAGCGCGGGCGATCGACGTCGTCGGCGAGGACGGCGCACCCACGCCACTGTGTAGCCCGGACGGGCTCGCACGTCTCCCGGGGTCGAAGAGCGAGCTCGTCGTGGTCGAGAACGGTGGGTGCGCCGCCAAGGCTCCCCGCGTAGCCGTCATCGCGCTCGACCTCAACTGAGTGCCGCCCGCAAGACGAGCGTTTCCCGTCCGGGCGGAGGCTCGCGGAGTGAACATGCACACGGTGTTGCGTGCAACCCGTTGCGCACGGAACGGTTGCTGGAAATGCAGCGGGGGCGAGGGGTCGGTTTGCCGCGGCCGCAAGCCCGCCGCGTCGCGACGGCGGCATTCGAAATCGGGTTGACTCGCGTTTCTTCGAGCTTGGCTCTTTGGTGGGCCGAGGCGGGTGAGCACGTCGAGCGGCTTCGACAGGACCGAAGCCGAAGCTCCTCTGTCCGGGCGAACCTCACACTCCCCGCGCTTGCCCCTCGCCAGGGCTCGCGGGGCCGACGCGGACGGACCGCCCCTCCAGCGTGCACGGTTGGACCTAGTGCTGTGTCCGCTGAGTCGTAATCACGAACCACCGCGGGCCGGTCCGCCTGTGGCGGCCCGCGGTGGTTTGCGCTGGGGGCTCGTCTTGGACAGGGCACCCCTTTTTCTCTGCGGCGCCTTCGGCGCCGACGTGCCCCGTCCGCCGCTCGAGGCGAGACGACTCTCTTCCCGCGGCGACCGACAATCGGTGATTACGACTTGTCGGACGGGGCACTGGTTTGATTGGAGCTGGCAAAGGCCCGTTTGCAAGAGTAACACCGCATGGGAAGGGGCAGTCGGGTGGTTGGGAGCAGTTTCGTGTTCGGGGTGGATCTGGACGGCGTCGTGGCGGATTTCGTCGCCGGGCTGCGGCCGGTCGCCGCCGAATGGCTCGGTGTGCCCCTCGACAGCCTCCCGACCGATGTGAGCTACGGGCTTCCGGAGTGGGGGCTCGCGCGGATGGGAACGGACCCGGCGGACGGCTACGAGCGCCTTCACCGGTTCGCCATGACCCAGCGCAACCTGTTTCGAGATCTCCCTCCGATCGATGGTGCTCCCGCCGCGCTGAGGCGGCTCGCCGCTCGGGGCGTGCGCATTCGCATCATCACCCACCGCCTCTTCATTCATCACTTCCACCGCCAAGCCCTCTCGCAAACCATCGACTGGCTCGACCATCACGGGATCCCCTACTGGGACCTCTGTTTCATGAAGGAGAAAGCCGCGGTCGGTGCGGACCTGTACATCGAAGATTCGCCGGCGAACGTCGAGTCCCTGCGAGCAGCAGGCTGTGACGTGATCTGCTTCGGAAACTCCACGAACGTCGGCATCGCCGAGCCGCGCGTCACCACCTGGGCCGAGGTGGAGGCGATCGTGAAAGATCTCTTGCAGGGTGCCCTCCAACAGAACGCGCAGTGACGGCTGTGGGATATCCAACGGCACGGCGCGGGGAACAAAGCTCCTATTGTGGCCTTCTGCCAGGGAAAGCGCAGCGCTTGCACTACCCGAAACGAACACACTGCCAGCCTTCCCGACTTTCCGGCCCTCACGATCGAGGCGGGCCGTGGCCCCTCATCGAGCGCGCGAGTCGCCGGGCCGAGGAGGATGCCGACCTCCCTACTCCCCGTCCGGCCACGCCGGCACGAGCGGACTGCCCGCTGAGCCCGATGGTGGAGGAGCCCGCCGTGAGTGCCAGCCGACGCCCCCTTCCGGGCGCTGAGCGGTGACCACCCCCGCCCGGCCGCCACCTTCGGGCTCCGCTCCCCTGGCCCGAGATGGTCGTCACCTCGGCAACGGCGCGCACTTTGGCAGCGCGTTTTGCAGAAGCTGGCAGCAGATCGTGGAGGCGGGCAGGAAGCTCGCGTCCGAGGTTCACGGGGGGACCTCGGAGCGCTTCCCTCGGTCGACCGGGCCCCATTGCGCCCGCACCGCACCCGTCGTAAGCGTCGGTCCATGTTGATCGTGATCGTGCAGGTACACGTCGTCGACGAGGGGATCGCCGCGTTTCGAGCTGCCACGCTCGAAAACGCTCGGGCCAGCTTGCAGGAGCCGGGTATCGCCCGCTTCGACGTAATTGCGCAGAGAGACGACCCGACACGCTTCGTGCTGCTCGAGGTCTACCGAGACGAGGAGGCTCCCGCGGCCCACAAGGCCACCGCTCACTACCAGGCCTGGAGGGACGCGGTGGCCCCCTTGATGGCGAGCCCCCGCGTCAGCCACCAGTACGAAAACCTCGCTCCCCCCGACGCCGGCTGGGAAACGCCACGGGCCGTTTGAACCCCGCTCGAATCGAGAAAGGCTGCCGCTCGCCATGAGCTTCTCCTTCGCCACCGCCACCCGAATCGTGTTCGGGGCGGGCTCGCTGGCCCAGCTCGGCAAGCTCTGCGCCGGTCGCGGAGCTCGAGCGCTGGTCGTGCTGGGTGCCGCTCGACGCCGAGCCGACCAAGTCGAAAGCCTTCTGGGGGCGGATGCGTCGATTGCATGCACGTCGGCCTCGGTAGACGGTGAGCCCCGCGTCGAACGGATCCGCAGCCTGGTCGAGCAAGCCCGCGCGGAGCGCTGCGACTTGGTGGTGGGCCTCGGGGGCGGCAGCGCGATCGACGCGGCCAAGGCCGTCTCCGCGCTGCTCGCGAACCCCGGCGATCCGCTCGACTATCTGGAAGTGATCGGCCGCGGTCAGCCGCTGGCGAAGCCCGCGGTGCCCTTCGTGGCCGTTCCGACGACGTCGGGCACCGGCGCCGAGGTCACCAAGAACGCCGTTCTGCACTCGACGGAGCACTCCGTCAAAGTCAGCCTGCGCAGCGACTCGATGCTGCCGGCGCTGGCGTTGGTCGATCCCGAGCTCACCCTGAGCCTGCCGCCCGCAATCACGGCCACCACCAGCCTGGATGCGCTGACCCAGTGCCTCGAACCGTTCGTTTCCCAGCTGTCGAACCCGCTGACGGACGCCATCGCCCTGGAGGGTTTGAAGCGCGCCGGGAGCGCCGTGCGCCGGGCCTTTCACCACGGCGGCGATATCGAGGGGCGCACAGGCATGGCCCTGGTCAGCTTGTTCGGGGGCCTTGCCCTGGCCAATGCCAAGCTGGGGGCCGTCCACGGCTTCGCGGGTCCGATCGGAGGCATGTTCCCGGCGCCTCACGGCGGCGTCTGCGCGCGCCTGCTGCCGGCGGTGATGCGAGCCAACGTCGCCGCGCTTCGCGAGCGCGCCCCACAGAGCCCCGCCCTGCCCCGCTACCAAACGGTCGCCCGCGTGCTGACCGGCAACGGCCAGGCAAGCATCGAGGACGGCGTGCAGTGGCTCGAGCGCCTGGTCGAGGAGCTCGCCATCCCCCCCTTGTCTCGCTACGGCTTGTCGGAGAGCCGCATCCCCGACGTACTGCCCAAGGCGCGCGCCGCCAGCAGCATGCGGGGCAACCCGATCGAGCTGACCGACGACGAGCTGTCCCGCGCCCTTTGCGAAGCGATCTGAACACTCAGCCGCGCGCCCGCAGAAGGCCGCCGGCGGCGGCCAGCGCCTGGTACTGTCTCGGCCACGGCCGCTTCCGCGTCCACCCCTTCGCGTTCCTCCCCACGGTCGGCCCGCCTCCCCCCGATCGGCGGCTCGGAGCAGCCACCGGCGCCCGGCTCGTGATCGCCAGCATGGTCGGCGCCGGCATCTTCCCCACGACGGGCGTTCTCCTGCGCGACGTAGGCTCGCCGTAGCGTGGCCGCCCGCCGAGGCCTGCCGACGCGTCAGACCGAGCGGTTCGAGAGCGTTCGAGCGAGACGGTGTCGTCCACCCGTTGCGTTGGGGCGAGGCCCAGACCCTCGGGCCCACGCTCCCCGAGTGAGCGGCCCACCCGCGCATGGCCAGCGACGCGGCAGAGGGCGCGCTCCGGCTCGCCGGCGAGTCGAAGGCGCGCTGCTCGTCTGGACGCGTTCACCGACTGGGTGAAGGCCCTCAGCAGGGAACCATCCGAGCCGCAAAACGAAGCTCAGTGGCAACCATCGAGCATCAGGACTTGGAGTCGCGCGTTCTTTCCTCGCTGGTCCCTTCCCCGGGGACATCGGTGAAAATGGGGCCCTCCGTCGTCGGTGGCAACGGCCCGGCCGCGCCCCGCCCGGGCCGCGTGAATTTTGCGCGAAATCGCGGGTCCAGCGCAGTAGCATGAGTCGAATCATGTTCGAATCGGGACCCAAACCTCGACTGCGGGGTATTCTTCACGCCGCAGCAGCCGTGATCGCCGTTCCCGCCGCCATCCACCTGGTGCGGCGAGCCAGCCCGGGAATGCACACGAAAGTGGCGGTGCTCTACGGCATGTCCCTATTTCTGGTTTTCGCGACTAGCGGGATCTACCACACGCCGATGTGGTCGCTCACGGCGCGACGAAGGCTGCGCCGCTTGGACCATTCGATGATCTACGTGATGATCGCGGGCAGCTACTTGCCCTTCGCCTTTCGACTGGACGAGGTGCCCCGAGCCATCGTTCTGGCCTTGACCCTTGGCGGAGGACTCATCGGCTTCGTCAAGGCGCACGCCTGGGAGCACGCCCCTCGCATGCTGACGACCGGGTTCTACGTGCTCATCGGCTGGTGCATTCTCCCGTTCCTACCTCAGCTGTACTTCCGCGTGGGGGTGCGCCCCGTCGGGCTGCTGCTGCTGGGCGGCTTGTTCTACACGCTTGCCGCGCTGATCTACTGGCGAAAGCGACCCAACCCATGGCCGCGAACCTTCGGCCACCACGAAGTCAACCACCTGGTGGGGCTGGGGGGAGCCGTGGCTCACTACGTGGCCATCTGGGATCTGTTGACCTGAGCACGGGGGGGGCTCAGCTCGCCGCAGGCAGCCGAACAGCGTCGCTGCCCCCTCCTCCCCCCCTGCGCTCCCGGTCGCCCGTCGGGCTTTCGGGCGGGCCCCTGACTCGAAAGGGGCGGCTCGAGCAGTCCTGCGCAATCGAGCGAGTTAGCGGCGGCGCCGGCGTGGGCCGCGCTGTCGACGCGCATCGGCTCGCTGTAGGAGTTACTGCCGGGCGGAGGGCCATCTCACGACCTCGGAGTCGGACAGGCCACCGCCGACGACGGGCCGCGGGGCGCTCGAGGCGCTTCGTCGGCCGCGACGCCCGGATCGAGCGCGAACAGCTGGAGATTGACGACGGCAACCACCTCCACCGGCTCGCTCTGAGCTACGAGGGTGCGCACCTCGCGAAAGTACGTGCGCTGCAACAGCAGCCCGATTCCGATCGCCAACGAGTGAAGAGCGTCATCGAACCACCGGCGTTCGACGTTTGCTGACGAGGTGGAGCAGCTGCTGCCGCAACTGCCACGGCGTGCCCACGAGGTCTGCGCCACCGAGCTCGATGGCTTTTCCGGGCATGCCAAAGACGGCAGAAGATTCCCTGTCCTGCGCCAGCGTGTGAGCGCCTCGGGCCTTGAGCCCAGCCATGGCCGCCGCCCCGTCCGCCCCCATGCCGGTCAGTAGGCACGCCACGACTCGGTGGGCGATCGGAAACGCAGATTCGAACAGGGTCGTGGCGCTCGGTCGGTGTCCGGCAACGGGGGCGGCATTGGAGGTTCGTGCCTGCAGCCCCGCTGCGTCCCGTTCGATTCGCAAATGCCGGTCCGCAGGAGCGACGTACAAGTGCCCCGGGCGGATGCTCGTACCCGTCAGCGTGCTTCCCAGTGTGAGCCCCGAGGCTTGGATCAGCAATTTCTCCAAGTCCCCCACGTAGTGGTCGTCGATGTGCTGCACGATCAGCACGGGAGGAAAATCCTCTGGCAACTCGCGCAGGAGCTGACACAAGGCCTCTACGCCCCCGGTGCTCGACCCGATCAGCAGAGCGTCGAACGCGACGGCCTGCAGGCGACCGGTAGCCCCAGGAGGCAAGCTCATCAGCGGCCCCTCCCCGTCATAGGCCCGGAGCGAGGCTCGCCGGACGCCGGAGGGGGGACGAAGGTGGGATTTGATGTACGAGGCCTGTCCAAGCGCCCGAACACCGTCGATGCAGGATGGCAGGTCGTCGCTCATGCCGAGCAGCAGCAGACCTCCCTTGGCCGCCACGCGGATCAGCTCCTCGATCGCGCGGACGTGTGCCGCGCCGGAGAAGTAGATGAGAACGTTTCGGCACAACACTACGTCGAAGCGTTCTCGACCGAAAGGCAATGACTCCGCCAGGGAAGCAACGTGGAAACGAGCGAGCTCGGCCAGCTCCGGCAAAGGCTCGAAGCTCGATGGATCCTCCTGGGTGGGTTGCAGAAATGGGCGGTACTCCGTCGGAATTTCCAGTAGGCCCTGGCCGTGGTAGCGCGCCGCACGAGCGACGCGAACGGACACGGGATCGATATCCACCCCCGTCACCGCGAAGCGCCCCGCTTCACCGCTGGCCTGCAGCTTCGCCAAGCACAGAGCGACGGAATAGACTTCCTCACCGGTTGAGCAGCCAACGCTCAGCACCTCGAGCGGCCGGGTCCGGTGTCGCTCGAACCACTCCGAAGTGTAGCGCTGCAGCACTCGAAAATGCGGCGCCTCGCGGAACCAAGAGGTCGTGTGAATCGTGAGCGCCGACACCAGGCGTGCCAGCTCTTGCTCTTCTCTCAGGCCAATCTCGAGGTAGTCGAGCAGTCGCTCGGTGCCACGCCGACGCATGAGCTCTCGAACGTTGGCGAGCATTGCACGCCTGGCGGAGTCTGATTCATGCCGCGTGCCGACCAGCTCCAGGCACAGTTGATCCAGAATCCTACCATCGACATCTGAGACGTAGTGCGTCATGGCTATCGAGGGCTCAGCGCACGACGGGCGTCGTCAGCCCGTCCGTGACCGCTCTGCAGGAAAGTCCTCGGCCTCCGAGCCCTGCCCTTGGAGTGGAAGCGTGCCGGCGCTGCGTCCCCGCCGCGCCGCCGCCCCGAGCTGGCTGACGAGAGCCGCCGCGCGGTCGTCATCCGAGGCGGAGAGATCACTGCCGGGCGCCGAGGCTCGGGGCGACGGCCTTTCGCCGGACCGATCCACCGCGGCGAGCACCTCTGCCTCGCCTCCGTGCACCAGGACCTGCAGGTTTTGCCCAATTCGCGTCAAGCGCTCGGACTGAGCGCGGATGGCAGACATGGCGCCGCGAGATTTCTCCGCCTCGGCTCGAGTCTCCATCATCTGCGAGTGGATCTGTTCGATGCCACTCGCGGTCTGCTTGACGCCAAGCTCCTGCTCACTCGCCGCCTGGCTGATGGCCGCCGCCTGTTGCGCGACTTCCTGTACGGCGCGAGCGATGTCCGAAAACGCCTGCTCGACGGCCGTCGTGACGCGCGACCCCGACTCCACCTGATTGGAAGTGGCTCGGATGATGTCCCCAACCTCTTGTTGGCTCGAGCTGAGCAGATCCCGAATGTCCGTAGCAGCGTCGGCGCTGAGCTTGGAAAGGTTCCCCACTTCACTGGCAACCACGGAAAAGCCGCGACCATGCTGCCCTGCCCTCGCCGCCTCCACGGCTGCGTTGATCGACAGCATCTTCGTCTTGAAGGCGATGTCGTTGATGACGTTCGTCTTGTGAGATATCTGAGTGAAGATTCGAACGATCTGCTCGAGCTTGTCGTTGGCTTCGGCCAGGCCCCGCATGGCGCCGTTCATTTCTGCGATGACGGCCTTGCCGGCGTGGGTCTTGTTCAGTGCTTCGTTCGCTTCCTTTGCGGAAGTGTCTGCGCGGCTGGTCGTCTGTCCAACCATCGCGGTAATCTGGTTCATCGCCGCGACCGCCTCCTGGATTGCTGCAGCCTGGCTGGTGGAGGCCGCCAGCACTCGCTCCGACGAAGCCGCAATTTCCCGACTGGCTCTGGCAGACTCCACAGAAGCGTGAGCGAGCTCCTCGGACACGGTCGCCAGCGGCATGGCGATGTGCCGCCGCACCCAGAGCCTCCAGGCCAGCAGCATCGACAACAGCCCGAGGACCACAGCCCCGATCTGAATGAAGCGCAGCAACTCCATTCGCTCGTCGGTGACGGCCTGGAGGTACGTCACAGCGACGTTCGACTCACGCAGGAGCTCCTCGAGACCTTCTCCGAACGCCGCGCCGCTCTTCGCGACCCCGGCCTGGTGCCGCGCGGGATCCTGCAGAGCGTCGAGCTGGCTCGCTACCGATTCCCAGAGGGCGCGCACCTTGGCGAGCTGCGCACGAGCCCGTTCGTCGCGGACGGGAGCGATGACGACCAGCTCACCACCCGTTCCCGTAACCCCTCCCCCCTCGAGCAATCCGTTGAGTGTCGTTTCGAAAAGCTGGCGAGTCTTTTGGAGCCGTCCTCGCTGCTCCCCCAAGCCTTCGACGGCGCCGCTGCGAATCGCAGCATCGACTTGCAGGGCGTGCAATCCCAACTTCTGGGACAGCATGCGTTGCCGCCCCGCCAGGTTGCTCACCGTTGCATCTCGGCTCACGCGGTGCAAAACGACGAAGCTCGCCCCAACGACGACCATGAGCAACCCGGTAAACCCAAAAAGAATGAATCCGAGCTTGGTGCCCAGGCCCTGCCTCGAAGTCGTTGCTCTGCTCATTTTCTTCCTTGCCTGCGCGCGAGTGCGCCGTTTTCAGAGCCCAAGCACGGGGCAAGTCGACAATATCTGATAAAGGTCGACGATCGTGACCAGGGTGGAGTCCAAGCGCGCGACCCCGAGCGTATGATTGCTCTCGGTGCGAGCATTGCTCCCGGGTTCGGAGAGAATGCTATCCGCCGGAATGTCGATGACCCCGTACAGATCGTCCACCGCTGCTCCCATGGGGCCGCTCTTCGTGTCGGCGATGACGATCGCCTGACCCGTTTCGCAGGCGCGGTCCTTCTTGAGCAGCAGGCGCAAATCGACCACACACACGATCTCCCCGCGCAAGTCGGTCATTCCCAGCACGTGTGCCAGCGCGTTCGGAATCGGCTCGCAGGGGCGCGCCTCCGTCACCTCACGGACGGATAGCAGACGTGTCGCAAACCGCTGAGCGCCCAAGCCGAAGATGAGGTGCTGATCCGACGCAATGTCCTCGGTTTCGTTCCCCTCGGCGAACGATCGAAACCTAGACAAGCCCCTGCTCCCGCAGCATCGAGGCGGAGACTCTGTCCATCAAATGCTGCATGTTCAAGACCAGAGCGGGATGACCGTTGCCGAGCGTAACACCACCGGAGAACTGCCCGTGCTTCGCCAATTCTCCGGTGAGATCCTTGACGACGACCGTCTCCATGCTGCTGACGTCGTCCACCTCGAACGCAATCAGCTGTTGACCGCGTCGCGTAATGAGCGCTGGGCGAGGGGGCAGCTCTCCCGCCCGTGGCGGAGCTGCTTCCGCCTCCGTGGAGCCCTGTGCCGCCCCCCCCCTTGGCAACGCGACAGGCAAGAATTCGTCCATCTTGTGAATTGATACGGCCTGCTCGCGATGCTCGAAAATGCCCCGCGAGGGCGTGCGACGCTCGATGACGGTATCGCGGACGTCGAGCACTTCCGCCACGTCCGAGACCGGGATGACGTAGTGGGCGTGATGCACCCGGACGATGAGTGCTCCAATCAGCGACAGCCCCGCAGGCAGCGAGACGATGAAGGCTGTTCCCTTGCCGGCGGCACTCTCGATGTCGAGGGAGCCACCCATCTCATCGACGATCCGCTTGACCACATCCATTCCCACGCCCCGGCCCGAGGTGCTGGTGACTTGACGGGCCGTCGAGAAGCCGGGACGCAGAATGAAGCGGTAGATCTCCTCGAGCGGTGGTCGCGCATCCTTTCCAACGAGCTGGAGGTCGATGGCCTTGCGCAGAATCTTCTCCGCGTCGAGACCCTTGCCGTCATCCGAGAGCACCAAGGTCACACCACTCGCCTCCTGCCTCGCTTCGAAGAGCAGGGTCGCCTTCTCCGGCTTGCCCGCGGCCACCCTCTGATCGGGCAGCTCGATGCCGTGATCGACGGCGTTGCGAACGACGTGCATCAACGGATCGACGATCCGTTCGAGAATCGTCTTGTCGAGCTCCACGTCTTCGCCGTGTCGTCTCACCGCGAGCGGCTTTTTCTGAGCTCGGGCGAGGTCCCTCGCCGTCCTTTCCAGCCGCTGGAATAGCGGCTTGATGGGCTGCAGCCGTACCGCCAGAGTGAGCTCCTGCAGCTCACGGGATATCTTCGAAAGCTCTCGAATCGCCTCCGCCGCCCGCTGGGATAGCAGCGTACCGTTGTCCAGGTGATGGGTGAGCATCAGTCGGTTGACGGAGAGCTCGCTGACGGCGCCGACCAAGGAGTCCAACTTGTCGCACGACACGCGGATCGTGTCCTGCTTCTTGCGCTGCCCGCCCGAGGCGCGAGCTTCGGTGGAGAAATCCTCTGGGTCAGCGTCGCACGGCGCGGGGGTCGACCCGGGCGAGGACGGTGGCTCAGGAGGCCCTTGCTCAGCTCCCTGCGCCTCGACTCCGGGCAGACACTCATCGTCGTCGACGGAGAAGATCTCGACGCCTTCGAAGGGGACGATTGCCGGATTGAGCCCCGAAGAGGTTTGGAGCTCACTCTGCCCATCGTCGGCGGCCGCCCTTTCGGAAGCCGGTTCGGATTCCGCATCGCCAGCCTGCGCGACGGCTTGAACCGTGCGCCAACGCTCGAGATAGTTGCCCGGCTCGGCCACGAAGTGCACGTCCTGCTCCAGGCGCCCCAGCCAATCGGCGGCGAGGGACTGCCCTTCCAGCAGAAGCTCCGCCTGGCTCGGGTCGAACCGAAGCAGCCCTTCTTTCAGCGGCGCGATGCGATCTTCGACGGCGTGCAAGAAGTCGCTGAAATGTCGTAACCCTACAGTCGCTGCGGAACCCTTCAGGTTGTGCAGGGCCCGGGCCAGCGCCTGCCACAGTTCGGACGAAGGGTTGCGCTCGAGCTCCAAGCCCAACGCCTCCCACTGCTCGATCGTCTCGCGAGCCTCCTCGAGGAACGAGGCGACAAACTGCTCCGCAATGCTACCGTCGGTCGGCACCGGTCCTTTTCTTCCATGCGAGCCGCAGTGAAGGCCCCGCAGCAGCCGATACGGCCATGGGCGCTCCTTTCGAAGAGCCGCCGCCGATTGTCGATCAAGAGGCTCGACGCGCTCTGCGCTCGAAGCCGAGAAGGACCCGGAGCCGGCGCACCCGCGGTGCTTCGAGCGTGCCGCTTCGGATGGGGGATCATGCGTTCACTCGACTCGCCCCGACCGTTTCGCTGGGCCGGGTCCGACATTCGCCGCAGCACCGACAGGGGGGGAGCCGGTGTGGGCCGGCTCGAAGCCGATGAGGACACGCGCGAGACCTTGCATGACGCCGGGAGTCAACTCTCTCCGGTCATCGCTCGGACTTCATCCGTCATCCAGCTTCGGGCTCTCGCCCCACGTGTTTTCGCGGCGTTGCAAGCGCATGCGGTGGAAGTGGAACGCGACAACGAGTCGACACCGTCTCACGCGGTCCACTGGTATCACGCCGGGAATCACCTTGCCGATCTTCGCCGGAGACGATTTGCAGGCGCGAAGGGGTGGGGCTCGCCTGCGCCGACGGCCCCCGGCAGGGAGTCGAGGTCGACCTGATCGACCTGGGCCCCGCGCCCTCGGAGCGAGCGACGAAACCCGCATGGTGGTGCTGACCCGAGTGCGAAGCGCGACACTGGGGAGCAGAAGGCGGCCATGCCCCGCCACGGTGCTCGCGCGCCTGGTCCACCTAATGCCCCGTCCGATCAGTCGTAATCACTGATTGTCGGTCGCCGCGGGAAGAGAGGCGTCTTGCCTCGAGCGGCGGACGGGGCACGTCGGCGCCGAAGGCGCCGCAGAGAAAAAGGGGTGCCGTGTCCAAGACGAGCCCCCACCGCAGGCCGCCACAGGCGGACCGACCCGCGGTGGTTTGTGATTGCGACTCAGCGGACACAGCACTAGCCCGGATGGAGCACGGACCGGTTTGCCTGCGACCGAGCCACCCCGAAAGCGCCCGCAAGCAGAGGAGTCGGGCGCACGGGTCACGCTTTCCGTCCTGGTTGCGATGGCGCTCAGTTCTGGAGCCGTCGTCCTTCGAAGTCGATGGCTGCCGGCTTGCTCAGGTGGCGGATGACTCGTCGAACGTCGCCGCACTCCGTCAATGCCAGCGCAGAGAACGCGGTACGCACCAGCAGGTTGGGACCCGACATCTCGCGTGCCCAGATGCCGACCGTCGCTGCACGCCCCTCGATGGCAGCAGCACGCTCTTTGGGATCGAGACTTGCCAACTGTTTGGCAAAGTCCCAAGCCGTATGTCGTGCGAGCCACAGGTTCAGATCGACCACGGGCCGCTCCAGGGGCTTGGCAACGAACTCCGCGACACGGAGCAGGGGGGCCAGGGAGCCCAGTTCCGTCTCGACCAGAGGGGAGAGAGCCGCCAGGACGCTGTTGATCTTGTCGAAGTCGCCGCGAATTCCGTCGAGTTCTCTCCCAGGGGCAATTTCGGCGACGGCGATCCCCAAGTCGAGCTCGATGTGTGCATTCATACCGAGCAGCAACTGCTGCAGGATTAGCAGACGCGGATCTGCTACCTCGTCGAAGGCCACGCGCCAGGGCGCCGTGCAGCGGGGGCCGTCGCAGGTGTAGTCGTCGAGAGCGGCCAGGTACCGGCAGGCGAACTTCACGTCTAGGCGCTCCATTCGAGCGTCGTCGTCGAAGTACCCTGTTCCAAGTAGATCCCGGATCGTGAGCGTCACTCGCCGGTACAGCCCCGCAAAGTACCCGACACGGCTCGCTCCGCTCTCACTCCATCGAACGATGGCGCTCATCCGCTCGATGACTCCATCGATGGTGGTCGGCAGGCTTCCCTGCCCGATGATTCCGCTGTCCCCCGGCTCGGTGACTTCGACTGCTCGCTCGACTTGCATGGTGCCTCCTGGCTGCGCAATCCCAATGATTGCTCCGCGCGGCTACTCCTCCCCGCGGAAACGACATCGCGGCCGAACACAATAGGCCCACAGGGGTGGCGGTGGGGGCAGCTCTTCCACGCTCCGCGCTCGCTTTGGAGGTTGCCCGTGCCGCACTGCTCGTCCCTGCCTTCTGCATCCTCGAAGAAAAACACACCGTTGCCGCCGCTCCGAGTGGCGTCTGGCCCAGCTCCCAGCCGCGCCCTGCCGTGAGGTGAGCGACCCGCCCCCGCCGCGCACACGGGAAGCGGTCACGGTTGCGGCGCGTCTTCATTTGCGCTGATCCAGAGCGCCTCGGGTCGAGAGCGCGGGCTGCGGGGCGCCGCGGACGGAGGCCGGCCGCGAGCGTTGCTCAGAAAGGGCTCTTCCAAGCCAGCCGGCGTCGCTCGCCGGGCGACAGCCGAATCTGTTGCATGTGCCCCTCATGCCAGGCAATGACCAACAGGCTCGGATCGTCGAGGGCCCGCTCGAAGTCGAACCGCACCTTGACGGGCTGGCCTCTTTCGCTCACTTCGACGATGGTCGCCCGCAAGATGCTGTTGGACAGCCGCTGTCCCACGTGGAACGTACTCTTCGGGTTGCGGAACAGCTCGGCAAACCCCGAGTCGAGCAGATCCCCTTCGAGCACGGTCAGCTCGACCGCACGCTTCGACAGCATCTCTACCTCGTGATCGCGCTCCGCGAGAGAGAGGGAGTGCCACTGCGCCGGAATCGGACCCGCCCCCGCCGCGAGCTGAAATGGACCGAACATCCCCAACAAGGCATCGGGAGCGGTCAACACGACGACCGCCTGCTCTGCGACCCGGTCGGTCCGCAGAGGCACCTCGTCGAGCCGCGCCTGGCTGGCCTGCGCCAGGCCGCGTGCGAAGCTCGCGGACCGCAGCCATTGCAGGGGCGCCACGACCAGGTGAAGCAGCAACGCAGCGGACGCGGCGCCCCGCCAGAGCCACCAGCCGCGCAGGGGTTTCGCGGCGGCCAGGCCCCGAGCCACCCCCAACCCGATCAGGGCCGAGCTGCCCACCGAAGCCACGAGAAAGCTGCGGGGGCCAAGCGAGCCGGCCATTTGGGGCAGCAGAGAAAGGATCGTGGCCCACAGGGCGAAGCGGGCGAAGGCGCGCTCCTTCTGTGCCAGAAGCCGGTAGGCCACGGCGACCCAGGCGACCAACAGCAGGCCCGCGACCGCGCCAATCCCTACGAGGACCGGGCGGGCCTTGGGCAAGATCAGCCAAAGGGCTGCCGGTGCAGAGAGGAACAGCGCCCCCACCGAGGCCAACAGCCGCCGAGGCAACTGCGCCAGGTAGGCGAGCGGATCGTGCAGCGGCTCGAGGTATATGCCCGAGCCATGCGCTCCGTAACCCAAGAGCACGTATACAGCAACGTACAGGGCCGTGACCCCGAGCGTTGGCCACAACGCCCGAGCGGCTCGGCGCCAGCGAAGCGGTGCCTCCGACAGCTCGCGCGCGGCGATCAGGCAGAGCGCCCCCAGGCCCATTTCCCCGGCACCGAGAGCCAGCGCCGCGGCACCGACACTCAGCCATCGGTATCGCGTCCTCCCTGTCTCCCGACACAGCTCGTGCGCCCCGAGCGCCACCACGCTGAGGGTCGCCGAGACGAGTCCGTTGCGGGCCGCCAGCCACCCCACGGACTGTTGATGGCAGGCGGCCAGGGCGAACACCGCGCCCGCCAGCCCCGCCCCGAGGCCTCCCAGGCGACGCTGAAAGTACCACGCGACACCCGCGCAGAGCGCCACGTACCACAGCCCGCTGTGCAGCTGCTGCGCGACGACGCTGCCCCCCAGGAAGGCGTCGTCGAAAGCGAAGAGCAGGCTCGAGAGCGGTCGCAAGAAGGCCAGCTTCAGCTCTGGGCTCGAGAACCACGGGATGCCACCCACCCCGATCGCATGGGCAGTGCTCTCCCCTCCCGGAAGAAAGCGGTACAGATCCCACACGGGTCGCTCCAGCCCCTCGAATTCGCCATGTAGGATGCCCCGGAGCATGAAGTCGTCCGCCAGGCGGTGAGCGAACAGCAGCTGCGCGAAACTCATCGAGCCGGCGAGAGCCGCGCAGACGAGCAGCGAGCCCCGAGCTCCGGCGGTGGCTGGAGCAATGCTCGCGCGCAGGCGGTCCAAGGCGTTGGCAAATGTCGCGCCCATCTACTCCCCTTTCGTCCCCCAGCCGTACCACACCCGGGACGCGGGAAACCAGAGAGACCAAGCCTGCACACCAAGCCAGCCTGGCGGAGCCCGAACCGTTCGAGTCGAGCTCGGGCCGCACGGGCGTGAACGAACGGCGCCTCGAAGGCTCGACCCCGGTCGGGCGTGACCTCGTAGACGTGGCGGGACTGGTTTTCGACGCCGCCTGCAATCATTGGCTGTCCAGCGCCTCCACCGACAGCCGCTGCCGCGGCCCCGCCTGCGTGCCCGGTCGATTCAGAACCAGGCGAACGTCACGGCGCTCCGGAATCTGCCTACGGCGAATCAAAGGCCTTGGCACGCCGCCTCGGGCCGAGATTTGCTGAAGGTGTCACCCTGCGCGCGCCGACGGGGCGTCCCCCGAGATTTCTCGCACGGCTTGCCGGCGGCCGCGGACCTGGTCGCAGATGCTGCGGATCTCCCAGGGGACCGGGGGCGTTGCACGGCGCGGGCTCACGAAGCCTGTGAGCGCGCCGGACGTGTCGGTTCTCGTTGCCGGGCCGAGCCCTCACCTGTCCCGCAGGGGTCCATGAACCGTTGGGAGGCTTGGACCCAGAGTGGAACGGATCTTGCTTACCTGTCTTCGTGTCGAATTCCGTGAAGAGCACGCGAGCCCAGCCGCCGGCGCCACCCGGCGGGAGCAGAAAAGGCGCTTTGACCGTGGAAGAGGCCCAAGTCACCTACGAGTCCCTCCTGGAGTGGGTCGGGACAGGGGTGCTTCCCACGCTGGTCGTGCGGGAAGAGGCGGACTCGAGAGGTTGGGTCGTGGAGATCGATGGCAAGCCCGAGTGGGTGCCGGTCATGGACGAGGCGGGCTGGCAAGCCTGGCTCGATGAGCGTTTTGGAACCGTCGAGCAGCTTCAGACGACGGAAGGCTGAGCGTCGACCATCCCCCGAACGCCAGGGCGGCGAAGGCCATCCCGTGGGGTCGTCGGGATCGACCGTCTTCAGCGACGACCAACCGGGCAGCGGGCGTTCCGCGGTGTCGTCGGGCAGCCGCCGAGGCACGGCGTGCTCGAGCTCGCGCGGGCACGCTCGAGCACCGCCTGTTTTACCACATCATTCGTCGCCATCCTCGCCCGTCGGCTTATCGTCCCCCGCCTCGGCCTCGTCCGCATGCTCCGCACCGCCCTTGCGCCCTCGAAGTCGGCGAGGCAAGCGCTTGGAGGGCGCCTTCTTCGAGCGCACCCTCAGCGGCCGAGGGTTGAGCCGGCTGAGCTGGCCGATGAGACGCACCCCGTAGCCCCCATCGGCGAGCTTCGCGACGCTGCCTTTGGTCACCGTGTCGAACAGGCCGGGGAGCTTCCCGTCCCCGAAGATGGCTCGGGTCTTGTCGTCCTTGTTCTTGTACTTCTCCGAGAACTGAAACTTCAGCTCGAGGTCGGCCTGGCTGCTCTCCAACCGCCGACGCAAGCGCACCCCGCCGGTCAAGGTCAGATCCAGGTCGCCCCCGGCTGCCGTGCACTCGGTCAGCTTCAAACGCCCGGCGCCCACGTCGGCTTTCAGCGAGAAAGTTCCCACATGCAGCGGAGGCAGCGCCATCAGGTTCTTGATCTTGGCTTTCCCGTCCCCGATTTCCAGGTCGCTTGCGACGAGCTCGATGTGCCCGTCGGCTTGGTTCAGTCGCCCCCCCGGAATGTCGAGCGCGATGGTGCCCGTGAGTCGGCCGCGAATGGGTAGGCCAATCGCCTCGACGACCTGTGGAACTCTCCCCGCGTCGACGTCCTCCAGCTCGATTTCGAACCGCCGCCCCTCGGCGGCATCGCTGACCCAGCCTTCGATTTCGCCGCCGAGACCGCTCGCGCCGAACGAGGCCTCCTTGGCTCCCGTCAGCAGAGCGAACGGCGAAACGGTGACGTACAGATCGCTCGCTTCCAGGTAGCGCGGCGGGAGCTTCTTGCCGGCTTCGTCCAGCTCGGTGGGCGGGGGCACCACCAGCCGAACACCGCTCGCCGTCAGACCCGGAAAGCGCCAGGACCACTCGAGCGAGTCGATCTCGAGGTGGCTATCCGTGGGGCTCGTCTGCAGCGCGTTGTAGCTGCCGACGAGGTAGCTCTTCAGCCTAGCGTAAGGAAAGCTGAGGTATACGAACACCACGAACGCAGCCAAGTAAGCACAAACATACCCGGCCCATTTGAGCCATCGCGCCCAGGGAGCCTGCCAATTCATTGGTTCTTCCCTTCATCGCCACTCGGCTTCTTGCTCGGAGCGATGCGATGGTAGGCGGAGACCACCATCTGGGCATCGTAGGAGTCCGGCTCCACGCGGCGCTTGCGAATGTTCAACTTGGTGATGCTGATCGGGTGCGAGCTCCCCGAGACCTTCTCCATGAACCGCACCAAATCCGCCAAGCCGACCTTCTTCAAGGAGAACGCGGAAGACCGTTCCTCGTATTTCTTGCCGTGCTCCACGGGGGAGCGGTCGGATATTTCGGAGATGGCCAAGTTGCTCTGTGAAGCGGCCTTGTCCAGGAACACGGCGAGGGCCGGCGCCGGTTTGTCGTAGCGCGCGATCAGCGCCTCCTGCTCCGATTGGCTGTCGAGGATGTCGTCGGCCTCCCGGCGCAAGCGGCTGATCGCCTCCTCCAGCTGGTCGTTGCGCTGCGTCTTCTCATCCAGCAAGGAAGAAACGCCCAGCGGAACCAGCATCACGACCATCGCCGCACACAAGGCACCGAAGGCCATGAGCAGGCGGCGCTCACGCGGCTCCATCGCGTCCAAACTCTCTCGAATGCCCACGCTTCAGCCCCTCTCCTTGTCCGACTTGGCGCTCCCTCGGGCCTTGTCGCAGTCGACCTCGAAGCTGAGGGAGTACTTCTTCCGGTCGCTGCCGACGACCTGCGTTCGCTTGGAAATCTTCACGTCTCTGAAGCACTCGTGCTCCGCGAAGGCGGATTCGATCTTCTCCGCCTCCTCGAACGTGCTCACGATGCCGACGATCTTGACCTTCGCCCCCTGAACGTCGAACTCCTCGATGTCGTGGACGATGTCCTTGTCGATCCGTTCCGACACCGCCACGAGCACGGAGAACGCGTCCATTTGCGGCTGCGGGTCCTCTTCCGCTCGAGCCCCCCCCCGGTCGAGCAGGTCCATCATCTCGTCTGCCGTTTCAATCCGCTCGCCCAGCGTCTGCTCGGTCATCGCTCCGAGCACCTGCCTCAACGATTCCGTTTGCTTCGACAGCGAGCGGCTTTCGGCCCAGACCGAAAAGGTGAAGCTCAAGATCAACACGGCGGCCAGGGCGGCTAGGGTCGGCGCCTTGCTCTTGAGGAACTCGTAGCTGTGCTGGTACGCGAGCGACCCGCGACGCAGGTTCAAGTCCACGGCTCGAGGAGTCAAGCCCAGGGCGGCTCCAATCACTTTCTCGAAGCCCACGAGCACCCCGGGCCCCTCGTTTTCCCCCTCCAGCTCGAGCTTCGGCAACGGCTCTACGTCCACCTTCATGGCGTCCGAAAGCAGCGGGCAAGCCCCGTCGACGGCGGCCCCGGCGCCCGTCAGGAAGAGCTTCGAGAGGGGCTTTCCACCGCGCTGGAGCCACGCGGCGCGCGATTGGCGCAGCGCCGATATCAGCGAATCCGCGCCCGCGCCCGCGCCGACGGAGAGGGTTCTTGCGAACACGGGGCGCCCGGACTCGAGCACCACGAAATCCGACCGATCCATCCCGAGGTCGAGCACGGCAGTGGGCTCGGCCTCGCGCAACTCGGCAACGACCAGCGCGAGATTGGCGAGCGGCAGAGCACCTGCCGCGATGCGCTCGGGCTCCACTCCGAGCGCGGCCTGCATCAGGTCGATCTGCTGCCGCACGACCTCCATCCGCGCGGCCGCCGCGAAAATGGGCAGCGCGCCCGTTCCTTCGCGCTTCGGCAGGGCGCGATAGTCGAAACACAGCTCGTCGAGGTCGATCGGCACTTGCGCCTCGATCTCGTAGGGAACCACGTCCTCGAGTTGCTTCGCCGCGGCGGCCGGCAGCTCGATCTCACGCACGAAGATGCTGTCGCCCGAGAGGCAGCAGCTGACGTGATCGCCCTGCTGAACGAGAGGCAGCAGCAGCTGTTGGAGCGCCTCGCCCGGCGGCTGATCCGGCTGGACCTCCACCTGACGGAACGCCACTAGCTTGAAGCCGCGATACTGAGATTGCAGCACTGCCGCACGCGCATGCGTCGAGCAGCTTTCTATCCCAACGAGTCTAGCCATCTTGGTTGCCCTTCGGAGCCGAGAGCCTGCACCTCGACGAATCAGTTGACACGGTAGTAAACGACCCTTCCCGCCGTGCTCGGGGTGAGCGCCGCCTCGATCTTGCTATCCTCCGGCTCGGCAGCCCCGCCGGTCGACCCTTGCTCCTGGTTCGTGGCGGCCGCGAGCATCTTCTTGGCGAGGTCTTCGACCGTGGGAGCAGCGCGGAAATCGACCACCGCCATGATGCGCACGACCGTCTGACGCTGACCCTGACGTACATACCCCTCTGCGTGGATGCTGAAAACCTTGCTCTCCAGCGTGAGGCCCTTCTCGAACTCCCCGGGCCGGGAGAACTCGATGGGGGGAATGCCCGCGCTCTCGAAGTGCTCCTTGAGCGCCCCCTTTCCCTCGAGCGCCTCTCGAAGCTGCTTGGGGGACTGAAAGATCGGAATTCCGCTGAACATGCCCTGCGCCAGGCCCATCATCATCAGGAAGGTACGGGGCAGCTCGCCTGTGGCATCGCTGCACAAGGGCGTCTGCGGCAGCGCCCACGCGCACGCTTGAGCGAGCACCGTCATGGGAGATGCGGTGTTGATGTTGATCTTCCCCTGCCCCCAGATAGTCACCGGGCGGCTCGCCGGGTCCTCCGGACGAGGATCGATGAAGGTTGCCCAGAAATCGTCGCCGACACCGCGCACGAGACGCAGCTCATCCAAGCTGTCGTAGGGGGCGTTCTTGCGATCGTAGGGGACATCGAGGTTACGATAGTACGCATCCTCGGGAGGCTGAGTCTGCGCCGAGGCAGCATTGCTGCAGTCGGTCCGGTCCTGGTTCGCGTCGGCCCAATCGATCATCGCGGCGCACACGTCCTCCCGACGCGTCAGATCACCCTCGGAATCCCGCTGCTCGAACATCGGATCGTACTGGGGCCCGCCGATCAGGCCCATGATCTGCTGCGCCACGTTGACCTCGCCGAACGTTCCACGGCCGGCCGAGTTGAGGTTGATCTTGGAATCCTCGTCGATGATCTGGATCCGAAAGCCCGCGCCTTCCAGCCCCAACCCCTCACCCGCGCCGATGTCCGCGTTGGCGAGAGCCTTGAACTGAGCCGCCCCTTCCTCGTCGTTGAACGCCCCGAGGATTTGAGGGGCAAACTGCCACACGGGGATCTGCGGAGGCTTCTTGCCCTTGCTCAGAGCCATCATCAGGATCGAGGCGGCGCTGCGCACCGTCGGCTCCGAGGCGATCAAGAGCCGCGAGAGATTTACGGCGCTGCGAGCTGCGTACTCCGCCTTGAGCGCGTCACGGTCCGACATCGCGCTGCCGAACTCGGTCGACATCTCATCTTGGAACTCGGACAGCATGATCGCGAGAATCGCCAGCGACCCCAGCACCATGATCAGGGCAGCCCCGCGCTCCTGAGCTCGCGAAACGCGCCGACGCCGGCCCTTCGAACGCTTCGCCGAGCGCCCAGCGGCAGATTCCGCCCCGCGATGCGCAATGCCCCCCCGAGGGGAGGGCTGCCCTCGCGGGGCGCTGTCGGCATTTTCGGTCATCTTGGTCCTGGTCTTCGTCTGGTCGCGCAGCGAGCCATGCGCGCGAGCTACTCTATCCCGAAAGTCAGCGGCTCCCGCATCGCGAGCGCCACCTTGGTCACGAAGCGAAGCGGTTGGCGGCTGCGGCCCGCACCGCGGCGCATCCCGCCGTTCAACACGAGCGCGATCCGGATCTGCAGTGGCAGCCGATTGTTCTGTTCGAGAGCCTGCGTGGTATCCCACTTGTCCGTCCACTGCCCCGTGGTCGCATCCAGATAGTCGAGGCTGAACAGATCGATGTCCGTGGCGAGCACCTGTACCCGACCGCCGCGATCGGGCTCGGTGTCGAGGTGGGCGCTGACCCGGCGCACCAGGTCGAGCTGGCCCGACCCGTCGGGGTTGGGCGAGCCAAAGTAGGAAAGCTCCGCCTGGTCCGATTCCTTGGCGTCCTTGTCCAGGCGGCGGTGGCTGAAGGAGTTGAAGTCGATGCGGGCGGCGGGTGTGTCGCGCGTGCCGATGAAGGCTGTCTTGGAGACGATCAAGCCCTGATTGGCGGGCTGATGCGCGGAGACGTAGGCGCCGCGCAGCTCGTAGGCCATTCGCTGCAGCGCCGCGCGCCCCTCGTGGTAGCGATCGGCGAGCCGGGATACCCCCTCGCGGGTGCGCTCCAGGCCGCTGAAAGCCCCATACAACAGCGTGGATATCAGCGCCAGGATCGCCACGGCGATCATCAGCTCGATCAGGGTGAAGCCGCGGGCGAGGCCGGGGCGAAGCGGCGGGGCCGCCACCGCGGGCGCGAGCCACGAGCCCGCGCGCCGCCGCGCCCCTCGAGGAGGGCTAACGCTCGCCATTCAGCGCCCTCCCTGCTGCCGAAACCTCGCCGGGGGGGTGCGGGGAGGCGGCGGAATGCCCGGCTGCCGCCCGCCGGAGCCCGCCGCGCCGCCGAGCAGCTGCTCCGCGTCCAGCGCCTCGCCGAGCAAGCCCCCCTGCTGAGGATTCGTCACGTACTGGGTGATGGCGAGCTCACGCTCCGTGCGGCCCTCTTTCCAAACCACCCGCACGTTGACCCGCCGGATGCTCGCCTCGAGCATCTCCTTCAGCTGCGGATAGACGATCCCCATCGCCATGGGGGCCAGAGCGCCCGCTCCGAGCGAGGGGCCGGCCCCCGGCATCCCGCCGCCCAACATCGAGCCCAGCTGCCCGACTGCGTCCGTGGTGTTGCCCCCGGCCAGGGCCTGCTCCGCGTTGCCGAGGAAATCCATCGAGCCCATCCCGCCGCCCAGCGAATCCGGGGCGCCTGCGTCCGCGCCGAAACCCGTGTCCCCCAGCTCGGGAAGCTCGATGGGCAAAATCTCCCAGCGGCAGAGAAACTCGGATTCGTCGCCTTCGCAGCACGGCCCCTCGTCGTCCTCGCGGGTCAGCTGGTACCCCTTGCGCAGCAGCTGCTCCTCGACCTCGTTCATCTTGCAGCGGGCGAGGTTGATGGCCTCGCTGAGCTGGGCCGCGCGCTTCGCGCTCGTGAACAGGCCCGTTTGGGAGGTGAGGATGACGGACAACCCCAGGCCCAGGATGGCCACGGCAACCATCACCTCGAGCAGAGTGAACCCCGCCAGGCCGCGGACCCGCCGCACGGAGAGGAGCCGAGCCATCAGTCGTCCTCCCGTTCGTCGAAGTAGTGGTCTACACGCCCCTCTTCCAGCTCCACCCGCCCGCGCTCGAGCCGGGCCCGTCCGGTCAGAGCACTGACCAGAACGCTCAGGCCCTGGAGATCCCCATCGCGCGTCACCTGAATGACAGCCTGCTCCGTGCCTCCCCCGGGCCAGAAGTAGAGGTACGCCCGCCCCTCCACGACCGGCTCCACGTCGTGCTCCGTTTGGACCTGCACGTAGCGAATGCCGCGCCCGAGGCTACGCCCCACGGTGCCATCCTCCTCCGAGAACGAACCGACGGGGGAGAAGCGCGGCTGCGGAGCCCGTGGCCCCTCGGCGAACGCGCTGGCCAGCTCCGCCGCCTCGCGCTCGAGCTCGGTGGCAGCCGCGGCCCCCGCCTTGGCGCCCTCGTCCCCACCGCGCACGCGCAGCATTCGACCCCTGGTTTCCTCGAGCACGAGCCGCGCCTCGTCGAGGTCGAACACCAGACGCGCGGCCTGCCCGGTGGAATTGGCGTGGGTGATCCCGGCACGCACGCCACTCATGATGAGGGTCGCGGCCGCGCGCATCCGCGTGCCGCTCAGCATCCCCGTGCCGCTGACGATCACCCCCGTCAGGCCGGCCATGATCGCGACCACGATGAGCACCTCCACCAGGGAGAAGGCTCGCTGATCGGATCGGGCGGCAGCAGGAGGCCGTCGTGCTGGGCTGGGGCTGAGTTTCATCGACCGTCGGCGGCGCCGCTCCTGCCCTTCAGTCCGCGTTCCTGAGCGCCGGCACACTGATGTCGTCGTCCGTACCCCTCTGCTTGTCCGGACCGACGGACTGCACGTAGACCTCGTCGTCCTGGCAGAGGAAGATCCACTCTTGGCCCCACGGGTCGTCCACCTCGGAGGCCGCGTCGATTTCCCGGCTCTCGATCAGCTGGCTGTGGGTCGGACAGGTGATCTCGTTGTTTACCCGCTGCCAGTTCTGAATCGCGCGCCGCAGCTGCTGGGCGCTGGTCTTCGCGGTGTCTCTCTGGGCTTGCCGAAATTTGGGCAGGGCGACGATCGATACGCCGCCGGCGATCATCGCCATGATGGCGACGACGATCAGCACTTCGACGAGGGTCACGCCGGCGGTGGCACGCCGCGCCAGGGAGCGCCGCAAAAAGCCACGGGCGGAGGTCCGCTCGGCGGCTCGCCGCCGGGCCCACGCGATGATTCGATCCTGTGTCATTACTTCTCTCTCCTGGTTTTTCATTCGATCCGGTCGCGCCCCTCGGGCAGCCCGTCCGGCCCTGCGCTCACCAGACGGTAGCGCTGCCCGGGCCGCGTCCCTGGACAAATCAGAGTCAATGGATTTCCCCAAGCGTCTAGAGGCACGCCGCGAAAGTTTCCATAGTCGGCCAGCAGCTCGAAGTTGGGGGGGCACTGGCCGTCGTGGTCGGCTAGATAGCCGTCCACCGCGCGACGCACATCCAAGAGTAGCGCTCTGGTCCTGCGAATGCCCGACTGCTGGCGCTCACGCGCCGCGATGACGACCACGAAGCCGACCGCCACGAGGGTTGCGAGCAGCGGGCGCAAGCGGTGAAGCCCGGCGCGCCGGAGAAAGCCCCCTCTCCTCTCCCACGGAAAGAACGAGCGCGATGCGCTGGATCTCTGCGGCACGACTCTCTCCCTATTGCACCAGTTGGTTCATCTGCACGAGGGGCATCAAGATGGCCATCGCGATGAATGCCACCATGCCGCCCATCACGACGATGATGATCGGCTCGAGCAGGCTCGTCAGGGTCGTGATACGCGTCTCCACGTCCGTCTCGTACGCCCGGCTGACGTTCTCGAGCATCGCCTCGAGCTGGCCGCTCTTCTCCCCGACGGCGATCATGTGGGTCACCATGGGGGGAAAGTAGCCGCTGCGCTTGAGCGGATCGGCGATGCTCTCGCCCTCGCGAATGGAACCGATGGCTGTGCTCACCACCGTCTCCAACTGGACGTTCCCGAGCACGTTCTTGACGATATCCATCGCCGGCAACAGGGCGACGCCGCTGGCCAACAGCGTCGCGAGCGTCCGCGAAAAGCGCGCCACGGCCACCAGGAGGTTGAGCCGACCGAAGAGTGGTACTCGGAGCAAGAAGCGATCCCACTTCAGCCTCCCCTCCTTGGTGGAGCGCCAACGCCGGAATGTGTAAATGCCGCCGAAGCCAACCAGCAGGATCAGCCACCAGTAGCTCGCCAGGGTGTCGGAGACGAAAATCAACAGACTGGTATACCAGGGCAGCTCCTCGCCCAGGTTGGCGAACATGCTCGTGACCTTCGGGACCACGCCGACCATCAGCGCACCGACCAGAACGACCGCGATGATCGCCATCAAGACCGGGTAGGCCAGCGCCGAGACGAGCTTGCCCTGCAGACGTGCCTGGCCTTCCATGAAATCCGCCAAGCGCTCGAGCACCCCTTCGAGCGTGCCGGAGGCCTCCCCGGCTGCGACCATGTTGACGTACAGTGGCGGGAATACCTTGGGGTGCTGGGAAAGGCACTTGGCAAACGCCGTGCCTTCCTTGAGGTTTTCACCCACGGCGGTGAGCACGCGAACCAGCGCCTCCTTTTCGATCTGGTCCACCAGCGCCGCGATCGACTCCACCAGAGGCACTCCGGCGCGCACCAGCGTGGCCAGCTGACGCGTCATGATCGCTACGTCCGTCGCGTTGACGCGCGGCTTGAAGAGCTGCAACTCGCGCTGCGCTTTGGCCTTTCGCTCGCTCTCCGGCGTGGCAGCCGTCAGCAGGATGCCGTCGCGGCGCAGAATGCCGCGCAGGGCCTTCGGGCTGTCCGCGTCTCGGATACCCTTGACCGCCTTTCCCGAGGCGACCTCGATGCCCTTGTACTCGAATACGGCCACCGCCTTCAGCCCTACCCTTCGGCGCCCGCCGAAAAGACGTCCTCTTCGAACACGTCGTCCTGCGTCGCGGCGACGACCTCTTGCACCGTGGTCACACCCAAAAGGACCTTGCGCGCCCCATCGTCACGGAGCGTATTCATGCCTCGCCCCTGGGCGACGCGGCGAATGCTCTGCGCATCCGAGCTCCGCATCACGGCCTCACCGATGGCATCGTCGACCACGAGCAGCTCGTAGATACCCAGCCGGCCCGAAAAACCCTTGTGATCACACACATCGCAGCCACGCGCCCGGTAAATGGTCGGCGGCCTGTCGTGCCGCCAGCCCACGGGCTCTTCGACCACCGGTTGATCGTTTTTGCGAGCGACGTAGGAGGCCGACACCGGTCGCTCGTCACGTCGGCGCGTGCGCTCGGGATCGATCCCGAGCTGGGCGAGCTCGTAGGCGCTGGCCTCGTACGGCTCCTTGCACTTCGAGCACAACACGCGCACCAGCCGTTGCGCGAGAATCCCGATGATCGTCGAGCGCACGCGAAATGCCTCGATATCCATCTGAATCAGCCGCGTAAACGCGCTCGCGGCGTCGTTGGTGTGAATCGTGCTGAGCACCAGGTGGCCCGTCATCGAGGCGTGCATCGCGATCTCGGCCGTTTCCTTGTCGCGAATCTCACCGACCATGATCACGTCGGGGTCCTGGCGCAAGAAGGCACGCAGCGCGCTGGCAAACGTCAGCCCGATTTTCGACTGCACGGGCACCTGGTGGATCCCGCTGATCTCGTACTCGACGGGATCCTCGGCCGTCAGGATGTTGATCTCCGGGTGATTGATGCGGTTGATGCACCCGTACAGGGTGGTCGTCTTTCCGCTACCGGTCGGCCCCGTGACGAGCAGGATTCCGTTCGGCTTGCGGATCAGCGCATCCATCAACAGGAAGTCGCGCTCGCTGAAGCCGAGCTGCGTCAGCTCGAGCAGCGTGTTCGTCTTGTTGAGCAAGCGCATCACGATCCGCTCGTGGGCGCGGCTCGTCGGCACGGTGGAAACACGCACGTCGATCGAGCGGCCCGCGATGCGCAGGGCGATGCGACCGTCCTGCGGGAGGCGCTTCTCGGCAATGTTGAGGCCGGCCATGATCTTGATGCGCGCGATCACGGCGCTCATGAACTGGCGGCTGGCTCGCCGGGCGATGTACAGCTGACCGTCCACGCGGTAGCGAACCAGGACTTCCTTCTCCTCCGGCTCGATGTGGATGTCGCTGGCCCGCTCCTTGGCGGCTTGAGCGAACAGGCTGTTCACCCAGCGAATGATGGGCGCGTCTTCGTCCGACTCGAGAATGTCGATGGCGGAGGAATCGACCACGTCGTCGTCCCCCTCCAAGTCACCGCTGGTGTCTCGCCGCTCGTAGACGCGGTTGATGGACTCCAGCACCTCCGCCGCCGGAGCCACGGAGATGATGAGCGGCTTGCCGAAGGTGGCGCGCACGTCGTCGAGAGCCGCCGTGTCGAGCGGGTCGCCACAAACCACCGATACCATGGCGTCGCCCGAGTCCACCACCAGCAGTTGATGGGAGCGGCAGTACCCGAGCGGCAGGCGGGTCGCCTCCGCCAAGGGCACGGAGGTCACGTCGATCTTCTCGAGGAAGGGGAACCCGAACTCGGCCGCCAGGGCACGCGCGACGGCGGACTCCGTGGCGAGCTGATTTTGCACCACGAGCTCGAGCAACGGGCTCGCCTTCTCCATTTGCTCTTGATAGAGCACCTCCAGCGCGTCACCGGGTACCACCCCATGGCGCGCGAGGATGTCGCCGAGAGCGCGCTGCTGCATCACTCGATTCTCTCGACCAGCGCCCGGCGCGCCAGCGGCTGCGGGAGAACGAGAGGAACGGCGGACGCCCTCGGGGCGGCGTCGCCCATCGCGGGACCGCCCAGGTCGAGGCTGGAGCGCTTGCGACCCCGCTTCGTGCGCTTGGGAGCAGCCGGGGCAGGCGCCGACTCCTTGGGGGTCACGTCCACCGGAAGCTCCAGCGGCTCGGTAGGCTCGTGCTCTTTGACCTCGCGCGGCTTCATTTCCAGCGCCAGGCGCCGCTCCTCGGCCAGCTCGGCGATGGACTGGCGAATCTCCTCCACCAGGCCGTTCGTTCGCGAGTAGTCGCGCGGCGGCTGCCAATCCGAATTGAAGACGAAGTAGCGGTCCAAAAACTCCTGGCGCTCTCGCATCTTGCGCGTGAAGACCTTGCGCAGATCATCCTGCGATTGGATGACGTAGGGCGTGAGGATCAGAAGCAGGTTCGTTTTCTGCGTGCGCGAGGTCTTCTTGCGGAAGAGCACGCCGAGCACGGGAAGGTCGCCGAGAATCGGCACCTTGTCCTCGCTCGTGAGCTGGGTGTCGCGCATCAGGCCCCCGATGACCACCGTCTGCTGGTCGTCCACCACGACCGTGGTGCGCGCGGAGCGCTGCGTGATGGAGACGGCTCCCAGTGCGCCGTTGGTAGCGCCCTGCTCACTGATCTCCTCTTCGATCTCCAACCGAACCTGGTTATTCTTGTTGATGTGGGGCGTAATCTTGATGCGCGTCCCCACGTCCTGGCGCGGTGCCCCGCCCAGGCCACCCAGGCCACCCAACGCCCCGAGGCCCTGAAGCCCCTGGCCCTGGCCCGCAGCGCCGAGCAGCGGAGCAAGGCTACCGAGGCCCCCCACGGCGTTCGTCTGCAGGGGAATGTTCTCTCCGACGTTGATCTCCGCCTCGGTGTTATCCATCGCGATGATGTGCGGCGTGGACAGCACGTTGGAGTCCGAGCTGATCGCGATCGCGTTGAGCGCAACGCCGAACTCCGGAATGCTCACGCCGGGGGGAAGAATCGGCAACCGCCCCTCGGTACCCTGCAGATCCGGACCGCGCACGCCGAGCGCGAGCGCCTGGAGCTCGGTGGGCCCCCCGATCGACTCCGCCGGGTTGAAGCCGCCCAGGATGATCGACTCCTCGCGGCCGAACAGCCTCACCGGCGCGCCCCCGTGGTAGGCCAACCCCAAGGTGTTGGAGCGGTTTGCCGACAGGTCCATGATCACCGCCTCGATGAACACCTGGCGCCGCTCTCGGTCGAGCTCGTCGATCACCATGCGCAGCTGCGCGTAGTCCCGCATCGACGACGTGACGACGACCGAGTTGGTGGCCTTGTCGGCCGTGACGCGAACGTCGCCCTCGAACAGGTCCCCCGCCGCGCCGGCGGCGGCGGCGGTGCGCGCGCTCCCGCGAGCGGCGCGGCCTCGGCTGGCGGCCGCCGAGCCCGTCGAGCCCGAGAGCATGCGCGTCAGCGTCTGAGCGAGCTCCTCGGCGACGGCATTCTGTAGCGAAAGCACGTGAATGCGCCCCTCGGCGGCGGGTGCCGTGTCCACGCGCTTGAGGAACTCGAGCAGCCGCAGGTAGCCATCGCTCGATCCGACGATGATCAGGGAGTTGGTTTGCTCGTCGGCCAGCACGCGAATCAGGCCGCCCCCGGTAGCGTTCTTCTCCAGCTCGAAGATGTCGTTGATCTGCTTGGCGTAGTCGCGCGCATCCCCGTAGTGGATCGGCTCGATCCACATTCGGGCGCTCGCCGAGCCCACGTCCACCTCTTCGATCAGGCGAATCAGGCGCCGGATGTGCTTGCCGGTGTCCGTGATGATGAGCAGGCCCGTCTGCTCGTAGACCGTCACGTCGCCTTCCTTGCTCTTGAACTTGTTGAGCAGCTTGGCGACCTCGGCGGCGCTCACGCTCTGCAACCGATAGAGCCGAGTGACGTAGCCGTCCGTATCCGGCACGGGCGCCGCCCGATCGTAGAGCGGTGGAACCTGCTGCGCGATCCCGCCCGAATCGACGATCTTGAGGAACTGCCCCTGCGGCACCACCGTCATCCCGTTGGTCTGTAGAATCGAGAGAAACGCCTCGTAGGCCTCCGCCAGGGTCACCGGCGTGGGCGATACGACGGTGATGTTCACCTTGCGGACCTTGGCGCCGTAGATGAAACGACGCCCGGTCAGCTGGCTGATGTGCTTGACGAGCTCCGCCAAGTCCGCGTCCTCTAGGTTGAACTTGATCCGATGCCCGCCCGCCTTGGGCCGATACGGGGTGTCGACGGCCTTGGCGATCGCATCCATCGTCTGCGGCAGCGGCCCCGCGGCGCCCGGCGGATCTTCCGACCGCTCGCGGCTGGGCGGCGTGCCTTGCGCTGCGGCGACGCCACTCAGCGTGAAGCAAGTGAGGACTGTAAGAGAAGCACGTCGAATCATGAGAGGGGTCACTTGATCTGAAATTCGATGTTTAGCGGCTTGCCTCGACGCGTCAGCTGCACGCTCAGGCTGCTGGCCGTTCGCAGGCGCGCATACGCCTCCAGGGCCTTCTCGGGGCTCGCCATGTCGAAGCCGTTGATTTTTTCCAAGCGGTCGCCGTTTTGCAGGCCGAGGGTGCCGAGCAGCGTGTCCGATCGAATGCCAAAGAGGCGAATTCCGACCGTTTTGCCGTCCTTCTGCTCGGGTACGATCCGAGCGGAACGCATCAGCTGGGCTTGGTTCTCGAGAATGTTGTCGATCACGCCCCGATCCACGTTGAACTCGGTGTCGCTGACCCGCTGAATGCCTTCCGAGATCTCGTCCGGCACCTTGGGCGCCCCGCGGCGCTTGCGGGTGTTCCTTCGTCGCGTTTTGGGCTTCGGCGCGGGCTTGGGCGTCTTCTCGGCGCGCTTGGGTTCGTCGGTCTCCTCCGGAAAGAGGAACGCCTGGCAGAAGTGGGTGTCGCTGACGAGCCAAACCGCGGGACTCGCCTTGTAGGCGTTGTATCCGATGTAGGCCACTTTCATGTCCCCCACGGGATCGCCCACCCGGCGAAGAATGGCCTCGTCGTCCTTCTCGGTGCGCAGCTGTGCGACCGACCACTCGGGATCGTCGGACTCCGAGACGATGTTGACCGTCACGCCGTCGCAGGCGGGGGCGCCCAACGGATCGCTGAGGTCCACGGCGACCGGCTTGTCTTCCTGCTTCTCGAGGCCCGGCAGGTTCACCTCGAGCGGCTTTCGGTCCAGCGGCCCCGTCACCGAGTCGAACGGGTTGCGCGCCAGAATTGCTTTGCCGTTGATGGTCTTTCGGCGGCTACCAGCCGCTCGGCTGCGACGCCGCCGGGGGGGAGGTTTGCCCGCCAGCTTGTCCACGTCGACCTCGAGGGTCCCGGCCGCCACCAACTCGGCGGCCCCGGCTGCCTGGAAGTAGACGGACACGCCGAGCAGAGCGGCCACCAGCAAACCAAAGAACTTGCGCGCGTATCGATCGAGGCTCATGGGGGTCAGCTTGCAAAGGCACGAGCGCCGTCGAGCTCACACTCGCGGCGCCGGGCAGGAGCATGCGAGAGTCGTGCCAGGCTCGGAAGTATCCGATTCTCGCGCGATTTTCAGCGACAAATTGCGGCGAAAGGGGCTCGCTCGCCAAGCTGGCAGCCAGGTCGCTCGGCGTTCGAGCGGCGTGACATTCTGACATCCGGAAATCGCACCGGGAGCGCGAGCCGCCGAGGCGGCCACTGGGCTCAACCCGAGCCGGACGTACTGTCGTTGGACTCGCCTAGCTTGCGGTAGATCGTGCGCGTGGAGATCCCGAGCAGCTGCGCCGCGAGGGATTTGTCCCCTTCGGTGCGCTTGAGCGTTTCCCGAATCATTCGGTGCTCGAGCTCCGCGAGCGGTGTTCCGATTTCGAAGACGAGCGACGTTTCCGCCGGAGCGCTGGCCTGGGCCACCGCATCGGGCAAGTCCGCCAGCCGAAGCACGTCGGAGCGGCAGAGGACGGCGGCGCGCTCGACCACGTTCTCCAGCTGCCGGACGTTGCCCGGCCAGGAGTAGTCGAGCAGCTTGGCCATCGCATCCGGCGAGACGCCGAGCCGCACCCGTCCGTTCTTCGCGCAGTAGATGCCGAGAAAGTGGTCCACGAGCAGCGGAATGTCCTCGCGGCGCGACCGCAGCGGCGGGGCGGTGATGGCGATGACGTTGAGCCGGTAGTACAGGTCCTCGCGAAAGCGCCCCGCCTCGACCTCCTCTTCGAGGTTGCGGTTCGTCGCGGCGATGATCCGCACGTCGGCGCGAACCGTGTCTCCTCCGACCGGCTCGTATTCGCCTTCCTGCAGAACACGCAGCAGTTTCACCTGGACCGCGGGCGTCAACTCGCCGATCTCGTCGAGGAACAGCGACCCTCCGGCGGCCCGGGCGAAGCGGCCCTCGCGGCGCGCGACGGCCCCGGTGAAGGCGCCGCGCTCGTGACCGAACAGCTCGGCCTCCAGGATTGCCTCGGGGATCGCGGAACAGTTCACCGCGACGAACGGCCCCGAGGCGCGCGTGCTCTTGCCGTGGATGTAGCGGGCGATGAGCTCCTTGCCCGTGCCGCTCTCGCCGAGCAGGAGCACCGTCGCGCTCGAGGGCGCCGCCTGATTGCCCACGTCGAGCACGTGGCGCAGCGCAGAGCTCTGCCCGACGATCTCTCGATTCGTCAGCATTTGCAGCTCGCGCTTGAGCGACCGATTTTCCGCCAGCAGCGACTGGCGCTCCGCCGCCTTGCGCACGCACTTGACGATGTTCATGCGCTTGAGCGGCTTCTCGACGAAGTCGTAGGCCCCATCCCGCATGGCCTGAACGGCCGTCTCCACGGTGCCGTAGGCCGTCATCAAGACGACCTCGGTATCTGGAGCCACCTCCCGCAGCGCCCGCAGCAGCTCCGCGCCGCCCGTGCCCGGCATCATCAGGTCGATGAGCGCGACCTGCACGCGATGGTGCCGCACACGCTCCAGCGCTCCCTTGGCGCTATCCGCGGTGAGCACACGCATCTGCTCCCGTTCGAAAATCTTTCGAAGGGAGACCAGGTTGCTCGGCTCGTCGTCTACGACGAGCACGGTGATTTGTTCGGCTTCGCCCACGTGCGCGGCTCGGGTGACGCTCTCACGGGGCAGGAGGCCGTGTCAACCGGTCGGGCGAGAGCGACCATCGGCCGGCGCGGCAGCGCCAGGCGCGCGGGACGGCTCGCGGCGCGCGCGGCCCGGTGGCGGCTCTTTTCGGCGGCACCGCCTTCCTCTACATTGGCGCGAGCCGCCCCCGGGCGGCAGAAAGCCTTCCATGAGTTACGTCGTCCTCGCGCGCAAGTGGCGCCCCATGAGCTTTCGCGATCTCGTGGGTCAAGAGCATGTCGCGCGCACGCTGGCCAATGCGATCGCAGAGCAGCGGGTCGCGCACGCCTTTCTGTTCACCGGCGTACGCGGCGTGGGCAAGACGACCAGCGCCCGGATTCTCGCCAAGGCCCTCAACTGCCTCGGCCCCCCCGGAGAGCCGGAGCCCCGCGCGAGCGGGCCGAGGCCGGAGCCCTGCCTGCAGTGCGCGGCCTGCGAGGAGATCGCCGAGGGGCTGGACGTGGACGTGCGGGAAATCGACGGCGCGAGCTACACCGGCGTCGACGAGATCCGCAAGCTGCAGGAGTCCCTGCCGTATCAGCCGGCCCGAGATCGCTACAAGATCATCATCGTGGACGAGGTGCACATGCTGTCCACGAACGCGTGGAATGCGCTGCTCAAGACGCTCGAGGAGCCTCCGCCCCACGTAAAGTTCATTTTTGCAACGACCGAAGTGCACAAGGTCCCGGTGACGATCCTCAGCCGGGTGCAGCGCTTCGACTTTCGTTTGATTTCCAGCCGGGTGATCGCCGAGCGCGTCCGCTTCGTGCTGCAGGGCGAGGGCGTCGAGGCGGATGACGCGGCGGTGGCGCTGGTGGCTCGAGAGGCGGCCGGGAGTATGCGCGATGCCCTGAGCCTGCTCGACCAAGCCGTGGCGTTCAGCCCGCGTAGGCTGGTGGGCGAGGAGCTGGCCGAGGTGCTGGGCATCGCGGGGCATCCCGCGCTTCGCGCGCTGGCCACCAGCGTGGTGAAGAAGGACCCGAAGGGCGCGCTGCAGCGGGTGGCCGAGCTGGCCCAGCAGAGCTGCGATTTGACCGTCGTGGCGCGCGACCTGCAAGGCCTGCTGCGGGACATCGTGGTGGCGAAGGTGTGCGCGGACTCGGACGACCTGCTCGATCTGACGGACGAGGAGAGAGCCGCGGTCAAGCAAATCGCCGACGGGGAAAGCGAGCTCGATCTGGTCCGGCTGCAGCGGGGCTTCGCTCAGAGCCACGACGAGGTCGCTCGCAGCGGCGACCCGCGAGCCGCGCTCGAGATGCTCCTCGTCCGCCTGTCTCTGCGGCCGCCGATGCTGCCGATGGACGAGCTGATGGCGCGGCTCTCCCAGCTCGAGGGGCGCCTTTCTGCCGGTCCCCCGCCGGGCGGCGGCGCGGGGCCCGGCCGGGGCTCCCCCGGCGGGCGGCCCCCGCCCGCCGGCGTGCGCGGAGGCGGAGCGGGCCGGGCGCGCTCCCACGCAGCCCCGGCGGCGCTCGTCGCACCGCCCAAACCCACGCCCGAGCCGGGGCGATCGGTGCGCGGCGAGGCTCACCCCGGCGCGAGCGGGCTGGTTTCCGAGGTCTCGCGGGCGGGTCCGCGCGGGCACCGGAGCAGCAGCGCCGCGCCGGCCGAGGCTCCCGGGGCGGCGCTGCACGCCGAGCCGGCGGTACGGCAGCCAGCCCCCCCGCTGCGTGCCGTCGAGCCCGTCGAGCCATTGGATCCCACGCCGGCCGCGCCCCGGACACCGCTGCGCGACGAGGCGCCGGCGAACGAGCCACTCCCGACCCGGGTCGAACGGGCCGGGGGTCCGACGGGATCCGTCCAAGCTCCGCCGACCCCGGATCGCGCGCCCTCCCCCCGGGCCGCCCCGGGGCCGCCGCGCAGCCGCCCCCGCCCCGCCGCCCCGGCAGCCGCGCCCGGCACCAATGCATCCTCGCGGCCTGCAGGCGGCGACGCGCTGCCGCTCTGGGGTGAGCTGCTCGACGGTCTGGGTTCCAGCCGACCCGATTTGCAGGCCGTGTTTCAGCACGCCGTACCGCTCGAGCTGAGCCGCGAGAAGCTCGTCTTGGGGCTGCAGAGCGGCAATGCCCTCGAGCCCGCCATGCGCACGCCCGACGCCCTCGCGGAGCTGGCCAGGGCGGCGGCGGCCAAGCTGGGGGCGGCGCCCGCGGTGGAGTTCCGCGCGGTCGAAGGCGGCTTGGAAACGCTGGCCAACGCCGAGAAGCGCATCCGCAACCAGCGCCGAAAAGAAGCCGAAGAGGCGGCTCACCGCCACCCGAGCATCGTGGACGCCGTCGAGATCCTGGGCGCGCGGGTCAAGCGAGTCGATGTCCGCTGACGAACGCCGCGGTGCGAGAGCACCCGCCGGGCGGCGCGAGCCGGTCCAGGCCTCCACTGGCCCGGGCCGCCTCCAGCAGCCCCCCGCCGCAACCGCCGCCCGAGGCCGAGCTCGCCGGCCACGGCTCGACAGGCCGCTCCAGCGCGGCGGCGAGCATGCGCCGCCCCGAAACAGCTAGCTCCAGCCCTCAGGAGACACCCCCGTTTGTCCAGCGCGCTCCCGCCCACCGTCAAGCAGCTCACCCAGGCCTTCACGCGCCTGCCCGGAGTGGGAGAGAAAACCGCTCTGCGCTACACGCTACACCTGATTTCGGGTCGAGTCGCCCAGATGCACGCGCTGAGCGCCGCCCTCGCGCAGGCCGCGGAGCGGCTCAGGCCGTGCCACCGCTGCGGCAACATCGCCGAGCTCGCCGCCGCCGGCGAACCGAGCGAGGAGCCCCTCTGCGAGATTTGCGCCGACCCCCGGCGAGACGACAGCCAGCTCTGCGTGGTGGCGCGCGTTCCGGATCTCCTCGCCTTCGAGCGCAGCGGGGCGATGCGGGGGCGCTACTTCGTGCTCGGCGCGCTGCTTTCGCCGCTCGACGGCGTCGGCCCGGACGAGCTACCCATGGACAAGCTCTCGCAGCGCATCGAAGCCGCGGGCGTGCGCGAGCTCGTTCTGGCGACGCCCCCTTCCGTCGAGGGAGAGGCCACCGCCCTGCACTTGGCGCGCGAGTTTGCCGGCAGGGTGGAAGTCACGCGGATCGCCAGTGGGATTCCCCACGGGGGCGATCTCGAGTTCGCCGACCCGATCACGCTGGGGCGCGCGCTCTCCGGTCGGCGCAGCGTCGAGGGGTAAGGTCGAGGGGCGACTTCGAAGCGCGCGCGCGACCCGCCATCGCATGGGCGGGGACCCCGGGGGGCCATCCCCGCCTTTCCGTCGCGCCCACCGCCGGGCGCGCTGCCGCTCCGTCGAGCGGGGCGCGTGGTGGCTCCTGCGTCGGGGCCACGAGCCCCGCGCTGGGGATTGCTTCCGCTCGGCGCGAGCGGCCGACCCCGGTTCCGATGCACGCCGCGTGGGCGCACGGTTTTCCCCGCGTCGCTCGGGGGAAATGTGCTCTAGTCGCGGCCGGAGGCAACATGCACGAGATCATCGAGACGGACGAAGCGCCGGCGGCGGTCGGCCCCTACAGCCAGGCGGTCGTCGCCGGGGACCTGGTATTCGTCAGCGGCCAAATCCCCCTCGACCCCGCGACAGGTCAGCTTTCCGCCGGCAGCATCGAAGAGCAAACGAAGCGCGTGCTGCACAACGCCCAAGCGATTCTGCGAGCCGCCGGCTGCACGCTCGACAACGTCTGCAAGACGACGATTTTTTTGACGGATCTGGATAATTTCAAAACCGTCAACGAAGTCTACGCCGGCTTTTTCAACGGCTCCCCACCAGCTCGCTCCACGGTGCAGGTGGCAGCCCTTCCGCTCGGTGCGGAAATCGAGATAGAAGTCATCGCCCGCCGGGGGTGAGCCCGCCCCGGCAGCCGGAGCGAGCGCGTTCGCGCGGCGTTCGCGATCAGAGGAACATCAGCCAGGACCCCATCGTCAATGTCGAGTACAGCTACCCAAGCCTTCACCGAGGACCAACTGCAGGCGGACGCGCACAGCGCAGTCCAGGTCGCTGCGGAAGCCGGAACCAACGCCCCTTCGCTCGTCGCCGAATGGGTGCGGCGCGCGAACGGCGCCGCCGTGCAGGCCGTTGCGGAGGGAGGCCAGGGCCCTGCGCGCAAGGCGGCCCGTCGCGGGCTCGGTGTGCTGAAGTCTCGCGGCGTGGCGGTCCCACGCGCGCCCAAGGTCGCAGCCGTCGGGCAGCCCGCGGGGCACGAGGCCACCGGCGCCGTGAGGCTCGCCTGGCTCCTGCCGCCGGACAACAGCGGCTCGGTGGGCCTCGTGCTGGCCAGGCGAACCCCTTCCGGGCGCTATCAGAGCGCCTTTTGCTTCTTTCGCTCGGGAATGCAGCTGCTGCGGGTCGAAGGCGGAGAAATCAGCCACTCCAAGTTGAAGGAGAACATGCAGCGGGCTCTCTCGGGAGCCGGCTACGGCCCGGTCGAGGTGCCTTACCAGTGGGCGCAGTTCCGCATCGCCGAGCGCCGCAAGTGGCACGGCGAGCGGTCCCTGCCGGAGCCGATGGGCATGATGGCCGCGGAGGCGCTGCTCGAGGGAGCCCCGGCCGAGGCCCCTCCCCACCCCTTCGACGAAGAGGGCCTGGCGCTGGGAGAAGAGGACGCCGTCAAGCTCGCCAAGGATTCGGCCGAGCTACATCAGTGGCCCGAATTTCGCGGTTGGCTGCCTTCCCAAGCGGCCCTGCAGGATCTGCTCAATCGCGTGGGGAGCCGCCTGACGCAGCAGACGGCGGCCGACCCCGCCGCAGTGGGCCCCGCCCTGAAAGAAGAGGTCATCGCAGCGACGGACCGCTACTTCACCCCCGAGCGGCGTCAGGGCCTGCTGAGAAACATGAAGGACGCCGCCCTGAGCGTGCTCTCGCGGGGCGGCGAACACGACGCCCTGCGCGTGGCGGCAGTGATGACCGTGATCGACGAGGCGGGCCTGATCACCAACCCGCCGAGCGAGGTCGGCTTCCTGACGGCCTTCTTCGACAAGGGCGTCGCGATGACGGCCGCCCAGCAAGGCGGCCGGCTGCGGGTGCCGATTCCGCGCCAGCCCGCCGAGGAAGGCTCCCCCCAGGCGGGCGCCGAGGCGCCGCCGGCCGGGGAAGAAGGGTCGGCAGGCAGTGAAGGCGAGGAGGCCGATGGCTCGCCCGGCGAGCCCCAGGGCGCTGCGCCCTCCGAGGAAGGCGCCGCCCCCCCTGCCGAGGCCGCGCCGAGCGAGGAGCGCAGCGACGCCCCGTAGGTCCGCGGCTGCGCACAGGAGGGGGGGGCCGGCGTGCTCGCTCGGCATTCGGGCGCCGCTTCTCGACGCCCGCAGCCGAGGGAAGCGGCCAGGGGTGGAAGGCTAGTAGCTCGTTCAAGCGCCCATCGACCTGATCCATGAAGTCGGGTGGGTACCGAAGAGTGCCAGGTGGCCATCGACGCTCTCGATGACGCGGAGATTCATTGCCTGCTCTTCCTACTTGCCGTCGGCGACTGCGCGGCAGAAGAAGGAGCTCCAGCCCGCAACCGTAGAGCCTTTGCGGTGGCCGCCGCGGCCGTCCCATTCGTGTTCGTCTTCCCCTGCTTCGCTCCCGAATCCCTTCCCGGCCCGACCCACCCGCGGTGGCCCGTGTGACGACGAGGAGACCGCACATCCGCTGGTCCCGGAGCGCTCGGCCGCCCCACGGGCTTCCATGAAACCGCGGTTCTTCTCGCCCGCTCGACGAGTCGAGCGGATGGCTTCGGCGCCGGAGTGGCGCTCCCTTCGAATGCCGCTCTCGAGCCCACCTTGCTCGAGGGCGCCGCACGCGCCGACTTCGAGGCCGACAACCAGCAGAAGAGGGGTCTCGTACTCGCCGCGAACTCGGCAGCCCCTGCGCGAAGAAGGCTCGGTGCTCACCGACGTGGCCCAGGTCGTCGACACCGAGCGACCCGAGCCGCTCGGTTGCAGTGACGGCTCCGAGAGCTACGGGACGCTCGGCTCGGAAGCTCCGTGAGAGCTGGCCACGGCCCGTCGAAAGGCGGCGAGCAGCCGCCGACTCACAGGACCCACCTCGCCCGAGCCGACGGGGACCTCATCGATGTGCGTGACGCTGAGGAGCTCCCGAATACTCGAGGTGATGAACACTTCGTCCGCCGACTGGAGCTCGGCAAGGGGGATGGCTCGAAGCTCGACAGAAAGCCCGAGCTGGCGGGCGACCTCCAAGATGTGCCCGCGCGTGATGCCTTCCAGGATGCCCGCGTCCAGCCCCGGCGTGACCACGCGATCCCCGATCACGGCGAAGACGTTCGAAGTCGCCCCCTCGCTGACCATGTCCGCGTCATCGACGATGAGCGCTTCCTGCGCCCCGCTCCCCTTGGCGTGGCGCGTGGCGAGCACCGCTACCAGGTAGTTGCCCACCTTGGCGCCCGCAGCGGCGGTTCCGTCCGCGGGCCGACGGCAACGGTACGTCGCCACGCGGATGCCCCTTTCGTATTGCTCCTTCGGCGGCGGCGAAAGGGGCCCGACGAGGACCACCCGGCAGGGCCTCTCGGCGAGCGCGGGGTCGAGGCCCATGCCGGCTCCCGCGCCCCGCGTGACGATGATTCGAACATAGCTCTCGGGGTTCTCCGCGAGCGCGACCGCTTCGCCGACCTCGGCGGCTAGTTGTTCGTCCGAAGGCTCGAGGGGGATCTGGACGCGCTCCGCGCTGCGTCGCAGCCGCCGCAGATGAGCCGCCAGCGAGAAGGGGCGCCCCCCATAGGTGCGGACCGTCTCGAAGATCGAGTCTCCGTAGAGAAAGCCCCGATCGAACACGCTGACGACCTGCTCACCGGGTGGGCGAGCGCGACCGTCTATGAAAACGACGACGGACACGACGTCACCTCGTTTCGACCTTGGTCTTCACCCTGGCCGCTGGACTTCGGGCGGCTGGTGCCCGGGCGACGCGCGTCCGGCCGGCCTGCTCCGCGATGCCGCCCGCGGGCGCCTCGCGCCCCGCTGGAGGGCAAACCCCCAAAAGGCCGCGAAAGCCGCCCCCGCCGACGACACAATCGCGAGCGGGATATCACTGCATGGTCGCCAAGAGATCCTTGGCCTCCTGGAGCCCGGGGTCGGTCTGCACGGCCCGCTCGAGCATCTGCTTCGCCTTCGGGCCCTCGCCCAGAGCACCGTGAACGCGCCCGAGGTTGTAGAAAACCTCGGCTTTCGTGATGGGACTCTTCTTGTCCAGGCGCTGCAACAGCAAGGCTCGATACATCTGCTGCGCCTTCTTCAGCTCGCCCAGCTCGAGCGCGAGCGAGCCGAGCTCCTGCAGAATCCCGACGTTGCCCGGCTCGATCTTGAACGCGTGGTCGAGCTCCTTCAGCGCCTGCTGCCGCTCCCCCTGGCTGCGATACGCATGAGCGAGCCGGCGGTGAATCTCGCCGAGCTCACGGCTGCGACGCCCGCCGTACGATTGAACGATCCGCTGAAGCGCCTCGACGGCCTCGCGGCTGCGCCCGGCGGCGTTGAGCACGTCACAGAGCTGCAGCAGCACCGGGCGATCATCTGGCGCGAGATCCGTGGCCCGCTGCAGCAGGATGGCCGCCTCCTCCACCTCGTCGAGCTTCTTCCAGCGCAACTCGGCCGCGCGCGTCAGGAGCTTGACCTTTGCCTCGACCGGGTGCGCCGACTCGGCCCGCACCGCGAGCAGCTCCGCCAGCTCGCTCCAGCGCTCCAGCGCTTCGTACGACTTCTGCAGGCGCTCCACCACCGCGCCGTGGCCGTTGCCGGAGCGCATCACGCGCTCGAGCGCCGCGCAGCAACGCTCTTTATCTCCCAGCTCCTCGTACAAATCGGCGAGGCGAGTGCCCACAGCCGCGACCCGCTCGGCAGGCAAACCCGCCTCGACCACCGACTCGAGGACGTCCGCCGCCTCCGGCAGCCGCCCCTCGGCGACGAGCAGGCGCACCAAGGCGTCGACCGCATCTTGGTTCGTGGCGTCGTGCACGAGAATTCGGCGGTAGGCGTCGAGCGCCCGCTCGGTGTCGGAGAGCTCGCTCTCCGAAAGCTCCGCCAGCCGAACGAGTAGCTCGAGCGCCGATTCGACATCGGCGCGTTCCTCGGCGAAATCCACCTGCTGCTGGAGCAGCACCGCTCGCTCCTGATGCTTGCCCTCTCGCTCGTAGAGGCGGTTGAGCAGGAGCACGGCCTCGGCCTGCCCGGGCTGCTCTTCGAGAGTCGCCTGGAGCTGCTCGACGGCCGCGTCGATCGACCCGAAATGGTCGATGTCGAGGCGGGCCAGCTCGAGCCGCAGCGATTGCCGCAGCTCCACGCCCTCCGCGATGTCGATCTGGCTCGTGAGCAGCACCCGCAGCTCTTCCCAGCGCTGCGACGCCGCCAGCAGCGTGCGCAGAGCGAAAGCGGCCTTCGCGTCCCCTGGCTCGTCCTGCAGAATGGTCGAGTACAGCTCGATTGCCTTCGCTTCGTTGTGCAGCTTCTCGTGGGCAATCGAGGCAGCGCGATGGCGAAGCGACATCAGGTCGTCGCAAATTCCCACCTCGATCCGCCGCTCGATGAGGTCGAGCGCTTCGGCGAAGTCTCCTTCCTCGAACCGCAGCTCTGCCAGCGAGCCGAGCGCCCAATCGCTTTCGGGCTCGACACGCATGAAGTCGCGCAGCACGCCCTCCTGCAGGCCGGGGACGGCGAGCCCATCGGCGATTTGCTTGGCACGCCGATACAGCTCCTCCCGCTCGCCCCCTGCGGCCAGCCGGGCGCGGCGACGCAGCGTCTCCACGAGGCTCTGCTCCCGGCCAGGCTCCTTCTGGAGCTCCTCGAGCTGCAGCAGGATGTCCTCGCTGTCCTGCCCGCACTCCAGAGCGATGCTGAGCGCCCTCTCGGCGCCGGTGTTGTCGGAGAGCTGCTGGCGCCGCCACGAAGCGAGCGTCAGAGCAACCTCCCGGCCCGTCGCCGGCTCCGTCCCGACGATGTCCTGCAGTGCGGCCTCGAGCGCCGTGGCCGCCCCCGTCCAGTCGGCGGTGAGCGATGCCAGACGCCCCAGCTCGTCGAGGATGGAGAGATCTCCCGGGACCTCCGCGAGCCCTTGTTGCACGATGCGTTGGGCGCCCGCGAGGTCGCCGACCTCGTCCTCCAGCACTCGGGCGAGCGTGCGGCGCGCCTCGAGCCGCTGCTCGGGCGACCCGGCGAGCCCGACGCGCCGCTCGAACAGCCCCGCGAGCTTGTCGTTGTTTCCCGATTCCCGGTAGACGCCCTCGAGCACCTCGGCGACTTCCTCGAAGAACTCCGCGTCTCCGAGCAACTCCTCGAGCTGCTCAATCGCTCCGGCGTGCTGCGGATTGAACTCCAGCGCGCGGCGCAGCGAGTACAGGCAACGGGAGCGATCTTGGAACTGCTCGCGCTGAATGGTCGCCATGCGAAAGTAGAGCTCCGACTGCTCGATTTCACCCTCGGCCACCAGCGCGCGACGCTCCAAAATCTCGCTGAGCGTCTCGTAATCTTCGACCGACTGATAGAGTCGGTCGAGGGCTGCGAGCAGCTCGGGCTGGTCACCTGCCTGCAAGATCGCCTCTTCGTAGGCGCGGATCGCCCGCGGCGCGTCCTGCAGCTCTCGCTCGGCAACCTCTCCGAGCCGGCAATACAAGTACATCGCCAGGTCCGTGTCGAAGGTGGCCTGAGCCCGCTCGCTCAACGCCGCTGCATAGCGCTCGAAGCCACCACAGAGCCGCGAGAGCCGATCGATCTCGGCGTGCAGCTCCGGTGAATCGGGCCGCTCCGTCAGCGCACGCAGCAGCGCCGCCTGGGCGCGCTCCGGCGAGTCCAGCCTCGACTCGAGCACGGCCGCCATGCGCTCGAGCGTCTGCGAGCGCTGCAGGGGGTCGCCCTGCGAGGTCAAGCGCATCTCCAGGGCCGCCACCAGCTCTTCGTGGCGGTCGAGCGCAGTGAGCGCCGGCACCAGGATGGTCGCCGCCAGCTCCCGACTCTCCGGGTGCGCCTGCCCGATCTCCGAGACGGCCTTGAGAGCGCGCTCGTCGGCGGGAGCGACCTCCAGCACCTCGCGATACGTCTCCAAGGCCTCATCGTACTCTCCGAGCTGCTCCGAAAGCACCCCTGCGATGCGACAGCGCAGGTTGGCCTTCTCCGCGTCTTCCTCGGCCACCGTCACGCAGAAGCGCAGATTCTCGAGCAGCTCGGGCCACATCTCCTCGGCGGCGTACAAGCGATTGACGCGCTCGAGGACCACCGGATCGCTGGGCTTGAGCGACAGGGCCTGGTTGAACATATCCAGGGCGCCGGCGTTGTTGTTCTGGCGCGCCTCGCACAGGTCGCCCGCGGCGCACAGCAGCTCGTACTTCAGCTCGGCATCCTCCTCGTCGGAGAGATCTACCCGCCGCTGGTACAGCTCCACCAGCCGATCCGTATCCTGCCGCTCGCGGTAGAGCTCGATCAGGTTGTCGAGCGTGAACGTGTTGTCCGGCTCGAGCTCCGCCGCGCGCTCGTAAGCTTCCACGGCGAGGTCGGGCTGCTCGAGCATGTCCCGGCGCGTTTCGCCGACTCGCCGCCACAGCGAGGCGCGATCCTCCGGTTCGTCCACCAGCTCCGTCTTGATGCGCAGGGCGCGCACCAGCACGGACCAATCGCTGAGCATCGTGGCCAGCTGCTCGAGCTTTTCCAGAGCGTCCACGTTCGTTTCGTCCAGATCGACGAGCGCCTGGTAGGCCGCCAGGGCCCGGCGCGGATCGTTGCGCTTTTCGTCGTGGACGCTGGCCAGCGTGGTGAGCACCTCGTGACGGCTCGCCAGCTCGCCCTTCAGGCGCTGCTGATACACGCCAGCCAGCTCGTCCCAGGCGCCGGTCGCGGCGACCAAACGCTCGTAGTCGGCGCGCACCTCGGCGTCGTCCGGATCGAGCTCGAACGCGACCGCCAGACCCCTGCGAGCCCGCTTCTCGTCGTGGCCCCGCCGCTCCCAGAGCCCCGCCGTCTCTCGCAGCACGGCGACCTTCTCCCCGCTCGTGTCGGCCAGGGCGAAGCGATCCTCGTTGAGCTTGATCAGGCGCCGCCAATCGTCCGCCGCCTCATAGAGCGGCAACAGCACGCTGACGATGCGCTCGCGCGACTGCCCGCCTTTGCGAAGGACCTCGAGCTCGTCGATCGCCTCGGAATGAGAAGGGTTGGCCTGCACGATCTCTTCCAGCTGATCGATGGCGCCTTCGATGTCGCCCAGCTCGTTGGCGCGCAGCCGCGCCAGGGCGAGGCGATGATGGGCCGCCTCGGCGAGATCCGTGCTCTGATCGGCGCGCCCGAGGCACAGCTCTGCCAGCTCCGACCAGCGCTCGAGATCGCGATACAGCTCGGAGAGGGCGTCGAGCGACGTCGTATCCTGCGGGTCGATATCGAGGGCGCGGCGGTAGCTCTCCACCGCTGCGTCAGGCTGCCCGAGCGGGCCTCGCTGCAGCTGGGCAGTCTGGTGATAGAGAAGAATTCGCTCGGAATCCTCGTAGCGAGTGTCCAGCGCCGACGCGTACAAATCGACGCGCTGCTGGTGCTCCCCGGCGCGAGCCAACAGCTCGTCGAGCTCGTCGAAGACCTCGCGATCGTCCGGGTCGAAGGCCAGCGCGCGGCGGTAGAAGCGCTGGCTCGACTCGAGCTGCCCCGCCGCCGAGAAGAGCTGCCCGGCCCGCTGCGAGAGCTTGGCCGTCGCGGGCTCGTCCACGGTGATCCTCTCGAGCGCCTCGGCGTAGATGGCCGCCAGCTGCGGCGCGGCGTCCGAGACCCGGGCGAGCCGCTCGAGCTCGCTGATCGTGTCCTCCGAGGTGATGTCCTCCTGCAAGAGGCGAGAGAGCGTGGACAGGGCGGCGGCATAGTCCTCCTGCTGCTCTTCGTGGAGCTTGGCCAGGCGCGAGAGGAAGTCGCGCCGCTCTTCGGGATCCTGGCTGTACTCCAGACGGCACGCGAGGGTCGCCATCACGCGATCGTAGCGCCCCAGGGACAGATAGATGGGCTCCAGCAGCGCCGCCGCCCGCGCACGGTACTCCGCCTCCGGCGCGCTCTCCATCAGGTACTCGAGCTCCGCGATCACGGGCTCGCTGTGGCGATCGGCCTCGAGCGCCGCCTCCAGCGCGTCGAAGGCACGCGGGAGGTCGGAAAGCTCGCGCGCGGCGACCTGGGCGACCCGTACGCGCAGCGCGGTGTGGTCGGCCGTTTTCGATTCGAGCCGCCGATTGTGCAGCTCGATCAGATCCTCCCAGCGCTGCGCCTGCGCATAGAGGCGCTCGAGCGCGGCGATGGCTCGCTCGTTGGGCGTCAGATCGAAGACGCGTTCGTAGACCTCGGTGGCCCCTTCCGGGTCCGAGGTGCGCTCCACCAGCAGATCGGCCCGGCGCAGCATCAGCTCCACACGCTCGGACTGGGATTCGGCTGCGTCGGCCCGACGCTCCAGGATGGCGAGCAGGCTCTGCATGTCGCCCGTTTGCTCGTAGATGGCCTCCAGCGCTCGCATGGGGGCCACGGCATCCAGGCGCAACTCGAGCGCCTTCTCGTAGTACTCGCGTGCTAGCTCGCGATCCTTGAGCTCGTCACGGGCCAGCTCGGCGATGCGCTGCGTGACCTCGAACTGCACGTCGCCCTCGAAGATCTCGACGACCACTTCCCGAAGCAGTGCCACCTGATCGGCGCGCCGCTTGGTGGTTTGGGCCACTCGCTCGAGCCTCTGCAGCCAGCCCGCCAGGTCTACATGGCCCGCCCCCTCGCGCACGGCGCGGGTGACGTAGGTGAGGGTTCGCTCGGGATTCGACAACGAATTTTCGGCGGTATCTGCGCACTTCTGCAGAAGCGAGAGCTTCTTCACCGGGTCCTGCTCGGCTTCCGCCTGGATCTCCAGCACCTTGAGCAAGCGCTGGTGATCGGCGTCGGCTTCGAACACTGGCTCGAGCACCTCCGCGGCCTCCCGCTGCGTGAGCGCTTCGGAAGACTCGAGCAGCCGCTCGAGCGCGAGACGGGCGGGGCGATAGGAGAAATCGACGGCGAGCGCTTCGCGGTACGCGTCGAGCGCCGCCTGCGGCAAGCCGAGCCGCTCCCCGCGCAGATCGCCCAGCTGGGTGAGCATGCGCAGCTTCGCGTCCGAATCCTCCGAGTGGGCCAGGTGCGCCTCGAGGGTGTCGGCGAGATCCTCCCAGCGCTCCGCCTCTCGATACAATGCTTCGAGGGCACCGAGCACCTCCTCGCCGTCGCCGAACTCCCCGCGGTAGGTTCGCCAAACCTCGGTGGCTTCGGTCGCGTCGGAGAGCCGCTCGGAAAGCACGCGCGCCTGGCGCCGCATCAAATCGCGCCGGGCCTCCGAATCGAGCGTAATGAGCCGGCGGTGCTCGAGCACGGAGACGAGCTCTCGCCACTGCTCCGTCGCCTCGTAGAGCCGGTCGAGCGCCTCGAGTGCCGCCGCATCGTCCGGCAGATCCTCGAGCCGACGGCGGTAGGCGTCGATCGCCGCGTACGAATCGCGAAGCCGCTTCTCCGAGAGCTCTCCGAGGCGACCGAGCAACCCCGCCCGCACCGCGAGGTCGAGCTCCAGGCGAATCTGCACGCGGATCATCTCGGCCAGCTGCGCGTGTTGCTCGCCCGCGGCGTACAGCGCCTCCAGCGCGCGCGCCGCCGGCAGGGTGAGCTCGGGCTCGCTCGGGTCGAGCTCGAGCACGCGCCGGTAGATGGACTCAGCCCGCTCGATGTCCGCCAGGCTCTCGGCGTAGATGTTCGCCGCCTGCATCAGGATCTCGCCCTGCGCGGAAGGGACGTCGGCGGCGCCGGCCGTCTCCTCGAGCACCGCCGCCACCCGCGCGAACTCACCACGGCGCAGGCCGATCTCGACGAAGCGCTCGCGCGCCTCCTCGTCGAAGCCGTGCGTGGGAACGTAACGCGCGAAGGCCTCCAGCGCGCCGGCGTCGTCGTGCAACCGGTCGTCTTTGAGCGTGGCGATGCGGCGCAGCAGCTGGCCGCGCTCGGCCTCCCCCGCCGTCGCGTCGTCCGTCGACTCCCAGCGGATTTCCAACACCTTGACCAGCTCGCGAATTTCGTCCCGCGACTCGTACACCGCTTCGAGGGCCCGCGCGGCGCGAGCCCGAAAGCTCCCAATCTCCAGGACGCTCTCCGCCAGCTCGCGAGCGCCGTAGTCCGACGGCCGCTCGCTCAACACACGCTCCACGTGCTCGATGGCCTTGCCTGGCTCGTGGAGCTCTTCGAGCTGGACTCGGGCCAGACGTAGCTCGGTGTCCAGCACCTCGTCTCCCTCGAGCATCGAGAGCCGCGTCTCGAGCAGCGCGGCCAGCTGACCGTGGGCACCCGTGCGCTGGTAGAGGCGATCGAGCGACCTCATGCTCGTGTCGTGGTTGGGCTGAATCTCGAGGGTTCGCTCGTAGTAGGCGATGGCCTTGGCGTCGTCCTCGATGATCTCCTCGCAGACCAGGGCCACCTCCGTGAGCAGGTCCACGCGCGTGGGAATGTCCTCGATGGCTCGGGTCGCCCGGTTGTACAGATCTTCGAGCTCGCCCCAGCGCTCGGCGCTCGTGAGGATCTGCTTCAGACGCAGGAACGCGTCCTGATCGGCCGGGTTGGCGCTGAGCAGCCGCTCGAGATACGGAACCGCGGCAACGGGATCGCCGAGGGTCTCCTCGTACAGCCGCGCCGCGCGATCGCACAGCTCGCGATCGACCTCTTCGGAGAGCTCCTCGCGCAAGGTATCGCGCAGCAGGTGGGCGAGCTCGGTGACCCGTCCGCATGCCGCGGCCAGATCCTCGGCGCGATCCCAGAGCGCGAGATCGTCGCTATTTTCGCGAATCGTGCGCAAAATGATGTCGAACGCCGCCCCGTACGATTCCAGCTTGCGCTCGTGCACGTCCGCCAGGCGCAGCAACAGGGCCTTGCGCTCGTCCGCCTCCGCGACGGCCTCCAGCGCGCTCTCGAGCGCCTCCGCCTCGCGCCGAGCATCCGACGAGCGCGCGTAGCTCTCCGCCAGCACGCCGGCCGCCTCGCGCCGAGTCTCCGGGATCTCCACCAGACGCCGGAGCGCATCCATCGCGCGCGGATCCTCCGGGGCGATCTCCAACGCCCGCCGAACCGCCCGCAGCGCGGCCTCGGGGCGCTCGAGCGGGCCGAGGTACAGCCCGCTCAGCTCCACCTCCAGATCGGCGCGCGCGCTGCCTTCCACGTGCTCGCGCTGCGCTTCGATGGCTTCCGCCGCCTCGGCGGGCCTCTCCAGGCTGAGCAGCAAGCGCGGCAGCGCGCGAACCGCCGACAGGCGGCCCGGCTGCACCTGCAGGATGCGCCGGTAGAGATCTGCCGCGCGCGCGGCAGCGCCGAACTCGTTCTGCTCCAAATCGGCCCACTCGCTGAGCAGGCTGATCCGATCCTCTCGCTCGGCCTGTTGCTCGAGCTTGATGTCCCACAGCTTGCGCAGCTCGTCGCGCTTGCCATCTCGGCGCAGCCAGCGCTCGAGCACCGCGGTGGCGTCCGCGTCGGTCGGATCTCGCTCGACCAGACCCGTCAGCAGAGCGGCGGCGTCGTCGGGCCGCCCGAGGTGCTCGTCGAAAACCACGGCCAGCTTCATCTCCAGGGCCCGCGTGGCCGCCGCCGAGAGCTCGGGCGCCGCCGGGGGCGAGCTGGAACTGACGGGAGCCGCCGCCGCGCCCCCGTCAGCCGGCGCTGGCGAGCCTTCCTTGCGCCGACGCCGCCGCTTGCGGCGCTTCTTGCCCGCACCGGCTCCGGCCTCGCCGGCCTCCTCGGAGCCGCCGCCGACTTCCGCGCCGGCCCCCGCCGCACCCAGCCCGAGCTGTAAGCTGACCGCGCCGACGAAAGGCTCCCAGTCGCGCGCCGCGCGGCTGGCGTCCTCCAGCTGGGCCAGGGTGGCCGGCGACTCGGGGTCGAGCTCGAACGCCGCCCGCGCGTAGGTGAGCGCCCGGCCCCGATCGACCAGGCGCGTGGCCGTGAGCTTGATCAAGCGCTGTAGCAAGTCGCTCTTGACCGCCGGGTCTTCCTCGGCCTCCAGGCACAGCTCGTAGAGGGCGGGAAGCCGGGCCCACTTTTCCTCCTTCTCGTAGATCGGCAGCAAGGCCTTGGCCGCGCGCAGGTCGGTCGGATCCACGGCGAGGATGCGCTCGTAGCAGCGGAACGTCCGCTCCGGCTGCTGGAGCCGCTCGGCATAGACCTCGGCGGCTCGGTAGCTGAGCTGCACCTTCTCCTCCCCGTCTTCGACGCGGTCGGCGGCGTTGCTGAGCACGTCGGCCAGGCCCTCCCAGTCGCCCTGGGAGGCGTAGAGCTTCTCCAGCCCGTCGTAATCCTTGGCCTTGAGGTAGCCGTCGCGCAGCACGCGCAGCGCGCGGGCATGGCCCGGAGAGAGCTCGAGCACGCGCAGGAAGGTACGTGTGGCGCTGACGGAGTCCCCCAGGTGATCCGAGTAGACCGAGCCCAGCTTCTGCAGGACGGCCATCTTTTGCGGCACGCTGTCGGCCAGCTCGGCGCGGCGCTCGAGCGCACGGGCCAGCACGTCCCATTCCTTGGAGCGCTCCGCCTGCCGCTCGAGAGCCGAGAGGGCCTCGAGGTTGTTGGGATCCGACTCGAGGATCTGCTGATAGATGCGGGTGGCCTCGTCACCCTTCCCCAGCCGCTCGGAGGCCAGGCGCGCCATTTCCTGCAGCAGGCTGAGGCGCTGCTCCGCCGAGGCATCGGCCAGCTCGCTCTCGTAGAGCCGAAACAAGGAGGACCACGCGCGGCGCTTCTTGTAGAGCTCGCGCAGCCGGTCCCGCGCCTCCCGATCCGAGGGCTCGACCTCGAGCAACGCCTCGAAAACCGCCGTCGCGTTCTGAACGTTCGAAAACTGGTCGAGCCAGCGCCGCCCCGCCGCGCGCATCAGCTCCAGCTTTTCCTCGCGATCCGTCGTGAGCGTCGCCAGCCGCTGTTGGCTCGTCAACAGGTCCCGCCAGCGCCCCAGCTTCTCGTAGAGCGCGACCAGCTCGCGCACGATGTCCGGCTCGTCCGGCGAAAGGTGTGCCATCTGGTTGAGCACGGAGACGAGCGCCGTGTCGCTCGACAGCTCGCCGCGATACAGCTCCGCCACCTCGCCCAGGATCTCCAGCCGATCCTCACGGCGATTGGTGGGCGTGGCCTCGAGCTGCTGACGCAGCAGCTCGACGAGCGCATGATGCGACTGCGTCATGCGGTACAGCTGCTTGAGCGCCTGCAGCGCCTGCTCGTTGGACGGGTCCTGACGCAGGAGATTCTTGTACTGCTCGATGGCCTTCTTCGGGTCCTGGTGGCCCGCCGCGAGGCGCGCGATCTCGGCCGTGAGCGCCTGCTTTTCCGGGCCGCTGGGCATGAGGCGCTGGGCGCCCGAGAGCACCTGCAAGAGCCGCGGGGCGTCGTCTTCCGAGGAGAAACGCTCCCGGAAGTAGTCCAACATCCCCTGGTTGGCCGGGTCGAGCTTGCGCAGGCGCTCGAACCAGGCTTCCGCCCCGACCACGTCGCCCCGCTTTTTCCACAAGAGCATGGCGACCTGCAGCACGTCGCCGAGCCGCTCTCGGCTGTTCTGCTCGCCGGAGGCCAGACTGGCCTCGTAGACGTGCACCAAGTCGTCCCAGCGCTCGGCGGCGGAGTAGTATTCCGAGATGAAGGAGAGCGCTTCGGGGTGCGTCGGCGAAAGCTCCAGCACCTTTCGATAGAAGGAAGCCGTCCGCTCGGCGTCCGTGAGACGGTATCGACACACGCGCGCCGCGCGTACACCGGCCGCGATGCGCGTCATCAGGTTTTCGCCGCCCTCGAAGAGGGAGCCGAGCACCTCGACCACCGCGTCGTAGTTGCCGTCCCGGCGGTACATGAGCTCGAGGATCTCCGCGGCCCGCTCGTTCTGACCATCGAGCTGCAGAGCACGCGTCAGCCGTTCCATCACGCGCCGGCGGTCGAGCTGCTCGGAGGCGAAGCGCAGCTCCACTTCGGCCGCACGCATCGACATCGACGAGCGGTAGAGGTCGTCGGGGGCCTTCTCCGCTTCGGCGAGATACGTGTCCACCAGCTGCTGCCACGTGTCGCGCTTGCCCCGGCTCTCCTCCAATGCCGCAGCCGCCTCGTGGTCCTGGGGATCGAGCTCGAGAATGCGCTCGAACAGGCGGCACGCCGCGCCCTCCTCGAGCAGGTTTTCTCGAAGAACCCTGGCTTCTTGGCGCAGGCGATCGACTTCCCGCGGGGAGCCGAGCGCCAGGCGAGCCTCGCTGCCGAGCAACTTCGCCACGGCCTCCCACTCCCGGTGCCGCAGGTGCTCCTGTCGAGCCGCAGTCATCAAGCGAAGGGATTCGTCCACATCCTCGCCGCCGCCGTCGAGGGCTTCGTCTAACTGCTTCCAGGCATCAGGTTGCTCGGGATCGCTCTGAAGTTGACCTAATGCTCGTCGGATCGTCTGCAGCTGCATTCATCCTCTTGGGTGGCAGGCCTGGGAGGGCCGAAGACAGGGGCGGCCAGACTACGCCGCGGCGACTACCGTTACAAGCTCGGAGGAATCGGCATTTCTTTGTCGACTCAGTGACGTTGCAGCTCTGCCGGATCGACCGCGGGCGGCGCGAGCGCCCAGGGCCTTTCCATCCTCTGCGGTCGACGTGTTTTTTCGCGGCCCCGGACCCCGAGGGCAGCGAAACCGCGTCGCGCCCCGCGGTGACGGGCCGCGTCGGTCCGGCCGGACCCAAGCACGCGACCCGGCAAGGGTCGAACGGCGCTGGGCGTCCGAGCCCGCGGCAGGTCGCCGCGGGCGGCCCGAATCGACCAGCCCAGTCCTGGACCCTGTCGAGCGCGGCGCTAGCGTGGCCGGGCCGCGCCGCGAGCCTGCTCGTTTTGCATCCAGCGCCGCTGCTGCCCTACGACCGCGGGGGAGGCACCGCGGCGGCTGGCTTCCGTCAACGCTTCCTGCGCCTCCCGAAAGCGGTGCAGGGCGATCGACGCCCACGACACGCCGAGCCAACCCTCCACATAGCCAGGCCGTGCCTCGACCAGGGCGCGGTAGTGGTGCAGAGCACGGGCCGGACGGCCCTGGCGCAACGCCACGGTCGCCAGCCCGAGGCGATTGTCGAGCCGCGCCGGGTCTCGCTCCAGACCGTGCTCGTAGGCCGCCCGAGCCGCGTGCAGTCGCCCCGTCGACTGCAGCACGAAGCCCAACGCGTGCCATGCCTCGGCGTCGCCCGGTCGCCGGCGCAAGGCCTCGCGCAGACGGGGCTCGGCCCAATCGAATCGGCCCCACCGAGCCGCTCGACGACCACCCGTCTTGGGACCCGCCGGGTCCGCGGGCGCGGAGCTCGCCGCCCGATCGTAGGCGAGCAGCGCCTCTTCGTACGCGTGCGACAGCTCGTAGGCGCGCCCCAACTCGAGCCACGGCAGCGGGTTGCCCGGAGCACTTCGTTCCGCCAGCCGCTCAAAGGACTCGGAGACGCCCGCCATGTCTCCGAGCTGGGCGCACAGCCGTAGCCGAAGCTGCTCGTGTCTCAGTGAGACGGGGCGCTCGGCTCGATCCAAGAGGACGAGCGCTTCGCGCGGATGCCCCCCCCCGGCGAGGGCGATGGCCCGCTGCACGGGGTCGGCGGCCGCCGCGCCACAACCGAGCACGAGCCCCATCGCCCACGCAAAGGCCGGGCGGCGCCAGCCCGCGCGCACCCGGGCCAGGGCGACACGCCCCCCCCCCGCGCGGCTCGGCTCGGCAACGGCGCCCATCCCCCGACACAACGCCCGGCCAAGCGCGCTTCTGAAGAGGCGGCGAACCCTCGTCTGGCGCCGGCCGACGACGCCGGGTTTCCGATTTTCCCGCGCAGTTGCTTTTCCAGACGGGCCGACCGTGGCTACCTAGTTCTCCATCCACGAAGGGATCGAAACCAATGGAGAGGAAAGCAGTGAGCCAAACGTGCCGCGAGAGCCGCTCGCCGGCGTCCCTCCCCCGCGGGGGTCGAGGGCGAGCGGGCGTTCTTTTCGCCGCGAGCCCCCCGGAGCCGCCGAACGAGGGCTCGCGGCCCCGCCCGGCACCGCGCGCCGAAGGGCTCGCGGCCGCCCCGCTTGCCCCCCTCGCCATCGGGACGTGAAAACTGCGATGATTCCCGTCTCGATCGCGCTGCGCACGGCCCTCCGCCCGCGCCGGCTGGCTCGCGGAGCCCTCGCTCTGGCTCTGGCGACGGGCTGTGATTCTCTGACGGGCGAAGACCGCCCGTACACGCCGTTTTCCACGGCCACCGGAGAGAGCAACCCGGCCCCGCCCCCCCCGCCGAGCGCGCCGTCCCCCCCCGCCGCGGTCGAGCAGCTGCCGCGGGTCGCCCGGGTCGCCCCGCCGCGCGCTTCGAGGTGGCGTATCGAGGGGCGCACCCTGCAGGCCCCAGCCGGGCTGGTCTTCCGACTCGGGTTGCCAGCAATCCTCGGCAAAGCGGAACGCCCCGAGGTGTTCGCGTGGCTCGTCGGCACGGTCGAGGCTCCTTCGGTGGGCGAGCTGTGGGCGTTTCCCGAAGAGGGCGTGCCGCGCCGCCTGGCGCACGCCCCGGATTTTCTCCCGACCGACCCGAGCTGCAGCTACGGCACTCGGCTCTCACAGACGGGGCCGGAGACGTTGACGCTCGACATCGCGGCCACCTGCGGCGGGGAGCGGCACACCGCACGTCGCACGGATCGAGCCATCAGCGTGCTGGCCCCCCTGCGCAAGACGCCCGAGGTGGCCCTCCTGCGGGTCGATCCCGCGCCGCGCGGAGAACGCGCCAACCTGCGTATCGACTCCCGGGACCTCGACGGCGACGGTCGAGACGACGTGACGGTCGAGGTGACCCTGCAAGGAGCCGGCCCGGAAGTCGCCGCCACGCTGAAGTGGTTGGATCGAGCCGCGGGGCTGTCGCCGGAGACGGCGCAGCCGGGCGCGTCCTTTCGCGCTCTCGCCGCGGCGGCCGAGAAGGCCTCCAAAAGCGCCATGAGCGCTCGCGAAGCGGAACAGTTGGTCGACGCGGGCAGGCGCCTGTACTCCTTTCTTTGCGCCAAAGGCGGAACCCCCCGGCTTCGCTACGGGGACACGGGGCAAGCCATCGACTGCGGAGATTTGGGCTCGGCCTTTCGCAGCTACACGACTGCGCTGGTTTCGGCGGCGCTCAGCCAGCAAGACGTGGGCGCGGCCCTGGCCGCCGTGGCCATGCACGAATGGTTTCCCGCCGAGCCCCCCGCGGAGATTTCGGCCTTCATGAGCCACAGCGTGCAGCAGTTGATGCCGCATTGGGTCGCGCGCCGAGTGATCAAGCTGGTCCCGCTCACGGCCCGCCCCAAAGCGCGGGGGAGCGAACCCCGCTACAGCCCCCTGAGCTTCCACGCCGACGGCTCCCTACTGCTGCTGACCGAGCACGGGCTGGTGCGCTCGGCCCCCGACGGCCGCTACGAATACGAGGCGAGCGAAGAGATCGATCCGTGGGCCGTAGCGGTGGTGTCCCCCAGCGGCGCCCGCATCGTCGGCCTCGACCTGTCGTGCGAGCGGGCCGAGCTGGGCTGGCAGCTCAGCTCCGAGTCGGGCCAAGAGCTCGACCCGCTGCCCACGGGACTGTTGGCTCCGCGCCCGGGAAGCTGCGGCAACGACGAGCGCTTCCATCCGCTGGCGGTTGCGCCCATTGCTTGGGAGCACGACGCGCCCAGCGGCTTCATCGATGCCGCGCGCGTCGGCGGCCCCGTCACCCGACCGGCGATGGGCAGCGCCATGTCGCCGAACGGTCGCTTCGCGATCGCCGCGACCCGCTGGGGTCTGTTCGTGCGGTCACGCACGGAGAAGCCCCAGCTGTGGCGCTTCGAGGACCCGGCGCTCCCCAAGCAGCTGACGGACTGCGTCGTGAGCAACAACGCCCAGGCTGCGGCCTGTGTGATGGCGGGCAGAGCCTACGTGGTGCTCCCCGATCCGAACAGCGGCTGAGGGCGGGGGCGGCGAGCCGGCTCCTGCGCGCGCCTCCCGCCGCTCAGCTGGGGGCCTTCGACCGTTCCAGGTAGCTGCGGTTGCGCGTGTCGATCTTCACCCATTCGCCTTCGTTGATGAAGAGCGGAACCTGAATCGTGGCCCCGGTGGCGATCGTCGCGGGCTTGGTGACATTGCTGGCCGTGTCTCCCTTGAGACCGGGCTCGGTCTGCGTGATCTGCATCACGACGTGGGGCGGCAGCGAGACGGCGATCGGGTTGCCCTGGTACATCGTGACCGAGCACTCCAGCCCGTCGATGAGGAAATCCGCCTCCTGCCCCATGGCCTCCTGGCTCACGGTGATTTGCTCACCGGAGTGCGGGTTCATGAACACGTACCCGTCCCCGTCCGGGTAGATGTACTGAAGCGAGCGCTCTTCCGCGTCGGCAGGCTCGATCTTCTCGCCGGAGCGGATGTTCTTCTCCACCACGGAACCGGTCAGCAGGTGCTTCATCTTGGTCCGGGTGAACGCCTGCCCCTTGCCAGGCTTGACGAACTGGCACTCCACGCAGACGTACGGTTGCGCGTCATACATGAACTTGAGGCCCTTCTTGAGGTCACTGGTGTCCATCGTCGTAAGCCTCTAACGGTGAGGCGAGGCGTATTCAAGGGAAAAGGTCCGCTGACGGCGGCGGCCGAAGCGCACTTGACGGAGCGACCCGGCGCGGCGCACAACCCTGCACTCGCGCCGCAGGGGGCCCGCAGAGCCGAACCGGCGCCTGCGGGGCACGCCGCGCCCGGAAACGGACGATCGATGCACGACGGTGGAGACGAGCTTGAGGAGATCAAACGAGAAATCGTCGAAAGCCGCGCGCTGACGATCAAGACGAACAACCTCGTCAACGGGCTCGCCGCGGACATCCACAGCATCTCCCGGCGGCAGCAGGGCTACGAGCGCAGCTCGAAAATCAATGGGATTGGATTCTACGCGCTCGTGCTCGTCCTGGTCTTGATCGGGGCCAAGATGGTCGTGGATGCCCGCGTGGACGCGGAGCGCGCCCGCGCCAAAGATCACCGCGACCAGGTGGCGAGGCTGGAGAAGGAGATCAAGATCCTGCAGTCGCGCGAAGAGCGGCGCACCCAGGCGGAGCGGCGCGCCAGCGAGTTTCAGAGCCTGATCGATTCACACCAGCGAGCGCTCGCGCTCGAGCGGTGGCCCGAGGTATCACGCGCCGCGCTGACCCCGACAGAGCGTCAGGCCTTCCAGCGGGCCGTGGAACGCTTCCGCAACGAGCTGTCGCTGCTGGAGTACCAGGCGGGGCTCGAGCACATTCGGGCCCGGCGCTGGCACGAAGCGGAGATTTCCCTGCGAAGCTCGCTATCGCACCAGGGCGACGCGGCGCACTCGCCCGAGGCGCGCTTCCAACTCGCGCGCTCGCTTCGCACCCTGGGGCAGCAGCGCGAGGCCATCTCCCTGTTGATCCAGTTGGTGGAATCGTCCGCGGACCGCGAGGTGCTGGACGACGCGACGCTGCTGCTGGCCGAAGCGCAGATCGACGCGGAGGCCTGGAACGACGCCAAGAGCACCCTGCGCACGTTTCTGCGGCGCTTTCCCAACAGCGCGCTCGGGGGTCGGGCGCGTTCCGAGCTGGCGAAGCTGCGCCTGTACCACTGACTCGGGCCGCTCTACGGCTCCGGCGTCGCGGGCACGAAGACCAGCCGCGTCGGCTGCGACGGTGCCCCCTCGGCCGCCGACAGCGGAGCGCCCAGCAACACGAAGGCTCCGGACACCGGCGGCCCGCCGGGCAGGCCGCGTGTCTCTCGGAAGGGCTGCACCCGTTCCAAGCGGGAGCCGCCGCTGCGCCCGACCGAGATCGAGACGGGCAAGCCCGACGCGAAATCGAGTCGCAACGGCTCGCGGGGCCGAAGAGCGCCGTAGGCCACCGCGAGGGCGAGCGAAACGGGGGTGGCCGCGTCGAAATCGAGCCGCGCATCCACCGGGGTGCTGCCCCGCGTCGCATTGAGGAACTGCAGGTTCCAGTCGGTTGCGGCGGCGGGGGCGAGCTGCAGCGCCAGAACTTCGTCGCGCCGCCCGGCCCCCGTGGGCTCGCCGCACACGGCGTCCGGCAGCGAGGCCGCCCGCGGACCGCACCCCGTTGCCGCGAGGAGGTAGTCGCGCCCGGCGGGCAGGGCCGCCGGGTCCAGCTCCAGAACCTCGAGGCGCGCGCTCGGCGCTCCGGTGGCCGCGTCCCGCACGGGTGCCGCCGCGTCGCCCGCCGCATCCGGCGACGGACCGGCGTCGAAGGGGAGCCCGCCTTGCGCAGCGGCCTCGGCCTCGCGGCGCAGCTGCTCGCAGCTCGGGGGAGGGACCTCCGAGGAGACCGCGTACAGCTCGATCCGGCGCGGCTCCGCCCCCGCTGACCAGGAATTTGCGACCACCACCGAAGCCCCCCCCGCCACGACACGGCGCACGTCGCCCTCGCAGAGCACCAACCCGTCCAGGCTAGCCAGGGCGTTGAGCAGCTGGAGCGAGCCTTGGCCCGGCGGCTCGATCCGGCTGGTCGATCCGCCCGTGCCCGCTTCCCCCGCGCTCGCCCCCCCACCGCCAGCGAAAGCGCCCCGGGGCCCGACCCCGCCCTGACCGCCGGCTCCGCCCGTCGAGCGCTCCAGACCTCGGGTGTCCGTGGAACAGGCGAGCGGGCCGCACGCAGCCATGCCGCACGCCAGCGCCGCGACCCGGGCGAACCACCCGGGCGCCGCCGACGCCCCCGCCCCGCCCGGAGCGCCGCGGGCGGACGCGACCCGCTCGGCCGCGCCCGACGCGCCAGGTAGCCGCCGCGCTCGGCGTCGCTCCCCGCGGCGGGCAGCGGGCGACGCGCTGCGTGACGCCACCTCCTCTCCGTGCGCGATCACTGCCTCGATACTCGCCATGCGTCGCGCGCCTAGCCGGCCACGGCCGGGGCGAAACAGCGCCCGCCCTTCCCGAGGGGGACCGCGCGCTCGATGCCTTCGCGCACGAAGCCGTGGGCTCGCTCCACGGCAGACTCGAGCGTCCAGCCTTCCGCCAGCCCGGCGGCAATCGCAGCCGCCAGGGTGCAGCCGGTTCCGCGCACGGAGACAGACGCTCGCCGGCTCTCGAAGCGCCGCTCGAGCCCGTCCGCCGTGCGAAGCAAGTCGACGACCCAATCGCCTCCGGCAATGTGCCCTCCCTTGATGAGCACGGCGGACTGGCCAGCGAGCAGTAGTCGATCGGCGGCGGCGTGCATCCCCCGCTCGTCGCGAACGGACACGCCGGTGAGCAACTCGGCCTCCTCCGCGTTGGGCGTCACCAACGAGCAGAGGGGCATCAATCGACGCAGCAGCGGCTCGTGCCCCTTGACCTCCAACAGGGCGTGGCCGCTCGAGGAGCACAGCACGGGATCGAGCACGAGGGGGATGCCGCGCGCCTTGCTCTCCAACAGCCGCGCGAGCAGCTCGACGGTGGCCGAAGAAGCCAACATCCCGATCTTCACGCAGCTCACCGAAACGTCGCTCAGCACCGCCTCGACCTGGGCCTCCACCTCGAAGGCATCGACCGCATGGCTGGAGATGACACGCCGAGTGTCCTGTACGGTGACGGCCGTGACGGCCGCCAACGGAAACACCGACAGAGCGAGCAAAGCCCGGACGTCCGCCACGATCCCGGAGCCACCGCTCGGATCGAGACCGCCGATGCACAAAACCGCGGGGGGAGCCTGATCCGTCATGATCCGTCGGTATACCGGAAAAACTCAGCGCGCGCCGCGCCACTCGGGAGTCCTGGTTGGCAACGGAGGGATCGTGGATTTCGGGATTTACTTTCACCCGGCGACCGGGTTCCTCTCATGCGGAGGAGCCGCGTCGGCCGGCAGCGCCCCGCCGGGTCCTCCCCGAGGGTGTTGGGGCGACCTCGCGCCCCCTTCCCGTCTCCTCTTCCAACCCGAGCCCCCCCCACAAGGCGAAGAACCCATGGCGACTTGCAGTGACCTGATCGATCGGCTTCGAACCAAACTGGAAAGCGATCCCAGCATCGCGGAGAACTTCTCGGCTACCTACAAGTTCGAGCTCGAGGGAGAAGGTGGCGGCACCTGGCTCATCGATCTCAAGGGCGCTCCCAAAGTGGAGCAGTCCGACGGAGAGGCAGATTGCACGGTGAACATGGCCGCCTCGGATTTCGTCGCCCTGGTGGCGGGGGAAGCCGACGGAAACCAGCTCTACTTCCAGGGCAAGCTGCGCATCGACGGCGACATGGGGCTGGCCCTCAAGCTGCAGAATCTCGCCGAGCTGGCGCGCTGACCGGCGCGCGGCCCCAGCCAGCGCCGCGGCCCGCGCTCCCAAGCGAAACGGCGTAGGGCTCCGCTTCGAACCGTACGGGCGGCGCGGGCCGGAGCCTGCGCTGGATGGACGCACCGAGTGGCGACCGGCCCTGGACACTTTCCCCCAGAACTGGGGTAGACCGTCGCCCATGACTGGCTCCGAGCCCCGTACCGTTTCCTTTCTCGGCCCCGAGGGCAGTTTCACCCATGAGGCAGCGCTGCGCCACTTCGGCCCGTCCGCAAGCCTGCGGCCGGTCGCCTCGATTCCGGCCGTGTTCGAAGCGGTGCAGCGGGGCGATACCCAGCGAGGTGTGGTGCCGATCGAGAATTCGATCGAAGGCGGGGTGACCTTCACGCTGGATCTGCTCCTTCAAACCGGGGTGCCGATCGTGGGCGAGGCGCTGATCGAGATCGAGCAGTGCCTGCTGACGGAGGCCGAGCGGCTCACGGGCATCCGCGAGGTGCTCTCGCACCCGCAGGGGCTGGCCCAATGTCGGGCGTGGCTGCATCGGCACCTACCCGACGCCTCGCTCACCCCGTGCGCCTCCACCGCGCGGGCCGCGTTGCAGGTCCGCGGCAACCCGAACCAGGCGGCCATCGCCAGTCGGCTCGCCGCCGCGGTAGCGGGCGTGCCGCTGCTGCGGGCCGGCATCGAGGACCGCCCCTCCAATGCGACGCGCTTTGCGGTGCTCGGCGACGAGGCGGCCGCGCCGAGCGGTCGCGACCGCACGAGTGTGATGTTCTGCACCGCGCACGAGCGCGGCGCCTTGTGCGGGGCGCTTCGGGTATTCGACCAGGCCGGAATCAACCTCCTGCGCATCGAATCTCGACCGTGGGGCAACGAAAACTGGCGCTACGCGTTCCTCGTCGACTTCGAAGGGCACCACCTCGAGGCCGCCGTGAGCGCCGCGCTGCGCCAACTCGAGCGAACCGCGGACCACGTTCAGCTGCTCGGCAGCTACCCGCGGGCTGCGGGCTCCGCGGACGCCGCTCACAAGCCGTAACGAACTCCGAGCCCCGGACGAGTTGGCGATTGGGCCGCGACCTCGAGCGGCCGACGGGGCGCGCCGCGCGAGCCGGGGCGGCGGAGCTGGCAGAGCACCGGCACCCAGCGCCCCGGAGCTCAAAACTGAACGACGGCGGCTCCCCAGTGCAACCCGGCGCCGAGCGCCAAGAAGCACACGAGCTGGCCCTCGCGCAAGCGACCATCGCGACGCATCTCGTCGACCAGGATGGGGATCGTCGCCCCCGAGGTGTTGCCGTAGCGGGCGATGTTGGAGGGCACCTTCTCTTCCGGAATCTCGAGCCGCTCCCGAACGACCTTGTTGATGCGGTCGTTCGCCTGGTGGGCGATGAACCAATCCACCTGCGCCAGTGAGACACCCGCCTTGTCGCAGGCCGCGCGCACCGTGCTCGGCAGCTTGCTGACGGCGTGCCGAAAAATCTCCCGGCCGTTCATGTACGGCAGGAACTGGTTGGCATCCACCCCCTCGGTGGTGGCGTACGGGCGACGACGGAAGCCTGCCGGCACGGCCAGCTCGCTGGCGTAGCGACCATCGGCATGCAAATCGACAGCGAGCAAACCGGCGCCGTTGCCGCGCTCGACCACCAGCGCCCCGGCGCCGTCCCCGAAGATCACCCCATAGCCGCGGCCTTGCGTCGCGCGCTCGTAATCCTCCGCGTCCCGGGGCCCGTCTCCGCTCAGCGCGGCCCAATTCTTCCAAGGCATCAGCCCCGCGTGCGCCTCCGCCCCGACGATCAGGATGGTACGAGCCGCCTCCGCTTTGAGCAGCGCATCGGCCACCTGGAAGCTGTAGATCATCGCGGCGCACTGCGTGCGCAGGTCGAGGGCCGGCGCCCCGGGACACCCGAGCGCCGCACCCAACAGGGGCGCCGAGCCCGGCAGGATGTGGTCGGGTGTCATGGTGTTGAAGAGGATGTAGTCCACGTCCTCCGGTGCCCTGCCCGCCGACTCGAGGGCTTGCTTGGCTGCCGGAAGGGCCAGGTCGGAAGCCCCCTGCCCGTCCGGGCAGAAGTAGCGCTGACGGATCCCCGTCCGCTGGCGGATCCAGTCGTCGCTGGTATCCATCACGCGCGTGAGATCCTCGTTGCTCCAGGGCGAGCCGGGGAGGTAACGCCCCGAGCCAACGATCGTGATGCCTGACATTCCTTCCGTTCCGGGGGCTGCCCCCCTCTAGCTAGTTCCCGGTCGAAAACGGGCGATGAACCCCGGATGGCCCAAGGGGTGAGGGCCTCGGGTTCGCGCTCCTACCGCCCTTTTCCGTTCACACGCTTCATCTGCATTGGTTCCCGTTGCCCACCGGAGAGGGAACTGGCTACCTAAGTCAGCTGCTCGCAGGGAGGTACTCCAATGCTGGCGCCGAGGCACGACGAAAGTGGGCGCACAAACGAATCTTGCCACCGCAGACCGGTCAGTAGGCTGAGTGCATCCATCCCGAAATGAGCCCGATTGACACAGCTCGCCGAGGTGGCGCAGGAGCCGTGACGGCGCCATGTTCAAGAGTCGGGAGCGCCCATCGGGGGTGCCTCTCCGAGCGCCGCGACCGACGGCCCGGCGGCAGGTCCCTAGCCCTTCGCGGTGCCGGCCTGCGCGCTGCCGGCGAGCGAGGGGCGCTCGCCCGGGTCGCCGTGGCGGGCCAGAGTGTAAACCGAGAAAGGACGTTGAGCTTCGAACGTGGCTGACAGGAAACTGGGTACGAGCTTCATGCGCTCCCTGTGCATGGGCAACATTGACGAGGACATCATCGTCCCCTTTCCGGCAATGAAGGCGGACGAAGGCGAGACCTTGCGCGGTGTCGTGGAATCCCTGGCGGGGCTGCTCGGCAGCCGCCCGGAGAAGTTCGCCGAGTGGGACCGAGCTGCGGAGATGCCCGCGGAGTTCATCCAGGAGCTGCGAGAGTTCGGGATGTTCGGCTTGATCGTCCCCGAGAGCCACGGGGGCCTCGGCTTCGGCAGCGCTGCCTACTCTCGAACGCTCCAGGAGGTCGCCAAATACGACGCCTCCACCGCGGTCACCATCGGGGCACACAGCTCGATCGGGATGCGCGGGCTCATCCTGTTCGGCAACGACGCGCAAAAGGAGAAATTCCTCCCGCGACTGGCGACCGGCGAGCTCATCGCGGCTTTTTGTCTGACCGAGCCGGGCGCTGGCTCCGACGCCGCATCCATCCACACCACCGCGGTTCGCGACGGGGACGATTGGGTGATCAATGGCAACAAGCTGTGGATCACCAACGGTGGCATCGCGGACTTCTTCACCGTCTTCGCCAAGACCGACCCTGGAGCCGAGCGCGGCCACATGACCGCGTTCCTGGTTACGCGCGACCTGCCCGGCGTCAGCGTCGGCCCGCACGAGGACAAGATGGGGCTGCGTGCGAGCTCCACCACGACCGTCCACTTCGACGGCGTGCGCGTGCCCGACAGTCACCGCCTCGGCGAGGTGGGCAAGGGGTTCAAGGTGGCCATGAACATCCTCAACAGCGGACGCTCGGGTCTGGGCGGGGGCGCGGTCGGCGCCATGAAGCACCTGATCGAGCTTTCCACCAAGCAGGCCAACGAGCGCAAGCAGTTCGGGAAAGCCATCCGCGAGTTCGGCCTGATCAAGCAGAAGATCGGCTCGATGGTGGTGGATTGCTACGCGGCGGAGGCAACCGTGCACATGGTCGCGAGCCTGGCGGACCAAGGGCACGACGACTACGCGGTGGAGGCGGCGATCAGCAAAGTATTCGCCTCCGAAGCCCTGTGGCGAGCCGCCGACGAAGCCCTTCAGACGGCCGGCGGCAACGGCTATATGACGGAATACCCCTACGAACGGATCATGCGGGACTCCCGCATCAACCGGATTTTCGAGGGCACCAACGACATCTTGCGGCTGTTCATCGCCCTGACGGCCATGGGCGGTGTGGGAAGCCAGCTGCGGGAGCTCTCCAACACGCTGCAGGGCGTCTTCGACCACCCCATCAAGGGTTTCGGCGTCCTGTCGGAGTACGCGCTGAGGCGCGTCTCGCTCGCCACCGGAATTCGCAAGAGCACGTTCACCAAGCTCGACGCGTCGCTCGGCCCGTACGCCGGCGTATTCGAGGAGGGGGCTCAAGAGCTTGCCATTGCAGTCGACCGAATCCTGCGGAAGCACGGCAAGCACATCATCGGCAAACAGCTCGCATCACGCCGGCTGGCGGACGCGATGATCGACATGTTCGCGCTGGCGTGCACGCTCTCGCGCGTGAATGCCTCCGTCGTGGCACACGGGGCGGAAAAGGCGCGCCCAGAGCTGCAGCTGCTGGAGGTCTTCGCGGGGCGCGTGCGCCGCAGCGTGCGGCACAACTTCGAGCTGGTCGATCGCAACGAAGACGAAGCCCTCAAGGCGGTGGCCGAGCACGCCTGCGACCTCGAGCGCTTCGCCTGGGACACCATCTGATCGCACGGGGCGACAACCCGCCTCCGCCGCGGACGACGGTTCCGCTGCGGGAGCTCGATGGCGCGAGGGCTCTCGCGCACGGACCGGGGCGGCCCCGGGGTGCCGCCGACGGCGCCCATTGATCGCCCGTGCTGCCGGAGTGGCTCGGCACTGGCCCCGGCGCCGCGAGCGCCGGGGCGGGCGAGGCGCCCACGGACCTCCGATAGCCGAAACCCTCGACGGTCCGAGCTGACGGAGCCGCCGGAGCGCCGCTCGCAGCTGACGGGGCCGCCGGAGCCGCCCCCGGCCCCGCAGCTGTGATATGAAGCCGCGGCATGAGGCTGGTTCGGAAGAACGCGCGGCTCGCGGCGCTCTGTTTCGGCCTGGCCAGCTCGTACGGCTGGGCCACGCTCGCGCTTCCACACCGCTCGGGGGGCGGGCTCCAAATCACGACGGGGCTGCTCGCCGCGCTGCATCTGGGGTGGGCCACGGCCGCTCTAGCGCGCGGCGAGTGGGCGATTCGGCGTTTCGTTTGGCTGGTGCGAGCCACCCTCGCGGGCTCGGCGTTCCTCGTCCTGGGCATCGCGCGGTCGGCCGTCGAGCTCGCCCTGCACTGGTCTCGGCTCGGAACCACCCTGGTGTGGCTGCTCGCCGCGATCGCCCTCGCCGTGCTGCAGGTGGGGCTCGTGCCCTGGCTCTTCTGGAGAACCTACCTTGTCGATCGCGCCACCCGGTAGCTCGCCCCGCCGCCCGAGCTGGACCGATCGAGTCGGCGGGTACGGTCTCGCGGCCGTTTCGGTCGCGCTGACCTTGGCCGTCCCCCTGCTGCCCCACGCCCGGGATTCCTTTCCTCTCTCCACCTACCCGATGTTCTCTCGGCCGCGTGGCGAGCTCACCATCGCCTCGCTGCGCGCCCGCGGCCCGGGCGGGGGGCGCCTGCCCGTGGAGCCGCGCGACATCGGCAGCGCCGAAGTGCTGCAGGCCAAGGCCATCGTCGACGCCGCCGTTCGAGGCGGCGATCGCACTCGGCAGGAGCTTTGCCGACGCGTCGCCCAGCGCCTGGCGAAGCGCGAAGCCGGGCCCCGGCTCACCGAGCTCGAGCTGGTCCGGCGCCGCGTCGTTCCGCTCGACTACCTGCTGTCGGAGCCCGGCGACGCCACCGCCTCGGCTCGGCCGGAGCTGCTGGCACGCTGCCGCATTCCGACCCGCGCGCGCGGGGGCGACGGGTCATGAAGCTTCGGCTGCACCTCGATGCGTGGCTCACGCGGCTGGCGCCGGCCGAGGCGCTGCGCGCGCTGCGCGCCTGCATCGGCACGTACTGCGTCGTGTATCTGGCCGCGCGCGGCGCTCACCTGCTGCGCGTCGTCGACCTGCCGGCGCGCAGCTTTCGCCCGATCGGACTGCTCGCATGGCTCGCCGAGCCGCTGCCCGCGGCGGCGCTGTACGCCCTGTATGCAGCGGCGCTCGGGCTCGCGATCGCGTTCGCCCGCGGCCTGCTCTACTCGCTCGTCGCCCCACTGCTGTCACTGAGCCTGACCGCGCTGCTCACCTATCGGCACTGCTGGGGAATGATCTTCCACACCGACAACCTGTTGGTCCTGCACGTGGTGCTGCTCTCGCTGGCGCCAGCGGGCCGCACCGCGCGCGGCCCCTCTCGACGCGCCGGCGCGGTGTTGAACGCCATGCAACTCGTCACGGTCAGCACGTACCTCCTCGCCGGCCTCGCCAAGCTGTCCGCGACCGGGCCGGCATGGGCGCTCGGCGGCGTGCTTCGCCAGCAAATCGCCTACGACGCGCTGAGAAAGATGGAGCTCGGAAGCACGTATTCGCCGTTCGGCGTGTGGCTGCTGCAAGCCGAATGGCTGTTCGCGCCGCTCTCCGCGTTCGCTCTCGGAGCCGAGCTGCTCGCCCCGCTCGCTCTGCTCGGTGGTCGAGTCGCCCTGCTTTGGTGCGTCGCTGCCTGGGCTTTCCATTTCGGAGTGTTGGTGACCATGGCGATTGCGTTCCCCTACCCGCTGAGCGGATGTGGTTTTCTGTGCCTGATTTCGGCGGAGCGGCTCGCCGGGGCGCGGCGCGCTTTGGTCCGGCGCTACTCGGCCAGGAAATGGCTGCGTCCGGCCGCCGCAGCGCGAAGCGCTGCGGGTCGGTGACGCCAGGCCGCCGAGCCAGCCGAGGCCGCGGTGACATACGGATCGTCGCCTCGAGCAAACAACTCCTCGTCTCGGCTCTGATGCGGCGCGCCCCGGGCTCCGTACTGATGGAGTCGAGAGGCCGGCTTGCGAGAGCGCGATATCCTAGATGCCAAGTACGCGGTGGTCCAATCGCTGGGAAGCGGCGGCTCTGGCGAGGTCTATGAGGCCGAGAACCTGCTGCTCGGCAAGCGCGTCGCGATCAAGCACCTGAGCGCGAAGGTCGTCGGGCCCGAGATCGCGCCGCAGTTCACGGCGCGCCTGCGGGAAATCGCGCAGCTCGATCACCCGAACATCGCGACCCTCTTCGACGTGGGAAGCGCCGACGGGCGCCCGTACATCGTCGGCGAGCGCCTGCGTGGGCAGCCACTGAGCCAGGAGATCGAGGGCTCGGCCACGGGCGGCATGGCGACGGCGTGCGACCTCGCGCTGCAGATGTTGTCCGCTCTCGACTACGCCCACGAACGCGGCATCGTTCACGGGGGGCTGCACCCCGGCAACGTGATTGTCGTCTATCCCCGGCCCGGCGTGCCCTGGGTGAAGATCACCGACCTGGGCCTGTACCACGCCCTGGAGGCCCACAGCCTGCCCGAGGAAGCCCGCGCGAAACACGCGCGCTACCTCGCCCCCGAGGTGCTGAAGGGCGGACCGCTGAGCGAAGCCGCCGACGTCTACGGCGCCGCGGCCCTGCTCTACGCCCTGCTGCACGGCGAGCCCCCGAGCGAGAAGAACGGCGCCTTCGAGGCCGGTGGGGCGGCGCTCCCCCTCGACATCGCGGACGCCATCCGCGGGGGCCTTCGCTCGACCCCAGCCGACCGCCCCTCGGCGGCGGCCCTGGCCCAGCGTTTGTCGGCTTCCGCACAAATCGAAATTCCGATGTCGCGCCGGCTCTCGGCGCCGCCGTCCATCCGCTGGGTGGACGGCCCCGTTTCCCAGGGCTCACTGAGAATCTACGGGCGCGCCAGGCCGTCGAGCGACCCGCTGCCCCCCTCCAGCCGACGCGACTCGGTGGTGACCGAATCGCTGCTGCGCAACCCCGTGTTTCCACACGCGGCGCGCTCCCCACGGCCCGGCCCGCTGCACAGCATTCGCACCAAGCTCGAGAAGAATCCGAATCTCGGAGCCATCTGGTTGTTTGCCCTGGCGAGCGTGGGCGCCGGGATCGCCTTCACGCTGTTGGCCAACTGGCTGCGGTGAAGCGGCCTGAATCGGGCCACCGGCGCCGCGCCCGAGCCCCATCTCTGCGCTCGTGTTTCCGCGCGAGGTGATATATCGGGGAACCATGGCGTCCCGAGAAGACATCGTAGCAGCACTGAAAGCCATCGCCGTGCCCGGGCTCGGGGGAGACGTGATCGAGCGGCGCATGGTGGCCGCTCTGGACGTTTCGGCGGCCGGGGAGGTCAGCGTTTCCTTGACGGCGCCCCGCGACTACGACCAGCGCGAGGCGCTCGCCCGCGCCGTCACCTCGGCCCTGACGCCGCTCTCCAAGAGTGGTGCGGTGGACGTACGCTGGAAGCGCGAGGTCGCCGCCCGCCCCATCGGCGAAGGCGATCCCGTTCCCGGCGCGCGCAACATCGTGCTGGTGATGAGCGGCAAGGGCGGCGTCGGCAAGAGCACGGTGGCCACGAACTTGGCTCTCGCCCTCTCCCGAATGGGCAACTCGGTGGGCCTGCTCGATGCGGACCTGTACGGGCCGAGCCTGCCGACCATGTTCGGGATCCAGCAGCGCCCCAGCGCGACCGCCAAGCAGATCGAACCGCTGACGCGCTTCGGGATCAAGCTCATGAGCATCGGGTTCCTGCTCGATGAGCCGCACGCAGCCGTCGTCTGGCGAGGCCCGATGCTGCACAGCGCGCTGATGCAGTTCCTCGGCGACGTGGCGTGGGGAGAGCTCGACTATCTCGTGCTGGACTTGCCGCCCGGCACGGGGGACATCGCGCTGACTCTGTCGCAAAAGCTTCGCTGCACGGGAGCCGTGATCGTGACCACTCCGCAGGAGGTCGCGCTGCAGGACGTGTACAAGTCCGTGTCCATGGCCAAAAAGGTCGGTATCGAGGTGCTCGGCGTGGTCGAAAACGAGAGCTTCTTCGTTTGCAGCAATTGCCAGCACCAGCACGAGATCTTCGGCAGCGGTGGGGGCGAAAAAGCGGCGGCGGCCGCCGGGGCGCGCCTTCTCGGGAGGATTCCGCTCGATCCCGCCGTGCGGGCCGCCGGGGACTCGGGAGTGCCGATCGTGCAGGCCGCGCCGGCCTCCGCCGCCGCACAAGCCTTCGTATCTGTTGCAGAAACCTTGCTCGACGAGATCGATCGAGCGGCGGGCGCGGGCCACACCGTCAGCATCGACCGAAGCGGCGGGACGAATCGTCACCTTCCGGTTACACGCTGAATTCCGCCCAGGGGAATATACCGCCCCGGCGCGCGCGAGCGCCATTGGCAGCGGGTAGCGGCCACGATATAGAGAACCCCCCAAAAAGGCCACCATGACTGCTGACACGCCCAACCCGGCCGGGTCTCCCGCGCCGTCTACGTTTTCGGAAAGCTCGCCCACGCCCGGCTCGAACGGCTCGGTTCCCGCGAGCGGAACGGCGCCCCCCGAGACCTCCGCAGCCGACCTGGCGAACGGCGAGCACGCCGAAGCGGCGGGGAACGCGGGCGCCGTCGATGCGCAGACGGTAGCCGAAGCTCCGGCAGCACAGGCGGCTCCGAGCGCGGAGGCGCAGAGCAGCCCGCCGGAGGCTTCCAGCAAGAGCGTTGGTGAGCAGAGCGCTGGGCCCTCCAGCGCCGCAGGGCAGGCCGGCGCAGAGGACTCGGGAGGGGGGGCCCCGACCGCAGAGGGCTCGGGAGCGGAGACCCCGACCGCAGAGGCCCCGACCGCAGAGGGCCCGACCGCAGAGGGCTCGGGAGCGGGGACCCCGACCGCAGAGGGTTCCCGTGCAGAGGCGCCCGCAGCGGAAGCCCGTGAATCCGCCGCCGGCACCCCGCTGCCCGAGAGCGAGCCCGCGGCGGGGAGCGATGGCGGGGCAGCGGCGGCCGCCGCGGAGCCGCCGCCCGCCTCGGCAAAGGATTCGACTGCCCCCGAGGGCGGCAAGGCCCCCTCGGGTCAGGCGGCAGCCGACGGAGAAGGGGGCGCGAAGAAGAAGCGCCGCCGCCGTCGAAAGCGCAAGAGCGGCGGGAATGAGGAGTCCACGGGGCGCCCGCAGGCAGCCGAGCGAGCCCCGTTCCACGTCGGCGAAGAGGTCTTCGGCCGAGTCACCGCCGTGCTCGACAGCGCGATCATGGTGGACCTCGCGGGCAAGGCACTCGCCATTTTCGACCGATCGGAAATGGAGGAAGACGACCTCCTGCCCGCCGTCGGCGATCGGTTCGTCGCCGCCGTGCTTCGCGACGGCTCTCGCGGAGGCCTCGTGGTCTTGTCCCGCAAGCCTCTGCGTGAAGAGCTCGTCAAGCCCGCGATCGCGGAAGCCGCCAAGTCGGGCTCTCTGGTGCAGGGTTTGGTCACGGGCGTCATCAAGGGCGGCGTGGAGGTTTCCCTGCACGGGTTGCGCGCCTTCGCACCGGCCTCGGGCATGGATCTGCACCCGCAGAACGCCAACTTCACGTCCCTGCTCGGTCAAAGCCTCGAGTTCAAGGTCACGCAGTGCGACGAGAAGTGCCGCGACGTCGTCGTGACACGGCGCCCCATGCTCGAGGCGGAGGCCCACGAGCGCCGCAAGAGAGCCCTCACGTTGCTCCAGGAAGGCCAGGTGATGAAGGGCGTGATTCGGACCTTGGTCGAGTGGGGCGCGTTCGCGGCCCTCCCCGAGGCCGAAGGGCTCGAAGGCTTGGTTCACATCTCCGAGGCGAGCCACGACCCCAAGGCGAAGATCACCGACCTCTTCAAGCCGGGCCAAGACATCGAAGTCCAGATCACCAAGATCGACGATCGAGGCAAGATCTGGCTGAGCCGCAAGGCCCTGCTGGAGGACCCTTGGGCGGAGGCCAAGAAGAAATACGCGCCGGGGCAGAAGCTGACGGCGAAGGTCACCCGCGCCGAACAGTTCGGCGTGTTCGTCGAGCTCGACTCCGACATCGACGGCCTCATCCACGTCTCCGACCTCACCGCAGCACCGCAGTACGGCTACAAGAAGGTGGAGCACCCGAAGGACATCGCACCGGTGGGCACCGAGCTGGACGTGGTCGTCCACCATTTCGACGCCCGCAATCGGAAGGTCAGCCTGCACGTCGCGCTGCCCGAGGACAAGCGGGCCGAGAAGCCACAGAAGGTCGCCCGCAACGCATCGCTCGAGGCGGAGGTCATTCGCGCCGAAAGCGCCGGGTTGGTCGTTCGCGTTCTGGGCGTCACCGGCCGCAGCTCTCGGGGCTTCATTCCCGCCGGGCAGACCGGCACGGCGCCGGGGACAGACCTCCGCAAGCGATTCAAGGCCGGCACGCTGCTCTCCGCAAAGGTGATCGACCTAGATCCCCGCCGGCCCGAGCCCAAGCTCAGCATCAAGATGCAGGCGCAGGACGAGGAGCGCCGCGCACACCGCGAATACCGGAAGAAATTCGCGCAGGAAGCAAACTTCGGCACGCTCGGGGATTTGTTGGCCGCCAAGCTGAAGTAGGCCGAGCCAAGTCGACGTCCGTCGATCACCCTCGGCCGCCCTCCGAAGCCGGGGAGTTTTGCGGCCCGGTACCCGGCATCTTCCTACGCCTCCCCTACGAGCCAGCCGGGCGAGGCTTTCCCCTTTGACCCCAAAACCAACGGCCGCCCGGCGGCCCAAGACGACACCGCGAATGGGTGACGGCCGAGCCGCTTGACAGAGCTCGGCGCAACCGTCATAGTCTCGCCCCACTTTTGGCCCAGTTTCCGGGTAGTTTTATCGATGGTTTCTCCGACACAACAGACCAAACGCCGCCGTCTCATCCGCGACCAAAAGCGGGGCTCGCTGCGCAAGCGCAAGCTGCGGGAGGCGGGCACCCCTTCATTTCCCCTGGACCCCGAAGGCGGGGTGCCGGTCGAGGTGCGCTCCGCCAAGTCGTCTTGAGTGGCGCCGAGCTCGGCTGGCCGAGGCGCATGGCGGCCGCTCCACTCCCCGCGAGGCCAGAGCGGTATGCCGGGTCCCCGGGCCCTGGCCACCCTGCGGCCGATCGAGCTCCACTCCTGGCCCTTCCCCGGCCCAAACGAGGAGGCAGCTTCGCGCCCACGAGGCGCCCAGGCCTCTCTCCCCCCGAGGACTCGACTCGCCCCCGCAAGCAACAAGCAGATGAGAATTGAACTGAATCATGGCTAATCACAAATCCGCAGCCAAGCGCGCCCGCCAGACCGTGGGCCGCACACTTCGCAACCGGTTGATCATCGGCTCCCTCCGCAGCTCGCTCAAGGCCGCTCGCAGCGCCCTCGAAGGGGGAGACGCCGAGCAGGCCGCGCCGCTGGTCTCGCGCGCCGCCAAGAGCGCCGATCGCGCCGCCAGCAAGGGTGTCATTCACCGCAACGCGGCTGCCCGCTTGAGCTCTCGCCTTCAGGGGCGGCTCAACAAGCTTCGCGCCGCCTGACGCGCGAGGGACGAGCCCTGCGTCGCGGCCCGCTTTCCCCCGGTTCGCGCGGCGGCCGTCGCGCGGCGCCCCCGGATGGTGCCGGCACCACCCGTGTCGCGCGAACGAACGGGGCTGCGCGAAAGCGCGCCTGAAGGCGATGCCGGGCATGCAGGAGGATCCCGACGCAGAGGCGCTCGACGCCGCACTCGAGCGAGCCCTGGACGTTCATCATGCCCTCGCCATGGGAGAGGCCGAGCGCGCCCTCTCCCTGTGCGACGGCATGGAGGAGCGGCTGCCCGCGGTCCAGCTTCTGCGATGCCGAGCGCTGCTCGCCCTCGGCGAGCTCGAGGTAGCTCGACGCGTGGGCGAGCGCGTCGTCGCCCAGCGCCCGCGTAGCTCAGCAGCCCGATTCTGCCTGGCCGTGGCGCTCTCGAAGGCGGGCCACCGGTCCTCCGCGGCGCAGCAGCTACAGGAGTTGACGCGCGCGGACCCGGACTACCCAGGGGCTTTGGCCAGCCTCGCCCAGCTGATACTACCCGGCCCCGCATACCGCGAGGTCCTCGGGTGGCTACACCAGTTGCTGCGGCCTCGCACGTACCTGGAGATCGGAGTCGAAGCCGGGCAGTCCTTCCGACTGGGGTTCGGCAGCGCGCTAGCGGTTGGCGTGGACCCGCATCCAACGCTGCCGCGGGGGGGCCTTCCCGAGGCGGCGCGGCTCTTTCCCATGACGAGCGCGGAGTTCTTTCGGAGCGGTCACGCCGCCCGCTGCTTCCAATCGGCCAGGGTGGATTTCGCCTTCATCGACGGGATGCACCGCGCCGAAAGCGTGCTCGAGGATTTCGCCCACGTGGAGCGCTGGGCGAGCCCGGGAGCGTTGGTGGCGTTGCACGATTGCCTACCCATCGCCCCCGTCACGGCTCGACGCGAGCGGGCCACGCGATTTTGGGTGGGAGACTGCTATCGAGCACTCCTGGTGCTGCTCGATCACCGCCCGGATCTGCAAATCGCAGTCGTTCCGTGCGCTCCCTCGGGGCTAGTGCTGATTCGAGGGGCGAGCGCCACCTCACGAGCGTCGAATCGGGACCTCGTGGCCCGGTTGAAGGAAGCCGCGCCCCCCCCCTGTCCCCAGCCGGAGGACTTCGCGCGGCTATTTCCGCTGATCGACAACTCCGTCGGCGCCGTCGCGCAATTCTGCGGTCGGGGCGAGCTGCCGTGACGCAGGTCGACGAATTCCCCCCAGACACGTACCTCTTCGACGAGCCGCGGGTGCGCTTCTCCCTCGAGCCCGACGACGCTCCCCTGTGGGCGCCCGGCGTCGGCGTCGCGCAGCGGCCCGAGGGGCTCGTCGCGGTCGACACCGAACGGCGCGAGCTGTTTTCCATGCCGGCGGCAACGGCCGCGGGCGTAACGCCCGACGCGGCGCGGGCCCTGCTGGCGAGGCTGGACGGCACTCGCACCGTCGCGGCGCTTCGGCAGCGCGGCACCCTCGACACCGCCTTCGACGCCCTGGTCTCGGACTGTTTCGGACGTGCGCTGTTCGCCCCAACCGCCGTCGCCGCGCTCGAGCGGGAGATCTCGGCGTCGGAGATCACCCGCTTTCCCGGCTCTCCGTACGAGGTCGTGCGCAGTTACTGGCGCAACGCGGGGCAGGTTCGCCGGTCGCTCTCGCCGCTGCTAGCCGACCTCGGCGCGGCGCGCTTTTCGGACGCGCTGAAAGGCCTGCACTCGATCGCGCTCGACGGCGCGCGCGGCGATTCGCGCTATACTCCCGCGAGCAAGCTGGCGCGCGACCAGCGAAACCCGGGGCGCTTCTGTGAACAGGCTCCCGCTCTGCGCAGAGCCGGCGAAGAGGTGCTGATCGAGTCGGGGTTGCGCATCGGGGTGCCCCCGGTGGGTGGCCGCTCCTACCACGAGCTGCTGTATGCCTCGCTCGGTGACGAGGCGGCCTCGGGCGACAGAGTCCATCGCGATGAACAGGGGCTCGTCTGGGGCCGCACCGTGGTCGCCCGCTCGCCGCGGGAATCACTGACCCGCCCCTGGTATTGCCCGGTTCGCCCCCTGACCTCCGACCATTTCTCCCGCCTGCACGGCCACCTCATCGGCGCGGCGGCGGCAACGAGTCGCGATTCGCGCTGCAGGCTGGCGGCGCTGTTCCACCAGCGATTCGTCCAGCTGCACCCCTTCGCCTGCGCCAACCAGAGCCTCGCCATGAACCTCGTCAATGCCGTGCTCGGGCGATACGGCGAGGCCATCCCCCATCTCATCCTGGATCAGCTGGCCCTGCGCCTGAGCCCGCAGGCCTACGCACTCGCCTTCCGCCGCGCCGTCGAAGCCTACGTCGCCCCGCCCGGCGAGACGTCTGCCGGCCGAGCGCATCGACTGATCTCGCTGCGCCGACGCGCCTTTGCGCTCGCGGACGAGCTGGGCACGGGGCGGCTTTCCCCCGCCGGCGCGTCGCGCCACCCGGACGCACCTCTCCTTTTGCTGAGCTGAGCTGCGGCGGGAGCGGTCCCCTCCGGGCGGGGCCGCGGCCGTCGGATCGCCCGAGCGGGCCGCTCGCCATGCAACGCTCACGCACCCCCGTTCATCATCCCGCCCCCGGGGCCCGAGGGCGCCCCTGCCGCCCTGCCCGCCCTCCTTCCCTCGCCTGCGCCGACGCCCTCGCCCTGTCGTCTGCGGTCCTGCGCCCCGCTGCGGAACGAATCTGCCCGAGACGGGCGCGCCCCGCTCCGCCGTCTGCCCCCCTCGTGCACGCCCCGCTTCGTGCGCCGGAGTGCTCGCCCCCGCCCAAGCGGGCGAATGTAGCGCCGCGCGGGCCGCTGCGACCGCAGTTTTCGCGGCCGCGCCCGCGACGCGCGCGCTCTCGCCGCAACGCGAGCCGCGACCCGGTTGGTAGACAGGACCCGGCGCGCTGCGGCCGGGAGCGAATTGTGGGCCGATTTGGGAAGCTCTCGCGCTTCTGCACGCGAGCTCGGTGCACAGCCTGCGCGACGCGATAGCCAACCGCGCAAAGCCTCTGGCAGTATGGCGCCTCAGGGTAAACGCGGCATCTGGCGAGGCCGCGCGGCAAGGGCACGCACCGCCCGGGAGTTTCCATGCAAGAAAAGACAACGGACGCAATCGAGACATTCTCCGACGAGCAGCGCAGCTTCGAGCCCTCGGACGAGTTTCGCAGCAAGGCCAAAATCTCCTCGAAAGAGCAGTACGAGGCGCTCTACCGCGAGAGTCTCGAAGATCCGGAGACGTTCTGGACGCGAGAAACCGCCGATCTGCAGTTTCGCTCGCGGTGGAGCCGGTTGCTTCAGTGGGAGCCCCCCAACGCCAAGTGGTTCGTCGGCGCCACGCTGAACGTGTCGGAGAGCTGCCTGGATCGGCACTTGAAGACGAGCACGGCGGACAAGGCGGCGATCCTCTGGGAAGGGGAAGACGGAAGCACGGCGAAGCTCAGCTTCCGCGAGCTGCACTCCAAGGTGGACCAATTCGCAGCGGCGCTGCGAGGCCTCGGCGTCGGCAAGGGCGATCGAGTCGCGATCTACATGGGCATGTGCCCCGAGGTCGTCGTCGGCATGCTCGCATGCGCGCGCATCGGGGCCCCACACACGGTCGTGTTCGGCGGGTTCGCCGCGGAGAGCCTGCGCGACCGCATCGCGGACTGCCAGGCGAAGGTCGTTCTCACGCAGGACGGCGCGCCTCGCCGCGGCAAGCCCGTTCCGCTGAAGGAAACCGTCGACGAAGCGCTGAGCGGCACGACCTCGGTCGACAAGGTGGTCGTCTACCGACGCATGGGCGAGGCGCTGCCCGTGAGCATGAAGGCGGGCCGCGATATCGACTGGTACGAGCTGGTCGCGAGCGCCCCGAGCGGCAACGGCGACGCCGAGGTGGTGGACGCCGAGCACCCGCTCTTCATTCTCTACACCTCCGGTTCGACCGGAAAACCGAAGGGGATTCTACATACCAGCGCGGGCTACCTGGTGGGGACGCACGTCACGTCGAAATACGTGTTCGATCTCCAGCCCGACGACGTCTACTGGTGCACGGCCGACGTCGGCTGGATCACGGGGCACAGCTACCTCGTCTACGGGCCGCTGTCGAACGGCGCCACCTGTCTGATCTACGAAGGCGCCCCCAACTTTCCGGACTGGGGTCGCTTCTGGAACATCGTGGACAAGCATGGGGTGACGATCCTGTACACAGCACCCACCGCGATTCGCGCTTTCATCAAGGCTGGGGACGAGTGGGTGGACAAAGCCGACCTCTCCAGCCTCCGGTTGCTCGGCTCCGTGGGGGAGCCGATCAACCCCGAAGCATGGATCTGGTACCACGAGAAGATCGGCAAGGGGCGCTGCCCGATCGTGGACACGTGGTGGCAAACGGAAACGGGCGCGATCATGACGACGACCCTGCCCGGAGCCTGCCCCGCCAAACCCGGCTCGACGGGGCTACCGTTCTTCGGCGTGGAGCCCGACATCGTCGACGGTGCAGGCAAGAGCGTGGGTGCCGGAGAGGGCGGCCTGTTCGTGATGCGTCGCCCCTGGCCGAGCATGTTGCGATCCATCTGGGGTGACGCCCAGCGCTTCGAGAAGCAGTACTTCTCGGACGTCCCGGGCTGCTACTTCACGGGCGACGGCGCACAGCGCGATGCGGACGGTTACTTCCGCGTCGTGGGCCGTATCGACGACGTGCTGAACGTCTCCGGGCACCGCATCGGCACCGCCGAGATCGAGAGCGTGTTGGTCGCTCACGAAGCGGTGGCGGAGTCGGCAGCGGTCGGTCGACCAGACGACCTGAAAGGGCAGGCGTTGGTCGTGTTCGTGGTGCTGAAGCCTGGCTTTGCCTCGGACCCGGCCATGGCCGACCGGCTGCGAGACCAAGTCGCGCGCGAAATCGGAAAGTTCGCTCGCCCGGAGGAGATCCGTTTTGCCGACGGTTTGCCCAAGACCCGCAGCGGCAAGATCATGCGCCGGCTGCTGAAGGACATCGCAGCGGGGCGCGCCACGGCCGGAGATCTATCCACCCTCGAGGATCAATCAGTCCTCGAAAAGCTCTCGCGCTCCGGGCAATGATGCATCGAAAGTGTTTCTTTCGCTGAATCATTGCCGAACATGAGGACGAGAACGATCGACGTTTCACCCCTGGCCTCCCGCGGGCTCGGGCTGGCCAGTTTGGCCATGGCGGGTTGTCTGGCGGGCTGTGGCCTCACGGCTTCGCGGTCCGCCGAAGCCCCGGACGAGAGCGCCGAAGCGGCGAATTCCTCACAGGGCGCACACTCCGCCGCCGCGATGTCCACGTCCGCGGCGATGGGTGGGCTCAACGAGGATCAGAGCCGCAGCAGCTTCTACAACGCGAAAGAAGGCATCGAGCGCTGCATCGCCGAGGGCGCGAGGCGGCTCGAGTTCCTCGAGGGGAGCATCGAGCTGGCCGTGGAAATCGATGCCACACGCCGCGCCGTACGAGCCTGGTCTTCGCACTCGACGCTCGGCGACCGCGCGACGGAGCGGTGCATGTTCGACGCACTACTGGCCGTACAGTGGCCGCGCCCCGAGGGGGGGCCCTACTCCGTCGCGAAGAACTCCTTCGAGTTCTCCGCCGCACCGGAAGCTCCCAGGCCCACCGTGTGGGATGCCGCGCGCGTAGGTGAGTCCTTGCGCCCCCTCGCCGAGCCGCTGTCCGAATGTCGGGGCGGCGCGACGGGAGAGATCCTTTTCACGCTGTACATCGACCCGGTGGGCCACGCGCTCAGCGGCGGCGCAGCCCACCCGAGGAGTGTGCCCAACGCCGTCGTCGACTGCATGCTCGAGCACCTGCTCGCGCAGGCGTATCCCGCGCCGGGCACGGCCCCAGCCAAAGTTCTCTTTCGGCTCTAGGCCCGGTTCGGAGGGGACCGAGGCTCGGTTTCGCGCGCCGCCATTCCTCCGCGGTCGGCGCTGTCGACGAGCCCGCATCGCCTAGCCCGGGCTATCGCTCGCGCCGCCGCGGCGGACAGCGGCACAGCCGAGGCGCCGTCGCCTTCCCCCGCGGGGCGGCGCTGGGCCAGGGGCGAACGGTGGCGGCGCGCGGAAGGCGCGGGGGCCGATGCATCGGGACGAAGCGAGCGTGCGCTCGACGGCCTACCTCGGGGACCGCCAGCGCGCCGGCGCGCCGCGGCGCCGGCGAGCACGCGCCAACGAGAGCCCACCGCCCAGCACGAGCGCAGCCCACCACGTCGAGGACGAGCGACGCGGCGCGCCGCTCGAAACGGAGCAGCCCCCATCCTCCTCGGGGGCGGCCTCCGCCGCCTTCGGCGCTGCGTCCTCGGGGCGAAGTGGCTTGCCTTCGATTCCCAGGGCGGGCACCGAGCTGAACATGACCTCCGCCGGCTCGAAGCGGTTGCGCTTTTTGTACGCCATGTCACGCGCCGTCCACGTCTTGCGCAGCCCGCGGTAGCTCGCTGGAGCCATGCCCCAGCGATTGGGTGTGGGGCTCTCGCAGTCCACCTGCTTCTTGCTCGGGTGGAAGAAGGTGTACCGTACTTGAAACTGACTCTGATCGGACGGCTGCACGGCGGAGCTCAGCGCACCCTCCGGCCCCTGGGGCGCCCCGACACCCCCTCGCACGTGGCCCGCGGCGGCCACGGAGACGTCCTTTGGCAACCCGGCTCGATCATAGCGATGGTGCAACCGAGTGATGACGTAGCGGTTGCGCTCGATGACCGCTCGACGACGCGCCAGCTCTACACGCCGCGCGAGGATCTCCTTGCGCGTTTCTCGGTCCGCCTCTTTGAAGACTGCCTGTTCCTCCTCGGAAGGTGGTGGAGGCTTCGGGTTGCGCTGCGCGCGCGGCACCTTCGCTTCGAAAACGTCCGCGCCGAGGGTGAGCAGCTCGTGAATCCTCATCGGCGCGTTGGGGCATGGCTCACCGCAGTGCTTCTCGGCGGGCCAGGCGTATTCCACCAAGAACGCGCCGGGATTCTTGACCAGGAGGGCATCGTGAACCCCCGCGTAGAAATCGCCCAAACGCTCCTTGACGGCTCCGTCGACGCGCACGTTCGTCGGCGGAAACACGTTGCCATACCCCTGCACCTCGTAACGCTGCTCGGGATCGAGAACGTAGACGATCAGCTCCTGCTTTCCCGGGCTATTGGCGAGGCCGAGCGTCTCCGGGAGCGTGTACTGCCCCGAGGTCGCGAAGCGAATCGGAGAGAGTAGCGCGCGCCGGGCGCCCGCGAGCTCCACCTTGTTCGCATCGACCTGCGCCACGAGTATCTTCATTCCCCGCGAGGCGTACTCGTCCGCAGCCTCCGCAGCGCCTTTCGGCGCCGTCAGACCCTTCCTCGCAAGGTACGAGGCCACCGATTTGCCCTTGGGGACGAAGCCATAGGAGTACTCGCCCGACTTGAACTCGGGCTCCATGTTCAACTGAAGCTCCTTCTCCTGCGCGCTCCCTCCGCCGAAGCTCGGCATTCCGCCGCCGAGAAGCTGATCCGGCCCCGCCTTGACCGAAAGGTCTCTCTCCCACTCCTGCTTCGGCTCACCGGGCTCGCAAGGGTCCATCTCCCAGAAATCGTAGAACCTGGGCGCCGTGATCTCGTCTAGATGATCCACGGAGTCACGCTTGATCGTCTTGACGTCGCGCGCAGACACGTCGGACGGGACCGGCAGAACGAGGGCAAAACGGTCCAGCGCCCCCTCGTAGTCGGGCCACACGGTGACCACCGTGGTCGGCCCCTTCTTCATCAGCACGACGTGCGTCACGTTGTTGTGGCGAGGAGCGTCCCCCGCGCCGGCGATGAAGCCCGGGAGGGCGTGACCGCTCGGCGCGAAGGCCTGGCCGAGGAGGAAGACGAGGGCCGCGAAGATTTGCTTTGGAAAGCAGCGCGTCAAACGAAACTGCATGGCGGCAGCGTAAGCACAAAACCGGGCAGCTTGTCAGCCTCCGCGTCGACCTCCGCCCCGGAGAGCCCCCAGGAGCCCGGCTCCGCCGCGGCGACGGCCGAATTCACCCACTTCGTGGGGGTTGAGACCCTGCGCCGCCTCCGATACCTTCCACGGGCGTCGACGACCGGCTCATGGCAGCTTTCGCAAGTCCCCAGAGCAACGGCGATACGTTGCGCAGCCGGGCCGCGGTGACCCTGCGGAGGCTGTCCCTCAACGACTGGATGCTGGTCATCTATCTCGGCTACCTCGTCGTGGCCATATCGAGAGCCGATCCCGGCCCGGCGCGCGACGCGGGCCTGACACAAATGTCGGTGCTCGTGGCTTCGTGCGTGGTAGCGCTGGCGTTGGTGCGCGGCCACCTGCTCGGGCTCGGCCTCGCCAATGCGGTGATCTATCGGGTGGCTCACTTCGGAGGCCTGATCGGCTCCTACTTCTCGATGCGCAGCTTCCTACCGGCGGTCGCTCCCGGCAGCGTGGATTGGCTGCTGCACGAGATGGACCTCGCGCTGTTCGGCCTGGAGCCGTGCGTGGCTCTGAGCGCACGGGTGACGCCCGGCCTCACCGAGTGGTTCTCGTTCTTCTACTACGGCTACTTCTTCATTCTCGGCCTGCACTGCATCCCCATTCTCTTCTTTGGCCGGCACCCGCGCCTGCTCGCCGAGTTCGGGCTGGGCATGTTCTTCGTGTTGGGGGTCGGTCAGTCTCTCTACCTCGCCGTTCCGGGCTTCGGCCCCTACAAGACGCTGGAGGTGCTGAGCCAGCACCCGCTGCCTGCCGGTGCATGGTGGAATCTGGTCACGGAGATCGTTCAATCCGGAGGCGCCCAGAAGGACATCTTTCCCTCGATCCACACGGCGGCGCCGAGCTTCATTCTGCTGTTTTCGTTCCGCAACCGGCGCTACGCCCCCTACCGCTACACCTGGCCCCTGCTGGCCGTTTGCGTCATAAACATCATCGCCGCGACGATGTTCCTGCGCTGGCACTGGCTGATCGACGTGGTCGCGGGCCTCGGTCTGGCCTTCTTCGCCCACGTGGCGAGCGCGCAGGGGGGGGCTTGGGAGGCTCGTGTGCGCGCGAGCCACGGCGTCGAGCCGGCCTGGCCACCGCTTCCTCGCTGAAACACGAGGCCGGCGCCGGCCTCCCCCCGGGGCGAGCGGGGCTCCAATCGACGGCGCCCCCCGGTGTGGCGCCCCGCGCCGTCAAACGGCTGCGGGCAACACCCGTACGGCCATCTCTGCCCGCCAAAGGCGCCGGGCAGGCGGGGCGTTCGCCGTTGCGCGCGCGGCTCGAGCCGACTCTCGAGCTCGGATTTCTCACGTCCGCAGGACCGAGGGTGTGAGGAGGAAGTGGAATTTCAGTCCAGACGCCCGTCGGGCGCGCGCAGCCAGACTTGGTGCCTGCCCCGCACGCGCTGGCGGGCAGCTGGGCCAAGAGACACGACTCATCGCACCCTCGGGACCAGGTCGTGAGAAATCCGGGCTAGTGCTGTGTCCGCTTGGTCGCAATCACGAACCACCGCGGGCCGGTCCGCCTGTGGCGGTTTGCGCTGGGGGCTCGTCTTGAACACGGCCCCCCTCTTTCTCTGCGGCGCGGCGCCGACGTGCCCCGTCCGCCGCTGGAGGCAAGACGACTCTCTTCCCGCGGCCACCGACGATCAGTGATTACGACTCATCGGACGGGGCACTAGCTTCGGCGCTTGGGCAGGCCTGCTTGGTGCATCTTCGAGGGCAAAGCGCGCCCCACGATTTGCTCCGCCAACGCACTCGCCTCGAGCAGCCGAGGGAGGTCGACCCCCGTCTCGATGCCCATGCCGTGCAGCATGTAGACGAGATCTTCGGTGGCGAGGTTGCCGGAGGCCCCCGGTGCATACGGGCACCCACCCAGCCCGCCAATGCTGGCGTCGAACGTGGCCACTCCGAGATCCAGGCCGACGAGCACGTTGCTCAGAGCCGTGCCGCGCGTGTCGTGCAAGTGCAGCGCAATCTGATCGGGCTCGAACTCGGCGAGGAACGCCTCGCAGACTCGCTTCGTCTGCAGGGGAGTCGCCACGCCGATCGTGTCACCGAGCGAGACTTGATACGCCCCCCAACGAACGACCGAGCGAGCGATGGACAGTGAGCTCTGCATGTCGACTTCCCCTTCGTAGGGGCACCCCCACACCGTCGAAAGGTAGACTCGAACTCGCATCCCGAAATCTCGAGCGACCGGTATGAGCTCCTCGAACACGTCCAACGAACGCTGGATGCTGCGGTTCGTGTTGCGTTGGTTGTGCGTCTCGCTGGCGGAGAGAAAGAGGGCGACCTCGCGGAGCCCAGCGGCGCGCGCCCTCTCCAGACCCGTGGCGTTCGGGCACAGAGCGCTGAAGCGCGCCCCTGGGGGCGGGCTCTGCATCAGCACGCGCATCAGCTCACCGGCATCGGCCAGCTGGGGGACCCAGCGCGGCGAGACGAAGCTCGTGGCCTCGATGCGCTGCAGCCCGCTCTGGGCAAGCGCGTGAATGAGCTCGAGCTTACGCTGCGTCGGGACCTGCTTCACCTCGTTCTGGAGGCCGTCGCGAGGCGAGACTTCCACGACGCTGACACGAGTCGGCAAGCGCTCGAACATCAGACGTTCAACAGCCTCATTTGCCGCGGCCGCGGCGTGTCCTGGAAGCTCACCGGGTAGTCACCACTGAAGCAGGCGTGGCAAAAGCTCGTGCTGCCCTCCTCGCGCCAACTTTTGCGCGCGAGCAGCGGAAGGGAGCGCCTCGTGGAGGGCGCGCTGCCCGGCGGGCGATCATCGCCGCCGCGGGGAGCCCTGTGCAGCGCCGCGAGCACGGCCTTCTGGGTCTCCTCCAGGCTGAGGTACCGAAGGCTGTCGCTCGTAATGTGCTGGTTGATCTCCTCCGGCGTGTGGCTCGGCGCGATCAGCTCGCTGCGTGTCGGTGTGTCGATGCCGTAGTAGCACGGCCAGCTGATCTGAGGGCTGGAGATCCGCAAATGGACTTCGGCCGCGCCGGCGCTGCGCAACATCTTGACGATCTTTCGACTGGTGGTCCCACGCACGATGCTGTCGTCCACCACGACGACTCGGCGCCCGCGCAGCACTTCCGCGACGGCGTTGTGCTTCAGCCGAACCCCGAAGTGCCGAATGCTCTGCTCTGGCTCGATGAAGGTGCGCCCCACGTAGGGACTCCTGACGAGGCCCATCTCGAATGGCAAACCAGCCCGCTGAGCGTAGCCGATGGCCGCCGGGATCGCGCTGTCCGGCACTGGAATGACCACGTCGGCCTGGACCTCGTCCCCGGCGGCGAGCGCGCGACCCAGGCTGCGCCGGGCCTCGTACACGCTGGTGCCGTCGATGATCGAGTCCGCCCGGGAGAAGTAGATGTATTCGAAGATGCAGGGACGCGGCTGGGTCTGCTCGAAGGGGCGCGTGTGGAAGACCCCGGAACGATCCACCACGAGCATCTCACCCGGCGCCACGTCTCCGAGGAACTCCGCGCCGATCAGCTCAAAGCTCGTCGGCTCGCTCGAAATCACGAAGGCGCCCCGCTGGCCCTCGCTCTGATCGGGGGTGTCCGGAAAGCGGCCGTAACACAGTGGGCGGATTCCTCTCGGGTCGCGAACCGCAACCAACTTCTTCTCGGAGAGGCACACGATGGAGTACGCGCCCTGGACCTGGGTGAGGGCGTCGGCGATCCGATCCTCGAGTGTGGTCTGACGACTCTGCGCCATCAGGTGCACGATCACTTCGGTATCGCTGTGGGTGTGAAAGATCGAGCCCTTCAGCTCGAGCTCATGGCGAATTTTCTGGGCGTTGGTGAGGTTGCCGTTGTGCGCGACGGCAACCGACCCGTGCGTGTAATCCACCGCGATCGGCTGAGCATTCTTCAAGTGCGAGCCGCCGGAGGTGGAGTAGCGGACGTGCCCGATGGCACTGTCCCCCACCAGCCGCTTCAGCTGTTGCTGCGCGAACACGTCGATGACGGGCCCCATCCCGCGGTGCAGGGCCAGGCGCTGGCCATCGCTGGCTGCGATCCCCGCACTCTCCTGGCCTCGATGCTGCAGAGCATGAAGTCCGAGGTACGTGATGTTTGCAGCTTCTGGGTGACCGAAGACTCCGAATACTCCGCACATACGACTGGGGGACAAGTACACGACGACGGGGAACTTGTCGCTGTATTTGATTAACGGCCCGCCTCCCCGAGCCGCGCTCTCGGAAGGTAGCGCAGTCGCAGCTCGGGGAGCGCCGTCGACCGCTTTTTTGGCCCGCTGGTTGGTCTCCACGCCGCCCACATGCCTGCACCTCTGCGCACTGGCACGCCGCGAGCCCGGCGCCCACGCGCGTCGGTTTTCCATCGCAAAACGATACGCTTCAGCGGCGGATCGCACGGCTGTCCCGAAAAGGACGTAAAGCTTTTCCGGATCGAACCGGACTCTTGCATGGGCCCATGCAAGCTTTGGATGAATTGGTCTCCCGTTGGCGTGAAAACCCCGACCCGGAGGCAACTTTGGCGTTGTGCGCGCACCTTGGCACCAGCCCGCGCTCGGCTCTGCTGCGAGAAGTCGGGGCGAGCGCAGAGACGTGGCACCGCGACAACGCGCACGTGATGCTCTCCGTCGGTCGAATGTACCTCGACGCGGGCTTGTTCGCCGAGGCCCAGACCGTGCTCGTGCAAGCCAGTCGGCTGGAGGCGACCAATCCGGAGCCGTATCGCTACCTGGGCGAGGTCCTCTTGCGGCGCGGAGACGCGATTCGTTGCGAGAAGGTCCTGGCTCGCTGCATCGGCCTGGGCACGCGCGATCAGGATGCCAAACTGTGGCACGAGCGCGCGGTCGTCTACAGCGGGCTGCAGAAACGACACGGCTTGAAGGCCGTGGCCGACGAGGTGGCACGTACGGTGCCTCTCGAAGCTTCGATTCCCGCCCCGGCCATGTCGCCCCGCGAGGCAAGCCGGCGTGAGACACGCCGCTCGCGCCCGCCCGCGGCGCGCCCGGCACGAGCACGACGCTCCTCGCCCCCCGGCCCGCGCCGCCGCGCCTTGGCGGGGGCCGCCGCGGCCCCCGGCGCCACCGCGCGCCAACCCACCCTGATGATGGGGGATCCGGAGCTGCTCTCGGCCGAGCTGAGCGCCATGGAGGAACGCGCCACCATCGCCAACGAGGAGCCGCCGTCCTCGCAGGTTCAACCACAGCCGCGCGGAGAGCTGGCACGCGAGGCCGCCGCGGCATTCGGCCGGGCCGGGCCGCCGCCACTCTTCCCGCAACAGAAAGCGGAGCCGGAGGGCTACGAGGAAGACGACGACGACAGCGACCGCAAGATCACGCTCTCCGACCAACCGGTTCCCGCGATCCCGCACCTGCCAGCCAGCGACCCGGCGCCGACCGCCGAAGCCCCCTCGCCGCTCGCGGACGACGACGGAGGAGAGGTCAGCGCCGAGCAGGTCCTCCTGGTCCTCGCACAGGTCGGCTTGTTCGAAACGCAGAGCGCGGTCGCGCCGGCCTGGGAAGCTCCTCCGCGGCCCCGCCCCCGGCGCATCTGGGCCCTGGGGGGGGCCGTGGCGATTGCCTTGGCAGCGTCCTTCGGCGGCCTGCGCTACGTGCGCGAAGTGCAGGCACGAAACCAGGCGTTGGCCCAGGAGATCGGCCTGCAAGTCCGCGAAATGTTGGATTCTGCGAGCCCGGCCGAGCTCGCCCGCAGCGAGCAGAGCCTGGAGCGACTGTTCGAGCTGGATTCTCGCAGCCGCGAAGCCGCGCGCCTTTGGCTCGAAAATCGGAGCGAGCATTTGCTCGTCAACGGCACGGCTCGCGAGGGCATCGAAGCGGCGATTCAGCGGGCTCGCGCGGTCGGGGTGCCGGAGCAGGAGCTGGCGTTCGGCATGCTGGCGAGCGCGCTCGCGTCCGACGACCTGCCAGCGGCCGGCAGGTTGATTCAGCAGTGGAACGATCGAGCCAAAGACGATGGCCTGTTTCACTTGATGGCGGCGACGGTGCTGGAACGGGCCGGCAACGCCGAAGCCCTCGACCACTACGGCCGCGCTACGCGGCTGCTACCCGAGAACAAGCTCGCGCACGCGCTGCGCGCGCACCTGGCCCTGTTGATCCTGCCCGCCGACGAAGTGCATGACGCGGTGGAGCCTGCCCTGACGAGGCTGCAAGGCAGCCCGGCTGCCGATCTGTTGGTCGCGCTGCGCGCGGCCTCGACCCCTGGCCAGGAGCCGGCCAAACCGCTGAGCGACGTGGCTCGCGCCCAGCTCCCGGCCCCCCTGCGCGCGACGGCGCTCGCCCTCGACGCCCTGACCGCCTCCAGCGCGCCGGGCCAGGACGAGGCCGCCAACCGCCTGTTCGACGAGGCGATGCAGGCGAGCCATACGCCCGCCGTGAGCGCTTGGATCGGGCTGCGGGCGCTGGACTCCGGCCGGGTCGAGCTGGCGCGCAAGGCCGCCCTGGCGGCCATGAAGCTCTCGGCGCTGCACAGCTCCTCTCAAGCGCTGGCCGCGCGCATCGCGATCGCCGAGGGGCGCCTGAGCAGCGCGCAGGAAGCGCTGCGAGGCCTGCCGCCTTCGGCGGCGGAAGTCCTCGTGGTGGAGGCGATTTCGGCCTACGAGCGCCTCGAGCCGGACGCGGTGGTCGAGCTGCTGGCGAACCAGCCCGAAAACGGGCCCGTGCTGGCCGCTCTTCGAGCGGCGCCGAGCATCACGGCCGGGTCGAGCTCGATCAAGCTCGCCGCGCTCCAACAGTACGCCAGCCAAGCCGATAGCTGGGGCAAAGTGATCGCCATCGATGCGGCGCTCGACGGCGGAGACCTCGAGTTCGCTCGTGAGCAGCTGTCGGGCCTATCGGCCCAATCGGCCCCCGTCGCGCTGCGCCTCAGCCGTCTGCTGCGATACGAAGGCAAGGTCGCCGAGGGCCTGGAAGCGCTGGGACCCGCGCTCGCCGAGGGGGGCGGCGGAGATCGACGAGCCGCCGAAGCCGTGCTGGCTCTCGTGGGGGCCCGCCGCGTGGCGAGCGCCGCCCAGCTGCTCGACGGCGGAGAAGTCTCCGACGAGCTCTCGCCCTGGCTCCGCGCACTGGTGGCGGCGGCACAAGGCGGCCAGAAATCGGCCAGGCGCGCCCTCGCCGGGCTCGCGCTTCCGAGCAGGCGACAGCCGCTGATCCACCAAGTCGTCGCACTGCATGCGCTGGCCGCGGCTTCCGAGCCGCGAGCGCGCGGCTACTACAAGAAGCTCGCGCGCGTCCACGCGGGGCACCCGGACGTGCTCGGTGCCGGTCGCCTGCTCGGGCTTCTCCCCTGAGCCGCGACGCTGGATTTCGGCGCCGGCCACCGCCTCGAGGGGCGCGCGGACGCCCGGCTATTTTCTCGACTTCTGCAGCGCCTCGATCATGGCGCGCAGCTCGTCCTGGTCGGGGGAGCGCCCCAGGGCTTCCTCGAGCGTGATGGCTCGCCGAGCCAACAGGCCGAGCAGCGCCTGGTTCATGGTCTGCATGCCGTGCTTGCCCTGCCCGACCTGCATCTGCGAGTAGATCTGGTGGACCTTGTCCTCGCGAATCAAGTTGCGGACGGCCGCGTTCGGGACGAGCACCTCGAGGGCGAGGACGCGGCCCCCGCCTCCCGCACGCGGCAGCAGCAACTGGCTCATCACCCCTTCGAGCACGAAAGAGAGCTGAGCGCGAATCTGGTCCTGTTGGTGGGGCGGGAACACGTCGATGATGCGATTGATGCTCTGCACGGAGGAGTTGGTGTGAAGGGTCGCGAACACCAAGTGGCCCGTCTCGGCAATCGTGAGCGTCGCCTCGATCGTCTCCAGGTCTCTCATTTCGCCAACGAGAACCACGTCCGGGTCCTGGCGTAATACGTACTTCAGAGCCTGCTTGAAGCTCTCCGTGTCGTGACCTACCTCCCGCTGGTTGACCAGGCAGCGCTTGTGGGCGTGCAGATACTCGATCGGGTCCTCGATCGTCATGATGTGCTGGCGCGTCTCGGCGTTGATCTTGTCGATGATCGCCGCCAAAGTCGTGCTCTTGCCAGAGCCCGTGGGCCCCGTCACCAAGACCAAACCCCGTGGGCATTTCGCCAGCTCCGTCACGGCAGGCGGCAACCCCAGCTCGTCGAAGGGGAGGATCCGGAAGGGGATGGAGCGAATGGCGGCAGACACGGCGCCCCGCTGCATGAACAGGTTGGCGCGGTAGCGGGACAGCCCCTTGACGCCGAAGGACAGATCGAGCTCTCGGTTCGTCTCGAAGCTGCGTCGCTGCTCTTCCGTCAGGACGGAATAACAGAGCTGCTTGGTCTCGACCGGAGCAAGCGGCGGCAGCTTGAGCGGAACGATCTGGCCGTCGACCCGCAAAAGCGGGGGGGAGCCGGTGGCAATGTGGAGATCACTCGCCCCCTTTTCGACCATCGCACGCAGGAGCTGATGAAGATTGACCTTCAATTCACCCACATTGGTGCTTACGGCAGGGCCCGCGGGCGCGGAAAGCCCGCCGGCACCAAAAGACCGACGGCCCCCACGCCGCGGGCGTCCTCACGGCCCGGCGGCGATCCGCAGGGGGCGCGCGGAGGCGCTCGGGAAGCCATCGGCCCAGCCAGGCGACGCGATGCAGCGCGCGAGCCCCGGCTTCAGGACCCGCGCCGGAGCGCCTCGGACACGTGCCGCACCGCCGAGTAGAGCGCCTCGGGCGAATCCGGAGCGGACGAGGCCGTCGCGCCGCCCGCCGCCGGTCGGCGCCCCAGGCAAGGAAGGTGCGCCCCCAACCGAGAGAGCCAGCTGCCCGCCGCGGGGGACTCTCCGACATCGGCCTCGCCGCGCCTCGAGATCTTCCCGAGCAAGCCCGCGGCGGCGTCCCCGGCATCCAGCAGCCGCTCGAGGGCGCCCTCCACCCGGTCGAATCCGCCGAGCACCTGCACGAGGGCCTCGAAGCCCTCCTGCTGCGCGGCCATCCAGCTCGGCTGCAGCTCCTCGACGAGCTCGAAAACCGTGACGCCCGAATCTCCCGCGGGATCGGGCTCACCGCTCGCCGGCGACTCGGCCTCCAGAATGCCTCGCGCCGCCAGCTTTCCGGCGCTGCAAGCGCCCTCCATCGTGGCCAGATCGGCGGGGTTCTTGCAAAAGTCCGACGCCAGCCACAAGCCGGGCAGCGAGGTCTTCGCGACGGGACGGCGGCTCCAGGTTCCTGGAGGGTGCACCAACAGCTCGGATCGGTTTGCCTCCGACTCGAGGTCCACGTCCTCGTCGACATGGTGGGCGACGACCCACTCGGCGCGCAGGAGGGGCTCGCCCGACAGGGTTTGGTACTCGGCGAGCTGCGCGGAAACGGCGTCGCGCAGCGCCGCGGAAGTCTCGATGTCCAGCGGCAGGGGCTGAGGCGGCTCGTCGCGCCCGAACGGGTCGGAGTCCCACTGGGTGATGTCGACGGAGAGCACCCCCAAAACCCCTTTGTCGCGCAGAGGCTTCAGGTACGGCTCGCTCCAGACCTCCATCTGGGAGATAGCCGTGAGCCCGTATTGACTGTCCGGGAAGAAAAGGTGACCGAGCTTGGTGGTCAGCGGACGGTTCAAGTAGAGCTGCAACCCAACCATCTCCGACGTCTGCCGCGCGAGATCGACGGCATCGATTCGCTCGAAATCGTCTCCGTGGGCGGCCAAGCCGGAGCCGCGCACGATGCGCTGCAGCCCGTCGACCGGCATCGCCAGGACGATGGCCTCTCCCTCCACCACCCCGGCACCGCGCGTCTCGACGGCCGCGACGCGGCCGCCTCGCACCACGACCCGCGTCGCCTCGCCCTCGGGGCCGAAGACGAACCGCACCCCGAGCGCCCGAAGCGAAGCCACCCACGGCTCGATCCACGTTTGGGAGGTCGGCCCCACGAGCACGCGGTCCTTTGGCAGCTCCCGCTTCCACGAGGGAGCGAGGTTCAACATGCTGGCGTTGAGAAACGTGTGCGCGCTGCCTTCGAACGCATCCATTGCCACCAGCGCCTTGGGGACCGTTTTCAGCGCGGTGACGACCGCGGCGGGCAGGGTGTCAGCGCCGAGATACCGAGCCAGGCTGTCATCGTCGAAGCGACCCGCGCGCAACCAGGGCGGCGTGGAGTAGAACATCAAGAGCTTGACGGCAAGGCGCTTGAGGGTCCTGAGCTTGTCGATCGGCGAGAGGCCTTCGACCATCCACTCGAAGCCACGCAGATACTCGGGCAGATCGAGGATCGTTTCCGGAATCTGCAAGAAGCTCTCCGGCGCGACGCCCCGGCGGTACGTCGTCGTGTGGCGCACTTCTCGAAGCTGCGAGAGCACCGACTGTTGCTCGGCGTAGCCGGTGAGAGATTCGGCGCGGTTGGTGCGCTCGGGCTGCTGCGGGATCCGCCGCATGATGTCCCCGACGTGCAAATACCAGCCAGGAAAAAAGCGAAACCCGTGCTCCCCGGGCAAACCGCCGCCGTACTGACTGCGCGCCTTGCCCCCGGCGGCCTCTCGTGGCTCGTAGACGGTGATTTCGAAACCTGGCCGGCACGCAAGCTCGTGTGCAACCGTGAGCCCGGCAATCCCCCCACCGAATATCTTGACCGCGACCATGCCTCCCGGTTTTACCCCTTCCGACCTACCGTGCGAAAGAAAAGAGCCAATGAGTGAGGACCTCAGCGCCGAAGTGCAACGCACCAAGCAAGCCTTGCAACACTGCGTGGACACCGCCCGTGCAGAGAACAGTGCCGCCGGTTACTTCCCGCTGATCTACTCGTGGGAGACGGAGGATCTGCTGCGCGCGGCTGGGTCCGGCCGTTTCGAGCAGCCGGAGCGAGTTCTGGCCACCGTCGTGGCATTCGCGCATCGCTACCTGCAAGCCCGCAGCGACTATCGTACCGGCAAGCCAGCGGGGCGAGCCTGGACGGTTGCCTTCGAGGCGGCGCGCGCGGAGTCGCTCACCGTGCTGCAGCACGTGCTGCTCGCCTTCAACGCCCACATCAACGTCGATTTGGCCGCGGCGTCTGCGGAGACCGGCCTGGTCGGCCGGGACTACGACCGGGTGGACGAAGTGCTCGCTGCCGGTGTGGACCCCGTGCAGTCTCGCCTGAATCGCACGACCCCGCTTCTGCGCTGGCTGGATCCCCTGGCGTGTCGGGTCGACGAATTCTTCGCCGTCTTCAGCCTCGCCGCGGCCCGGCGCCACGCGGGAGCCCTCACGCGCTCGTTGCTCGAGGCCGACGAGGAGGGCCGCCGCCGCCTCCTGGAAGGCGCCGACCTCCTCGCCGAAGGCCTGGCCCGTCGGCTTCGGAACCCGGGCCTGCTCCCGAGGTCGGCGCTGGCGGTTGCCCGGTTGACCCAGCGAGGGGCGAGCCCGAGAGAATTGATCGAGCTGCTTGCGAGAGGCGGCCCTCCCGCCCAGAGCGGTCCATAGTTGGATTGCGACGAGCGCTCGTCGCCCCCCCCCCGACGGACCAAAACGAGATGAGGAACCCTGCGACGGAAACCTGGCGATGGCAGCCCTCATCCCGGGGGCTAGCGGCAGGAGCGCGCCTTTTCGAGTCGGCGGCAGCCGAATCGGAGGCGGCGAGCTGCCCCGATCGGGCCCTCCGAGACGGCGCCGCGAAATCGTCCGGCCGGGCTGCTCACGAGAGCAAGAAAAAATTCGACGGCTGTCGTCAGGAGTTTCCGGGAAGTGGCGTTCCGACGAAGGAGGGCGCCGCACGAGCCGCAGCCAACAGGGGAAGGCACGGACGCCCCAGCCGGAAGAAGACCGACGCGAGGACAGCCCGAAGGCGGGTTGGGGCCCCTGACGAGCCGATGGGGCCCTGGACCTTTGCAGAACAACCCCCATCATCAGCCCAAACGCACGGCGATAGCCCACACGGCCGGCAATAGCCCGAACGGACCGGCGAAGCGACCGTCGAGGGGAAAGGAGAGCGACGATGCAACAACCCGACCAATCGCCCCACCACCATGGCTCCTGGCTGTCTCCTCTCGCCTTGGTCGTCGCCGGTGCCGCGCTGGCGACCCACCCCTTGTGGCTGCCCCAGGCGCGCAGCCTGATCGATGAGCGCGCCACGCCGCCGGCGACGATCTGCAAGCACACGGGCCCCGACGCCTCCGAAGCCTCCGCCGCGAACGTCTCCTGGGAGGTGCCGAAGCGAACCGCCTTCCGGCTCCCAGAGCGCCCGGACCTGGACGCCCTGGTCATTCCGCGGGTAGCCAAGCGCGGGCCGCGCCGCGCGTCCGCGGCTCTGGTCATTCCCGCCAGCGCCCTGCGGCAGACAGCCGCCGAGGTCGTCGCCACCAGCGCGGCCCTGCCCTGACGGCGGGGCTGGCTTGCGGCGAGAAGACCGTCGTCCAGGGCTCGGGAAACGTTCCCGGCACGGAGACCGTCGTCGCGGTGCGAGGCTTCCCCCGGTGGCCGGGTTCCTTGCGACCGCTTGGCCACCCGTGGCGCTTCAGCCTCGCGCTCCCACCGAGCGCGCCTCGCGAAAGCCCCGCCTCGGATGCTGCCCGCCTCCGGGCCCTGGGCGCCGCCTCGCGTCCCCCCGCCGGCAGCCGACGCCGCCCGGGAACCGCGGCCGCGCGCCCTTGCGCCGATAGCGCCCCGCCCCGAGCGAGCGCCGGGCTCGCCGGTGCGACCCCGACGCCAGGCGATTCACGGCCGCGCCGGGACGTGCTCCGCCTCGGGCGCGCTCTCAGTCGGACATCGTCACACGGAGCACTTCCTCCATGGTCGTCATGCCCTGAAGGATCTTCTTGATGCCGCTCATCCGTAGCGAGCACATTCCACCTCGAATCGCCGCCGCCTTGAGCTCGGCGGTGGAAGCCCCCTGAAGCACCATCTCCTTCAGCTCTTCGTTGAAGCGCATCACCTCGTACAGAGCGACGCGGCCCTTGTAGCCAGACCCGTTGCAGGTTTGGCAACCCGCCCCGTGATACAACCGGTTCTGCCGCGCTTCCTCGAGCTGCTCTCCGGTGAATCCGAGGTCGGCCAGCGCGGAAGGATCGGGCTCGAAGGGGGTCTTGCAATCCGCGCAGACGCGCCTGGCGAGGCGCTGCGCCAGAACGAGGTTGACGCTCGCCGTGATCAAGAAGGGCTCGACGCCCATGTTCAGCAGGCGCGAAATGGTGGCGGGCGCGTCGTTCGTGTGCAGCGTGCTCAGCACGAGGTGGCCCGTCAAGGCCGCTTTCACCGAAATCTCGGCGGTCTCGAAATCGCGAATCTCGCCCACCATCACCACGTCCGGATCTTGGCGAAGGAACGCTCGGAGGGCCATGGCGAAGTTGAGCCCGATCTCGTCGTGCATCTGCACCTGGTTGATCCCGTGCAGGTTGTACTCGACGGGATCTTCGGCGGTGCTGATGTTGATGTCCGGCTTGTTCAGCTCGCTCAGGGCCGAGTACAGCGTGGTCGTCTTGCCCGAACCGGTCGGGCCGGTCACGAGCACCATTCCCCAGGGCTGACTGACGGCCCACTTGAAGTCCGCGAGGGGCTTGGGGTCGAATCCAAGCTTCGACATGTCGAGCTGGAGGTTGGACTTGTCGAGGAGCCGGAGAACCGTTTTTTCGCCCCAGAGCGTCGGCAAGATGCTCACGCGAAAATCCATTTCGCGGTCCTTGCCCAGCTTGAGCTTGATGCGCCCGTCTTGCGGGAGGCGACGCTCGGCGATGTCCAGCTGGCTCATGATCTTGAGGCGACTCGACAGCGCATTCTTGAGCTTGTGCGGAGGCGTCATCTCTTCGCACAGCACGCCGTCGACTCGGTAGCGTACGCGCATGCGACGCTCATAGCTCTCGATGTGAATGTCGCTCGCGCCCTTGCGAATGGCGTTGAGCAAGATGACGTTGACGAGCCGTACCACGGGCGCGTCCTCGCTGGCCTTCTCCAGCTCGACGGCGTTGACGTCTTCCTCGTCAGAGGAGAAATCGATATCGTCGTCGCCGAGCTCGAAGTCGGCCATCACCTCGTCGTAGGAGGGCCCGGTCGAATAGTACCGGTCGATGGCGCCGTGAACCGCCGTCTCGCTGGCCACGACGGGCTCGACGTTGTATCCAGTCAGGAACTTGATGTCGTCGATGGCATGCAAGTTCGTCGGATCCGCCATCGCGATGATCAGCGATGACCCCGAGCGGGAGACGGGGATGACCCGGTGCTTTTCGCACACGTCCTTCGCGACCAGCTTGATTACGTCTTCCTCGATATCGTACTCGTCCAGGTTGACCGAGGGCAGCCGGTACTGCGCGCTGAGAAAGTCCGTGATCTCGCCGTCGGAGATGTACCCCAGCTTTGCGAGCGTGTAGCTGAGGTTGTTCCCGCTCTTTGCCTGATCGTTCTGTGCTTCCTTCAGCTGCTGAAGACTGATTAGCTTCTCGCGAACCAGCAGCTCGCCGAGGCGATTGATTGAGGACATGCCACCTTCAGTTCACGGCCGAGCCGACGAGCGTCGAAAGCAGCACGCCCCAGAAAAGACCGGTCGGCCGTCACTTTTGGTTCGGTGAGTGATTTGACCCGGTTGACGCCCAAAACGAGAGCTACATATTGACGCGGCAACAATTGTCCCATTGTCCTATGGGAAAACCAGGGATTATGCCTGGCAGCGCGCGCCTTCTCACCGTATCAGAACGAGTCTCCGCGAAGAGCTCCACTCCCCCATGGCTTCGCCAGGCGTCCCCATCGGGACCGAAACGCTTGGCCTGGAGCTGCTTCGCCCCAAAGCCCAAGTCCGCGGGGAAAGTCCGCGGCAACACGCAACAACGAAAGAATCGATGACGAAAAGCTCCGCACGAACCACTCGCCGCCGCCCGGCCCGCCCGGGGCTCGGGGGCGAGCAGGCGGATTTTTCGCCAGCATCCAGCTAAGGGACACCATGGCCAAGACGTACGCCGACATGTTCACCGAGGTCCGAGAGAGAGTGCGAACGATCTCGCTGGAAGACCTCAAGAAGCGCCTCGACGAGCGCGTGGCGACCACCCTCGTCGACGTGCGGGAGCAGCACGAGTTCAACCAAGGCTACCTGCCCGGCGCGATCCACATTCCCCGCGGCTTCTTGGAGATCCAGGCCGAAGGCAAGCTGCCGGACAAGAAAGCGCCGCTGGTCGTCTACTGTGCGGGCGGAACGCGTAGCGCGTTCGCAGCGAAGACGCTCGAGGAAATGGGTTACGAAAACGTGCTCAGCGCCAACCCGGGCTTCGTTCGCTGGAAGGATCTGCGCTTTCCGGTGGAGACCCCCCCCCAGCTCACCGAGGCGCAGCGAGACCGCTACTCGCGGCACCTGATGCTGCCGGAAATCGGCGCAGAAGGTCAGGTCAAGCTACTCGAGAGCCGTGTTCTGCTGCTCGGTGCGGGCGGCCTCGGCTCTCCGTCGGCCATGTACCTGGCCGCCGCCGGTGTAGGCACGCTGGGGCTAGTCGACGCCGACGTAGTGGACGCGTCCAACCTGCAACGGCAAATCGTGCACGCCACCTCCCGCATCGGGACGCCCAAGGTCGACAGCGCCGAGATTGGCCTCAAGGAGATCAATCCGGACGTCAAGGTGGTGAAGTATCAGGAGCGGCTCACCAGCGAGAACATCGAGCGGATCCTGGCGGACAAGTGGGACGTGATCGTGGACGGGTGCGACAATTTCCCAACTCGGTACCTCGTCAACGACGCATCCCTGCTGCACAAGATTCCCGTCGTGCACGGCTCGATCTTTCGCTTCGACGGTCAGGTGACGACGTTCTTGCCCCACGAGGGCCCCTGCTACCGCTGCCTGTACCCCGAGCCGCCCCCCGCCCACCTGGCACCCTCGTGCGCCGAAGCCGGCGTGCTGGGAATCCTGCCCGGGATCATCGGTGTGCTTCAGGCGACCGAGGCGATCAAGGTCTTGCTCGGCCTTGGAGACACCCTGGCAGGCCGGCTCCTGCAGTACGACTCGCTGGGAATGACCTTCCGCACGTTCAAGCTACGGCGTGACGACGAATGCCCCGGTTGCGGAAAGAATCCGACCATAGACGGCTACATCGACTACGAAGGGTTCTGCGCCGGAGTGTGATTCGGGACCCGGGCGTCGGCCGGCTCGCTCCGTACCGCCTGCGGGCGCTCCGATTCGTGCCGCTCCGTTCGACCCCCCGCAGCGCGGCGGCGCCCACCCGGGTGGCCGCCGCGCCGGAGAATCCCAAACGCCCCCCCCCGCGAAACCTCGCCCCAGGGCTGTCGACGGGCGACCCTCCCGAGGTGAGCCGGCGCCGCGCCGAAGGCGGGCTCGCCGCCGCGCAGGGGTCGACGGACGCGCGCAGGGATCGACCGACGCGCACAGGGCCCGCCGGACGCGCGCAGCGGCGGCCCGCCGCTGCGCCTCGGGCGCAGCGGAAGGCACCATCACGACGCGATCCGCCCTGCCCGCGTCCGCGCGTCGCTAGGCCGCCCCCGAACCTGGGGAGGCGCACCACGCCGACGGGGCACCGGCTCCTCCGCGCCGACAGAGCCGCTCCCCGACCCCTGTTTGCGGCCTGCGGCTCGGCCCGCTCCTGCGGCGGGTCTCGGAGCCTGCGGGGGGCCGGCCCCCCGCGCTCAGACGACGCACTCCACGGAGACCGTGCCGCCCGAGGTCTCGGCGTAAGGCACCAGGCTGCCGGAGAGCGGCTTCCCGTCGACCTTCAACGAGGGCTTGCCACCCTTGCCGGAGTTCTTCACGACGATCTCGTAGGTCGTCCCGCGACACCAGCGGGAGACTTTGAACTCGGGGATCTCTGCCGGCAAGCACGGCTCGACGACGAGCCCATCGTACTCGGGTCGAATGCCCAACAGGTACTGGGAGACCGCCACGAAGTTCCACGCCGCGGTACCGGTGAGCCACGAGTTCTTCGCCTCGCCAGGCTTGATCGCATCTTTGCCGGCGATCATCTGCGAGTACACGTACGGCTCCATGCGGTGAACTTCGCTGATGTCCTCCAGGTAGGCGGGGGCAATCTTCTTGTAGTACTCGAAGGCTCGCTCGGGTCGACCAACGACCGTCTCCGCGATCATGATCCAGGGATTGTTGTGGCAGAAGATGCCGGCGTTCTCCTTGTACCCGGGCGGGTATGAGCTGATCTCTCCCAGCTGCACCTGGTAGGTGGTGTACGCCGGGTTGACCAGCACCACACCATACGGGGTATCGAGACGCTCCTTGACGGCGTCCAGGGCTTTGATCGCTCTGCCATCGTCTTTCCCGATCCCGGCCATTACACAGAAGCCCTGCGGCTCGATGAAAATCTTGCCTTCCTCGCAATCCTTGGAGCCGACCTTGTTGCCGAAAAAGTCGTAGGCGCGCAGGAACCATTCGCCGTCCCAGCCGTGCTTCAACACGACCTCCTCCATCTTTGCGATCGCCTGACGCGCCCGCTTGGACTCGGTATGGGCCCCGCGCCGCTCACACAGCGCGGCGTACTCCGGCCCGATGTGCACGAACATGCCCGCGATGAAAATCGACTCCGCCGTGCGCCCCGTTCGATTTCCGGTCGTTTGGTACGACTCGTCCGGAGTCTCGCTGAAACAGTTCAGGTTCAGGCAGTCGTTCCAGTCGGCGCGCCCAATCAGCGGCAAGCCGTGGGGGCCGAGGTTCTCGAGCACGTGGTCGAAGGAGCGCTTGAGATGCTCCATCAACGAGGCCTTGTTCGACTCGTCGTTGTCGAACGGCACGTCCTCGTCCAGGATCGCGTAGTCCCCCGTCTCCTTGATGTAGGCCGCCACGCCGAGAATCAGCCAGAGCGGGTCGTCGTTGAAACCGCTTCCGATGTCGTTGTTGCCACGCTTCGTCAGCGGCTGGTACTGGTGGTATGCGCTGCCGTCCGGGAATTGCGTGGAGGCGATGTCGATGATCCGCTGCCGCGCCAGATCCGGCAACAGGTGCACGAAGCCGAGCAGATCCTGGTTGGAATCCCGGAAGCCCATGCCGCGGCCAATCCCCGTCTCGAAGTACGAAGTGCTGCGGGACATGTGGAAGGTCACGACGCACTGGTAGGGATTCCAGATGTTGACCATCCGGTTGAGCTTGTCGTCAGGGGATGTAACCGTGTAGCGAGAGAGCAGCTCCGTCCAATGGGCCTTGAGTGCCAGCAGGGCTGCCTCGACCTTCTCTGCCGAATCTAGCTGGGCAATCGTCGCCTTGGCCCCTTGCTTGTTGAGCACGCCCTTGGAGGCCCACTTTTCCTCCCGGGCGTTCTCTTCGTAGCCGAGCACGAAAACGAACGTCTGCTCCTGCCCTGGCGCCAGCTCGACCTCCAGGCAATGGGAAGCAATGGGGGCCCAGCCATGCGCAACGCTGTTGCGCGGCTTGCCTTCGGCAACGACCTGAGGCTCGCCCAGATGGTTGTACAGCCCGATGAAGCTCTCTCTGTCCGTATCGAAACCGGCAACCTTCGCATTGACGTGATAAAATGCGTAGTGATTGCGCCGCTCCCGGTATTCCGTCTTGTGGTAGACGGTCGAGCCCTCGACCTCCACCTCGCCCGTGCTCAGGTTGCGCTGCAAATTGGTCGCGTCGTCATGAGCATTCCACAGGCAGAACTCGACGAACGAAAATAGCGAGAGCTTTCGCGTCTTCTCCGACTGGTTGCGCAGGGTAACCCTGTGCACCTCGGCATTGTGACCGAGCGGCACCATGTACAGGAGCTCGGCTTCGATCCCGCCCTTGGCCCCGACGATGCGCGTGTAGCCCATCCCGTGACGGCACTCGAATCGATCCAACTCCACCTTGGCGGGCGCAAACGTGGGCGTCCAGTACTCGCCGTCTTCGTGGATGTAGAAGAAGCGCCCCCCTTGTTCGTTCGGAACGCTGTTGTAGCGGTAGCGCGTGAGCCGGCGCAAACGCGCATCTCGGTAGAACGCGTAGCCGCCCCCCATGTGAGATATCAGCCCGAAGAACTGCTCCGACCCGAGGTAGTTGATCCAGGGGAAGGGGGTTTTGGGGGTGGTGATTACGTATTCACGTGCCGCGTCGTCAAAATGACCGAATCGCATTGTTCCTCCGATTGCCCTGGGCAGCTTGCAAACGGAGCCGCCGGTTGGCGAGGCTCCTAGCGCAGGCTCCCGCGCGCGTCTACTCAGACCTCAGACCGTCGCCAGAAGCGTTCAGCTCCCGCCCTGCTCGTCCAAGAACGCGACAACCCAAGCCAGTGGTGAGTTCCAGTTGATGGTGATCTCGTTGACCGACCAGGCCTCGATGTTGTCGAGAAAGCACTTCTGCGGAGCGCAACCGCGATCCTTGAGGCCGGCCGCCTGCACGTACGGATCTTGCAACTCCGAGTTGGGCCCACCGGAAAGTGCGCCCGGAGGCGCTTCAGGGAAATCCGAACGTGCCTGTTTTGCCCAGAAACGGTGATGGGGGTTCTTCAGCGGCTTGTCGCCGTACCCCGACACATAAGACTGACCCAGTGGGTTGGTGCCCAAGATGTAGTTCATCGATGCCGCGACCGCGGCTCGATATTCTTCCTTCTTGGTGAAGTCGTAGGCGAGCGCAAGCACCATGGCATTCGTCGCCACGAAAGAGTTCGATCCCCACTCGTACTTGCCACCGTTGCCCGCGTAAGGCGTGCGATACCCCTGCCCCTTCACGTTCTCGAGGTAGAGATCCGCCGTCTCGACCAGCCGCCGCCGGACCGCGGCCGTTGCCTTCTTGCCGAGCTTGCTCGGCACCGTGGCCAGCGATATCGCTCCGAGAGCGTCCACCGTCTGCCAGGTCATGATCGACGCTTTGTTGTCGCTCTGCTTGAATCGCGTGTGGTGCGGATTCCGTTCGAAGTCTCGACGGTATTTCTTGTCTCCCGTCGTGATGAACAGCTCCGCGGCCGCCCAATAGAATTCATCGACCACGTAGCCGTCGTCGTAGGGCCCACCGCCGTTGTTGTTGTCCTTCGGGTCCGCGTAGATCTCGGGGTGCTGTTTGGCCGCGGCGTAGGCCTTTTCCGCGGCTGCCAAGGCCTTCTTGGAAAAGGCCTTGTCGAACTTTGCCCACAGGCGCGAGGCCTGAGCTGCCGCCGCGGCCATGTTGAGCGTTGCCGCCGTGCTCACGGGCCTCAGCGTGCGCTTCAAGGGATCCTGATCCGGGCGAATGCCGATGGCAGTCCAGCCCTCATCGTGCATCTTGTGATGCACCATGCCCTCGTACTGGCTGCCTGGCGGCGCCTGCATCGCCATCAAGAACTCGACCTCCCAGCGAGCTTCATCGAGGATGTCCGGCGCACCGTTGGAGTTCTCGGGAATCTGCATCTTCCCATCGGCAAAATCCCCCGCGGACTTGCCGAGATGCTCGAGCCGTTCGTACTGGTTCTGCACCGTCCACGCGGAAATGCCGCCGTTGACGACGTACTTGCCGTGGTCGCCAGCGTCGTACCATCCCTTGGTCACGTCGAGCGTGTAGTCACAGCCCAAGTCCTTGGCGCAGGGAGCCTTGTCCGGCAGGTGGCCTGCAGGGCGCGTCCATTGCTCGCCGCCGGCATACGGCATCGCGATCTCGATCCCGCTGCGGTTGTGGTAGAAGTACGCGAGCGCGTCGTACTTCAGCTTGCTGTACACGTCCGGCCCGACGTCGAACGGATAGCTCTCATCTTCGCCGACTGCGATGACGTAGCCGTCGCCGGGCTTGGTGAGGGCGGAGAAGTCGATGTGGTGAACGGAGTTACCCGAGTACTCGTCGGGCCCGACGACGGTCGTCTGGCCCTCGAGCACCGTCTCGCCGTAGCGATTCTTCACCACCCACGCGAGGGGCTCCTTCGCGCTGCTCTCGACCACCGCCACCTTGCTCAGCCCGGGGAGGTACCCGACCTGGTTGACCGCCACCTTGGGGGCGGGAGCCTGGTCTTCCTCTTCGACCGCCACGAATTGGGGATCGACGAGGTACACGTCGTCGATGCACACCGTCATCGGGGTCTTCTTCACCATCGACCCACCGATGTGGAAGGCGAACTCCGCCGACATGTCTTTCTCCGACGACATGACGAACGCATGGTGCTCCGTCGTCGGCTCCGTGCCGACCGGGATCCATCGCCCCCAATAATCCTTGTACGGTGCGCCCGACGTGCCGATCTTGGGGTGAATCGTCGTCTTGTCGGTGGCCCAGGCCCGAAAGTGGACCGTATACTGGTGGCCCGGCTCCATGACGAGCTTGCCGTGCTTGATGAGGACATCCCAAGGATTCTTTCCTGGGTCCTCCATGGTCACGCAGTAGGCCCCGTCCGAAACTTGGCTGCTGCCCTTGGCCGGTGTGGTGATCGCGCTCTGCCAGGGGAGGCTCCCTTCGGCAAAGTCGGCGTTTCGCAGCAGGCTGTTCTTCTCGGTCAGCTGCCCCGGCGGCACGCCCTGCGGCTCCTGTGCCTTCTTCGCCGCACCCTTGCCGCAGGCCACGGCTACGAGCAGCGTCGCAAGCGAGCCCGCAGCCACAACGATGCCTCCTCGAAAGCGCCTGTCCGTGATTCGCCTCATTCGACCCTGCTCCGTTCTCCCGTGATTCGCTCTCTCGGCGCGGGCCGGCCCACGAGGCCACCGGCCTACGACCGGACCCGACGCGGCTCGCCCCCTCCGACTATTCGCACCCCGTAAAGGCGATCTCGTCCACCCAAATATCGTAGCCCTTGCCCTTGTCGTTGATGGCCATCTGGAGAGCGAAAACCGCCTCTGATTCCAAAGACATGGGTCGCGGGCTCCCCCACCCCGACTCCTGCTTGAGGGCGCTGAACGGCACGATGAACTTCTGCCACTGCTCCGTGAGACTCAGCTGCATCCCGAAGTCATTGGAGCAGGCGCCACAGATCCCGCCCTCCGGGTCCGTATTCTGATCCGGAAATCTGAGTCGGACCTTCCCCGTCGAGCCCGGCCCTTTCTTCGCGTAGAACGAAATGCCCTGATACTTGGACATGTCGTACGGCCCGCGCGGATCGGTGAAGTTCAGTCCGAGCCCGGCGTACACCACGTCCGCGCTGCCGATGCTTCCCTGAATTCGCAGAGCCTTCTCGGTTCCATTCGCGCCGCCGTCGCTCATACGGAACGCCGCGCCCCCCGGCGGGTCCACGGTCGAGCCCGCCGAGTCGGCAAACGTGTAGACGTAGCCGGAGCGTCCGTCCTGAATGACGATCTGGTTGTTGCCGTCCTCTGCGTCCTCGATCAGAGCATCGGGCGGACACGCTCGGCCCTCGGAGGAATTCTCCATGTCGGGCGAGGTCGGGTTGACGCGGCACGCCAGCACCAACGCGGAGCAGCCCGTAACGGCTGCGAGCTTCGACCAGCGAAACGTGTTCATGTTCCGACTCTCTTCCCTCACCACCAAATTGTGGCCTGCACCGTCAACGTATCCGTCTGCGGAGGCATGTAGAGGCCCTCGGCGCGCCGATCCAGAGGCCCGCCGCGCGTCTCCACACCCTGCGTGACGCCCGAGAAGGCGCCGTAGCCGTCGGGGAAGTTGGGCCCGTTGGAGACCTGAACGCAGTACAAATCCTGCGCGTTGCGACACTCGCCCTCGACGTACGAGTAGCGGTGGTAGCTGATGCTGATTTCCTCGTGCGTGGCCAGCTCGGACCGGAACACCAAGCGCGGAGAGAGGATCGAGAAGGTCTGCTCGTCGATCGTCGAGTTCGGCCGAAGGTGGTCTCCCCGGAAACCCATCCCCATCCAAGAGAGAGGCGAATACTCGAGATCGAAGCCGAACTTCAGCTTCATGACTCCGTCGGCTTCGGGATCGTCATCACTGTTGACGTAGTTGAACATCCCGAACAAGGAAGCGTCGAGGGTGGTGTTGCCGAACACCGCGGGACCGATCAGGGTCGAGAGGCTGAAATCGTACTGGGCTTGGGCGCTGTGGACGCTCCCGTTGCCCTCCTGCGTGCCAGCGCTGTTCCCGCGCTCGTTGAGATAGACACCCGTCACGCCGGAGTTGAAGAAGCCACCCCCGAACGCGTGCGCGACCTCGATGGCGCCGTCGACCGTCGACGCGTAATCCGCCACGATCATCGAATACGCCATGGCGAGCTCACCGAACGCGCTGAAGTCCAGCCGCAAGTCCGCCCCGTACACCGTGAGGCTGCCGTCCGGCGGGTATTCCAGCAGGATGTTGCCCTGGTGCGGGCACGCTCCCAGCAGCGCGTTGGCATCGGGATCCGCGTTGCACTGGTGGTCCTCCTCCTGGGTCCACGAGTGCATGTAGTGAATGCCAGCCTCGAGAATGCCATCCAGATCGATGCCGACGTGGGCGTGGTGGAGAAGAGTGTACTTGGTGTTGTGAGACACCGCCGGGTTCGGCTGCTTCGCCCCGACGCCATGTTCGAACCACACCGAGTCGACGTCGAAGTCGAAGTCGAAGCGGTAGGCCGCTCCGAGAACGTGCGTGCGGCCGATCAGGTAGGCGTCGTAGGCGCCGGCATCGTACTTGCCTACGCCGCCGTATTGATTCCAGAAGCCGCCGACCTTCAGGTTGAAGCGCGTGTCGGCCAGGATGTCCGTGATGTCGGGAGTGATGCTCACGAACGCCTGTGAGATACCGATCTGGGCGCCCTGCGCGTCGATGTCCGGGAAGGAAGAATCGGTCAGGTTGAAGGCCTGGACCGCGATCTTGCTCTCGACGACGCCATTGCCGTACCCGAAGAACATCTCCGTCCACGGGCCCTGCGCGTTCGGCGTGCGTTGCCAGCTGAAGAACTCCCGATCGGGCACGCGCAGGTTCTCGAGCGTGAGCTTGGATTGATCGGGATACGGCTCGATGCGCTCGCCGAAGCCGATGTTCATTGGCGCACGAAAGTAGCCGTTGTAGCGCATTCCCCAGCCGCTGGAATCTTCCACGGTTCCGCCGTAGCGGCCGTACGTCGTTGCGGCCGCCACCGGCCTCGGCGCGGCGGGCGCGGCCGGTGCCGAAACCATCGGAGCCTGCGTGGCCGCCACCGCGCTGGAGGCTCCCTCCCCTTCACTCAGGGTCGCATCGTCACGAGACGCTTCGTCATCGTCCTGGGCCCGTGCGATTGCCGAGAAGCTGGCGGAGAGAGACGCCACGACGGCGAGCGCTGCACCTTTCGCAATGGTGCGTTTGAGCGTGGCTGCTGAGAGAGTGCGCATAGAGGTCCCTGCGAAACATCCACCTTCGACGAGGCGAAGGGCTCCGCGCGGGCGGCTGGCGGCCAGCCCCCGGCGACGGGCGGCCGGACTTAATCACACCCACCGGCTCGAAGTCATCTGATAATTTCCCGCATTTCTTGCTCCGCCGCGTTGCGACGCGGCGCAGTGGCGAGGCTTGCTCGAGAGGAGGAACCAGTGCCCTGAAAGCCGCGCGACCCACCCGGAAACGTTACCACATGGACATCGCTCCGATCGGGGCCGAGCGTGTTCCAGCGGGCAGCGCGACCCGCCGCTCGAGCGCGATGCGCTCGGATGACGTCGCTCCGAGAGGGCCGGCGTCGCCGAGCAGCGCGCCGCGCGCGGCGGCTCCGCGTCTCGTCGTGCGTCTGGGGCTGCACGCGGCGTCGACCGAGTCGGCACGGCGCTGCGCGCCGCCGCCAGCCCGTCGCGATCACGCGGTCAACTCGCCGCGAGGGACCTCGCCGCGCGGCGGGTCGCGCGTCGCGCGCGGCGGGCCTCGCGGGGGGCTGTCCGAGCCCGACGACGACTGGCGGGGGCCAGGTTTGCCTCGCTCCCTGCCCTGTCCGTGATCGTTTCCACGCGAGCCAGCCGCCCCCGGGCCTCGGTACAAACCGGTGGCAACGCCGAACCCAATCCGCTAGATCCCGAGCGAAGGGCAAGTTGGGAGCTCCGGCGAGCACCGAGGCCAACGAGACCGAGCACCGAACCGGCCCCCCGGGGAAGCCTCTTCCGCAGAGCTTCTCCCCCCGACCCAAAGGACCGCCCATGAAGCACCACTCCCTGCTCGTTCCTCTCTTCGATTCCCGCGCCCGCCGCTCGATCTCGAGCGGGCGCTCGCTCGGGTGCCCTTCGAGTCGCGAGCCTGCAGGGGGAGAGCCTTCGGCGGGTGGCTCCGCGCCGCGGGACGCGGCGCGCACCGGCCGCGCGCGATGGTGGCAACTCGGCCTCGTGGCGAGCTTCTGCCTATCGATGGGCTGCAGCGACGATCAGAGGCTTTCTCAGGGCCGCAAGTACAGCCTGGAGTCCCTGGGTCGGCCCGGCGTCGTGCTGATCGACGACATGGAAGACGGCAATCAGTACATCATCTCGGACGACGGCTTCAACGGCCTCTGGTACATCTACAATGACGAGTCGTCGGGCTCCACCCAACAACCCGAGCTGGGCTTCCCGATGACCATCAACGGCGCGGCCGGGCCCGCACGCCCGTGCCGGGGCTTTTTGCAGTCCACCCCGTTCTTTGCCTCCGAAACGGAATGCAACTACGTTGCGCACACATCGGGCGGGGGGCAGCTCGGTTGGGGCGCGGGCATCGGTCTCGATCTGAACGGCGATGGTGGTGCGAAGAACCCGGTCGACGCCTCGATGTTCGCCGGGATCGCCTTCTTCGCGCGAGGCAACACGCGGAATGCAACACTGCGGGTCAAGATCCAAGATGCCTCGAGCACGCCCGAGTCGGCGGCCGCGGCCGACGCGCGCGGGATCCCCCGTTGCAATCCGCCCGCTACCGCACCCTGCGCCGATCATTTCGGGTTCAACATCACGAACCTGTCGAATGAATGGCAGTGGTACGCCGTCCCGTGGGAGGCCATGGAAACGGAGAACTACGGCTTCTTGGATTCTTCCTACTTTCCGGTACACGAGGGCGGAGCACCGATCGGATTTCACACCGAGGCCCTGGTGGGCATTCAATTTCAGGTCCAAGGGGCTGATCCGGCCGACACCGGCATGCCGACGCAGCCCGTCGAGGACTTCGAGTTCAGCATCGACAACCTCGGCTTCGTGGAATCGTTCCTCGCTCCGACGCTGGTGGCGGAGTCCATGTAGCGCCCAGCGCCGAGCCGCGACCTCCGCTGCGGCCCGGCGAAGTCCCTCGCCGGGGTCGGCGATGGGAGCGCATCCCCCGTGCGGGAGCGGTGCTCGCGGGCTCGCTCGGCATGATCGCGCGGCGGGCCGGACCCGTGCGCGCCCGCACGACGCATGACTCCGTCATGTCCCCGCGAAAGTGAGCTTCCAGAGCGGCTGGAAGCGGGCCGGAGAGATGCGAGCAACACGGCGAGCGAACGGTGCGCACGCGAGCCAATCGGCCTTCCTCGGCGGCGCGCCGCGTGAAGCGGTGCGACATCTGCTCGGCGCCGAAACAACCTTGCCGCCGGTCGCCCTTCCCTCCCGACTCGGGCACCACCGGGCCGCATCGGCCGCGCCGCGCCGCAACGGGGCACCGAAATCGAGGGCTGGGTCGAAGCACCGGCCCAGGCCCGCCACCTGGCGCGAGGCCGGAGCGAGACTTGGCGCGCCGCAAAGAGCCGGCGGAGTAGCCGAAAAGAGGCGGAAAAAAATGACCTTGACGCGACCACTCGCCGAGTGCAGCGGGGCCTCGGTCGAGTCGGCGTTTCCGACGGGCGCCCGCGCTTCCGCCAAAGAGCGACCCGTCCGAACGCGCGAGTTTCCAGAAGGGCGGGGCCTTCGGTTCGGAGCCGCAGCCGAAGTCCCCGATCTACACGACGGACGGGATGCGCAGTTTCGTGTCACCTCATTTTCTAGTAGAGGGTCTTCACCAATACGAATCTTGGACCCCTTTTCCGCCAGCCACCCGCGCTGCCGAAGCACCAATTGCACCATGACTCTGCCCAACCGAACCAAAATCGTCGCCACCCTGGGGCCCGCCTCCGATAGCGAGGAGGTCCTCGCCCAACTGATCAAGGCTGGAGCCAACGTGTTCCGGGTCAACTGCTCGCACAGCGACCGGGACGGAATCATCCAGAAGATTCAGGTCGTGCGAAGGGTAGCGGCGGAGCTGGGAGCTCCCATCGGCGTTCTGGCGGATCTCCAGGGCCCGAAGATGCGCATCGGAAAGCTCGAGGAGGAAAAGCCCGTTTGGCTCGAAGAGGGCAGCACCCTCGTCATCGTGTCCGACAAGACGTTCGTCGGGCGGGCGCCGGCGGCGGGGGAGCCGGTGCGCGTCGGAACGGGCTACGAGCTGCTCTGCAACGACGTGAAGGCGGGCGAGAAGATTCTGATCGACGACGGCAACCTCGAGGTCGAGGTGACCGCGGTGCGGGGCAAGGACGTAGAGACCAAAATCATCTACGGCGGCTGGCTGAAACAGTACAAGGGCATCAATCTGCCGGGAACGGCCGTCTCCGCGAAGTCGATGTCGAAGAAGGACCTCGCCGACCTCGCCACCGCGCTCGAGCTCGAAGCGGACTTCATCGCCCTTTCGTTCGTGCGGCAAGCCGGCGAGCTGCGCGAGCTTCGGCACCTGATCAAGGAGGCGGGCAGCGACGCGAAAATCATCTCGAAGATCGAGCGCCCGGAGGCAATCGACAACCTCGAGGAGATCATCGACGAATCCTACGGCGTGATGGTGGCTCGTGGCGACATGGGCGTGGAGCTGGGGCCGGAGGTCGTTCCTTCGCTGCAAAAGCGAATCATCAAGATGAGCCTCGCCAAGAGCCGCCCCGTCATCACGGCGACGCAAATGCTCGAGTCGATGATCAGCAACCCCCGCCCGACTCGCGCCGAAGCCTCGGACGTGGCCAATGCCATCTACGACGGCACCTCGGCCGTCATGCTCTCTGCGGAGACGGCCTCGGGTCAGTATCCAGTGCGAACCGTCGAGATCATGAGCCGGATCATCCGCAGCACGGAGGAGGAAATCTTCAGTGATTGGCGTTACGCGCCCATCACGCAGATATCCCACGATGGCCCTTCGGACGTACCTCTGGCCACCGTGCGCGCCGGCGCGTACGCTGCCCTCGAGGCCGGCGCGAAGCTCATCGCCGTGTTCACACTCAGCGGCCGCACGGCGCTGCACATGGCCGGGGAGCGCATCTACACACCGGTGTTCGCGTTCACCCCCAACCCGAGGACGGTTCAGCGCCTGGCCTTGAGCTGGGGCATCAAGACCTTCCTGATCGCACCCACCAAGTCGAGCCATGAAGAAACGCTGCTCGGTCAAGAAATCTTGCTGGAGCGCGGCCTCGCCAAGAAGGGTGACCGCGTCGTGGTCGTCTTCGGGACCTCGAGCGATCCGGGCATGACGAACGTCATGAACGTTCGCACGCTCTGAGGGCGGCGACGCGCGCCCTACCCGCCCGGCGGCGCGGGCACGCGCCACGGCCGTGGCATGCGGCTCGTGGAGCCGAGGCCCCGGCCGCGGTGCCGAAGGGCGGCTTCGGCAGGCCATTCAGACGGCCCGCGACGAAGCGCGAACCGATGGCTCCGGCCCGACCGATTGCCCGTGCACTGCAACGGTTCCTGTCACGAGAGCACCGGGGGACCCAGCGCTCCCGGCATCAGGCCTCCTTGCGACGCTTCTCCACTCTTGCCTTGAGAATCTGGAAATAGCGTCGGGCAACTCCGGCACTCTCCGCGGCGTGGGTGACATTTCCCGAGTGGCGCTCGAGGACCTTGCGCACGTAGCGCCGCTCGAACTCGACCACGACGCGCTGACGCGCTTCTCCCAGCGGGAGAGTGAGCGCTTGCTCGATGATGTCATCCACGCTGACCGGGGCGTCGGCTCGTGGGGCCGACTCGACGGACAGCTCGGCGAGCTCCCCCAGGGCGAGGTGGCGCGCCACGGTGGTGCGTAGCTCGCGAACGTTGCCCGGCCACGCGTGCTCGTCCCAACCTAGCCGAAGCGCCTCTTGTAGCGGTTGATCCCCTCCCCCAAGCTCTCTGCAGAAGTGGTGCGCCAACAACATGACGTCCCCCTTGCGGCGGCGTAGCGGGGGCAGCTCGATGCGAGCCACCGCGATTCGGTGCAACAACTCGTCCCGAAAACGCCCCGCCGAAACCTCGCGATCCAGGTCTCGGCGAGTGCTGACGATCAGCCGAAAGCTGGGCGCGCCCCCCGAGCGCCCCCCGGGGTGCCGCTCGAGCACTCGGAGGAGCTTCGTTTGGAGTGCCAGCGGCAGCTCGGAAATCTCGTTGATCAGCAGGGTCCCCCCGGCGGCTTGCTGAATGGCCCCCGGAGGCTCGCCTCCCTCACCGGCGCCGAGCAGCGCCGCATCCAGCGACTGCGAGGGAATCACGGTGCAATCGAAGACCACGAACGGGCCGGCGGTTCGCGGCCCCTGCTCGTGCAGGCACTCGGCGAGCAGCTCCTTGCCCGTGCCCATCTCTCCTTCGACGATGACGGCCACATCCGACTGAGCCAGCCTGTCGCACAGCGGATACAACCGCCGCATCTCGGTGCTCGCTCCGACCATGCGGCCCCAAGAGGTGGCGGTCGAGAGGGGAACGCGCTTGGCCGAGCCGTCCCGGTCCAGCCGAAACACCGTCGAGCCGACGCGGATCGTTTCTCCCCCGCGCACGAGCGCCTCGATGATCTTCACGCCGTCAATCCGCGTGCCGTTCTTGGAGCCGAGGTCGCTGACGCGCACCAAGCCCCCCTCGACGTCGAGGGCCACGTGGCGGCGAGAAACCGTGGGATCAGAGAGGCGAATGTCACAACCTGGCGAGTGACCCAACAGAACCCTCGAAGGCTGCGACCCATCGAGCACGAAGGATTGCCCCTGATCGGTGCCCTTGACGACGGTGAGCACGAAGGGCTCTGGAGCCGGCGAAGGATCGAAACTCCCGTGCAAACGGGTGGTCACGTCCTCGGCCGCGGAGCGAGTGCCGAGAGAAGACGGTCCGGTAGCGTTGAAAGGATCCTGGGCCATGAGCTTGGAATATACGGTGAACCTGTAGCCAGTCGCAAACCCACCCGCGAACCCACTGCGCGCCGCGGGTGGCACCTAGACGAGGACGGCCGTCGGCGGCGTCAGGGACCAGGCGCAACGCCTCGGCCGAAAGGGAGCAAACAGCCTCCTCGGAATCTGCGAGTCGCACAGGAACACCACCCAACGCAACGGTTTTTCCCGGTATCTTGCCGGAGTGCGCTACGCGCCGCGCTAGACCCCGCCTCCGCGGCGCTCGGCCGCCGCCCCCCTTCGCTTCACTTTCGAACCCTTTCTAGCTCGAATCGCAACGGCCGGAGATTTCTCAGACATGCTACAATCGCGGACAGTGTCCGCTGACGAGCACGCCGCAGCTGCCTTCCCTGATCAGGTCGGCAAGTACGAGCTTTTGCTCCCCCTCGGAACCGGGGGGATGGCGACGGTGTACCTCGCGCGGAGCCGCGGCGTCGCCGGCTTCGAACGCGAAGTCGCGCTGAAGTTGGTGCACGCGCATTTGCGCGCGGACGAGGAGTCCCGCCTCCACCTGCTGGAGGAAGCGCGGCTGGCGGCGCGCATCCGCCACCCCAACGTCGTGCCGGTCACGGAGGTGGACTCGGACACGTGCGGAATCTTTCTCGTGATGGAATACGTGGAGGGCGAGTCGCTCTCCGGCCTCGTGAGAATTCTTCGCGATCGAAACCAACGGCTCCCGCCACGTCTGGTGGCCGCGATCATGGATGGAGCCCTGGCCGGCTTGCATGCCGCGCACGAGCTGGCCTCGCCCGCGGGCGACAAGCTCGGGTTGGTCCACCGGGACTTTTCGCCGCAAAACATCCTGGTTGGCGTCGAAGGCGTGGCGCGGTTGGCCGATTTCGGAGTCGCGAAGGCCGCGAGCCGAACCGTCCGCACCAAGACGGGCCTCGTGAAAGGCAAGATCGCGTACATGTCTCCCGAGCAGGCGCGAGGGCACAAGGTCGATCGCCGGTGCGACGTGTGGGCCGCGGGTGTCGTGGTGTGGGAGCTGATTACGGGCCGCAAGCTCCACGACCACGAGGACGATATCGCCACCCTGCTCAGCGTCGTCACCGAAAAGCCGCCACGGCTCAGCGACGTGATGGATGGCGTCCCGCGCGCGCTCGACGACGCCGTCGCGTCCGCTCTCGCCACCGAGGTGGACGAGCGCTGCGCGAGCGCCGAGGCGTTTCGGCTGCGACTCGAGGCCGCGTGGAAGCAGTGTGGCGGCGCGGCCACGGCCGGCGAGTTGGGCGCCTTCGTCAAGGAAACCGTCGGAGACAAACTGGAGCAGCGCCGTCGCAGCATCGCCTCGAGCAAGCCGATTGGCCCCCGCCCGGCCGTCGCGCTGCCGGCGCCGCCGCAGCCCATCGCGGCGGCACCACCCCCGTCCTCCCGTGCGGTGCTAGAGGAGGGAACCAAGACCGCGATCTCCGCCGCCGTGCCGACGGCCGATGAGGTGTCGCTCAAGCAAGGTCGCCGGGTTTCGCGTATCCTGCTGTCAGTGGGCGCCGGGGCCGCTTTGGTTGCAACGGGCGTTTTCGTCAGCGGGCTCGGGGCGGATACTCGAGAGCCTTCGCTGGCGGCCGGCAGGAGCTCGGCCAGCCCTGGCGGCGCGAGGGCCAGTGGCCCGAGCGTCCCGCGATCCGCGGCGGGCCCCGAGCCTTCCACGGCAGGCGACGGGTCGCGCCCGGCTGGGTCGCGCTCAGGGCTGCAGGCCTCGGATCGCGCCGACTTGGCGGAACGGCAGGGCTCCCCGAGCGCCCAGGGGCGCGGTTCCGCCGAGGGCCCTGAAGGGGAGGCCACCGAGAATGCCGCGGCGGGCGAGGGTCCGAGCGAGCCCCCCGCCGCTGCGTCGTCGCATCGCGAAGCGCGGCAGCTCGCCAAGGCCAGGCGAAAGGCGAAGGCGAAGGCGAAGCGCAGGACGCGTCGCAGCCGCTCGGCGTCCGCGACGCGCCGCAAGCGGGCAGCGCGCAGCGAGGGGAGTCACTCGTCGACAGCGCCATCGAAGCAAGGCAACGGCTCGAGCCCGCAAGCCTCGAAGCGCGAAGAGGAGCGGGAGAACGCGCCAGAGCCTGCCAAGTCCACGTCGTCACCTCCGGCGGTGATTCTCGCGCCCAGTCCCTATAGCCACGGCAAGTAAGCACACCGATGACGGGCCTCAAACATCGGGCAATCGCCGCCCGAATGGCGCTGCTATCCTTCGCCGCGTCGGCGGGGCTCACGCACGCCGACGCGGCGCAAGCTCAAGAGGTCGTGACCGAACAGGCCGACTCGCAAGAGCTCGCGCAACAGCGCTTCCTCGAAGCGACGCAAGCATTCAACGAAGGTCGCTACTCGGCGGCCGCGAGCCTGTTCGACGCCGCCGATCGCCTCGCCCCCCACGCCAGCACCCGGTTCAACGCCGCGACGGCCTGGGAGCAAGCCGGGGAACTTGCGCGCGCGGCGACGGGATACCAAGCGGCACTCGACTTGGGGTCGCTCGACGGGACGCGGAGCCGGGTTGCCGAGAACAAGCTGGCCGCCCTCCGTGGGCGTCTCAGTCAGGTGCGGGTTCGGAAGCCGCTCGGGGCGCTCGTTTCCGTCGACCACGTACAGCGCGCGCCCGTGCCGGCGCGCTTCTATCTGAGACCGGGTACTTATGCATTCGAGGTCGAGTACCGGGGGGAAACGGCACACAAGACCGCCAGCGTCCACGCCGGGCAGCAAGACGACATCCAATTCCCGCTGTTGAGCTCCGACGAGGCGGCGCCGGCCCCCCCGCCGCCCGGCCCACGACCCACACCACCCGTCGACCGCCTGAGCACCGCACAGGAGACCTGGGGCTGGGTCGCGCTCGGTGCCGGCGTCGCGCTCGCAGGCGCAGCCGTGGTGCTGGGGTTGAACGCGCTCTCCGCCGAACAGAAGGTGCAAGACGATCCGTTCGACAGGGCGGCGAGAACCGACGCGCAGGCGTTGCAGCGAGCAACCAACATCGCGTGGGGCGGCGCGGCGGGCGCCGGCGGGCTTGGTGTGGTATTGCTCCTGACTGCGCCAACGTTCGAATTCTAGTCGCTGGCGACTCCCGCCGACCGAACGACACCCGTACGAAGGCCAGGTCGACCAGGTCGTACCCGCGGGCGCGGGCGCCCCCCGGCAGCGAGATGTTTGCGCTGGCGTTTCGCGCGGATAGCGCTAGGCTCCGCGACTTCGGAGTATCGAACACCATTCTGAAACGGCCGTGGCAGGTCGTTCCAGTTCAGAACGGTCCCCCAACCCCCGCCCAATCGTCGATTCAAACTCAAGAATTTGACATGCTTGGGCTACAAATCGATGCTAGCTGCGTCCTTCTAGTATGCAGATCAACTGTCAACAGTGCATGAGGCGCTACGACCTACCGGACGCGACGGTTCGGGGGCGCAAGCTGCGAGCGCGGTGCAAGTGCGGTGCCTGCGTCATCATCGAAGACCCGCAGCGGCGGCGCTCCGCGGACAGCTCCACCACGGGGTCGATTCAGCGACCCGTGCGGTGGTTCGTGGAGATCAGCAGCTCCGAACCCATCGCAATGGATCTCAAAGCGGTCATTCGCGCCTTCGAAGCGGGCAGAATCGATCCCGAAACGCAGGTCTGGCGCAAGGGCATGGCCGGTTGGGCGCGCCTTCGTGAAGTGCCCGAGCTGGCGGACCTACTGCTGTCGGACACGAGCGCCGCGCCGCTCGAGAGCGCCCGGGGCGAGGAGGGCCCACCCGAGCGGCCCGGGCCCGATTCGCCGCCGCCTCTGGCGCAGCAGGAGCGAGGTCGCCGGTCGCTGGAACCCTCGGGGCCGCCGACCATCGCGGGCCTCGGCGCGGTTCGCGAGGTCTCGAACGAAGCATCCCCCAGCGAAAAGCCCCCGCCGGTCGAATCGGGGCGAGGCCGGGCAGCGGAGAGCCGGGGCCATTCGGAGTCGCAGGCGCACGCACCCGGGCGACCTTCTTTTCTGGAGTCAGCGAGTCTGCGTGCGCAGCAGCGGTCCGAAGCGACCCCCAACCCGGCCGCGACCGCTCCCAACGCGCCGCCGAACGCCGCGCTGGAGCGAGACGGGGCCCCCTCCTCTCGGCGCCCCCCGCAGGCGGAATCCTACTCTGCCGGGCGGCGCAACGGCGGCCGGCGAAGCTCGGGCCGCCCCCCGCGGGCGCACCGAATCAACGCCGACCACACTCCCGACCAGGCCGCCGCGGCGGTGGCCCCCAAACGGCAGAGCTCAGGCCCTTCCGGCATGTGGCCGCTAGTTGGGATTGCGGCAGCTCTGCTGGTGGGCGGTCTCTTCGTCCTGGAGCCCGGAGAGGGCGACGAGTCGACCGGCGGCGGGCCCTACGAGCTGAATCGGGGGGAGCCTTCCCAGGGTGAAGCGGCCCTGCGCCGCGAGGCTTCCCCGTCGGCGGCAGCCACGACGGTCTCGGTGTCCCAGCCTCTCCCTCGCGCGCAACGAGCGCGCGGGCCGTCGGATCGGCCAGGCGCCGATCCGCGCCAGGTCCGGCGGGGTGCGGCGATCGAGGTCAGCGCGCCCGCGCTCGAGGCGAGCGCGGGGTCCGCGATCCGCGGGCTGCCCTTGCCGAACATCGAGGGGCCCGCGGCAAACCCGGATTCGGCGCCTCCCGCCCCGGCGCCGGATTCGGCGCGTCCCGCCCCGGTGGCCCGACCCAAGTCTCCGGCTCGGGGCGCGGCACCCAAGCTCGCGGCGGCAGTGGACAGGACTCCACCTGCGAACGCGCCGCGTCGAGCGAGCCGTAGCGGCTCCCCGTCCGCCCCCCCGCGGCCTGATGGCGCCACCGCAGCGCGCGAGGCGGCTCGCTCCGCACCGCCGCGCCAAGCGCAGCGCGTCGTCCCGAAAGCCGAGCCGCTTCCGCGGCCGAAACGCCCCAGCCCTTCGGCTATTGAGCCGGTGGCTCCAGAGCAGGAGAAAGCCCCGCCGCCCGTGCGGACGTTCCAGCGGGCTTCCGCCGAGCAGCAAGCCCAGGAAGCCGCGCAGAACCTCAGCCACTGCGCTCCCCTAGGGGAAGCGAGAGGCGCAGGCACGGTAGAGATTCGCCTCGCGCCGTGGGGCACCGTGCAGCGAGTACGACACATGACGGAGTCCTACGTCGGGACCAAGCTGGGCTTGTGCATCATGCAGGCGTTCCAGGGCATCACGGTGCCGCGGTTCGATGGGCCCAGCCAGACCGTCGTCGCGGCTTTCTACGTGAAGTGAAGCACGGGGGGGGAGGCGCCGCCCGGGTAGCGCAAGGCGCCGCCCGGGTAGCGTAAGGCGCCGCCCGCGCCGCTCCGATATTGGCCAGCTCTTGCCTCTGAGACGGCCGTGCCCGCGCCGAGCGCGCCTCGGCACCATCAGAATCCAGTCGGAACGTAGCTCTTGCGGTGTACGTCCTCAACGTACAGAATACGCGCCGTCTACGGACCAGTCGACCGGGATTTCACACGTGAAACCCGTGTGTTTGACGTCGGCCCGGCACCACGAGCCAACCGAAGCCCGCGTCGGCTGACCCGTAGTAGCAAAGCCCCAGCGAGCGTTGCCTCCTGGATTCCAAGGGGGCCAGAGTCCGTCTGCGCGTTCCCCCCCCCTCGAGAGAAACAAGAAGGAAACATCAATGAGTTTGCCGCTCGCCTCCGGGTTGTACGACCCACGCAACGAGCACGATGCATGCGGCGTCGGATTCGTCGCGAAGCTGGATGGAACGGCCTCGCACGGCATCGTCCGCCACGGCATTCAGCTCCTGCTGAACTTGGTGCACCGCGGCGCATCCGGGTGTGACCCTCTCACGGGCGACGGAGCGGGCTTGCTGATTCAGCTCCCGCACGGGTTCTTCAAGAAGGAGTGCGAGGAGCTGGACATCGAACTGCCGGCGCCAGGCCAGTACGGTGTCGGCTTCATCTTCTTGCCGCAGAACGCGGAACAGCGCCGTCGCTGCGAGCAGGTCGTGGAAGACAAGATTCTCTCGGTGGGCCAGCGCCTGCTCGGCTGGCGAGATGTCCCGGTCAACGTGGAGGCCTGCGGCCCGCTGGCGCGGCAGAGCATGCCGGTGATGCGCCAGGTGTTCGTGGGCGCGGACCTCGACGACGAGACAGGGCGGTTCGAGCAGAAGCTCTACGTGATTCGGAAGTGGGCCGAGAACAAGGTCCGCGAAAGCGATCTGGAAGAACGCTCCAAGTTCTACATCGCGAGCCTGTCATCGCGCACCATCGTGTACAAGGGGCTGCTCTTGGCAGAGCAACTCGGCGCGTTCTACGAGGATCTCAACGACGAGTCGATGGTGAGCGCCATCGCGATGGTCCACCAGCGCTTCAGCACCAACACGTTCCCGACGTGGGAGCTGGCCCAGCCCTTCCGAATGTTGGCCCACAACGGGGAGATCAACACGCTGCGCGGCAACCGAGCGTGGATGGCCGCGCGCGAGCAAGTCTTCGACAAGGAGATCTTCGGCCACGACGTGGATCACATCCTGCCCGTCATCACACCCAACAGCAGCGATTCCGCATCTCTGGACAACGCTGCCGAGCTGCTCTTGCAGGCCGGGCGCAGCGTTGCCCACGTGATGATGATGCTCGTACCGGAGGCTTGGCAAAATGACGAGCTGATGCCCCAGTACAAGAAGGACTTCTACGAGTATCACTCGTGCCTGATGGAGCCGTGGGACGGTCCCGCCGCCCTCGCCTTCACGGACGGGCGCCAGATCGGGGCCATTCTCGATCGCAATGGCCTGAGGCCGGCGCGTTGGCTCATCACCAAGGACGGCCTCGTCGTCATGGGCTCGGAGACGGGCGTGATCGAGCTGACCCCGGATCGGGTCGAGCGGCGCGGACGGTTGGAGCCGGGGCGCATGTTCCTGGTCGATCTGGAAGCGGGAAGAATCGTCGAAGACGACGAGCTGAAGCTCAAGCTCGCCAAGGCCAAGCCCTACGGGCGCTGGTTGAACGACAACAAGATCCGCTTGGCGGATCTCGACGACGTGGAAGTGGGCCCTCCCAGCCGCGGCTCTCAGCTGCAGATTCTCCAGGGTGTGTTCGGCTACACGATCGAGGATCTGAAAATCGTCCTCACGCCCATGGCGGAAAAGGGCGCCGAGCCCGTGGGCTCCATGGGAACCGACACGCCGCTCGCCGTGCTGAGCGATGAGCCGCAGCTCCTGTACAACTACTTCAAGCAGCACTTCGCACAGGTCACCAACCCGGCGATCGACCCCATCCGCGAAGAGCTCGTGATGAGCTTGAAGACGTACATCGGCGGCGAGGGCAATCTTCTCGAGGAGCTGCCGGACCAGGCGCAGATGCTCGAGCTCCCGCACCCGATCCTCTCCAACCGAGAGCTCGCGAAGCTGCGGCATGGACACCTCGGATTCCAGCGTCACCCGCGCACCCTGCGCATGCTCTACCCAGTCGCTCAGGGTGCCGCAGGCCTCAAATCCGCGCTGGACGAGCTGTGCCGCCAGGCCTCGCTCGCCGTTCACGCCGACCACAGCTTCATCATCCTCAGCGACCGGGGAACGAACTCGGAGCTCGCCGCCGTCCCCGCCCTGCTGGCGGTGGGCGCCGTGCACCACCACCTAGTGCGCAACGGCACGCGCGTGAAGCTGGGGATCATCGTGGAAACGGGGGAAGCCCGCGAGATCCACCACTTTTGCCTGCTGACCGGATACGGCGCCGGAGCCATCAACCCATACGTGGCACTCGACACCGTCACGGACGCCGCCTTGCGGGGCGCCATCCCGGGCGTGCCCGACGCCGAGACCGCGCGACGGAACTACATTCAGGCCGCCAACAAAGGCATCCTCAAGGTGATGAGCAAGATGGGGATCAGCACCCTGCAGAGCTACCGGGGTGCGCAGATCTTCGAAGCCATCGGGCTCTCGACCGAGCTCGTGGAGCGATACTTCACCGGCACGGCGACGAACATCGAAGGCATCGACCTGGAGGTCATCGCCGAGGAGTGCCGGCGCCGACACGCAAAGGGGCTCCCGAAGCGCACGGCGCGCCGCCTCCCCATCGGCGGCAACTACCACTACCGAGCGCAAGGCGAGCGCCACCTCTGGAGCCCACGCGCCGTCGCCTCCTTGCAGCGCGCCGTCCGGCTCGAAGACGCCCGGAGCTACGAGGAATACGCCTCGCTGATCAACCAGCAAGCCGATGGCTCGATCACGCTGCGCAACCTGTGGGAGCTCATCCCCGCGGAGCAGCCCGTCCACATCGACGAGGTCGAGCCCGCCGTTGAAATCGTGAAGCGTTTCGCGACCGGCGCAATGAGCTACGGGTCCATCAGCGCGGAGGCGCACGAGAACCTCGCGATCGCGATGAATTCGCTGGGTGCCCGCAGCAACACGGGCGAAGGCGGCGAAAAACCGGAACGCTTCACGGACAACCGCCGCAGCTCCATCAAGCAGGTGGCTTCCGGTCGGTTCGGGGTCACCACCCACTACGCCGTCAACGCCGACGAGCTCCAGATCAAGGTCGCACAGGGCGCCAAGCCCGGCGAAGGTGGCCAGCTTCCCGGGCACAAGGTGGACGAGATCATCGCCAAGACGCGCAACTCGACGCCGGGTGTCACGCTGATTTCCCCACCGCCGCACCACGACATCTACTCTATCGAAGATCTCGCCCAGTTGATCTTCGACCTGAAGATGGTCAACCCCAGAGCCAGGATCAGCGTCAAGCTGGTCTCGGAGGCCGGCGTGGGCACGGTCGCCGCAGGCGTCGCGAAGGCGCACGCGGACGTGATTCTAATCTCCGGCTACGACGGCGGTACCGGAGCCTCCCCTCAGACCTCCATCAAGCACGCTGGGGTACCTTGGGAGCTCGGGCTCGCGGAGACTCATCAGGTCCTCGTCAAGAACGACCTACGAGGCCGGGTAATCGTGCAGACGGACGGGCAAATGCGGACGGGGCGGGACGTGGTCGTGGCCTGCTTGCTCGGAGCCGAGGAGTTCGGCTTCGCGACCGCTCCCCTGGTGGCGAGTGGTTGCATCTTGATGCGCAAATGCCACCTCAACACCTGCCCGGTCGGAATCGCGACGCAGGATCCCGAGCTCCGCAAGAAATTCGAGGGCAAGCCCGAGCACGTGGTGCGCTTCATGTTCTACGTGGCCGAGGAGACGCGCCGACACATGGCACAGCTCGGCTTCCGCACGATCAGCGAGATGGTCGGACATGTCGAGCGCCTGCGACCGCGCAACGTCTCCGACCACTGGAAGCAGTCGAAGCTGAGCTTTGCCAAGGTCCTGAAGAAGGCCGACGCGCGCGAGGGCGTGAGCGTGTGCAAGTCACAAGAGCAAGATCACGGGGTCGAACGATCGTTCGACGCAGAGCTTGTCCGGCTCTGCCGGCGCTCGCTCGAGGCGCGCAAGCCCACCGAGCTCACCCTGGCCGTTCGCAACATTCACCGCACCGTGGGCGCGATGCTCTCCGGCGAGGTGACGCGGCGCCACGGCCCCCAGGGATTACCCGACGGCACCATTCGGCTGACGTTCGAGGGCACCGCGGGCCAGAGCTTCGGTTGCTTCTTGTCGGGCGGCATGGAATTCGTGCTCAGCGGGGACGCAAACGACTACGTGGGCAAAGCGATGTCGGGGGGTATCCTGGCCATTCACCCCCCCAAGGATTCCACCTACCCGGCCCACGAGAGTGTGATCGTAGGCAATACCACCCTGTACGGGGCGACTGCCGGCAAAGCGTTCTTCAACGGCATGGCCGGAGAGCGCTTCTGCGTACGAAACAGCGGAGCCACGGCCGTGGTCGAGGGCGTCGGGGACCACGGTTGCGAGTACATGACGGGTGGGCTTGCGGTCATTCTGGGCAAGACGGGCCGCAACTTTGCAGCGGGCATGAGCGGTGGGCTCGCCTACGTGTTGGACGAGGACGAGGGGTTCTCGCGCCGCTGCAATCGGCAAATGGTCACTCTCGAGCCTCTGGGTGATGCCGACGAGATCGTGGCACTGCAGAAGCTCATCGAAGAGCACCACCGGCGCACCGGCAGCGAAAAGGCCGCCGAGCTCTTGGGGAGCTGGACGAGCACGGTCCGGCAGATCGTCAAGGTGTTTCCCAACGAGTACCGCCGAGTCCTCGAGGAGCGCGCCCGCCGAGCACAGGCTCAGGCGATGGTCCTCAACGAAAGTGGCCCGGCACATGCCTCTTGAAGGCTCTGCCCACACATCGATCAACAGCTGAGAAAAGAGCAAGCAAGTGGGAAAAGTCACTGGGTTCAAGGAGTACACCCGCAAGTCTGCAGCGAAGTTGCCGGTCGTCGATCGGCTCAAGAACTACCGCGAGTTCGAGCTACCGGTGGCCAGGGATTTCTTGCGAGAACAGGGCGCACGCTGCATGGATTGCGGCATCCCCTTCTGCAATACGGGCTGCCCCCTGGGAAACCTGATCCCCGATTGGAACGACGCTGCGTACCTCGACGATTGGGGCGAGGCCGTGGAATCGCTCCACTCGACGAACAATTTTCCCGAGTTCACGGGCCGTGTCTGCCCCGCGCCGTGCGAGGCGGCGTGCGTTCTCAACATCAACGACGATCCCGTTTCCATCAAGCTCATCGAGAAATCGATCGCCGATCGATTGATTGCGGACTTTGGGCTCGAGCCTCAACCCCCGGCGGCATACACCGGCAAGCGGGTAGCGATCATCGGCTCGGGCCCCGCGGGGCTCGCGGCAGCTCAACAACTGCGCCGTGTCGGTCACGAGGTGGTGGTCTTCGAGCGCGACGATCGAGTGGGTGGCTTGCTGACGTACGGCATCCCCGATTTCAAGCTCGAGCTCGCGGTGGTGGAGCGGCGCGTACAGCAGCTGGGCAAAGAAGGCGTCATTTTCCAGACCTCCGTCGATGTCGGCAAGGACATGATGGGAGAGCAGTTGCTCGAGGATTTCGACGCCATTTGCTTGTGCATCGGCTCTCGAGTCCCCAGAGACCTCGAAGTGCCCGGGCGAGAGCTCAGCGGCATCCACTTCGCGATGGATTTCCTCACGCAACAGAACAAGCGCGTAGCCGGAGGCACCGTCCCCGCGAATGAAGCGATTCTCGCGACGGGCAAGCACGTCGTCGTGATCGGTGGAGGGGACACAGGCAGCGACTGCATCGGGACCTCCAATCGCCAAGGGGCTCTGAGCGTGACCAACTTGGAGATCATGCCACGCCCCCCCGACAGCCCGGCGGCGCACACCCCCTGGCCGTTGTGGCCTTTGATGTATCGCACGTCGACTTCCCACGAGGAGGGCGTCGAGCGAGATTTCGCGGTGACGACGACCAAGTGCATTGGCAAACACGGCAAGCTCACCGCATTGCAGTGCAACCGGCTGGAGCAGAAAGACGGGCGATTGGTGCCCGTCACCGGATCGGAGTTCGAGATCCGAGCGGACCTCGTCCTCTTGGCCATGGGCTTCCTTCACCCCGAGAAGAACGGCTTGGTCGAACAGTTGGGGCTCGAGCTGACCCCGCGCGGCAACATTGCAGTCAACGAGTCCATGATGACGAGCCGCCCCGGAGTCTTCTCCGCGGGCGACGCGCAGCGCGGCCAATCGCTGGTCGTTTGGGCCATTGCCGACGGGCGCAACTGCGCGCGCGCGGTGGACCGATACCTGATGGGGCGCACCGAGCTGCCTTCCTCGAAGGCAGCTGGAATCCTACGGTAGCCCAGCGCGGCTTGGGGACGTTCGGCGGGCGGGATCATCATCCGCTCGCCGAAGCGGCGCCGGCTCGACGCAGGCCAAACGAATCCTCCTCAGGCTTCCTCGAGCGCACTCTCGATGCTCGCCCGGACGTCTTCGATCAAGGCCTGCACCGAGCCTCTCCCATACGTCGCCGGATCGATGGGAGGGCAGACGGTAACGCGAACCGTACGGTCCTTGTTGACCACCAGCTCCCCGCTTCGGTGCACGGACACCGTACCTCCGATGGCGACGGGTAGAATTCGCAGGCCTGCCGCGACGGCCATGTGAAAGCCACCGCGCTTGAACTCCGTCAGGCGGCCGTCGACGCTGCGCGTGCCCTCCGGTGCAATCCACACACTCGTGCGATCGGCCTCGAGGCGTGCCCGTGCCCTGGACAAGCTCTTGAGGGCCTTGGCCTTCTTGGAGCGGTCCACCTCGACGAAGCCCGCATAGCGCATGGCCACCCCCATCACGGGAATGGAGAACAGCTCCTTTTTGGCCACCATGCGGACTGGAATGCCCAAGGCCTTGAATAAAACCGGTATGTCGAAGTGACTCTGGTGGTTGCTCATCACCACGTAGCTCTCTCCCTCGACGATGTTCTCTCGGCCCTGAGTGACGACCGTCACACGCGCGGCCCGGAGCAGCCCCGCCGACCAGCCAGCGAGACGTTGGTCGCAAGCGCGAGGATCCACGCGGCCCCTCAGCCCGTCCACGATCGTCGGGACGCTGATCTTGACCGTTTCGAAGGAAACGCGCGCGAGGACGCCGAGGGAAATCACCCGCGCCAAATTAGTGCCCCGTCCGCCAAGTCGCAATCACTGATGGCGGGCCTCCCGAATGGAAAACGGGTGCGCGGCAGGGCCGCCGACACCGCCGAAGTCGAGCGGAATCCGGGGCGCTCCCGCGGCACGCGCGCGGGCGCGCGACCCGTCTCCCTGGTCCGGGTCCACGCGCAGGCCGACGGCAGGGGGCGCAGGCAGCGCGGGAAAGCGAGCGAACGGGCTTCCACGCGCCGTGCCACGGCGCAGACCTTCGACTGGGTCTTCCGCAGAGCAAAGCACGATTTGCGTCAGCGAGCGCGCACCCGGCGCGTCCCCGGTTGCCCAAGCCGCTCGACTACCGGTTCGCGCAGCTCATTTTCCGTGATTCGACAGCCACCGTTCGGCGAGAGAGCCGCCCACCTTGCCGAACGACAGCAGCTTGATCGGCGGCAGCGGCGTCCCCCGCGACTCACCCGGCGGGGGGCTCTTGTCGTGCACCCACCAGACGTCGAAGCTCTTCAGCTCGTCTTCGGGGCGCCCGGTGCGGCGATGGTACCGTTTGAGGTACTCGCGAAAGTTGTTTCGATAGGCCTGGTAGCCACTGAAAAACATCTTCAAATGGAAATCACACCAGAACTGATCGTGGCCCCAGCCGTGTGGCGCGTAGGGCTCGAAGTCCGGCAGCTGCCCTGTCAGCGGATCGATACTGCGACCATCCTTGGTGCGCGCATCGACGACGACCCTCCCGTCCTCGAAGGGGGGCTCGGGAGCGAACATGCGCCAGCCTTGGTTCATGCGGAACGTTTCCACGATCGTGGAAAGCACCTCGGGCTGCTTGACCTTGACTCGCTGGCGAGCCCAGGCATTGTCGATCAACACCTGATTGCCGGCCATGAACAAGGCGACGACCACCAGCGCCTCACGCATCCAGGAGCTCAGCCCGGTGATGACTCGAGCGCCCGGCGGCGGCTCGACGCGCAGCCCGGAAACAGCCGTGCGCTCGGGCCCGGGGCGCTTCGTTCCGCATACCCCATAGCCCAGCTTGGCCGAAATTTCGTGCCGACGCTCGGCCACCCAGCGGTATGCCGCCCCCACGATCCAAGAGATTCCGGGCAGCCCCAGCACGAAGCCCAGGCCAAGACCGGCGAGAGGCAGCGCCCGGACGATCGCGACGACCGCTCTCTGCCGCATCAGCGCCTCTCCGCCGGGCAGAACGACCACCACGCTTTGCTGAAGATCCTCGGCGCTCACGCCCGGGGGCGCCTCGACCGATTCCGCCGGAACCAGCACTAAGCGACGCTGCCGATCCATGCGGTGGAGGATTCGACTGATCTGAAAGCAGATGCCACAATCCCCGTCGTAGAGCACGCGCAGCGGGCCGCGGGAGCTCGCGGAAAAGCGCCTCACCAGCCACTGCCAATCCTCGTCGCCGAGCGGAAGGAGGAAGAAGAGCACCATCACGTAGGAGAAGGGCCCGAGGCGCGCGGTGGCCGCGATCGACCCGTGAAGCCCTACCGCGAGAAGAAGTGCCAGGAGCCGCATGGCTCGCTGCCGAAAGGGCACCAGCAAGAGCACGGCCAACGTCCACTCGACCCCGAGCGTCGCATAGGTCAGCCCACGCAACAGGGAGCTCGGAGCCGTGTCGCGGAGGAGAACCCCAAAAGCCGTAACGATCCGATCCTGGTGCAGAAAGTAATGCAACGCAGAGCCGTCCAGCCAGCCGTGGCCTGACTTGCTAACGGCGTTGAAAAAGTAGACGACGCTCCACTGCAGCAGCAGGGCGAAGGTGGCGAGCGAGTAATGTCGCGTCGCGGGCTCCGGGCGCTTCGCCCCGTCCAGCACTGCCCCCGCCGGGTCGGGATGGTCGCGCAAGGAGGCCCGCAAGGCGTCGATCGAAAACCTCTTGCCGAGAGGCAGGAAGAGGGTCCAAAAACACAGCAGGTTGACGGCGACCGTGCCTCCGTTCTGCACTAGGAGGTTGCGCGAGTTCAGGCTGGATACGCACAGAAAGGACAGCAGCTGCATCCAGCGCGTCCGGTAGCCGACCGCCAACCCGAGATACGGCACGAGCGTCAGGGCAAAAGCGAAATGAACCTGCCCGGGGCTCGAGAAGGAGTGGTAAATGGAAAACAGATCGCGCCCCAGCGGCCGGAACAGCGAAAAGTGGTTGGGCAGGACCCCCTCGTTGCTATAGAAGTCCCTGGCGACGCCCCAGCGTCGGAGCAGGTCGACGATCAGCAGCGCGGCGAGCGCCACTCGAAAAACTCCGAGCCAGCGCAAGTCGAGACCGAGATAATGTTCCTCCAACCAGGCGAGGGCTCCACGCCCTTTCGCCCGGCGGCTCTTCGAGGCACCTTCATTCACCGCAAGGTTGGCTACACTAGTCCGTGCGACGGTTCGTGCTCTGGAAATAAATGGCGAAAAGGAAGGGCTCGACGGGCCGTATGGGACGTCACCCCCCCTTTTTTCTGTTTTCCCCTCCGGTTGTTTTACCCTAGTTGGGATTCAGGCCGACCGAACTTCCCAGCAGGTGCCCAAATTTCATGAAAGTACAGTGCGGACATTGCCCGGCGAAGTACGCCGTCTCCGACGATCGCATCGCAGGGAAGAAGGTGCGGATTCGCTGCAAGCGCTGCGGCACCGCGATCGTCGTCAACGGGAAGGTGGATCCGCCCGTCGTCACCTGTGCTCGACCGGATGCGGCGGCGGAGAGCATTCGCCCGGAGCCAGCACCTCCCGAGCCAGCACCTCCCGAGCCAGCTCCCCCCACGCCAGCTCCCCCCGCGCCCGCGCCGCCGGCCGAGGCCGTGCGTGACCTGGAGGGCGCGAACGGAAGGAACCATTCGCGCCCTCCCGCACCGACGATTCTCGGGGGCCTCGAGGCTCCGCTGGCCGGGGCGGCGGGAGCGCAGGCCGCCCGGGTGGCCTTCGGCAGCGCCCCCGCGGCAGCCCTCGCACCGGAGCCGGCCCCGGGCATTGCCGACGATCCCGGGTCGGCGGCCGACGGGCGCTTTCGAGTGGCCATCACGAAGAAGGATCAACGCTGGATGGCGCTCGACGAGATCCAGGCCGCCCATGCCGCGGGTGTGGTCGGTCCGGAAAGCTCCGTACGGGACGAGAGCACCGAGCAGTGGCGCCCGCTGGCCAGCTTTCCGGCGCTGGCGGCGGCAATCGGTGCCGCCCCGACGGCCGCCCCCGCCGCTTCCCCTCCCCCCGCCGCTTCCCCTCCCCCTTCGTCTCAGCCCTCGCCCGCCTCGTCTCAGCCGCCGCCTTCGTCCTCGACGCCGCCGCCGCGCCGAGAGCGCCGGCCGGCGCCCTCCATTGCCGAGAGCCTCGCAGAAAGCCTCCGGGAGGCGAGCGAGGACGAATCCGTGCCGTTTGTGCTCGACTCCGCACGCGCCAGCAGCCGGCCGCCGGACAGCCCCGGCACCGAAGACGTATCCTTTCTCGCCATGGCCGAAAACAAGGCGCGCGAGGGCGCGGAGGACCCGAGCCCCGAAAGCCTGGAGAAGAATCTCACGGCATCGGCAGACGAGGCCGCAAGAACCCCCTCGCTGGCACCACCTTCGCTGCCCTCCGAAGGGAAGGGTGCGTTCTGGATATCGCTCCTGGTCGTGGTTGCGCTCGGGGCGGGTGTCGTGCTGCTCGGCCGCCTCGGCTACATCCCGCGACTCTTCTAAGTCCCGCTCCCGCACGAACGGGCAGGGAAGCGAGCAGCGGAGAAATCCGCAAGCGGCGCTCGCCGGCAGCCCTCACCCGAGGGGCAAACGGCGAGCCGGCGCTTCCTTGCCGCGTACTGGTGCTGTGTCCGCGAAGTCGCAATCGCAAACCACCGCGGGCCGGTCCGCCTGTGGCGGCCCGCGCTGGTTTGCGCTGGGGGCTCGTCTTGGACACGGCACCCCTTTTTCTCTGCGGCGCCTTCGGCGCCGACGTGCCCCGTCCGCCGCTCGAGGCAAGACGACTCTCTTCCCGCGGCCACCGACAATCAGTGATGACCACTCATCGGACGGGGCACTGGTCTGGCTGCCACGGCCAGTGGCGTGCGGGCTCCGGCACGCCGAGCCGCCCGGCGCGCCGCCCCCAGCAAGCGCGCCCCCGCCCGCGCCGTTGCCGAATTCGCCGCCGGCAGCACGGCGGGCAACCCCTCGAGACCGACTTGCGGCGGCGGCCCAACGGGCAGCAGCCCCGCACCGGTCGGCCTCGAGACGCGCAGCGTCGCCGAACGGCGTCCTCAGCGCCCGATCCGCACGATCGTACCGGAGCCCATCACGTCGGACGCGTAGGCGCCGTGCCAGTGCTCGGGGACGTTGGGCAGGCTCCACTCGAAGACATGGCGCGCATCGATGGGCGAAAGGTTCACGCACCCGTGAGAGCGCATTCTTCCGAAATCGTCGTGCCAGTAGGCAGCGTGCAGCGCGTAGCCGCCCTTGAAGTACATGACCCACGGCACGTCCCGGAGCTCGAATTCATCGTCGGCCACCGCTGAGTCCATGGTCGTCGTGACGTGCTTCTGGCGAATCCGAAACACCCCTCGAGGTGTGCTGAGCGTCGTGCTCGGGTCCCCCAAGCCATCACGCCCGGTCGACACCAGGGTGGCGAACACCGGTCTTTCGCCCTCCCACAGCACGAGCGTCTGGTTGACGAGGGAAATGTCGATCCAGCGCTCACCGGCGTGAGCGAACCATGGGAGCTCGCGCGGCTTGACGGCCACCTGCACGTCCCGGCTGCGAACCCACGAGCCCTCACGTGTCTGCACGATCCGCACTCCGCGAATCATTCGGACCTTTCCGGTGAGGGCGATCGGCCGTCGGCGCGTCAGCCTGCCTTGGGGCGTGAGCTGGTCTCCGTCGACCGTCCAGAAGGTGCCGCTGTCGTTTTGGGCGAAGGCCAGCGGAAGGCCCTCCTTCAGCTCCGTACCGTGGAACGCCGACCCGAGCTCGGATCTCAGCTTGTCGACGGGAAGCAAGCGCAGATCGGTAGTCACGGCGAAGCGCCGCCCCTGCGCTTCGGGCCCGGCGACGAACGTATCGACGAGCGCGACGCCCGCGTGGCGGGCAGCGCTGCCCGCCAAGAGAGCCGACGGGGGCGTCTGCGCGGTGGAGACGTTCGGAATCTTCCGCCCCCCTTGAAGCCACCAGGGGACTGCGTCCGTTCCGTCCCCGCCGAACCGCTCGCCCAGCGCTCGAGGCGCCGCCCGTTCGGCGACCGGTCCCACGGCGATACCGCGCGCATCGAGTGGGACGTCATTCGCCCCCACGGACGGATCCTGGCGTTGGTGGGAACGTTTGCGCCACTGTCGCAAGTGCTGTCCCAGATCTGCCTCGGCTTCGAGTTGCTGCTCGCGCGTGGGAATGCGCAAATAGTTCGGCACGACGGAACGCACGAAGGCGTAGGGGTACGGCATGGGACTCGCGCGATCGGGTTCGCGACGAGCGGCGACGGCGAGTGGCTGCTCCAGGTCGACGGTGGCGTCCGGGCCCGAGCACGCGAAGCCCACCGGGCGCACGGCGTACCACCCCGCGGGGCAACCGCGATACGAAACGGGCTCTCGCGACCGGGCAACCACCGCTCCGAGCCGAAGATATCCAATCTTTTCCGAGCGTTCGTCAGGGGACGCATAGAGCCGAGTCCCCAGGGTCAGCGGCGCCAGCCGGGGCCCGTCCAGCGGGGGCACGGCGTAGCGCTCCGTTGCATCGAACGGCAGCTCCCCAGCGCCCTGCAGCCGCTGGACGCGAGCCAGCGCAGGAGGCTCGACGCCCGAGCTTTCTCCGCAGCCCACACTCGCCGCGAGCGCCGCGAGCAAACCGCTCACGGCGCAAAGTCTCGGAGAAACCGTAACGGCCCAAGAACCGAGCACACCTTTCGCCATCATCGCCCGACGATGCCCATCTTGCGTGGATCGGCCCAGAAAACGGTGCAATCCAGCACACTGGAAGAGGCGACACGCCCCGGCCCCGAGCGATTGTCCTGTGCGATCGCCGCTACTACAATCCACGTGGCGCTCACGCGTTGCACGTCGGTCTTCTACCTAGACCAAAACGGTCAAAACGCGTACGGATGCCACGCGCACGGGCGGCACCCACGCTCGCGCCTCCGGCCACAACCCCCCAATTCCTATCGGTACCCAACTCTCGATGTCGACCAAGAATTCCCTCACAATAACGGACAACCGCACCGCCAAAACCTACGAGCTCCCCATCGTCGATGGAACCGTCGCCACGATGAAGCTGCGCGAGATCAAAGTCGAGGCGCAAGACTTCGGCCTCATGGGGTACGACCCGGCGTTCATGAACACCGCTTCTTGCCGGTCATCCATTACCTTCATCGATGGCGGCCGAGGAATCTTGCGGCACCGGGGCTACCCCATCGAGGAGCTCGCGGAGCGTTGCTCGTTTCTCGAGGTGGCCTACCTGCTGATCAATGGGGAGCTTCCGAAGCGGAGCGAGCTGGCTTCCTTTGCAGGCGCGATCAGCGTGGAGCGACAAGTGCCGGAGAACCTCAAGTCCATCATCCGCGCGTTCCGGTACGACGCGCATCCGATGGGAATGTTGGTCAGCACCATGGGAGCCCTCGGCACGTTCCACCCGGACTCCAAGGCCGTCCTGGACGCCGCCACACGCCGTTCACACATGCTCAAGATCATCGCGAAGATCCCCACACTGGCGGCCTACGGGTACCGCCACGGCCGGGGCCTGCCCTTCGTCGATCCCGATCCGGAGCTGGGCTACACCGAGAACTTTCTCATGATGCTCAAGTCACACGCCGGAGCGAGATACGAGGCGCATCCGGACATCGTCAAGGCGCTCGACGTGTTGTTCATCCTGCACGCCGATCACGAGCAGAATTGTTCCACCAATACGATGCGCGCCATCGGCAGCTCACAGGCCGATCCCTACTCCGCCGTTGCGGGCGCGGTCGGTGCTCTCTACGGGCCCCTGCACGGCGGCGCCAACGAGGCCGTGCTGCGAATGCTGCGAGAGATTGGCAGCTTGAAGAAGGTTCCCGCATTCATCGAAGAGATCAAGGGCGGGAGCTCCGGTCGGCGCCTGATGGGCTTTGGGCATCGCGTCTACAAGAACTTCGACCCACGCGCGACCGTCATCAAAGACCTCGCCAGCCGCGTCTTCGACATCCTGGGAAAGCAGAACCCGCTGCTGCAGGTCGCGCGCGAGCTGGAAAGAATCGCTCTCGAGGACGAGTACTTCGCCAAGCGAAAGCTGTATCCCAACGTCGACTTCTACTCGGGCCTCATCTACGAGGCGCTGGAGATCCCCGTCTCCTTGTTCCCGGTGCTCTTCGCCGTTGCGCGCGCGGTGGGCTGGCTGGCGCAGTGGGAGGAGCTGCTCCTCGACAAGGAGCAGAAGATCGCGCGGCCACGTCAAATCTACACCGGCGCGGCCGAACGCTCGATCGAGCGCTGATCGCCAGGACCGGCGGCCCAGGTCACCCCGCGCCGGGAGCGCGCCGGAGGCCCGAGTCGAGCCATCGGGTCCCGGCGGCGGTGTGATCGTCCAGGCAGCGCTCGACTTCGTCGAGCCGGGTGCGGCTCTCGAAGCTCCGCGAAGCGAAGGAGGGAAGAAGCGACGGTGGAGGGGTGCCGCCGCGAGCCATTCCGCGAATCGCCGAGCGAAAGCCAAAGCTCGCGACGCGAAGTCGGGCCGGCCAACCCAGCGTTTCGAGCGGGTTGCTCAGGGCTCGGCGGCCGCGGCGACGCAGACCCCTTGCTGGCAGCTCCCGGTGCCGTCGACGCCGCAGGGATCGCCATCCGGCGCCGGTCCGAAGAGACAGCGCTGCCCGGTGCACGCCGCGGGCAGTTGGCACTCTGCCGGTGGGTCACAATCCCCGGCGGCGAGGCACTCGGCGCCCTGCGAGCACTCCCCTGCGACGCACAGCCCCCCGTCGCAGGGGGTACCGGCCTGCGCGGGCGCCCCGAGCTCACACTGGAACCCGTTGCACACGCTGGGACCGCGGCACGGCCCCCCGGAGGTGCACGCCGAAGCGTCGACGCACTGGGCGCCCGCCTGACACTCGCCCCCCGCACACAGCCCGTCCGGGCACTGCGTACCATCCGGAATCGGGTTTCCCGCCACGCACTGGCCGCCGTTGCAACTCGGGGCCCCGAGGCAATCGCCGCCCACCAGACCCTCGCAATCGGCCGCCGAAACGCACTCGGCACCGACCTGACAGTTGCCGCCTAGGCACAGCCCCTCCGTACACGGCGTGCCGTCGGCCACGGGCGCGCCGGCCAGGCACTGGCCCGCGCCGCAGCTCTCGGCGCCCCGACACTCGGTCGCTCCGGCGCAGTCCCCGCCGTCGACGCACACCGCCCCCTGCACGCAGGCGCCGCCGATGCACAGCCCGTCGGGGCAAGGCGTTCCATCCCCGACCGTCTCGCCTCCGACGCACCGTCGAGCGGCGCTGCACGTGACCGCCGTCTGGCACACCCCGGCGCTGTCACAATCGCCTGCGTCCAAGCACTGGGCGCCGATCTGGCACGTGCCGCCGATGCACAGGCCACCGTCGCACGCGAATCCGTCCGGGCGACTCACCCCGCCCGCGCACTGGTTGTTGCCGTTGCAGTTGACCGGCGTCTGGCATTCCCCGCCGCCGGAGCAATCGGAATCCTGCACACAGTTGGCGCCCACCTGGCAGCTTCCGCCCACGCACAGGCCCCCCGGGCACGCCGTCCCGTTCGCGGCGGGCGCACCGAGCACGCATCGACTCCCCGTGCAGGCAGGAGCTTGCCGGCACGAGGTCGGCGCGCAATCTCCCGCCACTTCGCACTCGACGCACTGGTTGCCGGCGCAGACCCCCGATTGGCAGTCGGCGTCCCCGTCACACTCCACGCACACTTGGCCGGAGCAAACCTGGCCATCGACGCAGTCCGTGTCCTGTTGGCACTCCACGCAGCGGGCATTGTCGACGCAGCGCTCCCCCGGCGCGCAGCCGACGACTTGCCCGTTCGACTCGAAGCAGGACACGCAGGAGTTCTGGAAGCAGACGCCTCCTGCGCACAGCTCGTCGCGGCAGGGCCCACACCGCGGCCCGTCTGCCGCGCAGCCGAACTCACACGCCTGCGGCGCGCCCAGCTGACCCCCCGTGCAGCTGCTCACCTGCCCATTCTCGCACTGCGCTCCAGCGCATTCGTCGCACGTGGTGGCGCTCGGGTTCCTCCCCAAGGTGGCCAGGCACAGGCCCGTAGAACCGCAGTCCGCGAGGACGTCGAAGCCGCTGCGGTCGGTCCGACAGCGGCGCAGGAGGGAGCCACTGCATTCGATGGCATCGGCGGCGCAGGCGGGCTCTCGGCAGCTCGCCGTATTGCCGGGACCATTCACACACAGGGCGGCCGAACCGCAGAGCGGCCCGGGCACGGTGAAGCCCGTGCGCCCCGGGTTGCAGACGAAGACCTGCCCCCCCGTGCAGCGCGACTCGCCTTCGTCACACACGGGCTGGGCGCAGTTGCCGCCCGAGCCGGCCTCGCACAGCGCCGCGGTGGCGCACACGACGCCCGTGGGAACCGTTCCGGTCAGGTCGTCGTTGCAGCGCAGCACGGCACCAGAGGAGTCGCAAAACAGATCGCCCGGGCGACAGACGGCCCCCTGGCATGCGGCCTGACCCTGCCCGTTGTCCATACAGAGCGCCACCGAGTCGCAGCTCTCGGAGACGGCTTCCTGATTGAGCGGGGCGGAGCGGCACTCGAGCACCTGCCCCGCGTCGCAGCGGCGCGCCCCGACGGGGTTGCACGCCAGACACCCCCCGAGGTCGGCGCGACACAGGCCGGAGTCGCGGCAGGTGTCGATCTGATTCTGGTTGCGCTGATCCACGCTGCACTGAAACAGCGTGCTCTGCCGGCACTCGAAGCCGCCCGCCGGCGCGCAGCGCAGACAGCGGCCGTCGCCGCCGGACGCCTGGCAGAGAGAGGCCGAGCCGCAGGCTTCCACCAGGGATTCGCCCTGCCCGTCGCCGCTGCAGCGCATGAGGTTGCCTCCCTGACAGCGGAACTGATTCGGCTGGCACAGGTCGCACTGGCCTCCGGCGGCATCGCAGATGTTGCGGTTGCCGAAATTGCAGTCGGCGAGCACGTCGAACCCCGTGCGGCCGCCATTGCACCGCTCGAGCCGATTGCCCTGGCAGCGCAGCTGATTGGGGAGGCAGGCGGGGTTCGCGCAGTTTCCGCCCGAAGCGACGCCCTGCTCGCACAGCTCCTGCGACGCGCAAAAGGCCACGTTTCGCCACCCCTGGAACTCGTTGTCGCAGCGCTGCACCACGCCATCGCGGCAGCGCGGCTGCCCGACGATGCACGGGTCGCCGCACTGGCCCGTCTCTGGGTTGCACCCGCCCGCCAGGGAACAGTCGGCGATGTTCTCCGAGGCGTGCCGCCCCGGCAGGCATCGGCGCAGGATGTTGCCCAGGCAATTGTGAAAGCCCGCGCGACACACGGGCTGGTTGCAGCGCTGCGCCGGAGCGTCACACAGCTCGGGTGTTTCGCAGGGGCCACCCACGTTGACGAACCCCGTTTGACCGCCGTTGCAGGTCTGCAGCTGCGCGCCTTGGCAGCGAAACTGACCCGGAAAACAAGCTGGCGGCTGGCAGAAGACGTTGTTGTTGCCCCCGTTGATGCAAAGCGCCGCCGTTGCGCACGGGGCATCCCCCGCTCGCTCGAAATCGGTGCGGTCCTCCCGGCAAGTCTCGATCTGGCGGCCGTTGCAGCGCCGCTCCCCGGAGTCGCACCCCGGGTCCCGACACGTGCCGGCGACCGGGTCGCAGTGCGCGGCGTTGATGCAGCGAAGCTGCTCGTCGAATCGATCTTGCCCCCCCGAGCAAATTTCCAACGAGCCGGCCGCCGAGCAGCGCACCTCCCCTGGCAGGCACTCTGGTGGTCGGCACCCCTGGGCGACGCCCACGTCCAGACACAGCTCGGGCGACACACAAGTCTCCGCAAGCGCCCAATCCGTACGTCCAGAGTTGCACCTCTGGAACTCAGACCCAACGCAGCGGACCTCGCTCACCCCACACACGGGGGAAGCGCAGGCGGTGATCTCCTCCCCCTCCGCGGAGGACGCGAGCGTTTGCTGGCACAAAGCCTGCGTGTCGCACGTCACCAGGGGGTCCCAGCCGGTGGCATCGGCATTGCAGGCCTCGAGGACGCCGGCGTTGCAGCGCCTCTCCCCCACCGTGCAGGGCACGGCGCGGCAGCCTCGCTCGACTTCGTTGTCGCAGTGGGCGGGCGTATCGCAGTCGACCAAGGGCAGCCACCCCTGGCGACCGGGCGCACAGGATTGCAGCGTCGGCCCGGCGCAGCGCAGCTCGCGGTCGTCGCATACCGGCGGCTCGCACTGGCCGCCCTCCTTGTTGCACAGCGCGTCGCTTTCGCAGACCCGCCGCGTGATCCAATCCGTACCGCCGGAAACGGCAATGCATTCCTGCAGCGCGCGCCCTTCGCACTCGAGCCGCCCGAGGGGCTCGCAGCGAAGCTCGAAGGTCGGGGCCTCGTCGGGCGGGCTGATGCCTCCCACGCCAGCGTCCCCCGCGGTGTCGCCGACCGCCACAGGCTCCTCTGCCGGGGGAGGCTGCGACACGTCGAAGTCGTCCAGAACCGCGCGGCAGCCCGAGAGGGCAGCCAGCCAGAGAACCAAAAACGCTACGCCCCAGAGGCGGAACTCGACCTTTGACATTCCCGACAAACCTCGACTCTGAACCACAGAAGCACGACGCACCTGGCCTAGCGACGTGGCGGCTGTTTCAATTTGGGTCCGAACGAAACTTTATACACCCGATCGACCGGACCGTCTACCGAATGCGGGGGGGGCGGGCGCGCGCGAGGCCCGGAAGGGCGGCTCTTTTCAATCGAGTGGCCTCACGACGAACAGCCCCGGGGGCATCGCACGGACGTGCGGCGGCTGCCGGTACTGCGGCGGCCGTGCGGCAGCGGCCGCAATGCCTCCTTGCGGCGCCGCGCGACTTCGATCCAGCGCGCCTCGAAACGGCCCCGTCTTCCTTGGCGAGGCGCGTCGAAGGCAGCCGAGCGAAAACGGGCGGCGGGGGCCGCGGGGCCTCGCCGGGGAATTCGGCGTGCTGCGGCCGCGGGGGGAGCCGTCCTGCGCAAGCCGCCCCCCCCCCGCGCGGCGCTGCGCAAACGGCGCCCCTGGCGACTGCGACTCGTCGACGCCGAAATGACCTTATCGCAGGGCTGACGCCGGGGGGTCCGTGTGGCTATGGTGCGGGCATGCATCGGATCGTGCTCGTCGCCTGCGCCAGCAACGGCTTCCTCGCGGTGGTGCTCGGGGCATTCGGTGCCCATTCGCTGCGCAGCGAGCTGGGCGCCTTGGCGGACGGACCGAAACGGCTCGAGTGGTGGCAAACCGCTTCGAGCTATCACCTGCTCCACGCCGTTGCCCTGGGCATCGTGGCCGCGCTGTGCGCGCGGCGCGCGAGCCGCTGGGCGGCGGCTTCCGCCGCGGGGTTTCAGTCAGGTGTTCTGCTTTTCTCCGGGAGCCTGTACGTGATGACGCTGACCGGGAGCCCCGCGCTCGGCGTCGTGACACCGCTCGGTGGGCTGTGCCTTCTCGTCGGGTGGCTCGCGCTGGCCGTCGCGGCATGGCGCCAGCCCGCTTCGGCCCCGGGCTGAGCAGCTTCCCCCCCGGGGGGGTGAAGTGTTATGCCCCCTCGCGATCGGGCCCCGGTTGCGACAACCTTTTTCCCCGGAGCCGCGGGCAGCGGCTCGAACCTCACGAAGCAAGGACGAAGAAGCCATGAGCGGCCACTCAAAATGGGCAACAATCAAGCGAAAGAAGGGCGCGACCGACGCAGCTCGCGGAAAGCTCTTCACGCGGTTGACGCGTGAAATCTCGATTGCCGCGCGGATGGGCGGTGGCGACCCCACCGGCAATCCCCGGCTGCGCAAGGCCGTTTCCGACGCGCGAGGCCTCCAGATGCCCAACGACAAGATCGACCGGGCGATCAAGCGCGGGACGGGTGAGATCGAGGGCGCGACCTACGAGGAAGTGCTCTACGAAGGCACGGGCCCGGGTGGAACGCTCTTCCTAGTAGAGGGCACCACGGACAATCGCAATCGCACGGTGGCCGAGCTTCGCAAGCTGTTCGACAGGCACAACGGTACACTGGGCTCGAGTGGCACGGCGGCCTGGGCCTTCGATCGAAGGGGCCTGCTCGAGATCGACAAGGAGGCGACCGAAGAGCAAATCATGGAATCCGCGGTGGAGGCCGGCGCAGAAGACTACCAGGAAGAAGACGAGTGCTGGACGGTGTTCACCGCCATGGAGCAACTCGACGAAATCACGACGGCCGTCGAGAGTGCTGGGTTGAAGGTGATCAGCGGCAAGCTGGCTCAGGTCCCCAAGACGAAGAAAGAGGTGCGGGGTCGCGACGCCGAGGTTTGTATGAACCTCGTGGAGGTGCTCGACGAGCACGACGACGTGGCGAACGTGTACGTCGACTTCGAGGTCCCGGCAGACGAGCTCGAGCGAATCACCGCAGACGGTTGATCGAAGCCGGCCCGGGCCGGGTTTCCCCACGGAGCCCGGCTTCCCAGCGAGCGGGCCGCCATGCCGCCTCAGCGCACGAGCCAGATGGCTCCGAAGTAGCTGAACACGCCGTGGGCGACGATCGCGGGCGCCAGGCGGCCCGAGAAGCGGACCAACGCCCCGGTGGCGGCCCCCAGCGAGAGCGCCGCCAGAGGCAGCAAGGGGTTGACTCCCGCTTGGGCGTCCGCCGTTGCCCAGGCGCTCGGAACGTGCGCCGCGGCGTACAGCAGGGTGGCGGCAACCCAGCCGTTTCTCGCGCCCCAGCGCGCGACGAAGGGCGCCTGCGCTCCGGCGCGCCACACGATCTCTTCGAGAACGACCACAGCAAACAGGGCCGGCGTCTGCCAACTCCCCTCGAGCCCGGCCGTGGCGATTCGCAGCCGAAAGACCCAGGCGCGCACCGCGGAGCCGGCGGGGACTCCGACGCTCAGGGCGCCCCACCCGAGGCCCAATAGGGCGAGGCCCACGACGGCTCCGAGCGCCAGATCACCACGCCGGTACCGAAGTAGCTCACGGAGCCGAAAGCCCGGAGGCAGCTGCTCGCGATTGACGTGGAGCACCCAGCCCGCGCACGCCGAAAGCAGGGCGTACGCCCCGCCAATCGCCAGCCAAAACGCGGGGCTCCCCAACCGCTGGGGCACCATGGCCCAGGCGGTCGCCCCGGCCACCACCGAGGCGGCAAGCCACGGGAACACGGCGGCTGCTCGCGCCGTCAACGCGACTCGCCTCGGACGGACCGCTCGCCCATCTGCTGTAGGGCGAAATCCAGAATCTCGTCGGCCACGCCGCGCTTGGAACCCTTCACCTCCCGCTGGCTCGTTCGCGTGACGAGCGTCGCCTCGGTGCTATCCCGGCCCAGCGCCGCCTCGACGCCGTTGGCGACGACCACGTCGACGCCCTTGGCGACCAGCTTTGCCCGCGCCCGCTCCACCAACAGCCGTCCCTCCGCCGTTTCCATGGCGAATCCGAGCAGGAACGGCTGGCGCCGCGGCCCGCGCCGGCTCCCCAGCTCGGCGAGCAGATCGGGGTTGGGCACTAGCTTCAGGGACAGCTCGCCGTCCGTTCGCTTGTGTTTCTCCCGGCTCGGACTCGCGGGGCGATAGTCGGCCACCGCGGCGCACATGAAGACCGCGTCGGCGCCCGTCGAGTCCTCGCCCAGTTGTTCCGAAAGAGCGCGCTGCAAGTCGCGCGCGCTCTCGATCGCCACACGCTGCACGCCGGCCGGCGTGGCGAGAGCGACCGGGCCGGAGAGGAGCGTCACGCGGGCGCCGCGGACCGCCGCCGCCTCGGCGAGCGCGAAGCCCATCTTGCCGGAGGACAGGTTCGTGATGGCGCGCACCGGATCGATCGCCTCGCGCGTCGGCCCCGCCGTCACGAGCACCCGGCGACCCGACCAATCCCGCCGCCCCCCCCCGAGGACAGCGGCGACGGTCCGCGCGATTCCCTCGGGTTCCATCATCCGACCCAGGCCCTCCTCGCCGGAAGCCACCGGACCCTCGACGGGCCCAGCAAAGGTCCATCCGGCGCGCTCGCGCAGCTCGGATACGTTTCGTTGCACGTTCCAGCGCGCGAACATGCGTGGGTGCATGGCCGGGGCGGCGACGACGGGCGCATCGGCACACGACAGCAGCGCTGCGACCAGGTCGTCGGCTCTTCCCGCCCAAGCCCGCGCCAGGCAATCGGCGCTGGCGGGGGCGACGACGACCAGGTCGGCGCGCCCGGCCAGCTCCACGTGGGGCTCCCCCGCAGAGCCGAACATGTCGGTTGCGACGGGGCGGCCCGACAAGCCCGCGAGCGTCGACGCACCGACGAAGCGAAGCGCAGAGCGCGTGGCAACCACCTGCAAGTCCGCGCCGGCTTGCATCAACAGCCGCAGCAGATGTACCGCCTTGTACGCCGCGATACTACCGGTGATGCAGAGCACCACTCGCTTGCCTACAAGCGCCTCCAGAGGCGCCGCTGAGGGGCTGCGCTCGTCCAAGTTGGGCCGAACACTACGCCGGCGGGACACCGGCAGCAGCATTTTTCGGATCGGATCTCACGACCGATGCGACAGGAGGTCGAAATGGCGCGGCGCGCGACCAGCCGCGAGCGGCGGGTCGCCGGGAGAGGTTCCTTTTCGGACGTGCCGGCGTCAACGATACCCCCATAGCTGCATATCTGGTACGCTGGCCGCTGGTGCCCGAATGGTAGAACCCGACGACGCGGCAGCCGCGAAGCCCCGGATCGTGGGGAGATACGCGCTCTTTGACGAAATCGCGGCCGGGGGCATGGCCACGATTCATCTCGGCCGACTAGTGGGCTCGGTCGGCTTTTCGCGAACGGTAGCCATCAAAACGCTGCACCCGCAGTTCGCGAAGGATCCGGATTTCGTCGAGATGTTCCTCGAGGAAGCCCGGCTCGCGTCACGCATTCAGCATCCCAACGTGATCTCCACGGTGGACGTCGCCGAAGCCGACGAGGGGGAAGTCTTCCTGGTGATGGAATACGTCGCCGGGGAGTCGCTCGCGAAGCTGGTCCGCGCTTCGCTCAAGCAAGGGCTCCCCGTGCCCACCAACGTCGCGGTGAGCGTTCTCGCGGGCACCCTGCACGGCCTGCATGCCACGCACGAAGCCAAGAACGAGAACCTGGAGCCGATGCACATCGTGCATCGCGACGTTTCTCCGCAAAATATCCTGGTCGGCCTCGATGGCGTGGCGCGAATCTTCGACTTCGGTGTGGCGAAGGCCGCGGCGATGCGCTCTCAGGCGACTGCCGAAGGGCAAATGAAGGGAAAGCTCAGCTACATGTCGCCGGAGCAGCTCAACAGCCGCTCCGTCGACCGGCGAACGGACGTCTTCGCCGCCGGCGTGGTGGCGTGGGAGTGCATCGCGGGGAAGCGGCTTTTCTCGGGTTCCGACCCGGGGGAGGTCCTGGCCAAAGTGCTCACGCTGGACATCCAAGCCCCACGGCAGCTCCGCCCCGAAGTCCCCGAGGCGCTGAGCGCCGTGATCATGAAATCGCTCGAGCGGGATCCCGATCATCGCTGGCAAACGGCGAGAGATTTCGCGGTCGCGCTCGAGCAGACGGCGAACCTTGCGCCCACCCACGTCGTCGGGGAGTGGGTGGTGGCGAACGCGAGCGACGCGCTGAGAGATCGGCAGCGAAGAGTGGAGTCCGTAGAGCGCAATTCTCTGCGGATGCGGGGCGCTTCGATCGTGCCGCCCGCACCGCAACCGCGCAGCGCGGCCCCCCGAGCCCATCCCTCGGAAGCCACGACGGCTCGCCCCCTCCGAGAGCACGCCGGCACCGTCGGCGCCTCGGTGCTCAACCCTCCGCCGCCCGCCGGCGCAGGCGAATCACGGCAGGGCTGGGCGTACGCTCTCATGGGCACCGTGCTGGCCGCCCTCGTGGGCGGCGGCATCTGGTACCAGAGCACCCCGCGCCCGACACGCCGCCCCACCATCACCCCGGTGGACGAGCTGTACCGCGGCGGCGGGCGCGACACTGCGCCGTCCGTCACCCAGCGCGCGGCGGCTTCTCCCTCGGAGCCCCCCGAGGTCAGCTACGCACTGAAGAAGCAGACCCTGGAAGAGGGGGAAGGCAGCGGCTCCGCCCGCGGCGAGGTTGAGGGGCCTGGGGGCGGTCGAGAGTCGGAGGAAGGCGAAGCGGCCGCCCGAGAGCAAAGCGCACCTTCCGCGCCGCCCCGGGCGAGAGGATCGCGATCGAAGGCGCGCGCCCGCTCGAGCAGGGGCCGAGCGCGTCGGCCGACGAAGAAGCGCGCCCGGCGCAAGAGCAAGAGAGTCGTCGGCCAATCGCCTGACACCGCCCCGGCCAAAGCGCCCTCCGAGGCGCTCGCCCGGGAAAGCAAGAGCCCGCCAGCGCCGGCCGCGAGCGCATCCGCTGCGGGGTGCACCCCTCCGTTCGTCGTCGACGAGAGCGGTATCAAGCGGCTCAAGCCGCAGTGTTTGTAGTTGCCGGGGGCGACCGTTTCTCCCCACCGCCGATCGCGAAGCCGTGTCCGAAAGAGCCCATACCCCGCAAGGCCATTGCCAACGCCCTCCCCCCACGGGTGACCGCCCGGTGAGAGCCCCCCACTCGGGAGCTCGCCTCCGGCCGCTCGGGGCAAGCCCCCCACCGAGGAGACCGTCTTGAATCGCCAAACCCCTCCCTCCATGTCGCGTCCGGCCCGCGCATTGGCCCGGCGTCCCATCGCCTCTCTGCTCGTGGCCCTACTCGCCCCCGGGCTCGGCTTCGCCTCGAGCGCGCGCGCACGAGAGGCCGCAGCGGGGGATGCCGCGGACGCTCCGAGTAAGCAACAGTGCGCGGAGGCCTACGAGTCGGCACAAGAACACAGAGCCTCGGGCAAGCTGAGCCAAACGCGAGAAGAGCTGTCGATGTGCGCCCACGAGGCGTGCCCCAGCTTCGTCCAAGGGGACTGCAAGAATTGGCTGGGGGAGGTCGAGCGCGAGCTGCCCAGTGTGGTGCTCTCTCCTGTGGACGCAGCTGGAGGCGAGCTGGAAGCGGCGGACATGACCATCGACGGCCGGCCAGTCGATCCTGGCAGCAAGGTGACGGTCGACCCCGGCCCACACGTCGTCGAAGTGTCGGTCGCAGCGGGCGACTCCTCCAGGTTCACCATCCTGGCGCAGCAGGGCGTTCAGGAGCGCAAAGTTCCCCTGAAGCTCGCCTCACGGCTACCCGAAGAGCAGGCAGATGCACGGGTCGATTCGGGCGACGACCCGTCGCTCGCGCCCTACGCGTACGGCGTGTGGGGCGTGGGCGCCGTGGGGCTCGGCGTGTTCGCGGTCGCCGGCTACTTGGGGCGAGTCGACAACCGGGCGCTCACCAAAGACTGCCGGGTCGTGACCTCGGGTACCCCTACCCTCCAGGAGCAAGCCGACTTCGTCTGCAACGACCGCGAAGCGGCCGACCGCGAAGATCGCTACGAGCGGCTCAACCTGATCGCCGACATCGGGCTGGTCACGGCCGCCGCGGGCGCCGTGGGCGGCGCTCTGCTTTATTTTCTCTCTCCCAAGCAGCGCTCGCCCAGCGATGTCGGTCTAGCCGTCTCGCCCAGCTCCCACGGAGCGAGCGCAACGGTCTTCGGGCGCTTCTGAAGCGCCAACCCATTGCTCCCCTGGTGGCAAGCCGTCGCGCGGTTCCCGAGAGGAGTGAAAGGTGAGAGCAAAAGGCCCCGCTCAGTAGCCGAGCAAGGTCCCCACTTGAAACACGGCGAAGCTCGACACCCACGCCAGGGCGGTCATGTAGCCGAACAGGAAAGCGGGCCACCGCCAACTGCTCGTCTCTCGGCGGACGACGGCGAGCGTGCTCATGCACTGACAAGCCAGGGCGAAGAACACCATTAGCGAGAGCCCGACGAGCGGAGAGTACGCAGGCGCGCCGTCGGCGCGGGACTCGGCCCGGATCTTCTCCCGAAGCAAGCTCTGGCCCCCCTCCTCCGGATCTTCCACCCGGTAAACGAGGCCGAGGGTGGAGACGAACACCTCTCGAGCGGCGAACGCACCGATGATCCCCACGCCGAGCTTCCAGTCGAAGCCGAGCGGGCGAAGGACGGGCTCGAGCCACTTGCCCAGCTGCCCCCCGTAGCTCTGTTCGATCTCCGTGGGGGGGCGAGCGGCGGCCGGCTCGCGCAGTGGCTGGTCGACGGCCTGGGCAGCCGGCGCCGGCTGCGCTTGCCACTCGACCGCCGCTTGGGGTGGCTTGGGGTAGCTGAGCAGCCCCCACATGATCACGGTAAAAAGCAGGATCGTAGTGCCCGCCTCCTTCAGGAAGGCACCGGCGCGGCGGGCTACCATCCGCGCCACGACCCCCACCCCGGGCACTCGATACGGCGGGAGCTCCAGGATCAGCGGGACGCTGCGGCCGCGAACGACGGTTCTGCCCAACACGGCCGCGGCGGCGAGCGCAGCGCAGGTGGAGAGCAGGTAGATGGACACCATCAGCAGCCCCTGGACGGGAACAAACCCGAAGACGAGACTCGGGGGGAACAGGGTCCCGATGACCAACGTGTATACGGGCAGACGCGCCGAGCACGACATCAGCGGCACCACCAGCATGGTCAACAGCTGGTCTCGACGCCGTTCCATGGTTCGCGTTGCCATGATCGCGGGCACCGCGCAGGCAAAACCCGACATCATCGGAACGAATGCGCGGCCGTGCAGCCCCGCGACCCGCAGCAGGCGATCCATCAGGTAGGCGACCCGAGCCATGTACCCAGAATCCTCGAGGAAACCGACGAAGAGAAACAGGAGCATGATCTGCGGCAAAAAGACGACCACGTTGCCGACGCCCCCGATCACGCCCTCGACCATCAGATCGCGAACGAAGCCCTTCGGAAGCAGCTCGGCGGCACTCGACTGCAGAAAGCCGACCGCGCCTTCGATCAGCCCGATCGCCGGATCCGCCCAGGCGAACAGCGCCTGGAATAGGAGCGCCATGATCGCCACGAAGATGCCGAAGCCCAACACGGGGTGGAGCAGGACTCGATCCAAGCGCTCGGTGAAGAGCGCCGCCGGGTTCGGGGCCTGGGCGTCGCGCGCGGCGAGGTCGAGGCTCTCCTCGATGCATTGGTACCGCGCGGCGATGATTTCCTGATCCAGGTCGATATCGGCGAGGCGCCGCTGGGCCTCGAGGCAGCGGCCTCGCAGCTCGTCCGGAATGGCAACCAGCTCGTCGTCGGGCTCGATGCTGCACAGCGCCCACAGCGACAGGGCCCGATCTCGCTCGACGTTGCGACGAACCGACGCCGGCAGCGCGTCCGCGATGAAATCGAGCTCGGCGGTGACCCGGTGGGGGTAAGCGACCCGAATCTTGGGGCGGCACGGCGCGTCGAGCGCTCGCTCGACCGTTCGCCGAAGCTCGCTCATCCCCTCACCGGTGCGCGCGTTCGTCGCCACACACGCCACCCCCAGTCGCTCCCGCAGCTGCTCAACGGAAGGCGTTCCCTCCCCGGCTTCGTCGACCATGTTCAGGGCGACGACGACCGGCACCTGGAGCTCGATGACTTGCAACGTCAAGTACAGATTGCGCGCGAGCTGCCCCGCATCCACCACCACGACGGCCAAGTCGGGAGCGGGGTTGTCCGCCCACCCGATGACGGCCCCCATCGCGACCTGCTCCTCGCTCGAACGGGCGCTGAGCGAGTACGCCCCCGGAACGTCCACGAAGCAAACCCTCCGCTCGCTGGACAGCTGCACCTCGGCGCTGCGGCGCTCGACGGTGACGCCCGGGTAGTTGCCGACGCGCTCGTTTTTGCCGGCGAGGTGGTTGAACAGGCTCGTTTTGCCGACATTGGGGTTGCCGATCAGCAGCACCGTGGGCGGAGGCTGCCCCGGCATCGAAACCGCTTGGGAGGCCCCCTGCGGCCCTCCCCGCGCGACGTGTTCCTCAACCGCCATGGCGATCGATTCTCACGCCGACGGCGGCGCCATGACCCGAGCCCCCCGCGCCGCTCGACTCGCTGCGCGCCCTCGCCCCGGCGTGGCAGCCTTCGGCTACGGCACGCCGGGCGAGTTCGCCGCCCGAGTCGAGCCCGAGCCTATTGGGCCGCAACGCTCGATAGCTCCGCTTCGTGCTCGGTGGCTGCACCGCTGACCTCGACCGCAAGGGGCTGCACCTGCAGACGCACCCAAACGTCCCGAGCCTGCGCAGCTCGAATCGACAGGTTGCAGCCACGAACCCGAAGCTCGATCGGGTCTTTCAAAGGGGCGACCCGAACGACTTCCACTGCCGTGCCGGGCAAGAGCCCGAGCTCCATGATGCGGCGCCGAAACGCCCGCGGCCCCCCGACGCGCTCGACCCACGCGCGGCGACCCACCCCCAGTTGCTCGAGTGTCATCATGTGTTTCCGAGGTTCTAGCCTAGATGAGAACCATTTTCAAAAGTGATTCCCCTCGTCGCTACCGGCCAACGGGCCGCCCCACCGTTCGGGGGTGGATGCCGGGCGGGCGCGTGCTCCGGCCCCTGGCGGCGCCGCGGGGGGGCGTGCTAACGCGGCTGCGGACTCATGAGCAAGCTTCGCCTCTACTTGCTGGCGACCTCGATTGGCGCGGCGTCGGTCGCCGCCTGTACCGCCCCGTGTGGCCGTGACGACGGGGGCGAGCCAGTGCCCTACCGCGATGGAATTCGACAGGGCGACGGTTATTGGACCAGTCCTCCGGAGGGCCCCTACCTACGGTTCGAATCCGGCGTGAGCTACGAGATCTTCCACGAGCTCGGCGCCCCCCCCCAGACGATCGACGCGATGCTCTCTTTCCAGCGCTGCCCGATGCTCACCCCGTGCTCCGCGGAGGACGACGAAACGGGGGGCGCGACGTTCTCCGCGGGCAACCTCGTCATCGTGGACGACGTGAACAGCGAGTCGGTCATCGTTCGCAACGACACGTGCGCGGACCTCTTTCTCCGCGTCACATTGCTCGATCCGCTGGCACAATAGCACGACGCGGTAGTAATACGCCCCGCATCATGCCGGATGCCGCGCCCAACATCTCCATCGTCATTCCCGTCTACAACGAGGAAGGCATCCTGCGCTCGGCCGTCGTCGACTTGCGCGAGCGCCTGAGGCCTCTGAATTGGTCGTACGAGATCATCCTGGCGGAAAATGGCTCGAGGGACAAAACCGTAGAGCTTGCCACGACCCTGTGCGACGTCTACCCGGAGCTGCAGCTCATCAGCACCGGGGAGCCCAACTACGGCAAGGCGCTGCGCGAAGGCATACGCAAGGCGCGGGGAGAAATCGTGATCTGCGACGAGATCGACTTGTGCGACACCGACTTCCATCAGGCCGCGGCGGAAGAGCTGCGCGGCGGTCGAACCGACCTGGTGATCGGCTCGAAGCTGATAGCGGGAGCCAGTGACGAGCGGCCGCTGTTGCGCCACGCCGCCAGCATTGCGTACACCGGGCTATTGAGGGGGCTGCTTGGCTTTCGAGGCACGGACACGCACGGGCTCAAGGCATTTCGCCGGGCTTCGCTCCTGCCCCTGATCGAAGAGTGCGTGTCGGATCGCGACGTCTTCTCGAGCGAGATGGTCATTCGGGCCTACCGAGCCAACCGCACGGTGGTCGAAATCCCGATCCGCGTGCTGGAGAAACGCCCCCCGTCGATCAATCTGCTGCGGCGAGTTCCGAACGTGCTGACGAATCTCGGACGGCTCACCTGGGCGATTCGAGTCAAGGGCTAGCTCCCGGCGAGAAATGTCGCTGCGAGCCCGAGCCCCCCGGGGGTGAGGGCCCTCGGGCGGGCCCCGCACCGCCTCCCGCCTCCCGCCGAGGCCGCAAGCGACCCGACGCGCCTACGGGCCGTTTTCTTGGCTGTCGGCGACCGCCTGGGGGACGCTGCCCGCGACGTGTGGCGTTTGCAAAATTTGATCGTCGGGCCGCGCGGGCCCCGGGTCGGCGTAGCCCTGCTCGTGTGGGCCACGAGCTGCGACGGCATTCCCGAAGGCCCAGCGCTGTCGAGAGAAGCCGGCAGGCTGCGCCTGGGCCGCCAGGTTCCGGCGCTGCGCGAGCGCGACGTGATCGGGGCGGTGCGCGACCGGGTCGAACGACGCAGCCGGGCGTTTCGCCGCCTCGTCCGGGTCCGCGACGACTACCTCCTCTTCAAGGACGAGGAGGACACCGGGGCGGACCGGATGATGACACGTCGAGCCGCCGCCAAGACGCGGCGCCTGGGGCAGCTGGTCGCGCGCCAGTGGCCGGGCGTCAAGCTGCGCATCACCGAGGCCTGGGACGAAGACGGGGAGCACGGGCCCGGCAGCGCCCACTACGAAGGACGCGCCGTCGACCTGACCACCTCGGACCTCGACACGACCAAGCTGGGCAGGCTCGGTGGGCTGGCCGTCGAGGCGGGCTTCGACTGGGTGTACTTCGAGGACCGAACGCACATTCACGCCTCGGTCCGACGCTGACCGGAACCTCCCTTCGTCGGGCCTCCCCAGCGGGCCCAGCGACGCGGAGGGCGTGCGCTGCGCCCACCCGTCCCGGCCAAGGGACTCGGGTCGTCGCGGGATCTTTTTCAGGGTGCCGCCGCGGGCCCGAGCCCTCGGCCACCCGAGCCAGGGGCCCGTCACGAAGCCCGAGGGGAGCGTCGGCGCGCGGGAGCACGGCGCAAAGTCGGACCCCGCGCCACCCGTCAGGCGAGACCGTGACGAGCCCTGGCGCGAGCCAGCTGCTGCTCGAGCAGGCTCAACTCCGCATCCGTATCGCCACTGGCGGACGCCTTGCGCAGCTCCTCGACGACCCCGGCCTGGTCGCGCCGCCGCTGCAAGCGCTCGAGCTTTCCGAGGTTGAGCCGCAAGGCAGCGGCCGCCGCGTCCAAGGTCTTGATCTCCGGCGCGACCAACCGAGCCAGCACGACCGGGCGAAGCGACGGAGGAAACTGCTCGGCAACCGCGCTGGCGTCCCAATCGCGCGAGGTCTGCCCGTGCTCGTCGAGCAGACGGCGCAGGGCGGCGATCGCCAACGAAAGCTCCCCCTCCGCCACGGCCAACGCCTCGATCGTCGCAGGCTCCGCGAGCAGCTCGGGGTACTCGACCAGAGCGCCGACGACGTGCTCGGCGATGGCCCGAGCGCGACTGCGCGAGCGCGCCTGCTCCGGCGGCTCGGCCGCTGCAGACGGGGCCCCGCGCTCGGTGCTCGGGGAACCGGTCGCGCGCTTCATCGCGGCCCGAAAGGCGCGATAGCCTCGCACGTCCTGCCCCGCCAGGATGCCGAGGCGCCCGGCCACCTCGTCCGCGTGCCGCTCGGCCATGGCGCGCACCACGGGGTCAGTCTCCTCGGCGATGAGCTCGCTCACCTCGCGGATCTTCGCGGCGCGGCCCTCTGCATCATCCAGCGCGAAGCCGGCTTGCAGGGCCCGGTCGATCAGGTGCTCCAGAATGGGACGCGCTCCGGTCAGCAGCCGGCTCACGGCCTCTGCCCCGCCCTGCCGAGCCAGGTCGTCGGGGTCGACACCCTGGGGCAGCTGCGCGACGCGCGCCTGCATTCTCAGCTTGCGACACGGCTGCCGCGCTTCCCGGGTGGCCTTTTGACCGGCCGCGTCCCCATCGAACAAGAGCGTGACCCGATTGGTGAATCGCTGCACCTGGGCCGCCTGCTCGGGGGTGAAGGCCGTGCCCAGCGGAGCCGCGACGTTGCCGATTCCGCGCGCGTGCAGACTGACGACGTCGAAGTTGCCTTCCACCAGCACGCAGCAATCCCGCGTGCGCACCTCCTGCCTCGCCTGATACAAGCCGAACACCGTTTCGCGCTTGCGGTAGATCGGGGATTCCGGCGAGTTGTAGTACTTCGGAGGCGCGTCGCCGCCCGTCGCCGGCGGCAGGCCCGCGGCGCGCAGCCGCTCGGCAGGGGGCTCCTCGAGCGCTCGCCCGCTGAAGGCCACGACCCGGCCCCGCAAGTCGAGCACGGCGAAGACGACGCGGTGGCGAAACCGATCATAGTAACCACCGCCCGCCTTGCGCTGCGCGATCAGCCCGACTTCTTCGGCCGCGCGCAGGTTGAAGCGCGCTTGACGAAAGTGGTTGGCCAAACCGTCCCAACCGTAGGGGGCATACCCGACTCGAAACGCTTTCAGCACGTCCCGGGCCCCCGGCAGCTGCTGCTCGGTCAGCTGGCGCCGCTCGAGCTCGGCGAGAGCGCAATCGGCGAGCGCGTGCTCTTCCGCACACGCTTCGAAGTAGTCGGCGGCCAGCGTGCAGGCCTCGTACAGCTCGTCGCGCCGCCGACGCGCCTCCGCCAGCTGTCGCTGATCCTCGACCGCGCCGTGCTCCTCGATCGCGATGCCGGCCCGCTCGGCGAGCTCTCGGACTGCCTCCGGAAAAGAGAGCCCGTCGACCTGCTGCAAGAACGTGATCACGTTGCCGGAGGCCTGGCAGCCGAAGCAGTGGTAGAAGCCGCGCTCGGCGCTGACGTTGAAGCTCGGCGTCTTTTCCTTGTGAAATGGGCACAGCCCCAAGTAGGCGCGCCCCCGCCGCTCGAGCCGCACCCGCTCCCCGACGACCGATACGATCGAGACTTGGTTGCGGACCGCGTCGATCGTGGATTGAGCGATGGCCATCAGCGACTCCGGACCTCTAGCCATCTCATACCCCCGCCGCGAGAAAATGGCTCCCCTCTTCCTCGCGAGGCGGGCGATCCTGCGAGCCGCCCCGAGCGCCCGCGCGGTACCAGCGCTCTTCGTCGACCGAAGCCCGCGCCCACAAAAGCCAGGGCCCCGCGGGATGACCCCGCTGCCCGTGCGTCCGGGCCAGCTGGACGAAGTCGACGGAGCTCGAGCCGGGCGGATCAGCGCCCGTCTTCCCCTGGACAGCCCCCCGACGCCGGCCGCGGCGCGCCCCGGGGCGGCAGATCGTCCCTCGCCCTCGAGCCGCCTGCCGCCGGTCTCACGAGGGGTCGCCCGGCTCTCTAGCCCGGATTTCTCACGACCTGGGCCCGACGGGGCGACGAGTCGTGTCCTTTCGCCCAGCTGCCCGCCAGCGCGTGCGAGGCAGACAGCAAGTTTGCCTGCGCGCGCGCTGGCGGGCAGCTGGACTGAAAGTCCACTTCCTCCCCGCACCCTCGGTCCTGCGGTCGTGAGAAATCCGGGCTCGTCGAGCCCGATTTCCTACCGTGTGGTTGCCGCATTGTGGTGGCAGTTCCAACACCACCGTGATAATTCGCGGACCCATGGCTAGCTTAGGCTCCGACGTGGCAATGGCACCGGCTTCCGGGAAAATCACTCAGGTTATCGGCCCTGTCGTGGACGTGAAGTTTCCGACCGGAAAGCTGCCACCGCTGCTCAACGCAATCACCGTCAGCAACCCGAACATCTCGGATCAGCCCGACAACCTGGTGTTGGAAGTCGCTCAACACCTGGGCGAGTCCGTCGTTCGCGCGATCGCCATGGATACGACGGAAGGGCTCGTCCGAGGCAACATGGCCAAGGATACCGGCGGGCCGATATCGATGCCGGTGGGCGAAGCGACGCTGGGCCGAATTCTCAACGTGGTCGGCGCTCCCGTGGACGACGGCGGGCCCATCGAGTCGACGAAGCACCTGCCGATCCATCGCCCCGCACCCGCGTTCGTGGATCAGAGCACCAGCGTCGAGGTTTTCGAGACGGGCATCAAAGTGGTGGACCTGCTCGCTCCCTACCGCAAGGGCGGCAAGATCGGGCTGTTCGGCGGCGCCGGGGTGGGCAAGACGGTGCTCATCATGGAGCTCATCAACAACGTCGCGAAAGCACACGGCGGGGTCAGCTGCTTCGCGGGCGTGGGCGAGCGGACGCGCGAGGGCAATGACCTGCTGCTGGAAATGGCCGAGTCCAAGCTCGAGTCCGGAGACACGGTGCTCAGCAAGACGACGCTGGTCTACGGCCAGATGAACGAGCCTCCCGGGGCGCGAGCGCGCGTGGCGCTGAGCGCGCTGACGTGCGCGGAGTACTTCCGCGACGAGGAGGGGCAGGACGTTCTGCTGTTCGTGGACAACATCTTCCGCTTCACCCAGGCGGGCAGCGAAGTTTCCGCGCTGCTCGGCCGCATGCCGAGCGCGGTGGGGTATCAGCCGACGCTGGCCACCGAGATGGGAACGCTGCAGGAGCGCATTACCTCGACGAAGAAGGGCAGCATCACCAGCGTCCAGGCCATCTACGTGCCGGCGGACGACCTGACGGACCCCGCGCCCGCCACGACGTTCGCGCACTTGGACGCGACGACGGTGCTGTCCCGGGCCATCTCCGAGCTCGGCATCTACCCCGCCGTCGATCCGCTGGACTCGACCAGCACCATGCTGGATCCGAACATCGTGGGCGAGGAGCACTACGAAACGGCGCGCGGCGTTCAGCGGACCTTGCAGAAGTACAAGGATCTACAGGACATCATCGCAATTCTCGGCATGGACGAGCTCAGCGAGGAGGACAAACGCACGGTGGATCGAGCTCGAAAGATTCAGCGCTTCCTTTCGCAACCGTTCTTCGTGGCCCAGCAGTTCACCGGGCTGGAGGGGCGCTACGTCCCGCTGCGCGAAACGATCTCCGGCTTCAAGGAGATTCTGTCGGGCGCGTTGGACGACATGCCGGAACAGGCATTCTATCTCGTCGGCAGCATCGAAGACGCCAAGGCGAAAGCGCAAACGCTGAAGGGCTCGTGAAGTGGCCGGCAACATGATGCTCGAGATCGTCACTCCGGAGGGCATCCAGCTATCCGCGGAGATCGACGAGTTCACCGCGCCGAGCGTGAGAGGGCAATTTGGCGCCCTGCCGGGGCATCGACCCATGCTGGCAGCGCTGGCCACGGGGCTGATATCCTACGTGCCATCGGGCGGCCAGGGCGAGCAGCAAGTTGCCGTGGGCCCCGGTCACGTTCAGCTGGAGAACGATCGCGCGGTCGTGCTGACGGAGCGTTTTTCTCGCAAGGAGCACGTCGATCCGGTCGCCGTCCGTCGCGACCTCAAGGAGGTCGACGAGGCTCTGGATGCCTACGCGGGAGAGGTCGAGACGGCCGAGCACGCGCAGCTGGTCGCCCGGGAGCTTTGGGCCGCCGCGCTGCTCGAGCTGTATGGGGACGCGCCGCCGCCCACGATGCGCGGGTTCCGGGAAACGCCACCGCCGAGCACGCTGCACGACGCCGACGCCTGAGCGCGCCCCCGTTGGGCACGAGTAGTCGGGTCGCGACCTCGCGCCCGAACCGTCAGATGCCGCCGTCGCGCTCGCGCTGCCGAGCGATTTCGTCGCGGCGATCGGCGGCGTCGAACACCCAAAACGGGCGATCGAGCACGGGTTGGCCGTCGACCATCACGCGGATGCTCCACAGCCCGGTCGGATCTCCCGGCTGGAACGGCAGCACCTGCTCGACCCCGGGTTGACCGGGGAGCCACCGAAACGCGCCGTGCCGGGTCTTGCGGCGGCGCTGCTCGATACCGCGCGCGTCCTGTCGGTAGCGACCGAACTCCGCCGTGCCCAGCTCCCATTGCACGTTGCGCGCCCCCCGTGAAGCAGGCCCAGCCACGCGAATTCCCTGGATCTGCTTGTTGCGGTCGAGCTCCAGCGCCAGCTCATCGACGCGCCGCAGCTGCCCACCGAACAGTACGCCAAACTGCGCCACGATCCGCTCGCTTTCGTCCCCCCGGGGCACTGTACACGCAACCCCACAAGCCAGCACCAGCAGCGCGCCCGACAACCGCCCGGCGCGGTGGAGCAAGCTCCTCATCGCGCCGCCTCCGCCAGCTGCCGCAGCGCTTTCTCCATCGCGCGATACTGCTCTACGCCGAGCGTTTCGCCGCGCGCGCCGAGGTCGATGCCCGCGATCTCGGCGCCCGCCGCGAGCTGTGGGCCCGAGAGCCCGAGCACTCCGGCCCAAGCATTTCGCAGCGTCTTGCGACGGCGCCCGAAGGCGGCCCTTACGAGCGCGGCGAGCTCATCGCTCACGTGCAGCGTGGCATCGAGCGGGCTGAGCGAGACCACCGCCGAGTCCACTTTCGGCTGGGGCACGAATGCCCCTCGCTTTACGACGAGCTCCCGCCGAGGTCGGTACACGGCCTGGGCGAATACGCTCAGCGCTCCGTACGGCTCGGTGCCCGCGGGAGCGCACAACCGATCCACGACCTCCAGCTGGAGCAAGAACACGGCGTGGTCCACGGATCGAGAGCAATCGACCGCCCTGCGCAGGAGCAACCCGGAGAGGTGATAGGGCAGGTTCCCGGCCAAGGCTCGAGGGCGCGGGAGCTTTTCGAGCTCTGCGCCAATATCCATATTTCGCGCGTCGGCGTGCAACACCCGAAGCCGTCCGGTGTCGACCTCCTCGGCGAATCGGTCCGAAAGGATGCGCACCATCGCGGGATCCGCCTCGACGGCGACCACGCTCGGGCACCGGCGCACGAGCGGGGCCGTCAACGCTCCCATGCCGGCGCCAATCTCCAGAACGCTTCGGTTCTGCCCGATCAGCCCGGCGATCTTTTCGCACAAACGGTCATCCGCCAGGAAGTTCTGCCCGAGCGACTTTCTCGGCCGGTGGCCGTAGCGCCGAAGAAGCTCCGCCGTGCCGGAGCCAGGCCGCTGCGGGCCGGCTCGATCCGCGTCCGTCAATGAGGCTCTCCTGGGGTGTGCGGCACGAGGATTTCGTGGGGCCCGGCAACTCCCAGCTGCCGAAGGCGTCGAGCCCCGGCAACCTGCCGAACCTCCGCCGCCAACTCCGCGGCGCGCTCTGCGACCTGCCCGGCCGTGCGCTGGCTATGCAGCTTCGCAGACTCCCGGACGTGCATCCAGCGAACCTCGATCCCGCGCCGGCGCAGGCTCTGCAACGCGGACGTGAGCTCGCGGGACGCCGTCTCGTCCGGCATGGGCGAAGCGACGTAGATGCGTGAAGGACGCCGCCGACTTCTGGCCAGGCGCCGAAGCCACGCCCCGAGCGTCTTCTGGGTGGTCTGATACTCGGCCTGGACCCGCGGAGGGCCACCGACGCCGTAGGCCCTCGAATAGGCCCAGAGCGGCCCGAGCGATTGGAGTCCCGCTTCGTAGTAGGGGCCCGAGCGCATCGCCTCTTCGGCGAAACGACGAATCGAAGGCAGATCGCGCGGGGTGATTCCATCGACGCGAGCCGGGTGAAGCGTGCGGACGTGTTCGTAGACGCGCGCCGCCAGCGCCTCCTCGTCGAGTCCGGTGCGCCCGGGAAAAGAGCTGTCGGGCACCAGGGCCAGCGCCTGGGAAAGCGCTTCGAGCTGGCGCTTGCCGCGGCCCAGCGAGACGACCTCGACACTCTCGCCAAACGCGACCACCAGACCCACTTCGTCCCCTCGCTCCAGGTGCACTTCCGCCCGGGCAGCCACGGCGTCAATCGCAACGTCGAGCGGCGCTTCTCCCAGGGGGCCGGACCACAGCTCGATCGAGGCGTCGAGCAGGAACCAGAGGACCGAAGATTCCTCTGGCTCGTATTCACGCACCATCAGCCGCCCCCGTTTTGCCGAAGCCTTCCAGGCGATCTTGCGAAGCGAGTCCCCATAGTGGTGTTCTCGAATCTCGGCGAACTCGCCGCCATCGGCCAGGCGCATCGCTCGCAGGGGGCCTTCCATCCGCGCGGGGGAAGCCAAGCGTATGGCGCGCAGGACCGCGGGAAGCGCTCGCCCCGGCACGACTTCGATGCCGATTGGATTGGCGAAGGTGAGCGGCACCTCGAACAGACCCGTGCTCTCCTGCAACTCGAGCGAAAGCGCATACACCCCGTGCTGCCCGACGCGGGAGGCCAGCAGCCGAATTCGTACCGTCAAGCGCCCGCCGGCAGCGACCTCCCCGCGCGAAGGGAACACCTCGGCCCGCAGGCTACTGCTGGCGATCACCCGCAAATGAGTGAATCGCGCGGGCCTGTCGTCCTTGTTGCGCAGCTCCGCGAACAGGTCGTGGGCGTGCGCGCGACGCACTCGAAGGCGGCGCTCCGGGTGGCGCCAAGACATCTCGAAGCCGGCGCGCCGCACCGCGAAGATGCGCAGCAGCGTCGCGCTTCGCGCGATGGCCAAGCCGATCAGCAAGCATCCCCCCCACGCCACGATCGGCGGCTCGCGCAGGATCAGGCCAGAGGCGACGACGCCACACCCCGCGATCGAGAGGTCTACGGCCGCACGGGTTGGAAAGGGGCGCATCGCCGGACTGCGTACTACCCCGCCCCGACCGAAAACGGCAATCCAATTCGGTCGGCCGTTAGCCAGTCGCTCGAACGGACAGGCCGCGCCGACCTTCTCCAAACCGGCGGCCCCATCGACCCCTGCCGCTCCCTGCCACCGGCCGAGGGAAGCAGAAAACACCTTCGCAGAAGGGCGGTCGCCATCAAGAGAAACCACTCGGACGCACGCCCCCCACCCGGGGGCGACCGGCTGGCGCGGTCGGAGCCAAGGGGGGATCCGATGCCGGTCGGAGCGCTCACGCCCCGGGCAGACCTCGGCACCCTCTGCCGAACGGCCGCCAGCACCTCATCCCATGGCCCAGCCCCCGCTCACGAGGGCATCGATCAGAGCTCGCGTGCGGGCGCCGAAGATTGGATGTGGCTGCGCGGCAAGCTCGTCCGCCCAGAGCGCGGCCGCCTCGGCCGTGGTGATCTTCTCGCGCTCCGCTTGCTGCAACACGCGCCTCGTGACGTTGAAGACGGAGCCTTCCCACTCTCGGCCGTAGTGCCGCACGATGGCGGGGTCTCCTTCGATGCTGCCGTACTGTTCATTGGCGCAGTTGACGATGCCCATACGATTGGCGACGAAATCAGGCACGTAGGTGATGCCGCGCTCGGCGAGGGCCAGAGCATCTCCTGGCGATAGCAGCTGGTTGTTCGCCGCCCCACAAACGATCTTGCAGCGCAACCCGGCGATCGTCTCGCTGCTGAGGATCCCGCCCAGGGCATTGGGCGCGAGCACGTCGCAGGGCTCCGATAGGATGCTGCGATCTGGCGGGTCCACGACACGCACTTCCACGGGCGCCCCACCGTGCGCCTCGGCCAGCTTCTCTGCGACGTCCTTCGAAACCTCGGCCACGACGATCGACTTCGCACCACGCTCGAGAAGCAGGGGAATCATGTACCCCCCCACGTTGCCTCCGCCCTGCATGGCGACTCGCTTGCCTTCGATGGAACCCAGGCCCCGGAAATCCAGGGCGGCTTCCATTGCACACACGACACCTCGCGCCGTGGCGGGCGATGGATTCCCCGACCCGCCGATTGCCGGTGGCACGCACGCGACGAAGCGCGTGTAGCGGTAGATCTCCTCCATGTCCTGCGGGGCCGTTCCCACGTCCTCCGCCGTGACGTACGAGCCCGCGAGAGAGGTGATGAACTCACCAAAATCTGCGAACAGACCGGCCCGAAACTCTGGATTGTCGCTCGCGCTTCCCTTTGGCCTCGCGATGACTCCTTTGCCACCGCCCCACCAGAGCCCGGCCAAAGCGTTCTTGCGTCCCATTCCCCACGAGAGCCGGAGCCCGTCGCGCAGCATGTCTGCGACGCTCTCATATCCCCACAGCCGCACGCCGCCGATGCCCTGCCCGCGAATGGTACGGTGAAGGAACGCCCCCATGACCGCCCCACGGCGCCGGCCGATCTCGAGAAAAACGGCGTCGTGGCGATCGTAGTCGCGAGCGTTCGTGGCCAGAGCCTCGGCGATGGATCGCAGCTGCGGGTGAGACGCCCTCACGCCCCCGGCCGGATCCGGCACGAACCAAGCGCGCCGGCAGCCAATCTCCGCAAGCCGGGCAGCGAAGCTGGCCGGCTCCAGCTCTTCGAGCTGAGCCATGGTACGATCACCCTGCATATCCATACAGTCTAGTGCGCTCGCGCGAGCCGAGCGCCGAAAAAGAAGCCCGGCAGGCCGTTGGGTGCGACATCTCCGCTGCGCGGCGTACCTGGCGGAGTCCCTCGAGGTGCACCCGCGGGGCCCACGAGCTGGCTCGGCCCCGGCGGATCGCAGGGGTCGGCGTGGTCGAAGAAGGCCACCTCCGCGAGCGGCCCGCTGTGCGGCAACGCGCGCGCCACGCGAGAGCGGCGGCTCCTCGGTTCGGTGACTCCCGCCCCGAAGAACGCCGGGGATCCCACGTGGTGCCCAGGGCGGGCAACGGGGCCGATCTCGCCCGTCGGTATCCAATTGGCCGCTTGCTACGACTGCGGCCGATGGATCCACGCGTCGGGGTCTAGGTTTAGCAGTGGTGCAATACCCGCAGTTCGATCCAGACTTGTGGTATGACCCGATCTCCGCCACGCGGCCGAGAGCTCCCGCCGGGCAGCGACCTAGCGCTCAATCGGCTGCAGGGAGAGCTGGAGGCGCTGTACCGGCTGGAGCCCGGACCTCACGTTGCGGATTTCGTGTGCGTGGCTCCGGCAGGCGATCGAGAGCAGGTGCTGGTGCGCGAAAGCGAAGGCGAGCTGCGCCTGTCGGTGGAGCTGCCGATGGCCAGCCTGCGCTCCCTTTTGAGTCGCCCCGGGGGGTTGGACGGCTACGCGGAAGCCGTCGAGGCCGTCAGCCATTTCGTGCACCTCTGCGATCGCGCACGCACGCGCCTGCAAACGACGCTGCTGGAGCTAGAGCTCCAGGCGGAGGTCGACAAGTTCCTCTTCATCGCGGCTCCACCGCCGCGACGCCTCCCGAAGTCCTCTTCGATCGAGCGGCACGTCCTGAAGAATGCACACCACCGGCTCTACGAACGGGTCCGCTTCCTCCACCCGAGCACTTGTGAGCTGGGAGCTCGCTACCGCCTGGCGAACCACCTGGCGGCGCGGCTGTGGTCGCGCTTGATTTCCCGACAGGGCCGACCCAAAGCGGTGGAGCCGCTGCTGCGCCAGTTCTACCGCGCGGGCCAGGCGGAGAAGATTCGCATCGCGCTCGCCGCATGAGAGCGCCCCAGCCGCGAGAGGCCCCACCCAACGGCGACCCCGAGCGACGCCGGACACCATTGGCCTCGCCAGGGGCGGCGCGCACGGGCCTGCCCCCCCGGCTCACCCGACGGAGCCGGCCCGCTCCGCAGCGAATCGGGCGACATAGAGCGATTCCACCAAACGGAAGTCGAGCTCGGTGTCGATGTCGAGGGCGCGCTGCCGCGGCAGCACGCTGATCTGCATGCGACATCGAGACCAGTGGCTCTCCCGAAATAGCGCCTGCCGCCGGATGGCGAACACGGCTGGCGAAAGATTGTACGCGGGCGGAGCCTGCTGCCGGTTGACTATCGGCGGGTCCTGGCGAATGCACACCCGCACGTTCCCGGAAGCGTCCGGCTCGACGACATTGTAGTACGGGTTGTGGTCGGCCTCGTAGGCCGTGACACAGACCTCGGCGTCTCCCTCCTCGAGCCGCTGCACGCAGCAGTCGATGTCCGCGGGGCTGCGCAGGATGGCGCCCGTGTCCAGGTCTGCGAGCAGCTCGACGCGGTGCCCCGTCCCTTGCTCCACGAGCTCCACCAGGTGCCGAAAGACGTCCCACTTGCTCGCCGCGTCGGAGGCCAGGTGGGCGGGCCTGAGGCCGAAAGTCTCGACTCCACTCGCCGTCAGAAGCCCCTGAATCTCCGGGTCGTCCGTCGACCCGTACACGCCGTCGAAGGAGCTGCAGGCGCGCGCTTGCGCGAGCGTGTGGGCGATGAGCGGCGCACCGGCGAGGCATCGAAGGTTTTTTCGCACGACGCCCTTCGAGCCGCCCCGTGCGCAAACGGTGGCGATCTTGAGCCCGGGCCCACCGCGGTCCTTTGACACCATCAATCGGGCGAAACGACGCCGGCACCGATTGGGACAAGCTCTATCCCCGGAAAAAATGCCGCGCCCGGCGGGCCGCCAATCCCGTCACGGCCTTGGCGGCAAGAGCGCCCCGAATCTGGCGCAACCCTTGCTTGTCGGCAGGGCATGACGGTGGAACCGAAGCCCTTCCGAATCGGCAACCGCTGGGTAGGCGGATCTGCGCCGCCGCTGGTGATCGCCGAAATCGGCATCAACCACGAAGGGAGCGTCGAAAAAGCAAGGAAGATGATCGACGACGCGGCGGCGGCCGGCTGCGAGTGCGTCAAGTTTCAGTGCCACGTCATTGACGATGAGTACGTGCCCGCGGCCGCCGAGGTGATCCCCGGCAACGCCGACGAGTCCATCCTGGCGATCATGCGTCGCTGCGCGCTCGACGAAGGCGAAGAAGCCGAGCTGAAGCGGCATGCCGAGGCGCGCGGCCTGATCTATCTGAGCACGCCCTTCTCGCGGGCCGCGGCCGACCGGCTTCACGGGCTGGGCGTCTCCGCGTTCAAGATCGGCTCCGGGGAGTGCAACAATCTGCCGCTCGTCGAGCACGTCGCGCGGCTCGGCAAGCCGATGATCGTCAGCACGGGCATGAACGACCTATCCAGTGTCGAGGCGACCGCCCAGGTTCTTCGGCAGCACGACGTTCCCCACGCCCTGCTGCACTGTACCTCCCTGTACCCGACACCGTACGACAAGGTGAGGCTGGGAGCTCTCGACGAGCTGCGCCGGACCTTTCCGAGCAGCGTGCTCGGGCTCAGCTGCCACTCCCTCGGCATCCACACCTGCATCGCGGCCGTGGCGCTCGGCGCCAAGGTGCTGGAAAAGCACTTCACCTCGGACCGCTCTTGGCCGGGGCCCGACATCCAGCTCTCCATCGACCCCTCGGAGCTCGCGCAGCTGGTCACGGGGGCCCGCGCCGTCCACGAGGCGCTCGGGGGCACCAAGGTGGTCCTCGCCGAAGAGCAACCCACCATCGACTTCGCCTACGCCTCGGTCGTGACGACGCGCCCGGTGCAAGCGGGGCAGCCGTTCTCGCGGGAGAATCTCTGGGTGAAGCGGCCGGGCACGGGCGAGATTCGCGCGAGCGAATACGCGACCCTCCTCGGCCGCGTCGCCTCGTGCGACATTGCGGAAAACGCCTTGCTTCGGAGAAGCGATGTTCGGGCCTGAAGCGACGCGCCCGCGCAAGGTCGCTTTCTTGACGGGAACGCGGGCGGACTTCGGCAAGCTCAAGTCGCTGATGGGCGCGCTCACGGCGCGGAGCGACCGATTCGACGTGCACATTTTCGCGACGGGGATGCACGTAAACCCCACCTATGGCTTCACCGTCCGAGAGATCGAGAAGTGCGGGTTGCCCAACATCTCTCGCTTCGAGAACCATCGCGCGGGGGGCGGGATGGACGATGCGCTGGCGATGACCATCCAGGGATTCGGCCGCTACGTCAGAGGCCTACGGCCGGATTTGATCGTGGTGCACGGCGACCGCCCGGAAGCCCTGGCGGGGGCCATCGTCGGCATGATGAACAACGTGCTGGTCGCCCACGTGGAAGGCGGGGAGCTTTCGGGCACGGTCGACGGCGTCGTGCGCCACTCGGTCAGCAAGATGAGCCACCTGCACTTCGTGGCCAATGGAGAGGCGCGCGACCGATTGCTACAGCTGGGCGAAGCGTCCGACAGGATCTTCGTGATCGGCTCACCGGACATAGACTCGATGTTCTCGGCCGATCTCCCCAGCCTGTCGGCGGTACGTCGGCGGTACGCCATCGATTTCGAGCGCTATGGTCTCCTGGTACTGCACCCCGTCACCACAGAGCTCGACACGCTATCTCGGCAGGTGGAGGAGGTGATCGCCGGCTGCCTGTCCTCTGGCCTCCCGTGGATTGCGATCTATCCAAACAGCGACCACGGTTCACAGCTCATCTTGAGCCGCTACGAGCAGCACCTCGCCGGCCACCGGAGAGTGCGCCTCTTTCCGTCCGTTCGTTTCGAGGCCGCCTTGGTGCTGCTTCGCCACGCAGCGGTCATCGTCGGCAACTCGAGCATGGGCATTCGCGAGGCTCCCTACTACGGAACGCCGACGGTGGACGTAGGCTCGCGTCAGCAAGGCCGGAGCGACAACCCGCACATCACCCACGTCGCGGCGTGCCGGCTCGACGTGGAGCGAGCAGTCCGCCGAGCCGTCAGAAGGCCACGGCTGCGACCGACCCGCGAATGGGGGGAAGGCAACAGCCACGCCCGGTTTCTGGAGGTCCTGCTGGGCGAAGCCGTCTGGCAGACAGGGCTCTCCAAAGCGTTCGTCGACCGACCCAGACCGCAGCGGCCCGACGATCGAGCGGCGTGAAGCAAAGCGCGCGGCCGAGCCGCCAGCGCGGAGAGCCTACTGGGCCGCCTGAGGCCGCCGACGGTAGCCCACCTCGCTCAGCGCGCTACGAACCACGCGACCTCGAACTTTCGCGTCCTCCTCGACCTCCTCGGACACCACCAGGCGGTGGCCGAGCACGGAGGGTGCCACCGTTCGTACGTCGTCGGGAGAGAGGAACCCGCGCCCCTCGATCACGGCCTTCGCCTTGGCCGCCTTGAGCAACCCGAGGCTCGCGCGAGGCGAGGCGCCCAGTGCGACCTCGGGATGGCGACGCGTGTACTCCACCAGCGAAACGGCGTACTCGAGCAGGTCGTCCTCGACGTGCACCGCCGCGGCCACGGCCTGCAAGTGCAAGAGGGTCTCGGCCTCGAGCACTTGCCGCGCCCTCGGGGCGCCTGCCCCGTGCGCGCGCAGCACCCGAACCTCTTCCGCCTTGGTGGGATAGCCGAGATGGGATTTGATCAGGAAGCGGTCGATTTGCGCCTCGGGGAGCGGATAGGTGCCGTGCAGGTCGAGCGGATTTTGAGTGGCCAGCACGAGAAAAGGCTTCGGCAGCTCGAAGCGTTCCCCCTCGACCGTCACCTGGCCCTCCTGCATGGCCTCGAGCAGCGCGCTCTGGGTCTTGGCGGGCGCCCGATTGATCTCGTCCGCCAAGACGATGTTGGCGAAGACGGGACCGGCGCGGAAACGAAACTCCCCGACCCGAGGATCGAGCACGTACGTGCCGGTGATGTCGGCGGGCAAAAGATCCGGCGTGAACTGGATGCGCCTCACGCTACAGCCCAACGCCGTTGCAAAGGTCTGCACCAAGGTCGTCTTCGCCACACCGGGAACGCCCTCGAGCAGCAGATGGCCGCCGGCGAAGAGGGCGACCAGTAGGTCGTCCACGACGACGCCGCCCCCGATGAATACCTCCCCCACCGCGGCACGAACCGCCTCGATCAGCCGCCGCGCCGCACCGAGATCGCCTTCCAAACTTGCACTCGTCACGAAGATCCCTCGGGGGGTTGCTTCATTCCATCCAGGATTTCAAGGATTTCATCCATCAAGCGGCGCAGCGCCCGATCGGACAGCGCGAGCGGCCTCGACCGCAGAACGGCGGCCTCGGCCACCGCCAGGCGTCGAAATACGGAACGCAGCAGGCTCTCGCGCGCCCGGCCGCACACGCCCGCGAAGGTCACACAGATCTCCTCTCGGCTGGCGCGCGGGCGCAGCGAAAGGCGGTGCCGGAGCGACGCCTCGAGCGTGCGCTGCAGCTCGAGCAGCAGCATCGCCTGGTTGTGCGGGCTCTCGCCCAGCAGCGCGTAGCGTCCGGCGAATCCACCCTGAATGGCGAGCGGGGTCGGCCGCGAGAACGCAGGCCCGACACGCCGGTAAGGCTGCGCGCCCTCCTGAGCGACCCAGATGATTACGAACAATCCGAGCAGGGCCGACAGCCCGATCAATACGGGCGTGGGCAGCTCGCGCTCGGGGGAAGAGCGCAACCACTGTAGCCCGCTCTCGACCACCTGGGCCACCCGTTGGGACCACTGTGGCTCGTCCCCGTAGCTGCCGTGCTGCGAGAACTGCCCGCCCACGATGAAGAGCTTCCCCCCGCGGCCTCCCCAGGTGTCGGATGACACCAGATACCGAACGAGCCCGCGCGCGACGTGATGGTTGCCGGTGTAGCGAAGCATCAGGTTGATGAAGACCGAAGCATCCGAGATCGCCACCAAACGTCCGCAGGGCTGAGTCACGGGGCCGGAGGTCATGCCGAGCCCGCAGGCCTCGGCATCGCCGATGACGCCCGTCACGGCCAGCAAGCTCGAGCCGTCGAGATGCGGGATTGCCAGCAATGGTGTCAGCTCCACGCCCGGATCCAGGGTGATCGTGGAGGGGTGATTGGTCACCACGTGTCTCACCCCTTCGAGGATGGGGTGGCGCGCGCGCTTCTGCAGCTCGTCGGGCAACGCGATGGGCATCGCGGCTCGACCGCGGAGCCGTTGGGTGGGGGCAGAGGGAGCCGGGCCCCGCTGGATGTGGAAGCGTCGCAGGATCTCGTCTCCGCGACCAAAGTCGTCGATCACCGCGGCCCGACCGCCGTCCGAGAGGAAGGCCGCCAGCGGGGCAAACCGAACGCCGACGGAGGGATGCACGATGACCACGGCGTCGGCCGAAGTGAGAGACGAGTAGTCCAGAGAAGGTGTGAGGACCACCCGGTCGGCTCCCAGCTCCTGCCGCGCAAGCCTCCAAAATTCGCTGTATCCCTCCCAGCCTTCGTCTCGCACCTCGAAGGCGGCCTGCACCGCGCTCGCGCCAAGCAGCGACGCCGCGGCGACGAGAGCGACGCTGCAACGCGGCACGCGGCGAGTCCGCCGCGGCGCGATGACCCGCCGCGGCACAGACCCCCGGCGCACCCGATGGCGACCCGTAGCCAGCCAGCGCCGCGCAGCCCGTCCCCGCGGCGTAGCCGGCCAGCACCGGGCAAGGCGCTCCCGCAGCTCGATGACCCACTGCAGCACGAAAGCCCAAAACGGCCAGTGGCGGCCCAGCACGGCCCAGCGGCGGCGCGGCACGCAGTGCGACCAAGACGCGACTGCGGAGCAGGTTGCACGCGGTGCGACCAACCGACAGCGCACCTCCGGGGCTCCAACCGCCTGCACGACGTCGTGCATACCCCGGACGCTGGGCGGCGCGTACCGTCTCGGGGCGGCGAGCGTCAACATTCTCTCGATTGGACCGCCACCGGGCCGACCTTTCGGCTGATGGCTTTCCCCAGGGGGGAACTTGACCGGGGTTACTCGGAGTGTAGATTAACCAAAGCGATGCTGGGTTCGGGTCTATTCTCGGGCCCCAGTACGGCATTGGGCCGGCTGTGGAACATCGTGGCATAGTGCGAACATGCTACCGCCCTTCATCATCGAGCAGATTCGCCGGCGCGAAGAGGCAGAGCGGAGAAAGACGGAAGCCGAAAGGCCGCGTCTTGAGATCCCCATTGCAGACTTGCCTCCCCCCAACTCCGAGCCGCCCAAGCCGGAGGACGATTGGGATCGCGGCGTCGTCGTCGTGCAGCTCTAAAGCCTGAGCACCCGAGTGCACTGCCGTCACGAGCGTGATGGAGAGGTTTGTCTTGCCCTGTCTGCGGAAGATGCGGGCGCCCACTAGCCACCGATCCGCCTCCGATGGACGGTTGCCGGCAGGCGGTGGAACGTTGGGGGCACCTTGCCCCGAGCGCGGGCGAAACGAGGACGGTCGCCCAGGACTTTAACGCGAAGTGACTCGGCCGAGGGCGGCGAGCCAGCCCCGGCCCGACCGCGATTTCGACCTCGCGGTCGCGAGCCCGGAGTCGAGGCGGTTCAGGCCGGGCAACGGGCGTGGGCGTGACGGCTCGACAGAGCCCGCCGAGTCGTCGCCGCACCACGGCAGCGGCCCGCTCGACCGCGGCGGGCCCTGCCCGAGAAGCATCCCGCGCCAGGGCTCCCCGCCCGGCCGCTCGAGCCGGCAACACAGGGGACGCGGCGAGTCGGGAGCGCACGCGTCGACGTTTCGATCGAAGGCGAGGCGCGGGCACGGCGGAGTAGCCATGGGAGCTGGTGGCACGGTGCCGCCGCCCCCAGACGCGGAGCGCCCGAGGTGAACGGCCGCCCCAAAGCCGATTGAGACTTTCGCCGAGGGGCACTAGGCTGCGCCGCTCATGTCGACCCAACGACTCCTCCTTGCCGTGCACGCGGGGCCCATCGCATGCGGCGGGGGGCGACCGCAAGCGGCCAACGAAGTGAAACGGGCACTCGTGGCAATCTCGCGCAGCGAAGGTCGGTCGGTCGTGCCGGCTGCGGGAGCTCGTAGGTGGTGACGCAGAAGGGCAAGGTTCGTGTCGTGGAGCGAGCCGACAGGCCCTGGCGGGCGAACCGAAATGCAGCGTTTCGGCTGTTGCTCGGCAGCTTGGCGCTGAGCTCCTGTTTCCGCCCGGACGACGGGCGCGAGCCCCCGCTCGATCGGATCTACTTTCCGACCGGGCTCGCGCTCAGCGAAGACGGCTCGCGGCTGTACGTGGCCAACAGCGATTGGGATCTGCAGTTCAACGCAGGCTCCGTCCAGGCGTACGACGTGGAGCAAATGCGCTCCCTGCTGCCGGCGAGCTGCCGGGAGGACGGCGACTGTGAGGGCGGAGACGTGTGCCACAATCGCCCGGTCACCCAGGAGGACGGCAGTGAGCTGGGGCCGACGTACTTCTGCATGCCCGCCGATGCGACGAATCCCTGCGGCGAGCGCGGGACGAAGCCGCTATCGCGCCGCTTGCTCGAGCCGGGCGTGTGCGCGCCCGTCGACAATCGCGACGAGCGCCTGTTGCTCGGCAGCGTGGGCGTCGGAGCGTTCGCGACGGACCTGATTTACCGTTCGAACCCGCGAGGTGGGGGCCGACTCTTCGTTCCCGTACGCAGCGATGCCACGCTGCACTGGATCGACGTGAAGGCCAGCCCGGACGGGCCCGGCGAGGAGCTGGAGTGCGGTCAGGCCATCGGCGAAGGGCAGCGCCAGGGCCACTGCGACGACGACCACCGGCGTGGAAACGCGAGCGACGAGGCGGCCGACGACGGGGAAAGGCTCCCGATCGAACCCTATGGACTCGCAGCCTCGGCAGACGGGACCATCCTCGTGACGGCTCACCAGACGCGCGGGCAGCTCGGGCTGTTCGTCAACGATTGGAGCGAACCGGAGCAGGGGCCACGGCTGCGAGACGTGCTCGGCGGCTTGCTGATCGACGACGTAGCGCAGTTGGTCGCGATCCCGGTGCCCCGAGTCGCGCGCGAAGGCTACCAAGAGGTCCCCTACCAACCCGGTTTTTGGGCTTCCTTTCGCAGCCTCTCGAGGCTGCAGTTGATCCGCTACTTCGACGCGGACCATTCGGCCACCGGGCGGCCGTTCCTGGAGCGTTCTCGAAGCGCGCCCATCCTCGGGGCCACCCGAACGGCGGACGTGCGCAGCCTGGATGTCAGCGACGTGCGCCGGCGCACCTGCGAAGACGCCTGCGCGCAGGGGGAGACTCAGTGCCTGCTCGAGTGCTCGCGCGTCCCCCTCGAGGTGTTTCTGACCAACCGAGTGCCCTCGTCGCTGATGATCGGTCACACGGTAAACACCCGGCTCGGCGAGCTACCATCGGACGAGTTTCAGGTAACGACCGTCGTTCCCATCGTGGGCGCCCCGACCACGGTCGTGCTGGGGGACGTGCTCACCGCCGGGCAGGAGCCCGCCCACAGAGCGTTCGTTCTCTCTTTCGACGCGAGCACACTCACGATCGTGGACACCGAAGCGCAGAGTATCGAGGCCATCGTCCAAACGGGGAGAGGGCCCACCGATATCCAGATCGACCCGGTGCGCGGCCTCGGCTACGTCTCTCATTTCACGGACTCCTACATCGGGGTCCTCGATCTCGACCGCTCGCACCCGACCTACGGCAGCATGATTCTGACTCTGGGAACGCCTACTCCGCCTCGGGGCGACCGATGAACCAACCTCGACATCCCGCGATCCGAAATCGAGCAGGGGGCCTCTTCACCGCGCTGCCGATGGCGCTGCTCGCCATCGCCGGTGCCCAGGCCTGCTCCCGAGATACGGCGCCGCGGCCGCTGGCTTCGCTGGCGCCGGTCGGGCACGCCTCCACCGTTTGCTTGATGCGCGGGGAGGACGGCCAATTCACCGTCGGGCGCCCCATCGACGAGTGTCCGGATCGCCAGCACGGCGCGGGGGACCCCCAGCAGCGCAGGCTGTTCGTCCTCGCGACCCAACCCACGACGGGTGAGGTCGCGGTGGTCGATTTGGCCGCGGGCGCCGATCAAGAGGTGGTCGACAACGAGCGAACTCAGCCGGGTTTCAGTTTTCTCCCGATCGGAGCCGAGCCGGTGGAGCTGGTGGCCACCCCCGGGGGAATGGCGGCCTTCGCGAGCGTGCGCGAAAGCGGGCGCGAGGGCATCTTCGCTTTGCCGTCGACCTGCATCCAGCAACGTCAGGACGATGAGCCAGCGCGCGACCTGCGAACCTGGCCCGCCTGCCGCCTGCCCTCTGCCCCGGGGCCGATGCAACTGCTGTTCGATCCAACCGTCTCCGGAATGGTGCGGAGCCGCTGCGATGCCGACTATCAGGCTCCCGAGGAGCTCGTGGGAGTCGCTCCGGCCGCCTCGCGCGAGAGCTGCCCGGCAGACCTGGCGCTCGAAGGAGGGTGGCCGGGCCGGCGCAAGCTCGCGGTCGCCATGCCCGAGCATTCGGAGATCTGGATCCTGGATGCACAAGAACTGCTCGACCGAGAGCCGGGCACGTTCGACTGGTGCCGGCCCGAACGGCGGGTGGCCCTCAGCGGCCAGTGGCTGGCCGAGTCGATGCAGCGCCCACCGGAGCTGCAGCCCAGCGAGCAGAGCTGCGCGCTGCCGGGGCCTGCTCACGGGCCACGGCCCGATGCCTTCACCCCATACCCGGTCGATTTCGCTCTCGACGAAGAGTCCCGCCTGTACGTGGCCGACTCTCAGACACCGCTGGTCCACGTACTGGACGCCACCGATCCGTGCGACCTCCGCGCGCTCGAGCCACTGCAGCCCCAGTCGCTCACGAGACCCGACGCCATCATCACCACTCGCAAGGTGGCGGTGAGCCCTTTGACACCGGGCGGCAAACGATTCGTCTACGCCATCGACGATTCCATGTCCGCGTCCGCTGGCACCGTGATGGCCTTCGACGTGAGCCCACAATCCACCCAGCGCACGCCGATCGTTCGCGAGCGCGCCAATTATTTGCCTCTGGAAGACCCGGACCGGATCACCGTCCAGGGGCACGCCTCGGACGTGGAGTTCGTATTCCTCGATTTCCCGAATTCCGTCCCCCGGGTGGGGTCCACCACCGTAGGCGTGCAGATCGAAGGGGTCGCGTGCGAGCCGAATCCGAACGAAGCCTCGTCCGATAGCCTCGAAGCGAGCTACCGCGACAGCGCCTCCCCGGCCGAGCTGCGGGGAACCTTCGCCTACGTGACCACCTTCGACGGGCAGGTGCACGTCGTGGACGTCGAGGATCTGGACGCCCAGTGCCGACGACCGATACCGGCCAACCCGGGCCCCCAGGAAGACCTCGCCGGCTGCAAGAACGATCCGAGCCTCCCCGACGATCTGTTCGCGGACGGAGATCGAGCCACGGTCAGCGGTGAGCTCTCGTGCCATGTCGTCACGCCGCATTGGCCGCGCTCCCGCACCTTGTTCAGCAATCGGGCGGCCACCCCTCGATCTGCGGCTCTGCGTTCCTTCCCGACCCTCACCCTCCAAACGGGGCGCGCCGTCGCGACCGACCAGAGCGAGGAAGGCATCAATCAGCCCAAGATGCTGGCCGCGCGCCACGTCACGGGGGAGGACGAAGTCCTCGCCGTCGGCGCCGTCGAGTATCAAACCGGCGAGGGCGATCTCCGCCCCTTGGACGTCGACCCGAGCTTGGCCGAACGCAACAGCCTGCTGTTTTCCTACGAGGCGCCCCGGGCATTTTTGGCGAGTGGCCCCGGCGCGGGGGAGGATTTCGCGGCGACCTACGAAGGCGTGGTACGCAGCCTCGACGACGACTCCATCACCGTGGACGACGAGGGCTTCGGGCTCGTCGAAGGGGGCGTCAACGCACGATTCTGCTCCGCCGGCGTGCAGGACATGGCGGTCACGAGCGCCCGCGGCGTGGAGCTGCAAGTCGCGAGTTCGGACCTCGGGGCGTTCGCGCGTCGCCATGCCGACTACGTGCAGGTGGCGGGAGCCTTGTTGCCCGACGACGACGAGTATTGGCAGACGGAGCGCGGGACCAGCTGCGGGCGCGACCTATTCCAGCTGAGCCGTGAAGACGCCTTGGCGGGTCGGGCGCTGTGTGAGCAATTCTACGGGCCCGTCGACGTGCCCACCACCGAGCGGGACTTGCGCATCGTCGAGGCCTTCGAGGACGTTCTCGTGGTGGAGCCCCGAAGCTTCGACCCGACGCGAAATACCGGCCGGCGACGGCGAGAAATGCTCGAGTTTCTGAGCTGCTGCTTCCCCGAGCCGGTCTTCTACCAGGTCCGCGCAGGAGCGCAGTGGCTGGTGCGCGGCTCTCTGACGGGCGCGCCCCACCCCATCGACACCGACCCGGAGAGCCGGCGCTGCGTGCGCAGCTGCGATCCCCTGGTGAGCAAGCTCAACAGCCGGGCCTTCGAGATTTCCTGCGGCGAAGGCTGCCCGACCGATGCCACCGGCCGTAGCGGAGTCGGCCCGGCGGTGCCCGGGCAGGATTTCGCGTGCGTCGTGAACGACTACTCGGATGGGATCGACCCGGATGAGCCCGGGGCAGAATGCGTGTTTCAGTCCCTGACCAGTCGCTTCGCCATCTATCGCGGGCAGCAGCCGAGCAGCCGGGAAATGCGCTTTCGCTGGCAGCTGCAGAGTGGCTTCGTGCGGCTCTCCACTTCCGTGACCGGTAACAGTAGCTCTGTCCCACTCTCGCTCGTGCCCGTGCCGCAACTCGAGCAGTTGGTCGTCCCCGATGGAACGGCGTCTGGGCTGACCCTGCTGGCACCGCGCAACCTGCGAACCACCTACATTTTCTGACCCGACCCGGAGGGGCAGACCCGTTGGCCACAGCGACGAATTCCTAGAAGCACTCTCATGGCGGCACGACTCACTCCGGTAATGCGCCAGCACGCCGAGGCCAAGAGTGCCTACCCGGACGCCGTGCTGTTCTTTCGGCTGGGCGATTTCTACGAGATGTTCGGGGAGGACGCGGTGCTCTGCTCGAAGGTCCTCGACCTCACGTTGACCAGCCGCAACCGCGGAAAACCGGACGAGATCCCGATGGCGGGAGTTCCTTACCACGCCGCCCATGGCTACATCGGAAGGCTACTCGCAGCCGGGCACAAGGTCGCGGTGTGCGAGCAAATGGCCGACCCGGCCACCACCAAGGGGATCGTCCCACGCGAGGTCGTTCGAGTCATCACGCCGGGCACCGTTACCCATCAAGACCACCTGACTGCCGCGGAAAACAACTGGCTGTCGGCACTGCAGATCGACGACCAGGACGTAGGCTTGGCCTTGTTCGATCTCTCGACCGGGGAGCTGAGCGCCAGCGCCACCACCAGCACGGCTTCGGCGCTCGCCGAGCTGAGCCGAGCGAGTCCGCGCGAGATATTGATTGGGCTCGGCTCGCCCACCGTCACACGAAAGGAGGTCGAGGGCGCCCTGCAGCACGCCGTGCCGAGCACTCTCGTGAGCGAGGACTCGCCTCTACCAGACACGGCCCTCGACGAGCTAAAGGATCTCCCGAACGCGGGGGACCTCTCACCCGCCAGCAAACGAGCCGTGGCACGAGTGCTGCGGTTTGCCCGCAGGTGCAACCCCAAGGCGAACGTCGCCCCGAGTCGGATCTCCCGTTGGGACGCCGAGGAGACGGTTCACATCGACGCGACCGCCCAGAGGCACCTCGAGCTATGCGTTTCGCAGGCCGGCGACAAGCGGCTGACGCTGCTATCGACGATCGATCGGACGAAGACCGCGGCTGGGTCGCGCAAGCTTCGCAGGCGCCTGTTGGCACCGCTGCGCAGCGTCGCCAGAATCCGGCGTCGCCAAGATCAAGTCGAGCTGTTCGTCGTCCACTCCACCCTGCGCCAGGGGCTGCGCGACCTACTGAGCGGTGTCACGGATCTGGAAAGGCTCGTCGTCCGCGCCGAGCTGGGGGAAGCCAACCCCCGTGATCTGGCGAAGGTCCGCGGCGGGCTGGACGCCGGCGGCCGAATTTGCGCGCTCCTTTCCGAGCCCAAGGAGCCGGCGCTACGCGAAGTGCTCGGGCTGCTCCGCCCCGTCGACGTAGTGCAGGACGTGTGCCAGGTGCTGACTCGTGCGCTCGTCGACGATCCACCGGCGCTAGCGAAGGAAGGCGCCGTCTTCCGCGATGAGTACGATGAGCAGCTGAGTCAGCTGCAAGACCTTCGTCAAAATGGCACCCAACGGACGGTGGAGCTCGAAGGTCGCCTGAGGCGGGAGCTCGACATCCCCAGCCTCAAAGTTCGCTTCACCCGCGTGTTCGGTTGGTACGTGGAGGTCGGGCGCTCCCACGCCGCGCGCGTACCCAAGACCTTTCGAAGAAAGCAGACGGTCGCCAGCGGGGAACGCTACACGCTGGTGGAGCTGGACGAGCTGTCGCTCGCCATTCAGAACGCCGAGGATCAGTACCGCCAGCGCGAGCTCGAGCTGCTGCGAGATCTCGTCCGAAAGGTCAGTGCCGCGGGCGACCGGATCGCGGGCCTGGCGGATCGATTGGCCACCTGGGACTGTGCGGCCGCGCTCGCCGAAGTGGCCCACGAAAACGACTACATTCGACCCGAGGTCGACGCGGGCACCGGCCTCGAGATCGAAGACGGCCGTCACCCGGTCGTGGAGCGATGGGCCGCCTCCGGTCGCTTCGTACCCAACGACGTGGCGCTGGATTCTGCGGCAACGCGGCTGTGGATCATCACCGGCCCGAACATGGCGGGAAAGAGCACCTTCCTCCGACAAACCGCCCTGATCGTGCTGCTCGCCCAAATGGGCGCCTACGTGCCCGCTCGACGCGCGCGGCTGGGTTTGGTCGACCGAATTCTTTCGCGGGTCGGGGCGAACGACAACCTCGCGCGAGGAGAGAGCACCTTCATGGTGGAGATGCGCGAGACGGCGGAAATCCTCTCCTCGGCCACCGCCCGTTCGCTCGTCATACTCGACGAGATCGGGCGAGGAACCAGCACGTTCGACGGGCTCGCGATCGCCTGGGCCGTCGCCGAGCACCTGGCGACTTCCGTAGGTTGTCGAGCGCTATTCGCGACGCACTACCACGAAATGACCGCCCTGGCGCAGCAGACCGAGCACGTCGCCAACTACAGTGTCAGCGCCCGCGCGATGGACGACGACATCGTCTTTCTGCATCGTCTCGTGCCCGGAGCGGCCAACCAGAGCCACGGCGTCGCCGTCGCCAGGCTTGCGGGGGTGCCGGCGGTGGTCGTGAGCAGGGCCCAAGAGCTTCTGGAGAGTTTCGAGGGGAGCGAGGCGCCGCCCTCCGGGGCGGCCCCCCCCACGCGCAGGGGCGCAAGTCCCCCGGCCCAGCTGAGCCTGTTTCAGGCCCCCTCCCCTGCTCCCATCAGTCCCGGCGCGCGCGAGGTGCTCCAGGCCCTCGCGACTGCCGACATCGACCGACTGAGCCCACTTTCGGCCCTTTCCTTGCTGGCCAAGCTGAAGAAGAAGGCAAGCTCGCTCGGCTAGCCTTGCTTCGAGAATCGCCCGCATCCGTCCGCCTGAGGCTTGACCCTTTGCGGTGCGGCCGCGATCCTCGTGCCGTGTCACCCGTCGACCAAGTGCCCGTCGCCCTTTTCGACATGGACCGAACGCTGGTCGACACGCACACGGCCAAGCTGTACATCCGCTACCAGCGAGACATCGGTGAAATGGGCATCGTCGAGGCGCTGCGAGCAAGCTTTTGGGTGCTGCAGTACACCGTGGGGATGATCAACGCCGAACGAGTCGCACGCCACGCGCTGAGGAGCTACCGGGGCCAGAGCACCCAGTGGCTGGAAGAGCGATGCCGGCAGTGGTTCAAGGATTACGTGCTTCGTGAAGTCAGCAACATCGGACGCACACGGGTTCGAGAATACCAGCAGCGCGGGACTCCGGTGGCCGTCGCGACGAGCGCCGTGCGTTTCACCGCGCAGCCGCTGGCGGACGAGCTGAACATCGAACACATGGTGTGTTCGGAGCTGGAGCAAGTGGACGGGATTCTCACCGGGGAGTTCGAAGCCCCGCTTTGCTACGGCGAAGGCAAGCTCCAAAAGGCGCGACAGCTCACGGAGTCGCTCGGGTGCGACCTGAAGGAAGCTGCATTTTTTACGGATAGCATCACTGATCTGCCGCTGATGGAGCAGGTGTCCTGCCCCGTCGCCGTCAATCCCGACGCGCGCTTACGCAAGGAGGCCAGGCGGCGAGGCTGGCGGATCGAAGAGTGGCTCTGAAGCCCCCGTCCTCGTCCGAAATCGACCAACGCGCGCCGCGATCGGCCGCCCCGCGACGGGCCGAGCAGCATGCCGTCGAACCGGGAGGCGGCTGAGACCGCAGGGGCCGCCCCGCGCCCGGTGGCGGCGCGCGCGAATGCGGAGCGAGCGGGATGCCATCCTCGTGCAGTCTCCTCGTGCCGAAAGATCAGAGCCCGAACTTCTCACGACCGCGGCGCCGAGGGTGCGACGAGGAAGTGGATTTTCAGTCCAGCTGCCCGTCGGGCGCGCGCAGGCAGAGTTGCTGTCTGCCCCGCATGCGCCCGGCGGGCAGCTGGACGAAAAAGACACGACTCATCGCACGCTCGGTCCTGCGGTCGTGAGAAATCCGGGCTAGTTCGACCAAGGGCTGCCCAGCTTGTCCAGCGCTCGCTTGGCCTCCTTGCGGTACGGATTGTCGATGGGGGACATGCGCATGAACGACTGCCAGTGTGAGATGGCTCGTTCCGAGGGGGAAATCGCGCGGGCCACCAGGTAGTGGGCCTGCCACAGCCACGGGGCGTCGAGGCTTTCCGCCTGATCTTCGGCCAGCGAAATGGCCTTGGTCAACTCGGTAGCGGCGGCGCTTCGGCGCCCCTGAGAGCTGAGCAGCTTCCCGTAGCGAAAGCGCCATGCGGCTTCGTCCGGGCGTGCGGCGACAGCTCGCTTCCACTCGCTCATGGCTTCCGCGCGGCGCCCCAGCTCGGAGAGGGCAAAGGCAAGGTCCGCATGCGCCTCTACGCGATCGGGGGCCAAGGTCAAGGCTTTGCGCAGGTCCGCGACGGCGTCGCGAACTGCACCCTGCTTTCGACGCAGGTTGCCGCGCAGCCAATAGGCGTCCGCCAGCCCCGCGTCGAGTTCGAGCGCCTTGTCCAGAGCCTTCGCCGCGTCGCCCTGACGGCCCATCTCGCTCGATGCCCAGCCCAGGTACAAGTAGTAGACGGCCTGCTCCGGGTCCAGAGCCACGGCCCGTTCGAGATAGCGCACGGCGTCCAGCTTGGAGCCCGTGCGGGAGAGGGCCCGGCCGAGGCAGTAGTTGGCCTCCGCCGACCGAGCCTGAGTCCGTGTCAGCTTCTCCAGCAGCTCGGTCGCGGCGGCGGCGTGGCCCGCGAGAACCCGGGCGCAGCCCACACGCAGCTGCAGCTCTTCGTCGTCCGGAGCCGCCTCGAAGGCGGCTTCGTATTGTTCCAGTGCCTCGGCCACGCGCCCCGAGACCTCGTAGAGGCGACCCCGCTCCATCGAGAGGCCCGGATACTCGCTGTCGGCCTTTTTGACGCTGTCGAACGCTTCCAACGCCGCGTCGAAATGACCGAGCCGCGTGAGGGTCACCGCGCCGAGGAAACGGGCTCGGGTATTGGCCGGGTCGAGCTCGAGCGCCCGTGCGAAGTGCTCGCGAGCCGTGCGGTAAGAGCTCTCCTTCATGCTGAGCTGACCGAGCGCCACGGAAAGCGCGCTGCTCGGCGGCAGCTTGGCGGCTGCTTCAGCGAGCGTCTCTTTCGCGCGCTCCACGAGCCCCTGGTCCGTCTGCAACGCGGAGAGCGCGAGATAGCTCTTGATGGATTCGGGCTTGCCCCCGGCGAGCTCGATAGCGGCAGCGTACCCAGCCATCGCCTCGTCGTAGTGCTCCGCGGCCTCGTCGGCGGCCGCTTGCAGGTACCGAACCTCGACGTTTTCGGGGTGCTTTCGGGCGAGCTCGGCGAGCAGCTTGCTTGCTTCGGGGACATGCTCGAGCGCAACCTGACACTTGGCGATTCCGAGAGCCGCTCGCAGAGAGAGTGGCCTCGACGAGCGAGCCGCCTCGAAGCGGGCCAGGGCTTCGGCGTGCCGCCCTTCGCCGTAGAGGGTTTCGCCCAACCCGACCAGTGCCCGCGGCGCTTGGCGGTCGATCGCCAGCGCCTCCTCGAATGCCTTGTTGGCCATCGAGTTGCGACCATACGCGAGGTGAAGATCTCCGAGCACCTCGAAGGCGGCCGCCTTCTCCGCGGGGGCAGCGCTCGCGAGGATCTCTTCCACGCGCTCTGCCAGCGCCTCCAAATCCACCTTGCCGCCTCCCTCGCCGCTCTCTCGCGCGAGTCGCTCTGCGTCGAGCCGAACGATATGGGCTCCCAAGTGCTCGGGGTTGGCTTTCAGCACTCGTTCGACCTGGACGAGAGCTCCGGCGCTGTCTCCGACCAGCAGCGACGCACGAGCCAGTCCAAACCGACTTCTAGCGCCGTCCTCGGATTTGGCGAGCTTCGACCAAGTCGCCAACGCCCGCGCCCCTTCGCCTGCTCGCAGCAGCACCTCCCCCAGCAAGGCCTCGGCTTGCGGCTGCGCGGCCACCGCCGACAGCGCCGCAATCGCCTTGCTGCCGCCCTCCGACGCAGCCAGCTCCGAGGCTCGGGCGAGCTGAAACGATGCGTCGTCGCGCTCGGGGTCGAGTGCTTGGACGAGAGACTTGCCCGCCGCTTCGATTTCAGGGAGCGGCCCGAAGCGCAGCGCCGCAGCGTGGAGCACCGTCGCCGCGTGCGCCTTCAAGGGTTGAAAGCGAGGCGCCTCGCGGGTCGAGCGCTCCGCCTCCTCGATCGCCTGACGAGCTTGCTCCAAGGTATCCTGGGCCAGCCTCTCCTCGCTATGGCGGCGCAGTGACGAAAGCATTCGCTCGTGCTCCGCTCGGTTGACGCGATCCATGATCGAGTGAATGGCGAAGGGTCCGACGTCGGGCACCAAAGCCAGAGAGCTGCCCCCGATGACCCCGAGCCCGATGACCGCGGCCACGGCGATGCGTGTGACGTGGGCAGCGCGCGGCGTCTTGCCGCCCCCCCTTTGAAGCTCCAGGGTGGCCCCCGTGGCGGCGGGGTCCGCGCCGAGATCCACGCCCTCGGCACCAGCGCGCCCGGGGCGCTCTTGGGGAATCTCGCCGAACTCCATATCCTCGGCCGTTTCGAGGCCACCGGAGCCGGCCTCGCCGGCGAGGCTCACCTCGCCGTAGGCCCCTCCGGCCGCGGGCGCGTCCGACTCGGTCGGAAACGAAGCCTCCGTCCCCACAGCCTCCCCCGCCTCCAGCGTCTGCGAGAAAGGGTCGTCGGGATCGCCCGGCGGAACGGAGGCAAACGGTTCGCCCTCGGGCGGGAAGGAGAAACCGGAGCCTCGCTCGGCGGCGTCGTCGACCGTACCGAATGGATCGGCCTCGAGTTCGAACGGGTCGGAGGCTCTGGGGTCGCCATCGTGAAGTGCCGGGAAGGCATCGCTGACGAGCGGGAGGCTCGCCGCGGCACCGGTGGGCAGTGAGGACTGCAGCTCAGGCAGCGAAGACTGTAGCTCGGGCAGAGTGGACTGAACCTCCGGCAACGCGCCGGCGTTGTCGGGCAGGTCGACGCGCCCAAAGCCAGCGGCCTGCGGTAGACCAGCCGCCGAAACGATCGGCAGCTCCACATCCCGAGCGGTGGGTAGCTCCACCTGCGGGTTGGCCGGTAAGCCCGCCTGCTGCGCGGCGGGCAGGTTCTGGGCCGGCGCCGGCAGCCCGGCGCTCGAGACATCGGGGAGATCGTCCAGAGCCGATGGTCCAAGACCGGACAGCACGCTCGGAAGGTCCGGGTCACCCCCGCCCAGCACGCTCGGGAGATCGTCACCCTCGCCCACGGCTGGCGCGGCGCTCCGCGCCTCGGCGGGCGTGCCCGAGGCCGCGGCCCCCGTGGCAGCCCCTCCTCCGCTCGAAACCGCCGGCAGGTCCTCGCCGAAATCGCTGGAAGCAAATCCGGCCGGCGCGGTGCCGTGGCCCCCGGGCACCACGGGCAGGTCGGCTTTTTGGGCGGAGCCGTCCGCGAGCCCCCGGGGCTCGTCGCTCGCGCCCCCCCCCAGTATCGCCGGAAGATCCCCGAAACCGACGGGGGACGGCGCGCCCGACGCGGAAACCGTTGGCAGGCCTCCCTCGAGAGGGCGAGCCTCACGCGCGGCGGGCGGGGCGACGACCGGAAGGTCGTCGAGCGGCGCTTCTCGGTCTGCGGCAGGTGAGACCACCGCGGGCAGAGCGCCCGGGGCTTCCTGCGCGGAAACCGCCGGCAGATCGTCTCCCGCCCACGCGGCTCGCGCGGGGCTGCGTGCCCCCCCGCCGCGCCCGCCGCCCGCGAGCGGCGCGGGCAGGTCCTCATCGGGAGCCGAAGGGGACCCGTTCGCCGCTCCGAACGAGAGTCCGAGCGCGGCGGGGAGCTCGCCAGGCGACGCATCGGCGAGGGAAGCGGCGAGGTCCTCCTCGGCGGCCTGGCGCTCGCCGCGAGCCACCGGACTCGAAGCCTCGGCCGCCCCTGGCTCCGCTTGTTGCCGCCCGACAGCCGGTTCAGGTTGTTGGGCCTCTTCTGGCCCCTTGGAGAAGGGACCAGTCGGTTGGTCAACCCGCGGGCGACGCGGTGGCGGTCTGTTGCGAACAGGTGGCGGAGCCCCCTCGAGCGCGCTCCCTGCCTCTTGCCCCGGCGCGGCCGGGCTCGAGGCCCCCGTCTCGACGCCGGCCCTCGCCGCGGGCCGAGCTGCCCGCGAAGGGCGAATGGACCGACCGGGCGCCGCGGCGGGTCCAGGCTCCTGTGCGGATCGGTCGCGATCTGCCAGCGCCGGGTGAGCCGGGGGCGACGCCGACCCCTCTCCGACTCCCGGGCGGGGCATCCGAAATCCGGGCTTCTTGGGTTTTCCCTTCCCGGACTGCGATACGCTCACCCCAATCATGGTGCGCGACAAAGCTTCTCGGCCGGTCGCAGTGGGTTTGCTCGCGGAGGCGCTGCGAGCGGGCGCGAAGCTCGAAGCCGCGGAGGCGGCTCGCGGCTCGTCGGCAGCTGCCGCGCCACTCGAAGAAGGCGCCTCGACTCGAAAGCTGGTGCCACACTTGGGGCACCTCATCTTGAGGCCCTGCGGGGGAACGCGGCGTTCGTCCACCTGATATGGCGCCTGACAACCCAGGCATTCGACTTTGAACATTTGCCTCTCGCGGGGGTTTGCACGACGAGGCCAGGAGCCACGTCAAATGCATATACGCCCAAAGTCTTCAGTTTCTGAGCCTCCCGCAGGCCGGGGCTTCCAAGACGGAACGGCGCTGCGCCGCAACCGCGCTCGTTTCGGCCGAAAAGCTGCCTACCAACGCCAACGAGGTAGGAGCCTGGACTTCACACAAGGACCGCGAGCGCGGTAGGTTAGCCCGACCTCCTGGGCGCCCGGTAGCGATGGCCAACGACATTCCTTCACCCACCAGCACACCGCTCGCACCGGTTGACCCGAAAGCGGACACTCCGACCGTCAACCGTCCGCGGACGCGGCCGACATCGCCCGTTCTTTCCCGGGGGTTTCTGGAGCGCGAGCTCGCACGCTCGACCGACCCTCGAGATCGAGCGCTGCTCTGCTATCGGCTCGGGTGGTGGTATCGCTCCCAGGGAGACGCCTCTTCGGCGATGCGACAAATCCTGGCGGCAGTCAACGAAATCGCCGCCTTCGAGGAGGCGATCGAGCAGCTCATGCTGCTCGCCGAGCAGCATGGCTCTTACGGCAACCGTTTGACGCTGCTCGAGCACCAGGCGCAGGTCGCCCCCCCCGAGCAGGCCGTGTGGGCCTGCCTCGCCAGTGGTTGGCTCTACCTGAGCTACTACCGCGACCCGCACAGAGCCCAGGAGGCGATCGAGCGCGGACTCGCCACCGGGTTCGTCAACGCCGCTACGGCCATGGCGCTCGAGGTCGTCGCCGCTCGGCTCGAGAATCGTGACTTGCTCATCCGCGCACTCGAGCTTCGAGTGGAGGCGTCGACGAACGAGCGATACCGTGGGGCGCTTCGCATGGACTTGTCCAGAGAGCTCGCCGAAGGCTCGCCCGTCCGAGCCGCGGAAATCCTCACGGAGCTGATGGACAGCGGGCCAGGCCCGCTGGCGCTGCAGGCAGCTCGGCGCCTCGAGCTCCTCGCTCAGCGCACCGGCCGCTCCGAATGGCTCCGGAGCTCGCTGGATCGCCAAGTGGAGCTGCACGCCGCCGAGTTGCACACGGGCGAGCTGCATACGGGGGACACCCCGGCCACGGCTCGCGCTCAGCTGCTGCTTCGCAGCACCGTCGCCCGCTGCGTCGCCGCTCACGGCTCGCCGAGCGGCGGGCCCCTTCCGAGCTACGACGACGGGTCGGCGGCGGCGGTCGTGCGGGCCCAACGCCTGCTGGCATGGCAGCTCGGGTCGCTTCCGCTGGTCGGCAAGCTTGCCAATCGAGAGCTCCAGCTCGGCGCGGACGGGCCGGCGGCGGCGTCGGCACACCTGGCGCTGAGTGAGCGGTTGATGAGCGAAGGCCAGGAGGGCGCCGCGCTGCAGGCACTCGTGGCCGCCACCGCGGCGGATCCGACGTGCAGCCTGGCGCACGCCCGCCTGCTCGATCGCTTGCTGGCCAGGCAGGATTGGGAGGAGTACGCGGTGGCGCTGGAGCGCTGGGCGGAGAGCTGCGGGCCGACCCGCGGCGCGTGGCTGCTCGCGGCCGCGACCTGGGGGCGCACCCAGCGCGATGCCGACCGCACGGAAGCCGCCGTGGCCCGGGCAATCTCCCTGGGCTACGACGCCGTGGCAGCCAAGCGCCTGGTGCGTGCGATAGCCCACGAGGTGGCCGATCTGGCTTGGTTCACCCGGAGCACGCAGGCGCTGCGAGCGCTGCTACTCGAAAGCTCACGGCTCGGCGCGATCCAAGAGGTCCCCGTGATCGCGAACGGCGCAGGGAAAGAGCCCCCCCGCGCGACCGCTGCCGATGCGCACGACGAGGCGCCCCGGCGCAACGGGGGCCCATCCAACGGCGCCGAGCCCAACGGAAGCGGGGCACCGCAAAGTGCCCGCTTCGAGGGCCCGCGCCCCGAGGCGGCGGCGCGAGAAGCGGCCGAGCTCACGGCCGAGCTGCTTCATCTGAGCATCGCCATCGACTCCGGCGACGCGGCGGAGCACATCGCCGCTCTCGCCGTGCTGCCCGGCGGCGCCTACCTCGCCAGCCTGGCCACGGCAGCCACGCTGCGCAGCGAAAGCGGCGCCGAGCCTTTCGCACACCTCGCCCAGCACTGCTCCGAGCCCGGGCTCGCGCTCGAAGCGCGCTGGGTGAGCGCGGTGGCGCAAGCCCGCGGCGGTGACTTGGCGGGGGCGGAGAGCGAGCTGAAACGCTTGCGAGAGCAGCACCCCGAGGCGGCCCTGCCGGCCGGCACTTGGCTTGCGTTGCTCCGAAAGCGCAACGAAGTCGGAGAGCTGTGCCAATCGCTGGACGACATCGCCGCCGCCTGCCCGGATCCGGAGGTGGCCGGTCGCCTCCACGTAGAGTCGGCGCTGCGGAAATACTGGAGCGGGCAGCGCCCCGCCGCCGTGGAGAGCCTCGACCGCGCGCGGGTCGCGGGCCACGAGAAGGCCGCCCTCCTCAGGCGTTGGGCGGTGCGAACACTGCCTTCGGACCCGGACCTCTCGCAGATGCCGAGCGGCCGAGCCGAACGGGTCCTGCTTGCGCTCGACGCCGCGGTGACGACCCGAGAAGACTCGCCGCGCCTCGTCTCCGAGCTGTGCGCGGCTCTCGACGACACTCGCAACGAGCCGTGCCCGGACCTCGAGCGCTCCGCGGAGCTGTTCCTGGCGATTCGCCACCTGAGCCGCCCGGCTTCAGGCGCGGAATCACTCGCTCGGAGGCTGTGGAACACGCCCGGGGACGGACCGCTCGGAACGGCTCTGCGGCTGCTGGATACGCTCCGGCAGCGCAGCGTCGAAGGGGACTCCTTGCGCGAGGCAGCCGAGGCGTGGGCGCGTCAGTCGGGCAGCCTCGCGGGGCACCTGGAGTGGATCGCGGGGGCTCGGCGCTCCCGCGACGAGGAAGCCGAGCCGGCAGCCATGGACGAGCTCGCGCAGCTGAGCTCCCCGGAGCTTCGACCCTGGCTCCGCTCGAGCGCGGCCCTCTTTCGTCACGTGCGCGGGCAATCGGACCTGGCGCTGCTCGATGGCAGCGACGAGGCAACGCGCCTGACGAACCTCGAAATCGCTCCACCCGGGTGCCCGCCGCGCCGCCGCGCCGCCGCGCTCGAGGGCGCCGAACACGTGCTGGACGCGGAGAGCGCCGCGCTCGCCGACTTGCTGCGGGGCTACAATCTCCTCGAGGGTGGAGCCGTCGAAGACGCGTACTCGTGTTTCACCACCTATCGCCAAGCCTTCCCGGAAGACCCGGCGGGATGGGAGGCATGCGTCGAGTGCTTGAACAGCGGCCATGAGGCCGACCCGAAAGAAGTGCTCGCGCTCGTGGAAGGCCTGCAGAGCTCGATGGTGGAGCCGAGGATGGCCGCCGAGCTGCTGGAGAAGGCTTCGGACCTGTTCGCCGATCGGCTGGGAGACGAAGAGCGGGCGCACGCGCTGATCAAGCGAGCGACCGAGCTCGACCCTCGGCGCGACAGCAGCCTTCAGCGGCTGCTCGGCTATCTGCCCGAGGGCTCGGACGAAGAGCAGCGTCTGAAGATCATCGATCGCCGACTCCACCTTGCAAAGGAAGACGGTGATCTGGTTCCCCTTCTGTGGGCGAGAGCACGGTCCTTGAGGCGGCTGGATCGGCTGGAGGATGCCGCGACGGCAGCCCAGCAAGTGCTTCAAGAGCAGTCCGAGCACGTCGAGGCGTTGGCGATGGTGGGGGAGGTGTACGTCTCCCTCGGTCGCCACGAGGAGGCCGTGGAAATTCTGCAGCGCGCCGCTTCGCTCGAAAGCGCCCCACGCGAGCAGCGGCTCGCCGGTGGCCTCGCCGCGGTCGACATCCTGGAAAATCAGCTCGATTCGACGGAGCGCGCTCTCGAGGTCCTACTGGCGATGCACAAGGCGGGGCTCAGCGACCCGAGCATCCGCGAACGAATCGCGCGAGCCGCAGCCAAATCGGGAGCCTGGAAGGAGGCCGTCGCCGTGCTCGAGAAGCTGATGTTCGAGAGAAAGTCCGACGAGGAGCGGGCCGAAGCCGCGAGAATGGCGCTGGCCATCTACCGCGACAAGCTCGAAGAGCCGCATTCCGCCGGGCAGGTGGTCCAGGTCTTGCTCGGCCTGCTGCCCACCGACGCCGAAACGATCGACGTGGTCGCTTCCGGCGTGCTGGATCCGCAGCTGACTGCAGACCTGGCCGAGCGCAGCAAGAACGCGCTGCTGAACGAGCTTCATCGCGCTCCCCACCAGACGACGGGCCTCGTGCAACTGACGAAGCTCTCGCGGCTGACTCGCGACCTCGGCACCTACCAGGCGGCCATCGGGGCGTTGGTTGCGCTGGGCGAAGGCGGCTCCGCACACCTCGCGGAGCTGGCGATGCTGGAAGAGCAGTCGCCCCGCTCACCCAACGGGCGGCTCGAGCCGAGGGACCTCGAACGCCTTCTCCCCGAGCGATACTCGGCCTTGGACAGCCTGCTGCACAAGCTGTCGCCGACGCTGGCGCCCGCGCTGGGGCCAACCCTCGCCACGCTGGGGATCCGGCCGAAAGACTCCATCCGCAGCGCCGGATTTCCGCTCTACGACCAGGTTCAAGCCTGGGCGACCAGCTTCGGATTCGACGACGTCGACTTGTATCGGATTCCGGCCCAAGCGGACGTGGTCGGAGTCGTCGCCGGCTCGAAGTTGAGCGTCGTCGTGGGCTACCGGGTGACGGCACCCCTCGGCCCCGCGCAACGGCAGGCGCTGGCTCGATGCTTGTTCGGCTGCTGGCAGGGGGGAGCCCTCTTGGGCCAACGCCCCCCGACCTTTGCCTTGAGCCTCCTTTCATCTCTCGCCAGAATCGGGGGCGTACCGGATGCCGCCTCGGGCTCCGACAGCAATGAAGAGCTGGACAAGACATTGAAGCGCGTCCTTCCGAGAAAGCTTCGGAAATCTTTGCCAGAGCTGCTTGCCGACCTGCCTCCTGCGCAGGAGCAGCGGCACTGGCTCGAGGCCACGGAAGCGGCGCTCGATCGCGTGAGCGCGCTCGCCAGCGGTGACGCCTCCCACGTTCTCGGTGAGTTCGGGGCGCTGGAGCGAGGCGCCACAGGCCCCGTCGCCCACCAGCGCGGACGCGCCGGAGACCTCCTCGCCTTCGTGCTGTCCCCGCTCTACGTAACGCTGCGCAATCGGCTGGGGGTCGCACCGTCATGACGGACCAAGACGACGTGATCTCCCCCGTGCCTTCCCTCGAGGTGGGCCCCCCGAGCATCCGCAAGTCCGCTCTGCCCAACAAACCGCCGCCGCGCCCCCCCGCGCCGGTCTCCTCCGCTCCCGAGCTCGGCGAAGCTCGCGCAGCTCGAGCGGGCGGGCTGCGTCGACGAGCGGATTGGCTCGAGCGAGAGGCGCACCGCAAGCGCCCCCCGGCTCTACGCGGGCGCCTCTTGTTGGCGGCGAGCGAGCTACGAGCGCTGCTCGGAGAGATCCGACGCGCCCGCCGGCTCGCCCAACAGGCGCTGGAGTGCAACCCGACGAGCACGCTCGCCCTGCGGCAGGTACGCCTCTTGGCCGGCGTGCAGGGCGACAGGCAGGCGCAGCTTCGCACGTTGCGCAAGGAAGCCGACGATCCCTCCGCGAGCTCCAAGCTCCGCGCCCACGCCCACTACGTGATCGGCGAGCTGCTCCGCTCCCAGGGAAGTGGAGGGGAGGCCGCAAGCAGCTACGAAAATGCCGAGCTGGCGGATCCTCGAGACCCGAGGCCACAACTCCAGCGTCTGGTGCGACAGCTCGCCTCGAGCAACGCCGCACCGGAGCAGACCTGGGGCAGCGGCGAGAGGCTCGCGCCGCTGCGCGAGGCCACACGGCAAATCCAAGTGCTTCGCGGCGGTGGGGGCACACCGCCGAAGGCGCGGGAAACGTTGGCCTCGCTGCTCGTCGATCTGTCTGGGGCCTTCGCGCGCAAGGACGACGCGGCGCTGGCAAAGCTGCTCACCCAGCTCGACGAGGACCCGAACCTGGCCGAGGCAAGCCGGTGGCTCCGCTTCGTCTTTGCCGGCAAAGTCGACGAGCAGGGGCCACAGGCCGCAGAGCTCGCGACGGAGCTGGCTAGCCGAGCCGGCCCGCTGCCGCTTCGCCTCGCCGCGGCACGAGCGCTCGGCCGAGGGGACCTCGAAGCGCTGCGCGCGCTGACGGCCTCGGAGGGCTTCCCCGAGGAAGACCGGGCACCGCTGGAGATGCTCGCGGGTATCGAAGCGCCCGACGCCGACCCCGCGGGCTCGGCGCCCCACCACGGCTCGAAGGCGGAGCGGATGGCCGTGTCCGCTCCGGAGGCTCCCGCGTCCCCACTGCATCAGTCGTTTCAGATGGCAGAGGTCGCCTTGCACGAACCGCTCAGAGCGCTGGTGCAGCGGTTGCCCCCGGCGACCCCCACCGAAGGGCTCCTGGTGCGGCTGTGGGGTGCCGCCGCCGCCGAGGATCGCACGGCAATCGCCCAGGTGCTGGCCCAGCTCGAGGCGGGCGATCCGGCGCGATCGGCCGAGAATCGCTTCCTCGCCAGCGCTTTCCACCTCGCGGAGGGCCGAGGCAGCGAGGCGACGGAGCATCTCCGGGCGGGGCTCCACTCCCCGCTCTGTCGGGAAGCGGCGACGCGCCGCTTGATCGAGCTCGAAGAGCCGAGCGAAGCCGGGCTGCGCTTGCGAGCCCTCTCCATTCACTGCGAGGCCGACGAGCGCCGCGGGCTGCTTTTGACCGAGGCGCTCCACCGGATGGCCCCGACGGACTCCGGATACGACGCGCTAGCGAAGGAGGCCGCGCGTTTTGCGCCCGCCATGCCGCTGGCGGCCCTGCTCGGAGAGCTCGCGGCGCGCGCGAAAGGGGACTTGGATCGAGCGCTGGAATGGCTGGACCAGCAGAAGCAGCAAAGTGACGGGGAGGCGGCGGGGCGGCTGGCGTCGATCCGTCGCCTGCAGCTGGATGCGAGTCGGAGAGATCGCGGCGCGGAGCCAGAGCAGGCAGCCACGCTGGCGCTGGTGCGGTCCTTTCATGGGGAAGACCTGGCGACACAGGAATGGCTGCAGCAGCAGCTCGACGTACCCCCGGACGAGGTCGCGAAGTCCCGCTTGATCGCGGCCTCGCGCTGCTCGGGTCCCTTTTCGAGCGCGCTCAAGGCCGAGGCTGCCGCCTGGTACGAACAGGCCCGGTCGCAGGAGAAGGCCCTCGCCGCCGTGGCAGCAGATCCCGATGCCGTCTGCAGCGCGCTGTGGCGGTCGTTCGCCGAGTTGCTGCAGCCCGAAGCGCTGATCACGCACCTCGGCGCGCAGCACGAACGGCAACCTTCCAAGCAATTGGCGCGTGACATCGCAGCGATCTGCTCTCGGTTGGGTGACCACGAAGGCGCGGCGCAATGGCTGAGGCAAGCCGTTTCTGAAGCCGACGCCAGCGTGGAGGAGCTCCGAGCTTTTCAGCGAGCCAACCTCGTGCCGGGCGGCGAAAAAGGCTTGATGCGTGCATCCATCGCGCTGTGTCACAGCCTGGAGGGGGAAGACCGAATCGCCCACGCCCACTTGCTTTGCCGGCTCACGATCGACGCCGGCCACTGGCGAGAAACCGTCGCGCTCGAGGACTGGCTCGGACCCGACCTGCCCCGGCCCCAGTGGGCCGTTCGGCTGCTGTTGGCGCACGCGCAATTGGCCTACAGCCCAGGGCAAACGGACGCTCGGGCGATGCTCGGGCACTACGCGGTTTTGCTCCAAGGCGAGCACAACTCGATCGACGAGGCGACGCTCCGCCTTCACGTGGCGGAGCTGCTGGACGACCTCGGGAACGCGCCCGAGGCGTTCGAGCAATCGGCGCGCGCGGTCGAGTTGGTGCCCGAGAGCACCGCTGCGCTGCGCATTCACTCGCGCCTGCTGCGCTCGGCGGGCCAGCATCTGGCCGCAGCCCAGACCCTCGCCGATCTCGGGGAACGCTGCCAGTGCGCGCGCAACCAAGCCGAAGTGCTCTCCGAAGCCGCCACGCTCTGGATGGACACACTGGGCAACCGCCAAGAAGGCATCGAGCTCCTCGTTCGCGCAGTGCTGGCCGATCCCGACTACGAGCCCCCGATGGCGCGGCTCGCACCCATCTACCTCGAAGGCGGCGACTACCAGGCGCTGCTGGACGTGGCGTCGCAGTGCCTCGACCAAGCCACGAGCGCGATCGCTCGAGCAAACCTCGATCTAATCCGCGCCCAAGCCCTCACGCGCCTCGGGCAATTCGAAGCCGCCCTGGAGGTTCTCAGTGACCTTCGCGCGCGATCGGCCCCGGACGACGAGCAGATCGCGTTGGACGCCATGAACCTACAAGCGGCCGTGCTCCACGCCAAAGGCGACTCCGAGGGCGCGGACAAGACGTGGAAGGCCGTGCTGGCGACGGAGTCGTCGACCGAGCAGCGGCTGGTTGCGCTGCGCGGCCTGGCCTCGCCCGGTATGACGAAAGACGACACGGAACGGGCGGCGATCTACGAGGAGATCCTCAAGCACGATCCAACCGACCAGGTAGCTCGCCGTCGATTGATCCGCCTCCACCTGACGGCGGGCAACAGCGAGCGAGCCGTGGACCTGCAGCGCGACTTGGTGGACCACTCCGTGGCGGACGCGGATCGGCTCGAGGCACTGCTCGAGCTCGCCGAGCTGCACGCCCTCTCCCCCGCTGGCGAGCCCCATGCCGAGGAGTTGCTCAGCCAGGCAGCGCGAACCTGGCCCGAAGATCCGCGCGTGCTGCGGGCGCAAGTCGAACACTATCGAAAGACGAACAGGCCCGATTCAGCGCAGGTCGTCGTCGACCGCACGGCGCATTCGGTGCGCGCCGCGATCGCAGCCGGCCGAATCGAGGCCGGCCTGTTTCGAAGCCTCGAGGTGGCCTGCCGGCTGCAGGGCAGTCCGCCCGCGGCCCGTGCGGCGCAGGCGGCGCTGGCCGCGCTCCATGGGCGGAGCCTCAAAATGCCCGGCTTGGGCACCGCGTGTGGGAGCCCGCAGCTCGACGCGATCACGGCGCCCCCGCTGCTGAGCCCGGGCTTCCGCGCGCTGCTCATGAGCGTCGGCGATTCGCTCGAGCAGGCGCACGCCACGCAGACGGTAGGCGCCAGCCCGCTCGGAGGGCGGCAGACGACGGAGGTCCAGAGCATCGCGCGCGAGTTTGGGCTCAGTGACGTGCGGGTGGTCGCCTCGGAGCGGCTCGGCTTCGACTGCGTACCGGTGAGGACGGACAAGCTCACGCTGGTATTCGGCAAGGCTCTGCTCGAGCACCCCAACGTGCGCACGCGAGATTTCATGCTACTGCGGGCACTGAAGATCGCTCAGGTGAAAGGGGCCGCTCTGTGTCGGCTACCGCCCAACGAGGTGTCGGCAACCGTCGCCGGTCTGTTCGCCTGTTTCATCGCGCCGCCCCAGGCCGAAGGGGCGGATGCGCAGCGCCTGCTGGCTGCACGAGATCGGATCGGCGTGCACCTGAAGGTCCCCATCGACCCCGAACTGGAGCCAATGCTCCCGGCCCTCGCCGCCAACGTGCTGCCCTTGGCGATGTCGATCGGCGATGCGATTCGGCACTGGGCCTGCCGAACGGCGCTACTCGGCGTCGGAGAGATTTCCCCGGCGCTCCAGGCCCTTTGGTCACTGGCTCGACCAGGCGTCGGCCTGCCCAATACGCTGGAGCAACGAATCCGCTGGACGGCGGAGAACGACCAGGCCAGCGATTTGCTCTCCTTCAGTGTGGGGAAGGCCTTCGTAGCCGCCTCGAGGCCGAGCCCGCCGGGGCAGCGCGCACCCACCGCCCCACATGCCCCCCTGCCGCCGGTGGCCTCGGGGGCCGGGGCGCCCGCCTCCACGGCAGCCGACCTGCCCCCGCGACAACGCTGAAGCTCCGGCAACCTCCCGCCGGGCGCCGGAGAGTGGCTGGGCGGGCCCGCGACGAGCCCGCTGGCCTTGCCGACCCCTTCGCTTCGCCGCGGGCCCGCGATTCCCGCGCCTTGGTGGGGCCGGGGCAACGCCGCGACGCGAGGGCGAGCAACGGGCGAGGATGGAGTCTGCCGGGGCGCCCCGGGAGCCGACGTGGGTGCCGAGATTACCCGGGCTCGACCGCCCAAGCCTTAATCCACCGGCAAAGTTCGCGTTTCTCTTAGGGGAGAAACACCTTGACCAGCCGGGTCGACATCTCGCCGCCCGCCTCCTCGGAGGCCACCCCCGATAGCAAGCAGCGACCGGAAGTCGAGGCTACCTCGTGGACCGGCAGGCCCTTGCCTCCCGAGGCGGACGACAAGCTCGTCGGGACCACTCTCCACGATACGTACGCCGTCGAACGAATCCTCGGGGAAGGAGGGATGGGCCGCATCTACGAGGCGCGGCACACTCGCCTGCCGAAAAAGCGGTTCGCGATCAAGGTGCTCCACACCGAGCTCGCGACGAACTCCGACCTCCAGGCGCGCTTTCAGCGCGAAGCCGAGACCGCTGCGTCCATCGAGCACCCCAACGTCATGGGCACCTATGACATCGGGCGAACGCCTCAAGGCTGGCAATACATCGTTTGCGAGCATCTGCGGGGAATCGACCTGCACACCCAGCTCACCCATTGGGGCCCTGTCGCTCTGCCGACCTTGCTGCACATCGGCAAGCGGCTGTGCGAGGGCGTAGACGCAGCGCACCAACGCGGTGTGATTCATCGCGACCTCAAGCCGCACAACCTCTTCTTGGTGGGAGACTTCAGTCAAGGCTTGGTGCTGCGCCCCCACCTGAAGGTGCTCGATTTCGGGCTCTCGAGATTCGTCGATCACGACAGTCAGCTCACCAAGACGGGAATGATCATGGGCACGCCCGGCTACATGTCGCCCGAGCAGGCGAGAGGTGGAGCCACAGACAAGCGCACGGACGTGTATGGGGCGGGCACGATCCTGTACGCGATGGCCACGGGTCAGGCGCCCTTCGACGAGGAAACACCCCAGATGACCATCTTGGCGGTCATGAATCGCGAGCCGGAGAGGCCGAGCGCGATCGAGCCCAAGGTTCCTGAATCCCTGGAGATCGTCATCCAGCGGGCGATGTCCAAAGAACCCGAGCAACGCTACGCGGGCATGCGGGAGCTGCACGCGGCGCTCGTAGCGCTGGAGACCGGGCGCCCCACTTCCGTATTGCCCGAAGGCACCACGGCCCCTCCCAAGCGGCGCCGCGAGTTCGACCGAGCGGCGCGATTTCGCTTCGGCACCCTGCTGTGCGCCACCGCCCTCGCCCTCGCCGGTTGCGCGACGCTCACCGTGACCAGCTATCTGGCCCTGACCAGCGAGCGCATCGAGTTCTCCACGACGGAGGTCGCGTTGTTCATCGCGCTCGCTGCCACGTCCTCGTTTCCCCTCACGCTGGCGGTCCGCCATTTTCGCACGCGCGTCTGGACCAACACCGCCAAGGTGAGCGATTGGGATCGTGCGATGCGCGGAGCCTTGCTCGCCAGCCTCGCCAGCTACGGTGTGGCGGCCATCACGATCCGGCTCGGCGACTCGCTGCTCGCTGGCCTCGACATCGGGCTGTGGGGTGTGGGCGCCGGGGTCTCCTATGCCGGCTACGGCATCTCGTTGCCCGTCATCGCTTTCACGGCGTTCGCCGCGCAGCTTCTGAGAGCTCGCCTCAGTCGCTCCGGCAAGTGGCAGCTACGACTCGTGCTCGGGCCGGTGCTGCTCTTCGCGTTGGTGCTCGGCAGCGCCGCGGGGCTTCGCTGGACGCACCAGCAGCGGGCCGCTTCCCAGCGCCTCGGCCCCACGAGCGCATATGGCACACCGGCCACCGCGGCGAGCCTCGAAGAGGCGCAAGCGCGCGGCGTCGACGCCCTGCGCGCGCTGGCGGCGCGCCACTCCTCGGATCGGCGAGTGCTGCGTGCCCTCATCACCGCCCTTTCGTCGAGCCCGGACTCTCGGCTGGAAGCGCTGGAGGCCACGCGGCGACTCCTGGTGGTCGCCCCCGAAGAAGCGAGCTGGGTCGTCGCGCGCACCGTGATCGCAGAGGCGCTGCGGGAGCGGGGGCACGCCGCGGCGCTTGCGATCCACGCGGCGACCGAGCTGATGGGCGAGCGTGGGGCGGATCTCTTGTACGAGAGCCTTGCCCGAGGCGGAGCGTCGCGCCTCGCGGTGAAACAGGCCCTCGGCGATCTTCGCCGCAAGGGGCTCGTGTCGCACGCCCTGGCGGTGACGCTCGACCTCGAGCAGGCCCCCAACTGCGCAACGCGCCTGGAGCTGCTCCCGCGCGCGAGGCGAGTCGGGGACGTTCGGACGAGCCGCGCGCTCCGCCACATCGCCGATTCCACCCAAGCCTGCGCGACGGGCTCGCCGGGGTGCCCGAGCGGCTGTGAGCTCGAGAGGTCCGAGTTGCTCGAGGCGGCCAACGAGCTTTCGACTCGGGGACGCGACGAGCTGGGCGCGGACGGGCGAGCCAGCGGCCGCTGAGAGGCCGCGAAACGTCAGTGCTCGACTGCGGCCCGCACGTAGCGGGGCATGCGCAAGATCGACTTCTGCAGGTGATCTTCGAAGAGCATGCGGATGAGCCCGGGCCCTAGATCGAGGGCTGCCCCGACCGTCACCAGAGTTCCACCCGGCTGCCACGGCGACGCCCGGAAGAACCCCCACACGTCCTCGATGGCATGCGGCCGACTGGGGTCCAACCAGAATCGCACCTCCCAGCCTTCGTCGAGCGCCTGGCCCTGCGGTGGCGTGCGGAGAAATATGGCCGAATAGCTCGCCGAAACGACCCGGTTGCCTTGCTCGAGCAACACCCTGACGCCCGAAGCGGTCACGCCGGTGACCGTCATCTTTCGAGTGCCGCGAATCACCTTGGCGAGATTGCCGAGCTCATTGAGGCTCGCGAATACGGCGCGCGGCGGCGCCTTCACCACGATGTAGGACACGCCGCCGACGTAGCGCTTCCCGCAGCGGTCGAAGCGCACCGGAACTTCCACCCGCTCGCCTCTGTCGAGCCGCTGCCAGTCGCTCGGGGGAGGCCGAGACATCGCGATCGGCGCGCCCGCCCCGCGACAGCCGCCGGCGCCGATGCGTGGCTCCTCGGCTCCCGCGGCCGTGGCGGTAGACGCTGACGGCGAGACGGCGGGAGAAGTACTGGAGCGCGCCACGCGCCTGGCAGAGGACGGCGGCGGAAGCGGCGCACACGCGGCGACGCAGCCGACGAGGCTCAGGCTCGCGACGAGCTGACTGGCCCGGGAAACCACGGGAGGACAGGCGCCGAAGCGCTTTCGGGGCCTCGAACTCGCGCCCCCGCGCCGAGCGCCGCCGCGCTCCTGGACGAACGCTCCCTGGCGATTCACCCGAGCACCCGGCGAGCCAAGCGGAATCGACGAGACGCTGCGCATCGAGTCTCCTTGGTAGCACATTCCCGACCGACTTGCGGCTCGACGCCGCGCGCGCTTGCCGACGAGCGCACCGCGCGCCCGGAGGCTGGCTCGCGGCCGCCGCGAGGGCGACGACGCCCTCCCGACGGGCGACGCTCGCAGCGAACGAGTCCACGAAGGGCGGCAAAAAACCCGGGGGGACTTGGCAGCCGTGCGATGGCGTGGCAGGGGCGAAAGCACATGCTGCCGAGTTGGTCCCGGGCCGTCGAAAACTACTTGGGGTGGATCCGTCGCAATGCTCCGTGGGTCTGCTTGCTTTGGGCTGGCCTTTCCGTTGCGGGCGGCTGGCTGGCGCCGAGGATCGTCGTGGAGCCGAATCTCGAGTCGCTCCTGCCGGCGGGTGCCCCGGCGCTGGCCGCCGCCGACGAGTTGCGCGCCCGTGTGCCCTCGAGCTCCCCCCACTACTTGCTCGTCACCTCGGACGACCCGGCGCTGAATCGTCGCCTCGCAGGCCAGCTGGTCGCCGAAGTGGAGAAGTGGCCGGAGACGCGCAGCGCGATGGCCCGGCGCGACCCCGACTACTTCCTGCAGCGCAAGCTTCTCTTCTTGCCCGAGGAGCGTCTCGAAGAGCTCGCCGAGCAAGCCGAGCAATTCGTCGACTACCGTCGCTGCGCCAAGCTGCCAGGTTGCTTCAACCTGGAGGACGAGCCCGATCTCCCCTCGGAGGCAGAGCTGGCAAAAGAGCTGGGAGAGGTCCCAGAGGTCGCGGCACTGCTCTCGGTCCTGGGAATGGACGCCATTCCTTCGCCCTCGCCCGCGGCCTCCGCCGCGACCGCCGGCCAGGGCCAGCCCTCCGCAGCGATTCAGCCGGGAGACCTTTGTTCGAGCGACGGCGAGGTCTGCACCGTACAGGTCATCCTCGACCAGAAACCGAGCAACCTCCCGTTTGCCGCCGAGATGCTGGACCGCAGCGAGCAGCTTTTCCGGCGGTTGACCCCTCCCGACGCTCCGGCGAGCCTGCGCATGGAGACCTCGGGGCCGTATCGCAACATCGTGCACACCCAACAGGCGGTGAAGCGCGACCTCGGGTGGACGGCATTCGTCAGCGTAGCGCTCATGGCGCTGGTGCTGTGTGCTCAGTTTCGCGGGCTGCGCGCCTTTGCCCTGCTGCTACTTCCGCTCGTCGCGTCCACCCTGACGACGATCGGGTTGGTGGCGCTGACCCACCCGAGAATCAACCTCATCAGCGCCTTCACGCTGGCCATTTTGGCGGGCTTGGGGATCGACTTCGGGGTCCATTTGCTCACCCACTACGGCGAGGGGCGTCGCGCGGGCAGGGAGCCGACGGCCGCGCTCGCAGCCACCTTCGAGGCGCTTCGTGGCCCCATGGCGGTCGCCGCCGTGACGACCACCTCCGGATTCGGAGCGCTCGCCGTGGGCAGCTTTCGCGGCTTCGCCGAAATGGGGGTGCTCGCCGCCCTGGGAATTGCGGTGGCATTTCTCGCCTACTTCAGCCTGTTCCCGGCCTTGGTCAAAGCTTTCGGGCGCGCCGAAGCCCAAGGCGGAGAGATGGTTCGCACCTGGCCCCTGCAGCGTATCCGATTCAAAGAGCCCAGGCAGCTGTCGCGTCGGATCGTGGTCGCCGGCGTCGGCCTGGCTGCGCTCGGCGCCTGGGTGGGGTCGGGGCTATCCTTCGAGTACGATTTTCGCAACCTTCGCCCCGAGGGCGTGAGCCACGGCATCCACTGGTCGAGGACGATGCACGGCACGGCGCGGCCCTCCGTGGTCCTTCTGGCCGACAGCCAGCAGGAGCTGCAACGAGTCGCCTCCGAGCTTCGGGAGCACCCGGATCCGCGCCTACGGCACGAGAGCTCGGGACCGGCCATCGTCACGCCGTCCTCGTTCTTGCCCGAAAATCAGCCGCGCCGCCTCGCGGCGCTGGCCGAGATTCGCCGGGCGCTGGAGCGCGGCTTGAAAGGAGCGACGGGGGAGGATCGCCAGCGGCTCGAACGGTTTCTCCCATACGTCTCGTACACCGAGCCGATCACCCCCTCCTCGCTTCCCGCGTGGGTCACCGGATGGCTCGGGGAGCGCGACGGAAGCTTCGGCAAGTACGGGCTCGCGTATACCGGGCTGCGGGGCAGCGACGGCCACGAGATGGAGACGCTGGCCTCGGTGCTTTCGGAGTGGAGTCAGCAGTACCCGGAGGTTACGTTCGCCTCGGGCGCCGCGTTGATCGGCATCGTCGTGCCTGGCCTGCGCAGCGATGCGCCGACCATGATCGGGCTCGCGCTGGCGGGGTTGTGCCTCGGTGCTCTGGCGATCGGACGCTCCGGCCGACGCCTGTTCATCATCGTCGCCCCGCTCGCGCTGGCGATGGCCCTCGCTCTCGGCGTGGCGGTCGCCGCGGGGATGAAGATCAACTTGTACAATCTAGTCGTCTTCCCGCTCGCATTCGGGATCGGCGTGGATGGCGCCGTCTACGTCTCGTGGTCTCTCGATCCGCCCGGTGGGGGCAGGAGCGAGGATTTCTCGGTCGCTGCCCGCGGCGTGTGCGGCTCCACGCTGACGACGACCGCCGGGTTCGCCAGCTTGATGATCGCTTCGAACCCCGGTCTCAGCTCGCTGGGCAGCCTCGCCACCGTGACCTTCCTGGCAACGCTGCTCGCGAACCTGGTCTGGCTCCCGGCGCTCGTGTTGCTGTTGAGAAAGCCCGTGGCCGGCTTTCCGGAAGGCGCCGAGAAGTCCTGAGCGAGCCAGCGGACGGCCGCTGAGTCTGCCGAGGCTGTGGCTTCCCAGTGTGGTTCGATAGCCACACCGTGCCCCTCAGTCACCTACATACGGCGGGTCAGGCGGTCGGCGTAGACCTCGAACAGGCGATCGAAATGTCCGAGCTTGCTCGGGTGACGACGCGCCGCACGAACCGCCGCGGCTCGCATCGCCTCTCGGGGTCGGCTCAGTAGCTCGTCCAGCGCGTCTGCCACTTCGCGGGCGTTCGCGCGCCGTGGATAGGCCACGCAGCAACTCTCGTCGCCCGCATGCGCGGCGCCCCCTTGATCCGGAACCAGCAGCGGAGTGCCGCTGGCCAGCGCCTCGACCAGGACGAAACCGTAGGTTTCGCAGCGGGATCCGTGCGCGAGCGCGTCCGCCGAGGCCAGCACCTCGGCGTACTCCTCCCGGCTCTTGGTGAAGGGCAAGAAGCGGTGTACCGGAACGAGCCGCGACGCGAGGTCCTGCAGACGGGCCCGCTCGGGGCCATCGCCCAGCACGAGCAGCGCCACCGGCCGCCGTTTGGCGAGGTGGCCGACCGCCTCGACGATCAACGCCTGGCGCTTCTCGATCGCGAGGCGGCCGGCCATGACCACGAGGCGCGCCTCCTCTGGCCGGTCGAAACGGGCCAAGAGCTCCTCGCGCACATTGGCTCGTTTGTTGCTCTGGGAGCGCTCAGGACCAAAGCGCTCATGCTCGATGCCAAACGGAATCGCGATCGCGTTGTCGACGCCGCGCTGCTTCAATGCCTCACCGAGCCACTGGCCGGCGACGACGGTCACGTCCACGCCGCGGCAAACGGTCCGCATCCAGGCCCAGCTCGCCGCGAGCAGCGCTCGGCCCGCGAAGGCGGGCAGGTAACCCTCCGCGGCCGGCTCGAAGTAAGCCCCAATCGGATCGGAATGGTAGACGTAGCTGCTGACCGGCACTTGCAATCGGCGAGCTGCGACCCAAGGCAAGAGCGGGCTGCTGAGCTGCAACACGTCGGGGGCCACCTCCCGCACGATGCGGCGCATGACGTCGACACGAAACGGAACATGGTACGTCGAATCGTACGGCATGTGCGGCGCGCGATATCGAACGATGCGCCCTCCTTCCACCCGTTCATCGCGGTCCTCGGGCCCCGGCGCCACGACGATGAGCTCGTGCCCGCGCTGATGAGTTGCCGAGAGCATCGCATTCAAGTACGAGCGCACTCCCCCGCCTCGCTCTGAATAGAACTCCCCCAAGTCGAGGATTTTCATGTTGCGAACTTCTCCTACTCTTTCTTCCAAGCCCGCTGACACTCGAGTTTCGTCCGAAGTCGCACCGCGGCTCGAGGCATTCCGGCGCATCGGAATCGTCAACGACCACTTGCGGGTGTCCTACGCGAACGGGTCTTCTTTTGCATCCCAATTCTTGCGTCGGGAGTTCGTGCGCCGAGGCCATCAAGTGACGCTCGTCGGGCCCGCAGACAAGCAGGCCACGACCGCGGATCTGCCCCCGGATCACGTGTCGCTGCCAAGCCTGGAGCTGCGCAACCATCCGGGAGTCAACGTGCCCTTCCCCGCGCCCACCGCGATCCGCAGAATCGCCGAACGGGGCTTGGACGTTCTGTTGGGGCAGACCTGCACGGGCATGTTGGAGTTCGGAACGTGGTTGCGCTACCGCCACCATGTTCCGTACCTGTGCGTGAACACGGTGCACCTACCGAGCGTGTACAACGTGATACTTTCCGATCGAGCGATGGCGCGTCCGGCGATCCGCCGCTTCTTCGAAACGAAACTGATCCCGATGGCGGAGGCCACCACGGTGCAGGCCTACAATTCGAGCGACGGCCTGATCGTCCTGGCCGACGGGATGAAGCGCTACTGGGAAAAACGCGGCGTGAATGTGCCGATTCACGTGATCTCGCGAAGCGTGGAGCCGCGCATCTTCGATGCGGCGGTGGAGTCCGACCCGTTCGACCCGCGCACCACACCCGGAAGCCGCCTGCTGTGCGTGTGCCGTCACACACGCGAAAAGGGGCTCGAGCAGATGCTGAGAATCTTCGCTCGGCAGATCGTGCCGCGGCACTCCACGGCGACGCTGACACTCGTAGGAGACGGGCCCGACCACGACGCCTACGTCGCCCAAGCCCGGCACCTGGGGATCGCGGATCGAATCTTCTTCACGCGCGAGGTGCCGCTCACGAAGGTTCCCGCGTTCTATCGCCACGCCGATTTGTTCCTGTACACCTCCCTCTCCGACACATACGGGCAAGTCGTCAGCGAAGCGGCCTGGTGCGGGCTTCCCTGCGTGGCACTGAACGACAACATGGGCGTGAGCCATCAAGTGGTCCACGGAAAGACGGGAATGCTGATCGACTGCTCCGGCTCACCGCGTGACACGGAAATGCAGTTCGGCGCGGAAACGGCCGCCCTGTTGAACAATCGGCTGGAGCGCAAAGCCATGGGGCAGCTGGCCGCGGAGAGCGCCAGGTACCGGGCGGCGCCGCACAGGTGTATCGAGCGGTACTACGGAGCTTTCGAATCGGCCAGGGATCACCTGTCGCGCTGCAAGTCGGAGACGGGCAACCGACTGCCGGCGCCGAAGATCGCGCGGTGGACGGCGATGCACGCAGCCATCGTCGGCATGGGGTACTTGCGGCCCCGCGTGGACGTGAACAAGAACAAGAGCCCCCAGCCAGCGTGGTCGGAGCTCGAGCCCCCCGCGACGAGCGTCGCGCCTCAGAACCCCACGGCGCTGCCCGCTTGAGCCCCGCGACGCCCGCGCTCGGCTCGACAGGGGCGCCCGCCGGGGGCCCGCACCGAGTCGGGCGGGGATCTCTGCTCGCCGGCGTCCGCCGAGGCGAGGGCCCGCGATTCCGTGAGGTCGCCACGGGCTCAGCCCGCTGAGGCTCGCACTCTGCTCGAGCCTCAGCGGCTCGCCGTGCGCAGCGGATCTGCAGCGCCCCAGCTCGCGCCGCGGTCGCTCGACAGCAACACCGGGTAGCTCGAGCGACCGGCGGTGGCCCCGGCGTAAAGCAAGACTCTGTCACCGATCGCAAGCAAGCGATCGGGCAGCGGCCCTTCCAGCGAAGGGTACTCCCGGCGGTCGTAGGCCACGACTGGAGGCGTCCAGCTCGAGCCATCGTCGCGCGACGAAGCCACCCGCACGATGCCTCGCCGAGAGTAGGCCAAGACGGTCGTTCCCCGGATGCGGGCCACGGAAATCGAGGCGCCTGCTCCCGGGTCCGCCCCCTGCAAGTCCTCTGGCAGCGCGAGTGAGTGGCAGCGGCGCAGGTGCGGACACAGTTGCACGGATGGCAAGCTTCGCTGCCGACCGCGCGTGACCGTCAAGGCGACGCCGCTGTCGCAGGAGAATTCCAGGAGCTCGTCGTCGGCGGGGGCGAGCGGAAAGCTGGTCTCCAGGCCTCCGCCCGCCCACGATTCGATGCGTATGCGACGTTCGCTGACGCTGATTCGAAACTCCGCTTCACGGGCTCCTTCGCCACAGCTTCCCTGCGCCCGCTCCGCTTCTGCCGAGTACGGGCTGACGGCAGCCCAGGTTCGCCCGCCATCCAAGGACCGATACGCTTGTCGATTCGCGTCTCGACCGACGACCAGCAGGTGGCCATCCTCGGTCGGCACCACCCCGCGAAACCCAGAGAGCGCGCGAGAAAGCCCGTGACCTACGCTGGGCTCCGCGGGTGCCACGGGATGGGCGGCGGTCCGCGCGTTGCGGGACGCGCGAATGAGCTCGGCATACTCGCCCCCGGAGAACGGCCATGCAGCTGCAGCGAGCTGCTCGAGCCGGGCCGCGGTCACTTTGAGGTGGTCGAGCGCGAGCGGCGCTTCGTCGACGATTCCAATCGCCCCGAACTCCTCGAACTGCCGCGCTCGGCCGCGATGCGCTCGCAGGGTGCGCTCGTCTACGCTGAGCGAAAGCAGTGGCTCGAGGCAACGTGCGAACGGTCGGCTCTCGGCGGGGGCCGAGACCAAACGCCGCCGCACCAGTCGCCAAAACTCCGCAGGTCTGTCGGCGAGCAGCCCTGGCCCCGTAGGCCCGGCCATGCAGAGGCCGTAGTTGGCGAACTCGGTGGCCACGGCGTACAGCCTCCAATACGCCACCGCCCCGGGGACGACCTGGCGAGCCAGCAACGCCAGTGCGACGAGCGCCACCGCGTAGCGAAGCCGAAACGGTGGCACCAGCGGCCGGACTGCCTTTCCTTCCCGGATCGCCGCGGTCCCATCGGGCGCCGGCGAAAGACGTCGATTCTGGCGAAGCTGTGCGCTCCGCGTGCGGGGGGGCTGTCGCCCCCGGCGAGTGGACCTCGCAGCGCGTGCCTCCGCCGTTTCGAGAGTGCGCCCACCCGCCGCACCCGTACCGGACCCGGTTCGTCGAACCATGTTGGCGATGGTAGCCACCGCCAAAAACGCAGGGCAAATTCGCCGGGGTGTGGCCCGCATTCGCCTCGGGCTCCTACCCATCCGTACAGTCATCGATTCCGGGCATTCCGTTCAGTGCGCGGCGGCCCCCCAACGGCGCTGAGCCCGCCGAGTCGAGCCCCCGCCGCGAGGCGATCGCGACCTCGCCCGCGGCAGCCGCGCGCAGCAAACCGGGAGCTCGGCGCCATCGAGCCGACACTTCGGCCGCGAAAGTGGGCGCCGTGAGGCAACAAGCCCTTTTCGCCACGACGGCCGCCGTCCCCGCCACGGCGCGGCCGCAATAGCGGCCCGGGTCGCCCCCGCGGCGTGGCGCGCGCCAGCGCGGACCGCCCGGGATGGTGCGCTCGGCGGCCGGCGTCGAGCGCGAGCTGAACTAGCGGGCAGAGCGCCCGGGCCGGAGCGGAGGAGCGACCGGAGGCGACGGGCCGCCGCCCATCGTGCCGGCGCGGGAGGCCAGGTCGCTCTGCGCGCCGGACGCCCGTGCTTCGCGCCACCTCAGGGCCCGGCGGGTCCGGCCACGGCTCGTGCGCCCTGGTGAAGCTCGAAGCACTGCAGCTGCCTGCCGCCCCACGCATCCAGCACGGCCTGGCGAGCCTCGTGAGGGCACAGGGCGACCACGCAGCCTCCCCCGCCCGCGCCGGTGAGCTTCGCACCGAACGCCCCCGCACGCCGGGCGAGGTCACAGGCGGCGTCGAGCTCCGGCGTCGAGACCCCCAAACGTACGAGCAGCTGGTGATTGTCGACCATCCTCGCGCCGAGCCGAGCGTAGTCTGCACACTCCAAATCGGAAACGGCCCCTTCGACCAGCTCGTCGATCCGGTCGAAGATCCTTTCCGTATCCTCGGGCTCGACGGCTCGGCGCCTCGCGACCAACTGAACCATCCGCTCGGTGCTCGCGGCGGGCCCCGCGACGGCGACCACCACGGGTGTCTTCGGCGGGCACGCCAGAGCCCGCGCCCCCGCGCTTCGAGAGAACAGCAGCGCTCCCCCTCGCACCGCAGCCGCGACATCAATCCCGGAAGCACGCCCGTGAAACACGTTCTCCCATGCGTCGGCAGCGCGCAGCACGCGGGCTTCGCTGGGCTCGCCGCCCACCAACGCCGATATGGCTCTCGAGATGGCGACGCCAAGTGCCGCCGAAGCCCCGAGGCCCGCGCCGGCCGGAATCCTCAGCTCCGCGCTTACCTCGGGCCGGACCCCCGGGAACTCCCCGAGCAAGGCGGCAAACGCCGCCCCTGGCGTGACGGCCCCCGCGGCGACCCCGGGACGATGGCGCTGCCCACCCAGCTCGAGACAAGCCGACGCCGCCCCCCGCGCGCTGGCGACGGCGCCCCGCTCGCCGCCCAAGGCGATGGCCCTTCGCCCATAAACGACGGAGTGCTCGCCGAGCAGGATGATCTTTCCGCCTGCCGAGCCGACGCCGGACTTGCCGGGAGAGGCCACGCGGCTCATCGCCGGCGACTCTCGATCGCGCTCACGGCTCCGAGCAACAAGCGTCGCCCGGCGGGGGACAGCTCGACGAACGCCACCACGGCGTTTCGGCACTCGCGCAACAGGCCCGTGACCCGGCCCTCCACGTAGGCGCGCGCCCCCAGCGACTCCACGACGGAGATGGCCCGCGCCACGTCCCCGCGCGACGCGTCGGCGTTGCCAAAAACGCACTCGAGCGCGGCGCGGTCGGGGCCATCCGCCCGCTCGGACGCCCATTGATACAGCGCGGTTCGTTTGCCCGCCTTCAAGTCGCTGCCTGTCGGCTTCCCCGAGCTGCCCTGCTCCGAAAAGAGGCCGATGAGATCATCCTGAAGCTGAAAAGCCAAGCCCAGACTCTCGCCGAACGCCGCGGCGAAGTCGAACCAGGCAACACCGCGACCGGCCAGGAGAAACCCCAGCTGCAGCGGCCCAACGACCGTGTAGCTCCCCGTTTTCAGTCGATACACCTCGTCCGCATCGGGTTGCGGGTCGAGCACGTCGAGGAGCTGCCCCGCCACGGCGTCACGCTGCATGATGCAGAAAAGCCGCATCGCATCCCTCGCCATCGACGCTGGAATCGGCGACTCGGCCATCACCCGCGACGCGAGCGCGACCACGTAGTCCCCCGCGAGGACGCCCCCGCACGCCCCCAGGTGCGCGCTTCGGTAGCTCCGCGACAGGGCCGCGTGTACGGCGGCGCCCCCCCGCCGCACCTCGTCCTGATCCATCCAGTCGTCGTGCATCAAGAAGTACGACTGGAGCAATTCCACGGCCGCGCAGACCTCGACGACGGCGCCCCAACCCGCGGGGGAAAGGGGGGCGTCCGCAGCCGGCGCAGCCGGCGACTCGCGTGGGCCCATCGCCGCGCCGCTCGCGGCGCGAAACCCGGCCGCCAATAGACCCGCACGCAACCGCTTGCCACCTCGCAGGCACAGCGCCTGCGCGACCTCGAGCGGCTCGAGGATCGCTCGCCCCCGGCCTGCCCACACGTCCAGCTCGCGACTCCAGACTTCCGCCAAGCGCCGATCGACACGGACCCGCACCTCGTCCAACAGCGCGGGAAACGCGCCCGGTTGCTCGCACGAGTTCACTTGATCGGCCATGGGTCGCGGAGGGCGCTCTGGGCAGCCCAGATCCTCGTCTACTTTCCAGGGGTTCCACACTCCGGAGGAATCCGGATGCAGACGCTTCACTTGTAGGCGGGGCCGCGGAGGGCTGTCAACGCCGGCCGGCGAGAGCGCAGCAAAAGCTTGCGCTCCCCCCGAAAGCCCCCTATCCGCGCCATGTGAGCCAAATCGGACGACGCAAGGAGGACCACCTCGACCTCGCGGTGCGAGGTGACGTCGGTTTCCACAGGAAAACGACTCTCTTGGAATGCGTCGAGCTCGCTCACGACGCACTGCCGGAGCTGCACTACGACGAGGTCGACTTGAGCTTTTCGCTGCACGGCAAGTCGCTGCGTGCGCCCATCATCATCGCGGCCATGACGGGAGGTACCGAACGGGCCGGAAAAATCAACCGGCAGCTTGCCGAGATCGCCGAGGAGCACGGCTACGGCTTCGGCCTGGGCAGCCAACGAGCCATGCGTGTCGATCCGTCGAAGGCGCCTTCCTACAGCGTGCGCGACATCGCCCCGACGGCTCTGATTCTCGGCAACATCGGGGGGGTACAGGCCGCCCAACACACGACCGACGAGCTCGCAGCGCTTTGCCGCGACGTGGGGGCCGATGCCCTGTGCGTGCACTTGAACCCCGCAATGGAGCTCGTGCAAACGGAGGGTGACCGAGATTTTCGCGGCGTCGAGCCCGCGCTAGCGCGGCTGGTGGCCGAGCTGCCGCTGCCGATCGTCGCCAAGGAGACCGGATGCGGGCTTTCGGCGGCCGTGGCGGATCGCCTGCACGGCCTGGGAGTTCGCCACCTCGACGTTTCCGGCGCCGGGGGAACCTCGTGGGTGGGCGTCGAGGTAGAGCGGGCCCCGGCACACGAGCGACCGCTCGGCGAGACGTTTCGGGATTGGGGAATTCCCACGGGAGCCAGCCTGCTTCAGGTGCGCGCGGAACGCTTCGAGTCCGTCGTGGCGACGGGCGGCATCTCCGATGGGCTGCAGGCCGCCCGAGCCCTGGCGCTGGGCGCGAGCGCGGTGGGAGTCGCTCGACCGGTGCTCAAGGCGCTGGACGAGGGAGGCGTAGCCGGGGCCACGCGCTATCTGCAACTCGTCGAGAAGCAGCTGCGAATCGCCTGTCTGCTGGTTGGCGCACGCTCGACTCGTCGACTGCGGGAGGTGCCGAAGATCATCGCGCCGCCCCTTTGTCACTGGGCCGTGCCCGCACGAGAATCGGGGAGCTGAGGTCGGGGAGGCAATCGTTGGCAAAAGCCAACGGGGGCACCAGGGGGGAGCCGGACGCTCGACGCGACTCGAGCGCGCCGCGCGATCAGCCGTGGCTCGGCGGCGGAGGGTGGGAGTACGAGAGGCACGAACGGCCCGCCTCGTATTGAAGCGCCGAAAGCTCTCGGTACAGGCGCAGCGCCCCCGCATGGCGAGGCCGCTCGCGTAGCAGCGCGACGACCTTCTGCAGCGCCAGTGTCGGGTCGAGCTCCTGACTGGCCACCGCCAACCGAAGACGCATCAGCTCGACGTCGGCTGGCTCGCCCGCCGTCAAACGCTCCAACGCCCGAGCGGCCTCGCCGAGCTTCCCGAGCTCGATGAGTTTTGCTACGTCGTCCAAGGAATCAGCCTGTTGGCCTGGTGAAGAATCTTGGTGAGCCACGCTATTGATCGTAGCTCAGCCGATGGCGAGGCGCCGCCACTCGCGCCAGAGGCGTAGCAAGCAAGACGCGCCCCTCACCCAGCGAAAAAGGAAGGACATGTACGTAAAGGTCTGTGGCATCACCAGCGAGGAGGACGCGCACGCGGCGGCCGATGCCGGCGTGGACATCATCGGGCTCAATCTGATTTCGGCCTCGAAACGCTGCGTGCAACCGGCTCGTGCCAGAAGCATCATCGCGAGCGTTTCGAGTCGGGTCACGTGCGTTGCCGTGGTCGCGGACCTATCGGTCGATCAGCTGCGCGCGCTGTGTCGGGAAGTCGGCGCCCATCGCTTACAGTTGCATGGGAGTGAAACACGAGGAGTCGTGCGGGCACTTGCCCCCCTCGCCTACCAGGCGCGCCGCATCGGCAGCGAAAAAGATATCGACGAGTCGCGGGACTGGCCAGGACACCCGCTGTTGGTCGACGCCAAGGTCGAAGGTCGGCTCGGCGGAACGGGGCACGCCCTGGACTGGCCGCCGCTGCGGCCGCTCGCGCGCCTGCGCCCCCTGATCGTCGCGGGCGGGCTGACCCCGGACAACGTGGGTCGCGCGGTCGAAATCGTGCAACCCTACGGCGTCGATACAGCCAGCGGCGTGGAGGTGGACGGAGACGCGCGCCGCAAGGACCCGGCAAAGATGCGCGCATTCGTCGAAAGCGCCCGCGCCGCGAGCCACGGGAGCCACGACCGGGGCCTCCTCGACTGAATGGGCAGGCCGGGGGGGGCGAGTTCAAACTCAGCGGCCGACGGCGGCGGCTTCAGAGGCGCACGTCGAACGGCTCGATCGCCATTCCGACTTCGCTCGCGTCCACGATGGCGCCATGAGCGTAACCCTCGATGGGGGACTCGCCGACGGACCCGACGCTGAGAACTTGTACGTCGCCGATGCGCCTCTGGAACGGGACGTGGCTGGCTCCGCACACCACGAGATCCCCCGGGTCGTCACCCAAGAGCGCGGACAGCTCGTGGTCGTCCATGTCCAGATACAGGGGCTCCGTCGGATCCACCGGTGATCCGTGAACGACGACCGCCTCGAGCCCGGACTCGAGCGGCAGGCGAGCGCGCGTCGGGAGCTTGCCGAGCCGAGCGAGGATGAGATCCCCTACCTCTCGCTGGACGGCAGCGAGCCGCTCGATTCGCTCGCGCTCGACGGCCGTGGAGCCCACTAGCTTGGTCGCGTCCACCTCGCACAGAGCGCGGTCGGAAACACCCTGGACACACAGAGCGCGGTGCTCGAGCAGCAGCTTCCAAGTGGCGAGCGGTTCGGGCCCCGGAAACAGGCTATCGCCACAAACCACCAGCTTGTGAAACCCCCGCAACCGACCCTCGGCCAGCACCGCCCTCAGGCGATCGACGTGGCCGTGAATGTCCGAAACGCAAAGGAATCGCATGGCGGACGTATACCACACCCCCGCGCCCCGCCGCTCCCGGGACCCAGCCGAGGGGCGCTCAATCCACGCGCCGCGACCCGAGGCCGGGGCGCGCCCCGGCTTCGCCTGCGCAAGCTGCCCCATTTCTCGAACGGGGAGGCATCACGAGCCCTCCTGGGGGCAGAAATCGCACTCGGAGGGGATGCTGGGCGGCTCCGCGATCAGCTCGGGCAGCTTGTCGCAGCTCGTGACCAAGAGGGCCCGAAGGCACACCGTTCCATCGTGAACGAGTGGAAAACAGCCCGGCGGAAAATCGCTAGGCCGCCCCTCGGCGCTGCACAACGCCTCGCAATCCTGCGCCGAAGATCCGCACTCCGCGCAGCGACGACAGAGTGTCACCCGGCGTGTTTCATAAAACGTGCCTGGATCCAGATCGCGCGCCGACTGGCCACACCCCCCGATGTCTCCCGGGGGGGGGCTAGCGCTGGTGAAGACGGCGAGGGCGAGCCCCCCCAGAGCCGCGCGACGACGGGTCACGCGGCCCCTCCGAACCGGTAGAAGACCGCGAACTGCAGCGAGAGCACGGGGATCGTCGAAACGGCCCGTTCCGGCGTCGCCGCGCCGAAATACAGGCCTGCCGTGGCGGCGGCCGAGACGCCGATCGACGCGGCGATCTCTCCCGCCAGGCCTACCCCGGCCTCGACGCCGACGCTGGTGTCGGGAGTGATCACGACGGGGGCCCCGGCGTGCGCGTCGAGCCACAGGCGGTTGGTGAGACTCCATTGAGACCAGTAGCCCAGCGTGGCGACCAGCTGCGAGACGCCCGTCGCCGCAGCCGTCAGCGCGGCCCGGGCGCCGTGACGGCCTCCGAGGAGCCCGCCGGCCCACAGGGCCCCACCGCCCAGCTCGACGAACGGCGCCGTCGCGGAAATCGACCTCGCCGACGAACCCAGCGGAGTGGCCAAACGGTAGGGATTATTGAAGCGCAAGCCGCGCCCGAGCGCCAGATCGATGCGGCCGCTCGCGGGAGCCCACGCCGCCCCCGACGCGGGAGCGGGGCGAGCCTCCCGGGAGCGAGAACGAGTGCTCTCGGAGCCGGCGTCGCGCCCGTCGGCCCGCTCGGTCGACTCGGGGAGCGGCCCACTCGGCGCACCGTCGGCGGACGGTAGTCCCGCAGTCAAAGAGCCCGCCAAGAGCCACGCGATCACGGGCACCTCGGGCCGCAGACGGCCGCCCGCGAGCCAGCCCTCGCGGCGCGCCTCGGCCCGCGCGGCTCGACGGGACTACCGCCCGCCGCAGAGGGCTTCGACATCCTCGACTTCTTTGGGCAGAGCCGCCGTTAGATTTTTTGGCCCACCCGCGTCGATGAGGATGTCGTCCTCGATGCGAACGCCGATACCGCGCAGGTGCGGCGGAGCCGCCCCGGAAAAATAGAGCCCGGGCTCGACGGTGATGACCACCCCGGGCTCGAGTGGCCTCGGCTTGTCCTTGTCGTAGTAGCGCCCCACGTCGTGCACGTCCATGCCCAGGTAGTGGCTCGTCTTGTGCATGTAAAAGGGTCGGAAAGCTCCCGACTCGAACGCATCGCTGGGCGCCCCCCCAATCACGCCGAGCTCGCAGAGGCCTTCGCACAAGGCCCGAACCGCAGCCTCGTGGATGTCGTCGAGCGTGCTGCCCGGTCGGCAGCATTCGATGGCCGCCTTCTGCGCCGACAGAACGACCTCGTAGGCGCTTCGTTGAGCCTCCGTGAACCGTCCGCTCACCGGGAACGTCCGCGTGATGTCGGAGGCATAATACTCATGCTCGCAGCCAGCGTCGATCAGCAGCAGGTCGCCCTCCCGCATTCGGCGATCGTTCTTGACGTAGTGCAGTGTCGTCGCGTTCGCGCCGGAGGCGACGATCGACGGGTAGGCCATCCGAGCATGGCCACTCGCTCGGCAGCTCTGCTCCAGCACGGATTGAATCTCGTACTCGAACCGGCCCGGAGCGGCCGCACGCATCGCCTGCCGGTGCGCCTCGATCGACGCGTCGGCCGCACGCTGCATCGTCAGCAACTCGACCCCCTCCTTGAGGCGCCGCATCTCGTGAACCACCGTGTCGCTGTCGATCCAGCGCACCGGATGCACTCTGCCTGCGCGCGCCTGCTTGCGGGCCTCGCCGAGCGCGGCGAGCAAGCGGGGCTCCGGTGGCGATAGAGGGCTGACCAGGTCGGTCTTACCGACGAGGAGCTCCGGCAGCACCGCCGCCAGGGCGTCGACGCTCCGGCACTCGTGAAAGCCCAGCTCGAACGCGCCCTCGACGCCGAGCCGAGATCCATCCCAGGTTTCGCGCTCTGGGTTCTTGGCTGCGACGAAGAGCGTCGAACGCCCTCGCTTGCCACCCTCCACCACCAAGGCTGCCTCGGGCTCGTCCACACCCGTCAAGTAGAAGAAATCCGAGTCCTGTCGATAATCGTACAGGACGTCGCGGTTGCGCGCTCGCTGCGGCGCGGAGAACAGGACCAAAACCGCGTCGCTGCCAATCGCCTCCGCCGCGCGCTGGCGCCGGCTGGAGAAGTGTCCAAAATTCATAGGGACCGGGGAGTCTAACGGGCCACCGGGACGGGAACAATCACCCCACCCTCCGGCGCAAAACAGTTTGACCGGCCCGCTCCCCCAAGCTACCACCCAAAAGTGCGCAAGGGACCGACGGATTCCGGTGGCTCTGGCGGACCGAAGTCGTCTGCGGGATCACCACGGGGAGCGTCCGAAAGCTCGATTTCGGACATGCTGAGGCGAGTCATCGAAGCGGGCGCGAAGAATCTGTCGGCCGAGCCGATGAGGCAGCTGCTCGCCGAGATGCGCGTCCCCAAAGAGGCCCTCTTGCAGCTGCTCACCCAGACCTTGGTGTCGACGCTCGAGGAAACGAGAGAATCGGTATACCGGTCCGTATCGCGCGAGCTGAAGGCGCTGATGGAGCGCACGAACATCTCCGACGAAATCGCGGCTGCCCTGAGCCAGCTTTCCGTGGAGGTGACGATGCAAGTCCGCTTCTCGCCCAGAGAGGCGGAGCGGCCCTCCGACAGCTCGGCCCCGCCGCCTTCGTCGCGAGCGAGCGACTCATCCGCTCCCGGTGTGGTCTGGAACACGGCAGCGGGACAGGCCAGCGCGAAGGCCCGCAGCAAGGAACCTCTTCCCAAGAAGGGTGGATCACGACTAGAGGGCGCGGTGGCGCCGACAGGCGCCGAAGCTGGTGAGCCACCATCTTCCGGCTCGACCGCTTCGTCCTCTAGCCCGGAGAAATCCACTACATGACTCTGAAAGCAGGCTCCGAAATCGACGCCTGGTGCACCTCGTGCCGAATGAACCTGAACCACCGCATCGTGGCGATGGTGGGTGGGGCCGCAAAGAGGGTCCTTTGCCTCACGTGCGACAAGCAGCACAACTATCGAGCCCCGCGGGTCGCGGGGGCGGCAGCGAGCCCCAAGAAAGCCGGCGCCAAGAAGGCGACCTCCGCCAAATCTGCGGCGACCACCAACGCCCATCGGCAGTGGCAAGAGGCGACGGAGGGGAAGGATGCGTCGCACTTTCACCCGTACTCGATGCAGTCGCGGTTCGAGGCCGGGCAACTGATCATGCACCCGAAGTTCGGCGAGGGGGTCGTACAGGAAGCGACGGCTCCCAACAAGGTCTCGGTGCTTTTTCGCTCGGGTGCGAAAACGTTGATCCACGCTCGCTCCTGATGGACGAAACCCGTGGCGCGGCCGGCGCCCGCCAAAGTCGGGCTCTCCCGCCGGAGGGCCGCTAGCGCCGATCGCGCGGCCGCTTTCTGGGGCGGCGCTCGCCGCCAGCTCGACCCGGAGCGGAGAGCTCCCCCGGCGCCGCGGTCTGAGAAGCGCCGCCGCCGAGCCGGGACACCTCCCGAGGTGAGAGCTTGCGGTAAGCCCCGGGGGGGAGCCCCTCCGCCGTGACGCCGCCAAAGCTCACGCGCGACAGGCGCATGACGGCGTAGCCCGCCTGCTCCGCGAGCCGCCTGACCTGGCGATTGCGCCCCTCGTGCAGCTCCACTCGCAGCCACGTCTTGTCGCCTTCGACGCGCAGACGAGTGACCCGTGCGGGCCGGGTCGGACGGCCATCGATGACGATGCTCCGGCGGAGGCGGTCGAGCCCCGCCTCGCCCACGACGCCTCGTACCTTCAGCTCGTATAGCTTGGATACGCCCTGGCTCGGGTGAAGCAGGCGCCGAGCCAGCTCGCCGTCATTGGTCATGAGCAGGACCCCGCTCGTCTGGAAATCCAACCGCCCCACCGGGACGACGCGCGCGGGGAGATCGGCCACGAACCGGGCAACGGTTGGTCGCCCCTGCGGATCCTGCATCGTGCACACGACCCCCCGGGGTTTGTTCAGCACCACGCAAACCGTCGGCTCCAACGAAATCTGCCGCCCGTCGACCTCGACGCACTGCGAGTCCGGATCGGCCGCGGTGCCGAGCTCGGTCACCACGGCCCCGTCGACGCGAACGCGCCCAGCGGCGATGAGCCGCTCCGCGCCGCGCCGCGACGCCACGCCAGCGCGCGCCAGAACCTTCTGCAATCGCTGCCGACTCATTCCGTCGGCGTCATAGTGAAGCCGGCGGTGGGGCGCAACGAGCCCCGGAGCCGCGACGCACCCCTTCAGCGCCCCCCGGCGGCGCGCGCCGCCGCTGCCTCCTGCTCAGCCTCCTCGAGTTCTTGCTGCCGCTGGGCCACCTCGTCGCGATTCCAGCGATCCACGCGGCCGTCGAAATCGAAATCCTGACCGATCCGATCGAGGCGGCCATTCGCGTAGATTTCCCACACGTCGGGCTTGCCGTCGGCGTTGGTATCGCGCTGGATGCGACTGAGCTTGCCGCGCTGATAGTAGCGCGTCTGATCCATCACCTGGTCGGCATCCGAATCCACGTCGACTTGCGCCACCACGCCCTTGGCAAAGCGTATCCACGTGTCGATGGCGCCATCGTAGTTCGTGTCCGCCTCCTCGCGAACCTTCTGGCCGTCTTCGTCGTAGTACCGGACGATGTCCTTGACTCCGTCGAGGTTGGTGTCCACCTCTCGGCAGGCCAAGATCCGGTGCTTCTCCTCCCCTTCGCCCGAGCTTCGATACACGCGCCGAATCGTGGGGTGGATCGCTCCCGTGCCGACGGACTCGACCACCTCTCGATCCAGACGCCCTTTGTGCTCACAGCGAGACTTGTCGTCCACGACCAGGCGATCCCGCTGATTTCCGCCCGCGACCGGGGCCGATCCGGAAACGCTCGCACCACACGCGAGCACCGGGAGCCAACACGCCGACAAGGCGACGACCCGCGAAGGAGAGAGCCTGCTCACGGCTCTTCTCCCGACTCCTCGACATCCGCGTCCCCTTCGTCGTCGCCTTCCTCTTCCGAGTCGGATTCCGGGTCCGGCTGCGCCGAAGAATCGACCTCGGTCGGGAGCGCCCCGATACCCGGCCCCGCCTGGTCGTCATTCTCTTCCTCCGACTGGAATGCCGCGGCGGCGTACCGGTCGGAGCATACGTCGACCGTCGCCCCCGGATCCGGGCGGCCGTCCCCGTCCACGTCGGAGTGAATCAACGGGCAGTCGGAACCGCGCGCGTCGGGATACTCCCACCACTGATCCACGTAGGTATCCCCATTCGAGTCGCGCTCCGTTCGCGCGAGCTTCCCCTGCTGGTAGTAGTGCCACGTGTCCCACTTGCCCCCGAGCGTCGTCGCGCGGCGCTTCTCGAGGAGCTGCCCGGCCGAAAACAATGCGACCTCATCGACGCGACCATCCCGGTCGAAATCGCTTTCCCGCCGCCGCACGTTGCCCGCCTCGTCGAGATAGACCCAGTCGTCGATCGAGCCGTCGAAGTTGAAGTCGAGCGCTCGACAGATGGGCTTGCCGCCCGAAGCAACCGTGGTGCGGTCGGGTCGACCGTCGCCATTCACGTCCTCGGACACGGCGTCATCGTCGTCGATCTCGCAATCTTCGTGGCGAATCTCGGTGTCCTTGGGCGCCACCTTGTCCGCCGCGTTGGCGGCGGACTCGGGGCCCTTCTGCCCCGCGCAGCAGAGCGCCCCCGCCGCGAGCAAAGCGCCCGCTACGGCTCCACCCCGCGCGTCAGCCCAGACCGATCTCGCCCTCCGCATGTGCAACTGCCCCAACCTGCTATCCCAGTAACCGAGCCCGCGTGATATTCGACAACCTTGCGCCGGAGCCGGTCGCGGCGCGAGGGCTCCCCGAGGAAAACCAACGGCGCGCGGTTGGTATCACTTCACACCTGCGGGCGCCACGGGGCCTCCCCTCGGGCCCCGTGCGGCGGAATCGCCCCTCGGCGAGGCGCCAAAAGAAGAACGTAACCTATTGAAATCAGTTAATTTTACACCATACTGGGGATAACTCGTGATTGACAACATATGTATGGGAATCTAGTGTAACCAGTGGCAAGTTCGGCCTTGAGAGCGTTTCATGTCTCGGAAAAAGATATCAACAACCGTTTACATAACACCGGAGCAGAGCGAGCGTCTGCACCTGCTGCACGCTCGCACGAAGGTACCGGTAGCGGTGTACATCCGAGAGGGAATCGATCTCGTTCTCAAGCACTACGAGCACGCGCTACCGGGCCAAATGAGTCTGGAGACCGAGCCGGCGGCCCAGGGAAAGAAGTCTTGAGAGTCCAGCGGCGGGGCTTCCATGAGCGGCGCTGGGTGTAGTTAGCTCGAGACGAACGACTCGCCGTCCCGAGCACGACCGAGAGTAGATGACGATACGTGCCGCAGCAGCCATCCGATGCCGGCCCTCCTCCCGGTGGTCCCCATCGAGCATGGTGCCCTTTCAATCGCCCGAGGCTAAGTTACTTCACGGCGAGTCTTTTCGCCGCGGCCAGACGACCACCCAGACGAGATGACGAAACGTACCGCCCGAGCGGCTCGACGGCTGTCCTCGCTCCGGCAGGCTGACGGCGAGCGGGCGCCGCAATTTCTTGCCGACGCCTAGTCTGCGCGCAGGCTCGACCCCAGCGGTGCCGTACCGATTTCATCTCGAGCGCGTCGACCACCCCGGGTCGACGCCGCGGGCCCGACCGAGGGAGAGCGACCCGCCTCCTTCCCCTTCCACGAAACAGTCGACATGTCGATCGACCCCACTCTAATACGCAACTTTTCAATCATCGCTCACGTCGATCACGGCAAGAGCACCCTCGCAGACCGCATTCTCGAACGGACCGGCGCCGTCAGCGCGCGCGAGCAGCGGGCCCAATTCCTCGACAAGATGGAGCTGGAGCGAGAGCGTGGCATCACGATCAAGGCCCAGAGCGTGCGGCTGCCGTACAAGGCAAAGAGCGGCAAGGTCTACCAACTCCAGCTGATCGACACTCCCGGCCACGTCGACTTCTCCTACGAGGTCAGCAACAGCCTGGCGGCGTGTGAAGGCGCGCTGCTCGTGGTGGACGCAACGCAAGGCGTGCAGGCACAGACGGTGGCAAACACCTACCTGGCCCTGGAAAAGGATCTGGAGATCCTGCCGGTGATCAACAAGGTGGATCTACCCTCGGCCGACGTGGACACGATGGCAGAGATGGTCGAGGAGGTGATCGGCCTGGACTGCAGCGGTGCGCTGCTGACGAGTGGAAAGACGGGCCTGGGTGTCGACGACCTGCTCGAGGCCATCGTCGAGCGCATCCCGCCCCCCCAGGGAGACGCGAATGCCCCGCTGCGAGCGCTGATTTTCGACTGCTGGTACGACACGTACCGAGGCGCCATGGTGATGATTCGCGTAGTCGATGGCGTGTTGCGCAAGGGCGAAAAGATCAAGCTACTGGCGACTGGCCGCGTCTACGAGGTCACGGAGATGGGCTGTTTCACGCCGCACGCCACGCCCATCGATTCGCTCGGCCCCGGAGAGGTCGGTTTCCTCGCTGGCAACATGAAGAGCGTCGAGGACACGAAAATCGGCGATACGGTGACCACGGCCGTCAATCCCGCCCGAGAGGCGCTACCTGGCTTCAAGGAAGTCAAGCCGATGGTCTACGCGGGAATCTTTCCCACGGACTCTGCGCAGTACGAGGAACTGCGGGACGCCTTGAGCAAGCTGCATCTCAACGACGCTTCCTTTCAGTACGAGCCCGACACGTCCGATGCCCTGGGCTTCGGCTTCCGATGCGGCTTTTTGGGCCTGTTGCACATGGAAATCATCCAAGAGCGGCTGGAGCGAGAGTACGCGCAGGATCTGATCACCACGGCGCCCAGCGTCGTGTATTGGGCTCACACGAAGAGCGGGGAGAGAATCCGGGTGGACAATCCCTCGAAGATGCCGGCGCTCGTGGACCTCGACTACGTCGAGGAGCCCATCATGAAGGTCACCGTGCACGTGCCTGCGGACTACGTGGGTCCCGTCGTTGCACTGTGCCAAGAGCGCCGCGGCACCCAGCTCGGTATCGACTACCCCACCAAGGACCACGTGGTCATCACGTACGAGCTTCCTCTGGCGGAAGTCGTGATGGATTTCCACGATCGGTTGAAGAACGTCTCTCGAGGCTACGCGAGCCTGGACTACGAGCTGGTCGGCTACCGCAGGGACGACCTGGTGAAGCTCGACATGCTGGTCAACGGCGAGCCGTTGGATGCGCTCAGCGTGATCGTGCACCGCGCCTCGGCGTTCTCCCGCGGGCGGGCGCTGGCGGCCAAGCTCAAGGAGCTCGTGCCGAGGCAGCAATTCGAGGTCGCCATCCAGGCCGCGTTGGGGGCAAAAATCATCAGCCGCGAGACGGTGCGGGCGATGCGCAAGGACGTCACGGCGAAATGCTACGGGGGCGACATCACACGCAAGCGCAAGCTGCTGGAGAAGCAGAAGGCGGGAAAGCGGCGCATGAAATCCGTCGGGCGCGTCGACGTCCCGCAAGACGCGTTCTTGGCAGTGCTCAAGCTCGACGAGTGAGCGCAGAGGAGGCCCCGGGATCTCCCCCCGAGTCCGCCCAGTGGGGGAAACGCAACCGGACCAGCGCCAGGGCCACGAAACCAACGATGACGGCCCACCACAGAGTCGCAAAGCGAATCAGGAGCATGGCGGCGGTCGCAACGGCGACCGGTGCGCCCGCCACCTGAACCATTTGCTGCTGCAAGATTCCCTCTGCCACCCCCAACCCGCCCGGGACGGGCACGAGAGCCCCCGCGAGGGTGGCAGTGGAGTGAAAGAAAACGCACGCTCCCAGCGGCGCCGCGAGCTCGAAACCAGCGAGCAGCTCGCGCAGAGCGACCCCCTCGAGAGACCAGCCCACGACCGACAGCGCGCTGGGCAGGAGCAGGGCGCGCACAGACGCCAGCTTCCGCAGGCCCTCCAGGGAGGCGCGCAGGCGCGGGACCAGCCGAGAGAGCCTGGGTTGGCGCCCCACCCAGAGCAGCAAGGTGTCGGCGGGAGCTCGCCACGCGATCGCAGCCACCCCCCCCATCGCCGCGACGCTGCCAGCCAGAGCCCAGTAGGCACCGCCGGAGAAGCCCAGGCTTCCGAGCGAAACGAGCAGGACGATGGCGAACACGTCCGTCAGCCGCTCCGCAACCACGATGGGTGCGGTCGTTTCCATCGGCACCCCGTGAGTGCGCTCGAGAACGGCACTCTTGAACACTTCGCCGACCTTGCCCGGCGTGACGGTGAGCACGAATCCGGACAAGAATACGAGGGCACTGTCCAGGCGCCCCACGCCGGACACGCCCAGTAGGCGCAGGTAGTACTGCCACTTGGCGAACCGAAAGGCGTAGTTGGCGCTGGCCAGCGCCAGTGCCAGCGCGAATGCCGACCAGCGAAACGAAATCAAGCGAGAGCCGATCTGCCGGTACCCGCTGAACGCGACGATTGCCCCGTAAATCAGCACTGCGAGCAGCATTGCAAGAACGACGCGGCGTGCGCTCGAGCTCACCCGATGCCCCCCCCGAGCACGACGAAGGGCGCCGCTCGCCGACGACCTCTCGCGGAGCGCCCCGCGGGCGCCGCCGGACGCCGCGGCGGGAGCGTGCGTATGATCTTCACGTTTCCACGGACTCCCGCGTGGGGTTTGTCGTATATGGGGACGGAATGCAACGCCGTTCCGAATCGTCCTGCATCTGCGCCGCCGGCGCGGAAACCAACGAGGGAGAGAGTTCGTGAGCTCGAAAGAGATCGGAGCCGAAGAGTCCGTTGAAATCCTCGCGCAGTGCCGCGAGGCCTGCAAGCGCCTGCGCGCTCGAGTCGCCACGGTAGTGGTCGGCCAGGACGCGGTGGTCGACCAGCTCTTGATCACGCTCCTCGCGCGCGGCCACGCGCTGCTCGTCGGGGTTCCCGGGTTGGCCAAGACCCTGCTGGTCGCCTCGATCGCACGCTGCCTCGGGCTGTCGTTCGGACGGGTGCAGTTCACACCGGATCTGCTTCCCGCGGACATCACCGGCAGCGACGTCCTGAGCGAGGTCGAGCACGAAGGGCAGCTGCGCCGGCGCCTCGAGTTCCTGCCGGGCCCAATCTTCGAGAATCTGGTCCTCGCGGATGAAATCAACCGCACGCCCCCGAAGACGCAAGCCGCGCTGCTCCAGGCGATGCAGGAGCGGTGCGTCACGGTCGGCGGCAAGACGTACCCGCTGCCGAAACCCTTCCAGGTATTCGCGACGCGGAACCCAATCGAGCAGGAAGGCACCTACTCCCTCCCGGAGGCGCAGCTGGACCGATTCCTGCTGGAAATCCACATCGACTATCCGACGGAGGAAGAGGAAGCCCAGATCGCCCGGCGGCCCCCGGCGAACTCCGCGCCCGAGTTCGAGTCCGTCATTTCTCCGGAGGAGCTGGCCCGCTTTTCCGATCTCGTCCCCCTCATCCCCGCCACCGACGAGGCGCTTGCCCTGGCCGTGGCGTTGGCGCGCGCCTCGCGCCCGGACGAAGGCGCCAGCGCGGAGGTCAAGCGCTACGTCCGCTACGGGGCCGGCCCACGCGGAACCCAGGCCCTGGTGCTGGCGGCCAGGGCCCGCGCCGTGGTGCTGGGCCAGCCGGTAGCGGACATCGAAGACGTGCTGGCCATCAGCGGGCCCGCCCTTCGGCACCGCCTCGTGCTCAACTACCGGGGCGAGGCAGAAGGGGTGCGTCGCATCGACTTGATTCGCTCGCTGGTCAAAGAACAGCGCGGTCGGCTGGGGCTGTAGCTGGCTCGCGGCAAAAATGGATCGCCGGCTCGCCGTCGGCTGCCGGCGGCAGGGGTCGTCGAGAGCCGACGGCTCCGCCCGCCCCTTCTCCCCATTGTGGGGGAAAACAGTCTGGATGGCCGATTTCTTCTTCATCGCGGGAATGGTCGGTGGGGCGCGCGCGTTTTTCGTTGAAACGCAGGGTCGGGACGTCCCAATTGTGGGCCCCGGTTTCGCGCCCCCAGTACCCTGCCCAAAGACCGATGCCTCGTAAGCCCGCTTTCCTCGCCTGCCCGTTTTACCTCATGGCCGCGCTCGGCCTGTCCGCGTGCGCGCAAACCCTGATTCCCAACACCGACGTGGAAGACACGCCGATCAACCGGGAGCTCGTCGACTTCTGTGAACGCTACCGCCACGCCGTGGAGCACAAGGACGTGGAGGCCCTGATGACGATGGCCCACCCGGACTATTACGAGGACGGGGGTAACGTCGACGCAACGGACGACCTCGACTACGCGGGTCTGCGGAGGTACCTGAGCTCGCAGTTTCTGGAGGCGAGAGCCATTCGCTACGAGATCCACTACCGCCGCGTCGCGCCCAACGAGGATCACGGCTGGGACGTGGCGTACACGTACAGCGCCAGCTACAAGCTTCCCGACAGCGATGGCGAAGGCGAGTTGTGGCACCGCGAGGTGTCGGAAAACCAGCTCACGCTCGTCCCCGCGCAAGACGGGTACCTGATCCTCGCCGGAATGTAGACTTCGCTCGCCACCCGGGGCGCGGCCGACGGATTCGCGCGGATCGCCCGGCTGCCGAGCGCGGCCGATGGGCAGCTCGCCGAAGGCCGCGGCCGCCGAGCGGCACGCGGGCCACGGTCGGGCGCGCCCAAGCCTGTGAGCGCCCTCGACTAGCGCTCTCGGCACCGAGCGATGCGGTAGCCGCCTGTCGTTGGCTCCAGAAGAAGCTCGATTCGCTCCGGGAGGTCGACTTCGCTACCGGGCGCGCCGAGCTCCGCGACGGCCAATACCTGCTCCCCGCGCGGCATCATCTCCCAGTTGCGAGCGCTCCGCAGGGCCTCCGCCTCGGGTGCCGAGAAGACGGCCACCCGGCGATCGAGCTGCACCGTCGGCACCAAGGCATCGGAGTATTCGAAGCGGCGAAAACGCGACTCCCACAGGCGCCCGATTGGCTCCGCAGCAGCTCCCGCCTGGGTGACTACCTGCGCTTCGTCCGTCAGCACTTGTTTCAGCAGTGGAAGGGATTCCTGAGCGATCGCCACGAAGAAGGTCCGAACGGCTCTGCGCGCCTCGTCGGCGCGGCTCTCCGGGCGCAGGGCCACCATCGCCCGGCCCGCTCGACCCACCGGGTCGGTCGCGACCACCACGAGCGGTCGCACTGCCAGCGGGGGCTCCGCCGGACGCGCGGCACGGACCGAGCTGCAGCCGAGCTGCGCGAGCTCGAAAGCTCCCCACGACAGCGCCCACGTCAGGCGCTCGGCAGCCCTCACAGTGGCTCGATGACGGGGGGCTCCGTCCGACCGCAGAGCACCAGGCGCTCGGGATCGACCGGCTCGAAGTGCTCGGGGGTGTCCGGGACCCCCGCGAGGAGAATACTGCACCGAAAGGGACTGACCGAAGCTCCCCCCGGACGATCGGGAAGGGTGTGTTTCAGCTCGGCGATATCGTCCATCCATCGCATCACCAAACTGCCGCTTCGGTGCAGCGCCACCAAGTGCTCCCCGTTCGTGGCAAAGCAATCCACCACGGCCGGGGAATGACCCAGGCCGCTCAGCGCGGCATCCGCCTGAAACACCGCCTGGCGCAACGCCGTGCCGATGTCGCCGGGTGAAATGCGTTCTCGCTCCAATCCGACCGAAGATTGCAAGCACGACAGAAAGGAGTAGAAGAGAACCTCCCCATCCGTTTCTCCGCGCACGTTGCTGCGCAGAAAGTCGGGGAGCGCCTCCAGCAGCCTGGGGCGCAAGCTGTCGAAACTCTCGACCGTTCCGCGCATTGCAAAAAGCCAACGGCGGAAGCGGAACGGCGGTGTATTTTCCGTTCGTAGCGCCCCGACGCCGGGGGAGCGAATCTGAGCGAGGACCGCGGGGCTGCTCGCGCGCTCGAGCGCGGTGATGCTGACCGCATCTCGTTCGTCCACCGGGCGGCGGCGCAAAAGGACTTGGCCCGACTCGTATACGCCGACGCCCCAACCGACGGGCGTAGGGGAGCTCGACAAACTCAGGGCGGCGGAGTGAGCTTGCGCGGCAATGGAGCAGACCTCGGGGCGATTTCCAATCAGTGCGAGGACTCGGGACATGGGCTGGTGAATCATAGCACGCACCCGCCCGCACTGTGAGATCGCGCGACGTGTTCTACGAGAGCGAGGGCCGTGTGCGCGAACGTGAGAACGGTGGCCCTTGCCGCGCACAGAGCAACGCCGCGCGTCCCCCCCTACGGGGTGAAGCGCTTGGCCGAAGCGGTGGAGCCGTCGGCCGGCATGAGGCAGACGCGCAACCAAGGCTGTCTGAACAACCGATCGAATGGTAGCGTGCCGGTTCGATGGGAGCCCCGAAGCAGTCCAATGCAACAGACGCCACCGACCGAGCCGTCGACGGACGCCGAACGCTCGCGACGGCAGAAAGCATTCTGAGCGCAATCGGCAGTACCCCTCTGATTCGACTTCGGCGCATTGGCTCGGAGTGCCGGGCAGCGCTGTGGGGGAAGGCCGAGTTCCTCAACCCAGCGGGAAGCGTGAAGGACCGCCCCGCCCTGCGGATGATCGAAGCCGCCGAAGCGGATGGGCGGATCTCCCAAGGCGCGACGTTGGTCGAGGCGACCAGTGGCAACACCGGCATCAGCCTGGCGATGATCGCCGCGGTGCGGGGGTACCGTTGCGTTCTCGTGATGCCGGAAGACATGAGCGTGGAGCGGCGCTACGTGATGCGAGCGTACGGCGCCGAAATCGCTATGACCCCCGCGGGCGCCGGAATGAGGGGGGCGGTCGAACGCGCCAACGAAATCGTCGCCACCACCGAGGGCGCTTTCATGCCGAGCCAGTTCGACAATCCAGCCAACCCGCAATCGCACTATGTGGGCACGGCGCGCGAAATCGTGGCGCAGCTCGACGGGAAGGTCGACGCCTTCGTGGCTGGCGTGGGAACGGGCGGAACGATCACGGGTGTGGCTCGCCACCTCAAGGAGATCGTGCCGACGGCGCGCATCGTCGCCGTCGAGCCGAAGACGAGCGCAGTGCTGAGCGGACAGGCGCCAGGGCCCCACACCATTCAGGGTCTGGGCGCCGGCTTCGTTCCTTCGGTACTGGACCGCGACCTGCTCGACGAGGTGTGCACGGTCACGGATCAGGCCGCCTCCAAGATGGCGCAGCGCCTGGCCCGTGAGGAAGGGATCCTCGCCGGTCCGTCGGCGGGGGCCAACGTCCACGTGGCCCTGAGCGTGGCACAGCGACTCGAGTCCGGGAACGTTGCCACCATTCTCTGCGATTCCGGAGAGCGCTACCTTTTTTGAAGCCAGAGCTTTCGCGCGGTTGCGCCGGGCCCGGAACGACCGAAAAGGGCCGCGAGCCGCCGACGGCCGCCGACGCCCCCCCGCGAAAGGACGCCGCGGCGAGGCGGGGGTCGCCGCGGCACCCCAAGCGCGGAGCTCGGCCCCTGCCCCGCGCAGGCCTCGTTGCGACGGCCAGGTGGCCCCTCTGGGCTCGCTTCGGGTCGCGCTCGACTTCTCCGCCGCGTCCGACCTGCGGCGCGCGAGAGGGGCTTCGGGGGCCCTCGGGGCCCGGGGAGCGCTCGGTTGCTTGCAGCGGGCGGCGCTGCTACCACCGGCCGAGCAGTGAAATCCCGAGCCTTCCCCATTCGCCCCGCCCCTGCCCTCGCCGAGCAGCGCGGAGAGAGCTTCACCCAACTGGTCGCGCTGATGCAGCGCTTGCTCGCGCCGGACGGTTGCCCCTGGGACCGAGAGCAGACCTTCGAGTCGATGCGCCGCTACGTGTTGGAAGAGGCCTGCGAGGTAATCGACGCCATTGACGCCGAGGACTGGGGGCTATTGCGCGAGGAACTCGGGGATCTGGCGCTCCAGGTGGTGTTCCTCTCCGAAATGGCGAGGGAGGCCCACGGGTTCGGCCCCGACGACGTGTTGGTCGGCATCGTGGAGAAGCTCGTCCGACGCCACCCCCATGTGTTCCCATCCGCGCAGAGTGCGGGGGCCGGCCAAGAAGCGAGCGTCACCAGCCCGAACGCGGTGGCGCGCCAATGGGAGCGGATCAAGCAGCAGGAGAAGCCGGGGCCGCGGCGCTTGCTCTCCCGAATTCCGCGCTCCCTCCCGCCGCTCGAACGCGCTCGACGGCTCAGCGCCAAGGCCGCAACCGTGGGTTTCGACTGGCCCGACACCGCCGGCTCGCGCGAGAAGGTCGCCGAAGAGCTCGCCGAAGTGGACGCGGCGGTCGCACACGAGGGGTCGTCCGCGGTCGAGGCCGAGATCGGGGACTTGCTCTTCGCGGTCGTCAACTTGGCTCGTCACCACGGCGTGGATCCTTCCCGGGCGCTCCGGGGGGCCTGCGAGAAGTTTACCGACCGCATGAGCCGCGTCGAAGACGAGGTCGCGCGAGAGCACGGGGGGTGGCCCGTGGCGGACGACGGAAAACCAACCGCCGGCATTGCCCTCGAGGCACTGGAAGGCTACTGGCAGCGGGCCAAGCGCTCGGCAGCCGGCAGCCCGGTGCAGCCGGGAAGAGCGGGAGAGGAAAATGAGTGAGCGCCTTCGCCTTCGAGTCGCGCAGGGCAGCGAGGAGCGTTCCACGTCGGAACGCCCCCGGGGGGCGGCTCCCCTCGCCCGAACGCTCGACGAGTGGAAGGCGTGGCTCGAGCAGGCCGGAGAAGCCCCTTATCGAGCCAAGCAGATCTTCCGCTGGATTCACCGCGATGGCGTTCTGGACCCGGCGCAAATGACCAACCTGAGCCTCGCGCTTCGCCAGCGCCTGGCGGAGGCGGGCGTGGCGACGCCCTTTCGCGAGGTCGCCGTACGTCGCTCTTCGGACGGAACGCGCAAGCTGCTGCTCGGGCTGAACGACGAACGCAGCATCGAGTGCGTGCTCATCCCGCGGGACAACGCCCTGGACGCCGACGACCCCGAGGAAGACGAGGAGGACGAGCCGGGGGAGCCGCGCGGCAAGCGTCCGGTGACCCTCTGCATCTCCACACAGGTGGGGTGTGCGATGGGTTGCATTTTTTGCGCCAGCGGCCAGGCGGGGCTGATGCGGGCGCTCGGCGCCCACGAGGTGGTGGCGCAGGTGCTGGTCGCGCAGCGCTACCTCGACGAGGGCGAGCGGCTGCGCAACCTCGTTTTCATGGGAATGGGCGAGCCCCTGCATCACTACGCCGAGACGGCCCGCGCCATCCGGCTGCTCACCAGCGAAGCTGGTCAGGCCATGAGCCTGCGTCGCATCACGGTGAGCACGGTGGGGCTGATCCGCGGCATCGAAAAACTCGGCCGCGATTTCGAGGGGAAGGTGGGCTTGGCCATTTCGCTTCACGCGCCGGACTCCGAGACGCGCGATCGCATCATTCCGATGAACGCGCATCATCCCCTGCCGGACCTGCTTGACGCATTGCGCAGGTACCCACTCCCCAAGCGGCGCAGGATCACCATCGAGTACACCCTGATCGATGGCGTCAACGACTCGCGGGAGCACGCCCTGCGCCTGGTTCGGTGCCTGCGTGGGCTCGCGGTGAAGGTGAACCTCATCCCCATGAATCCGATCGCGGCTTCGAGCTTGCGCCGCCCGGATGACGAGCGTGTCCGTGAGTTTCGGCAGGTGCTCGCCGATCAGCGCGTCTCCTGCTCGCTGCGGCAAACTCGGGGAGACGACGTCGACGCGGCCTGTGGTCAGCTCGCGCTGGCAAACTGAGCGCGGCCCGAGACGGTCACGGCCTCTGGGTCGCCGGAGCCGCGCGGTCTTCCCCGTGGACCGACGCGCGACCTCGCGCGGCGTGCTTTTCGAGATGTGCTACTACCAAGGGCGAGGGCGCACATCGCTGCCAGAGTCGAGTTCCCGTCCACCAATGGGGATGGGAACCAAGGTAGAGAAAAGCTGTGAGCGAAGAATGCCGCAAGAAGCGCCAGCCCGAGACCCTCACCCCGGGAGGGCCCGGGCTCGCAGCGACATTTTTCGCCGGGAACGAGTCTAGGGAGGTCCATGTTCAAGAGTGTGCTAGTCGCCAACCGCGGTGAAATCGCAGTCCGAGTCTTGGCGACATGTAGGCGGCTGGGCATCGAAACGGTGGCGATCCATTCGGATGCCGACGCCCAGAGCCTGCACGTACTGCAAGCCGACCGAGCGATTCACATCGGGGGCTCGCGACTGGACCAGAGCTACCTCGACCACCAGTCAGTGCTGCGCGCCGTCGCGGAGAGCGGCGCCGAGGCCGTCCACCCCGGCTACGGTTTGCTCAGTGAAAACGCGGATTTTGCATCCGGAGTCAGAGAAGCGGGCGCCTGCTTCGTGGGCCCCTCCCCGGAAACGCTGCGAGTGTTCGGCGACAAGATCGCGGCGCGCGCGCTGGCCTCGTCCGTGGGTGTCCTGCCGCCGCCGGGCAGCCAGCAAGCAATCGACCCCGCGGACACCGAAGGGCTGCGCGCCGAGGCGCGCAAGGTGGGCCTACCGCTGATCGTCAAGGCCGCCGGGGGGGGCGGTGGGATCGGCATGCAAATCGTGCTCGAGGAGAACGAGCTGGCGGAGGCAGCGCGCCGCTGTAGCGACCGCGGGCGCTCGGCGTTCGGTGACGATCGAGTGTATCTCGAGCGCTACCTGGCCGGGCCGCGCCACATCGAAGTCCAGGCGCTGGGAGACGGCGGCGGCCGGGTCTGGATCGTCGGAGACCGCGAGTGCAGCGTACAGCGGCGCCACCAGAAGGTCGTCGAGGAAGCTCCCGCGCCTGCCGCCTCGCTCGGCACGGGACCGAGCTCGCTCCGACACGAGCTGTGGATGGCCGCCAAGCGGATCCTGCTGGCTCGAACCTACCTGGGTGCCGCAACGGTCGAGTTCGTCCTTTCGGACGACGGAAACGCGTACTTTCTGGAGGTCAACCCGCGGCTCCAGGTCGAGCACGGAATCACCGAGCTCACCGGCGGTGTGGATCTGGTCGAGTGCCAGCTGCGGCTGGCCGCCGGTGAGGGGTTGTCCCTGCCGGAGCTTCCAGAGCCTCGAGGGCACGCAATCGAGGTGCGCCTCTACGCGGAAGACCCCGACAAGGGCTTCATCCCGCAGCCGGGCGAGCTGAAGGCGTTCGACTTTCCAGAGAACGACGATTCGGTGCGGCTGGACACCGGGTTGCGCGCCGGCGACGCCGTCACCCCGTACTACGATCCGCTGCTGGCCAAGCTGATGACCCACGCTCACGACCGGGCGACCGCAATCGAAAAGATGGAGGCGGCGCTATCGCGGACGACCATCGAGTTGGTGGGAAAGAAGGGGCCCAAAGCGACCAACCTCACCCTGCTGAAGCGGGTGATGGCGAGCTCGGCCTTCCGCTCCGGGCAGTACGATACGCACCTACTGAGCGAGATGCTCGCCGCGGTGGCCGACAATCCGGGTCAGAGCCGGTGAAAGCCGATCCGCGCCGAAGGCCCAGCCCGATGAATCTCGACCAGGCCATCGAGGCGGCCGAGCGATGGATCGCCGCGGACCCGGACCCCGTGACGCAACTCGAGCTTCGAGACCTGGTCAGCCGCCGTGATGAAACCTGCCTGCTGGAGGCCATGGCCGGGTCACTGGAATTCGGTACGGCAGGACTCCGAGCCTTGGTCGGCGCGGGCCCCCGCCGCATGAATCGCGCCGTGGCTCGTCGCGCGGCCGAGGGCATCGCGCGCTATTTGACCCGCGGGCAGGCGGACGAGCTGCAGCTCGTCGTCGGCGCAGATGCCCGCTTGTCCAGCCCGGCACTGCGCGATGAGGTGGTTGGGGTCCTCGCAGCCCACGGCCTGCGCGTTTTCTCGTTCAGCGCCCCGGTCGCGACTCCGATCGTCGCCTACGTCGCGAAGCGCCTCGGCGCCGCGGCGGGCCTGGTGATCACGGCCAGCCACAATCCAGCTGCATACAACGGACTCAAGATCTACGGGAGCCACGCCCTGCAAATCGCCCCGCCCGTCGATGCCCGAATCGCGGCGGAGATTCAGGCGTGCCCGCCGGCCTCGGAAATCCCCCTCGCCCCGCAGGCCACGCTACGGCGGTTGGTCTCCCCCCCCGACGCGGCTCTGGTCGAAGACTACTACCGAGAGGTGGGCGAGCTCGGCTCCGCCGCTCGCCCCGCACGCGATTTGCGGGTCGTCCACACGGCCATGCACGGGGTCGGGCACGAGCCGGTCTCGCGCGTCCTCCGGGAGGCGGGCTTTCGCCACTTCTTACCGGTCCCCGAGCAGCAGCAGCCGGATGGGCGTTTTCCCACCGCTCCATTCCCCAACCCGGAAGAAGAGGGCGCGCTGGACCTGGCCATCGACCTGGCCCGGCGCTCCGACGCGGAGCTCGTCATTGCCAGCGACCCCGATGTCGATCGCCTGGCCGCTGCGGTACCGGGCCCCCGCGGCTTCAAGCGGCTGACCGGGAATCAGGTCGGGCTGCTGCTCGCGGACTTCCTACTCGAGCGGGCCGCGCCGACGCCGATGCCGCTGGTCGTGCAAAGCCTCGTTTCCTCGCCCATGCTCTCCGCGATCGCTCGAAGCTACGGGGCCGACTGTGAACGCACGCTGACGGGCTTCAAGTGGATTTGGACCGCGGCTCTGGCCCGCTGCCGCAGCGGAGCCCGGGCCTTCACTTTCGCCTTCGAAGAAGCCCTCGGTTACAGCGTCGGCTCGATCGTGCACGACAAGGACGGAATCTCCGCGGCCCTGGTGCTTTGCGAGCTGGCGGCTCTCGAGAAGAGTCGCGACAGAAGCCTACTCGACCGACTGGAGAGCCTATACCGCCTCCACGGGCTGTGGGTGAGCGTGCAGCGGAGCCGAACGCTCGAGGGTCGCCAGGGAGCGCGCCGAATCGCCCGCACGATGAGCTCTCTCGCCGCGGATCCCCCGCGGCAGATCGCCGAGCACACCGTCACGGAGGTCGTCGACTACTCGCAGGGCGGACACACCCGTCCGGCCTGGCTACCAAACGCCAGCCTGGTGGAGCTCCGCCTCGGCGAGGCGGGTCGCGTACTCGTTCGTCCGAGCGGCACGGAGCCCAAGCTGAAGCTCTACCTGGATTTGAGGCGCCCCCTGACGGCGGGGAGCGACGTGTGGTCCGAAGAGGAGGCGGCCACGGCAGGCGCTCGAGCGCTCGGCGACGAGTTGCTGACGCGGCTCGAGCGGCAATCCGTTTGATGGCGGGCGCCGAACCCGACCACGCGGTGGACTGCCGCTCGATCGACCGTCAGTCCTCGTCGTACGCGACGGTACGCGCGGACGCCGTCTCGCCTACCGCCTCGCGGACGGCGCTGCCAACCTCCTCGTAGCTCCCCACGACGGCCACCACCAAATCCCTGGGCGACAGCCTGCGCGCCACCGCAGACGCGGCCGATTCGACGCTCACGGAGCGAACTCCCTCTTCGTAGCGCTCGTAGAAACGCTCCGGAAGGCCGTAGAGAATCTCTTCCAAGCGCTGCCCGACTCGCTTCGACGTCGTATCCGCCGCGAACGCGCGCGAGCGCACGAGATACGCCTGCGCGCGGGAAAGCTCGCTCTCGGAGATGCCCCCGTCACACAGCGCCTCGAGCATCTGCAGCTGCAGGACGATGCAATCCGCCGCATGCTCGGCGGAAGGGAACGTCCACATGCTGAAGCTCTGCCGCTCGCGCTCGAAGGAGAGCGTCGAGTAGGCCCCGTAGGACCAGCCCCGCTTTGCCCGCACCTCCTGGTTCAGCCGCGCCGTGAAGGTGCCACCGAACGCGGTGTTCGCGACCAGCAGGTCGAAGTAGTCCGCGTCGCTCGGGTGAACACCCAGCGAGCCGATCAAGATCTGTGTCTGAGAGCGCTGAGGCTTGTCGACGAAGACGAGGTGGCGCCCCGCCACGGGCGGCGGCGGGGGAATGCACGCCGCTTCCGGGCCGGACGAGGAGGGCAATGAAAGCTCGAGGCGCTCGACGGAATCGCGCAAGTCGGCGGTTTCGAAATCTCCGGCGAACGCCCACACGATACCACCCTGGCAGAAGCGCCGCCGCAGGCAGCGCCGCACGTCTTCCACCCCGATCGCGGCCAAGCTCTCTTTGTTGCCGATGACGCTGCGACCGTAGGGGTGCCCCGCGAACAAGGTTCGGGTGAACCAGCGATACACCAGGTGCTCATCATCGTCGCGCAGCTCGATCAGCTCATCGAGAGACTCTTTGCGGAGGCGCGACAGCTCCGCCTCCTGCAGGCCCGGCGAAACGAGCGCCTCGCCGAGCAGCTCGAGGAACCCGCGCAGGTTGCGCGACAGCACGCTGCCCGCGAGGGAGATGTTGCCCTGCCCTGGGTCGACCGAGAGGCTCGCCCCCATCGAATCGATGCGCTCGTCGACCGCCTCGGCGCTGGCACCCCCCGCCGTCCGGCGCATCAAACGCGCCGCGATGCGAGAAACCCCCTCGAGACCCGGCGGATCGTCGGCACACCCCGAAAGCGAGGTTGCGCTCGCGTGAACGATGGGCAGCGAGCGATCCTCGTCGTGGACGAGTTCCAGATGCTTCAAGAGGCCACCTCGCCCTGCTCGGGCTTGCCGAGCACGACCGTGCGGCTGTGTGGACGGAGATAGCGCCGAGCAGCCTCGCCGACCTCGGCGGGGCTCAGCGCCCGGATCCTGTCCATGGCGCGGAAACCCCCGGCGGGGTCGCCGAGAAGGAGCTCGTAGAAGCCGATGCTCGAAGCTTTGCCATCCGCCGTGTCCAGCCGCGACAAGAACGCGAGCTCCGCTCGAGCGCACGCTCTCGCGAGCTCCTGCTCGGTAAACCCGACCTGGAGCTGGCGCTGCAGCTCCACGTCGAACGCGGCGAGCAGCTCGGCCCCGGGCACTCCCGGCCGGCAGCTGCCCGATATTTCCACGAGCCCCGGGTCTCGCAGGGGCGTGATGCTGCCGCGCAGATCCGTGGCCAGCTGCTTCTCGCGAACCAGTGCGCGAACGAGTGGGCTCGAGCGCGAGCCGAGCAACAGCTCGCACGCCACGCTGAGCGCCCAATAGTCTGGCTCCGAGATGGCCGGCCCGCGATAGCCGAGCAGAAGCTTCCAGGTCGGCGTCAACCGGGCGACCTCGACTCTTCTCTCCTCTTGCTGGGGAGGCTCCACTGGCAGCGTGGATGGCGCGAAGCCCCCCGCCTCGAGCCCGCCGTAATGGCGCTGAATCTCGGTCAGCACTCGCTCCGCGGTGGCGTCTCCCACGACGACGATCGTCGCGGCGTCCGGCGCGTAATACCTCCGGTAGAAGCGCTCACAGTCCTGCAAATTCAGCCCGACGATATCCTGCATCCAACCAATCGTCGGCCAGTGGTAGGGGTGCGTGCGAAACGCCGTGGACCACAACAGCTCCGCCAGGGAACCGTCGACGTCGTCTTCGACGCGATATTGGCGCTCGTTGATGACGACCTCTCGCTCGCTCTCCAGCAGCGGCTCGCTGAGCACCAAGTTGGCCAAGCGCTCAGCCTCGAGAGCGACCACTTCCTCGAGCCCCTGCTGGGGCACGGCGATGTGATAGTGCGTCCAATCCATCCAGGTCGACGCGTTGCTCTCGGCTCCGAGAGTTTCCATACGCCGATCGAACTCGCCGGCGCCGAGGCTCTTCGTCTCGTTGAACATCCGGTGCTCGAACAAGTGCGCCATTCCCGTCTTGCCTGGCTGCTCTTCGCGAGAGCCCACGCCCAGCCAGGTGTGGTAGGCTACGACGGGTGCCGAATGCTCCTCGGCGACCAATACCTTGAGGCCGTTATCCAGCGAGAATCGCTGGACGGAGAGCTTCTCGCCGAACGCCACGGCCCCCTCGAATCGAAGCGCGGCTCCGGGCCGCGCGCCCCGGCTCAGCCGCTCCGCGAGGGCGGCGGCCGCGGGACTGCCTTCTTCATTCATGTTGGCGCGCCAGCATAGTGGTCGGAAAAAATTCTCGGTTCCCTAATTTCCGCGTGCGACCACTCGGCCGACTTCCGCGGGAGGGTCGGCGCCGAGGGCTTTCGCGCGGGGCGTGCCACGGCGGCGAGGCTCGTCACCCCGGCAAGGCCCGCAGCTGGCTCAGGGCGGCTTCGAAATCCGCCGGCGGGGCGGAGTCGAAATCCAGCGGCTCCCCGCTCAGAGGGTGGCGGAAGGAAAGGGCCCGGGCATGCAAAGCGTGACGCCCGATGGCGCTCCGGGCCGCTTCGAGCGATGGGGGGACCGGGCCTCCGTAGAGCGCGTCGGCCAGAATGGGGGCTCTGGCCTGCTCCGAGAGATGAACCCGGATCTGGTGGGTCCGACCCGTTTCCAGGCGACATTCGACATGGGCGGCCACAGAACCGAACGCCTCCGCGACGCGCACGTGGGTGATGCAGGGCTTGCCCTCCTGCACACACGAGGAAAACTTCAGGCGCGACCGGGGGTGGCGGCCGTGCAGCGTGCGGATCTCTCCCGCAGGCGGCACGCCCACGGTCAGGGCCTGATAGAGGCGCCCCATCGAGTGCGTCGCGAGCTGCTCTTTGAGGCCCTCGCGAGTGTGCGCGTTTTTCGCCACCACGAGCACGCCGCTCGTTTCCTTGTCGATGCGGTGTACGATGCCCGGCCGCATGTGGCCCTCCGGGTCGCGCTCGTCCGCGGGGGCCGCGCGAAAGCCGGGCCGCGCGAGCAGCCCCGCCACGAGCGTTCCCGTCCAGTGGCCGCGGGCTGGATGCACCACGACGCCGGCGGGCTTGTCCACGACGATCAGGTGCTCATCCTCGAACAGGACCGCAAACGGGACGGAAGCATCTGGCGCCACGTTCGTCGTGGGCTCCGGCCCGGGTGACACGTCGAGCACCATACCCGCAGCCACCTTCAGGCGCTGGGTGCAAACGACGCCGTCGGCCCGAACTCGCCCCTCGCGGATCCACCGCTGGATCGACGCGCGTGAGGCCCGGGCGAACAACTGCGTGAGTGCTTTGTCGACGCGCTCGCCGGCGTGCTCCTCGCCGACTACGAAGCGCTCCGACATTCACCACATCGAGCTAGCGATGTGACCCTTGGACCGGACCAGGATGTCGACCAGGGCTCGATCGTAGAAATTGAGGGGATACAAGCCGGGTGCAACGCGGCTCTTGTACAGAGCGCGCCCCTCCTCGATTTCCTCCTCGATCTCCTCGAAGAGAGAATCCCCCTCGATCCCGCGGACGATTTTCTCTTCGTTATACAACGACAAATCACTGGCGATCGCGCGGGCCAACCGCCGCGCCGCCTCTTCCGTATCAATCAGCGCCATGGCTCAAATACTCCCCTCTCCGCGGCGCCGAGTCAAAGCACCTGATCGCGATCAGGGGAAAAAAGGTGGCGCGCACCTCAGGACCGAAGGTGGGGGAATGCCCCCAGAATCCCGTGGGTGCGCAGGTCCTGCACGAGCTCGCAAGCGGGCAGCCCCACGACGCTCGAGTACGAGCCCTCGACGCAATCCACCAAGAAGGACCCGAGCCCCTGAATCGCGTAGGCGCCCGCCTTGTCCAACCCCTCCCCCGAGCGCGCATAGCGCCGCAGCTCGCCCGCGTCGGCGGCCCGCAGGTGGACCCTGGAGCGAACCGTGCGGGAAGCGACGGGTCGAAAAAAATCGTCAGCCGCGGAGACGGCGTAGCGCGTGAGCACGACGTGCCACCGCCCGGCGAGCTCGGATACGATCCGCTCCGCTTCCTCGGTATCCCCCGGCTTGCCGACGATGCGATCGTCGACCACCACGGTCGTGTCCGCCACCACCAGGGCGCCAAACGGACCGGGGTACGCGTCCGCCTCGAGCCGAAGGCGCTGGGCGACCGCCTGGAGCTTGCCGGCCACGATCCGCTCGAGGTAGGGCTCCGGCCGCTCCCCGGGCAGCGGCTGCTCATCGATGTGCGCCGGCAGCACGAGGAAGGAAAGGCCGAGATCCCGCAGGATATCCCGGCGGCGCGGCGATGCGGAGCCCAGCACGATCGGCAACTGCACGACCTTCCGTCCCTACAACGCCCGAAGGGCCAGTCCAAGAGCGAACTGCGACCGGCAAGCGGCAAGCGGTCGCACCGGCCCCCGCGGCGACGGGCTCCGGGGGACGACGACGGAGGGCCGCCCAGAAGGCTCTCGGCTCGCTCGCCCCGGCGGTAGGGGCGCGCCGCGCGCCCTGGCCCCGAGCAGCCCTCAGAATACTCGCTCGTTGACGTAGATTTGGTCGCCTGCCTGCAGCGGCACGTCCGGTACCCGGCCCTCGGCAATCGCGTCGAAACTGAGGATGACGGTGCGAGACACGCCATCTCGGTCCCGGCGGGTCAGGTTGACCCGTTCCGTGTTTGCGGTGGCGCTCAGGCCGCCGGCCTGGCTGATAGCCTGCAAGAGCGTCATGCCCGTGGAGAGTGGAAAGCTGCCAGCTTTGCGCACCTTGCCCAGCACCGTCACGTTCTTGCTGCGGTATTCCTTGACGGAGACGATGACGCTCGGGTCCGTCAAGATCCTGGCCGCAACCAGCTCATCGCGAATGCGCCTGGCCAGCTCTTGCGGCTCCAAGCCCGAAACGTCTACGCGGTGAATGTACGGGAAATCGACGGTGCCGTCGGAGGCGACCTGGAACTCGTCGGGCAGGTCGTTCTCGCCCACGATGCGCAGCGTGAAGACATCCCCGGGGCCCAAGGTGGTGCTGTGCTGGGGAGGGCCGAGCGGCGCTTGCGCCCGGCTCGCCGAAGAACCGCAGCCGAGCAGGCCGAAGGGCGAAAGTGCGCAACAGGCCAGCAGCCAGGCGGCCACACGACGGCGAGCCTGCCTCCCCATCCCGGACGCCAGCACGCCCTCTGCCAGCACGCCCTTTGCCAGCATTGCCACCAGGACCGCGGCGAGCGCGGCGAGCCACCCACCTGCCCCCTTCACTCCGGCTCGCTTCACCCCGCCAGCCTGCAGCACCCTTTCGCCGCGGGCGCCCCGGCGGGCCCTCGCGCCGCGCGAGAGCGCCGTCTCGCGCCCCCACCCGTCGCGCGAGCGCCCAGGCATTTCGATGGAATCCCCCGCCTCCCTTCCGGCCGGTACTGCCCGACGCCGAGCGAGTTCGCGCTGCCGAAGCAGCTCGGGCCCCGTCTCACGACCGGGAAAGGCTAGCTTCTTCCGCGCGGAAGCTAGACGAAACGCCCTAGAGAAACCAACGAGCACCCAACCAGGTTTCGAAACGATTGAAGCTGATGTCATCGTAGGCGAGCGGGTCGTCGGCGGGCTGACTCTCGAGGGGGATGCGCCGATCAGTGAGTGCCCCACTGTAGCGCAGGGTGGCGTTCACACCAAACGAGTCACTCGTACGATACTCGAGGAACAGCCTGGCGTTGGCGCGGTTCTCGGAGAACGCAGCGTTTTGTCGGGCCTGATTCTCGAAATACGCAGCCGGTCGAGAGAGCCGTTGGTAGCCGGCCTCCGCCGTCATCAACACCTTGCCGGCAAAGAAATAGGAGCCTTTCGCGTCGACCGAGTCCGTCTGCACGTAGTTGCCGAGATAGGCGGGTCGCGCGTCGCGATTGTACCCTAGCTGGATTGACGACAGGCCGATCGCCGCCTCGTCCGGCGCCAGGTCCGGCCTGGGCAAGGGATACCAGGTCAGCTGGAGCGTGCCGACGGCGCTGTCGAAGTCGTCTTGGGCCTCGAAGAAGAGCGCCTTCCACCCCGCCTTGGCCAAGACGGCGAAGTGATCGGTGATCAGGCCGTTGATCCCGACCTCCGACTTGAGCGGGGACCCCGCGACCTTGACGTTGCCGCCATCGGGGTAGGTGAGATAGGAGTACTCCCCCGAGTACAGCAGCGAGGTCCGGGGAAGGAACTTCCAGGTTCCGTTGAGCTGCGCCGCGTGCTCGATGCTCGTGTACTCCGAGAAGACTTCCTCCTCGAAGAGCACGTAGCTCATCCGATAGCCGAGCGTCCAACGCATCAGCCCCCCGCCGGGCTGCCAGCGCAACGCCGACCCGGCGCGAAACGTCGAGCGATCGAACCCTGGAGGCGCGCTGGGGTCGTTGACGGGTTGGACCGAGCGATTGTACTGGCCAGCCAAAATGACGCCCCACGGTCGGCTCGGCAGGATGTCCGCCTCCACGGCCACGTCACCGCTGACGTATCGCTGCTGTGATAGCGCGTCGCGATACTGCTCATTCGTCGCGAGCAACTCGTTGTAGCTCGCCGAAGCCGTCGCCTGCAGGTTGACGACGCGCGAGGTATCCTCCTCGCCATCCATCCGGGCGGACCCCAGCGATTTCAACGTGAGCGAAGGCGTGAGCCGGAAGCGAAACGCGCCCGTCGTGGGCTCACTGAAAACGCCGTTTTGGCCATACCGGTCCCCCGTCGCCGTGAGCGGCTGGTAGTCCGTCGGGATCAACACGACGCCGCCCTGGGGCGTCTGCCGGCCGGAGCCCTGGAAGAAGTTGCTGTCGAACCCGACTTCCCCCGCGACTCCCGGATGCAACTCGAAGTCGCCGGCGCGAATGCCGATGCCTTCGCCCAGTCGCCTGTCGTCGAGCCAGGGCTGCCCCTGTGCGTGGGCCCGCGCCCCGTACAGCACGGCGCTGGTGAAGATGAGCGTGACGATTGAGAGTCGCATCGGAAATCGTCAGAGCAATGGGGTGACCGCGTGGAAAAACGTGCGCGAGGCGCGTGCGAGAAGCAACGGCCCGACTCAGTCGGTGCCGCTGCCAATGGCGGGCGACGGAGGGGGTGGCGCAGTGAGCTGAGATCCCCCTTCGGAGGACCCGTCGTCGGGCAAGTTGGGGTCGATCGTGACACTCACCTCGGCTTCACCGATGAACCCCGTTTCCTCCCCGACGCATTGACTCGACTCGTTGACCAGCGCCTGCACGCGGTCGGCGAGCACGTCGAGCACCGTGAACTCGTGGCGAGAGCGATCGGCGTCCTTGCGCTGCACGGCCATCGACAGGGCCGCCATGCGATCCTTTGCCGAGCTGAGCGCGACGTCGACCTGGTTCAGCTTGTCGTTGAGACAGAGAACCCGAACCACGTCGCGCTCCTTTCGCGCGATACGCAGCTGATCGTTGATCGTCTGCGACGCGCCCTGAATTTTCCCGAGCAGGGTCTCCGCTTGCGCGAGCTGCTCCGCTGGGGAATCCGGAACCAACTTGGGCTGCTCGTCGCCCGAGCCATCCACGCCGGCCTGGAGAGACAACTCGACCGACTGCGCGTACGCCCCCGGCGGGACGAGGCCTTCCAGAGAAAGAAGCGCCGAGGCGAGACCGAGGACGACCCCTGTGCGCCGGCGTACCGCCCCTGCCATGCGCCCACTCCTCGTCATCTTCCTGCTCCCATTCTTCATCTTGGCTCGTCCTCTTCGAAAAGTTCCCCGCAAGTCTGCCATATTTCCAGAACGGCAGCCCGCCGTCGGCCCAAAGTGCCGTTTCGGATATTCTCGACCCCGCTGAAAAGGCCGCGTCGAGCGCACATTGCACGGTCCATATCCCCCACTGCCCCCCACGACGCCGCTACTGCTTCAGGAAAGAAACAGGCACCTGAACCACGGCCTTTCCGCCCTTGGGAGCCCCGAAGGTGGCTGCCTTGGCGCGCGACTTCACACACCGGATGACCGAATCCGGGATGTTCCCCTTCTTCTTGGTAGCCACATTGAGCACCTGCCCGCTGGGGCCCACCATGATCTTGAGCATGATCTTGCCCTCGATGTCGGGATTCGACTGCAGGCCTCGATTGTAGCAAGCGCGGAAACCTGCTCGCATTCGGGCGACGACGCGGCTCGCGTTGCTCACCGTACCGCCAGCCACCGAAGCGTCTCCGACCGAGGCGTTGCCCCGTGGCCCCTTTACTTGAGTCTGTCTTCCCGAGCCGGACTTGCCGCTCTTGCCCGTCTTTCCGATGCTCGCCAGCCCCCCGCCCGCTGCGCCTGGTCGGATCGCGCCCCCGCTGCCGCCGAGCTTCAGCCCGCCGGGCCCCGCCGCGGAAACCCCAGCCTCCGACTTCGCGGCGGCGTCGAGCGCGCTCGTCGGCACCTCGCCACTCTGCAGCACGTTTGCCGTCGCAGGGCCGGCGCCTGAAAGAGCGGCCAGCGTGGCCATCTCGAGCGACTCCAGCTCGTTGGTGATCGCCGCGGCCTCCGCCTTGGAGATGTGCTCTTTCTTGCCGGGCTCGGGAGCCTGCCTCTCGACCGCCTTCTTGGGCGCTTGTTTCGGAGCGGGCTTGGGTGCTTCGGCCTTCTGCTCTTGCTCCTTGGGTGCCTCCTGCGGCTCCTCCACTGGGGGAGGCGCCGGAAGGGACTTGACCGTCTCGACCAGCGCCGTGACGTTGATGTCGTAGTCGACCACCGGATCGAGCCAATCGGAATACATGGCACCGATCGCGCAGAAGTGAATCAGGAACGAGAACGCCGCGATGACCGTCGTGGGCCAATCGACGGTTGCCGCACCCCGAGTCACGGAGACGGGCAACTGTGGCTTGGGCTGCAGCGGCGGTGGTGCGACGAACTGAAACAGGAAGGTCGTGTCGCCGACGACGATCTTGCCTCTCGAATCCTCGGTGAGCGGGATCTGAAAGCCCTTGGCCGTGGCCTTGGCCTGGCCCCGCAAGGCGGAGAGGTCGGAGAGCCCCGTGGGCAGCGCCAGCCGCCCCTTCATGGACTCCGTGAAGTTGAGAGCGTACTTCGAGCCAACCAGCTCGAAGAGCTTGAAGCTGCCCGCCAGATCGCCGCCGGCGATGACGAACATGTTCTTTTCGCTGCCCCCGATCGTGACGTCGGAGCGCTGCTTGATGATGCGCTCCTCCACGACACGCCCGCCCTGGATCAGCCCGATTCTCAGAACCTTTGGTCCGGTGCTCGCCACGGCACGCATCACCGCGGTCATCTGACCCGGCTTGTTGCTTGGCCTGGTTGACACGGGCGACTGCTGAGTCATGGCTGAACGAAACTCCTCGAAGGAGACTGGTCGGGGCGCAGAGCGTTCATCTTCTCTCGGGGATCTTCTTGTAGCGCATCGCGAGACACGGCTTGACTTCCAAGCGGTGGCACAACCCCCAACCTAGGTCGGAACGTCCTGTGCCAATCGGCGGATAAGGGTGTTCCATTGTTCGCGCAAGGCCTCCGCTCGGCGCTCGGCCATGCGCCCGATGGCTACGCACCCCATCGCACCCCCCACGCCGAGCAGGAGTATCACGCTGGGTGCGACGAAGTCCGCGCCCGATTCCCGGGGCCATATCTCGATGATACAAAACAGCACACCGACCGCCAAACAGGCTCGCCCGCAGTGCTTCGGCACGAGGCCGACATGATCGAGCGCGTGCTTGAGGTCGATGGTTCGTTCGTTCATCTCTGCAACACTGGCCTGCGACGAGGTAGCGCTGCGCCCGCCTCGCTGGCGCAAGAGGGGACGGACGTCGTTCTCGGCTCGACACACCCCGAGCAGGCGGCGGTAGCTGGCGACGACGAGCGCAGCGATCAGCAGTGCCGCAACGACCAACGAAAGCATTTTCAAGAAAGACCATCTCGACAAGACCAGTGTACGCGAGGCTCGAGCCGCGGGCTCAAAACGGAGACCGATAGATAGCCTCTTCGATTTTCTGCAAAAATGGCTGGCGAAGCTCGGCCAGAGTCAGCTTTGGCTGGATGCGGCTGACGTCCACTGCGGCGATGGGCTTTTGGATCCGCCCCACGATCGTCACTTCGCTGATGGTGACGACGCGGTTCTTCGTGGCCTTCTTCTGGGCGAACGCCGAAACGGGAATCGCCAGCGTCAGACACCCGATCGCCGCGGCCACCGCCGCTCGTCGAAAGATCGGTTCACGATAACTCATTCGTCACTCCCAACCGTCGTCCTCATCACCGCCGCCTCCGTCGTCCGATGACGCATCGTCGCTCATCATGTCCTCCTGCAGCGCCTCCATGATGGCTTTCTTGTTTCGGGCCCGGCTCAACAGCTCGTCCACGTCCTCGCCCCCTCCGCGAGCGGTGCGGGGCTTGAGCTTCTTGAACTGCTCGAAGGAAGCGATCGCGGCGTCGATGGTCTGTTTCTCGTCCATGCCCGGCACGCTCGGCGAGAAGAGGTACACGAGCCCGAGGTTGTAGTGAGCTGCCGCCAGGTTGGGATCCTTGCGCGCGACCCATTGCAGGTGCTCGAGCGCGTCTTTGGGTTGCCCGAGCAGCCGATACGCGTCCCCCAGGTTGACGTGGACGAGCAAGTTGGACGGCTCGTACTCGAGCGCCTTTTCGAGGATCGGACGCGCCTGCTCCGCGTTTCCCGCCTCGAGCATTTGCACGGAGAGGTGCAGCCGAGCGTCGACCATGTCCGGGCGCAGGCCGATCACGGTCTCGAACTCCTCCATCGCGGCGCGGCGTTTGCCCTGCTCCTGGTAGATGAGCGCGCGCATCGTCCGCGCCTCGGCATTGTTCTTGTCGCGGGGGGGGTTTTCCTTCCCGTATCCGTCGAGAATCGCGGTGAGGGTGTAGAGCGCCAGGTCGAGGCGCCGGTTGCGGTGGTGATCTCGCGCCAGGATCACCATGGCCGGGCGGAAATCCGGGTCCTGCTTGAGCGCCTGTTGAGCATGCCGCTGCGCGGCAGCCGAGTCGCCGCGCAAGGATCGAACCTCCGCGAGCGCCGTGAGGCCTGCCGCGCTGTCCGGGTACTTCGCGAGCACGCCCCGAGCAAACGCTTCGGCCGGCTCCAGCCGGCCCGCGTCGAGCAACAGCTTGGTCTTCGCCAAGATCGCGGGCCCGAAAGACGGCTGCTGGGAAAGGGCCGCGGAGTACGAAGCCGAGGCCCCCGCGGCGTCACCGAGCCGCTCCTTGAGGTTGCCGAGAGCCACGTGCGCCTGCCCCGATTTCGGATCCTCGGAGACGGCCCGCTCGAACTGAGCTTTCGCCCCCGACAGGTCCCCACGCTGGAAGGCCTCGAGCCCGGCCTGGTACGCCTCGGCGGCCCCCTCGGCCATCGCCTCGGGGGGCGCGTTGGCTTCGCTCTCCCTCGCCTGCTCCTCGACCGCGAGGCCTGGCTCCACCGCGCCGGTGGCCGCCGAGCTGCCCGGGCCGCTCGCAGGGGTGCTGGGCTCCGGGGTGCCACAGGCAGCCAGCACGGCCAGTGCGGCCACGACGGGACGACCCCGCCAAAGGGCAGTCAACTCGATTCTGGAAGTTGTCGACACCATGGCTGCCCTCCCTATCGCGAAATTGGCGCTGGCGCCGGAGGGACCTGCGTGCTCTCGGGCGCTTTGACCAAGCCGGGCCTCAGGCGCAGAAACAACCCGGGGGTGTAGCCCAGATCCTTCACTCGGGCGGTGTGCTGGCCGAGCTTGGCTTCGCCAATCACGTCCGTGAAGAATGCCAGACGCTGGATGGCCCGGCTGACCGCAGGATTCGATACGTTGTAGCGCCGAGCCAGAGAAATCGCGTTGCCGTAGCGATCCACCATCACCTTGTCCGCGCCGTCGAGCTCCCGATCGCGCGCCTCGCGCCAGGCCGTCTCCACGCTCATCCGAATCGCATCGGCCTTCTCCTGCAACTCGAGACTATCGCTGTTCTCGGCCCGCCTGATCAGCGCCTCCGTCTTCTTGTCGAACATCCTCAGCTCGGGGGGCTTGGTGTTGTACAGGCCCGTCCTCAGGGAATCGTACAAGGACCCTTGCCGTGCGAGCGCCGCGGTTGCCCACGCGGGCGAGGCGTACCGATCGATCACGGTCTGCAGCTCTTCGTAGCGCTTCTGCGCCTCGGAAGCGCCCTTCCGATACTGATCGAGCACTTCCACGGTCGTTCCGGAGAACCGGTGATGCCCCGTCTCGTAGTCGAAGGTCGAACGAATCTCTGCGTCGAGCTGTGTGAAGGCGGCTTCCGCCGCGAACGCCGCTTGCGGGGACCCCAGCGCCTCGCTCGTCCCATCGGGCCGCATCGAAGCGCCCCGCTGGTAAGCGGTGAAGGCCTCCTTCGTGCGGTCCCACCATTGGTCCTCTCCGCGCCCGTCGCGGGCCGCTCGCTTCGTCTTGGCGACCCAATACGCCGCTTCCACGACGAACTTCGCCGCCGCCCGGTTGTTCTGGTTCGCGTCGTAGTACGAGCGCATTTGGCGCTCCGCCGTCTGCCGAGCACGCCGGTTGGAACCGGAGTCCGGGCTGAGCGGGTCCCACTGCTTCAGAGCGGACGTTGCAATCACGAAGTCGGCCTCGGCGAGAGCCTCCGGGGGGGCTCCGAGGGCCGCGTACTTGGTTCGCGCCTCGCGCATCGCGCGGTCGTCGGCCAGGCTGGCCGCGAGGTTCAGCGATTGCTGGGCGGCATCGCGGCGATCCTCCTGGGAGAAATACTCCATCGAGCTGATCTTCTCGAACGTACCCGCCGCCTTGGGGTAGTCGAAGAACAGGACGTACGAGCTCGCCAGGGCATCGTAGGCCATCTTCAGGAAGCGCACCCGCTCCTCGAATTTCGCCTGGCTCGGCTCCACGGGAGGGCTGGCGGACGGATCCCCACGGCGCACCGCTTCGAGCTTCTTTCGGTTACCGTAGCGGTCGATGAACAACTCGTACATGGCAATCGCCCTGTCGTATTCGCCTACCTGCTTGTACGCGTACGCACCGTTCATCGCCGCTTCGGGTGCCTCGTCGCGATCCGGAGCGGCATCGAGAGCCACCTTGTAGGCGGCGGCGGCCTTGCGCCAAGCCGTGTCGCGCTCCGGGCCTTCTGGCATCTGCTCGGCCGCATCGTACAGCTTGCGAGCGTCGAGGTAAGCAACCCCCTGGCGCACCGGCGTACGCAGCGCTTCCTCCGCCGCGAGGGTCTCTTCGTCGAACGCGCAGCTGCGCCCCTCCGCGAGCAACCGGCTCTGCTCCACGTCACCCTCGAAGTTGCTCATGCTGATGAGCTTTTCCCAAGCGCGGTATCCCCACTCGTTCTTGCCGCAGTGGGCTTCGAGCATTGGACGAAGCCGCTCGCGCGCGCGATCGAAATGGCCGTAGACGAAATAGTACTCCGCCACCTGAAAAGCGTACTGCAGGCCATTCCGCTGCGGATCGTCCTCGAAAGCGATGCTGGCGTTGTAGCCATCTCGATCCGAGATGGCCCGCTGCACCTCCACGGGGATTTGCGCCTGCTCGGGCCGCCGCTGCTCCCCGCTGCCGACAAACCGCACCGAATCGCGGGGCTCGACGCCGTGCGTGCCGCCCGAAGCGTCGTACTCGCGGTAGGCATCCTCGAGCAGCTTGTCCGACATGCTCACGAGGTAGTAGGCGGCGGGCTGCAGGTATCGGTCGTCCTCGGTCGAGTCGCGCACGTCGCCGCTGGCCGCGCGCGCGCGCTCGATATCGCTTTGCGAAGGGGACCTACCGAGCGTGACCTGCAGCACCACCACCCAGTAGCGCGCGTCGGCGAGCCAGAAGCGGCTCTCGTAGCTGTCGAGAGCGGCCGGGTCCTGTTCGATGTACGCCGCCCACCCCGTCTCCGCGAGGCGATAGCCGGCGATCGCCTGGTCGAGCAGGTCGCGCTGCTCGGCCTCGCTGCTCGCCTGCTGAGCGCGCGCGACGAGAGCGCGGGCGCGATTCGTGTGATCGGCAGCGGCGCGCTGCAAGCCCTGTTTGGCGAGCTTCTCCGCCTGCAGGAGCGCCTCCGGGTCGTCCCGATTGGCCTCCGTCCAGGCCGTACTGCCGACGTACCGCGCCAGGCGCGTGCGCGACACCAGCGCCTTCATGTCGTACTCTTCGCGAACCCGCGAGCCGTCCGGCGCGAGGCGGCCCAGCTGGTCGTACAGCGAGGCGACCTTGTCCTGCAGCATGGGCGCGTCCCGGTCCATCGGGAAGCGGCTGAGGGCCAGCTCGTAGACGGCGATCGCGTTGCGATTCTGCGTGATGTCGACGAACTCCTGCCCGAGCGCCTTGTAGATTTCGACCGTCCACGGCTTGTCTTGTGGGATCAGCGAGGGGTCTTGCACGCGAGAGATGGCGATGGCCATCTTCTCCTCGGCGACCACCGGGTCGAGCTCCGTGTCGAGCACGTCGTTTCGAGGAATGTACGGGTCCCCTGCGGGCGGCCCGTCGAAATCCACGTACGTCAGAGAGCCAGCCACGTACGTGTAGGCTTCCGACCGGAAGTCCGCTCCCGGGTCCCCCGTCTCCGCCTCCTGCCGGTCGGCGTAGTGCAGCAGGTTGACGAACCAGTCGACGGCCGTGCGATAGCGCTGCTGCTTGAAGTAGGTCCAGGCGCGCTTGTACATGGCCACGCCGTACAGCGGCGGCTTCTCGAATTGCATGGAGCGCTCGTAGGCGCTCATGGCACGATTGAGCGCATACGGGCCGCCGTTGTCGAGCTGATCGAAGTGGTAGTTGCCGAGCTGCCACCACGCTTCCGCGAGGTAGCGCGGCTCTTCCCCCTCTTCGACGACCTGGGGAATCGGCTCGCAACCCTCGTAGGGGTCGCGAAAGGTCAGTTCCTCCCGGTCGAGCCCCACGGCGCGTTGGCCTGTCACGCGCTCCGCACGCGCTTGATCCAGAGGCAGTGGGTTCTTGTTGTACCACTCGCCCCAGAAACGCTCCGTGTGGTCCTGCGGCAGCGCGCTCACCCGGACCTTCGAGGGATCGGCCTCTCCCGTTTGGATGGGGTAGCTGTTTTGGCAGACGAGGGATCGCCACGCTTGCTGGCCCTCGCGCAGGCGCCCGGCGTCCGTGTAGGCGTGACCCAGGTAGTACGAAACGGCCGCGCGCTCTCGGTACTTCGGGAACCCGTCGATGACCTGACGGTACAGCGCCATGGCCGGCTCGAGCGCCGTGGTCAGGTCCGCCTGCGGGTCCAGGCGCGCCCGCTCCTCGTAGAGCGCGGCCAGCCGAAACATCGCGTCCGGGGTCGCCTCCGGCTGAGCGTTTTCCCCCGAATAGCGCGCCACGAACTTCTCGAGCGCCGCGATCGCGTCATCCCGAGCCCGATCGAGCGCTTCGCGTTCACGGCCGATCTCCTCGTCGAGAGCGGCCAAGATTCGGCGGCGCTGCTCCTCGTAGTGATGCCGCACGACCAACGTCAGCGTCTTCTGGTAATCCCGGGCGGCCTGCTCGTACTCCGAAGCTTCGCGGGTCAGCTGCTCCAGCGCTCGCACCTGCTCCTCGGAAGGCGCCTTCAGCGGCGCGAGCTTCTTCGAGCGGCCCACCACCGTGGAGCGAGCGGCGGACGCCTCGGCGTCGGTCTCGCCGCGCTCGTCGGACTCCGAGCGGATCTCCGTCGACGCGGCAACCGTCATCGCGACGCGCGGCTGAGCGAGGCTCGCGGTCGCGGTCGCGAGCACCGGCAGCGCGGCCACAGCCCCCCCCCCGACTCGCCACAGGCGCCTCCGACTCGTCAGGCGTGCCACTAGAGCCCCCCTCCATCGTCGAACACCTCGCGAAGCTCATCGTCGAGCGCCTGCTCTTCGAGAGCTCTCTGGCGCTGCAAGCCCCGCAACCTGAGCCGCTGCTGCTCGCGAACCTCCCACGCCTGCTGCACGATCCCCACGTCGGCGCGCAGCACGATGCTCGACAGGCGCCGGCTCACACTCATGAAATTCTGCATGGCGACCTCACCGACCAGCAGCCGCGCGTGCTGATCGAGGGCGTCGAGCTTCTGGGTGTAGACCTCGAGGCGCTCCGTTTCCTCGCCGACCTTGGCCATCAGCTCCTGAGAGCCCTCCAAGACGCGCCCCTCCAAATCGCGACGCGTTGCCTCCAGCTCAGCCTCCAGCTTCTGGATCCTGTCGAAGGCGCTCGCGAGGCTGCGCACGTACGCCGCGCCTTCGCCGCCGACTTCGACGACGAGCTTTGCTTCGGCCGCCTGGGCGTCTCGAAACTGCTTTCGAACGGCCTCGTCGCGCTGGTAGCGGGGATCCCCCACGCCGACCTGCACGCGGCCCTTCTCGACCTCCTCGCGGTAGCGCTCGACGCGAGCGCGATAGACCTCCAGATCGCGCTGGTTCGCTTCGACCTCCGCACGGAAGCGCCGCCGGCTGTCCTCGTCGTGCGTCACGCCGTGCTGCTCCGGCTCCCTGAGCACACGCTCGAGCCCGTTGATGACCGCCTGCAAGCGGTCGGTCTCCAGCGTCACGCGCTGCAGCGCCTGGGAAACCCGGCTCCACTGGCGACCGCCCTCCTCGTCGCGCTTGGAGAACTCGGCGCGCAGGACGGGGAGCGCGGCCACCTCGGACATCATGTCCCGGCGCTGCTCGCGCACCCGACCGAGCTCACCGGAGTAATCCCCATCGTCCACGTCCTCGAGCCCCTGCGCCAGGTACTGACGAGCGTGCGCCAGCTGATTGAGCAAGCCGAAGGTACGCTCCAGCGCCTTCTCCAGAGCGGGAAACGCCCGAGCGCGACTCGGGGCAGCCAGCACGGCGCCGAGCTTCGCGGCCAGGCGCCGACCTCTCCGCAGCACCTCGCGGGCCCGGGTCACGTCCTCGATGACGGCAAACACTCGCTCGTCCCGAGCCTCCTCCTTCACCCACTCGAGAACGAGCTCGGGCAGCTTGGTGATCCCGGCAACCGCCATGCCCTCTTCCACGAGGCGATCGTAGTAGATCGCCGGGTCCTTCGTTTCGTCGAGAAAAATCTGTATCCGCCCGCGCGCTGGCTCGAACCGATCCCGCACGGCCTCGTACGCGGTGAGCGCCTCGGCGAAGCGACCCGAGCGCAGCATGAGGTCCGCCCGGAGCAGCGCCCCGTCGGCCACGTGCAGCGTGTCGGGCGCGGCGACGGAGAGCAGCTCCAGCGCTCGCTCGGCGCGCTGGTAGTCGCCGACGCGGACGTATACCCAGGCCAGCTCGAAGAGCATCTCGTAGTACAGCGGGGAAGTGCGCTCCACGTGGATGTAGGCCTCGGCCGACTCGAGAAACGCTTCGCTTTCGTAGTACAGGCGCCCGATGGCGAGCCACGCCGTATCGATCACCTGGCGGTGGGCCTCCGTGTCCCCAGCCAGCTGTGTCACTCGGCGGAACTGCTCGATGGCGGGTTGCATCCGGCCGGGCTCGAGGGTCCCGTGCAGCCGCGCCTGCGACTCCGGATCGCTGCCCATCTCGGGGAGCGCTTCCCGCATTGCGACGGCTCCCAATAGGTATTGGGCCTGATGGACGTACTCCGAGGTGGCGGGCACGGACGCGAGCAGAGAACGGGCCGCCGCCAGATCCCCACGGGCAAAGGCGAGCTTTCCCATGGCGTAGCGGAAGGAACCGGTCGCGTCGGAAATTTTGAGCTGGCTGGCTCGTTGGGAGAGCTGGCTGAGGCTCTCGCGCCGAGCCGTCCGGAGCGCCACGTCCACCAGCCGCGCCAGGCTGCGCCCGGCGTAGTCCGAATACGGCTCTTCCTCCGCGCGCTCGAGCAGCTCGGAATAGTGGCGCCGCGCCGAAAGCAGCTGGCCGGACTCGAAGTACGCCTCACCGAGGAGGAACAAGGCGTCCGCGTGGGGATTTCTTCCGACCTTGCCCTGGCGGTGCAGCTCGACGAGCTGGCTCAAGGAATCGATGGCTCGATCGTAATCTCGCGTGCGCAGCGAGAGCTCGCCCAGCGCCAGGCGCTTTTGGGCCGGGGTCCCGGCTCGGGCGGAGCGATCCAGGTCGTTGCGCAGCTCTGCGGCCGCGCTGGCGACGGTGCTCAGCTCCTGCGTCGCCAGCTGCCGGGCTTCCTGCGCATCCACCGCCGCCGCGGGCGATGCCTGGCTGAGCGAGGCGAGCAGCGGCAGGAGCGCTACGAACCGGCGGGACCGCTTCACGATGACCTCACTGTTCGGGGGCTGGCTCGGCCTGCGCCGGCTCGGGCTGTGGCAGTGGGCCACTGAGGTTGCGAATCCTCTCGAGGTGGCGAATTGCCGGCCGCTGCTCGAGCGGAGTGGTGACGCCGCCCTTCTCCCAAGCGATCACGTCGAGGTCGACGACCTTCCCCTCGGTGACGCTGAAGGAATGGCTCTCCTTGACCTCGAACTGGTAACCTCTCAGGTACGAAAACACTCCGTAGCCGTGGCCGCGCAGCTTCAACAGGATCTGCAGGGTGTGATCCCCCGGGGAGATGCTGCCCTTGAAGATGGGGATCTCCTTCTGGCCTGCCAGCGCGCCCGTCTCGTCTTGCTTGTTGTACTGCACGGCACCATCGAGCACGAACAGCGCACGCGTCAGCCGAAAAGCGCCGCTCAAGTCGTTCTTGAAGCGGATCTCCGCCTGCGCGCCGCCCACTCCACCGGACAGGATCGTGTCGCTCAGCAGGCTCAGCCGCGTGTGGCTGCGGCGAATCTGCTCCTTGAGCTCGTCCACGCGGGTCTCCAGGTCGCGCAGGCGCACCGCGTAGGTCGCGCCATCCACGGCGGGCTCGCTCGCTGGCTTCGCGGCAGCCGGGGCGGGCGCGGCTTGCTCCTGTGGCTGCGCCGGCTCTGGAGGGGTCTCGGCGCCGTGGGATCCGGACACGACTGCGAGCAACGACACGCACAGCACTGCGACCGCAACGAATCCTTTAGAGACCTTCATGGACAAACTCCTCTGAGAGCATTACGCGCCTAGCCCTCCGAGCCTTAGGGCAAGACGCACCAAACATATCCAACTCTTTCACAGCCTCGGCGACGGGGTAGCGAAAACTCTCCCCAAGCAGGTGTGGGCCCCCGCTGGCGTCCCATGGGGAGCCCAACGTCGGTCGACGGGTCGCCAAGGGGGACTTCGCGGATTCGCCGGCCCCCCCGTTTTCCTGGCACATTTGGCGGGGTTTTCCAGTGGCCCGAGCGAGCGGCGCGCGCTCGGGGCAGGTTGCACCACGTACCGCGCCGCGCACGCGAGGCCCCTTTCACGCACCGATCCCCGCCCCGATCGGGGCGGGCCCCTCCAGGCGGGTCGAGCCCGCAGGAGCCGACCTTCGCGCGGGCGCACGCGCCGGGCGCCGCTTCGAGCGGGCTGGCGAGCCCCGCCCGAGCGCGTCGACGGCAGCGAACCGCCGAGTGCGGAGCGCAACTTCGCCGCGCGCGGCCTGGCCCCGTCGGTCAGGTCGCGCGGGAGAAATAATGCCCCTGCTTGCCGGCTAGGTCTTATCGGAGCAGCACATTCGGCCGGTCAGTGCGTATGTGGCCTAGACCGTGCGTTCGCTGGGTAGGAGGTGCGTCTTGGTGAGCTCTGGAGCCAGTGACCAGTCGCTGCTGATGCGCTATCAGCGCGGAGATCGAGAAGCGTTTCGCCAGCTGGTGAAGCGCTATCACGTGCGCGCGTACAACTTCGTCTTGCGCCACGCGAATTCCGCTCTCGTCGCGGACGAGGTCGCTCCGCAGGTGTTCGTCGCCGTGGCGGTTCGCGCCGGGCAACTGAGCCAGCAATCGCGATTCGCTGCCTACCTCTTTCAGGAAGCGCACCGCCGCTGCAACACGTTGGCCGAACGGTCCAAGGCGCCCAGCGAGCCCGCCGAGGGGCAGCCGCGAGACGAGGCCGTGTTCGCGGCGATCGACCGCCTGCCTGCGATGCAGCGAGACACCTTCCTGCTGCGCGAAGTGGCTCAGCTCTGCTTTCCCGACATCGCCTTCGTGCTCGGCCAGCGCGAATCCACCGTGAAGATCTACATGCAGGGCGCGCTGCGGCAGCTGCATCGCGACCTGCAGCGAGCGCCGAGCGCCGAGGGGCGCTTTCGCTGAGCGAAAGACGACAGGAAGGCAACCCGTGAACAGCGATAAGTTCGATCGAGTCGTGTTGGACCTGCTCTACGACGAGCTGGACGAGCTGAACACGCTCGCGGCGCGCCGCCACATGGATCAGTCCCCCCGCGCCAGAAACATCTTCTTTCAGCTCAAGGCCGCCCGCCAGGAGAGCCAGGTGCCTCTGCACGAGCCGCCGGCGGACTTCGTCGCTCGCGTGCTCGCGCAGGAGGGCAAGGCCCTGAGCGAGCTGCCCCTCCACGTGCGCGCCGGCAGGCTGGTCTCGACATTGGCCGGCTACGCCATGCGACCACAGCTCGCCATGGGCGCGCTGCTGATGCTGATGCTCGGCTCGAGCCTGATGCTGCTTCGCGCCCGACCCGGCCAGCACGGCCCGGTCCAGGTCACCGAGCGGGGCGCGCCCGAGTTCGACGCAGACCGCGTAGTGAGAGTGGCCCCGCTCGCGCCCTCCGCATCTCCCCCGCCGGCGCCCGAAGCGCCACGCGAGCGGCTCCCTGCCGCCGGCGCGGAGCCTCGCCCGGGCGGCGCCTCCGGGGGCCGCCCGGGGTCGAGCTCGACGGGCCCCGAGCCGGACGAGGGCCTCGAGCCGTTCGAGCAGGCGGTTCGCCTATACCGACAAGGGCGCTACGCCGAGGCCCAGACTCGTTTCACCCGGCTCGGCCGCCGGAGTGGCAACCGCGCCGCAGAAGCCGCCCTATACGCCGCGCAGTGCGTGAGCAACCTCCTGGGCTGCGGGCCGGCCCTCGAGCGGTACGAGCGCGTGCGAGTGCGCTTCCCCGGCTCGGGTCCGGCCTACGAGGCCGCCTGGCGGGCGGGCAACTGCTCCCTGCAGCTCGGTGACACCGAGGCGGCACGCGCCAGCTACGAGTCCCTGCTGCTGGTCCCGAGCCACGGCCCCAAAGCGGAGCGCGCGCTCAAACAGCTGCAGGGAGCGACGAGCTCGCGCGCCCCGAACATCTCCTCGCACTCCCGGGCGCTGCGGCCTCGCACGGGGCCCGGCGCGCGCCCGGGGCCACCGAGGCGCTAGCCCACCACGGCTCGGGCACCCGGGATTCCACGCTGTCGGCCGGGCGAGGGTGAACCGTCGAATCTCACCCCGGGCCGGGCTCATCGAGACTCGGAAGCCGACCGCTGGCGTTTCGCGCGCCGCCCTCTCGAGCGTCGGCGAGCTGGGCGGCGCACAGGGCCACCGGCTCCTCTCGGCCGCCGGCAAATGCGTCGATGCGCACCTGGCCCTCCAGCTCGTAACCCACGATCCGAAGCGCCTCCCCCGGCCACACCGGCTTGCGGAACTGCGCCCGCAAAGTGGCCAGGCGCGCCGCGTCCCCCCCGAGCCGCTCGAGGGTCAGCGCGCGCGCGCAATAGCCGAAGGTGGCCAGGCCGTGCAGGATCGGTCCCTGCTCGAACCCGACTCGGCGGGCCACCTCGGGGTCGATGTGCAGCGGATTCGCGTCGCCGCTCAGGCGATACAGCATCGCCTGCTCGGGCGAAACGACCTCTTCGAAGACGAAGCTCGGTTGGACACCGGCCGGGACCCGGGACATGACGCTCCGCGGCGGGCGCGGCCCCCCGAACCCTCCCGCGCCGAGAAGAAGCAGGCTCCACTCCGTCTCGAAGACGAGCTCGCCGCCCAGCGTGGACTGCGTGGAGAACACCATCTGGGCCATTCTCTTGAGATCGTAAATGCCCGTGACGGTACCCGAAGTCACCAGCCGGCCGCTGGAAGGCAGCGGCCGGTGAACGGTGATCGCCTGGGCGTTGTGGACGACCCCGGACAGCGACGCACCGCTGCGCTCCAGCAAATCCATCAAGACGGGATAGGTCGGCACGACGGCGTACGTGGGGTACACTTTGGGCCCCCGCGCTTCGTACAGGTAGTCGAGCTCGGATGCCTTGGCCCCAATCCCGAGGGCGTAGAGAACGAGGCTTTTCCAATCGTAGTCAAGCTCGAAGCTGGCGCTTCGTAGGCCGACGGAGTCGGGATTTAGGCTCATACCCTGCTCGTAGCCCCGAAATCTTTGGGCATCAATAGCCGAGTTCGCGGGGAAAAAGGCGCCTGCTCGCCGTCGGTTGCCTCGGACGGGAGCGGCGCGCGAGCCACCGCCCGCACCCCGGACGCCGCCCGAATGGCGCTCCGCTGCACCCGAGGTCGGCGGCTCGGGGTGGCGCACGGCGCGTCGCCGCGATTAAGGAGCAGGAGCATGGCGGACTGGAGCGACGTGGCCCGAGCGCTACAGGATCTCACCGGGACGAGCCCGGTGGACCTCGCGCGGCTGCTGCAGGCCAGCCTGCGGGCGCTGCCCAGCGTGCTGCTGATCCCGGCGTTCGGGCTCGCGGCGCTACCGCTGCTCGCCCGGGCCTTCTTCGCGCTGACCCTGGCGGCCTGCGTCACGCCCCTGCTCGCCGCCGGCCTCCCTGCGCCGAGCGACTCGGGGCTCGCCTCGGCCCTCGGCGACCTGGCGGCGGGAGCCGCCGTCGCGGCGGGTTGTGCGAGCGCGATCTGGATCGCCGCGATGACGGGAAATGTGCTCGACGCGGCACGCGGACCGAGCGCTCCTCGCTCGTTTGCTTCCGTGGGCACGGAAGCGTCCCCGCTCGGCGCCCTGCTGGGCCTCGCGGGGTGCCTGGCATTCATCTACCTGGGGGGACCTGCCAGGCTCGCTGCGGCGCTCGCTTCGACGGCCAACCCGACGCTGTCCAGCCTGCGCTCGTTGGTCGCCACGTTCGCCCACGCGCTCGACGCCGCCATCTTGTTGGCAGCGCCGCTGCTCATCCTGCGTTTGGTGGCGGAGCTGGTGAGAGGCATGACGGCGCGAGTGGCCGGCGTGGCTAGCGTGGAACTCGTGTTGCGACCTCTCGAGCCGCTGATCCACCTGCTGATCGTCGCGGCGCTCCTGGAACGAATCGCCAACCATTTGGCGCGCTTCATCGACCAATCGCTGCCGCCGTGAGCGGGGGAATCGGGCGCCGCTCGCGGCCCCCGTGAGGTCCGGCTCGCGCGCCCCCCACCGACCGCCGCGCGAGGGATTTCGACTCCGAGAAGCGCCGCGGGCGACTGGCCGGCGAGCCGCTGTAGCTTTCTAACCCCACAAATCGCGCATTTCGGGGTATGAGCGGAGCTTGGCGCTTCGGCCCCAACATGCCCCTGATGACCTCGGACGACGCCTCGCACCCCGCCAACGCCCAGCCCCCGTCGGCCAGCGTGACTCGGGAGCCAGTCAACCAGTCGGAAGGCTCGCCGCAACCCGAGGACGACCCGCGCTCCGGCGAGCCGACGGCGGGGGACCCGGACGCGGCGTCCGCTGCCGAGGGGGTCGGCGAGCCGGGGTCGCCCGAGGAGGCTGCCCAGGCTCCTCCACCGCACAGCGCCGCGGCCCCCACCTCTCGGAGCGAAGCGCGCAAGCGGGCCAAACGGCAGGGCCCCGGCCCCGCCAAGACCTCCGCAGAGGCCCCCGAAGCGGAGGCCGACCCGGACGGCTACCGCGTCAACCTTCCAAATTTCGAGGGACCGCTCGATCTTCTGCTGCACTTGGTGCGCAAGCACGAGCTCGACATCTTGGACATCCCGATCGCGTTCGTGACCGAGAAGTACACCGAGTACGTCCAGATGATGCAAGACCTCAACATCGACACCGCGAGTGAATACCTCGTGATGGCGGCAACGCTGATCCACATCAAATCCCGCATGCTTCTGCCGGATCCGCCCGCCGAAGAGGCGGACGAAGGCTCCGACGATCCGGAAGACGATCCCCGTGCAGAGCTGGTCCGCCGGCTACTCGAGTACCAGAAGTACAAGGACGTGGCCGAGCACCTCGGTACGCGAAGCTTTCTCGGCCGGGACGTTTTTCCGCGCGGCAGCGCTCCCGAGGTCGCCGCCGGACCTGCGCCCTTGATGCAGGTGAGCGTCTTCAAATTGCTCGACGCGTTTCAGGACGTGCTGACGCGCACGCACCTCACGCAAGAGCACGAAATCGACTTCGAGCGGATTTCGATCAGCGACAAGATCGGGCAACTCGGGGAGCTGTTGCGCCGCGCCGGCCGCGTTCCGTTCACCGGACTGTTCTCCCGGGACGCGGGGCGCGCAGAGCTGATCATCACGTTTCTAGCCATCTTGGAGATGACGAAGCTGCGGATGACGCGGCTCTTCCAGGCAGGGCCGCTCGACGAAATCTACGTGGAGCTGGCCGTTTCCGACGACGACGACGAGGGGAGCCCCGATCCCTTCGCCGACTACCCACCACCCGACGAAGCCGATGACTAAGAAGCGAAGGCGACGCGTCCCTCGCCGCAGTGAAATCAAGAGCGTCCTTCGCCCCCCGGACTCGGAAGGCGCGCTCGAGGCGCGCGGCGACGGCTCCGCGACCGACGGCGACGGCGACGAGGAGCTCACGGAAGACCGCGAGCTCGATGGCGACGACGACGACGGCGGGCTCGACAGCGAGCCGGGCTTCGAGCCCGCGAGCGAGAACGCCGAGGTCGACGACGAGCCGGGAACACCGAGGCAGGACCTGGGCGGCTCGGAGCTCGAAGGGGTGCCGTCCTCGTCGAGCCGGGAGAAGTTGGACGGGGAAAGAGCCTCCGAATCGTTCCCGGAGCCGGCGAGCTCACACGAGAGCCACGGCTCGCGGGGCCCCGAGCCGAGCTCTCCGATCGACGCAGAGACCGAATCCGAACGAGCCGGCGACTCCGGAGAAGACTACGATGCCCTGCGCAGCAACGAGTCGGGCCAGTGGGAGATGGCCGAAGTGGTCGTGGGAGAAGACCCATCCGACTCCGACCGGCAGCCGCGCCACCCGGTGGTGAGCGACGTCGCGCCGCGGCCAGACAAGCCCCCCACCTCACGCGAAGAGACTACGTCGCACGAGACCGATGAGCCGGCGGACTCCGCGGTCGAGAGGCCAGAGGCGGACCCGGCCGAGGCGAACGTCGACGCGGATGCCCAGGAGGGAGAGGAGCCGCTGATCGAAGACACCGAGGCGTTCCTCGAGGGTCTGATCGAGTCGCTGCTGTTCTCGAGCGCACAGCCGCTGGGGCTCAAGGAGCTGGCCCGCCTGGCGGGGGTCGACCGCGTGCGCGTCAAAGAGCTCGTGCACCGGCTTTCGGAGCACTACGCGCCGCGCGGCGTGACGATCGCCGAGGTCGCAGAGGGGTTCGTGATGCGGTCGGCCCCTCGCTACGGCCGCCACGTGCAGCAGCTGCTCGGCGCTCGACCGATTCGGTTGTCGCGGGCCCAGCTGGAGACGCTAGCCATCGTCGCGTATCGCCAACCCGTCACCAAGCCCGAGGTCGACGACATTCGCGGCGTCGATTCGGGTCAGGTCGTAAAGGGGTTGCTCGACCGCAGCTTGCTGAAAATCCTTGGGAAAAAAGACGAGCCAGGGCGGCCGATGCTATACGGCACGACGACCGATTTCTTGGAGCTGCTGAACCTCCAGTCGCTCAAGGACCTGCCCACCCTACGCGAGTACAGCGAGCTCAGCGAGGAGTCGAGGCGGAAATTTCTCGATCAGACCGGCGAGGACGCGCCGAGTGACATCGACGCGGAGCTGGCGACGGCCGGGCCCGACACGCTTCAGTCGGGCGACGACACGGGCGCTGGGGCGAGCTCGAGCGACGAGTCCCAGAGCCCCGAAGACGGCTCGGCCCACGAGGAGACCAGCCGCGCTCCCGACGACGACGGCCCCGACGACAGCGAGCCCGACGACGACAGCGAGCCCGACGACGACGAGCCCGACGACGACGAGCCCACCCCGGCGCGCTGAGCGCGCCTGGGCGCGCCGTGCCGCACCGACCGCGGCGGATACTGAAGACAGGCGCCGGCGCTGCCCGATGTCTGACTAGTCACCTGGGATCGTTGAGAAAGGCGCGGGGCCACGGAAAGTCGAGACATTGTCGAAACCCGCGCGTGACAAGCCCTCCGACCCTATTGGCGGCGGACGACCGGCGATGAGATTCCGCCTGCCAGGATGCGGAGAATTCGAGTGCGAAGGGCCCGATCATTGTGCAAGTGTACGCCTCGAATCGAGCGACCTACCCCGGAACACTTGCCCCGACACCGATCCTCCACCACTCGGAACTTGATGATGGCAACCGCAACTCCCGCTCCCCTCAGCCCCCCCCATTCCGTCGTGGCCGCCGGCGCCGGGGCGAGGCAGGCCACCCCATCCTCGTCTCCCCAACCCGCCAACATCCCCTGGGGCTACGATGAGACGCGCGTGTGCGCCATGGCGGTCGACCCTTTCCAGCTGTTCATCTACTGGGAGGTGACGGACGAGGCGATTGCACAGGCCCAGAAGTCCGGTGGCGACGGCGATTTGGTGGTGCGAGTGTACGACACGTCCAATCGGATCTTCGACGGCACGAATGCCCACAGCTCGTTCGACATCCCGGTGCAGCGCTCGGACCGACAGTGGTTCTGCCACATCGGCAGGCCGACTTCGAGCGCGCACGTCGAGCTCGGGCTGCGTCGATGGAGCGGTGAGTTTCGCAGTATTTACCGGTCCCGAAAGGTCGACTTTCCGCGCGCCGAGCCCGCCTCGGGGCACTACTGCGAGTGGATGACGGTTGAGAGCCACACGGGCGAAATCGAGCAAGGGCCGGAGCCCCACGCCCCCGCGCCGCCACCCGAGCCGCGTTGGCCCGAAGCGCCCCGGGATGCGGCCGAGCGCACCCCCGGGGAGATGTTGCCGAGCCGCCCACCGCCGCCAGCGCACCACGTGCTCGAGAAGTACTGGAGCGAGGGGGGGCACTGGGAGGTCGCGGAGCGCACGACCCACGAGAGGTACGAGTACGAGCAGCTTTCGCGTCAGGAGTGGTCCTGGCAAATCCAGGAGATCACGGAATCGCTGTGGACGGAGCACTGGCACAGCTGGTCCGAGACGATCGGGCCACACGTCACCTGGAGCGTCCGTGGGGAAGGCAGCTCGTGGGCGGCGGGCCCGTTCGAGTACCCGGTAGAAATCGTGGCCCCCACGGTCGAGCACTACGAGGGGCCCCGCGTGGTCCGGCAGTCGGGTCCTGAGGTGCGCGTGCTGCACGGTCCGTGGCAAGTCGTGATCCGAGGGATCAACGCGACCGCGAGTCGGCGCGTGCTGTCGACGTGGAGCATCCACCGCTCCTGGCCCGCCCGCCAGGAACATCAGCGCACGACCTTCGAGCTGGCCGGGGCGGGGCGCGCCACCTTCCCCGGCAGCAGCGAGCGCGTGCTGCTCGGGGCCAGTGAAAAGAGGCTGGTCGGGGCCAGCGAGCTGCGCCTCGGCGGAGCCTCCGAGGTGCACTACCTGGGAGCCAGCGACCGGCGCCTCGGAGGCGGCAGCGAGCTGCGTTTCCTGGGCGCCAGCCAGTGGGGGATGCGCGGCTCGAGCGAGCGGGTGCAAGTCGGGGCGAGCGAACGGCGGCTCGCCGGCCAAGCGCGCTGGTTGGCGCTCGGCGCCAGTGAGCGCAGGCTCGGCGGGAGCGAGATGCGGATGGGGGCGAGCGAGCGCCGGCTCGGTGGCAGCGAGGCCCGCATCGGCGCCAGCGAGCTTCGGCTGGGCGGCGCTGCGGGCGCGAGCGAGCACCGCCTGGGAGCCAGCGAGAGTCGCCTGGGAGCCAGCGAGGGGCGCATCAAGCCCCCTGGGGTGGTGGGCGCCCCACTACCCTTCCCGTCCCTGGAATCAGAGGAGTAGATGGCGATGGCTCGCGGATATTTCAGTCTGGTACTTCACGCTCATTTGCCATTCGTTCGGCATCCAGAAGATCCGACCGTGATGGAGGAGCGGTGGCTGTTCGAGGCCATCGCGGGCACTTACCTGCCGCTCATCCGAGTATTCGAGGGGCTCGCGCAGGACAAGGTGCCCTACCGCTGCACCGTCTCCGTTTCGCCGCCGCTCATCTCCATGCTCACCGACGACTTGCTCAAGGAGCGGTTCTCGGAGCACCTGGACAACGATCTGATCGCGCTCGCGGAAAAGGAGATGGAGCGCACCAAGCACGAGCCGCACTACCACCGCCTCGCGGCGATGTATCGCGATCGCTTCCTCCAGATGAGAGACACGTGGCGCAGCCACGAGGGCGACCTCGTGCAGGCGTTCCGGAAGCTACAAGACGCCGGCCACCTCGAGGTGATCACGGCAACGGCAACCCACGCCTTCTTTCCGCTGATGGATGGCAACTGGGCCGCGATGCGCGCCCAGGTGCACACGGCGGCCGACGTCTACGAGGCGCACTTCGGGCGCCGCAGCAAGGGGATGTGGCTCGGAGAGTGCGGCTACATCCCGGGGGTGGACGGCCTGCTCCGGGAAGCGGGCATCCGTTTCTTCTTCGTGGACACGCACGCGGTCGAGTTCGCCGATGTCCGGCCGGCCCACAGCGTGCACGCACCCTTGTACTGCCCTACGGGCGTGGCGGCGTTTGCGCGGGACACCGAATCATCCGAGCAGGTCTGGAGCGCGGATCACGGATACCCCGGCGATCCGCAGTACCGAGACTTCTATCGAGACATCGGTTTCGACATGCCGATGGAGTACATCGGGCCTCACGTCCACCCCGAAGGGCACCGTCTGTACACGGGCTTCAAGTACCACGCGATCACCCACTCACAGATGCACGACAAGTGGGTCTACGATCCGGACGCGGCAAGGTCTCGGGCTGGGCTGCACGCCTCGCACTTCCGCTCGAACATGCAGGCACAAGCGGAACGCCTCGGGGCCAGCATGGATCGCCCTCCCATCATCGTCAGCCCATACGATGCGGAGCTGTTCGGTCACTGGTGGTTCGAGGGCCCCTTGTTTCTGGACGACTTGTTTCGCCAGCTGCACTTCGATCAGTCCGTTCTCGAGCCGATCTCTCCGGGGGACTACTTGCAGTGGCACCCGACCAACCAGGTCGCCACGCCGTGTGCCTCCTCCTGGGGCAAGAACGGCTACAACGAGCAGTGGCTCAACGAGTCGAACGCCTGGGTTTGGCGGCACCTTCACGCCGCCGGGCGAAGAATGGTCGACATGGCGCACCGCTTTCCATCCCCCAACGGGGACCTTCAACACCGCGCATTGAATCAGGCGGCGCGGGAGCTCATGCTGCTTCAGTCGAGCGACTGGCCGTTCATCTTGTCGACGGGTACGACCGTGCCGTACGCAACCCGTCGTTTCAACGAGCACGTAGTGCAATTCACTCGCCTGTTCCAGGACGTGACGCGAGATCGGGTCGATCCAGAGTACGTCGCGAGCCTGGAAGCCAAAAACAACCTGTTCCCGGATCTGGACTACCGGGTCTACGCCACGTGACGCTGTCACGGCGGCCCTGACATCGATGGAAGTCACCCCCCTAGAGTGAGCGCCCCTCTCAGAGTCCTTTTCGTTGCGTCCGAGGTCGCCCCATTCCGCAAGACGGGCGGCCTAGCGGACGTGGCTGGTTCACTGCCGAAGGCCCTCAAGCGCCTCGGCGTCGACGTGCGCGTCGTAATGCCCCTGTACTCGGGGCTACCGTGGCTCGATCTCGAGGCGCTGGAGGGGCGGCTCTGCGTTTCGATGTATACCGGCACGGCTCACGCGGGCGTGCGGCTGGGCAAGCTCCCGGGTTCGAACGTTCCCGTGTATTTCATCGAGCACAACCGCTTCTTCGACCGACCATTCCTCTATGGTCCCCCAGGCGACGCGTACTCCGACAACCTGGAACGGTTCACGTTCTTCGCAAAGGCAAGCCTCGAGCTCAGCAAGGCGCTCGGATTTCAGCCCGACGTGATTCACGCCCACGATTGGCAGAGCGCCCTCGTCCCCGTGTACCTCAACACGGTGGAGTGGGGCTCTCCACTTCACGCCTGCGCCTCCGTGTTCACCATTCACAATCTTGCGTACCAGGGCGTTTTCGGACCGGGTGCGATGTTCATCACGGGGCTTGGCCACGAGCATCTGAATTCCGAGGAGCTGGAGCACTTCGGAGATCTGAATCTGCTCAAAGGAGCCGTGGTCCACAGCACGATGGTCACCACCGTGAGCCCCACCTACTGCCAGGAAATACAGACGGGCGCCTTGGGCTGCGGGCTCGACGGCGTGCTCGCGAGTCGCTCGGAGCGGCTTCGCGGCATCCTGAACGGCATCGACACCGATGAGTGGAATCCGATGACGGATCGCCACATCGCTCGGGCGTTCGCCTTGGGAGACTGGAAAGGGAAGGTCGAGAACAAGCTCGCCTTGCAGCGCGAGCTGCAGCTACCGATCGATCCAGACGTTCCGATGTTCGGCATCGTGGGGCGCTTGACGGGCCAGAAAGGCTTCGATGTCTTGGCCCATGGCCTACACCCCCTGCTGAACGGCAATGCCCAGGTCGTTCTGCTCGGCACGGGAGACGCCGACGCCGAGCACTTCTTCGGTACGCTCAGCCACCGCGCACCAGATCGATTTCGATCGTACATCGGCTTCGACAGCGGCCTGGCGCACCGCATCGAGGCCGCCAGCGATTTTTTCATCATGCCCTCCCGGTTCGAGCCCTGTGGGCTGAACCAAATGTACAGCCAGCGATACGGCACGCTCCCGATCGTGCGCCGCACTGGAGGCCTGGCCGACACCGTCACCAACTACGATCAGGAAACCGGCCGGGGAACGGGCTTCGTCTTCGAGGACCTGACACCGGATGCCCTTGCGGGCACTTTCGAGTGGGTGCTGGACACGTATCGCAACCGACCGGCACACATCGAGGCCATGCGGCGCCAAGCGATGGGCTTGGATTGGAGTTGGGAGCGAGCGGCCATGCAGTACGTAGAGCTCTACGAGGAGGCCTTCGAGCGGCGTCGGGGCCACCCCAGGCCGCGCTGAAGCACCGCGGACCTTCGTTCCGAAGGGGCTCGCTCCGGGGGCGCGAACCGGGAGTGGGTCGTTCGGCCCTGGCGGTTGCGATTCCGCGTGCGTCACAGGCTGCTCGGGGCCGAGCGCAACCGCGGGCGCTTCCTCGGGACTGTTGGCGGCTGCCTTCACGGGGCCGCCGTGAATCGAGCCCGCAGCACCTGCGCCAGGTCTTGGTCCAGGGCTCGGACGACTCGATCGGCACCTCGCAGAGCCTCGGCCGGATGGGTCGTGGCGAGACCCACCACGTACATCCCCGCGCGCCGCCCTGCTTCCACGCCCAGAGGAGCATCCTCGAACACGACGCACCGATCGCTGGAGAGGCCCAGGTGGTACGCCCCGAGCAGGTACCCTTCCGGGTCCGGCTTGCCTCGAGACACGTCCTCGGCGCTGACGAAGGCGCGAAAGTAGCGGGCGATCGAGTGCCGATGCCCAATCTCCTCGAGATTCTGCCTGCTCGTGGACGACACGACGGCACAGGGGACCCCCTGCTGAGACAAGTCGACGACGAAGTCGAGTGAGCTGACGAAGAACGGCTCGCCACACGCGGCGATCTGCTCTCGAAACAGCGTCTCCTTGCGGCTGGAGATGCGCGCGGCGACGGCCGCATCCTGCGTCCAACTCAAGATCTCTCGAATCGCGTGCTCGTTGCGGCAGCCGAAGTGCTTCTCGAAATCCCGACGAGAGTGTGGGAAGCCAAACTCGGCCGCAACCGCATTCCACGCCGCCTCGTGAGCTGCGCGTGAATCGAGAATGACGCCGTCCCAGTCGAACAGAGCGCCCCAGGGCCGGGTCCTCGCACTCATCGCAAGCCCTCCTCCGCAGCGCCTTCCAAATCCCCGAGCGCCGGGTCGACCAGCGTGATGCCACGCCCACCGAAGCCTCCCAGCTCACGCAAGGCGGCCGCCGCACCTGACAACCCAACCGTGGCACCAACCAGCTCCTCCAACCTCAGGCCGTGGCGCTCGATGAGCGCGAACACGTCCTGGTAGGCTCGCGAGGAGATTCCATGGCTACCGAACAAGGTGAGCTCGTGGCTGATCACGCGGCCGAGATCCACGCGAGGAAGCACCCTCTCGCCGATCAGCAGCCCCACTTGAAGGTGCTTGCCTCGCTTTCGCAGACACGCAATCGATTCGGCCACCGTACGCTCGCTTCCGAGGGCATCGACCGAGAGGTGCACGCCCCCTCGCGTCAACTCGGATATCTCGCGAGCAACGGAGCCCGACGTGGCGTCGATGCAGTGCTGCGCCCCCAACGTGGCGGCGAGCTCGAGCTTGGCCGGGTCCACGTCGACCGCCACGACCTGGGCCCCGAGGCAGCGGGCGATCATCAACACGCTGAGCCCGACGCCTCCCATCCCGAACACGGCCACACTTTGATCGGCGCGCAACTCCCCGAGCTGGACGACCGCACGATAGGCCGTGGTGAAACGGCACCCGAGAGCGGCCGCCTCCGCGTACCCGAGCTGGGGGGGCAAGACCACGACGTTGTCGTCCGCGTACTCGAGCGCTACGTATTCGGCAAAGGAACCCCAGTGGGTAAAGCCGGGCTGAAACTGTGCGTCGCACACCTGGGGCTCCCCTTCCTGGCAAGGGGTGCAACTTCCGCAACCGCTCACGAACGGCACGGTCACTCGGTCTCCCACACGGAGCGTGGTGACCTCACGCCCGATTTCGACCACCTCGCCCGCCAGCTCGTGGCCCGGTACGTGAGGCAAGGAAATGTCCGCGTCGTGACCCTGCCAGCCGTGCCAATCGCTGCGGCACACTCCCGTCCGTTTGACGGCCACGACGACCCCTCGGGGGCTGACCGTCGGATCGGCGACGGACTCGACCCGGAGATCACCTCCAAACTGCTCGAACAACAGCGCCTTCACGTGACAGCCCTCCGAAGTCTACGACCGGGGCGGCTTCTCGCTCGCCAACCCCGCGATGAATGCACCAAGCCACGCGCACCCGAGGCCGCGACCGCTACCACTCGATCGATATCTCCCCGACCTGATCCGCCGTGATACTCACACGGAGCTCGACGCCATCGGCCTTGATGACCTGCTTGTACGCGAGCGGCTCTCCACTGGCCTGAACGTGCCGTGGCGGCATTTGACACCACAGCAGAAGCTGCCCGCCATCGCGCAGGGAAAACGTGCAGCGGCTATCATCTTCCCAGGTCAAGCGCTGCACCGCGGCGGAGCTGTTGAACTTGTCGGCCAAGCCGAGCACGGCCAAGCCACGGTCGATCGGCACGAAGGTAAAAATCTCGTAGCCGCGATCGGCGAGTGAGATCTTTCGGGCCGTCGCGGGCTCGAGGATCTCCACGGCGTCCGCACAGTGCGCGTAGCAGGCGAACCGCTCGCCCTCCAGCCCCGGCACGTCGCCCGCCCGCACGACTCCGGAAACGGGTTGCGAATAGCGAAGCGCATGAAAGACTCCCAGAACACCAGCCTTGCCGTTCCTGTTCCAGATCTTCAGGATGGCGTCCGAGTCGGTGGGGTTGGCGCACAGAGTGTCGAGCGTCGGCAGTGCCGGACCATCCGCGCGCAACACCGTGCCGTCGCTGCAGACGAGCTTGTGCAGCAGGTCGAAGTCGTGCTCCCCCGGGCGATCCGCGACGTAGACCGGCCCGCCCGAGATGGCCCGAGCGGCCGCATGGTACGCCCCCCACTCGTGGCCTGAGCGAAACGATCCCCAGTCCGGATGCAGGAACTGCCCGAACCACAGCCCGGCCTGCGCGTTGCTGTACAGGTGCAGGCCGTGCGACTCCGGCTGCGTCGGGGAGAACTCCCCCGCGACGCGGTTCAGTCCGAAGCTGGCTCCGTACCAAGTCTCCTGGCCGCTCGCCATGCTGTTGATCATGCGTCCCGAGAAATGGGCTTCGACGCTCCTCTCGAGAGCCTGCCGATACCGCTGCGCCAACTCCACGCGACCGCCTGCGCGCGTGGCGACCCCCTCGAGGACGGCCTGGTTGTCCACCTTGACGCCGTCCACCCCTTGCTCCGCCAACCGAGAGTGCAAGTCTTCGTAGAACTGGGCGATGTGGTCTCCCGGGATGAGCCCGTAGACGCTCCCGCCCCACGCCTCGTTGCACGCCGGTTCGTGGGCGAGCACCCCTTCTCCGAACCGCCGAAGCTGATCGACCGGGTGATACGCGGCGAGCCCCTCCGAATCCGCTCCGCCAAACGAGCCGCCAATTCCGTGAGACACGAGGAACGTCTCCACGCCGAACCCATCCTTGGCTTCACGAACGATCGAGGTAAGATCCCCATCGAACCGATCGTTGGCGGCGAGCGAAGCGAGGCGGCGCTCCCCGGTGGGCATCTCCCGGACGCTCTGCCATCCATCCTCGAGCAGCACGAAACGGGGACACACGCTCCCACCCGCGAAGCTCGACAGCCCCGCAAGCACCTTGTCTGCGCTGGCCGAAGCATCCCGATCGTCGAGCGTACACCAACCGAAATGCTCCACGAATGCCGGCAGAGAGCCGGTATGAGGGGGCGAGTGCCCGAGCGCTCGGCGTGCGATGGGAGCCGCGGTGCGGCACAGCTCGAATGGGTCCTTGCCGAACGCCACGAGCAGCGCGAGGCTCCGCTTGGCCGTGAGGTACGGGTCGCCGGTTTCTCCCAATAGCTCGAGATGACCGTCGGAACGGCCGCGTAGAGAGAAGCGAAACGCCTCTCCCAGCAGCGGCGAGAGCAGCAGCCACCCGCCTCCCCCGAGCTGCCCTAGGAGGAACTGTGTTTCGGGTGGAACGGACTTCAGGCGAGTGCCTGCCGCGGGTCTCATGTAGAAAGGCGTGAAGCGATAACACACCGTGAAGCCAACCAGGTCGGCCATGGCTCCGAGGTCGAGCACCGTCCGCGACGCTTCGCGCGCGAGCTCCGCATGCAAAAGGAGCACACCGCTCTCTTCCTCCGCCCGCAGCTGCTCGTCCACCGGCCCCAAGAGGACCGAATCACCAAAGACCAGACGTCGATCGACGAGGGCCAGCGAGGCCGGCTGCGAATCGACCGACGAGGAAGAAGCTTGGGACTCCATGGCGCGCGAGTCTGCACCGGCCCGAGCGGTTTGTCATCCAAAGGAGGACGAGCCGTCAGGTCGCCACCGCGCGGTTCGGCGCAACAATCAACCCCGGTCGCCGCGCTCGATTAACGCGCCGCGACCGGAAACGGCCCCGCCGGGCAGACCGACACGAGGCGCACGGACGCCCCGGGGGGGGGCGGACCCACAGCAGCTTATGGTAGAGGGGTGTCAGCGGAAACGCCACCGAAGTGATGCCGACCAACCCCCCAGACATGATCCGCCTTCGGGGCGTGAACAAGTCCTACGGCAGTGGGGAAGCGCCCCTGCACGTCCTGCGGGATATCACGCTGACGATTCGGCACGGGGAGCTGGTCTCCATCATGGGCTCCTCCGGCTCCGGCAAATCGACGCTGCTCAACATCCTGGGCCTGCTCGACGACTATGACTCCGGGAGCTACCACCTGGCCGGAACGCTCGTCAGAAATCTCGGGGAGAGCCAGGCGGCCAAGTTTCGGAACCAGCTGATTGGATTTGTATTCCAATCGTTCAATCTGCTGGCTTTCAAGACGGCCACGGAGAACGTGGCGCTCCCGCTGTACTATCAGTCCGTGCCGCGGCGTCGGCGCAACGAAATTGCAAAAGAATACCTCGCAAGGGTCGGCCTGGCGGACCGAGCACAGCACCTGCCGAGCGAGCTATCCGGTGGCCAAAAGCAACGTGTAGCGCTCGCGCGCGCTCTCATCGCACAGCCCAAGCTCATCCTGGCCGACGAACCCACCGGTGCGCTCGATACCACCACTTCGTACCAGTTGATGGACCTGCTGCGCGCGGTCAACGAAGAGGGAATCACGATGGTCATCGTCACGCACGAAGCGGACATCGCACAGCGCACGAACCGCTTGATCCAGCTCAAGGACGGCCAGATCGCGGGCGACGGCGCTCCGGGGGCGCCGTGAGCCTCGACGCGTGGAGGGAGGTGCTCGACGTGCTGGGCCGCAACAAGCTCCGCACCTTCCTCACCGGGCTCAGCGTCGCCTGGGGGATCTTCATGCTCGTGCTGCTCCTCGCAGCGGGCACCGGTCTGCGCCGCGGCGTAGAGCACGACTTTCGCGACGATGCGACGAACGCCATCTGGATCCGTCGCGGCAAGACGTCCCTGCCGTTCGAGGGCCACGCGCCGGGTCGACCCGTTCTCTTCAGCAGCGGCGATGTCGAGGCCCTGGAGAAAAGCATCGACGGCCTGGAACACATCACGGGCCGCTTCTACCTCTGGGGCAACCTCCCGGTAACTCACCAGGGCGAGTCCTCCCTGTTCTCCATCCGCGGCGTCCACCCGGGGCACCGTCACCTGGAGAAAACGATCATGACGCGTGGGCGGTACATCAGCGAACGCGACGTGGAGCGAAAGCGAAAGGTCGCGGTCATCGGCGAAGCGGTCGTCGAGGCGCTGTACCGGGCCGGGGAAGATCCGGTGGGCTCACGCGTCCAGATCCGCGGAGTGACGTACCAAGTCGTGGGGGCTTTCGAGGACGAAGGCAGCCCGGGCGAGCGCCGCCGCGTCTACGTTCCCCTCTCGACGGCTCAACTCGTGTACGGAGGGAGAGATGTCGTGCACCAGATCATGTACACGACGGCAGCCGCCACCGTGGAGGAGACGCAAGAGATGACCCGCCAAACGAGGCAACTGCTAGCCAAGTTGCACGACTTCGACCCTGCCGACCGGCGCGCCGTGCAGATCAGCAATCGCTTGGTCGGTTTCCAAAAGGTCAGGCAAATCTTCGAATGGATTCGCTCGTTCGTCTGGCTCGTCGGCATTGGCACCTTGTTCGCGGGCGTGGTCGGCGTGAGCAACATCATGATCATTTCGGTGACGGAGCGCACCATGGAGATCGGTGTGCGCAAGGCGCTCGGTGCAACGCCCAGGTCGATCCTCGCGCTGATCCTCCGGGAGGCTTTGCTGGTGACCTCGCTCGCGGGCTACGTGGGGTTGGCGGCAGCCGTTGGGGTCATCGAGCTGGTCCGCACCCACCTGCCCGCAAACGACTACGTGCGGAACCCCACGGTCGACGTGCGCGTGGGGGTGATCGCGATGCTGTTGCTCGTGGGCGCCGGAGCCTTGGCAGGGCTGATCCCAGCGCTGCGCGCCGCTCGTGTGAAACCGGTCGTGGCAATGCAGGGAGCGTGAGGTGCTGGACTGGGACACGTGGCAGGAGGTCTTCTCCACGCTCCAGAAGAACCCGTTGCGCACTCTGATGACGGCGTGGGGCATCTTCTGGGGAACGTTCATGCTGGTCGTCATGCTGGGTTTCGGTTCCGGGCTTCGAGACGGCGTCACGAAGAACCTGCTCGGCTCGGTCGGCAACAACGTCTACCTGTGGGGCAGGCACACCACGCTGCCGTACGCGGGTCACCCCCCGGGTCGCCGGCTGCGCTTCAGCGTGCGCGACAAGGAGGCGCTACAGCGCGCAACCGACGCGGTGGAGGCCGTGGCTCCGACCGTGCAGCTGGGCGGCTGGCGAGACGGGGTCAACGTCGCGCGGGGGCCCAAGACCGGCAACTTCGGGGTCAAGGGGGAGTACCCGGCCTTTGCGCGGCTCGCTGGGTTTCGGCCGTACTCGGGAAGGTTCATCAACGAGCGCGACTTGCGCCAGCGCCGCAAGGTCGCCGTCCTCGGCGAGCAGGTGCGAAAGATCTTGTTCGCCGATGGCGAGGACCCCCTCGGCCAGTACCTGAAGGTGCGCGGAGTTCAGTTCCAGGTTGTCGGAGTATTTCACGACCAACAGACCCCAAACGGCGCGGAGCGGAACAACAACACCGTCTACGTTCCTTTCTCTTCCTTTCAGAGCGCGTTCAACCACGATGATCGGGTCGGTGCGTTTGGCGTCTTGCTCCGGCCCGACGCCGACCCCGGCGAGAGCGAGGCGGCGCTCAGGCGCGCTCTGGCGCGCCGCCACGGAGTGCACCCAGACGATACTCCCGCGATCGGCTCGTACAATCACTCGGAGAAGGTGGCGCGAATCAGGACCCTATTCCGCGGAACTCGCGCGTTCGTTTGGGCCGTGTGCCTGGCAACACTGCTGGCTGGCGCCCTGGGTGTCAGCAACATCATGCTCATCAGCGTGAAGGAGCGCACCCGAGAGTTCGGGTTGCGCAAGGCGCTTGGTGCCACGCCCGGCTCGATTTTGCGCTTGGTACTGCAGGAAGCGACCGTCCTCACCACCCTGGCCGGCTACCTGGGCCTCGTTTGCGGCGTCGGCTCACTGCACCTGGCCCACCAGGTGCTCGAGAGCCGCGGGGGCAAAGGTCCGCTCGGAGAGCCGAGCATCGACATCGGCGTCGCGCTCCTAGCGACCGCCCTCTTGGCGCTGTGCGGCGCGATTGCCGGGCTCGCACCGGCACGCCACGCAGCCAAAATCCACCCCATCGTCGCCCTGAGGTCGCAATGATCCGCCGGCTGGTTCCAGCCCTATTCGCCGTGGCGATTCTCGGCGCCTTCGGCTGGACGCTCGAGTTTCTCTACGATCAGTCCCGGAAGCCAGCCGTCGTCTACGAGACGAAGCACCCCCGCCGGCGTAGCATCGTGCGAAAGACGGTCGCCGCGGGGGCAATCGTTCCCCGGCGTGAAATCCCGATCAAGCCGCGCGTCTCGGGAATTCTCGACACGTTGCACGTCGAGCCAGGCGACTTGGTGGAGGCCGGTGCACGCATCGCGGAGATCCGAATCGTGCCCAACGTCGTAGCGCTCAACAGCGCGGAATCTCGCCTCAGCGCCGCGAAGATCAGCGTTCAGAACCGAGAGAAGGAGTACGCGCGCCTCGAACGCCTGTTTCGGCAGAACATCCTGACGGCAGGGCAGCTGAACCAGGCCGAGCTCGACATGAAGCTCGCCCGCCAAGAGGTCGTCAGCGCGACGAACAATCTCGAGCTGATCAAGAAAGGCGCAATCCGAGGCTCGGGCAAGGTCTCCAACGTGGTGGTTTCGACCGTAGCGGGAATGGTCATCGAGGTCCCGGTGGAAGAGGGCGTGAGCGTGATCGAGACGAACAACTTCAGCGAGGGCACGACCATCGCCTCGATCGCGGACATGACGGACATGGTCTTTCAGGGCTTCGTCGACGAGACGGAGATTGGCAAGCTGCGCCAGGGCATGGCCGTGACCATCACGATCGGCGCCCTGCGCGGCGAACATTTTCCCGGCAAGCTGGAGCACATCGCACCCAAGGGCACGGACCGTGACGGGACGATCGAGTTCGAGGTGCGCGCGGCCCTCGAGCTTCCCCCGGGGGGGTTCGTTCGAGCAAACTACAGCGCCAACGCCGACATCATCCTGGACGAGCGAACGGACGTGCTCGCCATCGACGAGCGGCTCCTCACGTTCGACCGGGGTCGGTCTTTCGTGGAGGTGCAATCGGCCCCGGGCGCGTTCGAACGACGCGAGGTGGAGCTGGGGTTGAGCGATGGAATCTACGTGGAAGTGGTCCGCGGGCTCTCGGTGGACGACGAAATCAAGGTCCCGGGCAGCCCTCAGGAAGCCGGCTAGCGATCGGGCAACCCGTGAATATGGCGCGAACGGGCGGGCCCGCCGGGCGCGGGCCACGCTGGCCCGGGGTCGGCGCCCTCGCCGCGTGCCGACCCATCGGCGGGCCGCCCATTCGCGGGGCCTTCGATTCAGGGAGGGGTGCCTGCGTCGATCCAGTCGGAAATCAGGTCGACTTCTTCCTGGCTCAGGCAATTGCCGTCACCGACCGCGCTGCCGCAGGCGAGCGGCATGATGCTACCGCCAACGCCCTGCACGCGCTCGAGAATGAGCATCGCGAAGGCCACGGCCTCCGGATAGGCGATCTCCTGATCGGGGTCGCCCCAATCGTGACAGCCGAGGCAACCATCCCCCGAGGAGAAGAGCGGGCTCAGATCCAGCTCGAAGCTGATGTCCGACCCCATCGAGGAGCCGCCGGCCCCGATGTCGGTTCCCCCCGCGCCCATCTCCGAGCCGGCCATGCCAGAGCCGGCCATGCCAGAGCCCGCCATACCAGAGCCCGCCATGCCCATGTTGCTCCCGCCCATGCCCATATCCATCGGATCGTCGCCTCCGTCGTCGGAGCACGCAGCTGCCAGAGCCGCGGCGGCGAACCAAATGCGCGAAAGTCTCATCCTCATTCTTCTCCTCGTAGGAAATTGCCAAGCAGAGCCGAATTGGCGCGAGAGCGCCCTTCGACGAGTCGGGCAAAAGTAGCAATCGATGTTCAGGGTGCCCGCAGCAATGTTGCGATTTTGCGAACTGCCTCGAATCACGCGCCGGCGCATGAGTAGACCGGCCAATCAGATATCACCGACTGCGAATACCCTGCACGGCCATACGGATCCAGCTCGGCCGCGCGGTACCACCCCACGGGCCCGGGTTTGCGCGAGACGCGGCGGCGCCTCGGCAAAGGAGCCGACGACGACGACCGAGCTGCCCACGGACGGCGCGCCACGCCTCGAGCGCGCCGAGCCGCCGAGCCATCCAGACCCTGCTCGCTGGTCGATGGCCGGGCCCGCACGAGGCGCCGGACTCTCCGCCCGGACGCCGCTTGGCCGCCGAGCCCGCAGCCGCCCGGGCCACGCCGACCGCCGCGCGCGACACCGAAACGCGCGGCGTTCGCTCGGCTTTCACGCTTTGCCGGCGCCGCCGCCGGCGGGCGTCGATGGCTCTCCCCGCCGGGAAAGGGAGCTCAGCGCGGCGTGCCGGCCTCACTCCAGGCGCTGAGAACCTCGAACTGCTCGGTGCTGAGGCAGTTGGCCTCATCCAGCCCGTCGCCGCCACAGCCGAATGGCATGATATTGCCGCCGATGCCTTGAACGCGGTCGAGCACCGCCTCGAGCCCGGCCACGAGCGCCGCATAGGCAGTGTCCGGATCGGGATCGCCGTAGTCGTTGAGCGCCGAGCCGTCGTTGTGGCAACCGCCGCACTCGGGCTGGACCACGGCCAGCACGTCTTCGAACGTCGCCGAGGCCTCCGCCGGCGGCTCGGGCTCGGGCTCGGGCTCCGGCTCCGGCTCCGGCTCCTCCACGTCCGGCTCCTCGAGCCCGGCGTCGAACCCGGCGTCCGGCGCGCCGGCGTCCACCAGCCCGCCAACGCCTTCGTCGAGCGATCCGCCGCCCATGCCGCCGACGCCGCCCATGCTGCCGCCGGCCTCGCCGCCCTGGCCGCCCGAAGCGCCTCCCTCACCCCCGACGGCCTCTGCGCCTGCGCCACCGCCCATGCCGCCGCCGCCGCCGGGCAGGTTCGGCGATTCGCCGGTCGTCGGCTCGACACCGTCGCCGTCGTCGTCCGAGCAGCCCACGGTAGCGACGGAGGCAGCCGCCACCATCGCAATCAAGTAAGTCATCTTTCGCATTGATTCTCCTATCGCGGCGCGGAGGCCGTTCGAGAGTCGCCAGTGTAGACCAAGGTATGCGGGCTGTCTTTTAGACGGCCCGGCGCGGGAAGCAACGACAAAGTTGAATCAAATTGCCCTGCTTGGGCTGTAGTCACCCGCGGGCCCCCGGGTCGTCCGCCCTCCCCGTTCGCCGTCGAGCGGCCTTCGGAATCCGAGGAAAATGGAGCCCTTCCCCGCAGCGCCCGTTGCCTTCCCCCAATCCGCCCCGCTCGCGGTCCGACGAGCGGGGACGTGGCCTCGGCGGCGAACGGCTGGGCGGGAACGCGGCCGGGGCGCAGCCAGAATCCGATGAGCGACGAATCTTGCGGGGGTGGACGCGTCTTCACCCGGGATCCGGCCCCGCCGGGGCCGGGCGCGCGGGCCCCAGCCCCGGGCGGCGACTCGCCGCCGGCGAGCTGTGGCGAGCGCCATTCGAAAAGCTTGGTCGTCGCGCGGCCAACCGAGCTACAAACCCCGTCATGTTATTGACTCGGCACGCAACGGGGAGCGGTCCGCGCTGGGCTCGGGACGGGAAGTTCCTCAGCGCCGGTTTTCGACTCGGCCAGTTGCTGGAACTCTCCCCGCTGTTCGTCGTCCCGTTTCTCGACAGCGTTCAGACCACCGAACCGGCCTCAGGCCCGCTACTCGCGCCCGTCGAGGACGACCAGGAGGTTTGGGCCAGCGGCGTCACGTATCAACGCTCGCGCCAGGCGCGAGCGGCCGAGTCCCAGGTCAAGGACGTCTACGACAAGGTCTACGAGGCCGAGCGCCCCGAGCTCTTCTTCAAGTCGGTGGGGAAGCGCGCGGTCGGCCCGGGAATGCCGATCCGCGTGCGCGCGGACAGCTCCTGGAACGTGCCCGAGCCAGAGCTGACGATCGTGCTCAACCACGAGATGGAAGTCGTGGGGTACTGCGTCGGCAACGACGTCTCCTCGCGATCCATCGAGGGGGAAAACCCGCTCTACCTGCCGCAGGCCAAGGTGTACGACGGCTCGTGTGCCATTGGCCCCGGCATCGAACTGACGACGGCGCGCGCGCTCGCCAGCGCGCCCATCCGAATGCGCATCTTCCGGGAGGGCCAGGTCGTCTTCGAGGACAGCACGAGCTGCTCGCGCATGCGCCGCTCGCTCCCCGAGCTGGCCAGCTACCTCGGCAAGGAGCTCAGTTTCCCGCAAGGTGCCCTCTTGATGACGGGCACGGGAATCGTGCCCGAAGACGACTTCGACCTGAGGTCGAAGGACGAAGTGGAGATCTGCGTGGCGGATCAGACGCTGGTCAACCCCGTGCTGTAGCCGAAGACGCGGGCAGAGGGCCAGCCCGGGGCTTCCGCCCGAGCCGACCCGGGCTCGCGTGGAATGTTCCGCGCGATTCGCACGTGAGCTCGCAAGCCAGCCGCCCGCGCGAGCGCGGCCCCGCGCCGCAGAAAGCCTCCGGTCCATCCGCCGGCAAGCGCCCCGCCGCACCTGCTGTCAACGGCTCGGCGGCGTGGTAGAGCGGGGCCATGACTCTTCGCTCAGTACTCGTTGCCGGCAACTGGCAAGCCGAGGCCCACGCCGAAGGCGAGCTGTCGGCGTTCGACCCCAAGACGGGCTCCTCGCTGGAGCCTCGATTCCCCATCTCCGGCGCTGCGACGGTAGAAGCCTGCCTCGAGGCGGGTGCCGCCGCCGCCCGGGAGCTTTCCGGAGTGGATCCGGAACGCCTCTCCGCCTTTCTACAGCGCTATGCCGACGGCATCGAAGCGGGCGCGCAAGCGATCGCCGCGGCCGCCCAGGCGGAAACGGGCCTGCCGCTCGAGCCGCGGCTGCTCGGCGTGGAGCTGCCCCGCACGACGAACCAGCTGCGGCAGGCGGCCCAGGCGGCCCGCGAGCGGTCGTTTTGCGACGTGGTGATCGACTCGAAAACCAACATCCGGTCGATGCGCGGCCCGCTGGGCGGGCCCGTGGTGGTGTTCGGGCCGAACAACTTCCCGCTGGCGTTCAACGCCGTTTCCGGGGGCGACTTCGCGGCGGCGATCGCCGCGGGCAACCCGGTGATCGCCAAGGCCCACCCGGGCCACCCCGAAACGACCCGCTTGCTCGCCGAAGCAGCCATCGAGGCGCTCACCGACAGCGGGCTGCCCGCAGCCACCTTGCAGCTCCTGTACGCGGTGGCCCCCGAGCAGGGCCTGAAGCTCGTCTCGGACCCCCGCACGGGTGCCAGCGGGTTCACCGGAAGCAGGCAGTCCGGCTTGGCTCTCAAGGCCGCTGCCGATGCAGCGGGCAAGCCGATCTACTTGGAGCTCTCCGCGGCCAACCCGGTCTTTCTGCTGCCAGCAGTGCTCGCCGAACGCGGCGCGGAGCTGGCCGCCGAGCTCGCCGGCTCCTGCGCGCTCGGCGCGGGCCAGTTCTGCACCAAGCCCGGCGTCAGCGTGATGGTGAGCGGTCCCGCTGCGGACGCCTTCTCCGCCGCGCTCGAAAGCGCCCTGCGGGGGGCGGCGGTGGGAGCGCTCTTCGGACCGCAGAGCGTCGCCAGCGTGGACGGCGCCGTGCAGTCCCTGCTCTCGGCGGGAGCCCAGCTAGCCCTCGGCGGGAAGCCCTCGAGCGAGCCGGGATTCCGTTACCAGAACACCCTGCTCCGCTGCAGCGGCGATACGTTCCTCGAGCATCCGGGCGCCCTGCAAACGGAGGCATTCGCCACCGTCCACCTGCAGGTTCTGGTACGCGACGTCGCACAGATGGCACGAGTCGCCAGCGCACTGCACGGCAGCCTCACCGGCTGCATTTACAGCGCCGCGGGGGGCGAAGACGACAAGGCCTATGCGCTGGTCGAAAGGAACCTGCGCCCTCACGTCGGCAGGCTGCTCAACGACAAGATGCCGACGGGCGTCGCCGTTTCCCCCGCGATGAATCACGGGGGTCCGTACCCAGCCACGGGGCACCCGGGCTTCACCAGCGTCGGGATACCCGCCAGCATCTCGCGGTTCACGGCGCTGCATTGCTACGACGCCGTGCGCCCCGAGCGGCTGCCCCCGGAGCTGCGAGACGAAAACCCCACCGGGCAGATGTGGCGCCGCATCGACGGCGAGTGGACCCAGCGCTCGCTGTGAGCCTCCGCCGGCCACCGTGAGCCTCCGCCGGCCCCGCGGCCCCGCGGCGGATCCGGACCGGGGAGCGAGCGGCCCCGCGCGCGAGCCAAGCGCCCCTCACTCGGCGTGAGGGGCCACCCGGGGCGCTCCGCTCAACCCGCGAGCTTGCGGATCTTCGCGGCAAGGCTCGGTGCGTCGAGCCCCTGTTGCGGAATCTGCTCCGCCGCGCCCCCCTGGCCCTTCTGGCTGGTGCCCGCTCGCCCGAAGCGCGGCGAGTAGCCCCTTTCGAGCAACCAGCTCCCGAAGCGCGACGAGAGCCCCGTCGAGACGTTCTGGCTCTCGGCCACGAAGACGAACGGCGACTTGCCGATTCGAGCGAGCATGGCCTCGTCCACGCGGTTGAGCGTCGGCTTGTTCACCAGCCCCACGTCGAGCCCGCCTGCCCGCAGCTCCTCGACGGCCCCGAGCGCTTCGTAGAGCACGTCCCCATAGCTGACGACCCACCCAGCGCTGCCCTCGCGAACGACCTCGTCCACCCCCGGCTGAAACGCGTATTCCCCTGCGAACATGGGCTCCCCCTCGGGAGTGAGAATGGCCGGAAGCTTCGAGCGAGCCGAGAACACGAAGCGCAACCCCGGGTCGGAGAAGACCCGACGCACGAGGGCCCGCATCTGATGGTGATCCGCCGGGCAGTACAGGGCGGTGTCGTCATCGTCGCCGATGCCGCTGTCGGCATAGAAGTTGTTGATCCCGAAGTGGCACGTGTTGTCCACGATCTCGGCGACGCCCATATGGGAGAAGTGCGCGAGCACGTTCGATTCGTTGAGGCGAGCCATCGATATTTCGGAAATCACCATCTCGAGAAACGCAGAGAAGGTCGCGAACACCCCCTGATACCCGGGCTCCCGGCCGAAGCCGGCGGCGGCGGAGAAGTTCCCCCGCTCCATGACGCCCCCCGAAACGTAGACCTCGGGGACCGCCTTTCGAATGTGGTTCAGCCCGCAGGAACCTTCCAGGTCGCTGTCCACCACGAGCGTCTTCACCCGCTCCTCGGGCGGCTGGGAAAGCAGAATCTCGGAGACGATCTCGCCGAAGGTGCCCCGCACGGCCACGCGCTCCTTCGAGCTGCCGCGGCGCGAGGCCGGACCCGCGACCTTCGGAGCGCTCTCGAGCATGGCCACGGCCCGCTCGTGGCCGCGCGCCTTCAGGTACTCGATGGCCACGGGGACGGCGATCGCATCGTGGCCCTTGGGGCTGCCCTCGAGGCCGGCGATGCCCGGAGCCATCGGGCGCTTGCAGATCAGGGCCGCCGGGCCCGAGCCGGAGAGCAGCCCCCCGACCGCCGAGACCAGGTCCGGCAGGCTCTCCCCCTTCACCTCGGAGATGTCCAGGCCGTGGCCCCGCAGCGTGGAGGCCACCGAATACCCTGTGAGGTACTGGCTGGGATGGCCCGCGATCGTCACGTCGTTGTCATCCACGATGAGCTTGACGTTGAGCCCTCGCGCCACGGCAAAACGCGCCGCCTCCGCGTCGTCCCCCTCCTGCTGCGAACCATCGGAACCAAACAGAATCACCGAGCGCTCGGGGTGCCGCACCGCGACGCCGTTGATGTACGGCCACATGTGGCCGAGGCGCCCGGAAGAGAACGTGACGCCCGGCGTGAAACCCGCCTCGGGGTGCCCCGGCAAATGCTCCCCCGCCTCGCGGTAGTGCAACAAGCGCTCCGCGGGCATGTGGCCATTCAGCACGCTCATCAAATATTGGATCGCCACCCGGTGCCCCGCCTCATCGAAATACTCGGGATGCACCGCCGAGCTTCCGCGCATGAACGCGTCGGCGACCAAGACCTCGGGGGTGATGTCGTAGGCGCCCCCCGTGTGCCCGCCGAGCCCGCGGGCTTGAGAGTAGGCGGTGAAGAAGACAATCGCATCCCGCGCCAGTTGCACGTTTTGCTGAAGCTGGGCGGCGTCGGCAGGAGAAAGCTCACGCGCTGTCGGCGAGAAGGTGAGCGGCTTGTACACGCTCAGGTTGATCGGGAAACTCATCTTGCAAAAGTCCTGTAGCTCTTTGGGTCGAAATTGCCTGTGTCGCGCTGCCCCGCGGCTGGCCCGGGCGTGGCCGGTTTTGCGCAAGGTGTCAAGCGTTCCTTGCGGCGACACCAAACGGACGCAACTCCCACCCATGCCCGGGCAGGAAATCTCACTTCGACGCCCGCGACGAACGCGCCGAACACACCCGGTGCTCCGGCCAATCTCCACCCGTTCTGCAATGAGACGCGCGCCGCCGCCCGGGTGGTGCCGGCGCGGCGGCGGCGCACGGGCGTGGGGAGCGCGACGGCGAGCAGGCCGTGAAAATCGCCGCGCGCGCTACGCCGCCGGGAGCGACGCTTCGATGGCCGCGACGAGCTTCGCATCGTCCGGCGCCGTCTTCGGGCGAAAGCGGCGCACCTCCCCTCCGCTGCTCACCAAAAACTTCTCGAAGTTCCACTGTACGTCGCCCGCCTGCCCGCTTTCGTCCGCCACCGCCGTGAGCTCGGCGTACAGCGGGTGGCGCTCCGGGCCGTTGACGTGGATCTTCTCGAAGAGGGGGAAGCCCACCGAGTAGTTCGTGCTGCAGAAGGTGGCGATCTCCTCGGAGGTGCCGGGCTCCTGGGCGCCGAATTGATTGCAAGGAAAGCCGAGCACGGCGAACCCCCGACGGCCGTAGCGCTCGTACAGGCTCTGGAGTCCCTCGTACTGGGGCGTCAAACCGCACTGGGAGGCGACGTTCACGATCAGCAGGGCTTTGCCGCGGTATTCGGCCAGGCTGGTTGCTTGCCCACTCAGCGTCTTCAGGGGAATGTCGTAGTTCATGCCGGCATTGTTCCCACGGCTGCCTCCGGCGGCCACAGGAAACGAAGCGACTCCCCTCTCGGTCGCACGGCTGGAGGGCGCCGCGAGGCCCCCGTCGACCGAGGCGCCCGGGGAACGGTCGAGCCCCGCGACCGTCGCGACCGCGCGATGGGCGGCCCGGCGACGCGACGCCGCGGGGCGTCGATCGTCCCCCCCCCAGCTCGCTGCAGCTGTGGTGTAGGCTATGCGGCAAGCCCCTCGCGTCCGTAAGAAATCGACGAGATCCGCGCCCCTCAGGAGAAGCAACATGACGACGACGACCCAACAGCCCGACGCAACCGCCGCCCTTCTGCAAGCCCCAGGCGCTCGGACGGGGATGTCGCAGGAAGACGTCAAGCGAGCCCTGACGGAGCACCTGTTGTACACGTGCACCAAGGACCTCGCGGACGTCACGGCGTTCGACCTGTACCGTGCCCTCTCGCACACGGTGCGCGATCGCCTCGTCCACCGCTGGCTGGCGACCCGGAACGCCTACTTGCAGGACGGAGACGTGAAGCTCGTCTGCTACCTCTCGTCGGAGTTCCTGGTCGGGCGCAGCATGGGCCTCTGCCTGATGAACATGGGCCTCTACGACACCGTTCGGGGCATCGTGGAGGAGTTCGGTTTCGACATCAACAGCGTGCTGGAGGAGGAAACGGACCCAGGCCTCGGCAATGGCGGCCTGGGGCGGCTCGCGGCGTGCTTCATGGACTCCCTCGCGACCCTGGATCTGCCCGCAATGGGCTACGGCATTCACTACGACTTCGGGATCTTCGAGCAGCAGGTCGTCGACGGGCAGCAAGTCGAGCGGCGGGACGAGTGGGACCAGAAAGGGAGTGCCCGGATCACGCCGCGCTACGAGCTCTCGCAGATCGTCAACTTCGGCGGGCGCGTGGAATCCTATCGGGATGAAGCGGGCAACCTGCGAGTGCACTGGGTGGACACGAATCAGGTCGTCGGCCTACCCCACGATTGCTACATCATCGGCCACCAGACGGACACGGTCGGGACGCTCCGACTCTGGTCGGCTCGCGCAACCCGGAACTTCAACCTGGCGGTGTTCAACGACGGAGATTTCCGCAAGGCCGTCGAGGAAAAGATCGACAGCGAGAACATCTCCAAGGTCCTCTACCCCAACGACTCGACGATCGCGGGCAAGCGCCTGCGCCTCCAGCAGCAATATTTCTTCGTCGCCTGTTCGATCGCGGACATCATGCGCCGCTACAAGGCGCGGCATACGAGCCTCGACCACTTGCCGGATCGCATCACGATTCAGCTCAACGACACGCACCCGAGCATCGCCGTCGCGGAATTGATGAGGGTGCTGGTGGACCTGGAGAACCTGGGCTGGGATCGCGCCTGGGAGATGACGCAGCGGGCGCTCGGCTACACCAACCACACGCTGTTGCCCGAAGCCCTGGAGAAGTGGCCCGTCGTCATGTTCGAGGCACTTCTTCCGCGGCACTTGCAGATCATCTACGAAATCAATCAGCGCTTCCTCAAAATCGTGCACGTGCGCTGGCCGGGAGATGCCGCTCGGCTTGCTCGCATGAGCCTCATCGAAGAAGGAACGACGAGGCAAATTCGAATGGCGCACCTGGCCACCGTGGGAAGCAGCAGTGTCAACGGCGTCGCGCAGCTCCACACGCAGCTCATCAAGGAGGACCTGCTTCGCGATTTCTACGAGCTGTGGCCCGAGCGCTTCAACAACAAGACCAACGGAGTCACGCCCCGCCGCTGGCTCATGCACTGCAACACCGGCCTCTCCTCCCTCATTACCTCGAAGATCGGGGAAGATTGGTACCGCAAGGATTTCAACCAGATCCGGCGCCTGCGCGACTTTGCTTCGGACGCGGGGCTGCTCGAGTCCCTGCGCCGGGTCAAGCTCGACAACAAGCTCCTGCTGACGCGCATCATACGTGAAAAGGCTCGCGTCGAGCTCGACCCGAAGAGCCTCTTCGTCGTTCAGATCAAGCGAATCCACGAGTACAAGCGCCAGCTGCTCGCGATCCTCCAGGTGGTCTCGCTCTACATGGACGTGCGCAGGAATCCCGACCTGCAGGTGGTACCGCGAAGCTACATCTTCGCGGGGAAAGCGGCGCCGGGCTACGCCACGGCCAAGCAACACGTGCGGCTGATCCACGACATCGCCGACATCATCAACGAAGATCCGAACGTACGCGGACTGATTCGCGTGGCCTTCGTCCCCAACTACAGCGTGACGCTGGCGGAGCGCTTGATTCCTGCAGCGGATCTCTCCGTCCAGATCTCGACGGCCGGCAAAGAGGCCTCGGGTACGGGCAACATGAAGCTCGCGATGAACGGGGCTCTGACCATCGGCACGCTCGACGGCGCCAACATCGAAATTCGGGAAGAGGTCGGGGAAGACAACTTCTTTCTGTTCGGGTTGACCGCGCCGGAAGTGACCGAGCTGCGAAAATCCGGGTATCGCCCGCAGAGTTACATCGAACGAAGCCCGCGCCTCAGCGAAGTCTTGGATCTGGTCGAGTCGGGCTTCTTCAGTCCAACGGACCCCGATCGCTACAAAGGCGTCGTCCAGGGGCTGCGCGAGGACGACCCTTTCTTCGTGTGCGCCGACTTCGACGCATACGTGGACACCGAGGCGAGTGCGGCCCAAGCGTACACCGACCCCGACCGCTGGGCGCGCAGCGCGCTGCTCAACATCGCGGGCTCGGCGCGCTTCTCCAGCGACGAAACGGTTCGTCGCTATGCCGAAGAGATCTGGAAGATCCGTCCAATCCCGGTCGACATGAACTGCGTTCAGCACCGCTACTGAGGGAACCGCGGGGCTCGAGGCGCCCCGGCGCCCACCCGAGGGGAGACGAGGACCCCGCCCGCTCGCGTGGGCCCGGGCTCTCGTCGGGGGACGCCTACCCGCGGCTCGAGGCGCCCGCACGGATGCGCGGGTGCCTCGCGGGGCAGGGTGTCAGAACGAGGCGCCGAAGCTCATGTAGCCGGTCGGCAGCAGGTACCCATCCGTGAAGAACATCGGCGAAAAGCCGATGCGGAAGTTGAAGCCCCCCCGGAGCGCTTGACGCCGGTACCCGACCAAGCCCGTGAAGGCGAAGAGCGTCACCGACCCTTCCGCGCTTTCGTCTCCCACGCCCACGTCGCCCGACGCGTTCATGAGCGAGCCGCCCACACCGAGCTCGAGCGAATGGGTGCCGGAGCTGAGGCCGATGTAGTTGGCCATCAGCGGGACCGCCCAATAGCTGGCCTCGGCGGAAGCCGTGGTATCCCCGGAGCCCGCGCTCGCCCCCAGAGAAAGGTAGGAGAAGCCGATCCGAGCGGAGAAGTCGTCGGTGATGACTCGATCGTAGTTCACCGAATAGAAAAGGCCGGGGCCCGCCAACTCCAGATAAACCGAATTCTTGGCCTCGCGCCGATCTTCGCGGACCTCCTCCGGTTGCAGTTCTTCATCCACGCCGGGGCTCTCGGCTTCCTCGGCGGGCGGCAGGATTCCGGTCTCGTCCGGATCGACGCGCTCTTCAGAGGTCTCCTCGGCGGCGGCGAACCCACTCGCGGTCAGGAGGATCCCGATGGTAGTGATAGGTGCTAGCTTGCGCATGATTCCCTCTCCAAATCCGCCCGGGCTCGTTCTTTCGAGTTGGCGGCAACTTTCGACGCGGAAGAACGGACCGGGCTCGAGGGACCTGAAACGAAATACCGCGGCTCACAGCGGCGCAGCCGAGTCCCCCGGCGCGACGAGTGACCGCGCCGCCCCAAGATGAAACCGCCCGCCTCGGGAGGCGAAACGCGGCCTCGGCGTGTAGACATCGAGAGCTTTTCGGGCCCGGAGAGAGGCGCTGAGCCCCCGGCGAGGCGCTCGCGCCGCCGCCCGCCGGGACGACCCCGGGCGCCGCCGACCCATCGGGCCGCGTCCTGCCGCCCTCAGGCCACGAGGTGGGCGCGCTGGATCGCGCGCTCGAGATCGATCGCCCGCAGGCGCGGGCCGAGATCGCGATCGGGCTCCTCTTGGGGCAGCTCCGTCTCGAGCAGGTAATCCTCGGGGCGAGCCGTGATGACCAGGATCTGCACTCGGTGCGCCACCGTGCGAAGGTAGTCGTGGAACCAGGCGGCCCGCTCGCGGTGCGTCTGCACCAGGTGGTCGTCGAGCACCAGCGCACGGCCGAGATGCTCGGCGACGCACAGCCGCAATAGCGTGGCGAGCTGCTCCTGAGTCCCTTCGGAGAGCGTGGAGAAATCACGCGGCTGCCCCGAAGCCCGCACTGCCGTGAGCGAAAGAGTCGGGTCGATGTCGAGCTCGCGATAGCGCCCGCGAGTCAACTCGGAAAAGCGGGTCGCGAGGGGCCCGGCCAGAGCCCGCCCCAGGTGCTCCCCCTCTTCGCTCTCCACCTCGCGCAGGGTTTGACTGAGCAATCGATAGGCGTCGTAGTCGCGCTCGAGGTCGACCTGCTCGCGGCGCGCCATCTCCAGGGCGTCGAACGTCTTGCGACAGCGCTCCTCGACGACCTGCCCGCCCACCTGCTGCAGCGCTCCTTCCGCGCGGTCGAGCTCGCCGAGAAGCCGGCGCAGCTCGCCCTCCAGGCCGCTGATCAGCTCCTCGACCCGGGCCAGCTCCGCGCTGCACTGGGCAGGCTCCGGGCCGAGGGCCTCGAGCGCGCGCTCGGCGCCTTGCAGCTCCTGGGCAGCCGCTTCCGTCGGACGCAGCCGGGCGGCCTTCTTCTGCTCGGCCGCGGTGGCTTGCAGCGCAGCCGCGCGCTCGCGCCCGCTCTGCTCGCGCTCGCGTCGTTCGCGCAGCGCCCGAGCGCGCTCCTCGCTCTGGACCCCCAGCCGCGCCACCGCCTCGCGAGCCGCCGCGTGCCGCTGCTGCTGTTGTCGCGACGCGCGCTCCATCTCGAGAGCGAGGGCCTCGCGACGATCGCGCAGGGCCCGCGCGTGTCGGTCGAGCCCGCCCGGGGCGGAGCCCACCGCGCCGATCGCGGCGAGGTGGCTCTCGAACACAGCCAAGAGCCGCGAAAGCTCTCGCTCGGCTGCCTCGGTCCCCGCCCTGCAGCGAGCCTGGGCAGCCTCCCGCCGCTGCCGCTCCTCCCGCGCGAGACTGGCCTCTTGCTCATGAGCGGAGAGGCTCTCGAGCAAGCGCGACTCCCATTGAGCTCCCAGCGCGGTCAGACGCGCCGAGAGCTCCGCTTCCACAGGCCCCGCTCCGGCTGGCTGCAGCTGCGCCCGCCGCTGCCGGGCCGTTGCCTCGAGCGCCGCCGCTCGATCGGGCGGTGGCCTCCGATGCTCGGCACGCTCGACGAGCCGCGCGGCTCGGGCCTCCAGCTCGATCACGGCTTCCGACTCGCGCCGCTGCGCCTCGACGGCCTGCGCCAGCTCGGCAACGCTCGCCACGTGGGCCGCACCGAGCGCAGGCTCGACTTGCTCGGCATGAATTTTCTCGAGCCGCTTCAGCTCGCCGCGGAACGAAGCCTCGCCCGCTTCGGCCGACAGTGCGATGCTGCCGGGCAGGCTCAGCTGGATCTCGCTGCGCCCGTGAAGCCGCAGCTCTGAAGCGCTCGACTCGCAAAGGGACCCGGCTCCGGGCTCCGCCTCCACACCGCGGCCCGCAACCTGCCGGCCGTCGATCGTAGCCTGCCAGTGGCCTTCGCCGGGCAGCCGCAATCGTACCGTCAGCCCCAAATCCAACCGCCCGCGCGCGACGGCCAAGTCGGCATCGAGGCGCCGAAACCGCTCGAGCGAGTCCGGCGCGAGCTCGAGCGCTGGCCGCAGCGCGGCTCGCCGCGCGCGCGCCTCGTCGGAGAGCCTCCTCGCCTCGAGCTCGTCCACCTCGGCGAGCTGCTCGGCCTCGCGCAATTGCCGGAGCTCCCGCTCCGCGCTCTGCAGCTGACCAAACCGGAGCAGCCGCGCAGAATCGGCTCGCCGCGCCTCCGCCGCCGCCAGGGCGCCGGCCGCCTTCTCGATGTGGCCTGCTTCCGCCGCGGCCTGGTCGCGCGCCTGCGCAACGGCCAGCCTGGCTCGCTCGACTTCACCGCGCAGCTCCAGAGCCCGAGTGGCCCGCTGCTGCTCCTGCTCGAGCAACGCGAGTGCCTCGCGCTGATCGGCTCCGACCAAGCCGGACGCGGCCTCGGCCTGCTGCAGCCGCTCGTGCGCGACTCGCTGCTCCTGCTCGAGGGCGGAGAGCTCCTGTTCGAGCCGCGCCCGCCGCTGCCCCAATCCCTCGAGCTCGGCTGCGAGGACCTCCAGCTCGCGTTCGCGCTGGGCCACCTCGGCCTGCAGTGCCTGGGCCTCGTCGAGCGCGGCACGCGCGACGCGCACGCGCTCGGCGAGCTGCTCATAGCGCTGCCGAGCGGCCTGCTGCTGCCGCAGCTGAGCTCTCTGGCGCTCGGCGGCGTCGAGCCGCGCTTCGAGCGAGAGCCGACCCTCGCGGGCCGCGGCGATGCGCCCCTGGACCTCGCGGCTGTCCCGCTGTTGCTGGGCAAGCCGCTCGTGTTCCTCCTGGAGGCCCTCGATGCGCTGGCGCAGCAGTGAAAACGGGGAGCTCTTGCCTCCGCGGCGGCGTCCCGTCGGAGTGAAGGCCAATTCGACGCGCTCCTCGGCGCGCGCCAGCACCTTGGCGAACAGCGGGTCCTGAGCGAGCGCCTGCAGGGCTCCGCGCAACGCCTCCCGCCCCTCGGGGTTGGCGTCGGCCGCGAGGCTACGACGCAAGAGCGAGCTGACCTCCCCCTGCTCTCCGAGCAGCACGTGGCTCAAGAAGCTCTCGGGAAGGCCGCGCGCTCCCCCGCGCCCCCCCGGTGGGTCGATTCCCCAACCGAGCAGTTCGCGCAGCCTTCGCTCCACCGCACGCCCACGCTCGACAATCACGTACGCGCCGCCCTCCCCCACCTGCTCGAGCTGGGCCGATGCCCCCCGCCCGCTGCCAAACACCTTCGTCACCCGATACCGGGCGTCCCCACACGACAGCTCCAAACACACCTCGGGGGACTCCCCGCTGTGCCACGGCAAGAAGCTCTCGTGAGCGGTGGAATCGGGCGGCAGTAGCAGCGCGGCGCGAAGCGCCGCCGCCAGCGTGCTCTTGCCGTAATCGTTCGGGCCGTACAGCACGTTGAGACCGGGTCCGAAACGCAGCTCGGCCGCGTCCACGGCTCGGAAGTTTCGTACGCGCAGGGTCGTGTAGCGCAAGCTTCAGCGAGCCTCGTGCGTCAAACGGTACAGTTGATACAGGGCTCGCCGCGCCACCTCCGCCTCCGCCTCACTCGCCCCCGGCTCGGCGCCGAGCGCCCGGAGGCGACGGGCGGCCGCACGCAGCACGGCAGGGGCTTGCTCGAAGCTCTCCTCGATATCGCGCGCGTCGAGGCTCAGACCGCTCTGGTCGAGCTGCAACACACCGGCCAGGCCGTGCTGCGCCTCGCCGCCTCGCAGCTGAGCGACGCGCTGCTCCACCTGCTGAATCTCGCCGGCGGTCGCTGCGAATCGAAGCTCCACGCGCAGCACGGTGCGAGTCAAATCCTCGGCGCACAGCCGATCGAGCTCGGCGGCGCTGCAGATGACCTCCGACCGCCACTTCCACTGGCCGACGCGCTCTTTGCGAACCAAGGCCCGCCGCGTCCGGTCCTTCGGAAAATAGACGAGCGCCGCGTGGCCCGGGTCCACCTCGCCGAAGTTCGTCGCCTCCGGCGCCCCGGGGTACACGGTCGGGGCCGAGCTCCGGGGCGTCACGTCGCGAAAACCGTGGGTGTCACCAATCGCGAGGTAATCGAGCCCTTTGTCCTCCGCGACGCCCGGGGCGATCGGGAAGTTCATCTGGCAACCTTCGATGTCGAAGGTTTGTCCGTGCACCAACCCGATTCGCACGCGGCGATCTCCCCTCGCCCGCTTCGGCAGGAAGAGCGACGACAGATCCCGGCTCTCCGATCGGGAACGGCAGGGAACGGCGTAGACGACGGCCTCTTGGCCGATCTCGAGCTCGAAGTCGTCGCGATCCACCACGTGCACCCACGACGGGAGAAGCTCTCGGAACGGGTGGCGCGAGCTGTAGACGCTGGCGAGCGTGAGCGGGTCGTGGTTGCCTGGCAGCAAAATTACGGGCCGATCCTTCCAGTGACGCGCCGAGAGCTTTTCGGCCAGGCCTCGCCACCACTGGGGGTCGGGCTCGGCGTCGTCGAAGAGGTCTCCCGCGCAGACGACCGCGTGCACCTCGTGCCGCTCCGCCAGCCCCAGGATGCGGTCGACCACCTCCAAGCGAGCCCGGCTGAGCGTGAGGCGATCCTCGCGCGAGAACCCGGGGAAGGTGGTGCCCAGATGCCAGTCGGCGGTGTGCACGAGCTTCAGCCCCATCTCGTCCTCGTCGGCCAGCGGCTCATTCAACGACGAACTCCGCTTGCACCAGCAGTCGCTTGGAGGGCGGCGAGAAACGGCGAGCGTATGCCAGCTCCCGCAACCGAAGATACTCCGAGTCTTCTCGCCTGGCGAGGCGCGCGAGCTCCTGCTCCACCTGCTCGAGCTGCTCGGCGGCCGCTTCGAGGCCGCGCTGCGCCCGCTGCCGCAGCTCCGCGCCAGCCGCCGCGACGCGCTGCTTCTGAGCTTCCTCGAGGCGACGGCTCAGTGCGCTCTTCGTTTGCAGGAGCACCAGCCGGCGATCCTCTACGAAGCGCTCGATCTGCATCATGGCGCGCTCGAAGCTGCGTTGCTCGTGCTGCGCCACGGCCCGCTCGTCCAGAAATACGGCCTCGTCGATCGCCTCTTGCATCAGCGCCTCGTCGACGCACACCGACACGTCGGCGTCCTCGATTGCTCCCGAGAGGAGGCGCTCCGAAAGACCGGGAGGCCAGGCTTGGGTGGACCCCTCGGGCAGCGCGACGACCAGCAAGTGTTGAACGGGCTCCGTGCCCGGGTAGTCGAGCTTCACGACGCTGAGCTTGCCCCGGCGCCCACGGGCGTCGAGCGCGGGATCTGCGGGCCGGACCCGGATCCGCGGCGGGCTCCCCCACGGTTCGCGCGCGGCGCGCAGCGCGTCTTTGACGAACGGGTGGTTGAGGTTGACCGGTGGCCCCGCCGCACCGGCGGGGGGCCTGCCGATGAACACGCGCCCTCCCCCCCGGAGCCCCTCGGGCAGTTCGGGGTGCGCCTCGAGCAAAAGCACACGCGCCGGCCCCTCTCCCTGCCGGGCGCTCAGCACTTGCCTTCGAAACGAAACCCCGAGCCGCTGCAAGTAATCGGTGAGCAACTCTTCGAGGTCATCGTCGAGCTCGGCGAGCCGCCGCGGCAGCTCGCGTTCGATGCTGCGAAATGCTCGCCGCACGAGCGAGTCGAAGCGCGTGTCGATCAGGCTTCGCGTCCGCTTCTCCACCTCTTGCTTGGCCTGGCGCCGCCCCTCGATCTCCCGGCCCAGCTGCGCGAGCTCCGCCTCGATCTGCTCGAGCGATCGAGCGCGCTCGTAAATCTGCGAGAGGTGCGAGGCGAAATCCGCACAGAGGGTGTCCACCACACCCGGCTCGCCCCCCTCCGCCGGCTCGAACAGAACCCGATCGGACGCATCCAGGACGGCTCCGAACAGCTCCAGCTTACGGCTGAGGATCTCGAAGGTGAGCTGCTGCGCGGCGTTGTCTCGCGCCAGGAAGTTGATGACGGTCACGTCTCGCACTTGGCCGTAACGGTGACAACGACCGATGCGTTGCTCGAGACGCTGCGGGTTCCAGGGCAAATCGTAATTGATGATCGTATCGCAGAACTGAAGGTTCAACCCCTTGGCGCCTGCCTCCGTGGAGATCAGCACCCGGGTCCTGGTTCGAAACTCGTGCACGAGGGCCTGCCGCATGGCCACGTCTCTGCTGAGAGCCGCCTCGCTCGCGCCCGGCACCTCCGCGAGGTACCGCTCGAGCGCCTCGTGCGCCCGCTGGGAATCGTTGACCCCGCGAAACAGCGTGATGTCTCGATCGGACAGCAGCCCCGACCCCGCCAATAGCTCGCGAAGGTACTGCTGCGTCGCCAGCGACTCGGTGAACAGCACGAGCTTGCGCCCCTCGTCCCCCTTCTGAATCAGTCGGACGGCGTCGAGCAACGCGACGGCCTTCGGATCGGCGGGCAGCGCCTGCAAGCGCTGCAAGAACCCCCGCACCAGCTCGAGCTCGAGAGCCACGGCCGCAATGTCCGGCGGCCTGTGGGCCGCGGGCGCTTCGGCCTCCTCGGGCTGCCCCCAATCGTCCTCGAGCTCCTCCGCGTCCTCCCCCCACGAGTCCGGCTCGCGTGCGCCGGCCAGCATGCCCTCGAGCCGCTGCGCGACGCGACCGAGGCTCGCTTCGAGGGCCCGATGAGAGGAGGCCATCCTGCGGTGGAAGCCGAGCAGCAGCAGCCGTCGCCCGGGCCCCGAGAAAGCCGCCACGTTCGGCCGAAGCAGGTAGCGCGTCACGTCGTCGTAGAGCGCGCGCTCCTCGGGACCCATCGAGTACTCGAACAGCCGAGCGCGCCGACCCACGAACGGCTGTCGAATGAACTCCTGGGCCTGACGCCGCAAGCTGCGCTGCAGGACGCCGCGCAACCGGCGCTGCAGCTCGCGCTCCTGCCCTTCGCGAAGCTGCCGGTCGTCCCCCTGACAGAAGAGCTGCCGAAAGGTCCCCAGCTGGCCGAGCAGCGTCCCGCTCGGATCGACGAAGTGCACCAGCCCCCACAGCTCCGCGAGAGAATTGGAGAGCGGAGTCGCCGTCAGCAGGACGGTGGGGGTATGCCCCGCCCGGAGCAGGCTGCGCAAGCGGCCAGCCATCACGGCCAGCGAGCTGTGCGGCAGGTACTGCCCGGCGCGGTCGAAGCGGCGATGAATTCCGGCAAACACCTCGTGCGCTTCGTCCACCACGCACAGATCGAAGGCCTCCGCGGCGCGCAGCCGCTCGAAAGCCCGGTCCGAAGCGAGCAGCTCGCGACCGGCCAAGAAGACCCCCTCACCCTCGGGGTCCAGCGCGCGGGAAGTCAGCTCACGCGCCTCGATGCCGAACAGGGTGGAGAGCTCCTGGCGCCACTGACCGAGCAGCGGCTTCGGCGTGACCAACAGCACCCGGCGCGCTCCCTCGGCACGCAGCTGGGCGATCACGAGCCCGGCCTCGATGGTCTTCCCGAGCCCCACCTCGTCTGCCAAGATGCAGCCCCCCTCCCGAACCCGACGCAGCGCAAAAATCACCGCCTCGACCTGGTGCGGGTTTGCGTCGATCGTGCCGCTTCGCTGCGCGGCGGCGTAACGCCGCCCAGCGGTGGAGCGGCGCAGGAGCGTGAGCTTCTCTGCCAACAGCAGGCGGCGGATCGGATGAAGCATCTGCAGGAAGGCGCCCGAAGGCGGCCGGGCAGGGTAAAACTCCCCCGTCGGGTCGCCAAGCGCCCGCTGAGCCCAAACCGAGTGGGATTCTACCCGTCGGCCGGCGGCCACGATTGTGCTCCGCTTGACAATTTCACGGGGACAATCAAAATATCCGACCATTCAGATGGTCGGATTCGAAAACATCGAAACGAGCGTGTCTCTTTTCGGCGCGCTTGCCGACGGATCCCGGGTCCGTTTGCTCGCGCTGCTTTCGGAGGAAGAGCTGACGGTCGCCGAGCTCACCCAGATCACGAGCCTGACGCAATCGCGCATCTCGTCGCATCTGGCCCGCCTGCGCGACGCGGGGCTGCTGAGGGACCGGCGCGACGGCGCTTCCAACTATTACGCCCTGAGCGCCGCCATGCCGGAGCAAGCGCGGCGCGTGTGGGAAAACCTGCGAGCGAGCCTCGACGATCCATTGCTCGCGGAAGACCGCCGGCGGCTGGCGGAGCTGCTGGACCGGCGCGCCCGCACGGATGCCGCGGGCAGCGCTCTGGTGGGGGAGATGGAGCGGCACTACTCCCCGGGCCGCACCTGGGAGACGACGGCGCGTGGGCTGCTGGGCTTCGCGCCGCTGGGCCGGGTTCTGGACCTGTGCTGCGGAGACGGCGTGATCGCGGAGCTCATCGCGCCCCACGCCAGCGGCCTCGACTGCCTCGACATCAACGAAAAAAAGGTACGAACGGCCGCTCGAAGGTTGGCGCAGTACTCCCAGGCCCGAGCCCACCGCGGCGACATGCACCAGCTCCCCTTCGCCGCGGGCAGCTTCGATCAGGTGCTCTTCTTCAATGCGCTGACCTATTCCGAAGACCCACCCCGGGCGCTTTCGGAGGTGCGGCGCGTGCTCAAGCCCCGTGGAACGCTCTCGCTCGTGTGCCTTCACCGCCACTCCGATCCGATTCTGCGTACCGAGTACCACCACATCCACCCCGGCTTCGAGGTAGAAGCCCTCCGCCGAATGCTTCAGGACGCCGACTTCGACGTGCGGCAGTGCCGTATCTGCTCCAGAGAGCGGCGCCCCCCCCACTTCGAAGTCATCTCCTCCTTCGCAACGCCGAGCGAATCAGCGACTTGATCTGCAAGACTACGCACAGCGCTCGAACCGGAGCCTGGCAGACGTGGAGCGTTGGCTGCAAAGCAACCTCGGGTACTCTCCGGCACCCGCCCAAGCCCTGAAGCCCACCAGGCGCGCGGCGCCGCCGCCGCTGGGGGCGGGCCCGCGGGGCTCGCGCGCGGGCGCCCGCGCCGCCGCTCGCGGCCAGGGTCCGACGCGGCGCCCGCGGCCGGATCGCGCCCATCGCCGCGCCCACCGCCCAGCGCCCCAATCTCACCGGGGAATCTCCGCGGGTGGCCGGCCCTTCGCCGAGGGGCGAGGGCGCAGCCCCCGCCCCTGGCAGCGATCTGTGGTTGCCAGCGCCTCGAACAAGCGCTAGGTGGCCGTCGGTATCCCATGACAGAGACGACGAGCTTTCCAAAACAGCGAATCAAGGTCCTGCTGCTGGAGAACATCCATTCCGGCGCCGCGGATCGCTTTCGCGAGGACGGCCTGTCCGTCGAGTGCGTCGGCTCCGCGCTGAGCGAAAAGGAGCTGTGCGAGCGCATCCAGGATGTCCACATCCTCGGCATCCGCAGCAAGACGGTCGTTACCGAAAAGGCACTGAGCTCGGCTCGGCGTCTGTTGGCCGTGGGATGCTTCTGCATCGGCACCAATCAGGTCGATCTCGAGGCCGCCTGCCGGCGGGGAACGGTCGTCTTCAACGCCCCCTTCAGCAACACGCGCAGCGTCGCCGAGCTGGTCATCTCCGAGATCATCGCGCTATCGCGCATGCTGGCGGACCGAAGCCGCGCGATGCACGAGGGGCGCTGGGACAAGAGCGCGAAGGGCTCGTTCGAGGTCCGCGGAAAAAACCTCGGCATCGTCGGCTACGGGCACATCGGTCGCCAGGTGGGGGTTCTGGCGGAAGCTCTCGGCATGAACGTGCGCTTCTACGACGTGCTCCAGAAACTGCCGATGGGCAACAACGTGCCCACCCCCTCCATGGAGGAGCTGCTCGGCAGCTCCGACTTCGTCACACTGCACGTACCCGCCACGCCGCAGACGAAGAACATGTTCGGAGAGCGGCAGCTGAAACAGATGCGCCCGGGGAGCCGGCTGCTCAACCTGAGCCGCGGCAACGTCGTCGACATCTCGGCACTCGCCCACGCGCTGCGCACCGGCCACGTCTCCGGAGCTGCCGTGGACGTATTCCCGAAGGAGCCGAAGAGCAACTCGGAGCCGTTCGAGTCCGAGCTGAAGGGGCTGCCCAACGTGATCCTCACGCCGCACGTCGGCGGCTCCACGGAAGAAGCCCAGGTCGCCATCGGTCAGGAGGTCGCGCTTGCTCTGCTCAAGTTTCTCAATACGGGCGGCACCCCCACCGCGGTGAACTTCCCGCGTGTCGAGCCGGCGCAGCTCGAGGGGAGCCACCGAATCCTGAACATTCACCGCAACGAGCCGGGTGTGCTCAGCGCCATCAACGGTGTCATCAGTGAGCTCAACGCCAACGTGGACGGTCAGGTGCTTTCCACCAATCAGTCCGTTGGCTACCTCGTGATGGACATCGATCGCGACGTGGCCAAAGAGGTGATGACGCGGGTCTCCGCCCTCGCTGCCAGCATTCGAACGCGCATCCTGTACTGAGCCGCGCGAGCGCGGGGTCGGGCGCGGCGCGGTGATTCCGGAGGCGTCGGGCCAGAGCGACGAAGAACGGGAGCCAACGGCCCGAGGCTCGGGCCGCGCCGGATCCGAGCCGCACGTGTGCAGCCGAGTGCGAGGCGCGAGCACCTGGCTTGGACCGTGATACACACCTCGGCTCGACCCGCAGCGCTCCGGCTTTCGAAGCGCGCCTGAGCGAGAACCGCGACGACCTCCTGTCGGGATTTTCGCGCAGCGCCGCCCTGGCGAAGAGCAAAGTGGGCACGCGACAAATCCAGCGGTACGCCGAGATCGATGGGCAGCGTGTCTTCGTGACCGATACGCCGGACGACGCGTTCGAGTACTTGGGCATCGCGCCCCACCCTGTGCAATAACGCGGGGGCGCCGGAGGGCTCGAAGCGCGCGCCCGGGGCCGCCGAGAGCGCTCGCGTTCGCAGCCAGGCGCGCTCGCTTTCTTGGCCGCCGGCCTCGCAGCCGCCCGCAGCGCCGCCTCGCCCGGGCACCGGCCGGTGGGCTAGCCAACCTTTGCGCAACCTGGGCTCCGCCCGCTCACGACCGATGGACACCGCCTTTCTGACCTCGATGGCCACGGCTCACCGCTCGCGCTCGACGCGCGTCTCGAGCGAGCGCTCGGCGAGCTCCGCGCGCTCGGAAATCACGGAGTACGGGACGTGAGCGCTGCGCCGAGCAACCAAACCCGAACCCTCGCGCTCGACGGCGCTCGCGGGATCTTCGACGGCTTCGTGCAATCGATGCTGCAGACGACCGCCATGGTGATCGCCGTGCAGGCCCTCTCCGCCGGTGACTGGCCGGTGGCCATCCTGGCGTCGGCGCCGTTCCTCGGAAATCTCGTCAGCCTGTTCTACTCGGCAGCCGTCTCCGCGTCGGGTGCGCGAAAGTCCCACTTGGCCGCCGCGCCTCTGGTGGGTGCCGGGCTCTGCTTCGCGGCCGCCGGGTGGTGCGACGGGCCGGCTGCCTTCACCCTGTGGACGACCCTCGCGATCGTCGCCTTCCAGCTGCGGCTGACATTTCTCACGTCGATCTACCACGAGAACTACGCCGAGGGGCGGCGCGGCGTGCTGTTTTCACGCGGCATGATGCTGATGACGTCGAGCGCGCTGCTCGCAACCTTCGCCTATGGGCAGGTCTTGCAACGCGACCTGTCACACTACCCCTGGCTGATGACCTTCGCCGGCGCGATGGCGGTCTCGAGCGGGGCGGCCGTGGCGGCCATGCCCAGCTCCCCGCTGAGAGCCCGAACCGCGACGAACCCATTCCGGAACCTCGGCCTGCTGCGCAGCCAACCGCTGTTCGGCTACATCTTGCTGGCATGGTTCATCTTCGGTTTCGCCAACCTCTGGGTGTTGCCCCTGCGGATCGTATACGTCGCCGAGTCCGAGCGAGGCCTGGGGCTCGGGCCATCGCAGTCCCTGCTGATCCTCGGCGTTGCTCTCGAGTGCGGCCGGCTCCTCTCCATCCCCGTGTGGGCCAAGCTCTTCGATCGTGCGAACTTCATCTCCGTGCGCATCGCGCTCAACGCCTTCCTCGGTGCCGGCTTGGTGGTCTTCTTCGCGACGAGCAACCCCTGGGTGATCGCCTCCGGCAGCTTCTTGATTGGGTTGTGCGCCGGCGGAGGGAGCCTGGCCTGGAACCTCTGGGTAACGCACCTCGCCCCGCCGGGGCAGACACACGTGTACATGTCCGTGCACTCGTTCCTCACGGGGCTGCGCGGCGTCGTCGGGCCGCACGTCGCATTCATCGCCCTCGAGCGCCTGAGCCTGCAGCAGATCGGCTGGGTCTCGGGCGGTATGGTGGCGCTGAGCATGCTGATGCTGTGTTTCGCCTTCCCGATGATGGCAGCGCACCGCGCCCAGGTCGCCGGGCGCCTCGCAGGCTAGCCCCACGCACGCGCTGGATCGAGGGCTAGTGGCACGCAGTGCGCCCAGCTCCGTGGGCGCACGACGGGACGCCGACGGGGCTCGGTCGCTTCGAGGTGGGCGGGGGCGGACCTCCTTCGCCACCGGTAGACCCTTCGCGGCCCCGACGGGCGCGACACGAACGACGCAGCCCACGGCACTCCGTCGGCCGCGGCGCGCCGTCGCGAGCGGCGGATCTCGACCGCAACACGGCCGACGAGCGCTCGAGTCCCTTCGACCGCGTTCGCCGCGACTTCCGTGTGGAGCGCCTGCGTGGCGAGGCCATGGGATCCTCTCGGTATGGCGCCCCGGTGATTCGCTTCCCGCCGACCCTGTCTTTTTGCTTGCTAAAGTCGCTTGTGAGTGGCTAGTTCAGCAAGTGTCCGCCTTCGCAGCCAATGCCGTGAGGGGGCGAGGGTACCGCGGGTTCGGCCGGATCGCTCCCCGCGACGCGCGGTGGGGCCACGAGCGGTGCGGCCTCAGGCCAACGCCCCGAGGGCGCGCGGAAACGAACATCGACCAGGAGTGAAGGACTTCTTCAGCCATTCTGCGAAGAAGGCTTCACTCTGCAGCGCTCCATCAACCGCTCGCCGGGGCACCGAGGACTCGCCATGTCAAAGAAACGCCCGCGCAATCGCCGGCTCGCCCTCTTGGGCTACAGCGTCGAGACGATGGAGGCGGCCGACAACCTGGGCTACGAGTTCGTCAGCGTCGTTCCCCCCGGCTTCGAAACCGCGCTCCAGAACGACGGCGTTCAGGCCGTGCCGTGGGACTACAATCGGCGCAACGAAGAGTCGACCGAGCTCTACGAGCACCTCGCGACCATGGGGTGCTCGTTGGCGGTCCCCTTGTACGAAGAGACCGTCGAGTGGGCCGGGGCCCTCAACTCGAGATTCCTCGACAGCCCGAGGCTGTTCAATCGCACGCTGCTGTTGCGAGACAAGGCGATGATGAAGCGCAAAGCCCAAATGAGTGGCATCAAGGTGGGCGTCTTCGAAGAGGTGGAGTCCCATCAGGATCTGAGTCGCTTCTTCCGCCGCGTCAACGAGGCGTTGAGCCACATCGAGGCCGACGATCCGGATCCCGTGCACGTCAAGCCGCTGCGGGCCGCGGGCAGCGTGGGCCACCAGATCATCCGGACGGAAGCCGACGTGGCGGCCGTCGAGCTCGACGCGTTCCCGCTGCTCGCGGAAAGCCACCTCGGCGGTCAGGAGTTCTCCGTCGAAGCGTTCATCCACGACGGCAAGATCCGTTTCATGAACATCAATGAGTACGTGCACCTCGGCTACAGCCAGGTGACACCCGCCGGGGCCAGCCTGGAGGCCCGACGCCCGCGGATCCGCGCGGCGATCGAGCGCTTGATTCGAGCCTTCGACATTCGGTACGGAGTCATACATCCCGAGTACTTCATCGACGAAAGTGACGAGTTGGCGTTCGGGGAAGTCGCCAACCGCGTACCGGGGGGGAACATCTTCGAGCTGATCGAGCGGAGCTACGGCTTCAATCCGTACGAGGCGGTTCTCCTCGCGTCGGATCCGTCGACGACCGAAGAAGAGCTGCGACGCTTCTTTCCCGACGAAGTGACCGGGAGGAAGGGCTACGCGGGAAACCTGTTGGTGTATCCTCGCAAAGCCCGAGTCGAATCTCTCGCGATCCCGCCCGATCTACTGAGCCACCCCTGCTACGAGAAGCACAACCTGATCGAACCCGTACAGCACAAGGTCTCCGAGCGCGCAGGCTTCGGGAACCACTATGGCGTCGTCTACTTCTTCGGGAGCAACCCGCAACCCGTCGTGGAGGCGTTGGCTCACTTCGAACATGCCGATTTTTACGAATGATCTCGATTGACCGCGGACGGATTGGCGGCTCGCGCAACCGGCTCGCGCCGGCCGGGGCTCAGCCGCCGAGGGCAACGCGCCGTTGCGACAACCGACCGGGCCGCGGCGGGCGTGGGGAGGGGCCGGTTTGAGCGCGTGGGCAGAGCTCCGCCGGAGCCAGACCGCGAGCCGCATTCGCTCCGAGGACGAGCGACCCCGACCCGAATCATGCCCATGAAAGGTCGACCGACCGTCGATGCTCAGCTTGCAGGCGCCGTCGCGAAGCTCGACGCCGCGCTGCAGGATTTGGGCAAGGCCACCGCGGGCACGCGTCCCACACGGCTGAACGTGCTCTGCCGGGCGGTGCACGAGCTTCTCGATCACGCGGATGGCATCGACGCCCTCGCGGAGCGCGCCCTACGGGTCGAGGAGGCCGGAGTGTTTGCCCACGGCGCCTGGAGTGACCCCTCCAAGTTGCTCCCGCACCTGGTGGCCGGCGGGTTGTTGGCCGACGACACGACGGCGGCGATCGAGCTCCTGAGCGAAGTGCGCATGCTGGCCATCGCCGAAGGGAGGCTTCAAAGCTCCGTGTCGAGGGCAGATGCCCGCGAGTTCTTGCGCGAGGTCGTCGTTCGCAACCTGGCCTTACTTTCCGAGGGAGGAACCGAAGACGAGCGCAATCGTGCAAAGTCCCATGTCCGTGCGCGGCAGCTTCTCCAGTTTCTGATCGACCATCTCTCGCCCGCCCTCGTACGCGACGCTTTGGTTGCGGAGCTCGACGAGCTGTGCGCGCAGCGCCCCATCCTGACGCGGCGAGCTCGACTGATGATCGAACGAGCCGCGCAGTTGCCGCGAGCCGGGGAGCATCGCTCCGAGGAACGACTCGAGCTGTACCGGCTTGCGGTGTCGGAACCCTCCCCTCTCTCACAGCTGCATCGCGACACGGTGGCCTACCAGCGAGCGCTGGGCTCTGCAGATGCGCACACGCTGGACCAGGAGGTCCGTGCCTTTGCCACCTCGCTGCGGCTCACCGGCGTGGGAAACGCCTATCATTCTTTGCTCTTGCGTCAGCTCGCCGCCGACCGTCCGACGCGAATTGGCGCGGCGCTGGGGCTCGACGCCGTAGGAGAGGCCAACCTGGCGCAGCAAGCCGACCTCGTCGGAGACCTGATCCACGTCGCAATCAGCCCCGAAACCTGTGACAGCATCTACGGGCTGGCTCGCGTGCTGGAACGGGGAGTGCTCTCGCGTCGCGTGGTGGCCAAGAGCTTGCGTCGGCTCATTCAACTGACGCTCCACACCTCTGCGACCAGAAGCCTGATGGGGCGCTTGGAGGCGGGCAGCAGCCTCCATGCGAACGCGCTGTTGGTCGCCGGGACCATCGGATTGCTGGGTCAACCGCTGGGCGTGGGCCAGGGGAACAACCCCACCTGCCAATCGGCGCGTGCGCTGAGCCTGTGGAGTCTGCACGCACCCGGGTACCTCCTGAGCCTGTTGATTCAGGCGGCGCGCGATGGTGCGGTGCAGCTCGACTTCGAGGGGCTGCCGCTGCGCTCGGATCAACTCACCGGGGGGCTCGCTCCAAAGCTCGACGTGGAGCTGGACCCGGTGTCCCTGATCCTGGTTCCGCATCTGGATCGGCTCTATGACGCGATGGTCGCAAGGGCGTCGGGACGCGGTCAAGATCCACACCGCTGGGTCAACCCGGCCTTCTATGGTCGCTGGGTCCCCACGGGCTTCAGCTGCGCGATCGATCCCGTGGGCACCGTCGTTCGGTACGAAGCGTTTCTGCGCGGCTTTTTCGCGACTCACCATCCAGCCTACAACGACGGTGACGACCTCTTGTACCCGAATCCCGTGGGGATTCTCGTCACCGACGTCCACGGCAACCTGTTGGGCCCTCACGCCGTCTCCCTGTTGCGTGTCGAGCCCGATCCACACGGAGATCTGCGGGCCTACTTCTTCAATCCCAACAACGAAGGCAGGCAGAACTGGGGCCGGGGTGTCGCCGTCTCCGTATCTGGCAATGGCGAGGTGCCCGGGGAATCCTCGCTGCCCTTCGCCCAGTTTGCCTCGCGATTGTATGCGTATCACTTCCACCCGCAGGAAGGGGGCGACGCAGAGGCCGTGCCGGACGCGGTCATCGCCGCCGTCACCGAGGCAAGCAAGCAGAGCTGGGGCAGGTCCTACCGGTGGTTGGCCTGAGGGAGCCGCGTCACTCGGCCGGCTCTGCGCGCGACAACGCTCCTTCCCCCGCCTGTATGAAGACGCACGAGCCGCCGTCGGTCGGCTCGGTGCTTGCGTCGAGCCAGTAGGTCGACCCGAGCCCCGCGTCGGGCGCGATGCAGCTCCACGCATCCCGGAAACCCCGCAGCATTCGACGCGCCGCGGCCGGCCTCGGAGCCCCGCCACGGCCAATTCGTCGCTCGGCGCGCTCCGGGACGCGCACGGGCGAGCGCGCGGTGCGCTCGAGGCAATGCGCGCGCGCCGCGCGAGGTCGAACGCTTTGGAAAGACCCGCCCCCGCCGCCAGCGGCTCCCGCGGGCGCTCTGGCTGCGCCCCCGGCGGACCTCGGGGCCCACACCCGTCGCGGGCTCTCCGCCGGCCGCGACGAGGGTCCCCAGCCCCGGCCGATTGTGGCAGTCTGGGCTCCGATGTCGAAGCCCAGCCGCCCCGCCCCGCGCGCCGAAAGGCGCGATCACGAGCTCACGGTTCACGCAATCACCCGCAACGATCCCTACCACTGGCTGCGGGACGACGACTGGCAACGAGTGATGCGCGAGCCGGAGGTGCTGAAGGCAGACATTCGAGAGTACTTGGAAGCGGAAAACCGCTACACCGAGGAGGCGCTCGAGGGCACACGGGAGCTGCAGGAAACGCTCTTCCAGGAGCTCAAGGGCCGCATCCGCGAAGACGAGAGCACGATTCCCGCGAAAGACGGGCCGTGGGACTACTACTCTCGATTCGAGCACGGCGGTCAGCACCCGCTTCTGTGCCGGCGCCCGACCCGTGAGGTCGAGGGCCCCGAGGCTCCGGAAGAGGAAGTGCGGCGCGGCGAAGAGATCCTGTACGACGCGGATGCCGCCAGCAAGGCGCACGGCTACTTCAACGTCGGTGGGCTTTCACACTGCCCCCGGCACGTGCATCTCGCCGTGGCGCTCGACACCAAGGGCTCGGAATACTACGAGGTCACGTTTCTCGACCTGCAGACGGGGGCGCTTCTCGACGATCGACTGGAGAACACGAACGGGGGCGTCGTCTTCTCCGCGGACGGGCGGGTCGCGCTCTACACGCTGATGGACGAAAACCATCGGCCCTCCAAGGTATACCGCCACCGCCTCGGCACCCCCCAGTCCGACGATGTCCTCGTCTACGAGGAAGAAGACCCGGGATTCTTCGTGAGCGTGGGCAGCACCGAGGACAGAGCGCACATCGTGATCACCTCGCACGATCACACGACCACCGAGGCGCGCGTCATCGACGCCAGCACGGTCGACCAGCCGCCGCGCCTCATCGCCCCTCGGCGGCCAGGGCTCGAATACGATCTGTGCGCGCTCGGGGGCGAGCTGCTGCTGATGACGAACCACGAGGCCGAGGATTTTCGGCTCATGGTCGCTCCGCTGGCAGGAGCCGAGCCCGAGCAGTGGCGAGAGCTGGTGCCTCATCGGCCGGGCTGCCTGCTCGTCGCGGTGACGACGTTCGCGCAGCACATCGTGCGCCTGGAACGCGAGGGCGGCCTGCCGCGCATCGTCGTCCGGCGCCGCAGCGACGGCAACGAGCACGCCATCGAGTTCGACGAGGAAGCGTACAGCCTGGGGTTGAGCCCGGGATACGAGTACGAAACCGGCAAGCTCCGCTTCACGTACTCCTCCCTGACGACGCCGCCCCGAACGTACGAGTACGACATGGAAACGAGGCAGAGGCGCCTGCTCAAGCAGCGGCAGATTCCCAGCGGACACGACCCGGCGCGCTACCGGAGCCGGCGGCTCATGGCCAAGAGCCACGACGGAGAGCTCGTCCCCATCTCGCTGCTTTGGCACGAAGACACCCGCATCAGCGCCAGCACGCCCGTTCTGCTGTACGGATACGGTTCGTATGGTCACAGCATGGTAGCGGGCTTTTCCAGCAACTGCCTCAGCCTCGTCGGGCGGGGCTTCGTGTACGCGATGGCCCACGTTCGCGGCGGCAAGGACAAGGGGTACGCGTGGTACGAAAATGGCAAGTTGCTGAAGAAGAAGAACACGTTCCTCGACTTCGTGGCGGCCGCGGAGCACTTGTGCGCCGCGGGTTACACCAGCCCCGGCAAAATCACCATCCATGGCGGCAGCGCGGGGGGCATGCTGGTTGGCGCCACGGCAAACATGCGACCGGACTTGCTGTGCGCCGTCGTGGGCGAGGTCCCGTTCGTGGACGTGCTTTCGACGATGTGCGACGAAGAGCTCCCCCTCACACCGCCCGAGTGGCCCGAGTGGGGCAACCCGCTCGAAAGCCTCGAGGCGTACGAATACATCGCCTCCTACTCGCCCTACGACAACGTGGAGGCGAAGGCGTATCCGCACATTCTGGCCACCGCCGGACTGACCGACCCCCGCGTTACCTACTGGGAGCCCGCCAAGTGGGTCGCCCGGCTGCGAGAGCTCAAGACCGACGACAACCTGCTGCTGCTCAAGACGTACATGGAAGCAGGGCACGGAGGCTCCGCGGGGCGCTTCGAGAAGCTGCGCGAGGTCGCGCTCGTGTACGCCTTCGTTCTGCTCGCGCACGAGTGCCTGGAGGCAGCGGTGCTGCCGCCGGCGTGAGCGTGCCCTCGGAGGCCCCCCCTCAATCCCCCGCGCCGCGGCTTTGCCGGGCGTACTTGCGATCGATATCCCCCTCGGCAATCCGGCCCCACTCGAACCACAGGGGGACGCGATACCAGCCGGCCTCGTCCGCGCCGTAGACCCAAATGCGCCGGCGAGTCTCCTTCACTTTGACCACGGGCGCGAACTTGCCGACCCAGATCCAGTGCAGCAGCTCGACGCGCCCGGGCAGCAGCTGCGCGACGCCCAACCCACACGCGCGCCATGGGCTCTTGCCCGCACAGCCGCCGGCCAGCAGGAGCGACTCGTTGCCGACGGGCCGCCACTCCCACAGCGCATCGAGCTCGAGCCGCCCGTAATCCGCGATGCGCTTGCGCACCTCCGTGGGCAGCGCGGCCTCCACGCGCCCAAGCACGGCTTCCTCCACGTCGTGGCGACGGCTCAGGGCCTTGCCCCGCACGACGGGGAGGCGCACCTCCTGCCGATTGGGCTCACCGCGGCAGCAGCGAAATCCCAGCTCGTCGCTCCTGTCGGTCGGCGCCCGCGCCTGCACGTTGGCACAACGCCCCGAAAGCTCACCGCGCTCGGAGTTGCCACCCCGCACGCTGATCGCGTTCGTCGTGCTTCCGCGCCCGAACGGGCTGCTCGTCCACTCCCAAACGCCCCCGTGCAGGTCGCGCACGCCGAAGCCACTCAGACATCCCGACCGGTACCCGCTCGGCAGCAGGCGGGGGGCCCTGCCCGTCTGACAAGCGTCGGCGCGATAGGTGTCGCCGTATTCGTAGGTCGTGTTGCCCGGACCCTTGCAGGCGCGCTCCCACTCCAGCTCGGAGCACAGCCGCTTCCCCTGCGCCGCGCACGCCGCCGTGGCTTGTGAGAGCGTCACTCCCGTCTTCGGGATGGCTCCTTCCTCGTTGGGGTATGGATATCGGTCGATCAGGAACCCGTGGAGCACGACCTGCTCACCGGGCAGCTCCTCGTCCGCGATGCGCGGCACGCGACCCGGCGGTGTGCCCGCCAAGAGCGCGCCCTCCGGAATCCAAATCATGCCGCGCGGCGGCGCGGGCTGCGATACGCGCGGCCGCCACGGGACGCCGGCGTCTGGGCTCGGCCCCGCGAGCTCGGAGCGCTTGTCCGGGCGGCACGCCCAGGCCAGCGCAGCGAACAAGCCCAGGGCCGCCACGCGACCCCCGGGGCGCCGAGCCGAGGGCGGGCGTCGAAACGGAACCAGCCCGGCCAGCCGGGACCAAAGAACCTGGCGCAGGGGGCCGCCCGGGCGGGCCGGCCACCTTGAGATGCCGGGAGCGAGGCCGTTCATGCGGAGTACGGGTACGGGCACGTTGCACACACTAGTCACCCGGGCCGGGACTTCGTGCGGAATTCACGCGAGCCGCGAGGGGGCGACGCGGCTCGCCCGACCCCGGTGACCCCCTCCGCCTCGGCCCGCGCGCGTCGCCATTTTCGGAGAAACCTGCGATGAAAGCCAGTGCCTACCTCACCGCCTTCCTCCCTTTGTGCGGTGCGCTGGTCAGCGCCAGCGCGACGGCGCGGGGCGCGGTTGCAGACGGAGCGTGCGCCACACCTCCGCCGGCGTCGGCCGTGGAGGCTGCCAAGCGAGCGTTTCGCGAGGGCGAGGCGGCGTACAGCGAGGGGGCGCACGAGCGGGCCATCGACAAGTGGCAGAGAGCCTACGAAAACGACTGCAGCGCACACGCGCTGCTGCTCAACCTCGCCACCGCGTACGAGCTGACGGGGCAGCACGCCAAGGCTGCGGAGGCCCTGCGGCGCTACAACGAGCGCGTGCCCGATTCGCCCTACGCGTCCGCCAATCACAAGCGCATCGCGCGGCTCGAAGATCGAGAGCAAGAGCAGAAAGCGCAAGCCGCGCGCCGCCGCACCCTGCGCCTCGAGCTGGAGCGAGCCAAACGGTCCACGCCGCAGCACGACGGCGCCGGGAAGGCGACGGGCTCGTGGCTGCCCCTGACGCTGTTGGGCGGCGGGGTGGTCACGGCTGTGGCGGGGGGCGCCGTGTACGCCGAAGCGCGAATGGCGGTCGGCGACGCCGAAGAGCAATGTGGCGACGCGACGCGCGCGCGCTGCGCAGACCTGGAGGCGGTTCTCCTCGGCGAGCGGGCTCGCTCGAGGGCGGGCGTCGGCGGCTTGTTGGCCGCGGCAGGCGGCGGCCTGGCGGCGGTTGGATTCGTGTGGCTGCTGCTCGGCGACGACACGTCCGAACCCGGCAGCGCGCTCGCTCACGGGGTGCAAGTCGGGGCCGACCTCGGGCCCGACCACCGTGGCATCCGAGTGAAGGCTCACTTCTGACCCGCCCGGGCATGGCTCCGCGAGCAGACGCCGCGGGAACGCGCTCGCGCAGCCCGGCCCCGCGCACGGCCCGCCACGGACCCGAGCGATTTCAAGGAGACCGAGCGGGAACCGGTGCGCCGGGCCCCGCCGCTGGCCCCGTGCCCGGCGGACTGGGGCGCCCCCGAGACGACGGCCTCGACCGGGCATCTCCGGGACGCCTCGCGCCGGCGCCCGTACCCCAGGTGCTCACGGGCCTCGGCGAGTCGGCCGAGGGCGCGTCGTCCAGCGCGCTGCCGAACGGCGACTCCGGCACCGGAACGCGAGACTCGCTTTTGGGCTCGCTCGCCCGAGGGCCGCGCGCGGCGGCCTCCGAAGCAAGCCGACGGGGACCGGGCTCCATCGGTGGGGGGGTTTCACTGGATGAGCCCCCGCAACCGATGCACAGCTGCAGGCACACGAGGATCATCGACACTGGACGCATACTTCCCGCTACCATGCTGCGAGCTTGTCGCGGCACCGGGCGGTCGCCGCCGAGTTTTTCCCAAAAATCGAGACAATTTTGATTGGTCGACTGGTAGGCAAAGCGGTGGCGCTCAACGACGGAGGCGTGCTGATCGATGTCGCGGGCGTGGGGTACGAGGTTCGAGTACCCACCGGCACCCTGGGGCGAGCGGGAACGACGCCCGGGGACCCGTCGAGGGTGACGCTCAGCGTCCACACCCACGTCCGAGAAGATGCCCTCGAGCTCTTCGGCTTCGCAAACGAGTCGGAACGCTCGGTATTTCGCTTACTCCTGTCTACCCCCAACGTGGGACCCAAGGTGGCCCTGAGCATCCTGAGCACGCTGCCACCCGCGGAGCTGGCGGAGGCTGTCGCACGTCAGGATCTGAGTCGACTCAAAGGGGTGAGCGGCGTTGGCAAGAAAACGGCGGAACGCCTGATCCTGGAGTTGCGCGAGAAATTGCCCGCTTTGCCGACGCAACCCCAGGGCAATGCCCCCCAGCCCACCGCGGACGACCGAGCTCGGCTCACCGGGGCGCTGACGAACATGGGATACCGGCCGCTGGAGGCCGAGCGCGCCGTGGCGTCGCTGGGTTCCCGTGTCGGCAAGGAGCCCATCGCCGAGCTGCTCAAGTCGGCCCTGGCATCCTTGGCCTAAATGAGGGAGAGCAATCGCCGGGCCGTTGCGCCTTTCCCCCTCGGCGTGAGGGCAAGAAAAACCGTGCGTTCGCCAGTCTTTTGCTCGACTCCTTCTCCTCTTCTCCTCCACCTCGAAATGAGGGCTCGAGAATCTCGACCCCTCGTTGAGGACGAGGGGATTCTCGCCGGCGGCGCGGCAGGCGGCCGCAGCGAGGCGGAGGAACGCGGCGGCGGCTCCGCTTTGGCACGAGTTCGGTCGCCAGAGCTGTCGTCCTGACCCGGCCGCCGCCGATCGGTGCCTCGTTCGTCGCGAGCCGGACTCGATCTGGGGCTCCCCTGCCGGGGCCCAGATTCCGGGGTCCCGAGGTCCGCTCGAGCAAGGCCTGCGCGGCGTCGGTCGCCGGGTGTGCCCCGCCGGCGGGTGGCCCACCTTTCGTCATCCGGCCGGAGTCGTCGCCAGCCGTCGCCAGCCGTCGCCCACGAAGGGGTCAACCGGCGTGGCGACCGCCGCGCCGGGGGGCTCTTTCGGCCAGCGACTTACTTGACCCTCAGGTCGAGTCGTGGACAAATCCCGCTTGGGAAAGGCGACTTTGGTGCCGTACCCGCACCTACAGGGCGAATTCAGCCGGAGAAGCTGCGTGCCCCTCGAGGAGGCCACTGAAGTGATCACGTGCCAGAAGTGTGGCAAGGAAAACCAAGACCACTACAAGTTCTGTCTCGGGTGCGGGGCGGAGTTGACGCGCGATGCGGCCAAACCGGAGCCGGCTCAAGAGCACTTTCTCGATCGAAGCGCCCCCTTGGCGGCGGACGCAACGCATGCTTCCCCGGGTGCGCAGCCCGCCCCCGCCCCCCTCGCGGCCAGCGGCGGGTCGCCCGTCGCAGCGGGTCCCGCCCCGGTTGCCACCGGCTCCTCGCCGAAGGGCGCTCAGCAGCCGCCCTACCAGCCCGCGGCCTCCAACGGGGCGGGGCAGCGCTGCCCGCAGTGCACCCACCACAATGCGACGGGTAACCGCTTCTGCGCGGCATGCGGCTACAAGCTGGACACGGCGTCGGTCCCCGCCAAAGCCGTGTCCGCCGCACCCGTCGGCAGCGGCAAGGTCTCGCTGACGGCACTGCGAGCGGATGGCAGCGAGGCGGGCTCGTACGTCCTGCAGAGCTCGTCGAGCGAGACCGTCGGACGGGATACCGGATCCATCTTCGCCGGGGACAGCTACCTTTCGCCGCGGCACGCCACGTTCACACGCCGCGGGGACGGGCTGACCGTCAGCGACGCCGGCTCGCTCAACGGGGTCTATTTGAAGATCCTGGCCAATGCGCCGTGGTCGCTGCGCTTTGGAGACATCTTCCGAATCGGGCAGGAGATCCTGCGGCTGGAGAAGCTGGATAGCCCGCAGGCATCGCCGGACGGCGTTCGGCGGTTGGGTAGCCCGGTGGAGGGCTACGTCGCCCGCCTGGGTCTCGTGATCGGCCGGGACACGACGGGAAACGCGTTTCCCGTGCCACGCGCCGGGCTGCACCTGGGCCGCGAGCGCGGTGACGTGCTCTTCCCGGAAGATGGCTACGTCTCCGGCCTGCACTGCCGGCTGAGCGTGGCCTCGGAAGGGACGATTTCGCTGACGGATCTCGGCAGCTCGAACGGCAGCTTCGTGCGCCTGAAGGACGAGCACCCCATCAGCTCCGGGGACGTCTTGCTGATGGGTCAGCAGTTGTTCCGCGTCGACGCCTGAGGTCGCATCCCCGGCCGCCTCGCGAGCGCGACCTCCGCGTGAGCGCCCCCTCCCTCTCGAGAGCGAGCGCCGCGGTCCGCAGCCCCCACAGCTCACGCCGTCCCGCGCGCTGCGATGCCCGGGGGGGCCGAGCGGGCCCGACCGCGCCGGCGTCTCTGGGGGGCGCCGCGGCCCAGTCGAGGAGGCCGCGGCGTCCGCAGCCCTCATCGGCACTCCGCCCGGTGCTTGCCTGACGGCTGGCCACAAACGCACGGCAGCGCCGCGGGCAAGCCCCGCGACGCTGCCGATGTCCGCCCGTTGCCGGGCTCGTCTGCCAGCGTCAGCCGTTGCGACGGCGGCGAAGGGCAAAGGCCGCGCCGAGCAACCCGACTGCCAGCCACGCGCCGCGCTCGGCGTCGCCACGGCCCGCCGCGGAGACCGAGCACCCATCGCCGTCGACTGGCACCGGGTCGGGGCCCTCGCTGTAGTTGTCGCCCCAGTACTTCCACGTCATCTCGGCCTGATCGTAGTAGTAACCGGTGGCCGGGTCGTAGCAGGCCTCCGTTCCAGGCAGAAAAACGTAGGTGGCGCCGCAGCCGTATTCCGGAGGTTGCCGCCAGTCGCGCGTGTTGGGGTTCCACACGTACCCAGTGCTTCGGTCGTAGCACAGCCCGAGCCCGGGGCTGCACAGGTAGGGAGCGCACTCGGTACCCTGGGGACTGCAGCGCACGCCGGGCGCCGGCGGCGATGCGGGCGCGCCCGTGGGAGTTGCCGGAGCCGATGCGCCGAGGGGCGGGGCCCCGCTCGAGATGGCCGGCGGAGCCCCCCCCGTCGGCAGGTCGCTACCCGGTAGCTGACCCGTCGTGCCCAGATCCGGGCTGGGTGGCACGCCGCCGCTGGGCGTTCCACCGCTGGGCGTTCCACCGCTGGGCGTTCCACCGCTGGGCGTTCCACCGCCGGGCGTTCCACCGCCGGGCGTTCCACCGCCGCCCGGGGCTCCTTCACCGGGGGTTCCGCCGACCGGGTCCTGTCCCCCGGGTTGCTGCGGCGTGGAGTCCGGATCCCCTTCGCCTGCAGGAGGCTCCTGGCCCGGCGGGGGCTCGACACCAATCAGATCGCCCACCTCCGAGACGGGCTCGTCCGTCGGGGCGAGGGAGATGTCGTCGATGATCACCTCCGAGAGGCTGTCGCCCAGCTGCACCGCGAAGCGCGTGGGCCCCGTGACGGCGGCCGGCGTCCGGAATACCGTGTCGTAGACCACCGCCTCCGTGGAGAGCATCACCTCGGGCTCCTCTCCGCGCCGGTTCAGCAGCGATCCGTACGCCGTGTACGGCTCGTTCTGCTGGCCCACCACGATGCGCAGCTGGCGCGCGGCCGCGGCGCGAGCCGTGACACTGATCTTGTAGTTTTGGTTCGGCTGAACGTTGACGGCCTGGAAAAACTGGATGTTGTACGGCTCGTCCGTCTGCACCTCCTGCATGCGGAAGCGCATCTCGCCGTCGCGATGCATGGCGAACGCTTCGCTCGCCCCGGCGCCGAACACGCCCATCTCCCAGCCCAGCAGACCCTCGTCGAAGTCGCCGTTGTCGAGCAGGTTGCCCCCTGCAGGATTGAGAGCAGGCTCCGTGACGCGCCCGGGAGCGTCCCCTGCGGGATCCCACGCGAAGCCGGTCACGGTCAGGCCGTAGAGCAAGGCCAGGCTGCTGTTGAAGGCGCGCAACTCCTGGCCACCGGCTCCGATGTTGTCCCCGGGACGGTATAGGCTCTGCCAAGCTCCCGTGAACTCGTCGATGTCGTTTTGACCCATCGCCGTCATGGCCGTCGCGAACCCGCCCATCGTGAACGTGCTGCGGAACCCGGTTGCGTCGAGCGCGGCGCCGTTGCCGTTGCCGTTGAGCGCCTGCCCCTGCAGGCTGTAGCGGTCGACGATCTGCACGATGCGCTGGTCGTTGGCAAAGCCGGCGATGTCGGCGAGGAACGTCTGCGCCCGGGGGTCACCCGTCCACAGATAATCTGCGGCCACGCGCCAGGGCGTGCGCGCCGCGTCGGCCTGAAACTCGTTGGGCTGACCTCCGCCGGCCACCTGGGGCGTGCAGGCGCCGCTCAGGTTGGTGCCTCCGTTCGAGTTGGACCAGGCCGGGACGAGCCCGGTGTTGTTGTTGCTGACGGCGGCGAAGTACGCGTAGCTCGCGTTGCGGGCGTTGTTCCAGAAGCCCGCCTGATCGACCTCGCCGAAGGAGGTGTAGTAGCCCGGCGGGATGTAGGAGGGGTTGATGCACCCGCAGTCGGAGAACTGACTGCCGGCGGTGAGGATCCCCTGGCACCCGTTTTGGAAGAGCCGGGTGCGAATGGCTGCCACGAGGCCGGCGGCATCCTGGGCGTAGCCCTGGCCCGGGAACTGCCGGTTGGCGACGATCAAGCCGAAGGCCGCGTCGATGTCCGCGTCCGCGGCGCTGCCGTTGTCTCCCCCGCCACCCCCCGCGTCACAGCCGTTTCGCCGCCAGTGCATCAGCTGCCCGTCGGAGGCTCGCTGATAGTAGTTCCAGAGCCCGTCGAAGACCTCGAAGTCACCCATGTAGGCGGCGATCACCATGCCGTAGCCCACGCCCTCGGAGCGGGTGTCGTTGCCGCTCTCGGGGTAGCGAACGCGCATGTCGTTGCCGCAATCCTCGATGAACGCGTCCCGCCAAAACCGATACAGATCGCGCAGCTCGTGGCTGGTGAGTACCGACGTGGTCACGCCGTTTTCCACGTTGGTGCTGGGAAACGGAAAGGCGCCAGCCAGCTGCTGGGCGCTCGCAGCGCCGGACCAACCGAGATTGGCGAAAAGGGCACCAGCGCCAACGGCGAGGGACACGAGGGAGCTGCGATGGACAGCCAAGCGACGACGAGTCTTCATGATTTTTTCTTACTCCGATGCGGATGAAGCGCATTTCGCGCGCCGAGGGGAACCGCCTCCGAGCCGCTCCGCGCGCGATGCCGCGAAGCGAGCCGGCTAGCTCGCCTGGCGGCTGCGCGGAGCCTACCAAGTCCCCGCACGAGCGCCTAGCAGCGAGCGCAGAGCCCCTCAAACTCCGGGCGCGCTCGAGAATCTTTCGGCGGCGCTGCAACGATGCGCGGCGCCGCCGAGGACCGCGAAACATTTCGCGCGCCGGACCGCAATCCCGCACGGCCGGCGGGATCGCCGACGCATCGGCCGCCCGCGTCGAGGTGGCCACGGAAGAAGTGGGGGAGCCCCTCCGGCGCGGCCCGTCGTCGTCCCGAGAGCGCGGGTCGCCCGAGACGGACGACTGCGCCGGGCAGCTCGCATGCGATGCGATCGATCGCGATCGACTGGGGCATCGACCGGCAGAAGTTCCGCGCGCGCAACGCGTCCACGGCGCCGGCCGATGTCCCCTCGATGCCCCCGTCGCCACTCGAGCCGCCCTCGCCACCACGGCCCGCCGGCGCACCCCGCCGATCGTGGCGGGTGCGCGGTCGCGCCCTGGCACACGCCGTCTTGGACGCGCTCCTCCCCCCGGCCTGCTGCGCGTGCGACGCCCCCTGCGAAGCGGGTCGCCCCTTCTGTGCGCTCTGCGCTCCCCCCGCGCCCCGCCGCCAACCGAGCGCTGGACCGCTGCGGATGCGCTCGAACACCGCGGTCGGCGCCCCCCTCGCAGCAGCGTACGGTTGCGCGCGATACGAGCCGCCGGTGTCGACGGCGATCGTGCGCATGAAGTTTCACGGGCGAAGCGACATCGCGGTCCGCTTGTGCGACCTGCTCCCGAGAGCCCTGGGCGAGTCGCTCGCCGCCCGCCGGCCCGCCCTCGTCCCCGTGCCCGCCCACCCGTTGCGCCTCATCGAACGAGGCTACGACCCGCCGGCGCTGATTGCCCGTCGCCTGAGCCAGCTGGGGTACGGCAGCTTCCAGGGGGCCTGGCTGCGACGAGTCCGTGCGACGGCAAAGCAGAGCCTGATGCCCTCCGCCCGAGCACGCCGAGTCAACCTCGATGGGGCATTCGAGGCGAGCCGCGAGGCGCGAGGCCGGTCCATCGTGCTCATCGACGACGTGCTGACGACCGGCGCCACGGCACGCAGCTGCGCCCGAGCACTCTGGGCGGCCGGAGCCAGGCCCATCGAGGTCGTCACGATCGCCTGGGCGGCGCGCCCGAATGGAGGAGCCTGAGCACTCCGCCCGGCCCTCTTGCCCGTCCCGGCCGACGCGCTTGCCGAAAGCGCGTGGCGCCGCGCGGTGCTCACGAGCCGCGCTCGAGCGCCTCGGACAACTCGGTGATCTTCTCTCGCGGCTTGCCCACCTGCTGGCCCCGCTCGACCTCGAAGGCATCGAGCCGCTGCCACGCCCCGGCGTCGAGGAAACGCACGCCCCGCGAGCGAAGCAGGTCTTCGACGCGAGCCGAAGGAGGCACGGCTTCGGAGGCGTCCGCCAGCATCGCCTCGCCCGTTTCGTACGCGTCGGCCTTGTTGGACCCGATGACTCCCGTCGCACCGCGCTTCACCCAGCCGGCGACGTAGAGCGAAGGAACTCGGGGCCCCCCAACCCGCTCGACCACCCGCCCCCCCTCGTTCGGCACCGTGCCCGACTCCTCGTCGAACGGTACGCCTTCGAGGCCCGCGCTGCGGTACCCGGCCGCGATGAACACGAGCCCCGCCCGCAGAAAGCTCTGCTCCCCCGTCGGGCAGGCGCGCTCCCGCCCCTTTTCATCGCGCTGCAAGCGCGTGTGCGACAGCACCGCGCCCGTGACGCGCCCGCCTTCCACCGCCAACGCCTCGGGGGAGCGGAAGAAGTGCAGGTAGACGGTGCGCGAGTCGGGATCATCCCCGCTCGGCTCCGCTCGAGCAATCTCCCGAAGCATGGCGAGCCGGCGCGCGGCAACGCGATCGGCCGCAGGAGCTTCGGGAAGATCCTGCTCGCGGACGACCACCCGCACCTTGGGTAGATCGGCCAGGTCGCGAAGCTCTTTGTCCGTGAAGGCGGCCTGTAGCGGCCCCCGACGCGCAACCAGGTGCAAGCGACGCACGGAGCTCGACGACAGGCGGCGCACGACCGCCGCCGGACAATCGGTGGACGCGAGATCCGCGGCGGGCCGGGCGAGCACACGGGCTACGTCCAGCGCGACATTTCCCATGCCGACGATGAGCACGTCGGACGTGGAGAGATCCGCGGGGTGTGCGACTTGCTCGGGGTGTCCGTTGTACCAGGCGACGAAGGGCGCCGCCGGATAGCACCCTTGCGCCTCCTCCCCGTCGATCCCGAGGGCCCGTGAGAGCCCGGCACCCGTACACAGCGCCACCTGAAGGTGCGTCTTGGCAAGCTCGGCGATCGTCACGTCTCTGCCGACCGTCACGTTGGCGAACAACCGAAAGCGCGGATGTGCCATCGTCGAATCGTACACCCGAGTCACGCGCTTGATGCTCTGGTGGTCCGGCGCCACGCCGTAGCGGACCAACCCGTGCGGCGCGAACTGCGACTCGAATAGGTTCACTTGCAGCTCCGGCCAACGGCGCAGCAAGAAATCGGCGAGGTAGAATCCAGCGGGGCCAGCGCCGACCACCGCCACGCGCACGTCCCCGCCGGGAGCCGAGCTCGCTTCGCTCTGTCCATTCGCACGCTTCGCCACCATTGCCTCCTTGGCTCACCACTCGACCGCGAGGTCGTTTCGGACGGGGACTTCCGGAGTGACCACCGAGGGATCCGCAGCCGGACACGCGAAAGACCACCGCCTGTTCGACTTCGAGCTTAGTCGATCCTCCCACAATAGACGAGCCTGGCGCCACACGCTCGACGAGCCCGCATCGCAGCGACGACGACTCGGCGAATGCGCTCCCGCCCCCCGCGAGCCGATGTGGGACTCGGACTTACGAGCCGAGGAGGGAAAGCGCTGGGCCGGCGTCGCAGGCGTGATAGGCTTGTTGCACGTCGCGCCATGCCTCGAGCCCGCCGCGGCGACATCATGTCCTTCTCCCTTCGCAACGATACGACCCTCGACCCGCCTCCCGCCCGCCGCGATACGCCGGCTTTGGACAGCGGAGTCCGCGGCTCGGAATTTCCCGAAGGCGGGGCTTTCGAGTCCCTGCGCAGCGATCCGCCGCCCGGTGCCGGAGGGCTGGGCCCGGAGGACTTGGACATCGTTTTTCAGCCGATCGTCTCGGTCGAAAGCCAGCAGCTGTTCGCCTACGAAGCGCTGACCCGGTGCACATGGCCGGATCTGGGCAACCCCGAGCGGTTGTTTCGGCGCGCCTCCGAAGAGCGGGCCTGCGGAAGGCTGGGCCGCCTCGTTCGGCAGTCCGCCGTGCGCCGCGCCTCCGGCATTCCGCTGTTCGTCAACGTGCACCCCGACGAGCTGTCCGCCCGCTGGCTCGTGCGCCCCGACGACCCGCTCTTCTTTCACGACCACGACGTGTACGTGGAGATCACCGAGTCGGCCGCCTTCACGCACTACGAAGTGTGCGTGAGCGTGCTGAAGGAAATCAAGTCGCGGACGGGAATCTACCTGGCCGTCGACGACCTGGGCGCGGGGCACTCGAATCTCAAGCGCGTGCTCGACCTGGAGCCGCGGATCGTGAAGCTGGATCGAGCCCTCGTGACCGGCCTCGACAAGAACCCGAGGCAGCAAATTTTGGTCCGGCACGTCGTGCGGCTCTGCGACGACCTGGGCGCACGGGTGGTGGCGGAAGGCATCGAGACGGCGGACGAGCTTCGAGCGGTGATCGACAGCGGCGCCCACTATGCGCAGGGCTTCCTGCTGGGGCGCCCGAACTACCCGCTGCCGCCAGCGCTTTGGCCCAAGGATTGAGGGCCGCCGCGGCGCTCGACGCCGGAAGCCGTCTGACCTCGCGGGACGTCCGCGCCTAGCCTCGCGACACGGGGAATTGCCGCGACGAGGCAGCGCGCGACGCGACTGGACGAGCCGCACGGCTCGCTCGGAAAGCGCCGCGTCGCCGCGGACGGCGGCGACTCCCGCGGCGCCTTGGCTCGACGGGTTCGGCGCCGGGCGGCCGCGGCGGCCGAGAAGGCTCGTCGAAACGAACGTCGGGCCGCGGCGCCGGGGCGGCTCCGCGAAGCGAATTTTCGGGCCGCACCCGCGCGCGCGGCGCACCCAGCGCCGCCGGCCGCGGCGCGGAGGCCAGAGTAGTCACGCGCCGCGAAACGGCGTATACGGCTCTCGGAGCCACCGATGTCCACTTCGTCCGTCGCCAGCCCCCCGCCCTCCCCCGCAGCTGCCGGGCATCACACTCCCCCCGCTCGAGAGCCGGAGGGCTCCGCGGCGCGCTGGGTGATCGCCGGCCTGAGCGTGTTCGTGTGCGCGGCGGTCGCAGCCGTGCTCTTCATGAGCCAACCCGCGGGCTCCCTGGGCGCAGTGCCCGAGCCCACCCTCCTGGCCAAGATCAACGTGGCGCTGAACGCCTCGGCGGGCGTGCTGCTGGTGGCCGGATACGGGTTGATTCGCACCCGGCGCCCACGCGCCCATCGCGCGGCGATGCTGGGCGCGTTCGCTCTCTCCTCCACGTTCCTCGTCACCTATTTGTTGCACCACGCCCAGGTCGGCTCGGTTCCCTTTCGCGGCGAGGGCTGGATCCGCAGCATCTACTTCGCAATCCTGGTGCCGCACATCTTGTTGGCCGCCGGCATCGTCCCGCTCGCATTGCTGACCCTGTATCGCGGCTGGACGAACCGGCTCGAGCTGCACCGTCGGGTCGCCCGCTGGACACTCCCCCTGTGGCTCTACGTTTCCGGTAGCGGGGTAGCCGTCTACCTCCTGTTGTACTCGGTCTCCTGATTGATCGGCGGTCGCCCCATCCCTGTGGTCGAAGCGTCGCCCCGAAGGCGTGAGCTGTCGGCGCCCCCGCGCAGAAGGGTACACGAATGCGGGCGGTGGTGACGCGGGTCCGATTCGCCCGCGTGCGAGTCGAAAATGAAGTGGTCGGGGAAATCGGACCCGGCCTGTGCGCGCTGGTCGGCGTGGGCCTCGAGGACGGCCCCGCCGACGCGGAGTGGCTCGCGCGAAAGACGGCCGCCTGTCGCGTCTTTCAAGACACCGAAGGCAAGATGAACCTCTCCGTGGTGGATACTGCAGGCAGCGTGCTGGCCGTTTCGCAGTTCACCCTGCACGGGGACCTGCGCAAGGGCAACCGCCCGAGCTTTGCCGCGGCGATGCCCCCTCAACCGGCCAAACAGCTCTTCGAGGCCTACTGCGAGCACCTCGCGGCCCTCGGCCTCGAAGTACGGACCGGTCGTTTTCGCGCGCGCATGACGGTTGAATCCCTCAACGACGGTCCGGTAACCCTACTGTTGGACTCCAAGCGAGCCTTCTGACTCCCGGGGGGGACCCGGGACCCATGACAGCGAAAAATATGCCATCCGACCCCACTGCCGACCGCGACCGCATGGCCTTTGCCAGCCGACACATCGGCCCCACACCCGAGCAGCAATCGGAGATGCTGCGCGAGTTGGGGGCGGAGAGCCTCGACGCCGTGGTGGCTCGGTCGGTTCCCGCTTCGATCCGCCTGAAATCGCCGCTCGAGCTCCCCCAGGCCCTGAGCGAGCCGGAGCAGCTCGCGCTGTTGCGCAGCATCGCCCAGAAGAACAACCCGAAGCGCAGCTTCATCGGGATGGGCTACTACGACTGCCACACGCCGGCGGTGGTGGCTCGAAACATCATCGAGAACCCCGGCTGGTACACGCAGTACACGCCCTATCAGGCCGAGATTGCGCAAGGCCGCCTCGAAGCGCTGATGAATTTTCAGACCGTCGTCAGTGACCTCACCGGGCTCGGGTTCGCCAACGCCTCGCTGCTCGACGAAGGGACGGCGGCCGCCGAGGCCATGACCCTGTGTCACCACGTCGATCGCAAGCGCAAGACCCGCTTCTTCGTCGAACGGGATTGCCACCCACAAACCGTCGCCGTGCTCCGGACGCGAGCGGAGCCGGCCGGCATCGAGCTGGTCGTCGGCGAGCTCGACTCACTCGATCTCGAAGACGCGGATCTGTTTGGGGTGTTGCTTTCCTACCCGACCTCCTCGGGCAGGGTGATCGACTACGGCGCGCTGGCGAAGCGAGCGCGCCTCCTCGACAAGCGTGTCGTCGTAGCCACCGATCTGCTGGCGCTGACTCTCCTGGCGCCGCCCGGCGAGTGGGGTGCGGACGTAGCCATCGGCTCCAGCCAGCGCTTCGGTGTGCCGATGGGATTCGGCGGACCCCATGCGGCCTTCATCTCCACGCACGACAAGTACAAGCGCCTCTTGCCGGGCCGGATCGTCGGCGAGTCGGTGGACGCCCACGGGGCACTTGCCTATCGTCTGGCGCTGCAGACCCGAGAACAGCACATCCGGCGCGATCGGGCCACGAGCAACATCTGCACTGCGCAGGTGCTGTTGGCCATCGTGGCGAGCTTTTATGCCGTTTTCCACGGGCCCCAAGGGCTCGTGGAGATTGCCGAGCGCGTCCACGGGCTGACGCGACGGCTGGCGGAATCGCTCGCCCGGCGCGGTTTCACGCTGCCGAGCGAGCCCTTCTTCGACACCCTGAGCGTTCTGGTAACCGAGCCGCAGCGGCGCGCCATCCTGGCCGAGGCCGATGCCCAGGGGCTGGGCCTGCGCACGGACGAGCCCGCCTGCCTGGGGATTGCGCTGGACGAAACCGCCACGGACCAAGACCTGGAGCGCCTGCTCTGCGCCTTTGCCGCGGCCCCGCCTTCGAACGAAGCGCCTCAGCCGCCGCCTGCGAGCCTCGACCCCCTGCGCCGCACGAGCGCATTCCTACAGCACCGCGTTTTCCACGAGCTCCGCAGCGAGCACGAGCTGCTTCGCTACATGCGGCGGCTCGAAAGCCGCGACCTCTCGCTCACGACCTCGATGATTCCACTCGGCTCCTGCACCATGAAGCTCAACGCCACGAGCGAGATGGTCGCGCTGAGCTGGCCGGAATTCGGCAAGGTCCACCCATTCGCCCCGCGCGAGCAAGCCGCCGGCTACATGCTGATCCTGCGAGAGCTGGCCGACATGTTGGCCGAAATCACCGGGATGGATGCGGTTTCTCTACAGCCGAATGCCGGCGCTCAAGGCGAGTACGCCGGGCTCTTGGCCATCCGGCGCTTTCTGCGGGCGCAAGGTCAATCCCACCGAGACGTTTGCCTGATCCCGACCTCCGCGCACGGCACCAATCCTGCCACCGCGGTGATGGCGGGAATGCGCGTCGTAAGCGTCGGCTGCGACGACGCCGGCAACATCGACCTGCAGGACCTGCGCGCCAAGGTGGACGGCCATCGCCAGGACCTGGCCGCGATGATGCTCACCTACCCGTCCACCCACGGCGTCTTCGAGCCCGCCGTCGAGGCCGTGTGCCAGGCAGTACACGAGGCGGGGGGGCTCGTGTACCTCGACGGCGCGAACATGAACGCTCAGGTGGGGCTCTGCCGCCCCGGAGACTACGGCGCGGACGTGTGCCACCTCAACCTGCACAAGACCTTCTGCATCCCCCACGGCGGCGGCGGGCCGGGGATGGGCCCGATCGCCGTCAAGGCGCACCTCGCGCCGTACGTGCCGGGGCATCCCCTGTCGCCGGACCCACAATCGCGCGCGGGCGCCGTGAGCGCGGCAGAGTTCGGCAGCCCCAGCATTCTACCGATATCGTGGTCCTACATTCGGATGATGGGTGAGGCGGGCCTCCGGAGGGCCACACAGGTGGCCATCCTGAACGCCAACTACATGGCCCACAGGCTCTCAAAGCACTTTCCGATTCTGTACACGGGTCCCGGCGGCGGTGTGGCGCACGAGTTCATCATCGACTTGCGGCCACTCAAGAAGACGGCGGGCGTGGAGGTCGACGACGTGGCCAAGCGCCTGATGGATTGCGGCTTCCACGCCCCAACCATGTCCTTTCCGGTGCCGGGAACCCTGATGATCGAGCCGACCGAAAGCGAATCGAAGGCCGAGCTCGATCGATTCTGCGACGCGCTGATCGCAATCCGGCAGGAAATCCGAGACATCGAAGAGGGGCGCAGCAACCCCGAGGACAACCCGCTGAAGAATGCCCCGCATACCGCGGAGGCTTTGCTCACCGAGCCTTGGCCCCACGGCTACCCTCGGCGTCAAGCCGCCTACCCGACACCGGGGACGCTGCAGCACAAGTACTGGCCGCCGGTCGGGCGAATCGACAACGCGCGCGGCGATCGGAAACTCGTCAGCCGCCTGCCGCGGCCGGGCGCCTGAAGCGAGCCCCCCGCCGTGGTTGCGGCTCGGTGACCCTGGCCGTTCGCGCCGCGCCGCTTCCCCCGCGAGCCGGGGGCGGCGGCGTCTCGGCCTCACGAGAGGCCGAAGCGAGCGAGGTCCGCGCGAACGAAGTTCACGTACACGTCGAAGCTCTGCTGCGAGGGGATTTCGCCCGCCTCCACGGCGGCCTCGAGCGCCTTGCGCAGCTCACCGAGCTTGCGGCTCGGCGCGAGCCCGAAGGCCCTCATCAGCTCGTCTCCCAGCCCCTTGGGCAACGGCGGCTGCTTCGCGTCCTCCGCTGCCAGGGCCAGGATCCTCTCGTGCAAGTCCTTGAGCTGAAACAAGAACCGGCGCCGCTTGTCGCGACGTTTGGTCGTCATGTCGGCGCGCGATAGCGCCATGAGGTCGTCGAGCGCTTCCCCGATGTCCCGCCCGAACCTCCTGACAGCGCTGTCGGTCCACTCCTCCTCGTATTGATGGGCGCGCTGGTGGTGCAAAATCAAGAAGCGCACCTGGGAGCCGAGCTCGGGATCCTTGTCGAACAGACCCGTTCGGCGCGCCAGGCGCTCGAACATCCGAGCGCCCTCCTCGGCGTGGTGAAAGAAGTGGACCGAGCCGTCTCGCCCGACCGACCGGGTCCGCGGCTTGCCGATGTCGTGAAGCAGAGCCGACCACCGCACCGCCAGGCGCGGCACGGACTGCAGCACGACCTGCTTCGTGTGGCGCCAGACATCCTTGTGCGATTCGCCATCCCCGTAGCCCACGATTGCCAGCAACTCGGGGAACACGGCGCGGATGCACCCCACGTCCAGCAGCACCTCCAGACCGACGTCCGGATGGCGAGCCAGCAGAATCGCGTCGAGCCGCTGGCGAATGTCTCCCGGCGACATCGCCTGGTAGGCCTCGGCCGGGGCGCTGTACGCCTGCACGGGCGAACACCCGCTTTTGGCGGCCTCCACCGCCCGCTCCATGCCCGCGATGCCGGAAGCTCTATCCACGCCGCCGGTGAGCGACGCCTCGCTATATGCCATGCTCATTCAGATACCTTCTACTACCTTCCACCCTGGCTCGCCGAACGCGAGCACCGGGGCCGCTTGCAGCCGGCTCGATTCCACCGCAGTCGATTACTTCCGGCTCGGAGACACGACGCTCGCCAGTACCGAGCCCGACCGCGCCGACACCTCGCTGGGTGACGCAGCCTTGGGCGACACCGCGTTGGGTGACGCAATGCTCGGCCATGCAGTGCGAGGCCATGCAGTGCTCGGCAATGCAGTGCTCGGCCATGCAGTGCTCGGCCATGCGGCGTTCGGCGGCTCGCTCGCGACCCGTACAGCGCGACACGGAGACCGCCCGGGGCAGCCTGACCGCGCGACGGCGAGCGGTCGAGAGCACGCCCCTCGCGCCCTCGCAGGGCGGATGTCGCCGAGCCCGAGCTCGGATGCAGCCCGCGACGCCAGGGCCCGCCGAGGCGGGGCCGAGCGGCGAGTGCGGACGCTGCCAGCCCGGCCCGGAAGGGGCCGGCGCTCGGCGGCAGCGGCACTCCCAAGGATTGCATCCCTCGGGATTGCATCACGCAGGACTGCACCACGCAGGGCCGCGCGCTCTCGCCCCACGGCAAAATCCGCTCGTCGTTCAGAAATCACGTCGCCAGGTCGCAAGAGTTTGGGGGGCGGAACCCTAATTCTAGCCAATGTCTCGAACAAGCCCGATTGGCCAGGGGCGCGCGTTTTTTTCGCCCTCGGCCAAAAGTCGATGACTCAATATTGGCCAACCGACTCATTCGGGGCAACCTCGATGTGCCGCTGGACATCCTCCCCCACCCGTGATTAATGCCGTCGGCTCGGTTTGGCTCAAAGCTCCAGGCGCAATCGCCCTGTGCCAGGTGGCGCAGCCCTTCTAGGCAGACATGCTTCATGAAGAGCCGCCCTGAGGCTGGCGGCCCGGCGCGTGGCGAGCGCGCCGCCGAGCGAAAGACGTTGCCCGGTGTTGGAGCCGGGGTTACAGCCCCGAGTCGAGAACTATGAAAGCTGAAATTCACCCCACCCTCAATCCCGTCGTGTTCGTCGATGGGCAGCATGAAATCGTCACTCTTTCTACCGTCACTTCGAAGGAGAAAAAGAGCATCGACGGGGTGGACCACTACGTGGTGCACGTCGACATCAGCGGTCATTCCCACCCGTTCTACACGGGCAAGCAGCGTCTCGTGGATACGGCCGGCCGCATCGAGCGCTTCCGGGCACGGTACGCGAAGACCGGCTCCAAATAAGCGTACATGAAGGTTCCGCTCGTCCGGCAATCGTCCGGGGGGGTGTGCTCGAAAGTCCCGAGCTCATCGCTTCGGAACACCTTGCGAGAAGCCGAGGGGGCCAACCCCGGGGGGCGGCAGTGAGTTCTCCGGATGACCGGCGCTTGCCGGTGGCCATCATTTCGGGATTCTTGGGGGCCGGGAAGACCACGCTGATCGACCGCATCCTCAGCAATTGCGGCGGGAAGCGTCTCGCTGCAGTGGTCAATGACCTCGGCGAGTCCACCTCGGACGCCAGGCTCCTGCGCGGCCGCCAACTCAGGCATCACGAGAACGTGACGGAGTTGACCAACGGCTGCATCTGCTGCTCGCTTCGAGACGACCTGGCCGATCGGCTCACGGAGCTCTCTCGCTCCGGGCAATATGACTACGTTCTGGTGGAGGCGACGGGCATTTCCGAGCCCATGCCCATCGCCGCGAACTTCTTCTCCGAAGGAGACGATTCACCGAGCCTGGACGACCTCGTGCGCATCGACGCGGCCATCACGGTGGTGGACGCGCTCAACTTCCCCATCGACTACGAGAAGGGGTCGACTCTGGAAGAGCGCAACGTGACGCTTGCGTCCGGCGACGACCGAAGCGTCTCCGACGTGCTGGCGGAGCAGGTCGAGTTCGCGAACATCATCGTCATCAACAAGACGGATTTGGTCGACGAAGCGGCGCTGAGAAAGCTCGAGGCGACGCTCTCACACCTCAATCCGAAGGCTCGCCTGGTCCGCGCCACGCACGGGATCGCGCCGCTGGAGTCACTCATCGACACAGGCGCATTCGAGTTCGAGGAGGCGAGCCAGGCGTCCGGTTGGCAGCAGGCGATCGTGGGAAAATCCGAGCCCCCCGAGAACGACTTCAATCTCGAGGTGTTCGTCTATCGGGCGCGCCGACCCTTTCACCCCGGCCGCCTGTGGGACGCGCTGCGCCGCGCCGACGACGGCGTGATTCGGGTCAAGGGCTTCTTCTGGCTCGCCTCGCGGCACAACCACGCCGGAGTGTGGTCCCAGGCGGGGCAGACCTTCCGCGACGACCTCGCCGGGCGGTGGTGGGCGAGCCTACCTCGCGACGAGTGGCCGGAGGAAGCCAGCGCGCAGGAGGAGATCGACCGCCTCCACGAAGAACCCTACGGAGACCGGCGCCAGGAGCTCGCGTTCATCGGGACTCGGCTCGACCGCGACGCCCTGCAGCGCAAGCTCGACGACTGCCTGCTGGACGACGTCGAGATGAGCCTCGGGCAGCTCGGCTGGGAGGGCTTCGCCGACCCGTTCTCGGTGTGGTGGGACGACGACGAGGGGGAAATCAGCGGCCGCGCGGACGTGCCCAGCGCCTGATGAGGGCGCGGGGTTCCCGCAGGCTCACCGCCGTGCCGTGTGGGGAAGGTTCGTCGCCGGTCCCGCCGACGCCTTGCGACTCGTGCGGCCCCGTCGAGCCGTGCAAGCGACGCCCGCGCGGCTCGCGCCCCGCCCCCTCGGGCGAGCCGCAAGGCCACGGGCGCCTGCGAACGCACGGCCGCAGACCCGCCGGTACTTGGCCCCCTCGGGCCCCCGGAACGAGTCAGACGGCCGCCGGCGAGGCCCGGCTCTTGCGACGGAGGACTCAGGCGCCGTCTCCCCCGCCCCCCAGAGCGACCGAGCCCCGGCATCGCGGCGGGCCCATTCGAGCACCTGGCCCCCCGCGCAGGCGACGCCGCGGCAGGCCCCTCGCCTCGCCCGCGGCCGGAGCACGGCTCCGCGGCGGGCGAGGAGGAGCTTCAGGTCCGGAGCCTCACTCGGGCTTCGTGTAAGGCAACAGCGCGATCTCGCGGGCCCGCTTGATCGCAGTGGTCAACGCGCGCTGCTGCTTGGCGGTGAGCCCCGTCATGCGGCGGGGCATGATGCGCCCGCGATCGGTGATGAAGTATGCGAGAAGCTTCGGATCTTTGTAGTCGAAGGAAAGCTCGTCGGCCTTGATGCCGAGCCGGCTGGCGACCTTTCGGCCGCGGCCGCCCGAGGAAAATGGCCCGCCAGGGCCGCTATCGTTCGAATCAATATCGCTCATGGATGGTGCTGCTCCGGTTGAATACCGTGGCGCCAGCGAGACAAGAGCCCCGCGAGCTGGACAGTTGGCGGAAGAAGCCCCCGCTCGCTGCCGGCCCTCGGATGAAGGCTGCCTCGGGCGGCTTGGACGGCCCGTTTCGCCATCTCTTGGTGTTGGTTTCGGGCGCAGCGAGGGTTCGCCACGACCCATCTGGTTTCGTGAGGCGCATCCCCTAGCACTTCCTCGCCGGGTTTCCAAGCCTGTCCGGGCCTCGCCCCCCAGGGCGCCTCGGTGCGAGAGCCCCGCGCGCCGCCGCCCTGCGCTGGCCCGCGGCGCCCGCGTGGCACCCGCGACGGGCTCCGCGGGGAGGCGGACGCGCGGGGTCTCGGAGACCCCATCGGGGCCGCCCGCACGGCGGGGAGCGGCCGAACCCGGCGAGACGGATTGAGCCGCCCCGCTCGTGGCTCGACGCAGCCCACGAGCTCGGCGAGTGGCGAACAGAAACGCGCAGCAGCGGTCCGTTTCGGGGCAAATTCGTGATAGCTTTCCGGCGCCGCCGCGGGGAGCCCGGAAAGCTACTCGTCGCGTCGGTCACGCCTCACTTTCCACTCGGGCGGAGATGCCCGGTTGGCGAGGTGGCCGTAGGCACAGAACGGAACCTGGAATCGGTGCGCTACCAAGCCGCCGGAGAGAAGAAAACAACGCGATTATGTCTAGCTACCTATTCACCTCTGAGTCCGTGGGCGAAGGCCACCCCGACAAGATTTGTGACGCCATCTCGGATGCCGTGCTCGACGCGTGCCTCGCGCAGGATCCGCTGAGCCGCGTGGCTTGCGAAACCTTCTGCAAGACGGGTTTCGTCGTCCTGGGCGGCGAGATCACGACGAAGGCGACGGTAGATTTCGGCTCCCTGGCTCGGCAAACGATTCGCGAAATTGGCTACACCGGCTCGGACATGGGCTTCGACTGGGAGACCTGCGGCGTGCTCACGGCCCTCGAGCCCCAATCCCCGGATATCTCGCAGGGCGTGACGGAAGGGGAAGGCACGTACAAGGAGCAGGGCGCCGGCGACCAGGGTCTGATGTTCGGCTACGCGGTGGACGAGACGCCCGAGCTGATGCCGGCCCCGATCATGTACGCCCATAGCCTGATGAAACGCATGACGGTGGTTCGCAAGGGCGGCAAGGTGGGTTTCCTTCGCCCCGACGCCAAGGCTCAGGTGACGCTCGAGTACGACGAAAACGATCGCCCCGTGCGGATCGAGACGGTGGTCGTGTCGACGCAGCACACACCGGACGTCAAGAAGCGCCAGCTGCACGAGGCCGTTCGCGAGCTGGTCATCCAAAAGGCGCTGCCAAAGAAGCTTCTCGACAACAAGACGAAGTATTTCATCAACCCCACGGGGCGCTTCGTAATCGGCGGCCCGCACGGCGACGCGGGCCTCACGGGCCGAAAGATCATCGTAGACACTTATGGCGGCGCGGGCCGTCACGGCGGCGGCGCGTTCAGTGGCAAGGACCCATCGAAGGTCGATCGCTCGGCAGCCTACTTTGCCCGCTACGTGGCGAAGAACATCGTGGCGTCCGGCGTCGCCACGAAAGTCGAGGTGCAGATCGCCTACGCCATCGGCGTCGCCAAGCCGGTAGGCTTGAACATCAAGACCTTCGGTACCGGCAAGGTCGACGAGGCAAAGCTGATCAAGTTCATTGCAAAGAACTTCGACATGCGCCCCCGCGCCATCGTCGAGCAGCTCGATCTACTCCGCCCGATCTACCGATCGACCGCTGCCTACGGGCATTTCGGTCGCAGTGAGTTTTCGTGGGAGAAGACCGACCGAGCCGAAGAGATTGCCAGCGCCCTGCTCGGCACCACCAAAGTGACCAGCAAGAGCAACGGTGCAGCAAAGGCCAATGGTGCCACGGCGGCGCCCCGCGCGAAGCGTGTCGCCAAGAAGAAGAAGTCGCGGGCAAAGAGCGCGGCCGCGATGTCCTGAAGACCTCGACGGGGCGGTCCGTGCTCGACCCGCCGCCCCCGCCGCGGGCTTTCCGCCCCGCCCGCGGCGGGCTACGCGCGGCCCGCGCGAAAGGCTACTGTCCCCGCCCGGCCGGGAGCCGGGCGCATACCGGCGCCCCTCGCTCCGGCTACCCGATGGCCGCATGGCATGAAGAAGCCGTGCGACGAAATCGCAGCGGCTCCCCGCAGGGCTCCCGAGGGCGGTGCGCTTCACCGCTCGCTCTCCCTCGACGCCTCGTCGCGCACGACCAAACGGTCGCAGGCGTCGAAGCGGCTCCGGCATCGGCGCCGCCAAACCCGGATCCCGACCCGCTCCTCGCGCGCAACGCGCCCCGGACGACACGGCGGGGGCGGCCTCCCCCTGGCTCTGGGAGAGCGCACGCACCTCAACGAGAAGCTCCGGTGAAGCAAGCGGGGCCCGCTCTCCGAGCGGCCCCGCTCGAATCCGCAATCAGAGGCTGTAGTACATCTCGTACTCGACCGGGTGCGTCGACTGACGCAGCCGCGTGACTTCCTGCATCTTCAGATCGATGTAGGCATCGATCATGTCGTTCGAGAACACTCCGCCCGCAATCAGAAACTCGCGATCCTGACTCAGCGCGGTCAAGGAGACATCGAGCGACGAAGAAACGGTCTTGAGCTTCGCCTCTTCTGCCGGGGAAAGCTCGTACAAGTCGATGTCCATCGGATCACCGGGCTCGATCTTGTTCTTGATGCCGTCCAACCCGGCCATCATGAGCGCCGTGAACGCGAGATAGGGGTTGGCGAGCGAATCGGGGAAGCGAACCTCCATGCGCGCGGCCTTCGGATTCGACACGTAGGGGATACGGATCGAAGCCGAGCGGTTGCGCGCCGAATAGGTCAAAATGGTGGGGGCCTCGAATCCGGGAACCAGGCGCTTGTAGCTGTTGGTACCCGGGTTGGTGAAGGCGTTGACCGCGCGGGCGTGCTTGATGACACCACCGATGTAGTACAGCGCCTCTTGCGAAAGGCCGGCGTAGACATTCCCGGTGAAGACGTTCTTCCCCTCTTTCGAGAGGGACTGGTGCACGTGCATTCCGTTGCCGTTGTCCCCCACGATCGGCTTGGGCATGAAGGTACACGTCTTGCCGGCCCTCGCTGCTACGTTCCACAGGACGTATTTCAAGATCAGGACCTCGTCGGCCTTCCTGACCAAATCGCCCGCGCCCACACCGATCTCACACTGGCCGGCGGTGGCCACCTCGTGATGGTGCACCTCGGAGACGAGGCCCATCGCCTCGAGGGCCAAGCACATCTCCGAGCGCAGGTCCTGGAGGGAATCGACCGGCGGAACCGGGAAGTATCCGCCTTTCACTCCAGGCCGATGGCCCGTGTTCTTGCCCTCCATCTCGCTCCCGGAAGCCCAGACAGCCTCGGTGGACTTGATGGCGTAGGAAGCCCCCGACATGCCCACGTCGTAGGTGACGCCGTCGAAGACGAAGAACTCATTTTCTGGGCCGAAGAGCGCATTGTCGGCAATCCCCGTCGACTTGAGATACTCGAGCCCGCGCTTCGCGATGGAACGAGGATCGCGCTCGTAGCCCTGCATGGTGGCCGGCTCGACCACGTCACACCGCAGGTTGAGCGTCGGCTCCTTGAAGAAGATGTCCATCACCGCCGTGGAGGCGTCAGGCATCAACAGCATGTCCGACTCGTTAATGCCCTTCCAGCCGGCGATCGAGGAGCCGTCGAATGGCTTGCCGTTCGTGAACAGCTTATCGTCGACTTCCCGGGCCGGCAACGTGACGTGTTGCTCCTTGCCCCTGGTATCGACAAAGCGCAGGTCCACGAACTTGGCGCCCTTGTCCTTGATGAGCTTCAGAACATCCGCTGCGGTCATTGCATCTCCTTAACTATTCGTTGGGGCGGAAAGAGGTCCGCCCGTCGCACGGTCTCATACCTAGTGGCACAGTGTTTCCGAAATATGTCCGGCCGGACTCGCCTCGAGGGGCCCTCGTGCGATGGTGAAACTCAGACAGAATTTTCTTCATATACGGGAATTTCGGCCCCCGTACCGATGATCTTCGCGGGCCCGTGGTTCCGAGCGCCGCCGAGAGGCTAGAGTGAACGTCCGATGCTGGATTCCTTTGCCGGCTTGGCCCGCAAATACGAGGCTATCTTCTTCGATGCCTACGGTGTCCTGAAAAACTCGAGCGGCGTGATCCGTGGTGTGCCCGAGGTTCTCGAGCGCCTCGTCCGAGAAGGCAAGCACGTCTACGTGATCACGAACGATGCCTCCAAGTCGCTCGAGGAGATGGCGCGCAGCTATCGAAACGCTTCGGGGCAGAGCGTCGTCGAGGCCCGTCACATCGTGTCCTCCGGTCTGCTCGCGCGCGATTTCCTTCGCGCAAAAGTGCGCACAGGCCGCGTCGCCTTTCTCGGTGGGCCCGCGTCGGCGGGCTACGTGTCCGACGCCGGCCTTCAGCCCGTGCACATCGGCCACTGCAGCGGCCAGGAGCAAGACATCGCCGCCATCGCCTTCCTCGACGACGAAGGCTTCGACTGGTTCTCTGGGCTCAACACCGTGCTGAACCTGATCCGGACGCGCCGTGTGCCAGTCGTGGTTGCCAACACCGATCTGGCGTACCCGGTCAGTGACGATCGGCTCGGAATTGCCGTGGGAAGCGTCGCCCTGATGATCGAGAGCATCGTGGGCAAGCGTTTCACTCAATTCGGCAAGCCGGGCACGCTCATGTTCGAGCACGCCTTCGCGCTGGCAAAGTCGCGACGCCCAAACCTCTCTCGCGGCGGCATCCTGATGGTGGGGGATACCTTGGAAACGGACATCCTGGGCGCCAACACGTTCGGGCTGGACACCGCGCTGGTACTCTCCGGCAATACCTTGGCCGAGCGAGCGATGCTGATGATCCAAACCAAAGGCATCATCCCGACCTATCTGTGCGACTCCGTGCTCACGTGAACGCGGCGCCCGGCGGGACGACCGCCGCCCCGGGCCGTTCGACCGCGCGGCGTCGCCCGGGCGCCCGACATCGGTCCCCTCTCGTCGCGGCTCGGGGAAGCCGGGATCGAGCGAGAACCGCCAACCCGAATGCAACACGGCGGCGATCGAGTACCGATGGAATCCGGGTCTGTGAGAATCGGCTCAGCCGAGGGCCGGCCCGCAGCGCTCACGGGCGAGGTGCCCGAACGTTTCCGTCGGCTTTGCGCGCAAACCCGCAATGGATCCGGCGGTGCTCGCACGCCGGCGGCGCCTGACGACACGCGGCGCACGGCTCAGATGCGTCCGCCCCACGGCGACGGCGGCTGACGCAGTCCGGCTTCGTCCAGCCCTCGGAAAGGCCACGGGTGCAGCGAACGGAGTGAGCGGAGAAGCCTGCCCCAGGAGCGGTCCGTCTCCCCAGGGCGGTGCGGCGCGTCCCGGGACGGGCGGTCTGCCGCGGCCAGGGCTCGCGTCCCACTCCGAACCGCCGCGGTCCGCTCGGCGCGACAATCCGGATCATCGAAGACGCCCGCTCACCTCGTTTGGTTGGCGCCTTTTTTCGGTATGCCGCGGCCCGAACAGGCAACGCGCTCGGTGCTCCAGGGAAGACTCCGGTCCCGCTCGGGTAGACAGCCGGCCCCCCAGAGAAGCTAGCTCGCGCAGCCCTACTTCCGACAAGCCCGCCGCAGTCCCGGTTGGCGAAGGTCACCGCGAAGCGGAGCCAGTGCGGAAGCGGAGCCAGTGCGGAAGCGGAACCAGTGCGGAAGCGGAGCCAGTGCGGAAGCGGGGCCAGTGCGGAAGCGGGGCCAGTTCGGAGCCGCCCCGAGCTCGAGCCAGCCCTCCTGCAGGCGCCGATCGCACCAATCCCACCAATCCCACCAAACGAGCGGTGGTCGCCCGCACCAAAATGTAGTCAAATGAGCGACAGGCACGAGGTCACCCATCCGCCCTGGCATCGCGCGAAAAATCAGCCTACAGTCTGGCACCTTTGTGCTCAGGAGGAACTCGTGACGGATCACGAAAAGTACGCGCCCCCCCCCGCCGGACTGTCTCCCATGCGGTCGATCGACATCGAATCGCCCCAGGCCGGTGCAGGGCCGTCCGGTCCAGCTGCGGGGAGTGGGCACGGGGGGAGTGGGCACGGCGGAATGTCTCGCGGCGGACCGCCGCCGCGGCGTCCCTCCCATGACCCGGGGCAAGCACCGCCCACTGGCGTTCAGGGTGTGCTGGCGACTGGCTCGCGCTTCGGCTCGTACGTCGTTGGTACATGCGTCGGGCAAGGAGGCATGGCGCGGGTCTACAGCGCCCAGCACGAAGGTCTCCAGCGCCAGGTTGCGCTCAAGGTTCTCACGCAGGGGCTCGTCGGCAGCGATGAGCACGATCGATTCGTCCGAGAAGCACGCCTCGCCGCCGCGATCAAACACCCGAACGTCGTCAACATCTTCGACGTTGGAGTCGAGCACGGCGTTCCCTACCTCGTGATGGAATTTCTCGAAGGGGAGGATCTCGACACGCAGCTTCAGACCAAGACCGCTCTGGGAGAAGACGACATCATCGACATCATGGTGCCGGTCGTGGCCGGGCTCACCGCCGTGCACGACGCGGGGGTAATCCACCGCGATCTAAAACCGGGCAACATCTTCCTCACCCGGGGCAGGCACGACGAGGTGGAGCCCAAGCTCCTCGACTTCGGCATCTCCAAGGCCTCGGGAAGGCAGGCGGGCAAGATCACCGGCGAGCACGGGCTGCTCATGGGAACACCTTTCTACATGGCCCCCGAAACGATTCGCGGCGCAGACATCACGGAGCTCTCGGATCAGTACTCCCTCGGCGTCGTGATGTACGAGTGCGCCACGGGCGCGAACCCCTTCGCGGCGGACAGCTTCGCCGAGGTGGTGGAGCGAGTTACCAACGGGACGTATCCTCCGCTTACTCAGTGCAACACCGCGGTGTCACCGAAGCTCGCGCGAATCGTGGAGCGGGCGATGAGCCTCCACCCCGCGGATCGCTACGCAGACCTCCGGGAGATGGGTCGGGACTTGCTGCGCCTCGCGGGCCAGCGCACGCGGGTGACCTGGGGGCTGACGTTCGGCGAAATCATCGCCCCACCCCACCACCACCCGCCCCACCCGGTCATGCCGCCGAGCTTCGGCGCGGCGCCCTCGCTTCCGCCCACCCTACCCCCTCCGAAAAGCCGGCGCGGCGCCATTACGGCCCTGCTCGGCGCGACCGCCTTGCTGGCCGCCGTCGTCCTCGCCGGCGACCCTGCCAATTGGTTTCGCCCATCGGATTCCGAGCCGCCCGTGGCGACCCCGATCGCTTCGGAGCAGCCAGCACCCCAGGTAGCGCAGGCGCGCCTCGCGCCCCGGCCCACCGAGTCCGGAGACGACGAGGAAAACGCCGACGAGCGGGGCGCCCTCGCAGAGGACTCGGCCGACAGCGAGTCGGCCGAGGAGCAGGATGCTCCCATCGGCACCTCGGCCGCGATCGAGATCGACGAGGAGCTCGCGGACGAGGGGGACGAGCCGACGCGATCGGCAAAAGCCAAGCCGTCGCGGCGCAAGCCCACCCGGCGCCCGTCGACGCGCCGCCGCGCCGCTCGGCGATCCACCTCGAAGAAGAAACCGATCGAGGCGCAGCAAGCCTCCTCGGAGGCGGCGGAAGCCATGGAACGCCCCGCTTGGGCCCTGTCGGCGCCGCCGGCCGTCGGGCGCTCGAGCGACGTGGAAGTGGGCACGAACAACGCCCCGATCTTGGACTGATCGTCGGCATCCCGCGGCGCATTGGGGTCGCCACGTCCCGGACCAGGAGGACGCCCCCTGCATGGACCATCACCGGGTTCGTGCCGTCGCGCGGCCAAACCCCGTATCGATGTAGGAAATCATGAAGACGAAATGCTCTCACGCCGAAGCTAGCGGTCGTTGCACGCAACATTCGCCCCGTGTTAAAGGGGAGACTATGTGGTGTTACGTGCGCCGTGGTGTATCAACTCGGGGGTCCTCGAGCTCCTTGTCGCGAGTGAGCGCTCTCGCTCTCGCCCTCGCCACTGCCTCCAGTGCAACTTCGGGCATGGTCTGGCCATCCGTGGCGTACGCCCAGGATTCTCCCGAAGTCGAAGCCATGATCGAGCGGGGCATCGAGCTGAGGCGCCAGGGAGCGGACGAACAGGCCCTGGCGGTCTTCCTGCAAGCGGAAGCCAAAGAGCCCCGCTCGGTGCGCATCATGTTGCACGTGGCAACGGCTGCGCAGGCAGCAAGCAAGTGGGTCATGGCCGCCGCGTACTTGAAGAAGGTCAGCCGCTACAGCAACGACCCGTACTACCGCCGCTACCGCGACGCCATCGCACAGGTCGAGCGCGCCATCGCCCAGCGCGTCGGCTCCTTCCAAGCCCTGGGTGAGCCCGAAGGCGCCACGGTCACGATGGATGGGCGCGAGATCGGCAAGCTGCCGATGTCCACGCCGGTCGAGATGGAAGCGGGCACGTACACCGTCGAAATCTCCCTGGATGGGTATTACCCCTTCACGCGTTCGATCACGATCGGCGGCGGAAGCCTTTCCCGCGAGGTCATCCGGCTCAACGAACTGCCAGAGGAAGAGAAGCTCGCGCTGGCGCGCGGGCAGCAGCCCCCGCGCGAATGGTACGAGTCCTCCTGGCTCACGTGGACGCTCGCAGGCGTCGGTGTGCTCGGCGCTGCTGCGGCAGGAACCGCGTACGTGCTGCGGGAAGACGAGGTGGACGAGTGGAACAGCATCAACTGCCTCAACGTGGATGAGCTCAATCAGCGCCGGGACCAGGTGTGTGCCAACCGGCGCGGTGACATCCGCACCCTGGATTCGATCATGGTTGCCGGTGGAGCCACCGCCATCGCCTTCGGTGGGTTGGCGGTTGCGCAATGGCTCGCGACCGGCTCTTCCAGCTCCTCCGGGCCGGCAGATGCGGCGAAGCGCCGAGAGCCTGCCAAGCGGGCTTCCGTCCAGTGCGCACCAGGTCTCGGGAGCGTCGTGTGTCAGGGGTCTTTTTGATGTCGATCTACGGAACAGAGAAGAGGGGAATGCGAACGGGGCATTGGAGAAGCGGGTTGGGCAGCTCGGCGTGGGCGCTGGTGTTGGCGGGCGGCCTGGCGATGAGCTGCACCGAGTTGGCGCCGGCGGGAACCACCTGCAACAGCGACGACGAGTGCCTGGAGCTTTACGCGGCCCTGAATCCCGCGAGTAATACCCCCGGGCAACCCGGGCCCTGGACCTGCATCGGGGACGATCCGCTCGAGGTTCCCGAGATGGGTCCGGTCGATGCGGATGGCGTGCAGGCCGTGGCGCTGATCATTACCGCGGTCGACTTCGTCAACGGCAATCCCATCCCGGAGCTCGAGCTCAAGGGCTGCAACCGCTTGGACGAATCATGCGATCAACCTGTCATGTTTCCGACCATGTCGATCGAACCGACGGGCAGAGCCTTCCAAATGCAGATGCCGTTTCGGTCCGGCTTGGAATTCAACATCCGGATGGAAGCCACGAACTACTTCACGAGCGAGCTCTTCCTGACCAACGAGCTGACCCTCGCCTTCAACGGCTTTCTCGAGCCCCCCGAAGCCCCCGCCGTCAGCACGGTGTTCTCGTCCCCGCTGCCACTCGCTACCGAGGCCACCATGGACAGCTTCTTTCGACAGCTGCAGCTCGAGCGGATACCGGGCACAGGTGTAACCGCGTTCCGCATGTTCGATTGTATGGGGGCCCGCGCAGCCGGCACCTGGGTCACCTTGACACCGGGTGACCGCGCAAGTTCGCCCGACATCGTGGACTATTCGTTCTTGGATGGGCTCCCCGCAAATCCTCCCAGCCCCGGCGAGCCCGCGAGGACGGACGACCAAGCCACCGCCGGGTTCGGCAATCTCGTCGCGCCTGGTACTCTCACGGTGACGGCATACGCTCCCGTGGGTCCAAACGGAACGCCCTACGCGACGACCACCGTCCGCACCACGGCGGACGCTCTGACCATCGCGGATCTCCATCCGCCGCGTCCGTACACCCGCCAAGGCCCCGCCCGGTAGCGGCATCGTCTGCGTCACACGCTCTTCGGCGCCGACGTGCCCCGGCCGCCGCTCGAGGCAAGACGACTCTCTTCCCGCGGCGACCGACAATCAGTGATTACGACTTGTCGGACGGGGACTAGCCCGTTCGTCGAAGGTCGGTGACCGGTCGGGGTATCGATGGTCTTGGACGTAGACCGGGGGCAAGGGTTTCGAGGGCGCCTTCCGAAGCCCTTCGATGAGCCAGGGAAGCGCGCCAAGTTGCAGGGAGGGGGGGGGGGACGTGAACCTAGCCGGCAGCCGCGTCGGCCGTCTGCAACGCGCGTCGTCGACCAAGTCGAACGCGCGATCGTCAGCGCCACGAGGGCGGTCCGCCTTGGACGTGACGCCATCACGGAGGGCATTTCCGCTCACTCGGAGCCGGGCACGGCCTGGGCGAGACCCGTGACCGTTGATGCCCGGGGCACTCTTGGGTACAAACTCGTGCCCAAGAAAAAGACGGAAATCATTTCCAGTGTTACCTCGTGCGCTCCGCATCCTCGTTTCTTCCTACCTGCTGCTCGCGAGCCTCCTGGAAGCTCGGCCTTCGCCCGCGCAGCAGCAGGAGCCGGAGCCAGCGGCCAAGGTCGTTCCGCCGGCTCCCCTGATTACGCCTGGCATCGAGTACCCCGAGGGTGCCACCGGGGATGGCCAGGTCGTGCTCCTCGTGACCGTGGACAGCATTGGCCGAGTGCACGGGGCAACCGTCGAATCGGGCTCAGAGCCATTTCGTTCGGCGGCGCTTGCCGGTGTTTCGCAGTGGCGTTTCGAGCCCGCCACTCGTGGCGGCGTGCCCGTGAGCGCGCGGATCCTCGTGAAGATCGACTTTCCCGAGCCTCGCGCCGCGATCGCCGCCTCGGGAGCCGATCCGCTCGGCTCCAATCAGAGCGTCGACATCGTGGTACTGGGAGATCGCGCGGAGATCGGTACCACGTTCATTCCGGTCGAGGAGGCGCGCAACGTTCCTGGGGCGTTCGCGGACCCCTTCCGAGCCGCCGCAGCGCAACCTGGCGTCGCACCCTTCGTCAGCGGTCTGCCCTACTTCTTCGTGCGCGGGGCCCCGCCGGGCAACGTGGGCTACTTGCTGGACGGCATCCGCGTGCCCTTCTTGTTCCACGTAGGCGCGGGCCCATCCGTGATCGCGCCGGCACTGGTGGAGCGCGTGGACCTCTTTCCCTCGGCCTACCCCGCGAAGCTCGGCCGGTACGCTGGCGGAATTCTCGCGGGAACGACGCGACCGCTCTCTCCCGGAGCACGAGGAGAGGCGCAAGCACGCGTGTTCGACGCCAGCGCCATGATCGAGCAGCCAATTGGGCGACTGTCGGTGCTCGGCGCCGGGCGTGTCAGCTACATGCAGCCCGTCTTGGACATCGTCGCGCCCGACTACCGTGCGGAGTACTGGGACTACCAGGCGCGAATGGGTTATCGGCTCGATTCCAAGAACGAGGTGGGCATTTTCGGCTTCGGGGCTTCGGACTTGCTGGCAAACGAGACGGCGGGCGCGAAGCTGTTCGATGCGACCTTCCACCGGCTCGATCTGCGTTGGAATCACAAGTCGGAGACGGACCGAATTCAGGTTGCGATCGGTCTGGGGCAAGACTCGATTTTCGCAGAGGAAACCGAAGAAGTCGGAAACAAGGACGCGAGCTCCCAGTTCGAGTCGAGGGGGGCCAACGTGCGGATCGACACCGACCACAAGCTCAGCGACTCGATCCGCGTGCGTGGCGGCATCGACTACCGCATCGATGAAATCAAGGGCGAGGTCGATCAGGGCGCGTTCAATGAAGCCGCCCCCGAGGATCGCACCGACCTACAGACGGCTACCTATCTCGACTTCGTCTTCGAGCCACTATCGGGTCTCGAGCTGGTTCCTGGCGTTCGCCTCGAGACGGGGTTGTGGCGTAACTCCGGATACCTGTACCCGGAGCCACGCCTCGCGACTCGACTTCGCCTCGGCTCCAACTTGGCCTGGTCCTCCTCACTCGGGATGGTCCACCAGCTGCCAACGAATTCCGTTCGGGGTCCAGGGATCATTCCGCGGGAGCTCACCAGCCAGGTGCAGGAGGCTACGCAGGTAGCGCAGTCCCTCGAGTTTCTGTTGCCCGCCGATATCGTTGGGCACACCACGGCGTTTTTTTCCTGGGTTCGCAGCCGAGGCGAGGAGTCTTTGTCTGCCCGCAACTATGGTCTGGAAGTTTTTCTGCGTCGCGACCTGACGAAGAACGTTGGCTTCTTGGTCTCGTACACGCTCTCCCGCTCCGAAGACTCGAACGAGTCGGAAACATTCCTGTCCGAATTCGACAAGCCGCATTCGCTGACCGCAGCGCTGAGCCTCAACCTTGGAGCGGGCATACGGCTCGGTGCGAGGGGATACATTTCCAGTGGCCGCACCTATCGCGTCCGATGCCCCGACGCCGAATGCTCGCCAAGCCCGGCCGACCCGGACCCCGAGCTCGACGTTACCGTAACGGGGCGTCACCCGTTGTTCATTCGAGGCGATTTTCGCCTGGAGCGGCGCTGGGAGTTCTCCTCCGGCGCTTGGCTGACGCTGGCGGCCGAGTGGTTCAATGCTACGCGCACCGACGAGTCGTACGACGTGAACTACGACCCGGCCCTTGGCAAAGTGTTCGTGGTGCAGGATGCGGTCAACTTCCCGAGTATCAACCTCGAGCTCGGCTACTGACGCACGTACGCGGCCTCGCCCGACTCGGCCGTTCATATCCGTGCGAAGGATGAGGACGGCACGGGCTTCACCAGCCCGGGGAGCCTCCCACTGGCGCGCCTACCGCAGCAGGCGTTCGCGCAACGCGTCCAAGAGCGCCGCAATCGGCTCGCCGTCGCTGAGGTAGAAGTGACGCCCAGAGACGCTGAGATACTCGAAGGCTTTGGAGGTGCAGCCCTCCCACTCGCGAACGTCCTTTTCCGAGACTACGTCGTCCCGCTCGGCGTGAATGGCGAGCAGCGGCGCCGCGAGTCGCCCCGAAGGCGTCAGCGCCAGCAACTCGCGGCACACCTTCATGTCGAACGCAAAGGCCTCGCGGTATCGATTCATCAGCTCCACGCGCACACCGAAGAGCCGCCTCAGGAGCGCCTCTACGTCCGCTGCCGAAGTGGCGATGACGGCGTGGGGCGCATTCATGGAAGAGCACACGAGCGCCTCGGGCGCGGCTCCCTGGCTCTCGAGAGCCTTGGCCACATGCCAAGCGACGATGGCCCCCGCACTGTGACCGAACAAGGAAAGCGGCCGCCCATCCCCTTGGCTCTGTGCATAAGCTACGGCGGCACGGGAGAGCTCTCGAGCCGCGGCGCCAGGGGAGAGGCCTTCTCGGAGAATGGAGGCGCAGTGTACTTCGATTCCGTCGTCCGCCAACTCTGCGAAGCGGGTGAAGGTCTCTGACGTTCCACCTGCTTCGTGAAAGCAAAGGAGCCGGTGGCGCACGACAGCCGGGCGAGCCTCGAGCGAAAAGCGCACGGCGAGGCGTGCCGTCGACGAGCCGCTCGCCAAGCCCTCCGCAGGGGACCACGAGGTGCTCGAACCGCCGAGTCGATCGCTGATGTGCTGGGCCATCCCGATGGGGTGCGGGTGATCGAGGACTGTCTTCGCGGATACGGTCACGCCGGTTTGCCGGGACAGCGCGTTGATCAGCTCCAAGGCCATCAGGGAGTCCAAGCCGGACTCCTTGAACGAGTGCTCGTCGCCAATCCCGCTCACAGGCACGGAGAGCACCCGCCCGACTTCGCGCTTCACCACGCCCAAGAGGGCCTGGGTTCGCTCCTCCGGAGCGAGCCGAGCCAGCTCACGGGCGAAGGCGGGTCCACCAAAAGCTGGCTCGGACGGCAATAGCTCTCGCAGCAAAGGGGCAACCGCGGAAACCGCCCGGCGCATCCGCCCCAGGTTCAGCGGAGCCAATACCAGGTCACTCGACGGCGCCCTCAGGCCTGCCTCGAGCAAGAGGCCCCCGCTTTCTTCCTCGATCATGTCGAAGCCTTGCCTCACCAATCGGTTCTTGAGGCGTGGTGACAGCTCGCTCGCCATCCCCTGCCCACTCCACGGCCCCCAGGCGAGGCTTCGCCCGACCATCCCTCGCGCTCTGCGGTGGGCCGCCAGAGCATCCAACCAGGCGTTTGCGGCCGAGTACGCGCCCTGAGAAGCCGAACCGAGCGTTCCCGAAATGGACGAGTACAGCACGAAATCGTCGAGATCCGCACCCAAGGTCAGCTCGTGCAAGTGCCAGCTGCCCAATACCTTCGGGCCCATCACCGCGCGAAAACGCTCCGGCGTCTGCTCGGACAGCAGACCGTCGTCTACCACCCCTGCCGCATGCACGACGACTCGCAGCGGCAGATCGGACGGGATCGCCGCGACGACTCTCGAAATGGCTTCGCGATCACTCACGTCCGCCGCCTCGACGGTGACTCTGGCCCCGAACGCTTCGAGCTCAGCCGCCAGCGCCTTCGCGCCCTCGTGCGATTGTCCCCGGCGGGAGACGAGCAACAAGTGGCGCATTCCATTCGCTGCCAAATGGCGAGCCACGATGCGTCCGAGGGCGCCGAGACCACCGGTGATGAGGGCCGTACCGTCCATTCTCGCGGTCGCCGGGTGGGTCGACGTGGCGAGCGGAACGCTGGCCGGAAGCAGTCGCGCCACGCGACGCTCCCCGCGACGCCACGCTACCTGTGTCTCCCCATCGGCGGCAGCGAGCTCCCTCACGAGAGCATCACCCAACTCGTGGACTGCGCCGACATCCAAGAGTTTGAAACCGACTTGCGGTCGCTCCTGCTGCAGCGAGCGCCCGAGGCCCCACAACGTCGCTCCTGCGGGTCGTATCGTCTCACTCGCTTTCGCGGTCACGGCCCGCTCCGTCAGCCACCAAGTGCGCGGCGGCTCTTGCTGGCCCAGCTGCGCCCGCGCGGCCTCCAGCCCCGCAAGGCAGAGCTGGACCGCCTCGCTCCCCTCCTCCCCACTGGGCCAAACGAAGATCCACTCCCGGTCCCCGAAACGCGAGAGGTCTGGCGTGGAGACCATGTCCGCCTCGCCCCCGCTCGCGCGAAGCGCGTCGACCAACTCTTCCCCGGGATCCGGTGCCGAGCTCACTACGGCGAACGTGCGGCCCGAAAGAACGGCCGGCTGGGGCACCTCCGCGTCGATCCAGCGTACTTCGTACAAAGACCGCCGCAGGAGGCGGGACTCCTCCGTTTCGAGCACACGACCGAGCACGGCGGTGTCGACGACCTCGAGTCGAAAGCCTTCGACGCTCGCAATGGGCTTACCCTCTACATCGTAGAGCCGCACTTCCGCCGACGCGGAGGAATCTCCCGGATTCATCTGCAGGCGAGCGTGCACCAGCGCACGGCGGACGCACGGCCCCACGAGGTGATAACTCAGACGCACGGGTAGCATCGTTCGGCTACTTTCTCGAGGCACCAGCGCACCGGCGCTCTGCAGGCCGGCGTCCAACAGTGCCGGATGCAGGCCCAGACCTTCGGTATCGAGCTCTTCGGGCAGCTCGATCTCCGCGACCACCTCCCCGCGTCCGCGTCGCAAGCGTTTCATGCCTCGAAAGCTCGCTCCGAGGTGAATTCCCACCTCGGCAAAGCGCTCGTACAGACCCGTCACCGGCACCTCTTCCGGGCATCGCTCGAGCAGCTCGGCCAGGGCGACGCGAGGAACTTCCGCCCCCCCAGAGCGCAGGCGAGCGGTGGCCAGCAGCTGCCACTCCCTCTCTGGATCATCCGAAGCTGCTACATACAGAGAAACGTCGCTACGGCTCTCGGACAAGACGATTTGCAAACGCCGAGCGCCGTGGTCGGGGAGTATGAGAGGTCGGCTGATCACCAGCTCGGCGACCACCACCGAAGGCCCGAGCCCGCCTTGCTCGCCCGCCCCTCGAAACAATTCTGCCAGCAGCGCCGCCGGCACGACGATGTGTTCGCCGACTCGATGATGCTCAATCCAAGGCACGGCATCTGCCGACAAGGCAGTTTCGAAGATGACCTCGCTCCCGGCACTGGAAATCCGGCGACCCAACAGGGGGTGGTGCGCGCGTTCCCCCGATATCGGAGCCCGCGCCTCCACCCACAAGCGCTTGCGCTCCCACGGATACGTCGGAAGCTCGATCCGTCGCGCTGAGCCCCCGAACAGCTCCGAAGCCTGCACCCGACCTCCGCCCATCGACCACGCCCCCAGCGCCGTGAGCCACTCCCCCGCCTCGCTCCCTCGGCCCCGCTGCGACGCCACTAGCTGCGGGGTCACTTGCGACCCCGAATCGCCCCCTTCCACGGGCTCCCGCAAGCTTTCATCCACCATGCTCAGCAGCGGGCTGCGCGGCCCCAGCTCCACGTACGCTTCCGCACCCGCTCCCCGCAGCGTCTGCACTCCCGCTCCGAAACGCACCGCCTCGCGCGCGTGCTTCACCCAGTACTCCGCGCGCGTCATCTCCTCCCCCGCCTCTTGCCCCGTCACGCTCGAGACCAGACGCAGTCGCGGCGCGTGGAGCTCCAGCTCCTGCACTACGCGCTCGAATCTCTCCAGCATCGGCTCCATCAGCGGAGAGTGGAATGCGTGTGAAACGCGCAGACGCTTCGTCGACGCCCCGCTTGCCGACAGCTGCTCCGACACTCGCTCCACCACTCGCTCGACTCCGGAGATCACCACCGAACCCGGACCGTTCACCGCGGCAACCGATACCTCCGCCTCCAGCCCGACGAGCGCCTGCCGCACCCGCTCCTCGCTCGCTCCAATCGCCACCATCGCGCCACCAGCCGGCAGCTCTTGCATCAAGCGACCTCGCGCCGTCACCAAGCGGCATGCGCTCCGCAAGCTCATCACACCCGACGCGCACGCCGCCGCTATCTCACCCACCGAATGGCCCAAAAGACCGTCCGGCTCCCCTCCAACAGACCGCCACAGCTCGCTCAGCGCCCACTCGAACGCGAACAACGCCGGCTGCGTGTACTGCGTCTCATGCAACAACTCACCAAGCTCGCTGCCCTCGGGCGCCCACATCACCTCTCTCAGACGATGCGGCAGCTCCTCGTCCAGATGCTCGCACGCTTCTTCCAGCGCACGGCCAAACACCCGAAAACGCGCCGACAGCTCTCGCCCCATCCCCGCTCGCTGCGCACCTTGACCGCTGAACAGCCAAACGACACCCCCTCGCCGAGGCCCCGCGCTCGCGAGCTCACCACGCTCCAACCGCGACAGCTCCGACTTCAACTCCTCCGTGCTCGACGCCACCACGAAGGCGCGGCGCTCGTAGACCTTCCTCGACGACAGCAGGCTGTACGACAGATCCGACAACGACAGCGACGGCTCGACCCGGGCCCTGACTCGACTCGAAAAATCCCTCAGCGACGCATCCGTCCGCGCAGACAGCAAGAACAACTGCTCACCTTCCGCCCCCCTTTCCTCCCGCGACGCCGACGACGCCAGGTCTTCCGGCGCCTGCTCCACCACTACGTGCGCGTTCGTGCCGCTGATTCCGAACGAGCTCAGACCCGCGACTCGAAGCCCCTCCTTCTCCGGCCACCGGCGGTGCTCACGCACCACCTCCACCGGCAACTCTCCCCACGGGATGTGCGGGTTCAGCTCGCTCGCGTGGATGCTCCTCGGAAGCTCGCCGTGTTGCAGACACAGCACCGTCTTGATCAGCGCTCCTACTCCCGCCGCAGCCTCCATGTGCCCCACGTTGCTCTTCAGCGACGCCAGCTGCACCGGGCGCCCCGCTTCCCGACCCTCCCCGAGCACCACCGACAGCGCCTGCACCTCGATCGGATCCCCCAGCGCCGTCCCCGTACCATGGCACTCGACGTAGTCTACGTCCGCTGCGGCGATCTTCGCGCGCTGCAGCGCCTGCCGGATCACCGCCTGCTGCGACGGGCCATTCGGCGCCGTCGGGCCGTTGCTCCGACCGTCCTGGTTCACCGCACTACCTCGAATCACCGCCAGCACCGGGTGACCCTGGCGACGCGCGTCCGAAAGCCGCTCCAACACGACCACCCCCGCGCCTTCGCTCCGCACGAACCCGTCGGCCTCCGCCGAAAACGCCCGACATCGACCCGTCGGCGACAGCGCGCCGAGGCCGCTGAGATATACCGTCCCTTCGGGCGAGAGCACCACGTTGGCTCCCCCTGCGAGCGCCAAGCTACACTCGCCTCGCACCAATGCCTGACACGCCAGGTGTAGCGCCACCAGCGATGACGAGCACGCCGTGTCTACCGGCATATTCGGGCCCTTCAGCCCAAGCCAGTACGACAAGCGTCCCACGACGGCGTTGTGCGCGCCGCCCAGCAAGCTGTACGCGTCGAAGGCGCTGACGTCCGAAACCGCGCGGGCGAGGTACTCGGTGCTCGTGAGCCCCATGAAGACACCGGTGTCACTGCCCATCAAGTCGTCGCCCGGGATCCCCGCTCGCTCCAAGGCCTCCCACGCCGCCTCCAACAGAAGGCGCCCCTGCGGATCGAACGAGCGCCCTTCACGCTCCGACATTCCGAAAAATCCAGGCTCGAAGCTCTCGATGCCGCGAAGAAAGCCTCCCCACCGGCTCACCATCTTGCCCCGGGCTTCGGGATCGGGATCGTACCAGCGCTCGATATCCCAACGGGTCGCCGGAACCTCCTCGACCGCGTCGCCCCCGCTCTTCAAGAGCGACCACAGCGCCTCGGGCGAGTCGACCCCTCCCGGCATGCGACAAGCCATTGCCACGACCGCGATCGACTCGTCCTCGCTCAGCGCGGGACGCAGTTGGGGCGAGACCATTGGCGTCGTTTCTCTCTGACCCAGCTGACCGCTGACGTACTCGGCAACGGCACGTGGGTGCGGGTAGTCGAACACCAGTGTTGCCGGAAGCGTCAGGCCGGTTTCTCGGGATAGAGCATTGCGAAGCTCCAGCGCCATCAACGAGTCGAGCCCCGCCTCTTTGAAGGATTGCTCCGAACCGATCGCTCCCGCGGACATCGAGAGCACGCGACCGACTTCTCGCCTGATCAGTTGCAGCAGCGCTTCGCGCCGCTGCTCTGGAGCGAGCCGAGCGAGCCCATGCGCTCTGTCGGAGCCGGCGCCCCCGCGCGCCGAAGGTAGCAACTCGCGTAGAAACGGCGGCACGATTCCAACGGCGCCTCGCAAACGACGCAGCCGCAGCGGGGCGATCGCCAACGCGACCGAGTTCGAACGAAGCGCCGCATCCAGGAGCAACTCCCCTGAGTCCGCTTCGATCAGGTCGAATCCTTGATTCGTCAGACGGCGCAGATGGAGGGGCGAGAGGTCGCTTGCCAAGCCTTCACTGCCCCAGGGGCCCCAGGCCAGGCTTCGTGCGACGAGGCCAGTCGCCTGCCGGTGAAACGCCAGAGCATCCAGCCATGCGTTGGCCCCAGCGTAGCCGCCCTGCGAAGCCGAGCCCCACGTGCCCGAGAGCGACGAGTACAGGACGAAGTCGTCGAGATCCTCACCTTTGGTCAGCTCGTGCAGATGCCAGCCGCCAAGCACCTTCGGGGCCATCACCGCTCGAAATCGCTCAGGTGTCTGCGCTGAGAGCAAACCGTCATCCACCACGCCGGCGGCGTGCACGACCACTCGCAGGGGCAGCTTCGACGGGATTTCGCCGATCACCCGCGAAAGCTCCTCTCGACAGCTCACGTCCGCCGCCGCCACGGTCACTCGCGCTCCCAGCGCTTCGAGCTCCAATCGCGTTTCCCGCGCCTCCGCCGCCGACTCCCCACGGCGCGAAACGAGGACCAAATGCTGCATGCCCTCGCGCGCCAGGCGACGTGCGACGAAGCGCCCCAACGCTCCCAGGCCTCCGGTGATCAGAGCCGTGCCCGCCGATCTGGGCTTCTGCGCCGACGCCACGAGGGCGAGCTTTCCCACATGCCGTGCCTGGCCCACGAATCGAAACGCCGCCTCGGCCTCCTCCATAGGGTAGCAACGAACCGGCAAGGCTCGAAGATGCCCGGCCCCGATGGCCTCGCCCAGCTCCTCGAGCATCTCGCCCAAGCGTTCGATGCCGGGGTCTCCCAGGTCGAATGCTCGATAGACAATCCCGGGGTGGGCGGCCTCGACCTCGGCGGCATCGCGGATGTCCGTCTTGCCCATCTCGATGAAGCGTCCACCCTGACCCAGCAGGCTCAGTCCAACCTCCACCGCTTCGCCGGCAATCGAGTTGAGCACCACGTCCACATGGCCCACAACCTCGCGAAACGCAGGGCCAAACTCCAAATCCCGGGAATTCGCGACGTGCTCGATCCCCATTTGGCGCAGTACTGGCCACTTCGGAGGGCTGGCAGTTGCAATGACGTTGGCGCCGATCCATCGAGCGATCTGCACGGCGGCCATTCCCACGCCCCCGGCGGCGGCGTGGATGAGGATCGTTTCCCCAGCGGCGAGGCGTGCCAGATCCTTGAGCGCATACCACGCCGTCTGGAACACCGCCGGTAGCGTTGCCGCCTGGGGGAATGACAACCCCGCGGGGGCGGCAACCACGACTCGCGCGTCGATGGTCGCATAGCGGCGGAACATCCCCACCCCGAGGGCCATCACCCGCTGCCCAGGCTGCACGCGCTTCACCGCCGAACCAACGCGAGTCACCACCCCGGCGCACTCGCCGCCGAGCGGGCGCGGGTCGTCGATCACTCCCAACGCACAGACAACGTCGTGATAATTGAGCCCGGCAGCCCGCACCTCGATCTCGACCTCCCCCTCCGCGAGCTCTTGCCGCGCGACCGGCTCCCACCGCAGGGAGTCCAGCATGCCGGGCTTCCTGCTCACCAGACGCCGGTCCTGCTCGCGCGGGGCGGGCGCCGGCGACCGCGCGAGCCGGGCGACACGCCGCTCTGCCGAGCGCCAGGCCACCTGAGGCTCACCATCGTCAGCGCTCAGCTCCCGAACGAAAGCGTCGCACAGCTCGTCATGTGAGCCAGCGTCGAGCAGCGTCAACGCCAGCTGAGGCCGCTCCTGCCGCGCCGTGCGCCCCAAACCCCAAAGAGCAGCCCCGAGCGGTCGTACGGTATCGCCCGGTTCGACCGCCTGGGCTCTCAACGTCAACCACCAGAGCCTCCCGTTTCCCGTCGGACGCTGAAGCTGCTGCTGGAGCCCTGCGAGACCCGCGCAACACGCGTCGATGGCGCGCTGCCCATCTCCCTCCGAGGGCCATAGCATGACCCAGTCGGACTGGTCGAGACGCGACAGGTCCCCCACGCCCACGACCTGCACGTCCGCACCGCGCTCGCGAAGTCCCTCCGCGAGAGCTGCCCCCTCGGCACCGACGACGGCGAACGAGCGCCCCGCAAGGTCCGCTACTTCGGGTGCGGGAGCGGAGCGCCACTGCACGGCGAACAGAGAGCGTGCCAGCAGCTGCGCTTCGCTCGACTGCTCCGCTCTCCCCAGCGCCGATACATCGGCCGCCCGCAGGCGAAGATCGTCGATGCGTGCAACCTCGTTGCCACCCTCGCCATACAGACGCACCTCCGCCGCGGCGGAAGCTTCGCCTTCGAAAGACGTCAATCTCGCGTGCACGAACGCGCTTCGTACTCCGGGTACGAAGAGCCGATAGCTCAAGCCGAGGGGCAGCATGGCCTGCGCACCATCGCGCGCCAACAGTCCGCCCACGCTCTGCAGAGCCGCATCCAGCAAGGCCGGATGAAGCCCCACCGGCGTGACCTCCACCTCCGCGGGGAGCTCGACTCGGGCCAGCACCTCTCGGCGCCCCAGGTGCAGGCTTTTCAACCCGCGAAACACGACTCCATACTGCAAGCCGAGCTCGGCGAATCCATCATAGAGCTCGTCCGTGGCCAGCTCTTCCGAGCAACGGCTCGACAGGTCGGGCAGAGCGACACTCGTCGGGACATCCGAGTCGGTCGGCGGGGAAAGCTTCGCCGTGGCGTACAGCTCCCAGCTCGGGGCTTCCCCTTCCACGAATGTCTCTACGAATAGAGACACGCCCCCAGCGTTCGCGGCCATGACCACCTGCAGCCGACGCTCCCCCTGATCGGGAACGACGATCGGACGACTGATGACCAAATCCCGAACCGAAGCCTCCGCGCCACCCTCCTCGCTGGCGCCGCGAAACATCTCGGCGATGAAGACGGCAGGCACCACAATGCGTCCGCCCACCCGGTGGTCCCTCAGCCAAGGAAAGGTCGCTGCGGAAATCGAAATCTCAAAGGTTCGCTCGCTCCACGCCCCGACCACCTGGTGACCGAGCAGCGGGTGCGACGTGCGCCGACCGGCGACTGGCGTCCGCGCCTCCACCCACAAGCGCTGGCGCTGCCAGGGGTACATCGGCAGCAGGGCTCGCTGGGCGAACGAGGGAAAGAGCCGCTGACAGTCGAGGCGCTGCCCACTGCCGTACAGCTCGCCCAACGCGTCCAGCAAGCTGCGCCGTTCGGGTGCCTCCCGGCGCAGAGAGCCCGTAGTGGCGCCGCGCTGGCCAGTCTCTCGGCGCAGCTCTTCCACCGCCGTCACGAGCAACGGGTGCGCGCTGATCTCCAGCACGTGCGTGGGCTCTTCGTCGAACAGCCCGCCCATTACCTCTCCGAAGCGGACGGGCTTGCGCAGGTTCTCGCACCAGTACACGGCCTCGAGCTGCCCCTCGACAATGCGTTCGCACGTCACGGTCGAATACATCGCCACGCGCGGTTCGAGGGACGACACCTGAGACAGAGCTTCCTCCAGCTCGGCGAGCAGGGGGTCCACCTGCGGGCTGTGGCTCGCCACGTCCACCTTCACTGGCCGACAGAATACGTTGCGCTCCTGGAGCTTCTCGAGCACGCTGGCGAGCGCTCCCGGCTCTCCGGAGATTACCGTCGAGCGCTTCGCGTTGCTGACCGCGACGCTGAGTTGCTTCTCCATTCCAGCCAGCTCGGCTTCCGCTTCCGATATCGAGAGATCGACGAGCCCCATCGCACCTCGACCACTGATGCGCTTGAGGAGGCGGCTGCGGCGGCAAATGATCGCCACCGCGTCCGCCAAGCCGAGCGCGCCAGCGGCGTAGGCGGCGGCCACCTCCCCCATGCTGTGACCCACCACCGCGGACGGCTCGATCCCCCAAGACTGCCACAATGCGGTGAGGCCGACTTGCATCGCAAACAGCACCGGCTGGACCACGTCGATCTCGGACAGCCGCGAGGCCTCTTCGGGCGCGGAGAGCTCCGCCAGAACGGACCACCCCGCCTCTCGCCGAATCGCCTCGTCGACTTCTTCCAGAGCCCCCCGAAACGCGCCCTCTTCGACCAACAGCTTCTGCCCCATCCCGAGCCACTGCGATCCCTGCCCGGGATAGACGAAAACGACGCGTGGCGGAGGCTCGACCGAAGTCGCGACTTCCTCCTCACCCGACGCCAGTCGAGCGAGCCCTCGCTTCAGCTCTTCGACGCTCGACGCCGTGACGCTCGCGCGCACCATGCCGCTTGAGCGCGTGCGCGCCTGGCTGGCAGCCACGCTCAGTAGTGCGGGGGGCTGCCTCCGCGACAGATGCTCGTCCAACGCAGCTGCGTAGTGGCGAAGAGAGCCTTCGTCGCGCGCCGACAACACCACGAGCTCCGCGCTGCGCGCGGGCGTTTCGACGGGTTCCTCGGGCGACTCGGGCGCCTGCTCGACGACGATGTGGGCATTGGTACCGCTGATTCCGAAAGAGCTGACCCCGGCAACGAGTGGCCTCCCTCGTCGCGGCCACTGCCGCTGCTCGCGAACCACTTCGACCGGCAGCTCCTGCCACGGAATGTGCGGGTTCAGGCGTTCGGCGTGGAGACTCTTGGGGATCTCCTCATGCTGCAGGCACAGCACCGTCTTGATCAACGCGCCGACTCCGGCGGCGGCCTCCATGTGTCCGACGTTGCTCTTGAGAGACGCCAGAAGCACCGGCCGCTCGGCGTCGCGCCCCTCTCCGAGAACACTGCCCAGCGCCTGCACCTCGATCGGATCCCCCAGCGCGGTTCCCGTTCCGTGACACTCGACGTAGTCGACCTCGGCCGGTGAAAGCTTCGCCCGCCTCAGAGCCTGAAGGATCACCGCGCGCTGCGAGGGGCCGTTCGGGGCCGTCGGGCCGTTGCTGCGACCGTCCTGATTGACGGCGCTTCCGCGAATCAGCGCGAGCACGGGGTGACCGTTGCGAATGGCATCCGAAAGGCGCTCCAGCACCACGACTCCGGCGCCCTCGCTGCGCACGAAGCCATCCGCCTCCGCGGCGAACGCCCGGCAGCGCCCCGTGGGGGAGAGCGCCTGCAGGCCGCTCATGTACACCGACCCCTCGGGGGCGAGCAGCACGTTCGCGCCGCCCGCGAGCGCCAGGTTGCACTCGCCTCGCGACAGAGCCTGGCAAGCCAGATGCGTTGCCACCAGCGACGAAGAGCAGGCTGTGTCGACCGGCATGTTGGGCCCGGTGAGGCCCAGCCAGTAGGAGATTCGCCCGACCACGGCGTTGTGCGATGCTCCGAGCAGCGTGTAGGCGTCGAACTCGCTCACGTCGCCGACGAGACGCTGCAAGTACTCGGTGCTCATCAACCCCATGAACACGCCCGTCTCGCTACCCAGAAGGGCATCGAGCGAGATCCCGGCCCCCTCCAGCGCTTCCCAGCAAGTCTCGAGCAACAGGCGCCCTTGCGGGTCGAACGTACGCCCTTCACGCGCCGACATACCGAAGAAGCTCGGCTCGAAGCTCTCGATGTCGGGCAAGAATCCGCCCCAGCGAGTCACCATCTTTCCCGGAGCCTCGGGATCGGGATCGTACCAGCGGTCCACGTCCCACCGAGAGGGCGGCACCTCGTCGATCGCGTCTCTGCCCGCTTTCAACATCTCCCACAGCTCCTCGGGAGAAGTGACGCCCCCCGGCATTCGACAGCTCATCCCCACGATGGCGATGGGCTCATCGGTAGCCAGGGCCGGTCGAGTGCTCGCGGTGAGCGCAGCGGCCGAAGCCGGCGCCTCGACGCGACTCAGCTGCTGGCTGACGTAGTCGGCAACGGCGCGCGGGTGGGGATAATCGAAAACCAGAGTCGCTGGCAGCGCGAGCCCCGTCTGCCGGGAAATCGCGTTTCTCAGCTCCAACCCCATCAGCGAGTCGAGCCCCGCCTCCTTGAAGGATTGAAGGTCTCCCAACGCCGCAGCCGACATCGACAACACTCGACCAGCCTCGCGCTTGACGAGGGCGAGCACGGCTTGCCTCCTCTGCTCGGGCGAAAGGCGCGAAAGCTCCCGCCCGCGAGACGGTCCACCACCCCCTGAGCTGGGTGGCAAGAGATGCGACAGCAGCGGCGGGACGACACCGAGAGCACGCCGCAACCGCCCGAGCTGCAGCGGCGCCAACACCAAAGCGTGCGACGCGGCGCGCAGCCCCGCCTTGAGCAACACTTCCCCCGTGTCCGCCTCGATCAGGTCGAACCCCTGACTCGTCAGGCGACGAATCAGCAGGGGCGACAGGTCGCTGGCCAAGCCCTCGTTGCCCCAAGGCCCCCAAGCCAGGCTGCGTCCGGCGAGACCCAGGGCCCGGCGATGCGCCGCGAAAGAATCGAGCCAGGCGTTGGCCGCGGCGTAGCCGCCCTGCGAGGCGGAGCCCAACGTGCCGGAGAGCGAAGAATAGCACACGAAGTCGTCTAGATCGGCCTCTCTCGTCAGCTCGTGTAGATTCCACCCACCGAGCACTTTGGCGGCCATCACCTGGCGAAAGCGCTCCTTCGTCTGATCCGTCAACAAGCCGTCGTCCACCGTGCCCGCCGCATGAACCACCACCCTCAGCGGCAACTCGCTCGGAATCGAAGTGATCACCTCGCGCAGCGACGTTCGATCACTCACGTCGACCGACGCGATCGTGACCCGAGCACCCAGCTCCGAGAGCTCGCGACGCGCCTCTCGTGCTCCCGCGGCCGACTCACCGCTCCGCGACAGAAGCACCAAATGCTTCATCCCCTCGCGTGCGAGATGGCGAGCCACGAAGCGCCCCAACGCTCCCAGACCGCCGGTAATCAGCCCGGTTCCCTGCGTGCGCAGGGGGCGCTGCGGCGGCCCGGCAGCCTCTGCAGATACCAGCCGTGCCGCCAAGCGTACCCCGGATCGCCAAGCCAGCTGAGTCTCCCCGTCCCCCGCGGACAGCTCGCGCACGGCGACCTCGCCGACCTCGTCGGCCGCTCCCAGATCGACCAGGCTCAATCCCAGACGCGGACGCTCCTGCAAGACCGTTCGGCCCAAGCCCCACAGGCCCGCCGCGGCGGGCACCACCTCTTCTTCCCCTGGCGTCGCGGCGACTGCGGCCCGGGTCAGCCACCAGACGGGCGGCGCAGACTCCGACCCGCGCAGCTGCGCCTGCACGGCGTCCAGCCCGGCACAACACAGCTCCACCGCCGCAGAGCCGTCATCACCGCCCGACCACAGGAGCACCCACTCGCGTTCGGCGTGCCGAGGCAGTTGCGCAATCTCGACCCTCTGAGCTTCGCCGCCGTGTGCGCGGAGGGCTTCGCACAACTCCTCCCCCTCTCGGTCATCCTGGCACACCACCGCGAACGTCCGCCCCGAGAGCGACCCGGGCTCTGGCGCAGGCACAGGGAACCAGCGCAGTTCGAACAGCGAACGATTCAACAGCCGCGATTCGCTCGACTCGAGCAGCCCTCCAAGCGAGGCCAAATCGACCGTCCGCAGTTGCAGGTCGTCCACGGCGGCAATCGCCCGGCCTTCTTCATCGTACAGCCGCACCTCGATAGTCGCCGAGGCCTCTTCTGCCGCCGACCGGCTGGCGTGGACGAATACTCTGCGCGCGCTCGGCCCGAGGAGTCGATAGCTGAGTCGTACCGGCAGCCTCGTTCGATCCCCGGCCGGCGCCAGCAAAGCCCCAGCGCTGTGAAAGGCCGCATCGAGCAGCGCGGGATGAAGACCCAGGCGCTCGGTGTCGAGATCGCCGGGGAGCTCCACCTCCGCCACGGCCTCGCCCTCGCCAGCGCGCAGTCGGACGAGCCCACGGAAGCTCGGTCCGTAGTCCAGACCCGCGTCCGCGAACCCCTCGTACAGCTCTTCCACCGAGACCTCTCGAGGACAGCGAGCGGTCAGCTCGGCGATGTCCAAGCACGGCGCCTCGCCGTCGGCTTGCGCTGGACGCAGTTGCGCCGATGCACAAAGCTCCCAGCCTCGCACCCCCGCCTCCCCCAGAGATTCCGCGTGCAGGGTCGCGTTCGTGCACTCGGGAGAAACCACGAGTTGCACCCGCCGAGCCCCTTGCTCCTCGACGACCAAGGGGCGACTGATGACCAGATCGTGGACGGTCACGGCGGCCCCCTCGCCATGCTCTTCCCCGGCCCCGCGAAATACTTCCGCGATCAGCGCGGCCGGCACGACGATTCTTTCGCCGACGCGGTGATCTCGCAGCCACGGCAGTGCGTCGGTCGACAAGGAAAGCTCGAAGATCGTCTCGCGCCCGGCACTCGACAGTCGGCGCCCGAGCAGTGCGTGGGTGCAAGGAACTCCAACGACTACGACAGAGGCTTCGTGCCAGAAGCGGCGGCGCTGCCACGGGTAGGCGGGCAACGGTACGCGCTGCGCCCCCGCAGGGAACAACCGCTCCACGTCGACGCGGCTGCCCTCGACATGTAGCTGGCCCAATGCTTCGAGCATGGTGCGGCGCTCGCGCGCTTCGCGCCGCAGCGACCCAGTCGTAGCCCCCCGCTGCCCACTCTGCTGCCGCAGCTCTTCGATCGCGGACCCGAGCAGCGGGTGGGGGCTCACTTCGACGAAGTGCGTCGGCCCCTCGGCAAGGAGCGCTTCGACGACCCGACCAAACCGCACGGGCTGGCGAAGGTTGTCGCACCAGTACCCCGCCGTAAGCGTACCTCTCTGTACGGCTTCACCGGTCACCGTCGAGAGCATTGGCACGCGCGGCTCCATTCCGACGACGTCGGTCAACGCCTCGGACAGATCTTCCAAGAGCGGATCGACCTGTGGGCTGTGGCTCGCCACGTCCACCTTCACCCGGCGGCAGAAGACCTTGCGCGCTTCCAACTTGGTCAGCACCTCTTCCAGCGCTTCTGGCTCGCCCGATATCACCGTGGAGCGGCTTCCATTGCTCACGGCCACGCTCAAGAGAGATTCGTAGCCAGCGAGCTCCGCCTCCGCTTCCGCCAGCGACAGCTCGATGAGCGCCATCGCGCCGCGACCGCTGATCGTCCGCAGAAGCCGACTGCGGCGACAGATGATCGCCACTGCATCGTCGAGGCTCAGCGCCCCCGCGACATAGGCAGCCCCCACCTCCCCCATGCTGTGGCCCACGACCGCGGACGGCTCGACTCCCCAGGACCGCCAGGTCGCCGCCAGGGCCACCTGCACGGCAAAAAGGAGAGGTTGGACCACGTCGATCTCCGACAATCGGGACGTGCTTTCGTCCGACAGGAGCTGCTCCAAGACCGACCACCCCGCCTCGTGTCGGATCGCCGCATCCACGTGCTCGATAGCCTGACGAAAGACTGCCTCCTCACCGAGCAGCTCTCTTCCCATTCCGAGCCACTGCGACCCCTGACCGGGGAACACGAACACGACCCGCGGTGCTGGCTCGACGGCCTCGGCGACATGCCCTTCGCCCGACGCCAGGCGCATCAGCCCGTCCCTTAGCTCGGAGGTGTCCGAAGCGGCCACGCTTGCCCGCACCAGCAGAGTCGCCCGCGAGCGCGCCTGGCTGTACGCCATGTCGACCAGCGAGTGCGGCTCGCCCTCGGAAAGCCTGCCGGCGAGCTGTTCGCAGTATTGCCTCAGGGACGCCGGCGTACGAGCTGACAAGACCACCAACTCGGCGCTGCGCACCGGGGGAGCAGGCCGGCTCTCCACCGCCGGCGCTTCCTGCACGACGGCATGTGCGTTCGTGCCGCTGATCCCGAAAGAGCTGACGGCGGCCGCACGCCGCGTGCCACGAAGAGGCCAATCCCGCGCAGCCGTATTGACGCTCAGATTCCACTCGTCCCAGCGGACTCGGGGGTTGGGGCGCCGAAAGTGCAAAGAAGGCACCAGACGACGGTAGTGGAGGCACAAGGCCACCTTGATCAAACCCGCGATGCCCGCCGCTGCTTCGAGGTGCCCCAAATTCGTCTTGATGGCGCCGAGCCAAAGGGGTGCATCGGGCGCGCGTTCCCCGTAGACCGCCGCCAGCGCGGACGCCTCGATGGGATCGCCGAGGGGAGTACCGGTGCCGTGTGTCTCGACGAAGTCTACCTCACCGGGCTCCAGGCCCGCGCTGGCGAGAGCAGATCGCAACACGGCTTGCTGGGCACGGGCATTGGGGGCAGTGAGCCCGTTGCTCCGACCGTCGTGATTGATGGCCGAACCGGCGACGACGGCGTAGATGCGGTCGCCCGCTGCGACCGCGTCGCGAAGGCGCTTGAGCACCACCATTCCGCAACCCTCACCGCGCACGTAGCCGTTGGCGCTCGCATCGAAGGCGCGGCACTGGTCGTCGGGAGAGAGGGCTCGCAGACGACACAAAGCCATGCTCGACTCGGGGGAAAGCATGAGCTGAACGCCGCCGACCAGCGCCGCATCGCACTCGCGCGCTCGCAGGCTCTGGCTGGCCAAGTGCACGGCGACTAGCGAAGAGGAGCACGCCGTGTCGAGTTGCAGCGTGGGGCCCTGCAGCCCGAGGCAATAGGCAATTCGACCAGCCGCGATGCTGCGGCTGGTTCCGAGCGCCGCATACCCGTCGGTTTGCTCCGACGCCACGAATCGGCGGCCGTAGTCGTCGGAGCCGAGCCCGACCCAAACCCCCGTGCTGCTGCCCTTCAGACTCCGGGGAGCGAGCCCGGCGTCCTCGCAGGCTTCCCACGCGACCTCCAAGAGCAGTCGCTGCTGCGGATCGAGGCTCGCTGCCTCGCGAGGAGCGATCCCGAAGACCTCCGGCTCGAACTGATCGACACCGCTCAAGAATCCCCCGCCACGCGTGTAGACGCGGCCCGGCGTGTCCGGGTGGGGGTCGTGGATCGCGTCGTTGTCCCAGCGCGAGGGCGGGACGGCGGTCACCGCGTCGACACCGTCTTCCAGAAGCCGCATCAGTCGTGCGGGAGAATCCGCCCCGCCGGGCAAACGGCATCCAATTCCGACGATGGCAATGCCCTCGGACCGGCGCAGCCGTTCCTCTCGCAGTTGCTCGGTGGCGCGCGCCAGAAGCCCGCGCAGTCTGGACTCCTTGTGCGTGGGAGGAGAACCCTCGCTCCAATCTTGCTTCTGAGACATCTTATTCTACCAACTCATAACACCGGGGGCAGAGTCGCACCAGGGTGGCCTCGGACGCGCAAATTGCCGCATGCTCTAGCGGGTAAACACGCTCATCCGGACCTCTCGTGGGGGCGCACGAGGCGGCGACCGTGTCCATCCTCGATGGCGTGTATCCAAACACCGCACCTACATGCAGCAAACTTCGCCGACAAAGCCGTCCCAGGCCGTTCGCAGCGAGAAAGCAGCGAACCAGGCACTGCCGAGCTCGATCGTCGAGCGGCGGTTCACGACCGTCCACATCGAGAATCCTCGACGCATCGTGCGAGCGCGCGGCGCGCCGCCGGGGCAAGGCGGCCCCCTTTCGACTGCGCAACGCCTTGGCCCTCGCCAAAGCGCCGCGGCCGCCCACGCTTCGACGCCCCCGAATCGGGCACGAAGGAAACGTTCCGCATCCGACTTCGCCAAGGCTCTGCGCCCGGCAGCAGGGCGTAGCGGCTCGCTCCGCCGATTTACGACGGCTGCTCCCGCAATCGAGTGTGCGCCGCGCCCTCAGGCTCGATTCGTGCGACCGGTGATTGTCCCGTCGCCGCGGGTGGCGGGCTCTCGTAAAGTGAGAAACTGCGCCGACCAGCGGAGCCCCGCCGGCGCTTCCCGCGGAGCCTCAGCCCCGCTTGCTTTCGCCTCAGGAGCGCCTGAGCAGCTCGCGCTCGAGCGAATCGATCTCATCGTCGATGGTTGAATCCGGCCCACCAGCAGCTGTTTCACCCCGATCGGTCGCCTGCGCCTCGACCGAGGACGGCTGTTGCGACTGTGGCTCGCCAGCACGATCCGCCAAGTAATCGACGAGCTCGCCGATGGTCGCGAAGTTCCACAGCACCGTCTCGTCGAGCACGAACCCGATCTTGTCGGAGAGACCTTTTGCCAACTGCACCGCAGCGAGAGAGTCGATCCCGTGATCGGCGAATGAGCGATCGGGGTCGACCTGCCGCTCCTCCAGGCGAAGGTGCCGCGAGAGCCAGGATACGATCCACTCGCGCAGCTCGTCCGCCGAGGCGTCGTGCGGGAAAACCGACGGGCCCGGTCGCACGATGGATCGGCGCCCTGTGCGCAGCGCCGCGAGGTCTCCTATGCCGGAAGCATACGCTCCGACCGCCTCGGTGATTGCGGAGGGGCCGAGCGCAACGGCTTCGGACGGTGTTCCACCCTGCACGGAAGCCATCGCCCGCTCGAAGCTCGCGCGTGCCCAGGCCATCGCCCGAGCCAGCGCGGGCTTGGGATTGCGTGCGCTCTCCGCCTCGGCCACCGCCCAGAGAACGATCCAGCTGACCAGCTCCCCGGCTCGCCGGTTTGACCAATGGTCGCAATCGACGCCGGAGCTCGCCGGAAATTGCCGGCCTCGCACGCGCACCGCTTCGACTGCCTGATCGAGCACGGCTGCCATGCGCGGGAGGCCCAGAGAGTCGCTCAGAAATGATCGAACGCGATGCGAATCTCTCAACACGACGTCGCCGACTCTCGCCGCCACCGATTCGGTCGTGCCCTCGAAGCTGCGCAGCATTCGAGCATCCGAATAGGTTCGACTCACCAAACACTGGCGCGACCAGTCGTCCTCGCTTCCGATGAAGTGGAAGAGATCATCGGCGGCCTTCCACAGAAGCTCCGGGCCAGCGATTCGGCAAGCCGCAATCACCTCCGACGGGACGGACGCACCGGCGTCCACGCGAGCCGTCAAGGTTTCCACCAGGCACTGCAGAGCCTCGATGGCGGCCGTCACCGGGCCGATGCGGGCAAGCGTGACGGGGCTGTTCATCAGCGGCTTGCCATCTGGGGTCGACGCCCCATGTGCATAGTCGACCGCCACCTGAACGATGCGCTTCAGCCCCCCGAGGCACACCGCCCCGAGCGACAGCCGCAGGTGATCCACGCACTCCCCGGCGATTGCCGCGCCCTGCCCTACGTCCCCGAGCCGATCCGAGTCGGCCACGATCACGTCGTCCAGACGGACGGTGTGCTGGCAGAGCCGGGTCATCGAACCAGGCAGCACTTCGTGGCTTTCCTTCAAGCCAGCTGGCTTGGCCTGGATGCAGTAGGCGGTAGAGCCCTCGGAGCCGGCACCCCGAACGGCGACGTTGAGAGCGAGCGCATCGAGCCCGAACGACCTCCAGGAAGCCGACCCCATGAGCCGGCGACCGAGCGGATGAGCCTCCGACCAGACCGCCCCCGCCGATGAGTCCACCGAGCCATCCGAGCACTGAAGCGCAAAAGCGGCTACGCCGCCACCACTCGACAGCGCGGGGAGCAGAGCCCTCCTCGTACCCACGGCCGCGTGGCGCGCGATCGGACGGCTCCCCATGCTATTGGCAATCGCGACGTGCACGCCGAGCCCTACGTCGATCGCGGCGAGCTGCTCCAGAGCGCGGGCCGCCTCCGCCTCGCAGAGGCCGAGGCCCCCGTATTCTTCCGAGACGTGAAGGGCCCAGAGCCCCTGCGTGGCCAGCTGCCAAACCACCGATCGGGGAATGCGCAGGCCGTCGCGCGGCCCCCCCTCGCTGGGTCGACGACCACCGGGCTCCCGGCTGGCGAAGCCAGCGCTGCGTCGAAAACGATTTTGGTTGCCGGCCAGCCCCCCCAAGTACGCGCCACCCGGACTGGAATTGCCGGCGCACTCGGCGGCCAGCGGCCCCGAATTCTCCCGCAACCACGCCAGGGCCCGCTGACCGGCGCGATCGCGAGTGGAGTCGGGGGCATCGGGGGCATCCTCCTGGGGGCCCGAAGCCGTCGCCCACGACATGACCGTGCGCAACTCATTGTTCAGGAAAGCCTTCTTACAGGCGCGCCGCTGAATCTTGCCACTCGTCGTCCGCAGGATGGTCGCGGGCCGCAAGAGCGCGATGGCGTACACTTGCAACCCGTGCTCTTCGGAGATGGCGCTGCGAATTGCCCGCAGCACTTCGGATGGCACGGCGCTGCGCAGCGCCGTGCGCTCGAGCTCGTGAACCACGACGAGCCGCTCGCCACTGTCGGTATCGATGGAGAACGCGGCGCCGGCCTGCGTCGACAAGGCCGGGTGGCTCGCACCAACCGTCGCCTCGATGTCGCTGGGGTAGTGGTTCCGCCCGCGGATGATGATCAGATCCTTGAGCCGACCCGTGATGAAGAGACGCCCTTCGTGCTGGAACGCCAAATCCCCCGTACGCAGGAACGGACCCTCGCCACTGGCCAATCGGGCCCGGAACGTTTGCTCCGTTTCTTCGGGACGCTGCCAGTACCCCGCAGTGACGCTGGACCCGTGAATCCAAATTTCGCCGATGCGGCCCTCGGGACAGACCGTCGAGGTCTCTGGATCGACGATTGCCAGACGCGTGTCGAGCCACGTCGCCCCGCAACTCACGAGGCGACGCTCCTGACCCGAATCCGCGACCCGTGCGAGCCCCGCTTCGAGGCCCTCGGCGTCGAACGCCTCCACTTCCGGCGGCTTCTTGGGGCTGCCTGCGGTGACGAAGAGGGTCACCTCGGCCAAGCCGTACGCGGGATGATAAGCGTCTCGGGAAAAGCCGCACTTCTCGAACTTGGCGACGAAGCGTTCGAGGGTCTTGGCACGCACGGGCTCGCTGCCGTTGAACGCCGTCTTCCAGCAGGTGAGGTCGAGCTGCTTGAGCTCTTCTTCCGTCACTCGCTGCGTACACAACTCGAACCCAAAATCCGGTCCGCCGCTGGAGCTGCCACGAAAGTCCGAGATGGCCTTCAGCCAGCGAAACGGGCTCTGGATCATCGAGCGCGGCGGGAGCAGCACCAAGTCCAGGCCGAGCCACACTGCGCTGAAAAGCATTCCGAGCCCCATGTCGTGGAACATGGGGAGCCAGGAAACGATGATCGTGCGACGGTCGTGGCCGAACCCCCGCGACATCTCGCGGTGATTGCTCACCAAATTCGACTGGGTGACCATCACCCCTCGGGGCTGACCAGTGGACCCCGACGTGTACTGCAGGAGCGCCAGCTCGGCCAACCGAATGTCCCCCGGCGCCATGGGAGCCGTCCTGTCGAGCGCCGCCGTATCGACCACGGGCACATTGGCCAGTGCGGGATCGCCAGATAGCTGGGCAGCGGCCGCTCCCGTCGAAAGCACCAGCTTCGCGTCGCAATCCGCCGAGATGCTGGAGAGGATCTTCATTCCCCTTCGGCGGTTGGGAAGGCTGACGGGTACCGGGACGACTCCCGCGCACTGACAGGCGAAGAAGTCGATGATGAAGCCCACGCCCGGTGGACACGCGAGGACGGCGCGCGACCCCTCGGGCACCCGCTCGCGCAGCCTCGCAGCGACGGAGCGCGCCTGCGTCCAAAGCTCCTCGTAGGTGATCGACTCGACACGACCGTCGGCATCACCGTCTGCCAAGAAACGGATGGTTTTCGAACCGCGCAGGCGTGCGGCTTCGGCGAGGGCGCTCAGAAAGGAGCGAGGCAAACCCAGCGATTCACGAGACAACTTGCGGGAATATACAGCCAAGGCGCTCCCCCATTAAAGGGAAACCTGGCCCTTGGTGAGAGATTCCAAGGCGGGTCGCACACGACTCATGCGCACGCAAGCAGCTTGAAACTACGTGATTTTTTCACGTTCGCGATACTCCTTGTTCACATCTGAAACGCACGGCGCTCGGCCTGCGCCGAGGGGAAGCGATTCCAAGCCTACGCGCCCAAACGCGGCGAGCGACTTCGTCCAAGAGGTCGGCCGCTCCGCGAAGGGATCCCCCTTGCGTCGACCACCGACCGGGAATGAGCGGCGAGAGAATCAACTCCCATTCGCGAAAGGGGATGGGGACCAAGGGTTGGAAGAGTCGTAGGGAAAAGCGCCCAAACAGAGGCCCGAGCCCGAGTGCCTCTCCCCTGGGCGACTCGAGCTCGCAGCGCCTTCCCTGGCGCGAACGAGATCGAACGAGATATCGCGAGCCCACCTGCCGGGTTCCATGCCCAAGCGGCGCAGCTCGACCCTTCTACCGAGCTGGCACCGCAAGCCAGGCTTCTTCCGGACGCTCGCAAACGAGCTCGGCGGGGCCTCCGCGCGGGGAGATGGATGGCTTCGCGACCGGTGGCGATTGGTGGCGCCCCGATGACGGCGCAATTGGGTCCACAGGCTCGTGAATGCTTGCGATGGGAACTACACTGACCGAATGCGGGACGTATCGACTTGGCTTCAGGAGTACTCCAAGCACCACCGACACCCCGTGAACGAACGGATCCACTGGATTTGCATCCCGGTCATCCTGGTGGCTCTGCTGGTTCTGCTTTCGCTGCTTCGCTGGCCGGGCATCGCCTGGCTGAACGCGGCCACCGCGCTCTGCGCCTCGTCCTGGGCATACTATGTCGCACTGTCGCCGCGGCTCGCACTCGGGATGCTCGCCGTCCTGGCGCTGGCCAGCCTCTGCGTGCTGCTGCTCCTCTCCCTGCCCGTGCCCCCCGCCTATTCGGCGGGTGCTCTGTTCACGGCGGGCTGGATCGGGCAGTTCGCCGGCCATCGCCTGGAGGGCAAGCGCCCATCCTTTCTGCAAGACGTGCGGTTTCTCCTGATCGGGCCTCTCTGGCTCCTGGCCGCCCTGTACCGGCGTTGGAACGTTCGCTACTGAACCCCGCGCGCTGCCCTGCCCTGCCCTGCCCTGCCCCGCCGAAGCCGAGCCGCCGGCGAGCGCCTGGCGACCACTTCGCGGAGTCTCCCCGCTCCCCGCTCCCCGCTCCCCACTCCCCGCTTGGAGCGGCGGGAGGCTCCCAAATCGGGGCAGCGCCGGCGCGTGGCGACTCCACGCGCTCGACCACCCCGGTCGGGCTCGTGCCCGCAACGACGACGGACGAAACCAGCCCGCCCGAGGCGGCACCCGCCCACACTCGGTCGAGGGCGAGCTAGTCGAGGGCAGCTAGTCGAGGGCAGCTAGTCGAGGATCGGAGCCTGATTCGTGCCGACGACGACGCTCCCGGAATTTCCCTCCGATGGCGAGCGACCGAACCCCTCGGCCCAGGCCGGAACCTCCTTGCTCGGAGGCGTCGACTCGCTATCCGTGTCTGTTTCCGTGTCGTTCGGCGCTTGGTCGGCCGCAGCGCGGCGACCCTTTCGGGCCACCCGACGGGTGCGCGCCCTGCGGCGAGCCGCGGCTGCCTTGGCCGCTTGAGCTCTCTTGCGAGCCTGCGCCCGTGCCTCTGCCTCGGCGGCGGCCTCCTCTTCCGCCTCGCGCTCGGCGGCCGCCTCGAGCTCGCGGCGCTCCGCGAGCTCCTCCTCCGCCGCCCGCGCGGCGCGGAGCCGAGCGGCATCGCCAACCTTCGCGCTCTCCAAGGCGAGCGTGGCGACCGTCTCAGAACTCGGTGAATCGTCCGAGTGGCCGCGCTCACGACGGGGAGATTCCCCGCGATGGGAATCCCCGGGCGGGCTGTCTGGGTCGTCCGCCCTCCGCGCGGTTGCCGTGTCCTGCGGGGGCCGTTCCGCAACTGGGGCCTGCTCCATTGGCGGAGCCGTCGCGACCGCCGTGCGCGAGATGTTGCGATAAAAGAGCACCGCGGCGCCCGTGAAGGCGACTGCTCCCAGGAGCACCGCCGCCAACGTCCAGCGGCGCGCGGAGACGGACGAACGCGGGTTCTGCGGTGAGCTTTGAGCCTGCTCCTGTGCCGACAGAGTGGGCAGCTCGGCACGCGCTGGTGCGATGACGTCGCCGAAGCTGAGGCTCCAAGTGATACGCGTCCGCTGCCCCGCCAACATGAGCAGCTCGCGCCCCAGTGCCCGCATATCGGCAAAACGATCGGCCGGATTCAGGCTCATCGCTCGCTCGATGATCTTCACCAGCCGCTTCGAAGGCCGCGACTGATGCTCCGACAGAGGCGGGTATTCACCGGTGGTGATGCGGCGAACCGTTTCGGCGAAGGTATCCGAGGAGAAGGGGTTCACGCCGGTCGCCGACTCGTACAGCAAGACGCCCAGCGAGTACTGGTCCGAAAGCGGTGTCATGTCGGCGCCCTGGATCGCCTCCGGCGACATGTAGAAAGGCGTCCCCATCAGCAGCCCCTTCGTCGCCGAGGTGAGCTTCATGTGGTCCTTGCCAGAGGCCTTGGAGATGCCGAAGTCGAGGAGCTTGGGCTCGATCTCGTCATTGCGCCCGGACGACAGGAAGATGTTGCCTGGCTTCAGATCCCGGTGAACGACCCCCGCGTCGTGCACAGCGGCCAGACCGGCCACCACGGGCACGATCAGGTCGATGATGCTCGCCTCGTCGAGCGCGCCCTTGGAATGCAGCAGCGATTCCAGATCCTCCCCTTCGAGCAGCTCCATGACGAGGTACGGGATGCCGTCTTGCACGCCCACGTCGAAGATGTTGACGACGTTCGGGTGCTTGATCGCGGCGGCGATGCGCGCCTCACGAAGAAAGCGCCGGCGCCCCTCGCTGTCGTGAGCGAAACCATCCGTCAGGACCTTCAGCGCGACCTGGCGGCGAAGGCCTTCGTGCTCCGCCCGGTAGATGCGCGCCATGCCACCGTGACCGATGCACGGCCCGACCACGTACACGCCGAAGCGAGACCCTTCCGCGAAGATGCCGGCCGCGTTGGCGGCGGAGATGTGAGGCTCGATGGCCTTCTGCGGATACCCCTGGATGGGACCTCCCGCCATTACGCCACCATGCCTTTCCCCCGGCTCCAGGCCGTGAAACTCGGAAGCCGATCGAAATCCACCAGTGAATGCCCCATTGCCGTCGCCAACATTGCCGTCGCCAACCCCGTTCCCTGCCGCCGCCCCATCCACTCGTGCGGGGTCGCCTGCGGACTGATTCACGAACCGCTCGCCGAAGCTTGCCCCACGGGGCGGGTCGCTGCGAAGAGCGAAATCGCTCACCTCGACGCGCCGAGCCACCGCACCACCAGCCGCCCCTGCGCCGACCACGGAGCGAACTGCCGGGGGGACTCCGCCCACCCCTCCGCCCGGGGCACTCGCTCGCGGGAGGCCTTCGGACGCCGCGTCAAGCCTGGTGTCTCGCTGGTTGGACAATCAAACGCTCCTATCGACCTCACCCAGCGCTCTACCTCTAGCTGCACCCTGAAGCCGCACCGACGAAACTTAAGCCAAGTGTAGGTTGAATTTCCACTCGATAGCACATCCGGAATGGCACCCTTCGGGACACCTTACATAACCATCCGGCCGGCCTTCATGAGCGCGCCCACTGGCATCGAAGGCTCGGCCTCAACGCGCCGACGGAGCTGGGCTCGGCGGCGGCTCGGCGGCGGCCGGGTGCTCCTGAATCCACTGCCGAACGCGGCCCGCGGCAGGGTGATCCGCAGGCGCTTCCGCGAGAAACACCTCGAATAGGGGCCCGGCCCGATCGGGCTGGTGCAGCGACTCGGCGTACAGGAGCGCGAGATTGTGGGCTGCGGCCCAGTGGCGCGGCCGCTCGCTCAGCACGCCCGAGAGCAGCCGCTCCGCCTCGACCAGCGGCCTTTCGTTGTCGCGATTGGACAGCCCTCGCAGAGCGGCCGCAAGACCGAGGCGGGCGTCGACGGACTCCGGTCGCGCCTCGAGCACCACCCGAAACGCCTGCTCGGCGCGGTCGAAGACGCCCGCTTGGAGCAGGACGTTCGCCATGTTCAGCCCGGCCGTGGCATCCCCCGCATCGAGTTCGGAAGCTTTCGAGAAGTGCACGAAGGCCAGGGCGTCCTCGCCGCGCTCGAGCGCGATGAGCCCGGCCGCCGTCTCGGCGACCGCGGTGCGCGTGGGTTGCGCGAGCGCTTCCTTGACCAACAGCTCCGCAACTTCTGCCTCCCCCAAGGCCAGGTGGGTCAGCGCGAGCTCGGCCAGCGCCGCAGGATCTTCGGGAGTCTGGCGCAGCAACAGGCGCGAGTGCTCGAGCGCCTCCCGCGGCTGACCGCTCTGACGCAGGCAGCTCACCAGGAGCCGGCGAGCGGAGATGGCTCCCGGAAACGCCTCGACGAATCTCGCGAGGTGGTCGGCGGCGTCGCCGAATTGCTCGCGCCGGCGCAGCACCTCCGCCAGCGACACGACGATGTCTTCGGCATTCGGAGCCAGCTCGAGCGCCCGCTGTAGCTCCGAGGCGCTCTGCGCGAGCTCCCCCTCCTGGGCGAGCAGAACTCCCAGGTCGTAGCGCGCCTCCCACAACGAAGGGTCGTCCGCGAGCGCCTGGCGAAGCAGCGCGATCGCCTCTCGGCGCCGGTCGGCGCGCTTGGCCTTTTCCACCGCGCGCACCATGGTGGAGACGGCGGCCTTGCGCGCCGTCGGCACCGCGGGGGCTCTTCCTCGGGTGGCCCTCGGGCCGCAGCCGAGCCCCGTCAGCGCCGCTGCGAGCACCAGCGGAGCCAGTCGCCTCATCGCGCCTCCGACCGGGACACTCGATCCCCTCCCCGTGCGGGCGCTTGGGTCCGGGGGCCTTTGCCGGAGGGCAACGGCGAAGCCACCTCCACCATCAGGAAGCGCTGGCTACCGCCTTCGGGCGTGCGCCGCGTGGTGGCAATCAAGGGCGGAAGCGCCGCGCTCGCCTCCACCCCCATCGAAAGCCCCAGCTCGCGCACGGGTGGGTACTCCTCGGTGTTGAGCCGACCCAGGGCGGTGCGCATTTTCGCGGTCCAGCGGTTGAAGATACCCAGCTCGAGAGCCTTCAGCCATCCCGTCTCGTACGCCTCGAGGGCCTTTTCTTCGATCGGGATGACGAACTCGTCGATCTGCATCTGAAACTCCTCGCGCTCCTGCTCGGAGAGGCTCTCGGGTGGCGGAGAGCTCAGCAAGGCCTTCGCAAACGATTCGTAGACGAAGCCGACCTGGTAGAGGGACGCCGTGGTCCACTCCGCGACGCCCAGCTTGGCCGTTTCGAGCAGCGCGGTGCTCGCCCTCTTCAAGAGCCCCGCCTTGCGCTTCAGGCGGGCGCCCAGCTGCTTTACGTCGCCGGTGATCTCGATTCGCTCGTATTGGGCGACCAGCCGCTGCGCTTGCAGATACCGTGCCCGGGCCCCAAAGTACTTGCCCCGGTCGTCGAGAGAGCGGGAGTGCTTGTCGTGCTGCTTGACGGCCCGGTTGAGCGCAGCGCGCGCGCCACGCTCGTCCCCGAGCTCCAGGCGAGCCACTGCCAGGCGCACGAGCGCCTCGATTTGGCGGCTCGGGAGCTTCGCCTTGCGCCAGTAGCCCTCGTACAGCCGCTCCGCCGCGCGCCAATCTTCAGCGCGCTCGTGAGCCTGGCCGAGAAGGAACGAAACCTCGTCCGCGTCGTCGCCCTTGGGGTAGGCCCTTTGAAAGAGCTTCCCGGCCGCCACCGCTTGCTCGCGCTCTGCCAGCGTGGTCCACAGCAATACGGCATTGTAGGCCGCGTCGCGATGATGGTCGCTCTTCGCGAAGTGGCGCGCCAGCCCTTCGTAGTAGCCGGCCGCCTCCGCGAGCAGCCCCACCCGCTGATGGGCCTTGGCGGCCGCCCAGACGCCCCCGGCCGCCTCGCCGCTGCTGCGGTGGGCTTCGAGCAGAAGCTCGGCGGACTCGCGCACGAGCTCGAGGTCCATGGCCCGGTCCGCCTCGATCACCGCGTTGACCGCCGCCTTCGCCGCTCGGGTGTCGGTCGGAAACTCCCGGGCCGCGCGAAGGTAGGCGGCCGCCGCGAGGTCGTGCTTGGACGCGCTGGAGAGCTGTTGTCCCTGCTTGAAGATCGCCTGCACGATCAGGGTCTTCAACCGCTTCTGCCCTTCGGGCGCCTGGAACGCGGGCGCGGAGAGCAGCCTGCGCCCCCAAACCTCGATGTTGTCGTAATCCTCGCTGCGGTTGAAGGAGTCGAGGATCAGCTCGCCGGCCTCTCGTGCGTGGGGGCTCTGGGGATGCTTCTCCAGCAGCAGCCCCCACTGTCGGACGGCCACGTCGAACACCTGGTAGTCGTAGTAGAGTTGCCCCTGTCGAAAGAGCATGGCGGGCAGCTCGGGGTCGTCCGGGTAGGTCGACGCGTACAGCTCCATGGCCTCGGTGAGCTTCTTGTCCGTGGGCGTCTCGCGCTGCCTTTCTTTGGCCGCGGCCGCACTCGAGAACTCTTGCTCGCGAGCCGCCTCGAGCGCCGCCAGGGAGTTGTAGAGGGCGGTTTTCGACCACTTGCCTTCCGGTTCGACGCGCACGGCGGCCAAGTACGCGTCAGCGGCGTCGATGGCGTGCGCCAGCCGATGAAAGTGAATCTCCCCCAGGTTGAAGTAGGCCTCGTAGGCGTGCTCTCCCCGAGGGAAAAAATCGGTGTAGATCCGATACAGAGCGGCCGTCGACTCGAACTCCGCGACGCTCGTGGCGTCGGCCTGCGCCTTCGCGTGCAGCCCCAGGGCGTCGGCGAACAGCTGCGCTTCGGCGGCCTGCTCGGCCGCCGCGAGCACCGCGGGCTCCTGCAGCGAGCGCCAGGCGAGCGTCCGGGGGCGTAGCGGGTCGGCGGGGTGCTCGGCCGTTGCTTCACCCGCGGCGCCGGGCGTCGCCCGTTCGGGCGGCTCGGTGGCGTATTCCTCCAGCAGCCAGCGGTAGTCGAGGGACAGCTCCTTCCACTCCTCGAGCGTGGAGTGCCCCGCGGCGATGGCCAGGGCGAAGCGGTACGCTTCGGGATCGGTAGGAGCCAGCCGGAGCAGCAGCCGATAGGCCTCGATCCCCCGTGTGAAGTGGGCCTGCTCGTAGAGCGTCTCGGCCAGGGCCCGCACGATCTCGCCCGCGAATCGCTCGCCACCGGCCTTGACGAGAAACTGGTGCATCTCCTCGGCGGTGTTCTTTTCGTCTTCGACGAAGACCGCCACGAGATTCTTGAGAGCCTGCTCTTGGAGCTCGTCGAGCTCCTTCTGCGATCGCATCGAGCTGCGCTCCGTGGCCGCCCGAAATACCTGGAGAAAGCGCTTGGCGGCCTCCTCCGCCTGTCCCAGCCGCCAGAGCGTCCAGGCGCTCTTGAACAAGGCGAGGTCGTATGCCTCGGAGGTCGGGTCTCGCAGAACGGCCTCGTACTCGACGAGAGCAAACGCGTAGTCGGGACGTTCCTTCTCGAACTCGGCCTCCGCGCGCACCATGTGGGCGTCGCTGACGAAGGGGCTCTGTGGGTGCTCGGCGAGGATGCGATTGAAACGCTCCAGCGCCTGCTGCGTCTCGCCCTCTTCCGTAGCCAAAAACCCGTCGATGTACAGCGCCAGATCGTAGCGCTCGAAGTCGGGATAGTCCGTCAACACGTGAGCAAACTGGCTTCTCGCGAGCGAGTAGCGCGCCGTCGGCGGCTCGCCGCGCTGGTCGGCGGGCTTCGCCTCCCACGCCTTGAACGCAGCGAGAAACTCATCGCGCTCCGCCTCCCACTGCAGCTCCCCCAGGCGCAGCAAGCTCGCCGGCATCTCCGGCGCATCCCTCGGCAGCTCGGCGACCAGCTCTTCCAGCATCCCCATGGCGCGCGTTCGCAGCTCCTGAGCGCGAGCCAGGTTGCGGTCGATGCGAGCCCGAACGCGCGCCTCCACGCGCGAGCGCAGCGCCTGGGGAATCTGCATCGCCACGCGCTGACTGCGCTCGTCGCGCACCCTCTGCTCCCGCTCACGGGTGAGTGTCGCGCGCGGAGCGTCCACGATTCTGCGCTCCTCGGAGGGGCGCGGACTTTCGCGGGCCTCCCGGCTCCGCACGGCCTTCGCCACCGCCGGAGGCCCCGCCATCAGCAAGACCAGCGCCATCAGCCCCGCCGGCTCGAACCGCCGAGCGGCGCGGCTCACAGGCCCTCCCCTCCGATGTACTCGTCCGCCCAATCCTCACCGTCGACCGGCCAGAATTCCTCATCGTCTTGGAGATACCGCGCGGCATCCAGCGAGTCGATGGCCCCCGGCGGAAGCAGCCCCTGCGAGAGCGCTTCGACTTCCAGCTCGAGGGCCCGCTTGGTCCCCAGCACGGTCTCGATGCGACCGGCTTTGGCGCGACGAAGCAGCCGGGTGAGTCGCAGCTCGAGGCGCCGCAGGGCGGCGACGACGTGCAGTCTGCGGCGCCCGACGAGCTCGGCTTTCACCTCCCTCAGCGCGCTCGATAGCGCGCCGGCGTCTCGCCGCTCTTCGACGAGCAACGCGAGCAGCGGGTCACTCTCGTCCTCGCCGCCCTCCGGAGCCGGCGAGGGCTGCGCCCGGCGCAGCTGGTCGGCCTGCGCCTCGACCGCGTTCAGCTCCACGAAGATGGCTGACACGGCAGCGCGCGCGTCCGGGGCGCCGGCGGATACCTCGCGCAGCATTCGCCGCAGGGAAGCGGTCTGCTGCGCCAGACGACTCAGCTTGTCGCGGTCCGAGTCGGCCGTCGCCTCCCGTGGGCGCGCCTTCGCGGCGTCGCCCGCGCGCAGCTGCGCGATGAGCTCCCCCGCCTGGGACTGCGCCAGACGCGCTCCGTCGATCTGCCGATCCACGTCGGCGATCGCCCGCGCCAACGCGGCATTGCCCGGGTCCGTTCGGATCAGGGCCTGCACCTGGGCCGCTACCCTCGGGGGTAGGCCGAAGCCCTCGCCGAGGTCCGCCTCGAGCAGCGGGGTGGCGGGATCTCGCTCGACCGTGACCTCTGCGAGCAGCCCGCGCAGGGCGTCGAGTGCGGAGGAAAACTGCTCCTCGAAGCCCGTGAGGCGAGCATCGGCCTGCGGGAACCGGCAGAGTGCCAAGTCCACGTAGGCATTGAGCAGCTGCGCTTCGTCGTGATAGGCATTTCGGCTCGATACCCGAGCGAGCTCGTCGAGGAGGCTCCGAGCGCCCTCGTAATCCTTGGCCTCGTAGCGCGAGGTAGCCGACTCGTACAGGGCCTCGGGGAGCCTTTCGGAGTCGGCCGGAACCTGGTGATAGTAATAGCGCGCGTCGTCGAAGCGGAATTGCTCGTGGGCGATTCGACCCAGGGCGAGTCGCGAGAGGTCGCGAATGGCGAAGAACTCGCGCCCCCCGTACACGGGCGCCAACTTGGGAGTCTTCGTGGGGTCCGCGATCTCGCAGAACGCATGTTCGCCCTGCTGGTAGCGGCGTTCCCGCACGTGCAACAGGCCAGCGCGATAGGTGGCCTGCGCCCAATAGCGCGACAGCGGGGCGACCGACTCGTATTTTCGAAGAGCACCGGCGAAATCTCCGGCGCCCTCCAGCACGAAACCGCGAAAGTAGGCGAGGTCCCCCTCGATGCTCTGCGAGCCGACGGGGGCCGCGTCCCGCAGGATCTCGGCAAAGCGCGGCAGGTCCCCGCTGGCGAGCCCGAGGTCGACCAGCTTGGCCACGGCCTTTCGCGACCACACGTCGGTCGCCGTGGTCATCAGGTAGCGCAGGTGATGGACGGCGATGTCGTGAGCGCCCGCTTCCGCCGCGGCTTCGGCCAGGAGCATGCGAGCGGCACGTGCTTCCGGGAGCGCCGCCACCGCTGCGAAGCGTTGCGACCCCACGACCACCGACAGCTGCGCGATCGCTTCATCGCGACGCCCCGCAATCAGCAACCGTTCTGCAGAACGCACGAGCGCGTCGAGCTCGGTGGCGCCCAGCGGCCCCCGCTCATCGCGCCGGGTCACCGCCAGGGCCTGCTCGTAGCGGGCGGCGCGCTCCTCCTGCTCACCCGACACAGCCGCGGGTCGTCCCCCCTCCGCTCCGGTGGCCCGCTCCTGCTCGGTGGCCCGCTCCCGCGTCGAATGCTCGGCCCCGGGCTCGGGCGGGCTGTCGCGGTCGGCGGGCGCCCCGGGCGCAGGCGCTGGGGGCGGGGCGGAAGGGCCCTCGCTCGGGGCCGCAGCCGCGCCACCGACCCAGAGCGCTCCAATCGCGAGGAGCGGGCACGACGAGACACGGACGGATCGCGGCAGCATCAGGGCTCGTCGACTTCGGCGCGCATCCGGATGTGAAGCTCGTAGTCCCCATCCCCCTCGTCTGCGAAATCCTCGCCCATCGTCGACTCGTCCTCCAGCTCGACGCGGGTGAGCAAGGTCCCCTTCGGCGGCACGTCGACCACGAAGCGCGTGCTCTGCCAGGTCGCGAACTGGGAGGCGGCTTTCGCACGGCGCTCCACTTCGACCCCGACCACGTGCCGCCCCGGCGCCACCGCGTGCTCGTAAACCGTCTTGACCTCCTCGAACGCCGCTCGACTCGGAGCCCTGAACACGACACCGCCGTCCAGCGTCACGGTCAGCGCGGCGACGGAAGAAGCATCCCCCTCCGATTGCAGCTCGATTTGCAGCTTGCTGGAGAGCAAGACCGTGCTGAGCGCCGCGAGGCGGGCGCGCAGCGCCGCGACCCGAGACAGCAGAGAGGCGACGTCTCGCGTCTGCTCGCCCCGCGATCCTGCGTTGCCGACCGGCGGCATCTCTCCGGGTCGCGGATTGAGAGCCGACGGCGTCTTGTCGGCGTCCTCCCCTCCCACCGACACGCGAGCGCGCGCCGACTCCGGCGTGGACTGCGCGGTCGCCACGGGGGTCGACAGCGCGATGGCGGCGAGCAGCACCGAGAGGGGGCGCCCCCGTGGCACGACAAATCGATGGATCACGAATGGCTACGACGGTCGGCCCGCTCGCCCCGCTTAGCCCGCGCCCGGAAAAAACCGGCAACACCGAGACGTCGGTTCGCCCTGCTGGCGAGCTGCGAAGGAGCCAGAGCTCGGCGAGTGGGGGCGGTCGGAGTGCGGAGCGAGGCCCGCAGACCCGGTCGCGCGCCGCACACGACCCATGGAGCCGCGCCGCGAAGGGGACGAGTGTTGCACGTCGAACGCCCCCGGGAGGGCGGCGCACGAGGGCACACCTGCCCGCAGGTCGCCAGCACCCGGCGGCGCGCGGCACGCCGACGGCAGGGCCCGGGCTCACCGGGTCCGGCCCGCGCTCTGACCCAGAAGCTCCTCCCGCTCCCCGGGGGCTCCGCCAGGGGCCCGGGCGGTCGTGAGGACCCGCCGCCGCCCTCCCCGTGCGCGCGGTCTGGTCGTAGGAGCTGCCTCGGCGCCAGACTCAGCCGCCTTCCGACGGCGGACTAGCCGGGACTTCTCACGATCTGGTCCCGAGGGCGCGATGAGTCGTGTCTTTTCGCCCGGCTGCCCGCCGGGCGTGCGAGGCAGACAGCAAGTCTGCCCGCGCGCTCCTCGCACCCTCGGTCCTGCGGCCGCGAGAAATCCGGGCTAGCTCGAAAAGGGCAACAACAGGCTCAAACCCATCGTGGCCGCCAGATCGTTGACCGTCTCCTCCACGCCGAGCGGCGCACGCAGGGAATGCACGTGGTCCCGCACGTCGACTCGCAACATCATCCACTGCGCCAGGTGAAACTTGAGGCCCAGCCCGGCCGAGCCCGTCACGCTACTGCTCCCGTCCTCGTCGGCGGCACCCGCCCCCAGCGCAAGATACAGATCGAGGCGACCTATCGGCCCCCCGAACCAGCGAATCTTTCCGTACGCCAAAGACCACAGCAGATGCCCCATGAACATCTGGACGGGAACTTCCTCGTTCTCGGTGATCTGGGTCAGGTTCTGCTGCCGATCGTTGACCGCTCGCAAGAACCCGAACGAGCGACGGCTCCTCAGGTACGAAGCCTCCAGGGCGAGGTCCTCCGTGAAGTGGAACGTGTAGGCGCCTCCAAACGTGGGCGCGCCATCACTCAGATCGCCCGCAAACCAGCCCCCCAGCGCCGAGAGTTCGTGTCGAAGGGCCTTTTTGAACAGGCGAGGCACGACGCCGCGGTAGGCGCGCCGCCCGATCAGCTCTTGCTTGAGCTGCTCGTCGACGCACTGCCCGGAAGCGGGAGACGATGCCACCAGCGTCGCCGCCGTCAGCGCGCACCCAGCAGCCGCTCCGAGAAATCTCCGTGTAAAACGCATGCTAGTCCGGCCGCCGACCGGTGGCCGGCTCCTGTAACGAGTTGAACTCTGACGACCACGAGCCGTGATGAGGGGGCGCCGCGGTTGGCTCTCATGACCGTGCGGGCCGGCTGCGGAGCCCCGGCGACGGGGAGTTACGGGTTGGAACGGGCCGACGACGAGTACGGCGGCTCTCCCTACCCCTACGGCGAGCGCGTCGCGGAAGAAAAGGTCGCCTGCGGCACTTGCCCCGCAGCGTCTCGTCCCCGAGCGGCGCCTCGGGCCGCGCGGACGACGGCGGGGCGGAGCGCTTCGAGCGGGGTCGACCGACAGCGCCCGCACGACCTGCGAGCGCGCAGAGAGCGGCTTGCCGCAGCGCCGCCCCGCAAGCCCACCGGGACGAGTCGGAAGCGACGCCTCCCCGCCTCAGTCTCAGTGCACGGGCTCGACCCCGACTCCGTCTCGATCCGCCTTCGCGTTTTGCAGCGCCCGATCGGCGCGCGCCAGCAGATCGGCACCTCGGAACCCGTTCAGGTGATCCGCCACCGCAACACCGGCGCGAAGGTGCCACGGCTCTTCCGGCAGAGACACCAGGCGCCGCGCGGCCTGGAGAGCCGACGCGCGATCGGCTCCCACCATCAGCAGCGCGAACACGCTGCCTTCGATACGGAACGCTCGGTCCCCACAGCGCGTTCGCCGGCGCAGCTGACGCAGCGTCGAGACGGCCCCCTGGGAATCCTCCGCGGGCCAATCTCCACCCGTGCGGCCCAGCCCGACCATCATCAGGGCAAGCGGCTCGCCATGCCGCGCCGCAAAGGCGGTCTTCCGCCGCAGCTCCAGCTCCAGCTCGACACGATCCCCGATCGTCCAGGCTGCCGCATCGAGCTCACCAGCCTCCGGCGCCGCCGGGTCGGCCCCACCCGCCCTCTCGGCGCCCGGGCTCGCCACCCGGGCAGCCGCGAGGGCCGATGCCTCGGGCCCCCCATCCCCCTGCGCGTTCGCGGCCAGGGACTCGCCATCCGCGCCGGCGTGGCCGGGCCGCTCGGGGGGAACGAAGTCCACGCGACTCGCCTGCGCTCCTTCCCGCCTCTCGACCAACACCCGCATTTTCGCGGCAAGCACTGGCCCCCGGAAGGGCTTGGCGACGTGATCGACGGCCCCGCTGCGCAGCACCTGCACCACGTCCCGCTCCTGCTGAGCGTGCGCGGTGAGCACCACGACCGGGATCGGACGCAGGTCGGGGTCGGCCTGGATCTCGTCGAGCACCTCGTAGCCGCTCATTCCGGGCATCATCACGTCGAGCAACACCGCGCCGAACGCGTCGGGCCTGGCGCGCAACAGCTCCAGCGCGACCCGGCCGCTCTCGGCTTCGACCGCAGCCACTCCGGCACGCTCCAGCCAACGCACCGCCAAGAGGCGGTTCGCGCTGTCGTCGTCCACCACCAAAACGGCGGTGGCGGTCTTTTCAGCTATGCCGGGGGCGCTCATCACGAAGGCTCGCCACCTTCCAGAATACCCCGTTTTCAAACTGCCGACGAGACGACCACACGACAGCCCTCAGGCCAGACAATAGACCGACCAACCGGCCACCGAGAATCTCTGGCTCACGCCTGGAGCGCCTCGGCGCCACCAATGATTTCGGTCAGCTCCGTCGTGATTACGGCCTGGCGCTGCCGGTTGTACTGGAGCGTTAGCTGCGAGATCATGTCCTGCGCGTTCTTGGTCGCCGAATCCATGGCGGTCATGCGCGCACCCAACTCGGAGGCGACCGAGTCGAACAAGGTGCGCAGCAACGTGGTCTCGATGTACATCGGCACCAGGTGCTCGAACAGCACCTGGCGATCGGGCTCGAAGATGTACTCGGCGGAAGGGGTCGCCGGCGACGCGGCGAGGGCGTCCGGCTCGGCGGAGAGCGCGAGCGGCAGCAGCGGCAAGCACGTGACCCGCTGCGTCATGGCGCTCTTGAACTCGTTGTATACGACGTAGATGGAATCTACCTCGCCCTTGACGAAGGGTGAAAGCAGCGACCGAGCGATGCGCTGCGCCTGGGCGAGATCTAGCTCGTCCCACACTCCCATGAATTTTTCGTGGAAAGCCGCCTGGCGCGGCACGAAGTAGTCCCGCCCGCGGCGGCCGACCGTGGCCAAGCGGACGTCGATACCTGCCGCTTTCTTCTCGCGGATCAGCGCGTGGGTGTACTTGTTCAAGCTGCTGTTGAAAGCGCCGCAGAGCCCGCGATCGCTGGTGAGCAGCAAGATGATACAGGCTTTCTCCGGGCGCCTCCGCAGCAGGGGATGGACCTCGCCGCCGCCCTCGGCCTCCGATGCCACCGCCTTCGCCAGCACCTGCGACATGCGCTCCGCGTAGGGCCGCAGGGCCACGATCCGTTGCTGGGCTCGGTTCAGCCGCGCGCCTGCGACCATCTTCATGGCACGCGTGATCTTCTGCGTGCTCTTGACGGTGGAGATGCGCGTGCGAATTGCTTTGAGGTTGGCCACCAGGTTTCTCCTACCGCGTCAGGCGCTCGCTACGAATTTCTTGCCGAAAGCCTCGAGCGCGGAGGTGAACGCGGCCACCAACTCGTCGCTGAGCTTGCCTTCCTTGGCCGACGTCTTCCACAGGTCCGGATGCTGCTCGTCCACGAAAGAGAGCAGCTCCCGCTCATACTCGCGTACCGCCTCGACTGGCACCCCGTCCAGGAACCCCTTCGTGCCAGCGTAGATGCTCAGGACCTGACGCTCGACGGACATCGGCACGTACTGATCCTGCTTGAGCAACTCGACCAGGCGCTGACCTCTCTCGAGCTGAGCCCGCGTGGCCGCGTCGAGGTCGCTGGCGAACTGGGCGAACGCCGCCATTTCCCGGTACTGGGCAAGATCCAGGCGCAGCGTGCCAGCGATCTTCTTCATCGCTTTCGTCTGCGCATTGCCGCCGACCCGGCTGACCGAGATTCCGACGTTGATTGCCGGCCGCACACCCGAGTGAAAGAGATCGCTCTCCAGGAAGATCTGCCCGTCCGTGATCGAGATCACGTTCGTGGGGATGTACGCCGACACGTCACCAGCTTGCGTCTCCACGATGGGAAGTGCCGTGAGCGAGCCGCCGGAGTGGGGATCGCGAGCCAGCTTGAGCGAAGCCTTGTCCGTTCGGGCCTCCATGGCCGCCTCGGCCTCCTCCTTGCCGTCATGGCGAAGGTAGACTTTGCCGTCGATCCCTCGGAAATTCGGATCCCCGCCGGGGACGTCCACGCTCTTGGACACGATGAACCAGCGCTCTGCCATCTTCGCGGCGCGCTCGAGCAGGCGGGAGTGCACGTAGAACACGTCACCGGGGTAGGCCTCGCGCCCCGGCGGTCGGCGCAAGAGCAGGGACATCTGCCGATAGGCCACGGCCTGCTTCGAGAGGTCATCGTAGATGCACAGAGCGTGCTGGCCTCGATCACGGAAATATTCGGCGATCGCGACGCCGGCGTAGGGCGCCAGGAACTGCAGGGGCGCCGCCTCGGAAGCCGTGGCCGCGACGACGACCGTGTAGCTGAGGGCACCCGTCGTGCGCAGCCGCTCGACCACCTGGGCGACAGTCGAGGACTTCTGACCGATGGCGACGTAGACGCAACGAACGCCGGTGTCTTTCTGATTCAAGATCGTGTCGACCGCGATGGCCGTCTTGCCGGTCTGGCGATCCCCGATGATTAGCTCGCGCTGACCGCGCCCGATCGGGATCATCGAATCCACCGCCTTGATCCCGGTCTGCAGGGGCTCGCTGACGGGCTGCCGCTCGACGATGCCCGGCGCCTTGAGCTCGATGCGACGGGACTCGGAGGTGGCGATCGGCCCCTTGCCGTCCACCGGCTGGCCCAGGGTGTTGACGACTCGACCAAGCATCGCCTCGCCCACCGGGACGCTCGCGATACGACCCGTGCGCTTGACGGAGTCCCCCTCCTTCACCTTCGTCGGGTCACCGAGAATGGCCACGCCGACGTTGTCGCTTTCGAGGTTGAGGACCAGGCCGAACACACCGCCACCGAACTCGACGAGCTCGCCGGCCATGACTCCCTCGAGGCCGTAGAGGCGGGCGATGCCGTCACCGGTCGAGAGAACGGTCCCCGTCTCTTGAACCACCGTCGCGGTGTCGAAGTTCTGAATCTGCGACTTGATGATCTTCGAGATCTCGTCCGCGCTGAGTTGCATGCTTACTCCCTTGAATCGTTTCGGGTGTGATTGCTCTGAAGGTGGGAGCCGCCTGCGCTGGCGCCAGCGGCCCCCCAGACGCGGGCACTACACCGAGGCGAGCAGCGACTTCTCCAGCTGCTCGAGCCGGCCGAGCAGGCTCCCGTCGAATACGTTGTCCCCCACCTGCGCGATCAAGCCGCCGATGAGGCGTGGATCTTCCTTGTGCTCGAGCACCACGCGGCGCGCGAGCCCGTGCTCCAGCTTGCCGCGCAGCTCGGCGAAAAAGCTCTCCGAGAGGCTGCCAGCCGAGGTAATGGTCGCCCGACAGACACCGGTCGACTCGTCGGCGAGGCGCTGCAACTGCTGAGAAAGCGCGGGCAAAAGCGCGAGCCGCCTCCGGCGTGCCAGGACCAACAGACAGCGCCGGCCCAGCTCGGGCAGCTGAGCCTCGCGGGCGATGCGCCCCAACAGGCCCTCCCGATCGGACTCGGAGAGCACGGGATTGTGCACCGCGCGGCGCAAGTCGTCGCTCGCGGTGTACATCGCGGCCATGTCCCGCAGGCCCGCCAGCACGGCTTCGGTTTGACCCTCGGATTGGGCGAGCTCGAGAATCGCTTGCGCGTACCGCCCGACCGCAGCGCCGTCGCTCATGCGCCCCCCGAAACTCTCGCTTCCGCGACGGGCTGCGGTGCGGAGGAGGGAGGCTGCTTGCCCGGAAGGGTGCGAAGGAACGCATCGCAGATTCGCCGGTGGTCGTCTGCGGAAACGCGCTCCGAAAGCAACCTCCGGGCCTCCTCGACGGCGGCCTTCGCCGTCTGCTGCAGGAGCGCCTCCTTGGCGGCTTCCAGCTCCTGCTGGACCAGCGTGGACGCCTCGCGCTCGAGACGCTTGCGCCGTTGCTCGGCTTCCGCGAGGACGCGCTTGCGTTCGCGCTCGGCCGTTTCCCGCATCTCGGTCTTCAAGCGCTGAATTTCGGCGTCGAGGTTGTCGAGCTTGTTGCGGTGCTCGTCGAGGGCTGAACGCGCTTCTTTTTCCATGGCGGAAGCGGCATCCACGGCGGCGAGCAGAGACGTGCGCCGCTTCTTGAGCCCTTCGTCGACCATGCGGCGGCCGAACCGCACGAACAGAAACGCCAGGAGCGCGGTATTCAGCACCAGGGCGCCGAACGGGGCGGGGGTGCCGGGCTCGCGCCACAGCAGGTTGGGCTCGGCCCCCTCCTTCTCCCCCAGAAAGCCGTAGGCCCAGTTGAACTCCTGGTGGTGCTCCCCGTGCCCGGAGGGCGCATGCTCGCCGCCGCGCTCCGGGTCTTCGTGGCCGGGGGCCTCTCCGTGCTGCTCGCTCAATGTACGCTCCTCCCGAGAACCGCCTCTGCGACCACCCTGGCCAGCTCCTTGGATTGTTGCCCCAGAGCGCGGGCCGCGCGGTCGCGCTCGCGCTCGATCCGCTTGCGCCCGACCTCCAAAATCGTCGCGGCCGAGGCTCGCGCAGAAGCCAGCATTTCGGCTTCGATCTTCGCGGTTTCGGCGCGCACGGCTTCGCGCTCCCGAGCGGCGACCTCGCGGACCCGCGCCAGCTCGCGCTCGTAGCGCGCCTGCAGCTCCCCGGCCTTCTCCTGCATCTCCCGGGCGCTGCCACGGGCGCCCTCGGTGCGCCGCTCTCGCTCCTCGATGATCGCGAGAACCGGCCGGAACAACAGCGGTTGCAACAAGACGATGAGACCCGAAAAGACCACCATCTGAAGCAAAAAGGTAAGATCGAAATCTATCGTCATGAGCTGCCCGCAGACTTGCAGGAATGCTTACCGCAAGGGAAACAAATTCATTCGGTGTCGCAAGCTCGGCAGGCCCACGCGGAGCCACCGACCCGCGAGCCCCGAGGCGCGCGGCACTCGGGAAACCCTTGCGGATCGTTGGCGCAAGTACCACCGCCAGCCCGCAATTGTCCACTGCTGCCGTGCTCTATCGCGCAGCTACCAACGGTCCGTCAGCAGGGTGACGGCCTGGCCTTTCACGGCTGCCAATGCCTCACGGTAGGTGCCTGTCACCCCGGGGGGGCCGGCGGACGGCGCGACCTCCAGCAGCGGCATGAGTGCAAACGCCCGCTGGTGCAGGCGGGGGTGCGGAATCGTGAGGTCGGGCCCGCGGACCTGGAGCCCGGCCACCCACAGCAGATCCAGATCCAAGAGTCGCGGTCCCCAGCGCTCGTCCCGCACCCGGCCCAGGCGACGCTCGATGCGCAGAAGCAGCCCGAGAAGTCCACGCGGCCCGAGGCCGGCCGATACGCGCAGAGCCGCGTTCAGGAAGTCGGGCTGTGGGGGCCCGCCAATCGGCTTCGTGCGATACAACCCGGAGCTACGCACGATGCGACAGTGGCGTGCGAGCTGCGCCCTGGCTCCCGAGAAAGCCCGGCGCGGGCAGCCCAAATTGGCGCCGAGGCCAATCACCGCGTCGATGCGGCGCCTGTGCGTGTTCGTATCAGGCAATTCGGCCCGGTCTGTAATACAATCCGTTTTCAACGCACTGGCTCGATTTCGAAGATGTTTGGCCTTACCCACGGCGAATTGTTTATCGTTCTATTCGTATTGATTTCCATCGTGTCCGCGGGCGTTTGGCCCGCTCTCGGGGAGCGCTTGGCGGTGCGGGTGGGAAAATGGATGGAGGAAGACCCCGGTTCGGGGCAGCGGTAGACGAAGCATCGCGGATTGGCGCGTCCAGGAGATGGTAGTCCCCCCATCAAGAGAACGAGGGGCCGCAGATGGGCCGCTGGTCGGGCTGTGCGGCGACTCAATCGAGGTCAAGGCGCTCGCCGCGCGGCTCGCGGAACGTGGAGCCGTAGTGCTGAGAAGCGAAGCGGACCTGAGCAGCGCACAGATTCTCGTTTGCGATCTGGCCAGCAAGCCCGCCTTGAATTCCGCCCAGGCGGTTCTCGCGCGGGCGGACGCAGCCCGTCTGCCGCTGGTGACGCTGGGCAGCCCCGGCGGGTCGCTGAGCGTCGCGATGGCGCAGCTGGTTCACGGTGCCGTGCTCGGCTTTCGCAGGCCGCTGGACGTGCAGCGCGTGGCCAACGAGATCCTGACGCGCGTGGCCCAGCCGCCGGCTTCCGCGCCGCCGATGGCCCCTGCGCTCACGGGCTTGAACAGCCTGCCCCCCTTGCGGCCGCTCGTGGGGCGCGCCCCCAGCATGCCACCGAGCATGACCACCACCACCACGCTCGCACGCCATTCCACCCTGCCGCCGGCGGGAGAGCCTTTGCCCGCCCCCCCTGCGGACAGCTCGGTCGCGGAGCCGTCCGTCGTCAGCCCCGAGCTGGAGCTGCTGCTCGCCGACGCGCAGCGCCGGGTCGAGGCACAGATGGCGACGCCGGAGCACGGCAGCGAGCCCCCCGCTTCGCTGGACGACCGCGACGCGCGCCTCACGGAGGACGTTTGGCAGGCCTTGGCGGAGCCGCTCGACGACGACGTGGACGGGCACGCCGGAGACTTCGAGTCCGAATCGGTGGTCGGTGGATCCCTCGCCATTTCATCGGTCGAGCAGCCGAGCCCGCCTGAGTCGACTCTTCCGCCCGTCGCCCAGGAAGAGCGTGAAGAGGACACCGGCTCGGCCGTGGCCCCGCTCGGGGGCCCGACCGTGGCGGCCAGCCGGCTTTCGAGGCTGGACTTCGAGCCGGCCGCCCCCCTCTCCCACGCGCTGTCGAGCCGTGTCGAGCCGGCCGAGCCGGATGCGGCGCCTCCAACGGTTCGCCCGGGCCCGAGCCTCACTCCGCGGGCACCTTCCGCCGAGCCGCGGGCCTACCAACCGGACACCCGGCACTCTTCGTTGCTGATCGACGCACGGGAAGCGCCGACGCCGGTGCCCCGCGCCGTGGCGCAGAGCCGCGCTCCCGGCCCCCCCCGCCCCCACGACTCTTCCGAACCCCCCGCTCGGGAGCCGACACCGCGACCGACGCCGCCGCCAACCGGTCCGCCCGACGAGGGCCCGCGCAGCGCGGCCACGAGCGCAGACCTCGAGCGGCCCCCCCCGGGCGCGGACGAGCCCCCCCCGGGCTCTGAGCACCCAGCGCCCCCCGCGGCGCAGTCTCCTTCGACCGCCGCCCCTTCGTCCCCGCTCGGTGCAGCGCCCACCCCGACGCCCGCTTCGGTACCCGCTCACGGCGCGGAGAGCGCCCCAGCCTCCTCGAGGGCGCCCCCAGGCCCCTCTCGAACCTCCGCTCCGGCGCCCCAAACGCGCCGGCAACCGGCGAGCGACGCCTCCCCTCCCACGCCGGCCGCCGCGGGGCTGAAGCTACCCAAAGTGCTCGTGCGCGGCGCGGCGGCCTCGGTGCTCGGCCAGGCCATTCGCCAGCGCTTTTCGGGCTGCCTGGCCTTCGAGGTCGTGCAGGGGCTGCGGCGAGTCATCTTTCGCGAGGGGGATCTGGTGCTCGCCGCCTCCGCGGTGCACGGCGAGTCGCTCGTCGCCTTCCTGACCCATCGAGGCGACATCGCTCCGGAAACCGCGCAACAGATCGAGCACCGAATCCCCATGCTCGGCCGCCACGCGGGCGCCGCCCTGATCGCCCGCGGGCTGGTCGAACAGGCCGAGCTGTGGTCCGTGCTGCGCTCGCACAGCGAGTGGATCATGGTTCGTCTGCTGGAGTTGGACCGCGGCACGGTGAGCATCGAGGAGCCGATCCCGGAGAGGCTCGCGGCCGAGCCGGCGGTCTTCGGGGGGGCCACCGGCGCAGAGGTCCTGGTGGACGTGGTCCAGCGCGCGGTCGGCCCGAGCCAAGCCCACGCGCTCCTGGGACGCGGGACCCTGCGGCTTCTGCCCTCGGCGAGCGCGTCGCTGCTGAGCGAGTGCGCGCTGTCGCCGCGCCAGCTGGAGCTGGTGCGACGCGCGGAGGAGTGCCCGCTCGACGAGCTGCTGTCGCGGAGCGGCGACGAGCCGATGCTGGCCAGCATCCTGTTCGCCCTCACGCTGCTCGACATTCGACGCGTGGAACGCCCCTCGAAGGCCAACGCGGCGCGGCCCGAGCAGGTGCCGCGGACGGGCCCCGACGACCTGGACGACGAAGCCCTTCGGACCCGCATCCGTCTGCGCCGCGCGCTGGTGGACGAAGGGGACTATTTTGCCCTGCTCGGCGTCGCCCACCAGGCGACGGGCTACGACATTCGTCGCTCGTACCTCGAACTTCGCCGCCAGTTTTCGCCGAGGCAAGTGCTGCGGCCGAGTACGGTCGACCTGCAAGAAGACATCGACACGATCCTGGAGGTGCTCGAGGAAGCGTACGACATCCTGCGCGACGAGCGGCGCCGGGAGCGCTACCGTCGAGCGATCGAGTCCATCCCGTCGGGCTGACGAGCGGCGCGCACGCCAGGCGTGCCGCGTCCTCCCGACCCGGCCCGCGGTGGAGTCACTCGGCGGCGGTCGGCTCGAACAGACCCACGTCGAGGCTGATTCGGCGCCCGCGCGCCCGGGCGACGACACGAGAGCCCGCGCGAACCTGGCCACGCAGGATCATCTCGGCGAGGGGATTCTCGATCAGTCGGGCAATCGTACGCCGCATCGGCCGGGCGCCGAGCGCCAAGTCGACACCGCCGCACTCGAGCAAGCACTGCAGCGCACTCGGAGCCGCCTCGAGGGTGATCCCGCGATCTCGCTGCAGGCGCGCCGAGAGCCCCTGCAACTGACGCACCGCGATGGTCCGAATCTGTTCGGGCAAGAGCGGCTCGAACACGAGCACCTCGTCGATTCGGTTGTACAGCTCGGGGGCCAGGGATTTGCGCGCGCGCGCGATCAGCCGCTCGGCATACCCCCCCGCGCTGCTGCCGCCGGGGGCCCCGTGCTGAAAGCCCACCTGGCGGGACGCGGCGAGATCTTTTGCGCCGAGGTTCGAGGTCATCACGATGACGGTATTCGTGAAGTCGATACTGCGGCCGCGCCCGTCCGTCATACGCCCCTCGTCGAACACGGCGAGAAAGCTTTCGAGCACGTCGTCGTGGGCCTTTTCGAGCTCGTCCAAAAGCAGGACTTGGTAGGGGCGCCGCCGCACGGCCTCCGTCAGCTGCCCACCGGACTCGTGGCCCACGTAGCCGGGCGGCGCACCCAGCAAGCGGGCGACCGCGTGTGGCTCACTGTATTCGGACAGATCGATCCGCGTCATCGCGTGCTCGGAGAAGAAAAGTGCCTCGGCGAGCGCCTTGGCCGTCTCCGTTTTGCCCACCCCCGTGGGCCCGAGCAGCAGGAACGTGCCGATGGGTCTACGAGTTCCGAGCCCGGCGGCGTTTCGACGAATGCTACGCGCGACCGCCGCGAGACACGGCTGATGTCCGACCACGCGCGCCGCCAGGGTGGACTCGAGCTGCAGCATCCGCTCGCCGTCCGTCTGCAGCAGACGGTCCACGGGGACCTCGGCCATCTCGGACACGACGGCCGCCACCTGATCGATGCCGACGGTCGCCCGAGCTCGACGGCGGGCCCGGGCCCCGCTGAGGTCGATGATCGATACGGCCTTGTCGGGCAGCGCGCGCCCCGTCAGATATTGGACGGACCACTCGATGGCGCGCTCGAGCGCCTCCGGTCGATAGCGAACTCCGTGGTGAGACTCGAACCTCGCGGCGAGGGAGCGCAAAATGGTCAGAGCGTCCTTGCGCGAGGGCTCTTCGACCTCCACCAACGTGAAGCGACGGTGCAGCGCGGGATCCTTCTCGATGCAACGCGCATACTCCTCGGCAGTGGTGGTGCCGATGCAGGGGAGCTGGCCTCGGGATACGGCGAGCTTGAACTCCGAGGCCAGCTCCTCGCCCCCATCCCCGGTGAACAGCTGGTGGATCTCATCGAAAAAGATCACCACGGGGTGGGGGCTCGCCGCAATTTCGGCGCAAAGCGCCTGCATGCGAGCGGCGAGCCCGCCCCGCACCCCCGTTCCCGCGATCAGCCCGCCTGCCGAAATTTCGATCACGACGTAACGGTCGACGCTCGCGGCGGCCCGCAGCGCGTGGGCGGCAACGTGCTGGGCGACGGCCTGCACGATTCGCGTCTTTCCCACGCCGGCCGGCCCCACCACGCAAGGGTTGTTGGACAGACGCTTGGCCAGCACGTCGAGAACTTGCTGTACCTCGCGATCGCGACAGACGGCGGGCTCCAGGCGACCCGCCAGGGCTTCGGCCGTCAAGTTGCGCCCCAGGCGATTGAGCAACGGAAAACGCTTCTTGGGCAGCGCCAGGCCACGCGGCTCCGCCGCGACGGTAGCGTGCGGGGGAGGGGCGGCGGCGACGAGGCGAACGCCCTTGGAATCCTTGGACTCGGAAGCCCCGGGTCCCGCGGGGGCGGGGCTCGCGGGGGCGGAGCTCGCGGGCGTACGCCCATCGCGAACGCGGCGCCGATGGTCCCGGTATTCCTCGGGGCTGACCAGCTGGGCGCGACTCCGGGGCCGCGCGCGGCCGGCCGTGCTCTGAGCTCGGTTGGCCTCGCACGCGCTCCGCGGCGAGCTCGGGGCGAGCAGCTGCGTCGGCCCTTGGTGGGTCAACCCGAGGTTCATCGCAGCCAAACGCAGGCGACTGATGTCCACCCCGAGCTGGTTGAGGGCGCGATACGCCGCGGTGCCTCGATCGCTCAGCAACGCGACGACGAGGTGCAGCGAGTTGGTCACTTGCGACCGCATGCGCGCCGCCACCTGCGACGCGGCCGTGGCCGCCGCACCGAGCGGCTGGCGGCTGTCGTCGCTCGCCGATCGAGCGGCCTTCAAGAGGGCTTCCCGCCCGAGCCGGCGATCTCGAAACAGAGATGCCGCCGGACCGGAGCTCGCCGCGACTGCCGCCAACAGATGGCCGCTGGTGACGGTTTCTCGGCGCGCAGCCGCCAACTCCTCCGCTTGCCGCTGCAAACGTGCGATTTCGGTTTGCTGAGTGACCATTTCCAGGCCAACGATGCCCTCCAAGGGCGGCGCGGGGCCAAGTTTCCGGGCGGGGCCCGGCGACGGCCGCCGCCGGGCCCGCCCCCGCGGCAATTCGCGTCGCGTTCGCGAGCCCGAGAATTCGGCCGGGAGCAGTGAAACCGGCCAGCCGCACCCCGAGGGAACCGACGTGGCTCACACGCCGGGGGAGCGTGCTGGTCAGGGTGGCGACGGCAGCAGCTCTGCGTCTCTCGTGTCCTGGACCGCCTGATTGGCCAAGCCATTGGTGCACGAGTCGACCAGGGTTTGGTCCTCGCCGTCCTCGGTGTTGAGCCACCAGACGAGGTAGGCGGCGCGGGTGTCGTCATCGGGCAACCCCACGCCGCTCGGGAAGCTCGAAGCGTACGACAGCACGAACGTCAGGCTGTTGCAGCCCGGCAGAGACTGGTCCCAGGCGAACGTGACCGTGCGCACACCCTCTTCGTCGTGCCCAGCCGGGATTTCCGGCTCGATCAGCCAGGGCGACGCAGCGGCGGCGGACGGCTCGAGGTGCAAGTTCAGGAACACACGCGCCTCGAGGGGAGAGCCTACGTCCTCGGAGTAGAAGGGGACCACCAGCTCGAAAGGAACCGAGCCCTCGTACACCTCTCCGACGGGCGGCTCGACCTGGGGGAATAGAATGTGGGGCGGCAGCAGCGTCTGCGGTGAATAGGTGGGCGGCTCGGAGTAGCAGCCGAAGGCCACCGCCCACGCTGCGAGCCGGGCCCCCGAGCCGCCCCTCGTCACACCCCCCTCCGCGTGGACGGCGCCCCCCCGGGGGGTGGCTGGTACCGCAGGTGCGCGAACTGCCGCCGCGCCGCCAGCCGCACCAACTGGCCAATGATCGGAACACGCTGGCACAAATCGGCCAGACCCCCGCTCCGGTGCTTCCAAGTCGTTTCGAGACGCAGCTTCCGGCAACAAAGACGGATCGCGAGCTCCACGTCTCCGCTCAAGTACAGGCCCGTACAGAACGAAACGCTCTCGACGAGGGAAGAGGCCCTCGCCGCGCTCATTTGGCGCGCTTCGCAGAGCGCCTTGAGCTGGCGCTGGCCCGCGGGGGTCACGCCCTCCCAAAGCGCCGCGGCCAGCCGGGACGTCGAGCTGAGGGTCGTCCGCGAATCCTTGGGCGGACCGAACGCCGCGTGAATCGCGCGAAAGACCTCTTCGATTTGGCGGGGCCCCCCGCAGCCGAACAGCGCGGTGCCCGGAGCGAGGTGCGCGACCGCCCGACCCAGCTCGAAGAGCAACCCGGCGCTTCGCGCGGCATCGGCCGTGCGCAGCCACAGCGTGGGCCGGCCATTCATGACGGGAAGAACCGGGGGCTCCGCTGGCACCGAGCTCAGAAAGATCGGCACGTCGGGCAGGCCGAGGTGCTCGGATGTGTCGCGGATGAGCTCGAACCAATCGGAGTGCAGGGCCCCGGAGAGCGGTCTGCCGAGCGCCGCGGCGTCGGGCCGCTCCCAATCCAGCTGCCGGTGAACCGCGTGCCAGACCTGACCGAGCAGCTCGAAGAGCTGGGGCGCGTCGTCGTGCAAAATCAGCGCACGCACCAGCTCGGGCTCGCGGGGTTGGCTCGAAAGCGGCGGGATGGGCGACTGCGAGGCTGCGGAAGCCCCCGCAGCGAGCTGCAGGTTGTGCAGAGCCGCCGCGTGTGGCGAGTCGCCGCGGGTCTCCGCCACCCGAATCATTCTCGAGAGCGCCGCCGCATCGCCGGGCCGCACTCGCCACCAGACCCCGAGCACCTCGTCGGTTTCCTCGGCGCGGTCCTCCTCCTGGAGGAGCCGATCGACGAGCTCGCGACCGGCCGCGGGCTCGCCGGCCTGCAGGGCCGAGAAGAGCTCGCCCTCGAAGGAGGTCAACGGTCGAAACACCGAGGGTTCCGGGTCGGCTTCCGCGGCCGGCCCCGGACCCGGCGACTGCGCGGCCGAGGCTTTGCGCCCCAGCCCTAGCTGGGTGGAGCCACGCAGCGGGATCGCGCTCGCGATCTTGGCGATCCCCTGCAGCACGGGCGACATGGCGGGCGCCGAGGCGGGCACGCTCACGGGCTCGGTGGCGGCCTTCTCCAGCTCGCCCCGCAGCTGCCGAGCTTCCTCGAGGCACTCGGGCTCCTTCTCCACCTGCTGCAGGTACCGGTGTGCGCGGCCCAGAATTCCACAGGAAAACGCCACTCGCGCCGCCTGCAGGGCGACGCGATCCGGGTCTCGGAAGCCCATCAGATCGCCGGCCAAAGCGGTGTCGAAGCAGGGCAGTGCCTGACTCGGATCCTCGCCCTGCTGCAGGCAGTCGGCGCGCGCCAGCGCCAAAAGCGGGTCGCTGCCGTCGCTTTTGTCCAGCGCCCGCAGCTGCGCCAGGGCCTGCTCCGGCCCCTGGGAGTGCAGCAAGGCTTGGGTGAGCAGGAAAGTCGCCACACTCGCGTCGGCCGGGTCCACCTGGGAGATGACGCGAGCCAGCCGAGTGGCCATCCGGTGCCCGACCGACTCGGACATGCCGCCGCGACGAAACTCGAGGGAGCTCGCCAGCACCTGGGCCTTCGGATCCGTCGGGAGCCAGCCGGCGGCCTTGACCGCGCAGCTGCGTGCACGCTCCTCCTCACCCAGCTTGCGCCACAGCTCGGCGGCCTCCAGCAGCGCCGCGGCACGCTCCTCCGTCGCCTGCTTCTGCACGTGCGCGAGCTCCTCGAGCGCGCGGGCGAGGCCGGGTTGGTTCTCCCCCTCGCGCTCCAGGCGGACCGCCAACTTCGCCAGGCCCGCCGTGCGCGGCTGCGCCTGCGGAGCGGCGAGAACGCGCCGCGCGCTGATGTGCTCGCCTTCGCCGAGGAAAAGCTCGCAGGCCCGCTCCGCCAACTCGGCCGCTCGGGGTCGCGTCGCGGAAAGGCCGCTGGCGGCGAACCAAGCTTCCGCGGCGGCGACCGCCTCGCCGAGCCGTTCACTGATTTCAGCGTAGCGCTCCACGACCGTTCGATCGGCGGGAGCCCGCTCCAGCAGCTCGCCGAGTAGCTTTTGGGCCCCGGGAAGGTCGCCGAGCGGATCGACCAGCAGCTCGCCGAGCCGGAGCGAAAGCCGTCGCCGCTCGCGCAGCGAGTCGGCGGTCGACAGCTGCTGCTCGAGCAGCCGCGCGAGCTGGGGCCACTGCTTCTTCGCTTCGTGCTCCGCCTGCAGCCGCGACAGGGCGCGACCGTCCTTGGGATCGGCTTCGAGCCACTCGCGCAGCAGCCGCGAGGCGTTGTCCTGGTCTCCCAACTTGCGGGCCACTTCCCAGGCCTCGTTGAACCAGCTGCCGCGCTTGACCGGATCCGCGCTCACCTTCAGCAGCGCGTCGAGCACCCACTGCCGGGCGGCGTCCTCGCCGGCGGCACGCGCAGCCGAAAGCGCCTGCGTCAGCAGCCCGACGTTGTCGGGTACCCGATCGCATGCCTCGAGCAGGATCTTGAGGGCACGCTGGGGGCGGCGCTGCTCGAGCAGCCGCATGGCGACGCCGGTCGTGGCGGCAACCTGGGCCTCCCGGTGCTTCCCCTCCGCGAGAGCCTCGAGGCCGCGCTCGGCCAGCTCGAGCTGCTGCTGCTCGGCGGCCAGGGAGATCATCCGCAGGAGACGGTCGAGCGGAATCTCGCAGTCGAGCTCGACGACCGCGGCCAGCGCCTGCAGCTCTCCGGTCGCGTCGCCCTCCGCGGCCGCTTCCTCGGCTCGAGCCAGGAACTGAGCCTGGCGCGCGACGAGGGGAAACTGGTCGAGAACGAACGGCGGGAAATTGGACTCCCGGCTGGCCCGCAGCGCTTCTTCCGCCGCCTGCCGGGTGCGCTCATCGCTCGGAACCCGCTGCACCTTGCGCACCAGGAGCCGCGCATGCTCCCCCGGGGGCGCCACGACCGCCGCGATCTCCAGCGCCAAATCGAGCAGCTCCACGCTGCCGCGCAACCCTTCGTCCGTCTGCTCGTGATGAGCCATCAGGAACGAGCGCGCCGCCTCTTCGTCTTCGCACAGGCTGCGCGCCTCGCCGAGGAGCTGCGAGTACTCCGAAACCTCGCAATCCATGGCGACCGCTGCCGCGAGAGCGCGCAGCGCGAGCGAGGAGTTGCCGAAGCACTCGAGCGAAACCCCGGCGAGCGCGATGGCCACGCGCGAACCGAGGCTGGAGGCGAGGCGCGGCAGCAGCTCACTGAAGATCCTCTCGAGCCGGAGCTGCCCGAGCTCCAGCTCTTCGGGCCCCTGCCGACCCAGATCGCCGAAGGCGAATCCGAGCTGATCGACGATCTCCGGCTGGGGGTCCGCGACGAGCGCGCGAAGCAGCAGCTCGCAGCGCCTCAGCGCGCCCTCGTCGCAGTGTACGGCGACCAGCGCAGCCCGGCGCAGCCACGCCGACCGCTCGGCGCCGCTCGTGCAGCGCCCCGCCACCTCGGCCAACACCCGACAGGTCCGGTCGGCGCGCTCGGGGCTTCGCGATAGCCGCAGAAGGGTCGCGAAGGTGGTCCCCTCCGACGGAATCGCCACGAGCGCAGCGGTCGCGTGCTCCAGCGCTCGATCCCAGTCGGCGCGCAGCTCGAAGAAGCGCGCCGCCCGGTAGTGCAAGGCGCGCTCCCCGTGCTTTCCCAGCGTGGCTCCGAGCGCCGCCCGGTAGGCACCCTCCGCCACCGTCGGATCCTCCAAGGGACAGCTGGCCTCGATCAGCTGCAGGGCCGCGACGTGACCGGGATCGCTGTCGAGCGAGAGCAGCGCGAGCTGCAGCGCTCGGCCCAGCCGCCCTTCCCGCAGCGCCACGTGGGACGCGGCGCTGAGCAGCGCCGCGCCATGCTCGGGCACGTCCCGGCTCTGCGCGAGCACGCATGCTTCGTCGAGCGCCGACTCGAGGCCCATCACGTCGACGAGATCGAGCACGAACTGCAGCCAGGACGCTTCACCGAGCATCTCGGCGGCGCGCAGCCAGACCTCGAAGGCCTGGGTTCGATCGCCAGCCAGATCCCAGAGGGCCGCCCCGTGCTCACGCAGAGCCGCCCACGCGGATTGATCGCGCCGCCCCTGCAGCTCGTGGGCCAAGGCGTGAATCTGGATCTGATGGAACAGCCCTTCGGCGCCGGTCGGGGCGTCGAGCTCGCGCAGCCGCTCCAGGACCTGCGCCGGCGCGACGCCGGCCCCCAGGGCGCGCACCAGAACGGCCAAGCAGCGGTCCACGTCGCCACGCCGCCGGTGGATGGCGGACAGCTGCCAAAGCAGCTCCTCGCGGGGCGCCGCCACATCGGCTGCCAACGAGCGCTCGAGCACCGCCACCTGGAGCTCGCTTTCTTCGCACTGCTCGGCCACGGCAGCCACGGCCTCCTTCAGCTCGGGCGGCTGGGGGCCGAACGTGTCCAGGAGACGCCAAGCGAGCGAAACGGCTCGAGAACGGTCACCCTCGAGCAGGCTCCGCAAAGCTCGCGAGAGCGGCTTGGCCCAAGGAGCGAGCGGGTGGGCCTGGGCGATCGCCCAGGCCAGGACGTCGCCGAGGCGCGCCAGGTCGTTCGCGCGCAGCGCCCCGTCGAGCAATTGTACGGCGGCCTCGGTAGCCGAGGGGTTCATGCCCAGCCAGCGGCTCGTCCAGACTTGGGCCGCCTGGTGATCGCCCAGCTGGTGCAGGGCGGTGACCAAACGCCGGCAGTGCTCGGCGCTGGGGAACGTCAGCTCCATCGCGCGCTGGCACGCGACCGCCACCACCCGATCCCGCTTGTCGATGGCGGCGTCGGCGTAGGCGACGAGCGGAGCCGCGAGGCTCGGATCGGCGCGGGTTCCGATTTCGGCAGCGCGCATCGCGGCAACCGACTCGCCGAGCGCCAACAGCTCGCCGGAGGCGATGCTCGAGAGCCATGCGCGCACGGCCGGGCTGCACGCCTTGCCGTACTTCAGCAAGGCATCCGCTCGCAGCCGGCGATGGCCCAGCTGCGCTGCCAGCGACAGCTGCAGCCCGGCCGCCGGCAACAGGCCGCGATTGTCGTCCGCGGCCAGGACGGCCAACGCGCCCTGCAGGTTGCCGGCCTCCCGCTCGAGACGCGACAGGCCGAGCAACGCCGTCAGGGCCACGTTCGGCTCGGCGCTCGCCACCAAGTCCTTCGTCCACCAGCGTGCGATGGCGGCGCGGTCGCCCGCTCGCCACAGCGCTCGCTCGAGCAGGGCGCGATTGCGGGCCTCGCCCGGGCGCTCCGCGAGCAACTCCCCCGCGAGCTGCTGGTAGCGCGACAGCTCCCCGGGGCGGTAGCGGACCAGCGAAACCGCCTCTCGCAGCGCGTCGACTCGCGGCTTGCCGGAAGCCGACTCGAGCCGCGCGAGGCAGAAGCGCAGCTGCTCCTCTTCCGCGAGAGCGGCGGCGCGCAGCGCCGGGTCCGGCTCCGCTCCGCCAGCGCGCGCGGTGAGTTGCTCGGCACACCACAGCGCCAGCGGGGCCGCCCCCGCGCGCTGCGTGGCGAGCGCTCGAAGCTGCTCGAGCCGCGCCACGTGCGTTTCGCCGAGCGCGTCGGGTCGCTGCGAGACGACCCGGAGCAGCGACTCGATCCACGGCCCGTGATCCCCCGTTTTCCGGGCGTGCCCGCGCAAGCAATCCCAAGCGGGCTCGTAGCCCGGCCCCGCCAGGGCCGCCCGCATGTAGTAGCCCGCAGCTCGCTGGCTGGCACCGCGCTGCTCCTCGAGCAGCTGGCCCAGCGCAATGTAGCAGCGGGCTGCGACCGACCCTTCCGCCGCCTCTGCCGCGAGCTCCAGCCGCGCGGCGAGCCACTCGACCAACCCCAGCTGCCGCAGCAACCAGTCGAACTGACGCGCCGCGCCGAGCCGAGCCCGCATCGCGGCCGCTTCGGGCGCGCTCGGCTCGCATACTGCCAGCAGCTCCGCAGACTGAATCGAAGCGTCGAGCCCGGCCTCCAGAGCGGCAGCGAGCGCCTCCGCGAGGCGGTCGCGATCGAGACAAACTTGCAGACGCGCGAGGTGGGCGCTGCGCGCCTCGGCGGGACGCGCGGCGGCAGACAGGGCGCGTGCGTGGCGGCGCTCCACCTCCAGCGCCCGTGTTTCCTGGCTCTGGGCGCGAAATACCGAGGCCAGATGCTGGGCCGCCTCGACGTACTCGGGGGCCGCGTCGAAGGCGCGAAGCGCGTCTTCGAACGCGGCGTGGGGCTCCTGCCGGGAGCGGCGACGCGCCGCTCCCCGCAAATAAGCCTCCGCCGCCTGAACGGGGGAAGTCACGCTCGGCGCCCAGCCGAATATCGCGCCCTGGAGCTCGTGCGCCAGTGGATCGTTCGGATCGTACGCCGCCGCCTCGCGCAGAGCCGCGAGTGCGTTGTCGGGCTGGTCGAGCCGTGCCCAGTACAGCGCGATCCGCACCAGCAGCCGGGACCGATCGAGGCCGGAGCCCTCCAGAAGAGGCGCGAGCATGCCCACGGCGAGGGCCGTTTGCCCGAGCTGGCAGTGCCACGTCGCCAAATCGATGCGAAGCCCGTCGTCCCCGAGCAACACCGCACGCCGGGCCAGGCGCACGGCGATATCGAGCTCGCTGCGCCGCCGGATCAGGGCGCGGGCCAGAGCGGCCGCGACGACTCGCTCCCGCTCGACGTCCCGCTGCCGCTCGGCGCGGCGCAGCTGCGCGCGCAGCCGGGGTAGCTCGGCCTCTCGGTCTGGAAAGCGCCGCAGCGGCTCCACCGTCATCGGAGAGCCGAACGGGAGCACCGACGGCCGGCGGCGACCCACGACCCCCGACGGCCTCGTGGCCCCGGCGGCCGTCAAGCCCGCTCCCCTCGGTCGAGTAGCCGCTCGCGACGGATCCGCGCTTTGCTCGCCGACGCAGCACGAAAACGGACGCCGCGGGGGCCGAGCCGGCTTTCTCCGAGGTGGCGGCTGCAGCCCGAGAGCGGCGGCGGGCGCCGCCCAACCGGGCCGGGCCACGGGCGGACCCAGCCGCGGGCACCCTCCGCGGAGCGAGCCGAGCCCCGGCCAACGGTCGTTGCCGCGAGCGCGCTGCCAACCCCGGAGGCGACTCGCCAGGGGCGCGCGGGCGCCGGATGGCTCACCCAACCTCCCACAGGCCCGTGGACATTGCATGGCTCCGAGGGCGGGCACCTGAGAAAACGAGCGCGCATCGAATGAATCCCTAGCTTGCCTGACCCAGCAGTACCGGTCTAGCCTGCGCTGCCATGCTGCAGTGGTCGTATCAAGTCACGATGGAGCGCTTGCATCGGCGCAGAGAAGTCTGCGCCGATCCCCGCCGAGAGGCGAGCAAACGGCAACCCTGCGGTTCGGATGGGGGCACATGTGAGAGAGAGCGGCCGCACGAGGGGCAGGTGCGAAAGGCCGCTCCGGCGCCGCGGCGAGGCCGCCGCACGGGGGCTGCGCGCCCGCTGGCGGCCGCAGCGCTGATCGCCGCGCTGGCGGACTTTGGCTTGGTAGCCCCAGCCGCAGCGCAAACCCCGCCGCCGAGCGGCAGCCCTCCGGCAGCGAGCAGCCCCCCGCCGGACGCGCCCGATTCGCAGGAGGCCGAGCCCACCTCCGAAGGGGACTCCGACGCCCCCCCGACGACCAAGCGAGAACAAGCGCGCGCCGCCTACTTTGCGGGCAAATCCGCCTTCGCGGCGGGAGACTTCGCGCAGGCCGAAGCGCAGTTCACGCTCGCCAACTCGCTGATCCCCGCGGTCAGGGCTCAGTTCTGGCGCGCGATGAGCATCGCCAACCAGAACAAGGTGCAGCTCGCCCTGCATGCGCTCACGAACCTGCTGGCTCAGCCCGATCTGAGCTCACTGACCCCCGAGCAAATCGAGGAGGCGAAGCGCCGGCAAAAGGAGCTGCAATCCACGCCGGCCGAGGTGATGCTCGGCACGGAGCCCGCCGGCGCCAAGCTCACGGTCAGCGGCGTGCCCATCCAGTCCCCCACTCCGGTCCCGTTGCGGTTGGCCCCGGGCCAGCACGTGATCACGGTCGAGCTGGAGGGGTACGTGTCTCAGCGCTTCTTGTTGACCGCCGAGCCCGGCGCCAAGATCAGCCCCGTCATCAAGCTGACGCCCGTTCCGGCCAGCAAGACCCCCGCCTTGTCACCGCCACCGCTGGAGCCCCAGGGACCGCTGGACGAGTACGCCGCTCAACGCAGCAAGGTACCGGCGATCGTGACACTCGGCATCGCGGGCGTCAGCGGCGTGATCGGTACCATCTTCGGCTTGAAAGCCCTGAGCGAGAAGTCGGATTTCGACGACGACCCGACCACCGAGGGAGCCGACGACGTGGAGCGCAACGCGCTCATCGCCGACATGGCCTTCGGCGTGACGTTGACGCTCGGCATCACCGGTGCGGTGTTGCTCTTGTCGGAGGAGCCGGGAGGGCAAGCGTCGCTCGGGGGCAAGTTTGTTGGGGGCCATAGGAAGGCCTCGCCCCGGCTGACGTTTGCGCCCTTCGTGGCCCCGACCGCCGCTGGCGCGGCAGCTTCCCTGAAGTTCTGACGGCCCCGTCGGCGCTGCCCGCGCGCCCCCCGAGAAGGCGTGGTCGCCCGGGCCTCCCGCGCCCGGCGGCGCCGCGGACTCACACTGGCCGCGGCGCCACGGGCCGTGCAGCTCACTGAAAGCGCTGCCGAATCGCCTGCAGGACGCGATCGTAGTCGGGCGGCAGCAGGACGGGCGGATTGGCCGCGTTGCTCACGAGCCCCTCGAGGGCCGACTCGTGGTAGCGCACCTTGAACTCCGTGAACTTCAGGCCGTGGGCAGTGGAGATGCACACGACGCGCTCCTTGCGACCGATCGTCCCGGCGGCGACCAGTTTCTTGAGCACGGCCAGACCGACCGCGGTGTGTGGGCAAGTGTACATGCCCGTGGCGTCGGCCGCCGCGGCAGCGTCGGCGAGCTCCTGCTCGCTGGCTTGCTCGACGAGGCCATCCATTCCATCGAGCGCACGGAACGCTCGCGGTGCGCTGACGGGGTTTCCGATTTGAATGGCGCTGGCCAAGGTGGTCTTCGCCACGATCGGCTCCACGTCCCGCTTGCCCGCGACCCAGGCGCGATACAGCGGGTTGGCCGCCTCGGCCTGTGCCACGGCCAAGCGCGGCATTCGCTCGGTGACTCCCAGCTCCATCATCATCTTGAAGCCCGCGAACAGGGCAGAGGCATTGCCGAGGTTGCCGCTCGGCAGGACCACCCAATCGGGCACTTCCCAGTCGAACTGCTGCACGATCTCGACCGCCACCGTTTTCTGCCCCTCGATGCGCAGCGGGTTCATCGAATTGGCCAGATAGACGACGCCCTCCTCGGCCAACCGTCGGACCACCGCCATGCAGCCGTCGAAATCCGTATCGAGCCCCAGGACCATCGCGCCGTTGGCCAGCGGCTGCACGAGCTGCCCCGTCGTGATCTTTCCGCGCGGCAAGAGCACCACGACGGGCAGGCCGGCAGCGGCGCCGTACGCCGCCAGGGAGGCGCTGGTGTCCCCGGTGGAAGCACACGCCACCGCCTTCACTTTCAGCCCCTCTCGGAGCGCCTGCCGCACGACGCTCACGAGCACCGTCATACCCAGGTCTTTGAACGAGCCGCTGTGGCTGTTGCCGCACAGCTTGACCCACAAATCGTCCAGCCCGATCTCTCGTCCGAACCGCTCGGCCCAAAACAGGTTCGTCCCGCCCTCATCCATGGACACGATGAGGTCGTCCTCGACGTCGGGCATGACCCACTCCCGCTTGCCCCAGACGCCCGAGCCGTACGGCCAACGGGTGCCCTTGTAGCGACGATCGAAGAGCTCCTTCCACTGCTCCCCGCTGCGGGCGCGGAGCGCCTCCAAGTCGTGCTGCACCTGCAACAGGCCCCCACAGGTGGGGCAGCTGTACATCGCGCTGGTCACCGACCAAGCGCCCGAGCACCCCGCCAGACACGTCAAACGAGCCGAATACTTCACGGCGGGAACATACCGGGGGGTCCTTCAAATCGCGACTCAAACCATCCCGCGGTCCAGCGGCGACCCGGCCCCGGGCCGGAGGTCGGGTCAGTAGGCTTCCGAAGCTCCCCGCGTCCCGCCCACCCGGGGTAGGTTCGCGTGCGCCCATGGTGAGCCGCCACATCACGAAGCACGCCCCTTTCCTCCTCCGGGGCGCCTGCATCGCCCTGGGAGATTCGGGGCCGCGATGACGAGCACGCCCAAGCCTCGGCCGCCGTGGCTCGACGCGGCGCGTGCGAAGGGGTGGCCGGTTCACGGGCCCCCGTCGCGAGTCGCAGGGTGTCGTCGCGTTTGCCGAGGCCGCATTGGGTGGGCGGCACTCTGGCTGCTCGCCGGCCTCGCGTGCGAGAGCCCCCCCAGCGGCCGCGCCGGGCCGGGCGGCGAGGCCCACGTCGCCGAGGCGACTGCCGTCGAGCTCGTCTTCGCCCCGGAATGCCGCGCCCGCATCGGCTTCGGGCCCCGGCGCCAACGAGTGCGCGGTGAGCTGCCCTTGGCAACTGGCACGCTGCAGCTCGATGCCGCATCGCTGGCCGACAGCCGTGGCCAGCTGACCTTCGATCTCGGCCGCCTCTCGATGGTGGGAGAAGACGAAGACTACACCGAACAGTCAACCAGCTGGCTCGAGCTGTCCCCGCAGCTCGGCGGCGATCGCTTCGCTCGCTTCCACCTCACCAGCCTGGGGCAGCTGACGGCGCAGACGCCAGCTGCCGGCCACCCCCAGCCGGCACCCGGTCCTGGCCAGATCGCACGTCGGGTGGACTTCTCGGCGACGGGCGAATTGCTGCTTCACGGGGTGAGCACCCTCTACACGGCGCCCCTGCGGGCGACCTTTCACCTGGCAGACGACCCGGGCCACGCGCTGCAAGCCGTGGTCGTCGAGACGCGATCTCCCTACGACGTGGACTTGGTGGTACACGAAGTGAAGCCGCGCGACGCCGCGGGCAACGTGGTTGCCGCCGAAGCGGCGCGGCTGTACCAGGGCCGCCTGCGACTCGCCGAGGTCCGCTTCCGCTGCCGGGCGGTAGCCACGAGTGTCGGCGGGCAGCAGCCGGACGCCCCCTGATCCCACCACCATCGCTCGCCCGACCTGCAGCGCCGGCCTTTGCGACCCGAGCCCGTTGCGAGGCCCGGCGAGGACGGCACGGAGACCGGATCACCCTGGCTCGGCGCGATCGACAGCCGCGAGGCGACCGAAGACGCCCCGCGACGCGGCGGCTGGGACGGCGCCGCGAACGCCAGCGCGTGACCCGCTGCGCGCGGGCTTCCGCACCGGCCGGTGGAGCACCTACCACCGAGCTGCCGTGGCCACCCCCGACTACCTCCCCGTGTCATCACCCTCTCTCGATTGTGACGAAATCGCGCCCGGCCGAGGCGCTCCGCTCGAGGCAGCGGCGGCGCTCGCGATTTTGCGTCGGCTTCGCCCGTGAGTTGATACGCTGCGAGACATGCCGTCCGAAGGCCCCCTCGCCCCTCCTGAACTCAGAGAGATCGAAGCCAGCTTGGACGCCGGGGACACGGAGCTCGCCGCTGCAAAGCTCGGCGTCTTGGCGGACATGGCCGGGCACCGCCCGGGGGTCGATTTCTTGACCACGCGGCTGTTGTTTCAGCGCGGGCGCATCGACTCGGCGGGCGCCGTCGAGCGACTCCGACACATCGTCGGAGCCTGCACGGATTTCCCGGAGGCCCTGCAGTGGTTGGATGAGCTGAGCGACCCGACCGAGGTGCAGACTTCCCGCTCGCCGGGGGCGACCGCGGCGCAGAATGGCGACGAGCCCACCATCCCGAACCCCTCGAGCCGCCCGCCTCCCCTTCCGCCGAGCCCCTCGCGCCCCAGCGCGGCCCCGTTCGACTCGCTGGGGGCCAAACACCAGCTGTCCGCTTCGGCGGGCCGGTACACCTCGCTCCCTCCCGAAGAGGCGGTGATGGAAGAAGCCGCCGTGAGCAGTTGCAGCGTCGAAGAGGGGGCGTCGCCGCGCAGTCGCGCCGAGTGCCTGCAAAGCCTCGAAGGGGCGTTGCGGGCAGCCCGCGATGGCGTCAAGGAGGCGGCCAGGAGTTGGTTGCACAGCTACCAGCAGCTGCCGCCCTCCGAGAATTCCGCGCCCCTGCCACCGAGCGCGCTGGCCCGCGTGGCCCAGCTGCACCTGCTCGCGGGCGATCCCGAAGAGGCCGTCGCGTGTGCCCGCACGGCGCTCGACTCCGAGCCGGAGCTTCCCGAGGGCAAGCTGGCGCTCGCGTGGGCCTTGATCCGGTCGGCAGGGGACGAGGACACGGAGGCGCTCTTGGAGGCGCGCGCTGCCTTGACGAGCCTGGCCTCGAGCCAGCCGATCGTGGAGCCCGGCCGCGCCGACTCGCTGCTCGCGCTGGTGGAAGCGCGCGTCGGCGCCCCCGCGGTGGCTCTGCAGCTCGGCCAGCGCGCCTTGCGCGCCGACGCCTGCTCGCTGGAAGCCCTGGCAGCGCTGGCCGAGGCGAGCTCCCAGCTGGGCGATCGCGTGCGCTGCGAGGCGTCGCTGAGCGAGCTGACCCGGCTGTCGCCCGAGTTGGCCGCGCAAGTGAAGGGGCGGCTCGCCCGGCGAACCGAGAGTACCGCGACCCCTTCCTCGACGGCCTCCCGCTGGCACCCGGTCGAGAATGCGCTGGTCAACGCGCAACAGCCGTGGGCGCTCGAAGCCCTGCGCGAGCTCGCCGACGACCACATCACCCATCGCGAGGCATCGCTCAGCCGCTCGCCGACCCAGCGCGGCCTGGACGCCGGGCGTTTCCTCGGCGAGCTGGCGGCATTTCGACTGTTCGGCCCGTACGATTTTTCGGCGCGCAGCATCGAACGGCTCGACGTCTCGCTGTCGATGCTCTTCGGGGACGAGCCCCGCGCCCTCGACGAATCGAATGGTCTGACGCAGCTGGCGGCGGAGTACCTCGGTGAAACGCTTCGCCGCTCCCTCGACACCCGCTGGCTCGACGCCGCCGCGGCCGCAGCGGACGCGGCGCTGGAGACCCCCGCCGCGCCCCTGTTGCCCCATGCCCTGGTGACGAACCGGGTTCGGCACGGGCGCCGGGCACGACTGGTCGCCAGCGTGGAGGCGATCCTGTCGCTCAGCCCCGAGGTCCAGCTCGGCGCTTCGATCCCTCCCCCTGCCGCGGCGGTATCCGAGGCGCCGTGGCCCGCCGTGGAAGAGGTGTCGGAGCTGGGGCGCGCCCTGCCCCACTCGCTGATTGGCGCGTACTGCCGCACGTACCACGACTGCCCGCTCGACGAGCGTCCCGCGAGCCTCTCCGGGCTGAGCGAGTACTTGAGCTTGGTCGCGAGCTCGGCGATGGCCCCCACGAAGCTCACGCGCTGGCTAGGCCTGCTCGTGGGCGGCTACTACGGCCGAGTCTTGTGTAGCCACTGCGGCGGTGTCTGGCGCCTAGAGGGGGCTTCCGGCGCGGAGGATTACGTGGTGGATTGCGGCAAGCAAGCCGTGCGCCCCGTTCACACGGCGCTTCGAGCGATGCAGGGCCTCCGGTCTCCCCACCTCCTCGAGGAGCTTCCGAACGAGGTCTGAGCCCGTCCGCTGGGCCGCATCACGAGGTCTCCGAGCAGCTCCGAGCGGCCCGAATCGGGGCCGCGCCGCACCTGGCGCGGGCACAAATGGGTAGCGGGCGCCGCCGAAACGTTGTCTGGTCCTACGCGGTTTCTCGCGGTTCGCCCTGGCCCTCGATCTCTCCGGAGTTTGGGCCGTGCCGGCCCCCGGGTTGCCGACCCAACCAACCGCTACTTTTCGGCTGAGGCGCCTGTGGGCTGCTCGGCCCGCCGTGCATGGAAGCCAACGAAGAAAGCCGCCCCAAGCCCTCGAACAAGCTCGCGAAGCTGCTTCGCTCCGCCCCCATCGGCTACGCCTTGGACGGGCTGCTCCTCGTGGTGGTGGTCGGATGGCTCAGCGTCTGGCTGAACGTTCGCTTTCCGATCGTGCAACCCCACAGCCGCCTGTACGCGGTGGCCGTGGAGGCTCCCGCCCTGATGGGGTTGCTCGTGCTCGCGCGCCGGCTGCGGCTCCGGCTGCGCTGGTGGGTGTTCGCGGCCCTGGCTCTGCTCCTGGTCCTCGCTCGCTTGTTCATCACGGCGGACAACATTGCGCACCGCTTCCTGTACCGAGATTTTCGTGTCCCGCTCGACCTACACCTCGTACCCGAGTTCTTTCGGCTCATGTACGACACGAGCCCGGCCAAGAGCTTGGCCATCGGATACACCGTGCTGCTCGTCGGCAGCCTGGTCGCCTTCGCGCTGCTCGCCTTCGCCTCCCTGTCGGCCGTGTATCACCGGGCCGCGCGCCCGGGCTTTCGCTGGCTGACGCTGGCTCTGGTGCTGCTCTCCGGCGGAGCCTTGGCGAGCTGGGAGCTCGGGGGGCCCCGGCTGGCGATTCGCGAAGTGTCGCAGCGCATCGGGCGAGAAATGGTGGGCTACACGAAGCTGCCCGCCGAGCGGCGCCGCGCGCGGCGGGCCATCGACGCCGTGGCGAAGCGCATCGGCACGGGCGAAAAGCTCGACAAGCTGAAGGGCAACAACGTCCACCTGATCTTCGTGGAATCCTACGGGCGCACGTCCTTCGTGCGGCCCAAGCACCGAGAGATTCTGATCCCAGAGTACGAAGCGCTCCAGGAAGAGCTGCGCAGAGCGGGCTTCACGGTGGCCTCGAACTTTCTGACCTCGCCGACCTTCGGAGGCTTCTCCTGGTTCGCGCACGGCACGCTGAACACCGGCTTCAAGGTCATCAGCCACCTGCACGCTTCTCTGCTTTCGGAGCGCAAGCCGGTCGCCCTGGCCGACTACTTTCGCGACGCTGGCTACGAACCGATCTTGGCGGCCCCCGGCACCACTCGGCCTTGGCCGGGAATGGATGACTACTTCGGGTTTCGCAAACACTACTACGCCTGGGAGTACGGCTACCGAGGGCCGCGCTACGCATGGGCCACCATGGCCGACCAGTTCGTGCTGGATTTCGTCCACCGGCGGGAGGTCGAGCACGCGACTCAGCCGCTGTTCCTCGAGTACGCGCTGGTCTGCAGCCACGCGCCGTTCTCGGACATTCCCAAGTACGTCGACAACTGGCGCCGGCTCGGCAACGGCTCCAGACTGCACCGCGTCGGGCGAGACCACTTCAACGTGAGCTGGAACGACACGGAGCAAATCGGGACCGCGTACGCAACGGCGGTCGCCTACGAAATGCGCGTCATGGCGGGCTACCTCGAGACGCACATCAGGGACGACTCGCTGGTCATCTTCCTGGGTGATCATCAACCGAACCAAACCGTCACGGGGCCCGAGAACCTCACCTGGTCTGTGCCCGTCCACGTGGCGAGCCGCAACCCCGCGTTCGTGCAGCCGTTCTTGGATCGGGGCTACGAGCCCGGCATGATCCCCACGCAGCCCCTGCCGCACGTCGGCATGGAGCGGTTCATGGAGGAGTTCCTGGCCGACTTCAGCACCGAGCCGCTCGCGGTGGAGCCCGGTCTCTGGCCTGGCGCGAAAAAGCACCTCGAGCTGCGTCGAAAGCGAGAGCAAGCGCGGCAATCGGTGGCCGTGAGCCCCGCCCCCCCGCCCGAGCCGGAGGCGGCCGGGGAAGTGCCCGCGCAGACCGGCAACCCATGACGGCCGCCGAGCGCTCGGGCGAGACCGACGCGCCGGATCCCAGGGGGCGGACGACCTTCCGCAAGCGCCTTCCGATGGCCGTCGTGGGCCTCGGCCTGATGGGCGGCACGATTTGGCTCTTGCAGCACGAGGCGCTGCCGCTGCTGCCGCCCAAAGAGGCGCTCGAGCGAGTCGACGCCGCGATGCTGGCGGGCTTCATCGCTCTCACGCTGGGCGGTCTCCTGCTGAGAGCCATACGCTTTCGCTGGTTGCTCACCGCGGCCCAGTCGCCTCGCGTGGCTCGGCTGCTCGCGATCAACCTGGTCTTCTTCGCTTCCAACATCGTGCTACCCCTGAGGTTGGGCGAGCTCGTTCGCCCGCTGCTGCTGCAGCGAACGCGGCGCCTGACGTACCTCGAGGCATTGACCCTCAGCGGCGCCGAACGCGTCGCGGACGGATGCGCGAGCAGCTCGTTGCTCGTGGCCGCATTGATCGAGAGCGCCGGGCGCAGACACACGGGATCCATCGGGGGCCAGCCGTCGGGCGTAAGCGAGCTCGACCTGCAGCCCCTCGTCGATGCCATCCCCGCCGCCGGCTACGCCAGCGGCGCCACCTTCGTCGCAGCCGTGCTCTGCCTGTACGCCTTCCACCGCTGGCAGTCCGTGTCGGCGGCCCTGGTTCGGCGAGGGCTCACGCCCATCTCCGAGCGGCTCGCCGAGCGGCTGTGTCGGGCTCTGTCGACCATGGCGGAGGCCCTCTCCTGCCTGCGCGACTCCGGGCGGCGGACTCGGTTCCTAACCGCCACGGTCGGGTATTGGTTGGTGCAAACCCTCTCCATCTGGGTCGCGCTGCGAGCCTGCGGACTCTCGAATGCCGATTTCGCGCAGAGCGCAGTGGTCGTCGGGGTCCTGTGCCTCGGCCTGATGGTGCCCTCGGGCCCGGGCTTCTTCGGCAACTACCAGCTGTCGGTGTACGCGGCGCTACTGCTCTTCTTTCCGCGCCCGAGCGTGCTGCACGAGGGAGCGGGAGCCGTGTTCTGCATGTATACGGTACAGGTCGGAGCGTGCCTGCTGCTCGGCGCCGTGGCCTACCTCTGGCTGACGGTCGCCGAACGGGGAAAGCGCGCCGAGGCGCCGCGCTGAGCCGCCACGAGGCGAGGGTCGCGCGGTGGTGGATCGAGCCCGCCGCGGGCGAAACGACGGCTCACCGCCGGCGCCGGCGACGCGGCCGTGTGGCCTCGTCCGGCGGCGGGTGAGTGACGCCCGACGCCGAGCCGGGCTCTCGCGAGCTCGGTCCCCGGCGTGATACCAGGCGAAACGAAGAGGCCTCCGGGACCCGTTCGGGCAGCCCCGCGGCGAGCACCTCCCCCACCCCCACCCGCGGCCCCTGGGCAAGCGAAGCCGCACGAGAGACCACCTGGCGCAGCTCCGCCTCGTTGCCTGGCCACTCGTACTCCACGAGCAGCGCCAGGGCGGCGGGCTCGATCCCGATCTCCGCTCCCCGATGGCGGAATCCACTGCGGCACAAGCCCTCGAGCACGAGCCCCCGCACGTCCTCCGGGCGCTCCTCGATACTGGGCAAGCGCACCACCGAGGCGCCCAGAGCGAGCGCGACCGAGCCGGCCACGCCCACCGCGCCGTAGGCGATCGCGACGACGCGACGCGGACCGCTCTCGTCCTGCGGGGCGAGCGCGAGGCGCTCGAGCGCCTCGGCGGGCAGGCAGTTGGCATGCAGGACCACGAGCGTTCCGGCCTCGGCCTGGGCGAAGGGCCCCGCCGAGGGCGTCCAGAAGGATTCGGACTGCTCCTCGCTGCGCGTGGCGTCGACGACGATGAGCGGCCCGGGCTCGTCTCCCGAGAGCAGGTGCAACCGAACCGCCCAGGCCACGGCATTCGTGCCGATCGGAGCCGAAAGCAGAACTCGAGCGGCCCCGCGGGCGTGCGCTTCGACCTCCGCTCGAGCTTGCTGGGCCCGAGCACTGTAGGTCGCCACACTCGACTCGTAGGCAAGCCAGTTCGGCAGGTTGCTCTGCGCGCTGCGCGCGACGACGAGTTGCCGCGAAAGCTCCAGCTTCTCGGCCTGGAGCGCAGCGGCACGCGCCTTCTCCGCTCGCTCACGCTCCGCGGCGCGCCCGAGCGCCGCGGACACGGACAGCACCGATCCAAGCCGCTCCGCGAGCCGGCCGAGGGCTCTGGCCTCTTCGAGGGAGAGCTGGCTCTCCCGCGTGCCGCGGGGCACGACGAGCAACCCGTAGTCTTCGCCGCCCTGGCGGACCAGGACGGCCGCGTACGCGTCGCGAGCGCTCATCCAGGCGTGGGCGGAGCGCACCGGAGGGCGCCGGACGTGCGCGTGCTGCAGCACACCGAAGCGCAGCAGGCGCTCGGGCTCCTCGCGCGCCAGATCGTAGACGCTCGGCGGCGCCTCGCCCGCGCTTTCGTGCAGATAACCGGCCCGGTCGACGTGCATCGTTCGGGGGGGCGCGAGACCGAACAACTCGGGCTGCGTGCAGACCGTCTTCTCGAGCCCCTGCAGCGCGACGAGCGTGGCCTCGATGGCCGCGCGCGGCTCGGGCTCGAGTGCCGCCTGGCAGGCACGCTCCAGCGCGGACAGCCAGCGCGAGGACTCGAGCGACAGCGGCCGAGCCATGCGGTGCACCGACGCGCCGATCGCCAGGGCGACGGCGCCGCCGGCGAGGGCGACGACCCCCGCGTGATCTTCGGCGCGCAAGACCAATGCGGAAGTCAAGAGCACTGCCGGCGCCCCGAAGACCACGACCAGAAGCCCGGCGCGAATCGTCGCGGGGATCGACGCCGCCTCCCGCACGCTGCTCGCCCAAGCGCAGGCGATCGCGGCGCCCGCCGCGCCCGCGGGCAGAGCGCGATCGGGCGGAGCGAGCCCCGCCAAGGCGGCCGGCACGGACAGGCCGAGGGCCGCCACGCAAAGCGACAGCGCGCCCGCGCCGCGATCGGCGACTCCCAGCTCGAAGCGCCGCTGGTGGCGAAGCCGCAGCGCGCTCGCGCACAGCACCAGCATCGTCGCGACGCTGGCGACGCTGGTGGCATAGTCCGTGGCCAGCGGCCCCACGGCGAGCCCCCCCCACGGACCGACGGCGCGGTACGCAGCGGCCGAGCTCGCCAAGCCCCAGACGGCGCCGCAGACGAGTGGCGCATCGAGAGCGCGACTGCCCGCCGGCGCGTCCGCGAGCCCCGCGGCGGCGGGGATGCGCGCGAGCGACAGCGCGCCGGCAGATGCCGCCACGCCGAGCCCGAACGAAGCGGCAAAATTGAACCCGGGCACCCCGACCCCGCCCACGCGAGCGCACAGCCAGGTGCCCGCGCCCCACACGCACAGCCGGAGCACGGAAAGCGGTGCCGGTGCCGCCACCGGGCTCAACCCGCCCGGGGTCTCGGTGCGCCGCCAGACGAGTAGCAAGGCGAGCGGCCCCCCGAGCAACGCCAGGCTCGCCATCACGAGCGGCCCCCCGCGCTGCAGCGCGGCGACGATCACGTACAGCTGCAAGCCGACGCCGAGCACGAACCAGCGGCTGCCCGTGGGCCACCCCGGACCAACTGGAAGGCGGGTAGACAACGAAGAGCGAAGGGTACTACGAAACGGCACCGCGAACCGCCAGCCGAACGCTTGAACGAAGGACCGCATCCGTTGTACGGCAGGACCCTTGGACGTTGGACCGGGCTCCTGCGACGGCGAGCCAATTGGCCGGCTCGTCACGGCGATCGAGGAACGCATCGCGTTGCTCTCGCGCTGTCGCCCCGTGAACGCCACCGAGCAGCGTGTTTCCCTGCTGGCTGCGCTGGCTCGCGGGGAGTCGCTCCGCCCCCGATGGCGCTACGCGGCGGCGCCCGCCGATTTGGATGATGCGGCTCGAGCGCTCGAAGCCCTGCGCGGCGCCCTGCGCGGCCCCGCCGAGCTGCAGCGGCTCGTTCGTTCGAGAATCGACGAGCTACGCTTGGAGCTGGAGCTCGTCCGAGCGCGCGGCGCCCCCCAGTTCCGGGCCCTCGCCCGCGAGCGCTTTCCCCTGCCCGGGGGTCGCGACCGAGCCCGGGCCTGGGCGCTCGGGCGGAGCTGGTGCGCTGGGCCACCGCCTTCGGAGCCGGGGCCGGCCGTCCGCAGCGACGACTTGGCTCACCCCGGCAGCCTGATCCGGCAGTTGCAGAAGGAGCTCACGCTGCGCGGGCTCCCGCCCCGCGTGCTGGTCGCCCCGTCGCTGCAGAGCGTGGCGGCGACGGCCACCGATGGCATCTACTTGGCGCCCGACGTGCCGCTCTCGCTGTCCGAAAGCCGTCGCATCGCCCTGCACGAGGTGGTCGCGCACGCGCTGCCTCGGGCGCGCGCGAAGCGCCACCCCTACCTCCTGTTTCGAATCTCCAGCGCCGAGGGGGGGGCCGCGGAGGAAGGCCGCGCGCTGTTGCTCGAGAAGCGCGACCACCGGCTGGGCGCCCTGCGCCGTTGGCAACTGGGGCTGAGGCACGTGCTCGCGCATCGCGCCGCCGAAGGCGCCGACTTCGACGACACGGTGCGCGCGGCGCTCGCCGCCGGGGCCATCCCCGGGCAGTCCATCGATTTGGCCGCTCGCATTCACCGAGGGGGCGGGCTCTGCCGCGAGCTCTGCTACCTGCCCGCGCTGCAGCGAGTGGAACGGGAGCTGGCGGCGGATCCCGAGATCGAGGCGTGGCTTGCCCAGGGGCGAGTGAGCGTCGCCGCGGCGCGCGTGCTGCGCGAGAGCGGCATCACGCCGAACGCGGAGGCCTACGCGGACTGCGCGTGAGCGCTCGCCGGCGGATCCTCTCGGCCCGCCCGCGTTCCATTCGCGCACGCCCGCGACTCGCTCCCGCTCTGCAATCCCCCGACGCGGCGGCGCGCGATCAGGGCGCGACCGCGAGATCGAAGGTGGCCACCACGGGCGCGTGGTCGGACGGCTTCTCTTTTCGACGCGTCGCGCGGTGGATCTCGGCGCTGCGACAACACGCCACCAGCGAGCGACTGGCCAGGATCAGATCGATGCGCAGGCCCCGGTTGCGTCGGAACGCCCCCGCGCGATAGTCCCACCAACTGTACTGCTCCCCCTCTTCGTGTAGTGCGCGGTACGCGTCGCTCAACCCGAACTCGCACACGCGCGCCAGCGCCTCGTGCTCCCGGGGATGAAAGTGGGTTCTTCCTTCGAACTCGCTCGGGTCGTAGACATCCCTGGCTTCGGGCGCGATATTGAAGTCGCCGCAAACGGCCACGTGCTGGCCCGGATCCGCCCAAGCATCCAGCGTCGAGCGCAGACGGGCGAGCCAATCGAGCTTCTGCACGAAAGAGGGCGAATCGACGGACTTTCCATTGGGAACGTAGACGGAACAAACGAAGATCCCCCGCACTCGGGCGCAGAGGAACCGCTTTTCTTCCCCGGCGGTAGCGCCGAGCAACTCCGCGCGAACCCCCTCGAGCTCGTCGCGAGCCAGAATGGCGACCCCGTTGTAGGTCCGCTGACCCGCCATCGCAATCGAGTAGCCTCGGAGACGAAATGCGTCGGCAGGGAACTGATCGTCGGTGACCTTCGTTTCTTGTAGGCAGAGCACGTCCGGGCGCTCTTCATCGATCCACTCGACGACCCGGTCATGGCGGGCGCGCAGAGAGTTGACGTTCCATGTCGCAAGCTTGAGCATCGGGCACGGACCTAGCATGTTCCCGGCGAAAAATGGCGCGACGAGCCCGACCACGACGCAGGTGAAGGCCGGCCGCTCACGCCGGCGAAGCCACTTCCATGCTTGGAGCTCGAGCGAGCGGGCTCGGCTCGCCCCGCCAAGCAGGATGGCGATCGCACGGCGAGCCGCTCGAGCCCGGCCGCTTTCTCAGTCAGGCCTTGTATGTGCGGGGCTTCCGAGCTACCTCAGCGGTGCGCGAAACAGGCTGGCGGCGACATCCACGATGACTCGACACCCCAAACAGCTCGCACCCCGTTTCGTTCGATCGGCGCCGAATCCAGGCGCTTTCCCCCCGCCTCCAGGCGGTATCGCTGGCAGCCGGATCGCTTGTGGTCGTGCGCTGTCGAGCCGTGCACGTTCGAGCCGTGCGCCGTCGAGTCGCGTCGCTCGCCCCCGCACCACCCGCGGCCATGTCGCTCGTGCCGGGGTCGCTCGTGCCGGGGTCGCGGGGGGAGTCGCGCGACGCGTGGCCCCGTCCCCCCCCTCGCGATCCCGCAGAGTGCTCCGGGTGCGAGCGTGGCTCGCGGGGAGGGTCCGGCGCACATCGATGCTCGTGGCCGGGTGGGTGCTGTGCCAAGCCCCGTGGGTCGGAGCCCAGCAGGCGACCGCCCCCCCGGCGAACGCGGCTCCGACGGCGCCGAGCGCCGCCACCGAGCCAGCCGCGCAGGAGCCAGCCGCGCCGGCGGCGGGCGAGTCCGCCGAGCAGGAGCCTTCCTCCGACGAGCCTTCCTCCGAGGGGTCGCTGCCGAGCGGGTTGCAACCTCCGCAGCTGCTGGAGTTCGTGGACGCCCAGTATCCGGCCGAAGCCGCCGCCGAGGGTCGCGAGGCAGAAGTGATCCTGGTTCTGCGCGTCGAGGCAGACGGTCACGTCAGCGAAGCCACCGTCCAGGAGCCGGCGGGCCGCGGCTTCGACCAGGCCGCCGAAGCGGCGGCCCTGCAGTTCCGCTTCGAGCCCGCTCGGCTGCGGGGCGAGCCCGTCGCCGTGCGCATCCCGTTCCGCTACGTGTTCGAGCTCAAGCCCGCGACTGCCGACAGCGAGCCGGAGCCCATCACGGGGCAGCTCGGCGTCAGGCTCGAAGTCGCGGGCACGTCCGAGCCCCTCGCCGGCGCGACGGTGCGAGTCACGGCTCCGGATGGGCAAGCGCTGCAGTTTCTGACGAACGCCGCGGGCAGCTGGAACAGCGGAGACCTACCTCCAGGGCAATACGAGATCTCGATCGCAGCACCTGGCTTCGACGAGATCGTGGCGACGGAATCGGTCGCCGCGGGCGAGCTGACCGAGATCGTGTATCAGGTCTTTCCCAGCGTAGCCGACTCGATCGTCGTGTCGGTGGTGGGTACGCGGCCACCGCGTGAGGTGACGCGCCGAACCATTTCACGTCGCGAGATGACTCGGATCCCCGGCACGTCCGGGGACGCGCTGCGCTCGATCCAGAGCCTGCCTGGCGTCGCGAGGCCTCCCGGGCTCGCCGGGCTGTTGATCATTCGCGGCGCGGCGCCCCAAGACAGCCTGATCTTCATCGATGGCGATCAGGTCCCGTTGATCTACCACTTCGGCGGCCTGAGCAGCGCCGTGCCGAGCGAGCTGCTCGACAGCATCGACTTCTACCCCGGAAACTTCAGCGGTCGATACGGCCGCGCCATGGGCGGAATCGTCGACGTCAAGCTGCGCGCACCCGACGCGCAGTGCCGAGATTCGAAGGGAACGCCGACGGGCGACGATACGTGCTTTCACGGCATGGCGCAGGTGGATTTGCTCGACGCGCGCTTGCTGCTCCAGGGGCCGCTGCCGATGGATGGCTGGACGTTCGCGGTGGCTGGCCGCCGCAGCTGGGTGGACGCCTGGCTCGGCCCCGTGCTGCGCGAGGCCGGCACCTCGGTGACGACCGCCCCCGTATACGCGGACTACCAACTAATCGCCGAGCGCGCGGTTTCGGAGGACGACCGGCTCAGCTTTCGCTTCTTCGGCTCCAGCGACCGCCTCGAGCTGCTGGTCGAGAACCCGGGAGCCCAGGACCCCGGCGTCGCGGGGGGGAGCGTCAGCTTCGCGACGGGGTTTTGGCGACTGCAGAGCTCGATTGCCAGCCAGCTCTCGCCCTCGTTTGGGCTGCGCGCTCTGGTATCCGTCGGAAAAGACGCCATCGACTTCAACATCGGCCGCTTTCGCTTCCGGATCGATTCGTATCCGATTCAAACGCGCAGCGAGCTGTCCTTCCGCCCCTTCGGGGGGCTGACCTTTCACGCTGGCCTGGACTTCCAGATCATTCCCAACGACTTACTGATTCGGCTTCCGGAGCCACCTCGCCCGGGGACGGCGTCCCCGGGGCCGTTCACGACCCGGCCCGTGCTGGAACAGAGCGGCAGTGATACGTTCTTCCGCCCCGCTTGGTACGGCGACGTGCAGATCAAGCCGACGCCGCGCCTCTCCGTGACGGGCGGCTTGCGAGTGGACTTCGCACGCGACAGTGGGCAGGCGGACGCGAGCCCACGCATGACCTTCCGCTACGACGTGACGACGAGCTCCAATGCAGAAGACGGTACGCTCCAGCGGCGAACGACCCTCAAGGGCGGCGCGGGGCTTTTTCACCAGCCGCCCCAGCCGCAAGAAACCGACGAAGTATTCGGTACGCCAGGCCTGGAAACCAACCGGGCGGAGCACTATTCGCTGGGTGTGGAGCGAGAGCTGACGGATCAGATCGAAGTCGGCGTCGAAGGCTTTTACAAACGGCTGGACAACCTGGTCTCTCGCGCGCCGGGGCCAGCCGGCGCCTTCGACTACCAGAACGCGGGAACGGGCGACGTCCTCGGCGCCGAGACGCTGATCAAGTACAAGCCCGACGACCACTTCTTTGGCTGGCTCGCGTACACCCTGAGCCGCAGTCGGCGTCGAGATTCCCCAGACGAGCCGACGCGTCCGTTTCAGTTCGACCAAACCCACATTCTCACCGTGCTCGGCAGCTATCGGCTCGGGCGCGGGTGGGAGGTGGGGGCCAGGTTTCGCCTCGTTTCCGGCGCGCTCGACACCCCCGTGCAACGCCCCCCGAATCTCCAGGCGCTGTACGCCGCGGATGCCGCCGCATACACCCCGCTGGAGGGAGCGCCCTTCTCGCAGCGCTTGCCGACCTTTCACCAGCTGGATTTCCGGGTCGAGAAGAACTGGCAGCTGGGCGCGTACCGACTGATGTTCTATCTCGACGTGCTCAACTCGTACAACCACGCCGCCTCGGAGAGCTTCCTCTACAACTTCGATTTCAGCACGCAATCCTACCAGCAGGGGCTGCCTCTGCTGCCCAGCCTGGGCCTGAGAGGAGAGTTCTGAAGATGCGCTCTCGTCCGCCCCAGCCTTGTGCTCGCCCGTCCGCGCGCCCCGCCCCCCGAGGCCGGCAAGAGCCGGCCCACGCGCAGCCTTCGCCGCGCTCGGGGGGGACGCTCGGCGGTGGCTCCGGCGCTTCGCGCCGCGCGAGCACGGCGCCAGGCGCTGCGTCCCTCCGAGCTGCGTCCCTCCGAGCTGCTTGCCACCGAGCGGCTTCCCTCCGGGTTGCGGCCCTACGAGCTGGCAACCGGGTCGCGACGGCCTTGCTGTCGGCGGTCGTGCCGTTGGCGAGCGCCTGCGGCCCGGAACTGGCTCCCGCGTCGGAGGTGACCGGCCTGCGCGTGCTGGCCGTGCAAAAGAACCGCCCCTACGCCCGCCCCGGCGGGCAGGTGGACTTGACCATGCTCTGGCACGACGGCAACCGCGAACGCGATGGGCAGACCCCCGAGATCGCCTGGCTCGCCGCCTGCGACAATCCGGCCGGCGATTTGTACGCGTTGTGCTTCGAGCAGTTCGCGGCGCTGGGGCAAGGGGCGCTGCAAGGCGACGGCGCCGCGCTCGCGGGCCGCGTCTCGCTGCCGACGGGCGACGGCCCCAACGATCGCTTCTCCGTCACGATCGCCCGGGACATCATCAGCTCCCGCCCGCGCGACCCGAACGTCACTCCGGTTCCCTATGGGCTGAGCTACGTTTTCTTCGCCGCCTGCGCGGGGACGCTGGGCCTCGATCCCGATCTCGCGATTCCGTTCGTGTGCTTCGAGGATCGAGACGGCGACGGGCTGTTCGGAGAGGGGGACGAGCGGCTGGGCGCCGAGGCGTTCGTGATGGGCTACACGGCGGTCTTCGTCTACGACGAGCTCGAGAACGAGAACCCCGTGGTGTGGGGAGTGCACTTCGACGGGGAAGACTACGTCCCGCAGGGGTCCAGCGGCGGTGTCGCGCTGCGCGAAGAGGACTTGTGCGTGGGGGACGCCTGCGAGGCCGTGGACGCCGACGCCAGCGCCAGCGATTGCCCCGACGGCCTCACCGTCGCCTCCTGCGAGGGCGACTGCGACGAGCATGCGTTCGACGCCCTGGTGGACCCCGACAGCGCCGAGGTGGACGAGGTGACCTCCGCGTCGGGTCGGGAGAGGCTTTTGGAGCAGATGTGGATCAACTACTATGCGAGCGGGGGAAGCTTCGAGGAGGGGGATATCAAGCTCCTCAACGACGCCACGGCCGGATGGAACGCAGATCACGACGTGAAATACGCCCCGGGGGACGAAGCGGGCGCTCACTACCTGTGGGCGGTCGCCCACGACCACCGCGGCGGAACGAGCTGGGCTCGCCTGCGGATCTGCACCGAATGACGAGACCAATGACCCGTGACGGCCCCCGGGCGTCGGGAGCCGGTTGCCACCCCAGCGCTCGTTGTCGCACGTTGCACCGGCTTGCCGGCAGCGGGCTCCGTGCGCGGCAGCCCACCCGCGGCGTTTCACCGCAGGGGTCGGGCGGCTCCCCTGCCGATTGAGCCGGTCGCCACCCCGACGCGTTCATCCACGGGTCGCAGCCACCTGGCCATCACGAAGCAAAAAGCAGCGCTTGCCCGGCCCCCACGCAATCTCCGCGTTCGTCGGCTTCGACGCGCGGCCTCGGCCCGAATGGAACTGGTTAGTGAAGCCTGGTATTGAGGACGATCTTGTTGCCGTAGGCGGGGGGCGGCGCCACGACGGGCCGAGGCGCGGTGCGCGACTTTCGGTCGCTCTTCTCCGTTTCCGGCACTCGCCGAGCCTGCTTCGCAGCCGGGGCCTCCGGCTCGACTCGGGGCGCACACGCTCCCAGCGTCAGGGCGGCGAAGAAGCCCACCACGACGCCGCTTCGCCCGCTCATTCCGCGGTCTTTGGTCATCTACGGAAGTATGGGGCATCGAGCCGGTCGTGCCAGTGAACCCGCGGGACCCAACCGACCCCGCCCGCTCGCCTCGTTGGTTCGGAGGTAGGGTGAACACTCACGTTTCGCTGCCAAACGAGCAGCGTCGCATCGCGCGCCCGAGCGCCGCCCGAGCCGGAGCGCGCGCGCCACATTGCATCGAGTGGGGCGATCGGCTGCGCGACGGCGGCACCTCGGGTGATGCGGGCGACCGATATGGACCCAAAGGGAAGAGGTGTCCGTCCGTCGGCTCCTTTCACCCCGTGGCCAAAGCGAGGCTCGGGTGACAACCGACTGGGCGACCTACAAGAAAGCCCTAGGCCTTTCGCGCGCAGCTGCCGGATTGCACATCGCAGGGAAATCGACGAGTGTATTGACGCTGTCCCGGACAGCCCTTTGAGCCTACGCGCATGCCCCAGGGTTCCCGAAAAGTACAACCACTGTCCAAAGGCTCGATCGTCAACGATCGATACGAAATCCGGGAGCCGCTCGGCAAAGGGGGAATGGGGGAGGTATTCTCGGCGTACGACCGAAGTACGCAGCAGTCCGTCGCCCTGAAGATCGTGCGCGAGGAGTCGCGCATGCCGGGGGACGACGAAGCGCTTCGACACGAGCTCTTGCTGGCGCGCTCCGTGGGCCATCCGAACGTATGCCGCGTTCACGATCTGGCGCCGAGTCCCTGGGGGCCCATCCTCGTGATGGAGCTCATCGACGGCGTCACGCTCCACACCCACATTCGGCGCCAGAAATCCAAAGGTGGCTATACGGCGGACGAGTTTCGAACCATCGCCAGCGAAGCCGCCGCGGGGCTGGCTGCGATCCACGCGCAGGGGTTGGTGCACGGGGACTTGAAGCCGGGCAACATCATGGTCACGGCCGATCGCGCGATCATCCTCGACTTCGGCTTCGCCCGCGAGCGCGCCCGAGTCAGCGCGCGCCGCCCCGGGGCGCAGCCGGATGGGGGCACGCCGAACTACATGTCTCCCGAGCGGCTCAAGTCGGGCGGCGCGAGTCCGGAAGACGACATCTACGCGCTGGGCCTGACGTTGCTCGAGATGTGGACGTGCCGGGTGCCCGAGCCGGGCTACAAGCCCCGCGGGAAGCCGATGCGGGAGCAGATCATGTTCGATGTCCCCTCTGGCCTGTCGATCGACGAGGTGAAGCAAGTTTTTCGCATGCTTCACGAGTCGCCACGCATGCGGCCCAAGGCACGTCGGCTGCGGTTCTTCAACCCTTCCGCCCTCACGACGAGCCACGCGCAGATCCCGCGTGAGCGCATCTCCCCCGGGCCTCCGCTGGGGCGGGCGGTGAGCCAAACCTTCACGCCCGGGGCCCAGTCGCTCCTGGTCACATTCGCCTACAACGCGGAGGAGCTCGCGGGTCGTCTATACGCTCTGGAGAAGCCCCAGCTCACGATCGGGCGGCGCGCCAACCAAGATATCTGTATCGCCGAGCCCACGTGCTCCGGTGCGCACGCCCAGGCGCAGTGGCAGTCCGGCGTGTGGATCATCGCGGATTTGGGTAGCACCAACGGTAGCTATGCCGACCACAGCTACGAGCGGAAACGCACCGTGAGCCTGCTCCATGGGGGCGAAGTGCAGCTCGGCGAATGTCGAGTCAAGCTGGTGAGCTTCGAGAAGGGCTCGCCGCAGCACATCCGAGCGATGGAGTACCTGGCACAAAGAGACGGTCTCACGGGCCTCTGGAAGCGGAAAGAGATGCACCGGGCGCTCGAAGACGAGCTCACTTTCGCCCGCTGGGATCGGGTGCCGCTCACCGTCGCCACGTACGAAATCTGCAGCGCGAATCGCTCGAGCCACGATCGCCCGACGATCCTGGAGATGCTCGCTCTGCGCCGCGCCGCGCAGCGCGTCGCCGAGCTGACCGAGGTGCTGCTGCTCAGCATGGTGCCCATCACGGCAGGCAGAACGGATGCCTTGAAGTTCGCCGTCGCCATGACGGGTCCCAGCCTCGAGGAAGCTCGCAACGTGGTGGAGCAAGTCGTCTCTCAGGTGCGCGGCACCACCCCCGAAAACGTCGACCTCAAGGCGAGCATCGCGCTGGCCGAGGGCGACGTCACGGCGGAAGAGCTGCTCAATGGCTAGCCCGGCCGCCGGCAGGTGGCCCGATCGCCAGAGCGAAACTCGGGTGACCGGACCGCGCGCGCAGGTGTCGCGGCAGCGGAGCGTCGAGATCGATCGGGCCCGCTGCGGAGGCCTCGGCGAGCGGGAGCTCGAGGGTTTGGGTATGGTGGGCGGGAATCTCGAGGGCCGCAGCCGCAACGCTCGGCACCTCGATGGCTGCAAACGGAGCGGCTGAAATCGAAGCCGCAGGATTGGGGGCTCGTGGCGCAGGAGGTCGGCTCGAAGGCAGCCAGAGTCTCGGGTAGCCGTGCGCGGCCCCGGCGAACCGTCGTGCGCTGCGAGGCGAAGCCCCTCGGGGCGCGGCGGCGGGTGGGTGTGTGAGGCTCGACCGCTCGACTGCTGGCTGGTGTGTCGCGCACGGCATTGGAGCGCCGGCGCGTCGGGCCAATCTTCCATCGCCAGCCGCTGGCGACGGCGCGTTTACTCGGTGGTCCAGCCCGTGAATCGAAGCTCCCTTCCCTCCTTTCAGCCACCGAATGAGCCCGGCTACCGCCGGCTGCGGCGCGGCAAGAGCAGCGCAGGCCGCCCGCTGCGCGCGCAGGTCGTGGTGGCGAGCATGGTGGGGCTCGTCGTGGTCGCGGTCCCGCTGTATCTGCTCCGTAGACCTCGCCAAGTGCCCACCTCCGCGGCACCGGAGCAGGCCACGCGGCACGCCTTCGGCGGGGTGATCACGCCACCTCGAGACGCCGGACCTCCCGAGAGCGCCATCGAGGTCGGCTCGGCTCAGCGCGTGAAATGCAGCGCCTCGCCCAAGTCTCGGGGCAACGAAGGCGGCCTCTGCGACCGATTGCCACTGCTCGAGGCGGCTTTGCGGCGCGGCATCCAACAGTCCGAAGATTGTGCTCCGAAGACGGGGAAAGAAGGCACCATCAACTACGTTCTGGAAGTCGACTTCTCGCGCGGCCGGCTCAACGTATTCGCGGGGCAGAGCGGGCAGTGGAAAGGCCCTCAAGCGCGCCGAGCCGCGCGCTGTGTTCTCCGCTCCTTTCCCCCCATTCCGTGGGAAAAGCTCCAACACGACTATCGCTTCTACCAGATCGCGATGATGGCGACCTACCCGGCCCCCGACCCGCTCGAGATCCTGCCCCGCTTCGACTGAACCGGCAAAGAGTCGGCTGCCGCCGCCGGGCTGCCCCCCCGCGCGGCCCCGCTCGCCGAGTGATTTCGGCAATCGGCCGATGAGGAGCTATTGCTTGCCGGGGTCGGGCGCCGCAGGAGCCTCGCCGGCCTCCGGCGCTTGGAAACGAGGAAGCGCAGGGCGCGTGGCGAACTCCAGCACTCGATCCGCCTCGCCGACGCGAGTCATGAACAACGCGGTGAAGGTGCTGAAGAGCTTGCTTCCGGGGGACGCGGTGGAGGTGTTCGAAGGCCGACTGACCCAGCCCTTGATCCGCTGAAGCAGATCCGGGCTCACCGGGTTGACGAGCACCTTGGCTCGAACGCTGAGGGGCACGGCCGTCGGCACCTGGCTGCCCCCCGCCACGACGAGCCGATCCGCCTCGGCGCAGCGCCGCAGCACCCCATTGAGGGTCGGGGTCACACTGTGGCGAACGCCTTTCTGCCCGGTGCGCGTCACCTCGACTCGATACACTTCTTCCCACACGTGCCAGGTGACCTTGCAGCTCTGCACGGTCGTGGCCAGCGCGCGCTCACCGCCCACGGCAAAGAGCAAACCCGTCATGACGATGGTCGTGGGCAACCCCAGCCGGAGATTGCGGATCACCGAGGGGCTCGCCACGTCACGAAAGCTGACGCTGACGAGAAGCCACTGCTTCGTCGCATCCCACTGCAGGCGCGCCACGCGCGAGGTCGCCGCGGGGGCCGCGGATTGCGCCTGGGCCGCGCGCGGAGACCACACGCACGCAACCCACGCCAGCAGCGCCGCCAGCAGCTGCGCTCGGAGCGCGCTTTCCCCGCTACCGCAACTCGGTCGCGCGGCTCGGTCGCGCGGGAGCGCTCGCCGACGCCGCGCGGCGATGCGGGCCCTGCTCACGCGGCTTCCCCTCCGACACGTCGCCTCTTCGCGATGGCGAAGGGGCTCTGGGCAGCTGTGCCTCCTTTCACCGCTCCTCCCCGCGCCGCACCGGCAGGAAGCCGAGGACGTTGGAGAAGGCAAACGTGAAGCCGCCGAGGCTGGTATCGAGGCGAAACCCGAGGTTGCCGGTCAGGTCCATCGGGACTCTGCTCAGCCCTTCGAATCGGGGCAACGGGCGGTTCAGCTCCTGCTGAGTGGCCAAGAGAAAGGCGCCCGCGCTCGCAAAGAAGTCGATCGCGAATACGGAACGCCGCCCCCGAAAGAGAGGAATTCGATACTCCCCGGTCAGGCTCAAGGCGTACTGCGCGTGGCGGACTTCCTCGATGGCCGTCCCGAGAAAGTTGGGCGAAGGACGCCGATCGAAGTTCAAGCCGAGCAAACGCCCGGGCTGAAAATCCGTAAAATCTCCGACGTAGTATTGCTCGAAGAGCGGGGCGTCGCCGGCGATTGCCCCCGCGAACAGGTCGATGCTGAAGACGTGGTCGAGAGCCAGGCGCATCCAGTGTTGGGCCCGCAGGTCAATCCTTCCGAAAGCGTAGTCGCTCCCCACGGGAGCCAGGCTCATTTCCAGGCTGGCGGAGGCGAGCCATCCGCGCGTCGGCAGCAGGGGATGATCCCGTGTGTCGTATTCCACCGTACCGCCCAAGGTCGACAACACGCTGTTGCCGGGGAGAACGTGGAAATCGATTGGCTCGACGCGCCCGCCGTAGTTGTGCGCGGCGGCGCGCGGCGCGCGCACGTCGCTGACGGTCTCCAGGCGGTAGCCCAGGCGAAAGCGGCTTGCCAGGGAAAGCGGTGCCCCGACATCCACTCGCCCGCCGAAGCGCTTGTATTCGAGCACGGCGTACGCCGGGGAGCCGGGGCGCGGGTCGTCGGCGACCACGCCCGAGTTGCCGAAGAAATCGATGGCGTCGTTGTAGAGTAGCTCTCCGGCGAGGGTCCAACGGGTGCGGAGAAAGGACGGGTCGAAGAAGCTCACGCGCAAGGCCACCTGGTCGACCTCGCTTCCCGGTGCCCCCCCCTGGGAGAGCGCCATGGCGGTACCCAGCGTGATTCCAGTGCCGGCCAGATTTCTCTCGGCCCCCGCGATGCCCATGAACGCCGCCAGCGGACGGCGATCGCCATCGGTATCGGCATCCGCCGAGACGCCCATCGCCAGATCCGTGATGACGATCGTGTTGCGCTCCGTCACCTCGACGACCATCACGACTCGCCCGCGGCGACTTCCCTTGCGCAGAGCGATCTGCGCCTCTCGGAACAGCCCCGTGCCCAAGAGCCGGTAGCGCACGAGCTTCAGCCGCAAGTCGTCTACGTCGAGCAGATCTCCGGGGCGGAACGGAATTTGCGCCTCGACCACCCCGCGACGCGTCTTGACGTTGCCTCGAACCTCGATCGCTTCGAGGACATAACGCACGGAACCGGCTCGAGAAGCCGGCGCGACGGAGCCCTCGACGGGGGGCGCTCCAGTGGCCGGGGACGAGGGGCTCGGCGCCTGGAGCACCATCTCCGGTGACTGCGCGGCCAACTGGCCGGGACAGGTGGTGAGCCCGCTGAGCGCGACGCCCGCGCCCAGCCGCCGAAGCACCTGGCGGCCGCGAGGCAACCGCCCGCCAGCGCGCGCGCCGAGCTTCGCCCGGCGCGCAGTGCCCACCGCAGCATGCCCTTTCGGCACAACCCTTCGCTTGTTCACCACCGGTGTACAGAGGTATACATCGTTCCGTCATGATAGCTGCCCTCGCCTCCTTACTTCGAAGCCGAAAATCCTCACTCGCGCGCCGTTCCCCGGCGCGCAATCGCGCGGTGGGATCCCTCTTCCGCCGCCGCGCGGCGAACGCGCCGTTGCTCTGCGGAACACTGCTGCTGGCCGCCGCGTGCGACGAGAAGCCGGCGGAGCCCGCCGTCACGGCCGAGAAGGGCCCCGCCTCACCAAAGCCTGCCTCTACCGCAAAGCCGGCGGCGGGCAACCCGCACGGCATGCCCGGCAAGCTCGGCGGCGCCGGCAGCAAGGCGCCCGCCGCCGCGCGCAAGGAGTTGCTCGCCTGGGAGGCCCCCGCCGGGCTGAAGCAGGTCCCGCCCAAGAACTCCTTCCGCAGAGCCTCGTACGAAGTCCCCCCCGGGCCCAAAGAGACGGCAGTCGGGATCCTCAACGTCTTCGCCTTCGGTGGAGACGTCGACTCGAACGTGGAGCGCTGGAAGGGTCAGTTCCAGAACCTCGACGCGAGCTCCGTCAAGCGCACGGATCGCGAGGTCAATGGGCTGAAGCAGACGATCCTGGAGATTCCCAAGGGGGACTACAACGGCGGGATGTCGCCGGAGGAAGGAGGCAAGGAATACGGGATGCTCGCCGCGCTGATCCCGCTGCAGGAAGGGCCGCTCTACATCTTCAAGATGACCGGCCCTGCAGGAGGCGTCGCCGCGGCAAAAGATGCCTTCATGGCCATGATGGACAGCGTCCATCGCTCGGATTCGGCGCCAGCCGCCGGCGCCGCGAAGGCGGCCGCCGCGGAGAAGAAGAAAGAGCCCGCAGGGCACTGAGGTAGCGCGAGCCCCGTACGAGCAGTGCAACACGTCGTCGCAAACCAATCGCTCTCGGAGCCAGTCGAATCCGAGCCTTCTGGCCCCATCGAAGGGCGGCCAGCGACGCTCTCTGGCCCCGAGCGGCCCCGCGCCGAAGCGCCATCAGCGGAGCGGACCTCGAAGGGCCCGTCACGCCGGGCCGCCACACGAAATCACGCGTCGGGGGGCGACCAGGCCGGCCTCTTCTAACGAATCCTGTAACCGTTCGCTCCTTCTCTGGAAGTCAATGACAGCCATGAGTCAGCTTCTCAGGCGTAGATCGAGCCCGATCCGAGAGCCTCGGTCCGGCGAGCCGCGCCTTGGACGTACAGGCGAAGTCAACTCCGGCCGGGGCCGGCCGCGTCGGCGCCGTGACAGCAGCACACGCCGTGCTCACGACGGGGCGGCCTGCGAGCGGGGCTCGTCGAGCGGAAGCGGTACGCCCGTCGGCTCGGGGCCCGACCCAGCATGCGAGGCGCAGTGAAGAGGCAGCCCCCAAAGCGCCGGCCGCCACGAATCTCGGAAGCGGACATCCCGGCTCACTGCAGAACGCATTCGCTGCACCGTGTGAGCGTGGCGGAGACGGACATGATGGGCATCGTCCATCACGCGAACTACGTGGCCTACTTCGAGAAGGGTCGGCTGGATTACCTCCGGCAGCGCGGGCTCCCGTACAAAGAGATGATCCAGCGCGGCCTCCACATGCCGGTCGTGGAGATGCACTTGCACTACATGAAGCCGGCTCACTTCGATGATCTGCTGCGCATCGAGACGCGCTTTTCGGGTCTGAGCCGAGTGACGGTGCGCTTCGACTACAGCATTCACCAGCTGGGGGAAGGCTCGGATGGTGCGCCCCAGCACCTCATGGATGGCCAAATCCTACTCGCCTGCGTCGACGACGCGGGGCGCCCGCGAGGGCTGCCGAGCGACATCGTGGACACGCTCTTCGTGCCCGAGGCCTCCACGCGGCGGGCGAGTGTCAGCGCTTCCGATAGTCTTCCAGATTCACGCCGAAGCGCTTGACCCAGCGCTGAATCTGGGTCCGAGCTTTGCCGAAGTCTCGCGCCACGGCGCTCACGTTGCCTGCGTGCCGTGTCAGCGCGCCCAAGAGCCTTGCGCGCAGGGCTTCGTCCACCTGCGATAGCGGCTGCAACCCTCCAGGGGGTGTGTGGCTTTCCTCCTCCGCTCCGTGCTGCGTGTGCGGCCGTAGGTTGGACAGCGAAATGCACTTGCCCGTCGCCAACACGACGGCCGCCGCCAGCGTGTTGTCCAGCTGTCGAACGTTGAGGGGCCAGCTCCACTCGAAGACGAAGCGCGCCGCCTCCGGCTCGAACGTGATCTCCTCCGCGTCGGCGCCCAGATTCCTGCGCAACAACCGCGCAACGAGCAGCCCCAGGTCCTCACGACGCGCGCGCAGGGGCGGCAGTCGAACGCGAAAGCCCTGCAGCCGAGCGAGCAAGTCTGCTCGAAATTTCTGCTCGGCGACGAGGCGGTCGAGCTCACGGTGAGTGGCGGACAACAGCCGGATGTCCACGGGCGTCGAGCGGGTCGCGCCCACGGGGCGCACCTCTCGCTCCTGCAGGACGCGCAACAGGGCGGCCTGCCCCCCCGGGTGAAGGTCGCCGATTTCGTCCAAGAACAAGGTCCCGCCGTCCGCCGCGCGAATCAGCCCTTGGTGCGCCGCGGAGGCCCCTGTGAACGCGCCCTTGGCGTGGCCGAAGAGCTCGCTCTCGACCAGAGTCGGGGCCAGAGCGCCACAGTTGACCGCGACGAACGCTCCCTGACGCCCCGAGTGGCGGGCTAGCTCCCGAGCGACGACCTCCTTGCCCGTACCCGTCTCGCCGTGCAGCAGAATCGAGAGCCCACTGGCTGCAACCGCGGTCGCGCGGCGATATTCTTGCCGAAGAGGAGCGCACAACGTCGCGAGGGGGTCTTCGAGCCCCGAGGTCAGCTCTTCGTCGAGCTCGCCCTCATCCAGCTCCCCGCCCACCTCCCGATACATCAAGAGGGTCCGGCCCACCTCGATCAGATCGCCATCCCGCAGCCGGGCCGTGTCGGTGGGGTGGCCGTTGATGCGCAGGCCGTTGGTCGAGCCGCAGTCGCGCACCGCCCAGCCCCCGACATCGCGACTGAGCTCGGCATGTCGCGACGAGGCCCATGCATCGGCCAGGGCAATCGTGAGCTCCCCCGCCCCCACGTCCCGGGCGGTCGCCGCAGGACGCCCCCGACCGATGCGGACTCTTCGGAGGCGGCGCAGGGCGTGGCGACTGGGCGGGGCGAGCGGCCGCTGACAATCGAAGACGACCAGCAGGTACGCTTGCCCAGCGGCGCGAGGCTTCTTGGTCGGCTCGATCTGCCTCGGCAGAGTTTTTTCGATTTCCTCCACTCTCCGGGGCTCACTCAGCGGTCGACGGCGCCCTTTCGAGCCGCGACGGCGCGGGCGTGAGCGGTGAGGCCCTCACGACGAGCGAAGGCCTCGACGTCGGCGGCGTCCGCGAGGAGCGACGCCCGGTCGTAGTGAAGAATGCTCGAAGCCTTGAGGAACTCGTTGCAGCTGAGGGGAGCGGTGAAACGCGCTGTGCCGCCGGTCGGCAAGACGTGCGACGGGCCCGCGACATAGTCTCCCAGCGGCACCGGCGTGTGCCCTCCCAAGAAGATGGCACCCGCGCTCGAGATGCGCTCCATGCACCCCGCGTCGTCCGCGGTGACGATTTGAAGGTGCTCACTGGCAAAGCGCTCCGCCCATTGGCAGGCCTCCGGCAGATCCTCGGTCACGATCACGCATCCGAAGCGCTCGATGCTGCTGCGCGCAGCGTCGCCGCGCTCGAGCTGGGCGACTTGCTGCTCGAGCTCGGTGACCACTCGAGCGGCCAGCGCCTCGCTCGGCGTCGCCAGGACGGCCGAGGCCGGATCGTGCTCGGCTTGCGCGAGCAGATCGGCCGCCACCCAGGCGGGATCGGCGGTTTCGTCCGCCACGATGAAGACCTCGCTGGGCCCGGCGATCGCGTCGATCCCGACGTGGCCGAAAAGCTGGCGCTTGGCTTCGGCGACGTAGGCATTGCCCGGGCCGACCACCTTGTCCACCGGTCGGATCGACTCGGTGCCGTACGCGACGGCGGCCAACCCCACGGCGCCCCCGAGGCGGTAGACCTCCGAGACCCCCAGCTCGAAGGCCAGCGCCATCGCCATCGGATCGATTTCTCCTCCCGTCGGCGGAGAGAGCATGACGATCTCCTTCACCCCCGCGACCTGCGCGGGCACCACCGTCATCAGCACGCTCGAGGGGTAGAGGGCCCTGCCACCGGGTACGTAGACCGCCACGCGATCCATTGGCCGGTAGCGCACGGTCAGTGAGCGCCCGCCGCGGACGAGCGGTCCGGGGGAGCGCCAGAGGATGTGATTTTGGTACGACCGCACGTTGTCCGCCGCTCGCCGCATGAGCTCGAGCAACCCCGGGTCGGCCGACGCATGGGCCCTGCGGAGCAGCTCGGCCGGAACCCGGAGCTGCGAGGGGGACAGGTCGGCCCCATCCAGCTTGCGCTCCAGGTCCGCGGCCGCCGCGTCCCCGCCATCCCGCACGGCGCCGATGATTTCTCGCACGGTGGCCTCGATGCTGCGCTCGCCGCGCGCGTCGGCAGCCGTCAACCCCCCCTCCCGGAGCTGCGCCCGCAACCCTTCGATGGCGCGGACGCCCTCGGGGGCGGCAGAACGAAATACTCGCAAAGCGGTCATGGCGTGGCTATACCGCAGCGGCCGGCCCGCGGCCAGACGCTCTCGCGCCACGGCTCAGGCGATGATGACTCGATTTCGGCCCTCGCGCTTGGCGCGATACAGGGCACCGTCGGCCGCCTGAACGAGTCCCTCGGCGTTGATGGTATCGCCGCGCGGGACGTGGGCCACGCCAACGCTGACGGTGCTGGCGATCTCCTGCCCCTGCCACGCGGTGCGCAACTCTTCGACCGCGGACCGCACGCGCTCGGCCATCACCGAAGCGCTGCGCCGAGAGACGATCCGCAGGATCACCGCAAATTCCTCCCCGCCGTAGCGAGCCAGCACGTCTTCTTTACGGATCACGCCCTGAACGCTCTCGGCCACGGCGCGCAGCACGGCATCGCCAGCTTGGTGGCCGAGGCTGTCGTTCAGCCGCTTGAAATGGTCGATGTCCAGGAGCAGCAGCGCAAGCGGAGTGCCGCGCAGCTGACTGTTGGCGAGCTCCGTCCCGAGCCGGTCGTCGAACACGCCGCGGTTGTAGACGCCCGTGAGTCGGTCGTGCAGCGCTGACTGGTGAACGCGCAGTAGCGCTTCCTCTTCCAGCGCATCCTGCAGGGAGAAGCGCAGGGACGTGCGGCGGCCTAAATCGATGCGCACGCCGTCCTCCAGCAAGACTGGATCCGCGATGCGGACGCCCCCGACGAACGTCCCGTTCGTGCTGCGGCAGTCTTCGACGTAGTGGTCGATGCGAGTCGGGCTCTGGCGCCGAAAAAAGCGCGCGTGCACGCGCGAAAGACCCGGGTCGGCGATGAGGTGAGTGCTCTTCTTACTGCGGCCGACCGTGATCGGCTGCTCTTCGATCTGCAGAATGGACCCCTCCGAGGGGCCCGAGAGAACCGTCAGCAGGCCGCGATTCTTCTCCAGGGGGTGGGGGAGGACCGACGGACTGTCGACTTCTTCAATCAGAGTCGACTGCTCCGGACGGTACGAAAGGCGTCCGGCAGAGACGTCGCTGATGCGCTTTGAGGCCATCGATGGGTCGCGAAAAAAGCGGGCGCCTGGGCCCGAAACACAAGAACGGCGCCGGCCGAAAGAGCCTTAGAACCCGTGCCGATCCGCGCCGCTCGCGGGACCGAGCCGACACTGCGCGAACTGGAACAGCGCCTCGAAACGGCACGTGCTCGCCGGCGCCGGTGGGCGAGCCAGGAGCGGAGCCCGGCGCCCTCCGATGCCCCTTGCCGGCGGGCGAATTGCGAGGCCGCCACGCGAGCCCGGCTCCGGTCGATTCACCGCCCGTCGGGCTTGAAGACGAACGAATAGCTCACCGCGGTGGGGCGCTCCTGGTCGGGCGGTGGAAACCGAACCGCGCCGATCGCCCGCACCATGCAGTCGCGAAACGCCTCGCCGACGAGCGTCGTGCGCACTTCTCCCACCCTGGCTCGGCCTCCCGACGCGGGGACGTAGACGTCGACACCGAACAGGGCGCTTCGGTCACGCTCGGTGGCCAGCGCGTGGCACTTGGCAAACGCCGGGAACTGCCGCTCGAAGAGCTGGACCAGCCGCTGCCGGCTCTCTTCGCTGCGCGCTCCGCCGCCCACGTGCAGCCCCACGGTCTCGACGACGAGGGCCCGGCCCGGCGGGGGCCGGACGGGAGCGGCATTCCTGGCCACCTGCCGCTCCGGCTCTCGCACCTCGGGGCGACGGGCGCTCGCCGACGGGGACACCGGGCCCTTCCGGTCGGGGACCGCAAACGAGCGGATCTCCCGCGGCGGGGTGCGGCGCGCCAGCGAGGGCTGCTCGAAGCCGGCGGCCCGCAGAACCCCGATGACCTCGCCCTCCGATCCTTTCGTTGCACTTCCTATCTTTGCACTGTGGAACACTGCGGCCCCGGCAAAGGTGCCCCGGCGACTGGCCGCCCCCGCGACCGCGGAGAGGGCCGCCAGGTCGGGGACGCTGACGCCATCGGCATACAGGCGGCCGTCGGGCGCCACCTCGACGGTGAAGTAGCGCGGCAGCGAGGCCGGCCGCGACGCCGCCTGCTCGGAGGGCTCCGCGAGGCCCGGCGCGACGCCGCCGGAGCCGGGCCGAGCCCCCGCCGGCGCCACTGCCGGCGCGGGCCGGATCGAGGCCGGAGGCTCGGGAGATTCGGCTTTCCGGCCGGCCCGGTCACTACACGACACGAGTACGGTAACGACGGCCGCCCCCCAGCCCGCTGCCCGGGAGACGCGGCGTGCCCCGACGCCCCGGACCCGTTCGGGGTTGGCACGCTGCGCCGGCACCCAATGCGCGCGCTCGCGGTCCGCCCTCGAGGGTGAGGGCTTTCGGCGAGCGGCGACTGAACCACTTTTCCTCATCTGGCCTTCACTGTCGTCTGGTCGCGGTGAGCTTTTTTTCTACGCGGCCGAAAGTAACGCGATTCCCCCACGCGAAGGGAACGGAAATTCGTCGACTCGAGGCTTTCGGAGCCAGGCGAGAGCGAGCGCCCGGCGCGCTTTGCGCTACGTTGTAAGTCGTGCAGACCCTCCCTTTTCTGGGCAGTGTCGGCTCGCTCGCTCGCCAGGCTTCGCACAGCTTCCTCCCCCCCGCCCTCAGCGCATTCGTCGTCCGGCAGCACGAGCAGCGCTACACTGCCGTGGACCACACGGTTTGGCGCTTCATTCTCCTACAACTGAAGCGCCGGCTGGCCTCGAGCGCCCACGGCTCGTACCAACGCGGGCTCGCGGCATCGGGGATTCGCACGGACCGAATCCCGAGCATTCGCGAGATGGATCGCTGCCTGCAGGCGATTGGGTGGCGCGCGGTGTGCGTGGACGGCTTCCTTCCCCCGCGCGTGTTCCAAGCGTTTCAAGCCAGGCGAGTTCTGCCGATCGCCCGCGCGATGCGCAGCCCCGAACAGCTCGCCTACACGCCGGCGCCAGACATCGTGCACGAAGCCGCCGGACACGCTCCCATCCTCACGGATGCGGCGTACTCGGAGTTCATTCAGCGCATCGGCACGGTCGCCTCCACTGCCTTCAACAGCGGGGCCGATCAACGCCTGGACACAGCGGTACGCCGCTTGTCGGACCTCGAGCAGCAACGAGCCGATACCGAGCCGCTCCGGCTCGCCCGCGAAGAGCTCGCCGCCGCCACCCGCGCGGCCGAAAAGCTCAGTGAGGCAGCCCGGGTCGCGCGGCTGTTTTGGTGGACGGCGGAATACGGGCTGGTGGGTACCCTGAAGGACTATCGACTCTACGGCGCCGGCCTCCTGTCCTCTCTCGGGGAGAGCCACCGCTGCCACCGCCCCGAAGTGCGGAAGATCCCTCTCGGCCTGCACTGCGTCGACCAAGGCTACGACATCACACGCGAGCAACCACAGCTGTACGTGGCGGCCGACTTCGACCATCTGCATCAGGTGCTCTCGGAGCTGGAAGGCACGCTCGGCTACCGGCTCGGAGGCGTCGCCGCACTGCGAAACGCGATCGACTCCGGTCAGCTTTCCACGGTCGAGTTCGAAAGCGGTTTGGAGTTGGTGGGAATCGCAGCCTCCCCGACGACGCCGCAGGAGTGCCTCTCCTTCTCCGCCGGCTCCGGCGTCTGCTTCGGCGGGCAACTCGTCGGCCGTTTGCCCCGGGAGACCCTCGTCCCGCTGGGGCACCCGGAGCGAGCTCGGAACGCCCCCGATCGGATGCGATTGCGCTACCCTTCGGGCGTGACGGTGCGAGGGAGGTTGGCCTGTCGCCCGGGCTCTTGCCCTCCGTGGTTGATGCCCCTCGTGGATGCCGAGGTGCGCGACGCCCGGGGCCGGCTCCTGCAGCACGCGGCCGAGCTGCCGCTGCTGCTGGGGGGCCTGGCGATCACGGCGCGAGCCGGGGCGAGCCGCGAAGAGGCTGCCCCCGCCGAGCCGCACGGGCCGAAGGGCGAGTCGGCGCAGCCGGCGCCCCCGAACCAGAGTTGCGAGCTCGTGCGCCTCTATGAGCGTGTTCTGAGGGTGCACGGGGAGAGCTGTAACGCCTACTGCACGGCGCTCGCTCAGCGCGTGACGAGGCGCTGCCCCGACGGCTGGCTGCTGTCGTGGAGCTTGCTCGAACGGCTACCGCGGAGAAAAGAGCTCGCCTTCGCGCACGCGCTGTTGCGCGAGCACCTCGATCGACTCGAGGCTCGCTTTGGAGGCCGCCTCCCCATCGCGAGCGGGCTGCGATTTCTCGAGCAGCGAGCCGGGGGGGTGGTTTGAAACTGGCGAGCCTTCGGGATGGCACACGCGACGGCCGCTTGATCGTCGTGAGCGCCGACGCGCAGCGCTACGCTCCCCCCGAGCAGCCCACGTCGCTGCAGCAGGCGCTCGACGGCTGGCAGCGGTTCGAACCGGTGCTGCGGGAGCTCGACGCGCGCCTCGGCGCGCACCGGTCCACCGGAGAGCCGCTCGACCTCGAGCGGCTCCTCGCGCCCCTGCCCCGCGCGTACGAGTGGCTCGACGGGTCGGCGTTTCTTTCGCACGTTCGGCTCGCCCGAAAGGCGCGCGGTGCCGCTCTGCCGCCGGGCCTCGAGCGCGATCCGCTCGTCTACCAGGGGGGGAGCGGAGTGCTGTTGTCGGCTCGCACCCCCATCGCCCTACCGGATCCCGCCCACGGCCTGGACCTCGAAGCCGAAATCTGCGCGGTGACGGCCGACGTACCCGCGGGCTCGTCGGCGGCCCAATGCGGAACCAAGATTCGGCTGCTGATGCTCGCCAACGACCTGAGCTATCGGTCGCTCATCGCGGCCGAACTGGCGAAGGGCTTTGGCTTCGTGAACTCCAAGCCCCCGACGGCATTTTCGCCGTTTGCCGTGACTCTCGACGAGCTGGGCGCCGCGTATCGAAACGACCGCCTCCACGCTCGCGTCAAGTGCTGGATCAACGGCCGCGAGATCGGCCACCCGAGCTCGGCGGAAATGCACTTCTCCTTTGCCGAGCTGATCGCGCACGTCGCCAAGACCCGCAGCCTCACGGCGGGGACCATCGTGGGCAGTGGCACGGTATCGAACGAAGATCCCTCGAGCGGCGCCTGCTGCATCGCCGAGCTTCGAGCGCGCGAGATGATCGCCGGCGCCGCCCCCACCACACCGTTTCTCGGGCCTGGCGACACGATTCGCATCGAGGCCTTCACCGAGGAGGGAATCAGCCCCTTCGGTGCCATCGAACAGACCGTCGTGTCGAAAACGGAAGGAGCTCGACGATGAGCCACGCCCCCGGGCCACTCGGCCTACGCCACCTGGTCGGCATCCACTACTACGTCCGAGATCTCGAGCGCAGCCAGCAGTTCTACAAGGAATACCTGGGCTTCGATCAGATCGGTCGGAGCAGTCCGCAGCTCGAGCAGGCCGGCCGGCAGCGCTCGTTGGTCTTTCGAGCGGGCCAGTGCACCGTCGTGTGCTCCACACCCACCGGCGAAGGGGGCCGAGCCCAGCGCTACCTCGCGCGCCACCCCGACGGCATCGGAACGCTCGCTTTCGAGGTCCACGACATCGAGCAAGCCTTCCGGCATCTGGAGCGGAACGGCGGCACGCCCATCAGCGAGGTGCAACACCACGCCGTAGGCGACGGGTGGCTCAAGACATTTTCGATCACCACCCCCTTTGGCGATACGACCTTCCGCTTCATGCAGCGGCACGGCACGACGGCCCTGTATCCTGGCATGCAGCAAGAGGCCCCCACGGGGGGGGGCAATGCCCTGGGCTTTCTTCGCGTGGATCACGTCACCTCGAACTTCCAGACCATGAGCCCAGCCCTATTGTGGATGCAACACGTGCTGGGCTTCGAGCGTTTCTGGAGCGTGGAGTTCCACACGGAGGACGTGAGCGGCGCGCGGAAGGTCGACGGGTCGGGGCTGCGCTCCGCCGTGATGTGGGATCCGCACAGTGGCGTAAAATTCGCCAACAACGAGCCGTTTCGCCCCTCGTTCAAGAACTCCCAGATCAATCTCTTTCACGAAGACAACCGCGGCGATGGTGTCCAGCACGTCGCCCTGGCCACGTCGGACATCCTCGCAGCCGTTCGGGCGCTGAAGCTCCGCGGCGCGCAGTTCATGCCGACCCCCGGTGCCTACTACGACATGCTGCCGGAGCGGCTGCGCGAGCACGGCATCGGCGAGCTCGACGAAAGCATCGATGAGCTGAAAGAACTGGGGATCCTGGTGGACGGCGACGGACCCGGCCGCTACCTGTTGCAGATCTTCCTCAAGGATTCCGCGGGGCTCTACAAGAGCCCGGAAGCCGGCCCGTTCTTCTTCGAGCTCATCCAGCGCAAAGGGGACGAAGGGTTCGGGGCGGGGAACTTCCGGGCGCTCTTCGAGAGCATCGAGCGAGAGCAGCAGAAGGGCTCGCCGTGATCGAGCGCCTCGCGTTCGGGCTGCTTCCCGACAAGCACCACAAAGCGCTGCTCGGCCCCGAGGGCACGCTGGCCCAAGAGTGCTGCTTGACCCGCGAGGGCTTCGACGGCCCCTACACCATCACCTACCACACGGGGCGCCCACAGGCGCTCCGCGCCGCCGCCGAGCGACGAGCCGCAGAGCCCGCCCTGCCGGCGCTTCGCTCCCTCGCTCGAAGGCACTTCCGGACGACGGAGGCCGCGCGCGCCGAGGGGTACGCGACCGCCAAAAGCCCGCTGCTGCGAGGCCCGGACGTGACGATTGGCATCAGCCGACCCGAGACGAGTGACGACACGTACGTGCAGAGCACGAGCGACGAGCTGCTCTTCGTGCTCGAGGGCGACGGCATCGTACGCTGCCCGCTGGGCGACCTCGCGTTTTGCAGCGGGGACTACGTCCACCTGCCCAAGGGGCTGATGCGTCGGATTCTATGCGAAAGGGGCGGGCACCTGTTGTACTTCGAGTTCCGCGACGGGGTGTCGATTCCTTCGCGCTTTCGGACATCCAGCGGGCAGCTGAAGATGGAGGCCCCGTACTGCCACCGGGATTTCAAGCTGCCGGTGTTCCACGCGCCCCGTGAGGAGCCGATTCGAAGCCTGCTGATCTGCGACGAGCAAGGTAGCCAGCGCTTCACTCTGGAGGGAAGCCCGCTCGACGTGTTGGGTTGGGACGGGAGCGTCTACCCGTGGGCCCTGCCGATTGCGTGTTTTCAGCCGCGAGTCTCCTCCTACCATCTGCCCCCCACCTGGCACGGCACGTTCAGCAGCAAACGGAGCCTCGTGTGCAGCTTCGTCCCGCGCCCACTCGATTTCGGTCGGGACGCCATTCCCTGCCCGTACGCCCACACGTCCAACGACCTCGACGAGGTGATCTTCTACGTCTCCGGACGTTTCGGCTCGCGCAAAGGCATCGGGCCGGGAAGCCTGACGCTTCACCCCGCGGGCGTGCCGCACGGCCCCCATCCCGGGCGATACGAACAAAGTCGTGGCCAGACGCAGACCGAGGAGCTGGCCGTGATGATCGATACCCCGGGGCCGCTCGCGCCGACGGCGGCCGCTGCCGCGATCGAAGATGCGGCGTACGACGCGAGCTTCAGCGCCAGGTGACCGTCACGAGCGGTGCCGCATCTTCTGATGCTGGATGCCCGCCTCTTCGAAGCGCTCGCCCTCTGGCTCGAAGCCCAACCCGAACCAAAACGGCAGCGCCGCCACCTGAGCGTTGACGTAGACGACCGGGCGCGGCGCGCTCCCGGCCGCCGCCTCGCGCGGCGCGTACAGGCGCCGCAGCACGAACCCGACCAGCGCCCGCCCGACGCCCTGCCCACGCCGAGCTCGCGAAACGGCCACGCGTTCTATCTTCCACCCGTTCGCCGTCTGCCTCAGCCGCGCGGTGGCAGCGAGCGTGCCTGCGAGACGAGCGGCGAAATGCTCGCAGCGCTCGTCCAGCCCGTCCTCCTCGAGCTCGAGCGCAACGCCCTGTTCCCGAACGAACACCTCACGACGAATGGCCAAGCAGGCGCGGAAATCCTCGGGCTCGACCACCGCCTCGACTCGCACTTCGCCGCGCATCGCGGTGGTTCTACCAGGGGCGGGGGTCCGAGGCGAAGCCCTCCGTGGATTTCCGGCAGGGCTTTGTCTTTTCGTCGGAAAGCCCCTAAAACCTCGCCATGGCGAGCCGCTGCGTCCCGACCGGGGCCTCACCCGTACCACGAGAGCGGCGCCCCCGCGGCGCCGGAAGCGGCCCGAATGCGCGCGGGGCGCTCGGCAACGAACGGCGCGGCCGCGCGCCTCGGTTCGCAGGTTCGGCGCGGCCGCGGCGCCGCGCCGCGGCGAGCACCTGCGCGGTCGCCTGGCTCGCCCTGGCGCCGGCGCTCTCGGCGCCGGCCCCTCCGGGTCCGTCGCAGCCGCAGGCCGTGGACGCGGCGGCGCCTCGCTACGCCATCGCCTTCGAGAAGTACACGCTGGCGAACGGGCTGGAGGTCATCCTCCACCACGACCCGCGGCTCGCCTCCGTCGCCCTCAACCTCTGGTATCACGTGGGCCCCGCCAACGAGCCCCCCGGGCGCTCGGGCTTCGCGCACCTGTTCGAGCACCTGATGTTCGAGGGCAGCCGACATGCGGGAGATCGATTCGACGAGCTACTCGAGTCGGTGGGAGCCACGAACGTGAACGGAACGACCAGCTTCGACCGAACGAACTACTTCGAGACGGTTCCAGCGGAGGCGCTCGAGCTGGCGCTGTGGCTGGAGAGCGATCGGATGGGCTACCTCGTGTTCAGCACGGAGCGGCTCGAGGCCCAGCGAGAGATCGTGCTCAACGAGCGGCGCCAGAGCTACGAGAACCGCCCGTACGGCCCGAGCGACCTGGCCCTGTACGACGGCCTGTTCCCGAAAGGGCACCCCTACCACGGCAACGTGATTGGATCGGTGGAGGATCTCGAGCGTGCCACGCTCGACGACGTGCGCGCCTTCCACGCGAGCTACTACGCTCCCAGCAACGCCACCCTCACGCTCGCCGGGGCATTTGCTCCGCAGCAGGCAAAGGCCTGGATAGAGAAGTACTTTGCCACCCTCCCCGCGCGGCCCGCGCCGGAGCGGCGTCGCTACTCGACGCCGGCGCTCCCTTCCGCCCAGCGCACCGTCGTGCCCGAGCCGGTGCGCTTGCCGAGAGTATCGATGGCCTGGATCGTCCCGCCCGCGTTTGCCCCGCAGGAGGCTGCCATCGAGCTCGCTCTCGAGGTGCTGGGCTCGGGCAAGTCTTCCCGGCTCTACCAGCGGCTGGTTCGAACCGGGCTGGCCATGAGCGTCAGCACCTGGTTGGACGACGCCGAGCTGGCCTCCGTGGCGGGCATCGAGGTCATGCTGCCGGAAGGGGGCTCCCCGGCGGTGGCCGAGGCGGCGGTGCGAGAGGAGCTGAAGCGGCTCGCGGAGGCACCGCCGAGCAGCCAGGAGCTGCGCCGGTCCGTCAAGGGGCTCCTCGTGGGATTGGCGAGCTCGCTGCAGCTCCTCGACACGCGCGGCGGGGACGGAGGTCGGGCGGGGCTTCTTCAGAAGCTCAACCACTACCTGGGAGACCCGGGTGCACTGCCGGAGGTCATTCAGCGCCTCGAAAACACCACCGCGGAGGAGGCACGCCGGGCCACTGGCGAATTTCTCGCGCCCGACCGCTGCCTCACCGTCGTGACGGAGCCCAGGGCCGCGGGCGTCGAAGCAGGGGAAAACTGAACATGCCGAATTCCGCTGGAACCCGACGCGCGCAGCGTTCGGGCCTCGTCGTTGCCGCGCTCGTGGGCGCGAGCCTCGCGTGCGGCGCCGCGCAGCCACCGCCAAAAGGGCCCGCGGACCGCCGCACCCGATCGAGCGATCCGGATGCCTTTCGCGCCATCGCGCCCCCGCTGGGGCCGCCCATTGCCTGGCAGTACCCCACCGCGCAACGGGCGAAGCTCCGCAGCGGTCTGACGGTCCTCCTGGTGCCGAAGAAGGCGGCCACGGTCACCGTGTCGGTCGTGAGCCGCAGCGGCGGGAGCGCGACGGGAGCACAGCGGGCGGGGTTGGCGGCCCTGACGCTGCGCATGATGACCGAGGGAACGCTGCACCACCCGGGGCCGGAGCTGGCGCGCGCCGTCGAAGTCCTGGGAGCGAACCTCGAGCACGACACCGATCGCGATGGCTGCAGCCTCTCGATGGAAGTGCTGCGTGAGGATTTGCCCAACGCGCTCACCTTGCTCGGTGACGTCGTCAAGGTGCCGAGCTTCGCCAGCGACGACTTCGAGCGGGTGCGCTTCCAGTGGCTGCAAACGCTTCAGGCCATTCGCCAAGAGCCGCGCAGCCTGGCCTCGCTCGCCGCGCTCGAGCTGCTCTATGGCCCGCAGGCGGCCAGCCCCGTGCTCGGAACCGCCGCTTCGATTCACGGGCTCACTCGGCGCGACCTGGTGGTGTTCCACGCCAGGCACTTCGTCGCGCCCAACCTCGCCGTGGTGGTGTCCGGAGACGTGGCGCTCGAGGAGCTCACCGGGTTGGTTCGCAGGCACTTCGCCTCGCTACCGGTGACGGCACCTCCCCTCAGGGCCGACGACGAGCCGAAGCCGCCCGGCACCTTCCAGGGCGTCTTCCTCATCGATCGCCCGGGCGCCGTACAGACCGCGATTTTCGCGGTGCAGCACTTTCCGCGGCGCACCGAGCCCGCGGCAGCAGCGCGCGACGTGCTGAACAACCTGCTCGGGGGGCTCTTCACGTCGCGGCTCAACCTCAATCTCCGCGAGAAGAACGCGTTCACCTACGGCATTCGCTCACTGGTGCTCAGCACCCGTGCCTTCGGAGGCTTCGCCATCACGACGAGCGTCAAGACGAAGACGACGGCCCGGGCGCTGGCGGAGATTTTGGGCGAGCTCGAGCGGCTGAAGGGCAGCCCGCACCTCGAGCCGGGTGAGCTGGACCGCGCCAAAGCCGACCTCGTGCGCGGATACGGGTCGAGCCTGGAGCACGCGTCGCGGCTCCAGGGCGACGCAGAGGACCTGTTCGTGGACGGCCTGCGTGACGACCACTACGATCGCTACATCGCGGAGCTACGAGGCGTCGAGGAGCCGAGCGTGCTCGAGCAGGCCAAGCGCCTGCGGCCCGAGCAACTCGTCGTCGTAATGGTCGGTGACCGCGCGACGATCGCTCCCCTGCTGGCCAAAAAAGGCTGGGCATCGCTCGACGTCCCGTCCGCGCTCTCCCGATGAGGCGGCGCGCCGGTCGCGCCGCTTCATCGGGCCCGAGAGCTCCGGCCGCGAGCTATGCCAATAGGTGCGTGAGCAGGCCCGAGCGAAGCTTGGGCTCGAACCACGTCGATTTCGGAGGCATGATGGCTCCAGCGTCGGCCACTCGAAACAACTCCTCAATCGTCGTGGCGCGCATGGCAAACGCCACGGCATCGCGACCCGAGTCGACCCGGCGCACGAGCTCCGCGATCCCCCGAATTCCGCCGACGAAGTCGATCCGATCGTCCGTGCGGATCTCCCCGATGGAGAGGATGGGGGCGAGGATCCGCTCGTAGAGCAGCATGTAGTCGAGCGATGCCACCGGATCGGTGCGATCGATGGATGCCTCTGGGAGCGTGACGCGATACCAATGGCCGTCGAGGTACATGCCAAAGCTGCCCGCGGCTTCGGGTGCGGGGCTCTGGGTCGGCTCGACGCGGGCGACCGCCCGAAGCCTCTCGAGTAGCGCCTCCGGCGTCATTCCGCCGAGGTTCTTCACCACCCGGTTGTAGGGCAGCACCGCCAGCTGGGAGGCGGGAAAGAGAACGCTGAGAAACCAGTTGTACTCTTCATCGCCCCGATGGTTCGGGTTCTCAGCCGCGAGGAGCGAAGCAGCCCGCGCCGCCGAGGCGCTGCGGTGGTGGCCATCGGCAACGTAGGCAACACTCACGTTTTCGAAGGCCCGTTGGTACAGCGCAGCATCGGAGCTGCGCCAGACGGTGTGATGAACCCCGTCGGGCGACTCGAAGTCGTACAGGGGCTCTCGTGCCGAATCCCGTGCGACTTGCTCGGCGACGTCCGGCTGGTCTCGATACATCAGAAAGACCGGCCCGGTGTTTGCCCGGAGGGCCAACACGTGACGCGTGCGATCGTCCTCCTTGTCTCGGCGTGTCTTCTCGTGCCGCTTGATCACCCCGTTTCGGTAGTCCTCTACGTGGCAACAGCAGACCAACCCGACCTGGCTGACCCGCTCGCCCAGGAGCACCATTTCCTGGCGGTAGAGGTAGACGCAGGGCTCCGATTCCCGCAGGAGCGCCTGCTCCTCGAGCCGGCGCAGGTTCTCCTGTGCCTTCTCGTAGACGGCGGGGGCGTGCGGGTCGCTTCCCTCGGGCAGGTCGATCTCGGAGCGTACCACGTGCAGGAAGCTCAGAGGATTGCCCTCGGCGAGGCTTCGAGCCTCCTCGGTATTGACGACATCGTACGGAACGGAGGCCACTCGAGCGGCCAGCTCGGGGCGAGGCCTCAGCGCGGCAAAGGGTTGAATACGCAGCATGGGTTCTCCTGGGTTTCGCGGACGCGCCGCGAGGGTGCCCCAAGTGGGCCTGAATGTAGTGCACTTTCCTGCGAAGAAACGGCCGCTCGCCAGGACGCGAGCGCGCAATGACGGATCCACCCCCGGAGAGCGGGCTCTCTTCGAGGGGGGCGCGAGCCGCTGCGGGACGTCGCAGGACGAAACCCGGAGAAAGGCCAGAGCAGAGGCCCGTTTCCGGCCGCCGTGTGCGAGGGAGCTCGCGGAGAGCGCTCACTCGGCCCCGCCCCTTTGCGCCGGGAGGCTCCGGGGCGACTCCGCGCCCGCCCCGCGAGCTCGGCCAAGCCCCCTCTTGTCAGACCATGGCTTCACTGGCATGGTGCCAAGTTTCGGAGTTGCGGTGCAGGGGCTGGTCGAGCCCACGCGGTTGCTAGCGGCCAGCGGCTGCCCGGAAGACGCGGTTCGGGTCACGCTAGCCGCCGGCGCTCGGCTGGGCGGCTCCTGCGCGATCGCGTTGCAGCCTGGCAGGCTGCCGGGTGGCCGCGACGTCGTTGCCGGTCATTGCCCTGGCGAAGCGCCGCGCGGCTCCGCGCGGGACGGCCTGCGCACCCGTGAGTTCTTGGATCGAGCCATCGACAGCTCCGTGGACGCCATCGTCGCGGCGGACATGCAGGGCCGCGTGCTGCTGTTCAACCGAGCCGCCTCGACGATCTTCGGGTACGACCCCGGCGAGGTCGTCGACAGGATGAACGTGAGCAGGCTCTACCCCGAGGGAGTGGCCCGAGCGATCATGCGCGACATCCGCGCACCGAGCCACGGAGGCGTCAACCGCCTCACCGACCATCGGGTCAGCATGCTGGGCAGCGACGGGCAGCCGATCGCCGTGAAGATGTCGGCCACGCTGATCCTCGCCGAGGGTCGCGCCCTGGGCTCCGTCGGCGTATTCACGGACGTGCGCGAACGGCTCAAAATGGAGAAGCGCCTGAGCGAAGCTCGTGAGGAGCTCCGGCAGCAAGAGAAGTTGGTGGCCGTCGCCCAAATGGCCGGCACGGCGGCGCGCGAGCTGAACCAGCCGCTGACGGCTATCCTGGGCTACGCCGGGCTCCTCGTCAGGCAACTCGCCGACCGTGAGGCCGCCAAGGAGGCCGCCCAGACGCTCAGCGAACAGGCTCAACGAATGGCCGACATCGCGCGTAAGATGGCAAAGCACCCGCTACGAAACGCTCGGATACGCAGGGGACACCCGCATCGTCGACCTCGATCGCTCAGCCACCGGCGACGACTCGCCGGAGTGAGCCACGCTGGGCAGCGGGGTGGCTTCGCGCTCTCGCAGGCTCCGCCGCGCAGCGCGCCGGGATCTCCACCGGTCTTTGAACCCGCCGGGAAGCGGGCGCGTCGCGGCACCGAGCAAGGCGAAGACCCGGGCGGAGCTGGCGCGGCCGCCCCGGCGAGCGCCGGCCGGGGGCGCTTCGCCCTTACGGGTCGGTGACGTAGTCTTCGTACGCGCCCAGCTGAACGGTGAGCTCGCGCTGCCGCCCGTCGCGCCAAATGCGAATGGGGACCCGGCGCCCGACCCCTGCGAGGCTCATCAACCAGCGCAGCTGGGTGAGCGTCTTGACGGGTTGGCTGTCGAACGCGACGACCACGTCGTCCACGAGGAGCCCTGCGAGGTGGCCGGGCCCCCCCGGTGCCACCCGCGTGACGAGAACACCGTCCAAATTGGGTACGCCGATGCGGCGCACGTCGAGGGGCCCGAGGCTGGCAATGGAGATTCCAATCGCGCTTCGCTGAATACGCCCGTTGGACATCAGGCCCGGCAACACCTCGCGAATGCGGTTCGACGGAATCGCGTATCCGATGTTGTTGGCCTGCACGTTGATGGCGGTATTCATTCCGATGACGCCGCCCGCCAGATCGAGGAGCGGACCGCCGGAGTTGCCCGGGTTGATGCTGGCATCCGTCTGGATGAAATCGTAGAAGCCATCCGGCGCCAGGCCCTGCACGTCCTTGTTGCTTCGCTCGCGCGCCGATACGATGCCCGCGGAGACGGTATTCGAGAGGCCGAACGGGTTGCCGATGGCGAGAACCCAGTCCCCCACGCGCACGGCATCCGAGTCCCCGAGAGAGAGGAACGGCACACCCGTCGCCTCGATTTGAATCAAGGCAATGTCCGTGGGGGAATCCCCCGCCCAGTGCTTCGCGCTGAACTCTCTCCCATCGAAGAGAGTCACGAGGATGGTGCTTGCCGATTCAACCACGTGGCTATTGGTCAGAATCAAGCCCGTGGCATTGACCAAAAAACCACTTGCCAGCGCGCGATCCACGTCGCGCTTGCCGCCGCGGCGCTGCGCTCGGCTCGTCCGGATGAAGACCACGGCGGGCGCCGCCCGCTCCACCAGATCCGCGAAGCTCGCGGGCGCGCGGACGCCGCCGGGGAGGATGACGGTGTGGGGACCTGTAGGGACCAGCGCCACCCGGTCCTCGCTCCTCTCACCGGCGGGCCTCGAGCTGCCCCGGCAACCGATGGCTACCGCTGCGAGCAAGGCCAAACCAACGCCGCGCGCCCAGGCCACTCGGCGCGCCGTTCCAACGCGGCCTACGCCGTAGCTCACCGTGCGGAGGTAACCTCCTGATAACGGCTCCTCAAATCGACCAGGACTTGCTCGAGCAAACGCTCCTCCTTGCCCGTGAGGTTGCCAGCCGTTTTCTCTCGAAGCAGGCCGAGCAACTCGATCGTCTGCTCGGCGAGGTTGGGGTCGGGCGCGAGGGTTGCCCCGGACGGGTCCGGGGCATCTCCGAGGTGAACCAGCGCGCTGTGACTCAGCGACAAGATGAAGGTCGCGAAGTCGATCCCGGGCAGCTCTTCGTCCTCCGCCCCCGATCCCTCGCCGGGCGTGGCGCCGCTCACGACGATTCCTTTGCCACCTCGCCGGGACCCGCATCCGCGGGCTCATTCGGCGACGAAGACACGGCCTCGGGCGACACGGCCTCGGGCGACACGGCCTCCGGCGACACGGCCTCCGGCGACGCGGCCTCGGGCGGCGGGACCGCGTCCTCGGAAGCAGCAGCCCATGCCGGAGGCGCCGGTGGAACCTCCCCGATGGGAGCGGGAACGGCGGGGGCCGATGGCTCGGGGGGCAAGACCTCGCGAGCGGCCGGCTCCGCCTCGAGCATGCTCACCGGAGAGACGGGCGGCGGAGGCAGCGGGGCGGAAGGAGGGGGCGGGGCGGGCACGGGCGCCGGCTCGGCGTGAGCCATCGGCACGGGCGACACGGGCGGCGGCACCGGCGGCGAGGACGATACGACGGGCGACGGCGAAACGGCAGGAGACGGCGCGGGACGCTGCTCCACGGGGGGAGCGGAGGATGCCTGGGCCGCCACCGCCTCGGCTTCTGCCGCGGCTTTTGCAAAGGAGGCAAACGGAGACTCGATGGCATGCCCCGACTCGGCCGCCATGGCGCCGAGCGCCGCGGACACTGCCCCCATGCCCACACCGGAAATCTCCGATTCCATGGCCGTGCCCGCGAGCGCCGAGCGGAAGGGCTCGGGCGACGGGGCCTGGGGGGCGGACGGATGCGAGACCGTGCTCGACGCGTCTGCGAGCGCGTGCAGCCGACGAATGCCTTCGAATACGATGGGCTCCTCGATGGGCTCGACACGCGCGGGGGCTACCGCGGGCTGGTCGATGTCCGACAACACGTCGAAGTCCCCGTCGAGATCGGGAAGAGCCCTCAAATGCTCTTCGACCTCTTGCTTCGTCAGATCGCCGCTGCGCAGCAGTCGATCGCGAATTCGGGTGTCGAGTTTGAAATCCAACGGCTTGCTCATGCGATTCTCCAGATTGCCCTAACGTAACGGTTCATGTCGCGGGGCGCCAGCTCATGCACATCCGTCGGAGCCATCGCTTCCGCGGCGCCGAACGAGGCTCGCAGCGGCAACCCAGTTCCTGTTTCCCGCCGGGTCGCCGTCTAGCCGGGCATCCGCCTCGCGCAACTCCTGTGATGTCGCCGGCCGCGTGTCAAGCACCTCCAGCTCGAATTCGACGCTTTGACCGGCAAGCGGATGGTTGGCATCGAGCACGAAGCCCTCGGCGTCCGCCTCCACCACCCGAAGAAAAACGACGGCGCCCGACTCCGACTCTGCTTCAAAGCTGTCTCCCAGGTCCGCTCCCGCGGGCAGCTCGCCGCGCTCCACGTGGAGGAGGGCATTTTCGTCGCGCGGGCCGAACGCGTCCTGGGGCTGCAGGCGCACGCGCCGTCGCTCCCCGGGCACGAGCCCCTCCAGGGGGCCCTCGAGCGCCTGCGGCAGCTCGCCGCTGTTGAAGAGAAACTCCAGAAAACCGTGCCCCGCCGACTCCTCGACGAGCTCGCCTTCCGCGTCGTACAGCTCGTAGGCGAGGCGCACGACGATCTCGGGCCCCACCTGCCAGCGCCGATCGGGCGTCACGTCCCCTCTGGATCGGCACATGCGAGGACGCAGGAGCCCGGGGCCCCCTCGGGAGGGCTGCCGGCTCGGCGGTACGCGCCCCGGGGCGCTCGCAGCGACGCGCGACCGGGGTCACCCGGCCCAGCGGTCGCGGCTCGGCCTGCCGCCGCGCCACGACCCGCCGCGCCACGACCCGCCGTGCCACGACCCGCCGTGCCACGACGCAGCGCCCCGGAGACGGTGCGGGCCGCCGCGAGCGACGGCACCCCTGCCCGCCTGTGCGGCATTCCAACCCACTGCGTACCCACGGGCCCGGTCTAGTCAGTTCGGGCGGGGAAAGCACCCCATCTTTTTTTCGCGGGGTCACCCGCGACCGCCGAGCGCCGAACCGGCGGGGCTCGCAGCCGAAGCGGCGGATGGGCCCGGCAGGCACGAATCGCGGGGCTGGCTGGTCCCGCAACTCTGCTTGGCCGGCCAAAGGTCGAGAGGGCGCTCGCAGAGGACCGGTTGACAGCCGGCTCGCGCCGGTCACGGTTTCGACGGCAGGGTCTCGTGAACCGCATCCGCACGAAAGCTTCGATGCGCCGCCCGAGCGCGCGGCGGCGGCCCGTCGTCGGGCTCGCCGCGGCCTGGCTCGCGGCCAGCGCCTGCGAGGACGAACCGCCACCGAGCAACCCCGCGGCGGACCGAACCGAGCCCGCCGTACACGAGCCGATCGCCCTCGATTCCAGGGGGGCTCCCGTCCGGCGGCGGATCGAAATCCCCGAGGGGTCGTTTCTGAGCGGCACCGAGCCGGGTCGCTTCCGCCGCCGAGCCGCCAGTGAGCCGGCTCTCGAGTCGGTCCGGCTCGGTCCGTTCGCGATCGATGCGTTTCCGCGGCCGCCCCGCGGCGGCCGCGGGCTCCCGCAGCGCGAGGCCGCCAAGGATTGCGAGCAGCGCGGGGGCCGGCTGTGTACGGAGCTGGAGTGGGAGCGAGCGTGCAAGGGCCCCGACAGCCTCCCCTTCCCCATGGGGCGCGAGCTCACCGAGCCCTGCCGGGAAGGACGCGCCGAGTGCATCTCGGGCTTTGGCGTCGCGCAGATGACGGGCCATCGGGAGTGGACGAGCAGCCTCGACCGCTCGGGCTCCGCCGTGGCGCGAGGAGCCGGCCCCGAATCGCCACCGTGGGCACAGCGCTGCGCGCACCGGCAGCTCGGTAGCCCGGTGCTGGCTACGAGCCCCTGGGCTCGCTGTTGCTATGGCCCGCCCAACGCGGCCCGTGTGATGCCTCCCGAGCAGCACCGGAGCTACGAGACGTGGAAAATGAATCGCAACGACCTCCGCCGGCTGCTGCAGCAGGATCCAATCACCAGGGGCTTGGCCGACACCGCCAAGCTGTTTCCCGAGGAGGCAGCGCAAGTCGTGCTCGCTCGCGGCACAAGCAGGAAGAAGGGGTTGCTGCTGACTACCAGGCCCTTACTGTGGAGCCCCGAGCCTGGAGCGCAGTTGCTGGTCCTGGCGCTATCGGGGGGCGGAGCGAGCGCCGTGCTGGCTTTCCACCGGATCGCCGAGCGATCCTTTCGGTTGGCCGCCAGCTTCATGATGCAAGACGAGCCGGGCCCGGTGGCTCTGGTGTACGACGGCGCCCCGCGGCAGCCGCTGCGCTTCAGCACCTGCTGGGGATGCCCTGGAGAATCGGGCAGGGTCGTCTACCGGCAGGACGACTCCGTCGCCATCACGCAACCGTGAGCCCCACCATGTCGAGGTGCCGAGGCGTTCGCGGCCGCGCCGACGCGCGTTCGCCCGCATGCCATCGCGGCGCCCGACCCGAGCGCGCGTTCTTTTTCTACTCGCCGAGCCGGCTCGAGCCAGCCGCGAGGCGCCTCAAGACGACGCGGCGAAGCGAAGCTCGAAGCAGCTGCCCCCCGGTAGATCGCGAGCCTGAAGGCTGGCCTTGCAGAGGCTCGCTGCCAGCGCCGCCGAGTACAGCCCCAGACCCCGGCTGTAGCGACTGTTGAGGTTGGCCTTGGCGTGCAGCTGCCCCATCGCCGTGAATGCGGACGTACCGCTCACTCCGAGCGACGAGCCCTCATCCGTGACGCGAACGACGACGCTGCCGGCAGGGCCCTCGTGAACCCCAACCGCCACGGTGCTGCCCGTGGGCGCATGCTGAATGCTGTTGCGAATCAGGTTGGCCAACGCTCGAGCGGCCAAGTCGCGCGAAGCCTCGATCATCAGGTGCAGGTGCTCCGACGAATCGGTAGCGGAGATGCTCAGCCCATGGCTCTTCGCCGCGGACTGGCAACTCTCCACCGCTGCGCCCACGATGGCCTGGACGGGCACCGCGACCGAGCGCACCTTCACCTCTCCGCGCAGCATCTGCCCGAAGAGATCGACGTTGTCGATGATGTGAGACAGCCCGTCGCACGACACCACACCGTCTTCGATGGCTTCACTCGCGTCGGGGTCCGTGCCCATCAGCACGGATCCGAGATACCCGAGGTTGCTGTTGAGAGCCGAAAGGGGGTTTCTCAAGTCGTGAGCCAGGATACCGAGCAGCTCACCGATGAGCTTTCGGTCAGGCACCTCCTGCCCCTCAGCGTTCGCCTCCCCCTCGCCCGTGGGCGCCGACGGCTCGAGTCCGATGTACTCGCTCATTGGTTTGGGTCGTAACAGTAGAATCGCCTCGCCGGCAATCAACCGTAGGGTGCGCTCGCGCGGCCGAAAACGAGCCGCCAGGCATGACGAGGCGTTGCCTACCGTTCCCTACCCGCGGTTCGCCTGCCGCATGGCGACGCTCGCGCGAACGGCGACGCCATTATTGAAGCCGGGCACCCGGCGAGCTCGGCGCCGACCTCGAGATCGACGCAAGCCGTCAGATCAACTTCGCAAACGCGCTGCACGGCAAGAGCGCCGCGCGGCCGCGCCGCACGCCGGGGATGCCGCTCGCGACGTGTGCACCGAGCCACACGACCGCCATCGAGCTCGGTGACCCGAGTGATGTGCGACTGGTGGCCCGGGCACACTCGACCCAGCACCCCATCGGCTCAGCCTCACTTGGCGGCGGCCGGCTCGTCTTCTTCGATTTCGTTGACGCTCGGAATCTTGCGAATTTCTAGCCGTGCTGTCTTCCAGGCCCTCTGCACGATCCACGAGAGGGAGCGGTCGAGCCGCGCCGCCTCGTCTTTGATCTCCTGCAGCATCGACTCGGGAAAATAGAGACTTTGCTTGCGCTTATCGCTGCCCTTGGTGGTGGCTTGGTTCTCACCCATGTGCTGGACCTCGTACTCTTTGATTGGCTGTGATGAGCAAAACGACACCTTTGACCATGAAGTTAAAGGTGGCCGGAAATTAATGCCGGAATGTGCCGGCGACGCAAGCCCCCCCTAGGGAATCACAACAAAAGCTGGTTGCTGATGCTGGAGTAGAGCCCGGGATGCTACGTTCGCACGTTGGGCCCGAAGAGAGCATTGGTTGGCGGCGCATAGCCGGCCAACGGCATCATCGTCGCCTCGGTTTAGCACGGCCGCGACCCGAGTGCTCGATGAGGCACTTTTCGAGCCGGGAGTGCTCGCTGGCACACGCGCCTCCGGGGGGGCAACTCCCGCGAGCGCTTCCGGCGGCGCGTTTCGGGCGCCGCGCGCAGCCAATGGCGGACTCGCCGAAAGCTCGCGGACCTCCGGAGTGCGGCCCGGGCGCGCTCCGGACCGCGGTCGCGGCGAGTCTTTCCCGCCGAACTGGGCTACAGTCGGGGCGTGCCTCCGTCGCGTCGAATCCACCGGTATCGCGAGAAAATCAGCACCTGCGCGACGGTCCGGCGCCGCGCCGTGCGGCGCGAAGTCGCCCGCCACCAGGCCCGGGGGACGAACCCTTCCGGGAGCCCCGCACCGGGGGGCTGTCGCCCGCCGCTCGGCAAAGCGCCTTCCCCGGAGGCCTCGACAGTGGAATCAACGGTACGAATGCTCTCTTCGACGATCAACCGGGCCCGCCGCGCCGTCCGCGGCGGGGCGCTGAGGTGGATGGCGCTCGCCGCGATTGCCTACGCCGGCGGGGCCGTCACCGCCGCGCGATCGAGCACGGCGGCCCTGGAGGACACGAGCCCGTACGGGCTGATGGCCGAGCTGGCTCGCGTATTGGTTCTGATCGAGAACGAATACGTCGACCCGGTGGAACGGCAACGGCTCCTCGACGGAGCCGTCAAGGGCATGGTCGCCGAGCTCGACCCCCACTCCGCCTACCTCCCGGCGCGGGACTACGACGTGCTGCAGGACGACACGCGCGGCCAGTTTGCCGGCATTGGCGTGGAGGTGGACTTTCGCGACGACAAGGTCACCGTCATCTCCCCCATCGAAGGATCCCCCGCTCAGCTGGCTGGGATTCGCGCCGGGGACGTGATCATCTCGATCGATTCGGAGCGCGTGAGCGGCCGCAGCGCCAATGACCTGGTGAAACGCATGCGGGGCCCTCGCGGAACCGAAGTGGAGGTGGGCGTGCGACGGCTCGGCGAAGCCGGGCTGCTGCGTTTCTCGATTCGCCGGGAGGTCATCTCGGTGTCGAGCGTGCTGGGAGCCACCCTCGATGGCCAGGTCGCGTACCTCAGAATCAAGCAATTTCAAGCCGACACCCATCGCGAGCTGCTGGATGCGATCGGGGCGATCCGCAAAGAGACCGGGGACATTCACGGAGTGATCCTCGACATGCGGAACAACCCCGGGGGCTTGGTGCACGCGGCAACTTCCGTGGCGGACGAGTTCCTCTCTTCGGGGATCATCTACTCCACTCGCCACCGCGGCAAGATTGTCTCCGAGCTGGAGGCCGACAAGCGCGGAGCGCTGACGAAACCGCCGATGGTCGTGCTGGTCAACGAATTCAGCGCGAGCGCCTCGGAGCTGTTGGCCGGCGCCCTACAAGACCACCACCGGGCGACGCTCGTCGGGGCTCGCACCTTCGGCAAGGGCTCCGTGCAGTCCATCATCGACTTGCCCGGCGGCGCGGGGCTGCGGCTGACCACGATGCGCTACTACACGCCCAACGGCCGCGCCATCCAGGTCGCCGGAATCACGCCCGACGTGCCCGTGGCCGCGAAGCTGTCGGAGAGCGGTTCGATCAAGATCATTCGGGAACAAAATCTGGACAACCACCTCAGATCGGAGACGGCTCGGCCCGCGCCCGCCCCGGGCGAGCGAGACGCGGCCGAAGCCCCCTCCTCGCAAGCGCCGAGCTCCCCGGAGGCGCCCGAAGAGCCCGCGGAGGAAAACCCCGGGCTAGCCGAAACGCATCTTGGTGTGGCAAGAACCGTGCCGGCTGACCCGCGCGGAGGTCCGGACGAGGGCCTGGCGGCTGCCTACCAGATTCTCTTGGAAAAGATGGAGACCGACCGGTGACCCAACCCCAGAGCCCGCAGCCCGCGCGTTACGACGCGCTGCTCATCGTGTCCTTCGGTGGCCCCGAGAAGCCCGAGGACGTAATGCCCTTTCTGCAGAACGTGACGCGTGGACGCCCAGTGCCGCGCGAGCGCCTGGAGGAGGTAGCCCACCACTACCACGCGATGGGCGGCCGCAGCCCGATCAACGATCAGGTTCGGCAACTGATCTCGGCCCTCGAGGAAAGGCTGCACGCGCGCGGGATCGAGCTGCCCATCTATTGGGGAAATCGCAACTGGCACCCGCTGCTCTCGGACGCCACCGCGCAGCTGACGGCGGACGGTCGAAAGCGCGCGCTCGCGTTCATCACCTCCGCGTACAGCTCGTACTCGGGGTGCCGGCAGTACCGCGAGAACATCGCGCGGGCGCGCGAGGCCACGCCCGGCGCGCCCCCCATCGACGTGATTCGACGCTTCTTCAATCATCCCGGCTTCCTCACGGCTTGCGTCGATCGGGTTGGCGCCGCCGTGAAGGCACTCGCACGGCGGGTCGCCTCGCCACCGCGCCTGGTGTTCACGGCGCACAGCATTCCAACCAGCATGGCGGCGGGCTGCAGCTACGAATCCCAGCTGCGGGCCAACGCCGAGTATATCGCGTCGCGGCTGAGCGAAAGCGGGATCGCGACGGGCGGGTGGGACCTGGTCTACCAGAGCCGCAGCGGGCCACCGCAGGTGCCGTGGCTCGAGCCCGACGTTCTCGACCACCTGCGAAAGCTGTCCCAGGAAGGCGCGCCCGGCGTGGTCCTCGCGCCGATTGGATTTCTTTCCGACCACATGGAGGTCGTCTACGATCTCGACGTGGAGGCAGCACGATTGGCGGAAGAGCTGAGCTTGCCCATGGAGCGCGCAGGAACGGCCGGTACGCATCCTTCGTTCGTGGAGGGGATTGCGCAGCTGATCGAGGAGCGGCTCCACGGCACGGCGCCCGCCGGCGCCGGCTCCCTTCCCGTGCTCTCCGCCGAGTGCCCGGCGGACTGCTGTCCCCCTCCTCGGCGCCCCCCGCCCCGAAGCTGAACCGCGGAAGCCTCAGCGGTTCTTCTCGAGGGACTTGCGGTACTGAGCGGCCACCTGCCCGTGCAGGAAGCGCTGGGGCGCCCAGCGCGTGAGCACCGTCCCGACGCGGTACAGGAGTCCAGGCGCGCGGACGTACTCGCGATCCACCAGCGCCTTTACCGCCCCGCGGGCGCAGCGGTCGGCGGGCATCAACCAGCCCCGCAGATCGTTGAAGCGCCGATCACTCGTCATCTCGGTTTCGATGCCACCCGGGCAGAACGTCGTTACGCTGACCCCCCGAGAGGCCATCTCGTGATGCAGGCCGCAGCCGTAGTGCACGAGGAAGGCCTTGGTTGCCGAATAGGCCGTTTGGTAGGCGGTGGGCGTCAGCCCCACCATGCTGGAGACGAGCATCAGCCCGCCGCCCTCCCCGCGCTGCTCGAAATAGCGTAGCAGCCTGCGGCTCAGCTGAACCACGCTGGTGACGTTGAGCGCCTGCATGCGTTGAAAATCCTCCCAGCTCTGCTCGTCCCAATCGCCGAAGTGCGTGATGCCCGCGTTGAGGATGGCGCCGTGCAATACCCGGTCACTGGTGGCGCGCTGAAACACCGCTTCCGCGGCATCTTCCTCGCAGAGGTCCGCCGCGAAGACCTCCACCTGAACGCCATGCCGCAGCTTCAGCTCCTCGGCCAACTCCTGAAGGCGAGCCTCGCGCCGGGCCACGACCACCACATTGGCGCCGTAATCGCGCGCGAGCACGCGAGCCATTTCTCGACCGAGACCGGAAGAGGCGCCCGTGACTAGTACCCAACGCCCTCTGAGCTGCAACGGTTGCATGAGCCGGGTCTAGCAAATTTCGAGCTCCCCAGGCCAGCCCGGGGAGGCGCTCCCGCTCAGCCGGAAGACTGAGGGCGGCGCGTGCGCACCTCGGTGGCCCCAGCGCCACTCGGCGGCACCTCTTCGCCCGTGGTTTCGACGGTAGGCCCTCCCCCGCGCCGGGGCGGCCCCGCCCCCACGCCGCCGACGACGACGCGCCGTTCGAACTCGCGCCGCAGCAGCCCCGCGACCGTGCTGGCGAGCGGCCTGCGCGTCGCAGGCAGCAACAAGCACAGTCCGAAGGCATCCGTGAGCACCCCCGGGGTCACGAGCAGAGCCCCCCCGAGCAAAATCAGCGCCCCGTCGGCGATCCCGTCGGTGGGCGGCCTGCCCTCCTGCAGCGCCCGATGCCAGCTGCGCCAAACGCGCAGCCCCTCGCGCCGCGCCAGACTTCCGCCGACGACGCCCGTAATCAGGGTAATCGCCAGAGTTTCCCAGAAGCCAATCGCCCGACTGATTCCGACCAGCAGATACAACTCCGTGAGCGGAACGACGACGAACGCGACGATTGCCCAGCGCAACATCGGGCCACTGTACCACCTCCGCTGCGATCCGGCGGATAACCCGCGCCCCCCCACCGCAGCCCCCACGGAGCGGCCCGCGACGCCCTTCTCGGCAGCCGGTGGTCGGTCTTTTGTCCTTGCTCGAGCGCTCAGAGCGACGGCTCCGGCCCCGTCCCTCACCGGCAAGGGACCGATCGCGGGCAGGGCTCGACAGCCCACGAGCGGGGCGAGCGCAGCGTCGGCCGCCCGAGCCGCAGCCCCCCCGCCTCGAGGGACCGGCCTCGGACGAGCCGGCCGAGCGCTCCCTGCGCCCTGGCCCTGGACGCTGGGCTGCAATATATCCCGGTGCATGGACCAAGTCGGAACCGCCGCTCGGCGCGCCTTCGTCGCGCGAGCTCACGAAGGCTGGGGCTCTCTGCTCGTGACCGGGCCGGATCGATGCACCTGGCTCGATGGGCTCGTCACCTGCTCGGTCAAGGGCCTGGAGCCGGGCCAGGCCTGCCAGGGGCTGGCGCTCAATCGGCACGGCAAGGTGCAGAGCCCCGTCTTCGCGCTGCAAGCCGAGAAAGCCCTCCATCTGGGTCTGGAATCGGGCAAGGCCAGAGAGCTGCTCGCGCACCTCGACCCGATGCTGATCATGGAGGACGCCGAGATATCGGTGCCAGAGCCGCCGGAGCGCTGGCTTTCGCTGCACGGCCCCGAGAGCGTCGCCGTCGCGAGCCAGTGGGCGGGGACCTATGGAGGCCAGAGCGCCGCGCTCGATTTTCTCGGCCTCGGCGGCGCGATCTTGGCTCTCCCGGAGGCCGGCTGGGCTCGCTTCGAAGCGGAGCAAGCGCCACGCTTGACGCCCGAGCAGTGGAAGCTCCTGCGCCTCGAGCGGCAATTCCCACAATTCGGCGTGGACTACGACGAGCGTCACCGCCCGCACGAGGCGGGCCTCGAGCGAAAGGCGGTCGACTGGAGCAAGGGCTGCTACCTCGGCCAGGAGGTCGTGTGCATGCAGGACATGCGGGGCAAGGTCAAGCGGCACTGCCGCGTCATCGCGATCGACGCGCCACCACAGTCCGAGCTTTCCGAGGGCTCACTCGAGATTCGAAGCGGCGACCAGCTCGTCACACAGCCGGTGACGACGCTTGCCTACAGCCCCGACGCGGGGCGTTGGCTCGCCTTCGCCATGATCCAGACCGATCGTGAGGGGAGCGCGCTGCGCGCACACGCGGGCGATCGGGACTACCCGGCGAGCCTCGCGGAGGTCGTTTGATGCGGGGGCTGGCACCCGGGCCCCTGGCCTCGAAGCTGCCGGACGTGGGGACCAGTATCTTCGCCGTGATGTCGAAGCTTGCGGCCCAGTCCGACGCCATCAACCTCGGCCAGGGGTTTCCGGATTTCGACCCGCCACAAGCCTTTCGGATCGCCATCGATCGCCACGTTGCCGACGGGCGCAACCAATACGCGCCGATGCCGGGGTTGCCCCGCCTTCAAGAGCAGATCGCTCGGCAGCTCCTGCACGAATACGGAGCGCGCATCGACCCCCCCGGTGAGATCACGATCACGTGCGGCGCGACCGAGGGCCTCTTCGACGTATTCACGACCGTGGTCCGCCCCGGCGACGAAGTGCTGATGTTCGACCCGAGCTACGATAGCTACGCCCCGAGCGTGCATCTCAATGGCGGCAAGTCCGTGCGGCTGCCCCTGCTGCGCGACTTTTCCATCGACTGGCAGCGCCTCGAGGACAGCCTCTCCTCCAAGACACGCCTCGTCGTGTTGAACTTTCCGCACAACCCGAGTGGGGCACTGCTCTCGGCACGAGATCTGGAAACCCTCTCGAGCCTCCTGGCCCCAACCGACGCGCTCGTGCTCGCCGACGAGGTCTACGAGCACATCGTTTTCGACGGCTCGTCCCATCAGAGCGTGCTCACGCACCCCGCGCTGCGGGAGCGCAGCTTCGTGGTCAGCTCCTTCGGAAAGACCTTCCACACGACGGGGTGGAGAGTCGGCTGGGTCACCGCACCGCCGGCGTTGACCGCCGAGCTGCGCAAGGTGCATCAGTTCGTCACCTTCAACGCCAACACCCCGGCGCAGTATGCGTTCGCGGATCTGCTCGAGTCGCACCCCGGGTTGATCGCCGAGCTTTCGGGCTTCTACCAGACCAAGCGGGACTTGTTCGAGCAGCTGATGGCCCCCTCGAGCTTCGAAATGCTCCCGGCACGGTCCACCTACTTCCAGCTGGCGGACTACTCGGCTCTCTCGCAAGAGGACGATATGGCCTTCAGCCAGCGAATGACCACGGAAGCGGGCGTCGCGGTAATCCCGGTCTCGCCCTTCCTGGCTGCCCCTCCCTCGCGACGACTGGTCCGGTTCTGCTTCGCCAAAAACGAAGCGACGCTGCGCGCCGCCGCCGAACGCCTCTGCAAAGTTACACCCGTCCCCCCAGGCTAGCCCCCAAACCAGCACCAACCTCACGCTGGCGCTCGTTTTATGGGCTAGTGGAGCCGAAGGCGACCGTTCTGGCGTGAGAGCCCCGGAATTCACTGCCGGGGCTGAGGGGGCTCTGCGAAAGCCCCCTGGAAAAAAGCTAGCCGAGCCGCGAGCGCCGGGCAGCAGCGGCGGCCGAGCTGGAGCGGTCGCAGGCGCCCGCCCTCGATTGCCATTTGGCCGAGAGGCGGCTACACCGGCGCCATGCGTGTACTGTTCATCGGGGGAACTGGAATCATCAGCTCGGCCTGCTCGGCGTTGGCCCTCGAGCAGGGCATCGATCTTTCTCTGCTCTGCCGCGGCCAGGCCCCGCGTGCCGTTCCGGAGGGCGCCAAGGTTCTCCAGGGAGACATCCGAGACCCGGCAAGCGCACGCCAAGCCCTGGGGGACAGGACCTTCGACGCCGTCGTGAACTTCATCGCGTTCGACACCTCGCACATCGAAAACGACATCGAGCTCTTCAGCGGGCGCACCTCGCAGTACGTCTTCATCAGCTCGGCCTCCGCGTACAAGAAGCCCGTCGACAACTGGCCGATCACCGAGAGCACCCCCCTGCACAATCCGCATTGGCAATATTCGCGAAACAAGATTGCCTGCGAAGATCTCTTGATCCGCGCCTACCGAGAGAAGGGGTTCCCCGCCACCATCGTGCGCCCCTCCCACACCTACGACAAGACGCTGTTGCCCTTCGATCCGTATCAGTGCGGCTACACGGTGCTGCAGCGGATGAAGCAAGGCAAGCCGATCATCCTGCATGGAGACGGCACGTCGCTCTGGGTCCTGACGCACCATCGGGATTTCGCGAAGGGGTTCTGCGGCCTGCTCGCGAACCCCAAAGCCATCGGCGAAACCTTTCACATCACTTCCGACGAAGTGCTGACCTGGAACGAGATCTACACGGCCGTCGGCCGCGCCGCCGGGGTGACGCCCACCCTGGTGCACGTTCCTTCCAGCATCATCGCGCGCGAGCACCCCGAGTGGGGCGCGGGCCTGCTCGGAGACAAAGCTCACAGCGTGATCTTCGACAACGGCAAGATCAAGCGGTTCGTGCCCGGGTTCGAGTGCACGATCCCATTTTCGCGGGGCGCCGAGGAGATCGTCTCCTTCTACGAAGCCAACCCGGATTTCGAACCGGTCGACGCCAAGATCGATGCCCTGATGGATCGGCTCGCTGCGAAATTCTCCGCGTGAGCGGCTGGCCCGGCTCGGCGCCGTGGGCCCCGCGCTCGCAAGCGCTGGCCCGCGGCTGCCCTCGCGTGCCGCGCTTCCGCCAACGGGCCGCTGCCGCGAGGTGCGGGCGGCCGCCGACTGCTACTTGCGAGCGGCTTCGAAGGCCTCCCGCTTCGACTCCAGCTCCTGCCAGCGATCCATCAGGCGCTGCGCTTCCCGCTGAGCTCGCTTCAGCTCCTCGCCCAGGCCAGCGGCCTGCACGGCGTGCTCTTGGTAGAAGGTGGGGTCCGCGAGCTTGGCTTCGAGCTGCTTGGCGTGCTGCTCCGCGGATTCGATTGCCTCCTCGATGCCCTCGAGCTCTTTCTGCTCTTTGTAGGAGAGCTTGACCGGCCGCGCCGCGGCCTTCGCCGGGGCGGCTGTCGCCTTCGCTTGCTCGGGCTGGTGCGCGCGCTCGCGGGCCGCCTGAGCGCGCTCTCTGCGCAGGCGCGTGTAGGTTTCGTAGCCCCCGACGGTGTGGGTGAGCTCGCCGGGCCCCTCGAACGCCAAGATGGCCGTGGCGACGCGATCGAGAAAGTAGCGATCGTGCGTCACGACCACGGCGCTGCCGGCGAACTGTCGCAGCATCTCCTCGAGCGAGCTCATGGTCGTCACGTCGAGGTCGTTGGTCGGCTCGTCCAGGATCAACAGGTTGGCGGGCTGCAGCAGCAGCTTGGCCAGCGCCACCCGGGCGCGCTCGCCCCCGGAGAGGGTGCCGACCTTCTTGCGCAGCTCCTCGCCGCGAAACAGGAACCGCCCGAGGTAACTGTAGATGGTCATCTCCTGGCCCGCGACCGTGACCTCCGTGCGCTTGCCCGCCACGCACTCGGCGATGCTGAGCGCGTCGTCCAGCTGATCCCGAGATTGCGACAGGTAGGCGATCCGCGTGTTTTTGCCAAGCTCGACGCAGCCCTGGCTCGGAGCCAGCTCCCCGGTGATGGTCCGCAAGAGCGTCGTCTTTCCGCAGCCGTTCGGACCGATCACACCCAGCCTATGCCCCGGCATGAGGATCAAGTCGAGCCCCGAGAAGAGCGTGCGCCCTTCGACACAAACCCCCACGTCGCTCAGCTTTGCCACGCTGGACCCCTGCCGAAGCGAAGCGGCCTCGAGGGCGAGCTCGCCGGCGCTCGTGGTCACCACGCTGGCGGCTTCTTCGGCCCGAGCGACGCGCGCCTTCTGCTTGGTTCCCCGAGCCTTGGGCTGCCTGCGGAGCCACTCCAGCTCGGTGCGCAGGAAGTTCCGACGGTTGGCTTCGGTGCGAGCGTCGAGGGCTTCGCGCTCCGCCTTGGCGATCAGGTAGGACTCCCACCCGCCCTGATAGCTCCGAACCTCTCCCGCCGAAATCTCCCAGGTTCGATCGACCACGCGGTCGAGGAAGTACCGATCGTGCGTGATCAGGACGAGCGCACCCCGAAAGCTCTCGAGCAGGTACTGCTCGAGCCAGTCGATGGCGGAGAGATCCAGGTGATTCGTGGGCTCGTCGAGCACCATCAAATCCGGGCTCGCGACGAGCAACCGCGCCAGCGCCACGCGGCGCGCCTCCCCACCGCTGAAGCGTTCGGGGCTGAGCGTAGGATCGGAGACGCCCAGGCGCTCGAGCATCGAAGCGGCGCGCCGAGAGTGGTCCCAGCCGCCCAGTCGCTCGATCTCCGCGGCCAACTCCGCCTGCCGCACGAGCAGCGCTTCGGTGTCGCCCTGCCCGGCGGAAAGCTGGCGCGTCACCTCCTCGTGCTGGTGCCGACAGCGCTTCCACTCCGAAAGACCGCCCAGCGCGATTTCCAGGCAGCTTTCGCCCCGAGGCAAATCGGGGGCCTGCTCCAGGTAGCCGACGCGGCTTCCGCGCCGCGACATGATCTCGCCGGAATCGGCCGGCTCGAGGCCTGCCAGGATGCGCACCAGGGTGCTCTTGCCCGAGCCGTTGTCCCCCACCAGCCCGATCCGCTCGCGCTCCGCAACCGCCACGTCCACGCCGGCGAGCACCTGGTGCACGCCGTAGCTCTTGCGAAGCCCGTGGGCGCTCAGCAGACTCAAGACCTCGCCCCCCGCCGGGAAAGGGTGGATTCGGGCGCGGACGTGTGCAGGACGGTGAGCGTGGCCATGGGAGAAACGAAGCCCTTGTACCGCTTCGCGACGCCCCGCGCGACAGCCGTCGCCTCGCGGCGAAAAAAGCGCCCCGCGCCGCAAACGGTTCGAGAATTCCGCGCCGGAAGCCGTCGTGGTATGAGGGCGGCTCGCCGTTGAAAGCGCACGCATCATACGACCTCGAGTCGCTGGGTTGGCAAGCCGATTTCGAGCCGCAACGGGCCGCGCTGAAGCGCGCGCCCGGCCCGGCGCTCACGATCGGTCGTGTCGTCGTGGAACATCGCGGCTCGTACCGGGTCGCCGGCGATTTCGGCTCGGCCTGGGCGCAGGCGACGGGCACGCTCCGGCATCGCGCGAAAGACCGGCGAGATTTGCCCGCCGTGGGGGATTTCGTCGGGCTGAACGAAGCGGGTCGCATCGACACCGTCTTGCCCCGAAGAACATGGCTGGTGCGCAAGGGGGCCGGGCAGAAGCAGGAGCCCCAGGTGCTCGCGGCGAACCTCGATTGGGTCTTCATCGTCACGTCGGCCAACCAGGAGTTCAACCCCCGCCGGCTCGAGCGGTACGTGGCCGCCGTCGAGGACGGAGGTGCCAAGCCGCTGATCGTGCTCAACAAGATCGACCTCTGCGAGGAGCCGAGCGAATGGCTCGGGCAGCTTCCCGAGCCTCTGCAGCGGATCGAGCGGGCCCTGGTGAGCGCGACACGGGGCGTCGGCCGCGAAGAGCTCCTGTGCCGGCTGGAGCCCAGGAGCACCGTGGCCCTCGTCGGCTCCTCGGGAGTCGGCAAATCCAGCATCGCCAACTGGCTGCTCGGCGACGAAGCCGCGAAAACGGGCGGGATTCGCGAGCACGACGCGCAGGGGCGCCATACCACCTCGCGCCGCCAGCTGTTGCTGCTGCCCGGGGGGGGGGCGCTGATCGACACGCCGGGGATTCGCCAGCTCGGGATGTGGATGGAGACGCCCGCGGCGCTGGCTTCCAGCTTCGCGGACGTGACCGAGCTGACCCGCCGCTGCCGGTTCCCCGACTGCCAACACGAGGGGCAGCCCGGCTGCGCCGTCGGCCGCGCACTGGAAGACGGGGCGCTCGACCCAGCCCGCTTCGCCGCCTTCCGCAAGCTCTCGGCCGAGCTACCGCCGGTGGGCAGAGCGACGGCGGCGGCGCTGGGGCGCGCCGCACGCAGCGCACCCGGCAGCAGCCCGCGCTCCCGTCGCCGGCGCCCCTGAGCGCCCCATCCGCCGAGCTGCGGGGACCCGCGCGCCCCGCGGCCTCGAACGAACGGGTCGACCGCCCTCGGAAGCCCACGCCCAGCGAAACATCCCGAACGCCGTCCTCGACGGGCTCGACCGCAGCGAGCGTGCGAACCTTTGGAAACGGTCGATCCCCAGCCCAAGCAGTACGCGCGTTGCGGGCTTTCTTTCCGCGGTCCGGTCGCGCGACGGGGACTCTTCGCCATCCGTCGGAGAGACCGCAGCGCTCTACGGCGACCCTTCGTGCTGGCGAGATGGCATTGGGCGTGCGCTGCTCGAGTCGGCGTCGAGCGTGGCCGCGGAAGTCGGATATGGTTCCCTGACCTGTGGGCTGTCGAGTCGAACGCGCGCGTGTGCAGCTTCTGCGAGGCCATGCGATTCGTTGCGGACGGTTCCCCCAAAGGTCGATGCCCGAGAAGGATACGTCCTTGCCGAGGTTCGACGGCGGCTGGCGTGGGGGCCTCCGATCACGCCTCGAGCGGCGCGGTGGCACGCTCCATCCAAGCCTTCGCCGACTCGTAGGGCTCGAGCCGAGAGCTCAGACGGCTCCGCACGAGCCCGTGGTACTCGTCGACCCATTGGCGTTCGGCGGCGGTCAGCGCGGCGCCGTCGATCAGGCGCCGCTCGTAGGGCACGAGGGTCAGGGGGTCGAAGCCGAGCGTGAGCCTTTCGGCGCCGGGCGGCTGGGGGTCGAGGGGGCCGACCACGACGAGGTTTTCGATACGGATGCCGAAAGCGCCGACTTTGTAGTAGCCGGGCTCGTTGGAGACGACCATGCCCGGCTGCAGGGGCACGCCGTTCGGGCGCTTGGAAATCCCGTGGGGGCCCTCGTGCACGGAAAGGAACGCACCGACGCCGTGGCCCGTGCCGTGGTCGAAATCCACCCCCTCCCACCACAGGGGCTGTCGAGCCAGCGCGTCGAGCTGGGCACCCGTGGTGCCCTCGGGGAAGCGCGCCCGGCTCAAGGCGATGTGCCCCCTGAGCACCTGGGTATAGCGAGCTCGCATCTCCTGCGTTGGATCGCCCAAAATGGTGACCCGCGTCACGTCAGTCGTGCCTTCGAGGTACTGGCCGCCGCTGTCGACCAAGTAGATCTCGTCTGCCCGCAGGGCCCGTGCCGTTTCGCGTTGCACGCTGTAATGCGGTAGCGCCGAGTTCGGGCCCGAGGCGGAGATGGTGCGAAAGCTCAGCCCGCGAAAGCCCTCGCCCTCCGCCCGCAGGCGCTCGAGCTGCTGCGCGACGGACCACTCGTCGTGCCCGCCGCCGCCTTCGCGCTGTAGCCAGTCGAGAAAGCGAATCAGAGCGACGGCGTCCCGAAGATGGGCACGCCGGATGCCTTCGACCTGCTCGGGGGGTTTGCAGGCTCTGGCCACGGCGCACGGATCTTCTCCGAGCACGACCTTCGCCCCGGCGGCTTCGAGCCGCGCCACCACCCATTGGCTCGCGCTGCCCTGAGCCAACAGCACGCGCTGCCCCTTCATGCCTGCGAGCGCGGGCCCGAGCGCCTCGGGATCGGCGAGCCGTAGCTGGACGCCGCCACTCGCCGGAGAGTTGCCGAGAAAGTTCGCGCGCACTTTGGCGGAGAGCTTCTGGCTTTCCATCAGCAGCGTGACCGACGCATCCCGCGCCACGATCGCGCGCCCGAGAGCCAGTGGAACGGTCGCCGTGTCACTGCCGCGCAGGTTGAGCAGCCACATCAAGATGGTCGGATCCGTGACGAGATGCGCGTCGAGCCCTTCCTCCCGCAGGCGAGCGGCCACGCCCTGCACCTTTTCCCGCCAGCTCTGACCGGCCAAAGACTCGGGGTACAGCTCGGTGCCGCCCGTGGGGGGTGCGGGGCGCCCCTCCCACAGGCGATCGATCGGGTTTTCGTCCACGGCGACCAGCTCCCCTCCCGCCGCCACCACCGCCTCCTCGATTCGTTTCACATCGGCGGGGGTGTGGAGCCGGGGGTCGAACCCCACGCGATCGGAAGGAGCCACGGCCGACCGCAGCCAGCGCGCGGGAGGCTCCCGCACCAGATCTCGTTGCTCCCACGCCTCCGAAGCCTGCTGGCGCGCCTGCTGCGTATAGCGCCCGTCGACGAACAAAGCCGAGCGCGCCGCTCCGACGACGGCGAAGCCCGCCGAGCCCGTGAAGCCGGAAGCCCAGGCCAACCGCTCGGAGCTCGGCGGCGGGTACTCGAGCCGGAACTCGTCAGCATGCGGGACCAGAAAATACGAAAGGCCCCGAGCGACGAGCTCGGCCTGGAGCCGGCGCAGGTTTTCTCCGACCCGAGGCAGTCTACTCACGTCCATTATCCGCCACGAGCATCGCACGAAACGCTAGCCCACGCCGGCTCGCCCTGGCAAGCGGCCCCTCGGCGAGACCTACCCGTTCACCTCGGCGCGCCGGGCGCCGCCTCCGAAAGCGCCGCCGCCATGATCCATCGCGCCCGCTCCCGGGTCACTTCGACACCGGCTGCAGAAATCGGCCGACCGCGTCGCTGCGACCGAGCGACGGCAAGCGCCCCGAATCTCAGTAGAACCGCACGTCGTCGAGCCAGAAATCGATGTCGTCGGGAGGCGGAGCCTCGAACTGAATGGAAATCAGCTCCGTCGAAAGCGGCACGGGGCCGCCCTGCGCCTGCAGCTGCTCGAAAGAGATGTCGTGAGTGACCCCCGCCGCCACCAGCTGCACCTCTTGCGAGTAAAAGCCCCCGCACTGGGTCGCCTGCGGGTCGCACGACCCGCACGGGTGAGCCGGGTCGAGGTCGCCCTGCATGAAGATCACGCGTAGTCGACCCTGCCCGGCGGCCCAGAAGCGCAATCCGGAGTAGCTCGGACGCGGATCGTAGAGCGCGCCCTGATCGCGCAGGTCGACGCCCAGAGCGGCACCCCATTCGGAGAAGCCGCTGCCCTGCACGTGCATGGCGTAGCCGCCGCCCGGCGCTCCAGACTCCGGCTGGGGCGGCGCGGATTGCTGCAGCTGCCCCGTACCGTCGTGCACGAGGTACCAGTTTCCGTTTCGGCCGTCGGCGACCCGCAGCCACTCGTCGCCGTCCTCGAAGTCGTCGATCAGCCCGTCTTGCCCGGAGGCAACGACGACACTGCAGTCCGCCGGCCCGATGGGGTCGTAGGCGCCGGCGAAGCCACGCGCCGAGCCCGCCGACGAGAGCAGCTCGTCGAGGCTCGCCTGCACCGTCGACAGCTGCTGCTGCGCGACAGAGAGCTTCGAGAGCAGCTCCGCCGAGTTCGCGATGTCCCGGCGGGCAGACCAACGCTCGATGACGAAGCCCGATTCACCCATCACGAGCGGCGCCTTCATGTCGCGCACGAGCACCAGCTCCGCCAGGGCGCCCTCGACCCGCGCTCGTTCCTCGTCGGACCATCCGCCGCCCACCACCCACGCCCGCGGGGGGTCACACATCACCCCGACGTGGGAGACGGTGATGCAATCCTGAGCGCACTGCACGTCGAGGTTGCAGGTCGAGGTGCCGAGTGGCCCCTCGCAGACGGCGTCTTGCACGGGCACGGTGCAGCCGCCGAGGCAGACCGCGTCCCCGCAGGAGATGTCGGAGAGCAGCGGATCCGGGTCGCAGTGCCCGACGCATTGCCCCTGGCAACGGCCCTCGCACAGGCCTTCACACTGCCCCGCGCAGCGCGCGTCGCAGTCGCCACCGGCGGTCGATGCCTCGCAGCCCTCGAGGCATTTGCCCAGGCAGTTGCCGTCGCAGGTGCCCGTGCACCGGCCGATGCAGTTGCCATCGCACGCAACCGGGTCACCGCTCGCGGGGCTGGCGCACACGCGCGCGCCGCACGTGCCGGCACACTGACCGCTGAGCGCGAGCTGCTCACAGCGCTGCTCCAGGGTCGTGGGCGAGCACCCGTTGCCCCCGCACGCCTGCTCACATGCCAACTGCTCGTCCGCGTTGGGCCAGCAGCGCGTGGGCGCCGGAAACCAGCTGAAGGCTCCGGCGCCCATCAGGGCCTCCCCGGCGGCGTCGCACAGCGCGGCCACGTCCTCGCCCGAGAGCTCCGCGCTCGGCGGGGAAACCCGCGCGAGCTCGGCGCATGCCGCCCCGACGGCGTCGGTGATGGCCCGCGCGGCCTGCTCGACGCCTCCTACGACCTTGGCCGGCTCCACGGGCTCGACCTCGCCCTCGTTCGGAACGAAGGGTGTCTCGATGTTTTCGGTGTCCGACGGGCTTCCCGGAACGGTGCCGACCTTCGTCCACAGGCCGCAGGTGGGCGTGGACGGAGTCTTCGAGGCGCAGTCGTTGCTGACGCGAACGGCGGCGCCGAGCTCGGCGACTCGCTGACAGACGGCAGCCGGCAGATGCACGTCGCCGCGCTCGGACCACCAGCCGCTGAGCTCGGAGTTGTCGAGTGGGACCAGGCACTCCGTTTCACTGCAGTGGCCGCTGGCCCCCGGGGGCAGCACGACCGCAACGTTCAAGTTGCTCGCGTCTTGATCGCGCAGCACGCAGTCGACCATGTCGACCGCGGCGTTTTGACCCCCTTCGAGGCACGGCACGGTGTGAAAGCATTCGCCGCCGCCGTCGGCGGTGCCGCCGCCGAACACCTCGGCTTCGACGAAGTCCGGCAGCGACTCCTCCTCGACCTCGTCCACGACACAGCTGCCGAGCTTGCACGTCTCCCCGTCGGGACAGTCCGAGCGGTGCAGCTGCCCGTCCACTCGTACCTCGCCGTCGCAGAGCCATTGGATCGGCATGTTCAACGTGGCAGTTCTGCCACGCGGAACGTTCAGCGAGGCTTCCCGCACGACGCGGGCGTCCTGCTCTCCGCGTGCGATGACGCGAATGTGAACGCGCTTGCCCGGAGACTCCCCCTCGTTGATGGCAAAGGTGCCCGGCAGGAACTCGCCTCCCACCAGGGGGGCGAGGTTGAACTCGACGCGGTACGGCGCCAGCTCGTCCTCGGCCTCCACGACCACGTCGATGCGCTGCAGATCCGTGGGCACGAACATGTCCGTAGAGATCGCGAGCATCAGCGCCCCCGGCTCCTGGGAAGGCGAACAGCCGAGCAGCGCCAGGCCGAGCCCGGCCGCCGCCGCCAACCGGCGCGACCCGAAGACCATCCGCGGCCACCTCACAGGTCGATGCTCCCCAACGTTCCCTCGGCGGGAGCGGGCGACCCAGGCCGCAACATGAAGTACGTTCCTACCCCCGCCCCTGCGACCAGAGCGCCCCCGACGACCCACCACCACGCGGAGCTCCCGCCGGGAGGCGCCTGAGCGAACGTGGGGCTGGCCTGCAGCGCCACGTGGACCGCGCTGGTATCGTCATCGCGCACGGTCACCTCGCTCGAGTGCGGCTGCTTGCCGGGCGCCGAGACGTACACTTCGTGAACGCCACTGGGCAGCCTGCCGCTCCAGGTCGCCGTGCCGACGACCTTGCCGTCGACGCGGATGACGGCGTCGGGCGAGGAGACGATGCGCAGCGTGCCCTCGTGCAGCTCGAGCTGCATCTGCATCTCCACGGTGACGTCCTGCCCCCCGGCGAGCTCCACCTCCTTTACCGCCGACACGAAGCCGGGCTTGCGGAGCTCGAGCAGGTGCTTGCCCATGTCCACGAGCAGGGCTTCTTCCCGGGGTAGCTGGGCCACCTTCTCGCCGTCGATGAGGAGCTCCGCGTCGGCCGGGTCCGACACCACCTTCAAGTGGTTGACGAAGGCTCCCACCGTCTCGAGCAGCTGCTCGGTGCTCTGCTCGTCTTGTTTCGTAATCAGACCGCGCCCTTCGCGCAGGTAGCGCTGCAGCAGTTCGATGACGCGCGCGTAGTGCCGCAGCTGCTTCTCGCAGGCTGCCATGTTCCACAGCAGGCGTGGATCGCCAGACTCTTTCAACGCGCTCGCGAGCTTCGTCAGCGCTCCCCGAAAGTCCCCGTCCTCGTACAGGATGCGCGCGCCGGCATATTCCGCGCGGGCCAACCCCGTGAGCGACTCCGCGAGCGGAGCAATCGACCCGCCGGGCACGGTCACGGGGGCCCCGCTCGCCCCGGGCGCCGCCGCGGTCGGCTTCGGGGCGGCGGCGGCTTCGGGGGGCTGCTCTGCCTCGGCCCGGGCGGAGCCGAGCACCAGGGCCAGGCACCCCAGGGCCCAAGGGCGAAATGGCGACGGACGCCGCGAAACGCAATTTGCTTTCAGCACGACCGACTAGGACGGCTCGAAGCGCCGGCAGGCTTACACCGCGCCTCGCGACCTCTCGCCTCGATCGGGACTCATCCTCACGCGTCCCCTCGGCAGGGCTCGGGCGCGGCCCGCGAGCTCGCTCCCGGCGGGACCGTATCACCGTCCACTTGTGAAACAGGCAGCTTCGGGTGCTCGGGTGTGGCCAGGCGGGAGAGCTGCCCGACGGCTGTCGGTGGCCCTACGGCTCGGCGGCGGCCCGCCGCGCGGGCCGGCGCGTCACTTGAAGTCGATACTCAGCGAGCGAGGGCGCTCGACCGGGGCTTTGGCAGCGGGCGGCGGGGCACTGGCCTTCGCCGGCTTCCCCTCCGCGCGTGCCGACCGGACCGCAGCGGCGGCCCGATGCCGCGAAGGGGAGCGCTTCGCCGCCCGAGGCGCCGATGTCCGCCTCGAAGGGCGGGAAGGCTGGGCCCCCTTCCGCGGCTCGGCAGCCTTCCGCGGCTCGGCACCCTTCCTCGCCGAGGCCTGGCGCCCGACGCCCGGTGCCGCACCGGCAGCGCGGGGCTCCTCGACGGCCTCGGCGCGCGCGGCCGCCGCTGCCGCGAGCGCCTCGGTGCTCGGCGCGTCGGTCTCGGCGACCTCCGCCTTGAGCGCCGCGGGGGCTCCGACGGGCCGCGAGACGGCCGAAGCGGGCGGCGGCGCCGCCAGCGCAGAACCGGGCGGGAGCGGCTCCCCCCCCTCCGCCGCCCCGGCCGCCGCCGGACTTGCCTCCCCCGAGCCGCGCAGCGTCATCACGACGGCCATCGCCGCGGCGACCGCAAAAAGCCCGGCCCCCATCCAAAGCCGCCCCGGCCGACGAGCGGGTAGCCCGGCGGCCTCTTCTTCCCACGCGGTGTTCGTCGCCAGCGAAGCGCCGTTGGCTGCCGAGCCCGACGCTCCGGGCCCTGCGCCTGCGGCGCTTTCGCCCGAACCGAGCGGCGCGGCGCCGCCGGCTTCGACGCGCGTGCCCTCGAGGGCCACGGGCGCGAGCGCCGGCTCGCTCAGACTGCGCCGAAGACGGTTCTGCAGACCCGCCGTCCGGTGCGATGCAAAGGCGGAGAGCGCGACGGCCAAGGCCGCTGCCGATTGGGGGCGGCTCTCCGGCGCCTTGCTCAAGCACTGTTGCACCAACAGCTCGAGCCCCAGAGGCACCTCGCCGCGCAGCGCCCGCAGGGGGCGCGGCTCATCCCCCATGACCTTGACGAGCACCTCGGGATACGTCTGCCCACTGAACGGCACGTCGCCCGCGAGCAGCTCGTACAAGATCACCCCGAGCGACCAGATATCGGCGCTTCTGCTCACGTTCTTGCTCGACCGCATCTGCTCGGGAGACATGTACAGTGGCGAGCCCATCGTGGCCTGCGTGTGCGTGAGCGAGAGGCTCTCCTGCGTGGTGGTCAGCTTCGAGATCCCGAAATCGAGCACCTTCACGATGGGAGAGCCGTCGGGCCGCTTGCTCAGGAAGAGGTTCGCGGGCTTCAGGTCCCGATGAACGATCCCCTCGCCGTGAGCCACGCTCATGGCTTCGCAGGCCTGGATGACGTAGTCGACTGCGTCTGCGATGGGCAGGGGGCCCCGCTCCACCGTCTCGGAGAGATCCTCGCCCTCGAGATACTCCATCACCATATAGGGCGCCCCGCTCGGGAGCTTGCCCACGTCGATCACCCGCACGACGTGCTCGCTGCGTATCCTCACGGCAGCCCGCGCTTCGCGCAGGAACCGTTCGGAAAGCTCCGAGTTCTCGCTGGCCTCATCCAGCAAGAACTTGATGGCCACCTTTTCTTGCAGCTCGATGTGCTCGGCGGCGACCACCACCCCCATTCCGCCCGCCCCGAGCACGTTCAAGACCCGGTATTTCTCGGCGAGGATGTCGCCAGGAGCGACGGAGAGCGAGCCTGGGACCGCGGGCATCCTCTAGGATGTACCTGCCGCCCGCCGCGAGCCAGCGAGAACCGGTCGGCACCCGTGCCCAGCGGCCAATTGCAGCCGTGAGACGGCCCGCGCCGTACGCGAAGCCGCCCCTGGACGGCCATCGCTCGTGCTCGAAACGGGGCCGCTACTCCGCGGGGGTGGGCTCGGGCGGAGCCGGCTGCATACCGACATCCACGTTGTCCTTCACCAGGTTTCGGCACAGCACGTGCGCAGGCGGCCGCCGCAAATCTCGCACCAGCCCTAGCCAGCTCAACGCCTTGAGGATGTAGTACGTGATGTCCACCTCCCACCAGAAGAACCCCTGGTTGGTGGAGGACATGTAGTAGTGGTGGTTGTTGTGCCACCCCTCACCCAGAGTGATGAGCGCCAAGAGAAAGTTGTTCCGGCTGGTGTCACGCGTGACGTAGCGACGCGTGCCCCACAGGTGCGCGAGCGAGTTGATCGTGAACGTGCCGTGGTAGAGCACCGCCGTGGAGAGGAAGTAGCCGCACAACAGCATGCTCCAACCACCCCACAGCCACAGCCCAGTGCCGAGCATCACCGGGGGCACGAGGTGGTACTTGTTCAGCCAAACGAGCTCCGGATACTTCGAGAAATCCCGGATCCAGCGCCAATCGGTTTCGTCGTGCGCGTGGCAGAGAATCCAGCCTGCCTGCGACCACCAGACGCCGTCCTTGGGCGAGTGAACATCCCCCTCCTGGTCGGATAGCTTGTGGTGCTTGCGGTGGTGTGCCGCCCACCAGAGCACTCCCTTTTGGGTGGCGAGGGTTCCGCCGAACGCCATGAGGAACTGCATCACGCGCCCCATCTTGTACGAGCGATGAGAAAAGTAGCGGTGATACGCCCCCGTGATGAAGAACATCCGAGCGAAGTACAGCGCCGCACAGACGGCCCAGTCTCGGGGTCGAGCCCCGGTCCAAAAGAGCCCCAAGGGCAGCATGTGTACGAGCCAGAAGGGCAACGACCGACCCCAGTTCATACGGGTCTGGTGACTCTCCAACGTCCGATGCATGATGTTCATTTTTACTGCCGGAGCTTGGGCCCTTCCGTCACGGGCTCGTCATGATTCGGTTGCCACGCCGCTGGCCTCGCTCGAGACAGTGACATTCGGGCGCATCGCTCGGTCACGCCGCGCGGCGTCGCCGCCCCGCCGGCGCGAAGCCTCGACGCGATCCGTCGAACCCAAGGCATGCCACCCCGCGCGCCTCGCCGGCCGGACAACGCTGCGATCGCGCGCATCGCCGCAAGAAGCCCGATCGCGGACCTGGGCCGTTGGTGCCGCGCCGGCAATGCGCTAAGGGAGGGCCCGATGAGCGCTGCGATCAAAGTATTTTCGGGCTCCGGCCACCCCGAGCTGTCGCGCCGGGTCTGCCAGCACCTCGGCCTGCCGCTGGGGCGCTCCAAAACGGTGCGCTTTTCCAACCAGAACATGCTGGTGCAAATCGAGGAGAACGTGCGGGAAGACGATGTTTTCTACATCCAACCCTCGTGCCCGCCCGTCTCGGACGGCATCCTCGAGATGCTGATCGCGATCGATGCCCTCAAGCACGCCTCGGCGCGCCGCATCACCGCCGTCGTGCCCTATTTCCCTTACTCCCGCTCCGACAAGAAGGATCGGCCGCGCATCTCGATCACCGCGAGGTTGATGGCGGATCTGATCGAAACGGCCGGCGCCGATCGCGTCCTGACGCTGGATCTCCACGCCCCCCAAATTCAAGGCTTCTTCCGAATTCCCGTCGATCAGCTGATCGCGGCGCCGGTGCTTTGCCAGCGCCTCTCGCAGCAGAGCCTGGCCGATCACGTGGCGGTCGCTTCCGACATCGGGGAGGCCAAGGACATCGAGCGCTACGCGAACCGCCTGGACCTGCCGGTGGCCATCGTCGACAAGCGCCGCTACGCCGACGACGACCGAGCCATCGCACAGAACCTGATCGGCGACGTGGCTGGAAAGACGGCGCTGATCATCGACGACGAAATCGCCAGCGGCGGAACGCTGATCGAAGCCGCCGATTTCTGCAGGAAGCGCGGGGCCAAGAGCGTGCGGGCCGTGGCGGTGCACGGAGTGCTGTCGGGGGACGCGCTGGCGCGGATCGAGCGCTCGTCGGTCGAGTCCGTCTTGGTGACGGATTCCCTGCCGCTATCGCAGGGGCCGCGGGGAAAGATCGAGCAGCAGTCCGTCGCGCCGCTGCTCGCCAAGGCCATCGAGGCCATTCACCAGGGCACGAGCGTCTTCGACCTGTTCCGGTGAGGGCCCGCCCCCGGGCGATCCCGGGCAGCCGTGGCTGGCCCGGACCGGACGGCTACTGCCCGACGGGCTCGTAGATCACGTAGGCGAAACGCGTGGAGTCGGGCGCCCAGGAGTTGACGTTGATCGTGCCCTGCCCCCCGAAGAACGTCTCGAGCACCTCGACGGGGGCCTCTCCGAGCTTCTGCACCGGGGCGGATCGGAGCCGAAGCACCATCCCCGGCATCCGACCGTTGTGCCCCTCGGTGCCCGCCGGGAAGGACAGAAACACCATCCAACGGCCGTCCGGAGAGAGGTGGGGGAACCAATCCTCCGGGGCGTCGTTGGTGACTTGCTCGGCGCGCGGATCCCCCGGCCCCCCCGCGCCCTCGGCGGGCATGCGCCAGATCTCCCAGCGCCCGGAACGGTTCGAGTTGAAATAGATGTAGCGCCCGTCCGGACTGTATTCGGGACCGTCGTCGTAGCCCCCGGCGAACGTCAGGCGCTCCTCCCGCCCGCCGCCGACCCCGATGCGGTACAGCTCGTACTTTCCGTCACCGCGCTCGGCGACGAACGCCAGCCACTGCCCGTCTGGCGACCAGCCGTGGAAGTAGCTGGGCGCCTGCTCGGTCAACAGACGCACCCCACTTCCATCCGCCTGACAGACGAAAACCTGCGAGGCGTCCGAGCTCGGGCTGGCGGCGGAGAAGGCGATGAGTGCGCCGTCCGGAGAGAGGTCGTGGTCGTTGTTGCAGCGATACTGCCCTTGCCCGAGCTCGAGCGGCTCGAGCTCCCCCCCCGCGACGCCGAGCCGAAACAGCCCTCCGCGCGTGTTGACGAGCAGAAAATTGCCGTCTCTCGACCAATTCGGGGCTTCGATGATGCCCTCACCTTCGAAAATGACACGGCTGCTGCGCGCGGCCAGGTCGTAGACGGCGATCTTGCTGCGATACTGGATGGGACTGTCGGACACGGGGGACTCTCCAGGGGCTCGGGCCGCTGAACCCGCGAAGCTACCACAACCTGCCGCCAGCCATAGTGCGATCCATCCCGGGCCGCAATGCACCCCGCGCTGCTCGCGATGCACCCCGCGCTGCTCGCGACGAGCCCGGCGCGCGCGCGCCGGGACCGGCTCCGACCCTCCGCTTTCCCTAGCCACCGGACTTCGCCCCTACTCGGTCTCGGCTTCCCCGGGAGGCCGCCCTCCGGGAAGGCAGGGCTCCGGCACGGCCATGAAGCCCGAGGCCCGATCGCTGGCGCCGATGGCCACGAGGGCCGTGTAGCCGCGACGGCCGAACTCCACCCGATCGCCGAGCGGCCAGATACCGGCCTCCGCTGCGACCGACTCCCGACCGACGGTGGGGTTGCCTTCGCCCCAAGAAACGAACGCCATGATCCGGTCGGCTTCGCGATAGGTGCCCGGAGCCGGGTAGACGGCGAGCTCGCCGCCCGCCGGATCGAAGATGATGGGGGTGACGAGGTCGCCCTCCGTCAACGGGATGCGCAGGATCTCGCCGGGTGCGAACACCGTCTCCTGACGGTTCGTCTGATCGGTGGGGTCGAAATTGATCAGCCGCTCGTAGCGGGGAAAGGAGCACCACTGGTGGTCCGTCGTGAGCGTCTGCTCCCGGCCCGAGACGTTCATGAAGATCGCCTCGGCGTGCACGGTGTTGATGGCCGCGATCGCCCACACTTGGCCGGGGAACGGATCGACGTGGATCTCCGGGCAACCCGGAAGCACCGCCAGCGGATCGTCCTCGACGGGCGGCTCGAGCGGTGGGCCTCCGGCGTCGAGGCCGCCAGAACCCGCCAGGCCAGAGCCCGCCAGGCCAGAGCCCCCCAGGCCAGAGCCCCCCAGGCCAGAGCCCCCCAGGCCAGAGCCGCCCATGCCGCCGCCTCCCAGGCTGGCCCCCCCGCCCAGGCCGGCTTGACCGATCGCCGAGCCCGCGGCGCCGCCGTCTGGCCCACCAGCCGCTCCCGAGCAGGCCGCGAAGAAGCAGGCGGAGAAGAGACAGGCGGACACACCCGCCCCGGACGCGCCCGGAAAGTGGCCCACCCCGTGGCCCCGGCGCGCGCCGCGCGGGGCGGCACGCCAGGTCAGATGCAATCGTCGGCTCATCGAGAACTCCCGGTGTTGTGTACGGCGCCTGCTGCGACCGGGCAAGCGCTGCCGTCACGCTATCTCTGCGCACGGCGCGCCGCCAGGCGAAATCCCGGAAGGGGGCGTGCCCGGGCGGCCGGAGCCTCTCGCGAAAGCGCTCGCGATGTGCGACGGTCTGCGCGCCATGAGCCCGACCGAAACCAAGAAAGCCACCCGAAACCGCCGCGAAGGCATGCAGTATCGTCGATTTGGCCGCACCAACCTGGAGCTCAGCGTCATCACGCTCGGCGGCATGCGATATCACGACGGCTGGTCGAAACCGTATGACGAGCCCGGCTCACGCATGTTGGAGCAGTGCGCCGACATGGTGCAACGTGCTCTCGCAGCGGGAGTCAACCACATCGAGACGGCCCAGGGATATGGCAAGAGCGAGCACTGCTACGGCCGCGTCCTTTCGGAGCTGAAAATTCCCCGCAACCAGTACTACTTCATGACGAAGGGTGCCCCCGAGACGGGCGACGACATGCACCGCGAGCTCGAGAAGCAGCTCGAGGCTCTGCGCATGGACCACGTGGACCTCTACGCGTGGCACGGAATCAACACGCAGCGCCGCTTCGACGTAGCCGTCGCCAAGGGGGGACCCGTCGAAGTGCTGCGCAAGTACCAAGAGCAGGGCGTGATTGGCCACGTCGGTTTCAGCACGCACGGCTCGTACAAGCAGATCACGGACGCCATCGCGACGGACCTCTTCGATTTCGTCAACCTGCACTACTACTACTTCTGGCAGCGCAACTGGGGCGCCATCTTGCAGGCGGCGGCGCGCGACATGGGCGTGTTCATCATCTCGCCGAACGACAAGGGCGGGCAGCTCTTCAACTCGCCCGACAAGTTGCGCAGCCTGACCGCGCCCCTGACTCCCATTCAATTCAACGCTCGCTTCTGCCTGCGCTCGCCGCTCGTGCACACGCTCAGCTTCGGCATGACCGAGCCGGAGCACGTCGAGGAAATGCAGGGGGCGCTTCCGGCGAGCGTTCCCCTCACCGAACAGGAGCTGGCGATCCAGCGGCGGCTCGACGCGCAGGTCGACGCGCTCAGCAGCTACGAAGGGTACGAGCTGGAAGGCGATCCGAGCGGCATCAACATCCCGGAGGTGCTGCGATTCCGGCGCATGGTCGAGTGCTTCGACATGGTCGATTTCGGCAAGTACCGCTACAACATGTTTTCCCCGGGCAGCGAGTGGTTTTGGGGGGAGCTCGCGACCGACGAGAATCTGGCGAAAATCGACCGCTCGAGGCTCCCCGGGGGCGTCCCCGTCATCGAGATGCTTCGCGAGGCACATCGCAAGATGTTCGTGCCGAAGGCGTAGATCGATGCCGGCGAAACGACAGGCGCCCGCTGGCCCTGCGCCCCCGGGCGAGGGGGCTCGCCGGGTCGCGACCGTCGCGCGGCGCTGCGGCGGGTCCCCGATCGCCGCGGCCGCTCCCCCGAGCCGGCGAGGGCCGCCGCCGCGGCGGATCGGCCTCTCCCCTCCACCCGGCGGCCTCCTCGCTCGTCCAGAGTACCGGCTCGACTGAGCCGATACTCTGTTTTCTTTCTCCTTGGGCCCCTCGCCGCCGCACGGACCACCAGTCGAAACACGGAGATGTTCGGACCTCTCGCCGCCATCGCGCTGGCGGTGATCGGCGGTGCAGCGCTCGGCATCCTGCCGGGCGCCCTGCCCCGCATCACCGGCCCGCTCAAAACGTTCGCCGTCGTTTCGGCGTCGTCGGTGGTGTTCCTGCACTTTCTGCCCCACGCGCTCGAGTCCAAGGGCATCTGGGGCGTCGCCGTCGCCGCCCTGAGCTACGCGCTCGTCTCGGGGCTCGAGCGCGCAGGCGCTTCGAGCGCCCTGCAACGGAAAGCCCACGGCAAAGAGGCTGCCCACGACCCGGCGGGGGGCCTCGGCCTGGGGCTGAGCTACTTCGCCCTCGTGCTCCACCGGATCGCCGACGGCGCCGCGCTCGCGGCGGCTGAGGGCAACCCAGGGGTGCTCTGGGCCCTGGGCGCGCACTCGATCCCCGTGCTCGCGCTGGTCACGCTCGCCTATCGGCGCAGGAGCCTGCGAGAGGCTCTGCTCCGAGCCGGGCTGCTCGGCGTGGCGAGCGCACTGAGCTTCACCGCGCTCAGCGCCCTGCCCTCCCTGCTCGGCGGTGGCTTTTCCGGCTGGGTCGACGCCGTGGCGTGCGGTGTGCTCATGAACGTCGTGGTCGGGGAGCTGCGCGGCGACTTGCCGCAATCCAGACTGCAGAAGTCGATCGACGTGCTGGCCGCGGTGGCCGGCGCCTCGTTGGTCGTCAGCCCGTTGGTTTCGGGGGCCGCGCCCCACGACGAGCTGCTGGATCTCCACCGCCTTCTTTCCCAGTGGCTGAGGCTCGCCCCGCCCCTGCTGTGCGGCCTCGTCGTGAGCGCCGGCATCCACGGCGCGGAGCGTGATTCGGCGCGTCCCGCCCTGTCCGATGCGCTCGGGCCACTGGGGCCCGCTCGTGCCGAGCTGTCCCCGGTCGCCATCTTGCTGTCCGTGCAGCTGTTGGGCTGGCCCCTTTCGTGCTTGCGCCTGGGGGGGGCCCTGCTCGCCTCGGCCGCTGGCCGTCTCGTCGTACGCCCGAACGCCGCAGAGCCTCGCGAAACCCCAGAGGGGGCTCGGTCGCCCGACAGGGCGAAGGCCGAGCGCGGCTCGCTGGTTTCTCGGGCTCTCGGCGGCGCCGACGCCGAGCTGCTGCACAACGCCAGCCCACTCGCCCTGGGGCTGATCGCGGCGACCTGTCTGGAGAGTCTGCTAGCTCCGCGGGCCCTGGCCGAATTGGACTGGTCCTCCCGCCTGGCGGTGGTGATCAGCCTCGCCGCCGCCAATCATCTGCGGCCCAGCTTCGCCACGCCGATCGCAGCAGCCCTCTTACACGGCGGCCTGCCCGCGGGCACGGTGCTCACCGGGCTCTGCCTGGCCGCCCCCGCCCACGCGCTCGTCCGCGGCGCGCCCGGTGGCAACCGCCTCCTTTGGGTATCGGCGGCTGCCCTGGTCTGCGTGGGGCTGGGGCAAGGCGTCAGCCCCTGGAGCCAGGCGCTGGCCGAGGCGGCGCGGCCAGGCCCCGCCCTGGCCACGTGGCTCTCGTGGTTCGCCACGCTTTCGCTCGTCGCGCTGGCGCTGCGCGGCACATTTGCTTCCGGAGTGCGAGATTGGCTCAATGCGGGGGCTCACGCCCGCGGCACGGCCCCGCGGAGCGGCTGAGGGCTCGCTCCCCGCCGGGGTGACTGGCGGGGGGCCTCCGCTCCGCCCCTCACCGCCCCGATGAGGAAGCGAATCCAGCGAGCCAACGCCCGGCGGGCGGCGCGGGCGACGATCGGCTCGAACGTCTCCCCGGCCGGCCGCCGGCGCCGCACGCCGCGAGTTGGGCCCGACGCGACGGTCGGCCACCGCCGGCCCCCCCGGGACTGCCCCGCGACCGTGCGGCAGCGACTCGCAACCCCCCGGGGCACGGTCTAAACTGCTGCGCGATGCAGCTTTACACGAAAATCCTGCTCGGAATGCTCGTGGGCGTCGCGCTCGGGCTCGTCCTGGGCCCGAACTCCAGCCTGATGCCCCACGACGGCGTCACGCTCAGCGCCGGCGCCGCCATTCGGTCCGCACCCTCTCGAGAGGCCAGCCCGGCGCCCTTCTCCAAGGTGGTGCGGAGCGCGCAGGTCGTACAGGAGCAGCAGGGCTGGTTGCAGCTTCGGTGGAAGCTGCGCTCCAGCGACGTGCTGCGGCTGCAGAGCGCGGGCGACGCCCCACGCGGGGAGGGCGCCGCGGGGCTTCGACCCCAAAAAGGCGTCGCCTACGAAGGGTGGGTACACCGCGAATCGAGCCACGTCTCGAGCTACTCGATGCTGGGGCAAACCCTGATCGACGCCACCTATTGGCTGGGGGATCTCTTCCTCGCGCTGATCAAGATGGTGGTCGTGCCGCTGGTCTTCTTTTCGCTGACCGTGGGCGTCGCCTCGCTCGGTGATTTTCGCCGCCTGGGAAGAATGGGTGGCCGTACTCTGGCCGTCTTCATGGCCACCACGGTGGCGGCCCTCTTGATTGGCGTCTCCTTGGCCAACCTGCTGCAGCCGGGCGGATTGCTCAGCGCCGACGACCGGGCGCGGCTGCTGGCCGCCTACGAGGGCGACGCCGGGCAGAAGCTCGACGCCGCCGCCGACGCCCCCAGCTTCGTCGACCAAGTCGTGGGGATCGTCCCCGCCAACCCGATCGCCTCGCTCGCCACCGGCGAGATGCTGCAAATCATCTTCTTTGCCGTGATGTTCGGCATCGCCCTCACGCTGATGGACGAGAAGCGCTCCAAGCCCGTCGTCTCGATCCTCGATGCGGCCAACGAGGCGATGGTCACGCTGGTCCACATTGCGATGAAGCTGGCACCCATCGGGGTCGCCGCGCTCCTGTTCAAGGTGGTCGGCACGACCGGGCTGAGCGTGCTGGGAGCGCTCGGCTACTACGCGCTGCTGGTGGTATTGGGGCTCTTGATCCACCTCGTGGTCACCTACGGAAGCATCATACGGTTTGGCGCGCGCCTGCCTTTCTTCGGGTTCCTGCGCGCGATACGCCCCGCCCTCCTGCTCGCCTTCTCGACCTCGAGCTCCTCGGCCACCCTGCCCGTCACCAAGGAGTGCGCCGAAGAGAACCTCGGCGTGAGTGGGCCCGTGTCGAGCTTCGTCATCCCGCTGGGGGCGACCATCAACATGGATGGCACCGCGCTGTACCAAGGCGTCGCCGCCCTGTTCATCGCGCAGATCTACGGCATGGATCTCGGGGTCGCCGATCAGGTCACCATCATCACTTCGGCCACGCTGGCCTCGGTAGGGGCGGCCGGCGTGCCCGGGGCCGGGATGATCACCCTGGCCATGGTGCTCACGTCGGTCGGCGTGCCCACCGAGGGGCTGGCCTTGGTGCTCGGGGTGGACCGCCTACTGGACATGTTCCGCACCTCGGTCAACGTCGTGGGCGACAGCGCGGTAACGGCCCTGATGGCGCGGCTCGAGGGCGACGAGCTGCAGGTCTCCGCGCCGAAACGGGCCGTGGCGAGCCCGACGACGGCCGAGGCTTGAGCCACCGAACCGGCGACCCAATTCCGCTTGCCAGGGACGCTTCTCGGCCCCTATGTTCCTGCCGATCTTCATGCAGGCGTTTCTCGATTCTTGCCGCGCTGCCGCCAGTTTCCCGCGCATGCGCCAGGCTCTGCGCGTCATCGTCGGGAGCCAGCGGCTTCACGGCCGCTTCATCAACACCCTCGCGCGCCTCGAGTACGTGGGCGTGCGGAAGATGCTCAAAGCCCGACGCAGCGAGCAGCTCGACCTCGAGGGCTTGCAGCACGTCCTGGAGGAGGCGGTGCACGCGGTGCGCCTGAAAAAGCTCGCGCTCGCTCTCGACCCCGCCGTCCGCACGTTTCGCGCAGCCGACACGCTGGCGGGCGACGCAGCCGAGCGCTACTTCCAAGCCGTCGACGCGGCGGCGGAAGCGGCCCTCGGCGCCCCGGCTCGAGGCCGGCAGGAGGCCGCATATCGCCTCACCAGCGCGGCGATCGAAATTCGCGCGCGATGCCTGTATTCAGAGTACCAGGCCGCCCTCGACGAGGCGGGCGTGCGGGCCTCCGTGGCGTCGATTCTCGGCGACGAAGAGCAGCATCTCGAGCAAATGGCGCGGGCGCTCCCCGTGTGGCTCCCCGATTGGCAGCGTGCGCTCGGCCAGGTCATGCAGCGCGAAGAGGAGCGCTTCCTCGAGCTACTCGGGACGCTGCTCGCCGCCGCGGGGCCCGCTCGGCCCCTCTCGCCGATGGGTCCTGCGGAGGCACCTCCGCGCGAGCCCCCGAGGTCGGAGCCTCCGCGGCCGTGACGCGAAACCGGAGAGCCCGCGCCACGCTGGCTACGCTTCACCGGGTCTTCACGGTCCCCGAAAGCGCGGACTCGACCCTCGAGCGAGTCGACCGCGACATTTCCAAGAACCTGACCGGTTTCCTGCAAGAGCACATCGTGGCCGTGGAGCACGACCTCGCCGCGCTCGAAAAGACGCTGAGCCAATCCACCATTCCCGAGCAGCCGACGTTCGTGTCCGATCACGCCCGGTTCTTGCTCGAAAGCGTCGTTCCGCACTCCGTCCACACCGCTTCGCCTCGGTTCATCGGGCACATGACCTCGGCCATCCCGTACTTCATGCTCTCGCTCTCGAAGATCATGATCGCGCTGAACCAGAACCTGGTAAAAACGGAGACTTCGAAGATCTTCACCCCGCTGGAGCGCCAGGTCGTCGGAATGTTGCACCGGTTGGTGTACCAGCGGGACGACTCGTTCTACGAGCGCTATCTCCACGACAGCCAGAATCCACTCGGCACGTTCGGCTCCGGCGGTACCGTGGCGAACATCTCCGCGCTGTGGATTGCCCGCAACCGCGCGTTCGGCCCGGACGGGGACTTTCCGGGCGCGCGAGAAGCCGGGCTTCACCGGGCTCTGCGCCACTACGGTTACGACGGGGCGGCGGTTTTGGTCTCGCAGCGGGGACACTACTCGCTCTCGAAAGCCGCGGACGTTTTGGGCCTGGGGCGCTCGGATCTGGTCAGCATCCCCACCGACGCGAACAATCGCGTGCGCATGGACTTGCTGAGGGAAGCGGCCGAGAGCCTCACTCGGCAGAAGATCAAGGTGCTCAGTATCGTCGGCGTGGCGGGCAACACCGAAACGGGAGGAATCGACCCGCTCGTCCCAATCGCCGAGCTGTGCCGGGAGCTGGGTTGCCACTTCCACGTCGACGCCGCCTGGGCGGGGCCCGTGTTGATGTCCGATCGGCATCGCTCCCTGCTACGCGGAATCGAACTGGCGGACTCCGTGACGATGGACGCCCACAAGCAGCTGTACGTACCCATGGGCGTCGGGGTGCTACTGCTCAAAGACCCGCACGCAGCCCGATCCATCCTGCACCACGCCCGCTACATCATCCGCCCTGGCTCCAAGGATCTGGGAACCGCCACCCTCGAGGGCTCTCGCCCGGGGATGGCACTCCTCGTGCACTCCGCCCTGAGGGTATTCGGCCGGCAGGGGTTCGGGCTGCTGATCGACCGAGGGATCGCCCGGGCCCAGTCCATGGCGCAAATGCTGCTGGCCGACGAAAATTTCCAGCTGGTGACGCACCCGGAGATCAACATCCTCACGTATCGCTACTTTCCCCCGTTCCTGCGCCGCGCATGGGACTCTGCCAGTGAGGCGCAACGGGATCGGCTGCAGGAAGGCATCAACCAGCTCACCGTCGAGCTTCAGAAGACCCAGCGCGCTCGTGGCAAGAGCTTCGTCTCGCGGACGACGCTGACGCCGCCCGTTGCCGGGGGGCGCCAGACGGTCGTGTTCCGCGTCGTGTTGGCGAATCCCCTGACCACCGACGCCATCCTGCGCGAGATCCTCGATGAGCAGGTGGCCCTCAGCGACGATCCCGGACCCAAGGCCCTCGTGGAAGCCTTGCGCGCGAAGGTTCGCGAGTTCGACCTGTCGAGCTGAGGCCGGGCGGGCGCACCGAGGGCCCCGCGGGCTCACCTACCGAGGGCCCGGCGGGAGCTCGCGCCCCCCTGCCCGTCAATCCGCGGGAGTCGTCCGCGAAGCCGCCCACTGCCGAAGTGCCTCGATGGGCTCCGCCATCGTGACGCTCAGCGGTACGGTTTGAGCAATCTCTTGCGAAAGCAAGTCCGCCGTCAGCTCGCCCCCTTCGTGAAACGCTCTCAGGAGCCCGGAGATGACCACCTGTTCGAGCTCGCTCCCGCTCATCCCTCGGGCCTGCTCCGCCAGGCGCGCGAGCGCCCGTTCATCGAGCCGCCGCTTGCGCCGCTCCAGGTGCACGCGCAAAATCGCTTTGCGGACCTCGGCGTTGGGCAGGTCGACGAAAAAGATCTCGTCGAAGCGCCCCTTGCGCAGCAGCTCGGGCGGCAGGCGCGAGATATCGTTGGCGGTCGCAACCACGAACACGCTCCCGTGGCGCTCCTGCAGCCACGTGAGAAAGGTCGCCAAGACGCGCTGGGAGGTGCCACCGTCGCCCGAGCCCCCCTGAGCCAGCGCCTTTTCGATCTCGTCCACCCACAGGACGCACGGCGAGAGCTGCTCCGCCATGCGCAGCGCCCGATCGAGGTTGCGCTCGGTGGCCCCGACGTACTTGTCGTACAGCCTGCCCGCGTCGAGGCGCAGCATCGGTAGCTTCCAGGAGGCCGCCACCGCCTTGGCCGTTTGGCTCTTGCCGCAGCCCTGAACGCCGAGCAGCAGAACGCCGCGCGGCGGGCTGAGCCCGAAGCGCTCGGCGCGGGCCGGGTCCCGAAATAGCGTGCCCCGGCGGTCCAGCCAGCGGCGGAGGTTGCTCAGCCCGGCGAGCTGCTCGAAGCCGCTTTCGACAGGAAAGTACTCGAGCACCGTCGACTGCGCCACACTGCGGCCCTTGGCTTCGGCAATGCGGAATATGGCACGCTCGTCCAGCGCTCCGTGCTCGACCATCGAGGAGGTGACCAGGCGCCGCATCTCGAGGAGGGTCAAGCCCTTCGCGTGGGCGAGCAGCTCGTGGATCTGCTGAGTGCTGAGCTGCACGAACACCTGCTGCCGCGTTCGCACGTCCGAGAGCACTCCCCGAAGGTACTCGTAGTACTCTTGCGTCGTGGGCGGCTCGATCGCGATCGAAGCAGCCAATGGCTCGAGCTCAACCGGAAGCTCGTTGCAGAACGAGAGCACCAGGGCCCCTTCGCTGTGGCTGAGCTTGCCGGAAACGTCGAGCAGAAGCGAAACCAGACGCGGCTCGCCGAGCGGCTCGCCCGCGAGGTTGAAGTGGTAGATCGCCACGACCGGGCTCGAGCGAACGTGCGCGAGGGCCTGCAGAAGCGACTCGCTGCCGTACACCGACCCCCGCTGGCCGTGCCGGACCAAGCCGGCACCGGGAGCCCAGTTGAACAACGGCAGCGCGAACTTGGCGCACAGGTACTCCAGCAGCACCTCCAGCCGCTCGACCTCCCGCACCTGCACCACGATCAGCGGGTGGTGCGAGCGTACGAGGAGCGCCAACTCCTCGAATTCACTGATCGGTAGAGGCGCGCGCGGCACGAAGGAAAAAACGGCGTGCCGACCTGGGGGCAAAAGGGAGAAAAGAGAGGTCGCGGCCCGCGCGGGCCGCGGCGCCGAGCGCGTGTGGTGCCCTGTGGGACGAGCCTCGAGCGGCGCCCGGGTGAGAGGTCGGGCCGTCCCGCTCGAGAGCCCCCGAGCCGCTGGAGCGCGCGGCGAAGCGGGTCGCGTCCTTCTCCGCCAGGGCGCCCGCCTCCGCGACGGCGCCCGCGGGGTGGGCTGGCGCGCGCGCACGACGAGACCGCGGCAGGCCGGCCGCGCGAGCCCCCGCCCCCCGCAGCCGAAGGTTGCCGAAGCGAGCGCTCTGTATTAGCTCCGTGACACAGAAATGAAGTTGCAGCTCGACTCGAACGCGAAAATCCCGGTCTACCGCCAGATCGTCGACCAGACGCACTTTGCCATCAACACGGGCGCATTGCCCGCCGGCCGGAGGCTGCCGAGCTTGCGAGCCCTCTCGGCCCGCCACGGGGTCGCGGTCAACACCATCGTCAAAGCGTTCAAGGTGCTCGAAGAGCGGGGTCTGCTGGTCGCAGGGGCGCGCTCGGGGTACGCCGTCTCCCCAGCGGCCAAGCCGGCGGACAGACCGCGCGGCTCCGAAGCCAGCCGCTATGCGGCGCGGGGGGTCTCCTCGAGCAAGAGCGAGGTGCACGAGGCCATCGAGAAGGTCGACAAGGGGCTGTTCCCCGGCGCCTTCTGCAAGGTGACGGAGGATTTTCTCACGGGTGACCCGGAGCGATGCAACATCATCCACGCCGATGGCAGCGGCACCAAGTCCCTGATCGCGTATCTTCGCTATCGAGAAACGGGGGATGCCAGCGTCTTTTGCGGGATCGCGCAAGACAGCATCGTGATGAACCTCGACGATCTCCTGTGCGTGGGCGCAACGACCCGCATCCTCGTTTCGAGCACGATCAACCGCAACGCCAAGCGCATCGGCCCCGCCGCGCTCGCCGCGCTGATCTCCGGCACCGAGAGCTTCCTCGCCACTCTGCGAGCCCAGGGCGTCGACGTACAGAGCGGCGGCGGGGAAACGGCGGACGTGGGCGATCTCACGCCAACGGTGCTCGTCGACAGCTGCACCACCACCGTGATGAACAAGTCCGACATCATCACCGGCTCGGGCATCAAGCCCGGCCTCGCCATCGTCGGCCTGGCCTCGGCGGGCCGCGCCAACTACGAAAACGTGGACAACAGCGGCATCGGCAGCAACGGCCTCACGAGCGCACGCCATGATCTGTTGAGCAGCCACTACAAGCACGAGTACCCGGAAACGTACGATGGGCAAATCGACCCCGAGCTGGTGTACACGGGCCCCTTTCGCCTCGAAGACCCCTTGCCGGGCAGCGGCCTCAGCGTCGGCGAGGCGCTCTCGAGCCCGACGCGCAGCTACGCACCCGTCATCCGCGCGCTGCTTTCGGAGATGCGCCCCCAAATACGCGGCCTCGTGCACTGCTCCGGCGGAGGTCAAACCAAGTGCATTCGTTTCGGGCGCGGTGTGCACTTCGTCAAAGACGCCCTGTTCGAGCTGCCGCCGATCTTCCGGGTGATCCAAAAAGTCAGCGGCACCTCCTGGAAGGAGATGTACCAGGTCTACAACATGGGCCACCGAATGGAGGTCTATTGCCCGAAGCGGGCAGCCAAGCAAGTGGTGGCCATCGCCGAGGGCTTCGGGGTGCAGGCGGCCGTCATCGGCCACACCGAGAAGAGCGAAAGCGGGCGCAACCGAATCACCCTCCTGCACGGCAAGCGCAAGCTCCGTTACGAGGCACCGTGAGCGGCCTCGAGGCGCCCCGCTCGAGGGCCCTCGGGCCGCGCGCACCCGGGCGAACTCGCTGCGCCTCTGCCCGTGGACCGGAGCGCTGACCGTGCGGCTCGGAGCCACCTCGTTCGTCTATCCCGCCGGCTGGGCCGACAACGTCGAGCGCCTCGCGCCGGTGTTCGACGACATCGAGCTGCTGCTGTTCGAGGGCGAGCCTGCCTGGCCGAGCGCGGCTGAATGGCAGCGGCTCGCAGAGCTCAAGGCTCGCCACGACGCGACCTACAGCCTGCACACGCCGCTGTCGGCGAGCCTCGCGAGCGCGGACGAGCGCCGCCGCCGGCACGGTGTGGAAATGGTGCTGCGCTGCCTGGAAGCGGCGAGCGGCGTCGCCCCCGAAAACTACGTGCTCCACGTGTACCAGGGCGACAGGGAGTGCGATCCGGCGGGTCCGCCCGGGGATCTCTCCGCCTGGCGAGCGCGCGCCTACCAATCGCTCGAGCGCCTCGCCGCGAGCGTGCCGGCGCCCGAGCGGCTGTGTGTCGAGAGCCTCGACTACGACATCGCCGAGCTGGAGCCGGTGGTGGAGGAGCTGGGACTCTCTTGGGCCCTCGACGTAGGCCACGACGTGCGCGATGGGCGCTGCGCCGCCGACGTGCTGCGGCCTCGGCTCGATCGCACACGCATCGTGCAATGGCATGGCACCGACCCGGCCTCGCGCGACCACCGCAGCCTAGCCCACTACCCGCGTGGCGAGGGCCCGGCGCTGCTGCGGCAGCTCGCCCGCGCCGGCTTCCGGGGCGTGCTGACCCTGGAAGTCTTTCGATATCGAGATCTCGCCGAGTCGCTCCACCTGGTGCGCAGCTGGGCCTCGGACGTCCCCGCCCACGGCTTTTCGCCGAAAGCCCTGAGCTCGGCGCTCGAGCCGCCCGGGCCCTGCCGCGGGCTCGCGTGATGGGGGGGAGCGTCCCGGCTATCGTCCTGCTCGCGGCCCTGGCCATCGACTTGCTCTGGGGCGAGCTACCCGCCGCAGCTCACCCCGTGGTCTGGATGGGCAAGATCATCGCCTGGGCCGAACGGCGCATGCCGCGCCGCGCCGGCGGGCAGCTGCTGGCCGGCCTCGGCCTGGCCCTGGGATTGCCCGCTGCGTGCTACGGCGTCGCCGAAGCACTGCTGGCGGCGCTCCGGCCCGTGCCCTGGCTGAGCTGGGCCGCGAGCGTCTACCTCCTGACGGCCAGCTTCGCGGTCTCGGAGCTGCGCGGGGCGGCGCTGCGGGTCGGGCGCTGCCTCGCCGGCGGGGATTTGCAGGGTGCTCGCTGCGGCCTGCGCGCGCTGTGCAGCCGCGACCCCGAGACGCTCCGAGAGCCCGAGCTGATCGCTGCCACCGTGGAATCGGTGGCGGAGAACGCCTCGGACAGCATCGTCGCCCCGCTCCTTTACTTCGCGCTCTTCGGTGTGCCCGGGGCGCTCGCGTATCGCGCGGTCAACACGCTCGACGCCATGCTGGGCTACCGCGACCACCGCGAGCGCTACGGCAAAGCGGGCGCCCGCCTCGACGACGCAGCCAACTGGCTGCCCGCGCGCCTGACGGCGGCTCTGCTGCTCGCCGCCGGAGCCGCGCTCCGCGCCCGCCCCCGGGAGGGCTTGCGCACGCTCCTGCGAGACGGGGGCAAGACGGCCAGCCCCAACGCCGGCAGGCCGATGGCCGCGATGGCCGGATTGCTCGGCGTGGAGCTGCGCAAGGCAGATCACTATGTTCTCGGCCAGCCCGCCCGGGCGCTCGAGGTCGCGCGCATTCGAGAAGCCTGCCGCTTGGTGGGCTTCTGTGCGGCCCTCGCGTACGGCTTGGCAACCGCCTGGCTGCTGTACGCGGCGTAGCCCCCGTGTCGTGCCGGGTTCTCGCGCGGCCCGCATGGCAAGTGCCGGCCTCCCCCGGCCTGGCGGTTCGGCGCGGAGGCCCAGAACGGGGAGGAGGGCGCTGGCTCGGGACCGATTGCGGCGCCGACCCGCGCGCGCCCCCGGCGGCTCCGGGTCGAATGACGAGCCCCGTCGCGGGCTGCGTCTCACGGCGCGGTTCTCCTGCGGTTGCCAGCCTCTCGTCGCCGAACGCGCCGAGTACGGGTCCGGGAGGTTGCCATGGGTCTCGTAGGCGACGCAGCGCCTCGCGAAGTGCGTCGGCCGCCGCGGGCGACGCGTGCCAGCGGGAGTCGGGGGGCTCGCGTCGCCGCCGACTCGGAGTGGAGTCCGAGCCTGCGCCACGGGCGGACCGGCCCGCCGCGGGCCCACGATTGCGATTTCTGCGGCGGGGGTCCAGGCCTCGCCGTTGTCCATGCGCGGCTTTTGGACGAAGATGCCCGCCGTGAAGCACGACAACAGCCCCCATCCCTCCCCTTCGAACCTGAAGCAGCTTCCGGCCGCCGCCGCCCTCCAGAAGCACTACGAGCAGGCCAAAGACTTCGACCTGCGGGCCCTGTTCGCCGCGGACGCCGACCGCGCCACCCGGTTTGCCGCGGAGGCGGGGGGCTGGCTGCTGGACTACTCCAAGAACCTGATCACCACCGAGACCAGGGACCTGTTGGCCCAGCTGGCACTTCAGGCGGGTGTCGGCTCCCGGCGCGATGCGATGTTTGCGGGAGAGAAGATCAACATGACCGAGGGGCGGGCCGTGCTACACACCGCGCTGCGCGCCCCGCGCAGCGCGACGATCCTGGTCGACGGGGTCAACGTCGTGCCCGCCGTCCACGAAGTGCTCGACAAGATGGCCGTGTTCGCCAACCAGGTGCGCGACGGCAGCTGGCTCGGCTACACCGGCAAGCGCATCGAAAGCATCGTGAACATCGGCATCGGAGGCTCGGATCTGGGTCCGATGATGGCCTACGAGGCGCTGCGCCACTACAGCGACAGAAACCTCACGCTGCGCTTCGTATCCAACGTGGACGCCACGGATTTCGCCGAAGCCACACGCGGCCTCGACCCGGAGCAGACACTCTTCATCGTTTGCTCCAAGACCTTCACCACTCAGGAAACGCTTGCCAACGCGAGGCTCGCTCGGGATTTCTGCCTGCGCGCCCTGGGCAGCGAAGCCGCCGTCGCGCGCCACTTCGTGGCCGTTTCCACCAACGAGAAAGAAGTGGCTGCCTTCGGCATCGACACGGCCAACATGTTTGGTTTCTGGGACTGGGTGGGCGGTCGCTACTCCTACGACTCGGCCGTCGGCCTCGCGCTCATGGTGGCCATCGGCCCCAGCGCCTTTCGAGACATGCTCGCGGGCTTCCACGAAATGGACGAGCACTTTCGGCTCGCGCCTTTCGAAGAGAACCTCCCGCTGCTCATGGGCATGCTCGGCGTCTGGTACAACAACTTCTTCGAGGCCGACTCCTGCGCCATCCTGCCCTACGATCAGTACTTGTGGCGCTTTAGCGCGTACTTGCAACAGCTCGACATGGAGAGCAACGGGAAGGCCGTCGGCCTCGACGGCCAGCGTGTGCAGCACCAGACGGGGCCGATCATCTGGGGGCAGCCAGGCACCAACGGGCAGCATGCCTTCTATCAGCTGATGCACCAGGGCACGAAGCTCATCCCGGCGGATTTCATCGGCGCGTGCCGCAGCCTCAACCCGCTCGGCAACCACCACGACCTGCTCATGGCGAACTTCTTCGCGCAAACGGAGGCCCTCGCCTTCGGCAAGACGGAAGAAGAAGTGCGCGCCGAGGGGGTACCGGAGCCGCTCGTCGCGCACAAAGTGTTCGACGGCAACCGCCCCACCAATACGCTCCTGTGTCACGAGCTGACCCCCCGAACCCTCGGCAGCCTGGTCGCCCTCTACGAGCACAAGGTGTTCACCCAAGGCGCCGTCTGGGGAGTGAACTCGTTCGATCAGTGGGGCGTGGAGCTCGGCAAAGTGCTGGCCAAGCGGATCGTCGCCGAGCTGAGTGACCCGGCCGCGCCTCTGAAGCACGACTCTTCCACGAACGCGCTGATCACGCGGTACCGCAGCGCGAAGGGCTGAACGCCCCCCGCCTTCCCCAGGGGGGCTCGGCCGCTGCCCCACGGCGCGCCGCCGCAACGCGAAGGGCCGAGCGGCCCCCGCCCCTCCCCGGGAGGCTACGCAGCGTGCCCAGCCGTCGAGAGGGCCCGCCCCCGTCGCCGGCAGGGCGGGGTCGTCGCGAAGGGCGCGTGCCGACCTTCGCGAGAGAGGCGGCGCCGGGCGGCCCTGGGCGCCCCGTTGATAAACGGCCCGCTGCGCGTCCCCCCGTGATGCGAGGACAAGCTCCCGGTCGGAAGCCATGCGAAAATCGGGGAGAGCGCCGGTCGCCCGCTCACCCCCGCCCCGACCCTCGTAGTCGGCGCGGCCCTCCGGGGGGCCTGCGGCCCCGACCAGCGCGGCCCCGCCGCGGAGCCCCCTCTTCGGGGGGGGCCTGCGGCCCCGACCAGCGCGGCCCCGCCTCGGAGCCCCCTCTTCGGGGGCCCTCCCGCGGCCGAGCCGCCCGCAGCCCTTCCCCGGTCCGGCTCAGCTCTTGGTGAAGCGCAGGGTCATGCGATCGGACTCGCCGATCTCCTGGTACTTGTCCTTGCTGTCGTCACCTGCTCGAAAGTTCGGGGGCAGCGTCCAGACGCCCTTCTCGTAGTCCTTCGTATCCTTCGGGTTGGCGTTGATCTCGCTCTTGGCGGAAAGCTTCATGCCCGCGGCTTCGACCTTTTCGATCAGCCACTGTTCCGGCAGGTAGCCCTTCTCGGCAGATTCCTCGACCTTCGCCCCTTCGGGCGCGCGGTGCTGCACGACGCCGAACGTGCCGCCCGGCTCGAGGACCTTGGCGATGGCCGCCAGGTACCCTTCCAGCTGCCCGCGGCGCTGCCAGTTGTGCATCTCGCGGATCGCCAAGACGAGGTCGGCGCTCCCCGGCTCGCCGAGCTCGATCTTGTCGGGCTCGACGACTTGAAACGTCTTGACGCTGCCGAATAGGTCGTCGTTCTTCGCCAAGAACTCCTTTTGCCGCGTGCCGTACACGGTGCGCCACGAGTCGTCCGGGCCATCCGCGTCGAAAACGCCGACGCGCAGCGAGCCGCCCTTGGCCACCACCGGGGCCAAAACCTCGGTGTACCAGCCTCCGCCGGCCCCCATTTCGATCACGCGGCTCGTCGGCGTGAGCCCGAGGAACTGCAGCGTCTGCAGCGGGTGACGGAACGCGTCGCGATCGGCGTTGCCCGGCGAGCGATGGGGGCTCGCCAGCGCCGCGGAAATCGCCGCTCCGGGCGAATCGTAGCTCTCGCCGACCAGCTTCTTGGTGCTCGCGACGAGCTCGGCCGTCCAGCGCTCCTTTTCGGCCGCCACCTCGGTGGCGAGCTTCTGCAGGCCCTCTGAGACTTGCTTGCGCTGCTCGGCCTTCTTCGCCTCCTCCTCGGGGCTTACGGTCGGCTGCACGGCGGCCACGGCCTGTGCCACCTCACTCGACGGACTGTCCTCCTTGGCTTTTTCGCAGCCGATGGTGGCCACTACCGCAGCTCCCACGGCGGAAATCGCGATTGCACCCCCGACGCGGCGTCGCAAAGCGAACGCAGCACCTACGTGTTTCCTGTTCATGTCGCGACCATAGCTGCCCGCGGTCACGCTGCCAACGGAGCGCTCGAAAGAGCGCCGCGACGCATCGATCGGGGCGCCCCGGACCGCCACAGCGACGATCCGCCATCGAGCCGCTCGGCTAGCCCGGGCTTCTCACGACCGCAGGACCGATGGGGTGGCTGCGAGGTGGATCTCCGACGGGGATGGGCTCCGGGCGCGCGCGGGCAGACTTGCCGCCCGTCGAGCCCGACCCGGGCCCAGCCACACGAAAAGACACGACTCCGCACACCGTCGGAACCAGGTCGCGAGACATCCCAGCTCGGTGCGAGCGATCTCGGTCGGATGGGGCCACCCCCGACGCCGGGGGTCCGCGGGCCCGCCGCGAGGGCTGGCCGCTGCGCTCGCGGGCCCGCTCACCCGCCCGCGCCTGGCTCCTTCCCGTTCCAGGCCGGCTGACGGCACCAGAATGGACCGGACGCCCGCTTCCGCGGCCCGGGCCGACGCTCATGCGTCGACGAGGGCCGCCGTCCGCGAATCCGCACCCAGGTGGCTCGTGTCCCCCATCGTGGCGACCTCGAACGCGCCCTCGCGGATCACCAGATGATTGAACGCGCAGTTTTTGACGGAAAAAGCCCGCTGGGCCGCCATCGGCACCCCCAGCACATGCCGCAAGACGGAGGACATGACCCCCCCGTGCGCCACCACCAACACGGCTTTTCCCTCACCGACGGACGCCGCGGCGCGCCGCATCGCGGCGACCCCCCGTTCCTGCAGCTGCCGACGGCTCTCCCCGCCGTGGGGCACGAAGGCCGGATCGCCCGTTCGGCACTGCTGGTACTCCAAGAAGTCCTCGTCCGAGAGCTCGGCGACGAAGCGCCCCTGGAAGCGGCCCAGGTGGCGCTCTCGCCACCCCGCATCGAATTCGATCCCCGCCGGCGAAACGCCGAGCTCGCCGGCGACGAGCTCGGCCGTCCGACGCGTGCGCCCCAGGTCGCTCGCGACCAGGCGCGCGATCGGCCGCTCGGCGAGGCGCCTGCCCACGGCCACCGCCTGAGCGCAGCCGAGCTCCGTGAGCGGGCTATCCATCTGCCCCTGCAACCGGTGCTCTCGGTTCCACTCGGTCTGCCCATGCCGAACCAGAAAGAGATCGACTCCACTCGGCATCAGTAGGCCGCCGCCTTGCCCCCGTCTCGCTCCACGTCCGCAACTGCACGTAGCTCACCTTCTGGCCCGACCTCGATGCAGTTGGCGTGTCCGATGCGGTGCCGAGAGCGCAAGGTGTGCCCTTTCGCCTCGAGCTGCTCGACCAGCTCTGCGGGCAGCTTGCTCTCGTGCCAGATCATGTCGGGCAACCACTGATGGTGCACCCGAGGAGCCGCCACGGCCTCCTCGAGCGAGCGATCGTGATCGATGAGCTGCAGAACGATCTGGGCGACGGTGGTGCTGATGGTCGGGCCCCCCGGGGAACCGACCACGGCCCGCAGCTGGCCGCCCTTGGTCACGATGGTGGGGGTCATGCTGCTGAGCATGCGCTTGCCGGGAGCGATCGCATTCTGCGGGCCCTGCACCAACCCGAACATGTTCGGGGCGCCGATCTTCGTGGTGAAATCGTCCATCTCGTTGTTGAGCGTGACTCCCGTCCCCGGGATCTGCACCTTGGCCCCGAACCCACCGTTCAGAGTGTACGTGTTGGCGACCGCCATCCCCTGCCCGTCCACGACCGAGAAGTGGGTCGTCTGCTCGGATTCCTTGTATTGCACGCCGGCGCCGACCTCACTGGAAGGGGTGGCCCGGTCGGGATCCACCCCGGCCATGCGCTGCGCCATATAGTCGACGTTGAGCAGCTGCTGCATGGGAATCTCGATGAAGTCGGGATCGCCGAGGAGCTCGTTGCGGTCGGCGTAGGTACGCCGCAGCGCCTCGACGTACAGGTGCACGCGCTCTACCGACCCCCACGCCAGCTTGTCCAGGTGCAAGGTGTCGGCCGCCGCCAACACCTGGCGAAGCACCACGCCGCCGGCCGAAGGCGGCGGCATGGTGACGACCTCGTGACCGTGGTACTGAAAACTGACCACCGGCCGTACCTTGGCTCGGTACGCGGCGAGATCCCGCGCCTGCCAGATGCCCCCCATGGCCCGGACGGCACCGGCCATCCTCTCCGCGAGCGGCCCCTCGTAGAAGGCCGCGCGACCTCCCGTTTCTATCGCCTCGAGCGTGCTTGCGAGCTCGGGCTGCCTCCACACGTCGCCCTCGGCGTAGGCGCTGCCGTCCGGCTTTCGAAAGGTCCGAAGGGTCGCGTCCAGCGCGGCGCGCAGCGCCGGTTGGTCGGGTGGCAGCCCGTCGCGATACTCCTGCATCCGGGGGGTGACCCAGCCCATGTCCCCGGCGTGGAACGAGTCCAGCTTCCACCCTTCGCGCGCTAGCCGCACGGCGGGCCGCACGAGCTCCGCCCAGGGGAGCTTGCCGTGCTTTTGGTGCGCCCGCCACAGCCCCGCCACGACCCCCGGGATCCCGGCCGCCTTCGGCCCGAAGCGGCTCTCGTTGGTTACTTCGCCCTGGGCGTCCAGGTACATGTCGGCCGAGGCGGCAGAGGGAGCCTCCTCCCGGTAGTCGATGGCCTCGAACGAGCCGTCCGGCAAGCGCAGCACCATGAATCCGCCCCCGCCGATGTTGCCCGCCGAGGGATGGGTGACCCCGAGCGCGAAACCGACTGCAACGGCCGCATCGACGGCGTTTCCGCCTCGCCTCATCACTTCGAGCCCCACGTCCGTGGCGTTGGCCTCTGCGCTGGTGACGGCCCCGTGCACGCCGGTGGCCAGACGGCCGTCGGGAGTCGAGGTCGCCGCGCGCTCGGGCTTGGCCGAGGCCGCGGCCGGGCTCGTGGCCGTCGCGGCGGCAGCCCGAGCCTCCGGCGCCGGGGGCGTCGCGGGGCTCCGGCAGCCGGCTCCCAAGAAAAACACCGCCCCCCAAACGAGGGCCACCCAGGTACGCAGGCCCGGGCGGCGGAAAGCGCGCACGCTCACCGCTCCGCTCCCCTCCCGAGCGTCGCCCCCGGACGACGCCCGCTTTCGTCCAACCGCCGTCGGCGTCGGATTGCGACGAGTTTTTCGCCGCGAACTGGGCTCAGGGTGGCACCACCGGATTGCATTCGCCTACCTTACACGAAAACTGCAGCCCAGGACCCGCATGCGCTTCGCCAAATACCACGGCCTCGGCAACGACTACCTCGTCGTGGAGCCGGCTATCCTATCCCCCGAACGAGCCCGGCGACATGCGCCCACGATCTGCCACCGGCACTGCGGGATTGGCAGCGACGGAATCTTGCTCGGTCCCTTTCCAAGCGCCGACGGCGGCTTCGGCCTGCGCATCATCAACCCCGACGGCTCCGAAGCCGAAAAAAGCGGCAACGGCCTGCGTATCTTCGCCCGTTACCTCTTCGACACCGACCGCGTCAGCACCGACCCCTTCACCGTCGATACCCTCGGCGGCATCGTCACCTGCGAAATCAGCGAAGGAGCGGAATCCATCAAAGTCGACATGGGAGAAGTCCGCTTCGGCCGCGACCACATCCCCGTCGACGGCCCCGAAGCCGCGGACCAGGAAGTCGGCGAAAAGCTCACCATCAACGGCACCGAATACACCGTCTACGTCGCTGACATCGGCAACCCGCACTGCGTCGTCCCGCTTCCACACATATCCAAAGAACTCGCCTGCAAAGACGGCGCGGCCATCGAAGTGCACCCCGCCTTCCCCAACCGCACCAATGTACAGTTCCTCAAGGTACTCGACCGCAACAACATCCAGATCGAAATCTGGGAACGCGGCGCTGGCTACACCCTCGCCTCCGGCTCCAGCAGCAGCGCCGCCGCAGCCGTGGCCAACTACATCGGCCTCTGTGACCGCAACATCACCGTCCACATGCCCGGCGGCAAGATCGGCATCGAAATCAGCGACGACTTCCAGGTCCGCATGACCGGCCCCGCCACCAGCGTCGGCGTCATGCACTTCGACCCCGAAGCCCTCGACTTCAAAGTCGAAGCCTAAGCCCCGCAACAGCCTCCTTTCAAAGCCCGCTCCACCGAGCGGGCTTTTTTGTGCCCACCGCGCAACCAAGCCCGACAGCAACATTATGCCTCTCAATGACGCGCGCCGCTACCTCATTCAAAATTCAACGTTGAGCGTTGGACGTTCAACGTTCCCTAGAGTGGTTCCGAGGCCACCGATTACCGCGAAAGAGCCGGCTGGTGCTGGCTCATGCAGTGGATCGCG